>JAWLBY010000005.1:0-48496 GCA_041687455.1 Lysobacteraceae bacterium | reverse complement strand
GCTTGCCGTTCGCGCCATGCCGGACCGCATCGAACATCATCGCTCGCGGTCGGGGCTGAAGCCCCTCCTACAGTGGGGCTGTGCGCCCTGCTTGATCGCGGACTCGCCCGGCAGCACACCCCGGCGATGATCGACGACGGCTGGGCCAAGCTGCTGGCCGGCGCCACCTCGGTCGAGGAAGTGCTGCGGGTCACCCGCGACGAGTAACCGCGCCCCTGTAGGAGGGGCTTCAGCCCCGACCGGACTGCCTGAACCGGCCGGACAGCCGAGGGTCGCCAGCGGGCTTGCCGTTCGCGCCATGCCGGACCGCATCGAACATCATCGCTCGCGGTCGGGGCTGAAGCCCCTCCTACAGTGGGGCTGTGCGCCCTGCTTGATCGCCCGCCACACCGCCCCCATCTGGTCCGTTCGACCTCGAACGGACACGTCCCGATGCGCGAATCCTTCCATGCGACGACGATCGTCAGCGTTCGTCGCGGCAACCAGGTCGTCGTCGGCGGCGACGGCCAGGTCACGATGGGCAACACGATCATGAAGGCCAACGCGCGCAAGGTGCGGCGGCTCGGCGGCGGACACGTGCTGGCCGGGTTCGCCGGCGCGACCGCCGATGCGTTCACACTGTTCGAATTGTTCGAGGCCAAGCTCGAGAAGCACGGACACCAACTGGTCCGCGCCGCGGTCGAAATGGCCAAGGACTGGCGCACCGATCGCCGACTCGGCCGGCTGGAGGCGCTGCTCGCGGTTGCCGATCGCGACAGTTCGCTGATCATTTCCGGCAACGGCGACGTGCTCGAACCGGAGGACGGCCTGATCGCGATCGGCAGCGGCGGCCCGTACGCGCTGTCGGCAGCCAAGGCGCTGGTCAAGCACACCGAACTGACGCCGCGGCAGGTCGCCGAGGAGGCGCTGCAGATCGCCGGCGAAATCTGCATCTACACCAACAACAACATCGTCATCGAGGAGCTGTCGGCATGAGTTCGCTGACCCCGCGCGAGATCGTCGACGAGCTCGACAAATACATCATCGGCCAGCGCGACGCCAAGCGCGCGGTCGCGATCGCGTTGCGCAACCGCTGGCGGCGCATGCAGCTCGAGCCGACACTGCGCAACGAAGTGGTGCCGAAGAACATCCTGATGATCGGCCCGACCGGCGTCGGCAAGACCGAGATCGCCCGTCGGCTGGCGACGCTGGCCAATGCGCCGTTCGTCAAGGTCGAGGCGACCCGCTTCACCGAAGTCGGCTACGTCGGCAAGGACGTCGAGCAGATCATCCGCGACCTCGCCGATGCGTCGGTCAAGATGTTCCGCGAGCAGGCCAAGGAGCGCGTGCGCTCGCGTGCCGAGGAGCGTGCCGAGGACCGCATCCTCGATGCGCTGCTGCCGCGGCGGCGCCCTGCGCCCGGCTTCGCGACCGACGGCGGCTGGCCGGACGACAGCCGCGAGCACGGTGCCGACAGCGACACCCGCAACAAGCTGCGCCGGCAGTTGCGCGCCGGCGAGCTCGACGAGCGCGAGATCGAGCTGGAGCTGTCGTTCAACATCGGTGTCGACATCATGGCGCCGCCGGGCATGGAGGAGATGGGCCAGCAGCTCCGGCAGATGTTCTCGCAACTGTCCGGGCCGAAGACGCAGAAGCGCACGATGACGGTGCGCCAGGCGCGACCGCAACTGGTCGAGGAGGAAGCCGGCCGGCTGATCAACGAGGACGAGATCCGCCAGCATGCGCTGGAGGCCTGCGAGCAGAACGGCATCGTCTTCATCGACGAGATCGACAAGGTCGCCAAGCGCTCCGAGGGCATCGGCGCCGACGTCAGCCGCGAGGGCGTGCAGCGCGACCTGCTGCCGCTGGTCGAGGGTTCGGCGGTCAGCACCAAGTACGGCATCGTCCGCACCGACCACATCCTGTTCATCGCGTCGGGCGCGTTCCATCTCGCCAAGCCGTCGGACCTGATTCCGGAAATGCAGGGCCGCTTCCCGATCCGGGTCGAGCTCGAGGCGCTGTCGCGCGACGACTTCCGCCGGATCCTGACCGAGCCGAACAACGCGCTGACCAAGCAGTACCCGGCGCTGATGGCGACCGAGGGCGTCACGCTGCGCTTCACCGACGACGCGATCGACCGGCTCGCCGAAATCGCCTTCGAGGTCAACGAGCGCAGCGAGAACATCGGTGCGCGTCGGCTGCACACGGTAATGGAGCGGCTGCTCGAGCAGTTGTCGTACGACGCGCCGGACCGCGGCGGCGAGCAGGTCCAGGTCGACGCCGCCTACGTCGACAGCCAGTTGCGGCAGCTGGTCCGCGACGAGGACCTCAGCCGGTACATCCTGTGATTCGGGATTCGGGGCGAACTTCGCCGGTGGCAGCGGCTTCAGCCGCGATCTTCCGATGCCCATCGGGAATGAAACGGATCGCGCCTGACGGTCGCTCCCGGCGAAACGGCGAACCAAGCCGATCCGTTGCGGTCTGATGCCCACCCCTGATCGAGGAGCACCCATGCGCGCCCGCATCCTGTTCCCCGCCACGCTCGGCCTGCTGGTGCTGGCGAGCCTCGCCGATGCCGCCCCGCCGGCCGATCTCGAACAGCGCGTCCGCGCGTTCGTCGCGGCATCGAACCGGCACGACGTCGACGCAATGCTGGCCGCGACCGAGCCGTCGTTCCGCTGGATGCAGGTCGCCGGCGACCGGATCACGACCGAGGTCGTCGGCCATGCCGACCTGCGAAGCTGGCTCGACGGCTACTTCCGGCACACGCCGGACGCGACATCGTCGCTGGCGCAGGTCATGGTCGACGGCGCCTTTGCCAGCACGATCGAAACGGTCCGCTTCAACGACGGCAACGGCCAGCCGCAACGGCAGTCGGCCACTTCCGTCTACGAGTTCTCGCCGTCCGGACTGATCCGCAACGTCTGGTATTTCCCGGCCCAGCAGTTGTCGCCCGCCCCGTGAGCGGGCCACGGGTCGAGCAGCTCACGCTGCACCGGGCCTCGCATGTGCTCGAGGTCGGCTTCGATACCGGTGAAGTGTTCCGGCTGCCGTGCGAGTACCTGCGCATCAACAGTCCGTCCGCCGAAGTGCAGGGCCACGGCCCCGGCCAGCGGGTACTGGTCGCTGGCAAGCGCGACGTCAACATCAACGCGATCGATCCGGTCGGGCATTACGGCGTCCGGCTGGTGTTCGACGACGGCCACGACAGCGGCATCTACAGTTGGAGCACGCTGTACACGCTGGGACGGGAGCAGGCCGAAAACTGGGCGCAGTATCTCGCAGCGCTCGAACAGGCCGGATTGCAGCGCTGACCTATCGCCTGCAGGAGCCGCATCAGCGGCGACCGTGGCACACGACCATCATCGCAAGCGGAATGACCCCGGTCGCCGCTGAAGCGGCTCCTGCCGCACTTGAAGTGTCGCGCTGGGCCGGAACGGCGATAATGCCGCCCATGGACAAGCCCACGACGCATTTCGGCTTCCGCGAGGTCGCCGTCGACGAGAAGCAGAAGCTGGTCGGCCGCGTGTTCTCGTCGGTGGCCGACAAGTACGACTTGATGAACGATCTGATGAGCCTCGGCCTGCATCGGATCTGGAAGCGCTATTTCGTCGGCACCAGCGGCGTGCGCCGCGGCGACCGCGTGCTCGACCTGGCCGGCGGCACTGGCGATATCGCCGCGCTGCTGCTGCCGCGGGTCGGCGACGAGGGCGAGGTGATCCTCGGCGACATCAACGGCGAGATGCTGCGGGTCGGACGCGACCGGCTGCTCGACCGCGGCCTGCTGCGCGGCTTGCGCTTCATGCAGTTGAACGCCGAAGCGCTGCCGTTTCCGGACGCCAGCTTCGATCTGGTCACGATCGCGTTCGGACTGCGCAACGTCACCGACAAGCAGCGCGCGCTGAACGAGATGCAGCGCGTGCTGAAAGTCGGCGGTCGCGCGCTGGTGCTGGAATTTTCCGAAGTGCAGCCGAAGTGGTTCCGACCGGTCTACGACTTCCATTCGTTCCGGGTGCTGCCGAAGCTCGGCTCGCTGGTCGCCGGCGACGCCGACAGCTACCAATACCTTGCCGAGTCGATCCGCAAGCATCCGCCGCAGCAGGAGCTGCGCGCGATGATGCAGCAGGCCGGCTTCGAGCGCTGCGACTACCGCAACCTGATGGGCGGCATCGTCGCCATTCACTCCGGTTACCGGGTCTGAGCCGCCGGCGCCGGCGAATCAGCCGGCGCCGCGGAAATCGATCACCAGCGCGACCCGGCGGTTCGGCTCGCCGTCCGGCCCCCAGCCGCCCGGCACGACCTGCCGATTCGGCGCCTCGCCGTAGCTGACCGCGCGGATCCGATCGCCGCGCAGCCCCTGGCTGACCAGATAGTCGCGCACGGCATCGGCGCGACGCTGCCCGAGCCGTTCGTTGTAGCCGGTGCTGCCGGCCGGATCGGCAAACCCTTCGACCGTCACCAGCACGTCCGGATGGTACTCGCCGATGACGCGGGCGAAATCGTCGAGCACCGGACGGTCCTGCCCGCGCAGCTCGGCACTGTCGAACTCGAAGTGGGTCGTCATGTCGACCCGCAGCCGGCCCTGCAACTGGGTGAAGCGGGCATCGTAGTCGCCGAAGCGGACTTCGAGATCGCCACGCAGTGCATCGATCTGCGACTGCAGGTTGCGGTCGGCCGCGCGCAGCTCCTGCACGGTGGCGTCGTACTCGTCCCGCTTGATGTAGGAGGTGCACGCCGCGAGCGACAGCGAAACCGCGGCGAGCAGGCTGATGGATGAGAACTGGCTGCGCATGGGCGACGCCTCCGTGCGTGGTCGACGCCTGCGCGGCAGCGACACGCGGCGCCGTGTTCGATGGACGGACGATCGAACGCTGCGGGTCCACGGTAGCCCGATCCGGGCCCGCCCGGGCTGAACGGTTGCGGCAGCGTTCAGCAGCGGCGCGCCACGCAGGCCACGCCGCCGCCGTTCGGTTCAGTCGGCGCGCACCCGGAACGCTTCGGACAGCGAGATGCGTCCGTCGCGGGCGAGCTCGAGTGCGGCGGCGGTGATCGAACGCATGCCATCGGCCAGCGCCTGCTCGTGGATCCGGTCGGCCTCGGCTTCCGGCGCGATCAGCCGGCGCTGCTCGGCGGTGATCCTGAGCAGTTCGTAGACCGCGGTGCGGCGGAAGAACCCGGTGCCGTTGCAGCGCGGACAGCCCTGCCCGGCCCGGAAGATTTCGCCCGGCTGCACGCCGAGCACCTCACGGACGTGGTCGGGCGGATTCTCCTCGGCCAGGCAGTGCACACAGTTCAGGCGAACCAGCCGCTGCGCCATGATCGCCAGCAGCGACGCACGCAGCAGGTAGGCTTCGGCGCCGAGGTCGAGCAGCCGCGCGATGCTGGTCGCAGCGGTGTTGGTGTGCAGCGTCGACAGCACCAGATGGCCGGTCAGCGCGCTTTCCATCGCGATGTCGGCGGTTTCGCGATCGCGGATCTCGCCGACCATGATCACGTCGGGGTCGTGGCGCAGGAAATTGCGCAACGCCGACGCGAAGGTGAATCCGGCGGCCCGGTTGACCTGCATCTGCTGGATGCCGCCGATGTGGAATTCGACCGGATCCTCGACCGTCAGGATGTTGATCCGCTCGCGGCGCAGCTCGAGCAGCATTGCGTACAGCGTGGTCGACTTGCCGCAGCCGGTCGGGCCGGTGGTCAGGAACATGCCGTGGCTCATCTGCATGACGTCGTCGATGCGCTGCCGATCGACCGCGGTCAGGCCGATCTGGTCGAGCATTTTCAGGCTCTCCTCGACATCGAGCAGGCGCACGACGACGCTTTCACCGAACACGGTCGGCAGCACCGAGATGCGCAGGTCGACCGTGCGGCCGTCGTCGAGCGTGAAGGTGGTCCGGCCATCCTGTGGCAGGCGGTGTTCGGCCAGGTCCATCGCGCCCAGCACCTTGATCCGGCTGACCAGCGCCGGCGCCAGCGAGCGCAGGAACTTGCGCACCGGGATCAGCTCGTCGTCGACCCGGAACAGCAGCTCGAGTTCGTGCTCGCCGGGCCGGAAATGGATGTCCGACGCGCGTCGGTAGACCGCGCTGGCGATCACGCCGTGGATCAGCTTGACGACCGGTTTCTCGCGCGCCCAGCGCTCGAAGTCCTGCGGCGACCCCTGATAGCTGGTGCCGCGAACATCGAGTCCGAGCTGATGGGCGATCTCGGCGTCTTCGGCATCGTCGTAGAAGCGCGTCAGTGCATCGCGGATCTCGCTGGCGGTCGCCAGTACCGGCACGACCCGGTAGCGGGAAACGAAATCGAGCTTGGCGAGCGCGTCGGCATCGGACGCATCCTGCACCGCGATCGCGATGCAGCCACGCAGCGCGAGCAGCGGCACCGCGCGCAACTGCCGGGCGATTTCCGCCGGCAGCATCTGCAGCGCGTCGTGCGCGGCGGTGATCGGCGCCAGTCGCACCAGCGGCAGCCGCAGCCGGCAGGCCTGCTCGAACGCCGCTGCGCCGTCGTCGCCGTGCAGCGCCTGCCAGCCGTCGGCATCGATCGACGAGGCGCGCAATGCGCGGCCGGGGTCGCCGTCGGCCCAGGCATTGAGGTAGTCGGCCAGGCGCTGCCGGCCATCGATGAAGGCCAGCCGCACGGTGGGCCGGGCATCGACTGTTTCGCAGGCAGTATCGGTGTCGATCATCGGAACAGGTCCCCTTGCGCAGGTCGCGACGACGACGAGCGTGGCCGTCCGCCGCCGCTCCTGCAAGCACGGACGGCTGCGTTAAACTCGAGCGTTGACCACGACCGGGCGGGATTCATGCGATTCGTTGCCACTCTGCTGTGCCTCCTGTTGCCGGTTGCCGGCCTCGCCGCCGATGACCGCCGCAATGACGAGCATTCCTGGTCCGAGCCGGACAAGGTCGTCATTCGTAATCTAGGTCTGGACCTGAAGGTCGACTTTGAGCGCAAGCAACTTCGCGGGCGGGCCGATCTGGCGCTCCAGTGGAAGGTACCCGAGCACCGCCAGCTCGTTCTCGATACCCGCGACCTGACCATCGACCGCGTGCTCGGCAAGCGCAGCGACAGCGGCTGGTACCGGCTGCAGTGGGAGCTGTCCGAGCGCGACCCGGTGTTCGGCCAGAAGCTGACGATCCGGATGAAGCACCCGTACGACGTGGTGCAGATCCGCTACCGGACCTCGCCCGCGGCGTCGGGCCTGCAGTGGCTCGAGCCGAGCATGACCGCCGGCGGCCGCCACCCGTTCATGTTCAGCCAGTCGCAGGCGATCCATGCGCGCTCGTGGGTGCCGCTGCAGGACACGCCGTCGGTGCGCTACACCTACTCGGCCCGGCTGCGCACGGCGCCCGAGCTGATGGCACTGATGAGCGCCGACAATCCGCCGAACGAGCCGCGCGACGGCAACTACGTGTTCCGGATGGAGCAGCCGATCCCGTCCTACCTGATGGCGATCGCCGCCGGCGATCTGGTGTTCCAGCCGATTTCCGAGCGCGCCGGGGTCTGGGCCGAACCGGCGACGGTCGCCGCCGCGGTCGCCGAATTCGCCGATACCGAGCGGATGATCCAGGTCGCCGAGAGCCTTTACGGCCCGTATCGGTGGCAACGCTACGATCTGCTGATCCTGCCGCCGTCGTTCCCGTTCGGCGGCATGGAGAACCCGCGGCTGTCGTTCATCACGCCGACCGTGATCGCCGGCGACAAGAGCCTGGTCAGCCTGATCGCGCACGAACTGGCGCACTCGTGGTCCGGCAATCTGGTCACCAACGCGAGCTGGAAGGACATCTGGCTCAACGAGGGCTTCACCAGCTACGTCGAGAACCGGATCATCGAGGCGCTGTTCGGCGAGGAGCGCGCCGCGATGGAGAACGTGATTTCGCAGACCGGCCTGCGTGCCGAACTGGCCGAGCTTTCGCCGGCATACCAGCGGCTGATGCTGCCGGCGCTCGCCGGGGTCGACCCGGACGAGGCGCTGACCGACGTCGCCTACGTCAAGGGCCAGTGGTTCCTTTCCTTTCTCGAGCAGCGCTTCGGCCGCGACGTGTTCGATCCGTTCCTGCGGCGCTGGTTCGACAGCCACGCGTTCGGCAGCGTTACCAGCACCGACTTCGAGGCCTTCCTGCGCAACGAGTTGCTGCCGCTGCGGCCGAAGGCGGTCAGCAATGCCGAGCTCGATGCCTGGCTGCGCGGTCCCGGCATCCCGAAGTTCGCCGAGCCGGCGCGCTCGGAACGGCTCGAGCAGGTCGATCGGCAGCGCTCGCGCTGGCTGCAGGACCGGATCGCCGCGCGCGAGGTCGACACCAGCAGTTGGGTGACCCAGGAATGGGTGCATTTCCTCGAAGGCATGCCGGCCGAGCTCGCCAGCGAGCGCCTGCTCGAACTCGACCAGGCGTTCCATTTCACCGGCACCGCCAACGTCGAGATCGCCCAGCGCTGGTACCCGCTGGCCGAGCGCAACGGCTACTTCGAGGCGCGGCCGGCGATCGCCGAGTTCCTGGCCCGGATCGGCCGTCGCAAGCTGATCATGCCGATCTACCAGGCGCTGGCCGCAACCGAGGAAGGCCGCGCGTTCGCCCGCGGCGTGTTCGAACGCGCCCGGCCGGGCTACCACCCGATCACGACCGCATCGGTCGAGGCGGTGCTGGACGCACCGGAACGCTGAGCCGATGCGCCACGAACGCCGGCGGTTCGGTCGCCGTCGCCGCTCCCGCGGCCGCTGGCCGCTGTGGCTTGCGATCGTGCTGTTGGGCGCATTCCTGCTGAGCGGTGCGTTGCGTCCGGAGTGGTTCCTGCAGGCCGAGCTCGCCCGCCAGCGCTGGCTGGCAGGCGCCGATCAGAAGGCCATCGAGGTCGACGGCCGTTCGTGGCAGTACCTTGAAGCCGGCGCCGGCCCGCCGCTGCTGCTGCTGCACGGCTTCACCGGCAGCAAGGAGAACTGGCTGCCGGTGATCGGCGCACTGGCCGAGAATTATCGGGTGATCGCGCCGGACCTGCCGGGATCCGGCTTTGGCGACGCCGCGGCGGCGCCGCCGTTCGGCTACCGCGCCGACGCCGACCGGCTGGCGGCGTTCGCCGACCGCGTGATCGGTGCCCCGGCGTTCGATCTGGTCGGCCACTCGATGGGCGGCGGCGTCGCCGCGGTGTTCGCCGGCACACGGCCGCAGCGGCTGCGGCATCTCGTGCTGATCAGCGCGGCCGGTGTCGAATTCGACAATCCGTTCGCGCAGGCGGTGCTGCATGGCGAGCATCCGTTCGCGGTCGGTGATCGTGCCACGCTCGATCGATACCTGGGTCTCGTGTTCGACGATCCGCCGTGGGTGCCGTGGCCGGTCGACCGCGCGCTGATCGCACGCCGGATCGCCAACGACGCCGCCGAGCGGCAGTTGCTGGCGGTGCTGTCGGGCGCCGAGGCGACCGTTCCGGCGCTGGCCGCGACGGCGATCGACGTGCCGACCTTGCTGCTGTGGTGTCGCGACGACCGGGTGGTGGATGCGGTCGCCGCCGAGCGCTATCGCGAGCTGATCGCCGACGCCGAGCTGGCACTGCTCGATGGCTGCAACCACATGCCGATGATGGAGCGGCCGGACGCGACGGCGCAGGCACTGCTCGACTTTCTCGGCCGCGACTGACCCGCCGACGATCCGGCGATTTTTCGACGCGCCGGACGCCGGGCCGGCGGCGCGCCGCCCGCTATTCGGCCAGCCGCAACTGCTGCAAGGCCGCTTCGATCTCGTCGGCACGTCGACCATCGGCGATCGCCGCCACCGCTTCGCCGTCGACCGTCAACGCCGCTTCGATCGGGCTGATCGCCGCTTCGCCGCGCTTGAGTCGCGCAATCACCTGACCGGCCTCGCGCGGGGCGGCGAAACCACGGCTCTGCAACAGCAGCGTGCCGTGGCCGTCGACGAACTTGAAATAGAACTGGCCGTCGGCCTCGCGGTACTGCTTGAACTGCGGCAGCGCAGCCGCGTCGGGCTTGTCCGTCGCCGGCGCTGCGGCCGGCAGCACGGCGCCGAACCGGCGCAAGCCGACCGCGGCACGCAGCTCGGCCAGCAGCGGCGTGGCGATCGCTCGGGCCCGGGCAGCACCGGTCTGCAGGATCTCCTCGATCGCGTCGGGGCGCGCGATCAGCGCGTCGTAGCGCTCGCGCATCGGCGCGACGTCGCGCTCGATCCGTTCGAACAGCCGCTGCTTGGCTTCGCCCCAGGCCAGCCCGGCGCGCAGCTCGGCCGCGAACGCCGCGGTTTCGTCGGCCGCCGCGAAGCCCTGGAAGATCGTGAACAGCGCACTGCCCTCGGGCTCCTTCGGTTCGCCCGGCGCGCGCGAGTCGGTGACGATCTTCAGGATCGCCTCGCGCATCCGCCGCGGCCCGCCCTCGAACAGCGGGATCGTGTTGTCGTAGCTCTTCGACATCTTGCGGCCGTCGAGCCCGGGCAGCGTCGCAACCGCGTCCTCGATCACCGCTTCGGGCAGCACGAACAGCTCGCGACCGTTGCCGAACAGATGGTTGAAGCGCGCAGCGATGTCGCGCGCCATCTCGATGTGCTGCACCTGGTCACGACCGACCGGCACCCGGTGCGCATTGAACATCAGGATGTCGGCCGCCATCAGGATCGGGTAGCTGTACAGGCCCATCGTGATCCCGGCATCGGCATCCTCGCCGGCGGCCGTGTTGGCATCGACCGCGGCCTTGTAGGCGTGGGCGCGGTTCATCAGGCCCTTGGCGGTCACGCAGGTCAGCAGCCAGGTCAGCTCGGGAATCTCCGGAATGTCCGACTGGCGATAGAACACGACCCGCTCCGGATCGAGTCCGGCGGCCAGCCAGGTCGCCGCGATCTCGAGCCGCGAGCGGCCGATCCGCGCCGGATCGTCGCACTTGATCAGTGCGTGGTAGTCGGCCATGAACAGGAACGACTCGACACCCGGTTCGCGTGAGGCCGCGATCGCCGGACGGATCGCGCCGACGTAGTTGCCGAGATGGGGAGTGCCGGTGGTGGTGATGCCGGTGAGGACGCGGTGAGTCATGGAATTCGGGATTCGGGATTCGGGATTCGGGATTCGGGATTCGGGATTCGTTGAAACGCACTGCCGGGCGGATGCAGCTTCACCATCGCGTGCGCACGAGCATTCCTCCGCCATGCACGGCGCGCTGGGCAGCAGTGTTTCTCCGAATGCCGAATCCCGAATCCCGAATCACGGCTTCGTCACCCCCGCATCAACGTCGATTTGCCGAACAGGCTCTCGAGCAGGTCGACCGCCAGCAGCGCGGTGCCGTTGCGGTTGTCGAAGGCCGGGTTCAGTTCGACCAGGTCGAGCGAGGCCATCCGGCCGGTGTCGGCGATCATCTCCATGACGAGCTGGGCTTCGCGGTAGTTCGGGCCGCCGGGCACGGTGGTGCCGACCGCCGGCGCGATGGTCGGATCGAGGAAATCGACGTCGAAGCTGACGTGCAGGTGGGTATCGTCGTCGACGCCGTCGAGGGCGAGCTCCATGACCCGCTTCATGCCGACCTCGTCGATGTAGCGCATGTCGTAGATCTCGAGCCCGGCCTCGCGGACCAGCCGTTTCTCGCCCGGATCGACCGAGCGGATGCCGATCTGGCGGATCTGCTCGATCGCCAGCGCCGGCGCGGGCCCGCCGAGCCCGGTCAGTTCGGCCGGCCCGACGCCGCACAGGCAGGCGACCGGCATGCCATGCACGTTGCCGGACGGCGTCACGTCGCGGGTGTTGAAGTCGGCGTGCGCGTCGAGCCACAGCACGCGCAGCTTGCGGCCGGTCTGCCGGCAATGGCGGGCGACCGCGGTGATCGAACCGATCGCCAGGCAATGGTCGCCGCCGAGCATGATCGGCAGCCGGCCGGCAGCGAGCTCGGCACCGACGGCGTCCATGACCGCCCGGTTCCAGTCGACCACCTGCTGCAGGTGGCGGTAGCCGTGCTCGGGCGACCGCCACGGGTTGGTCGGCCCGGCCAGGTTGCCGCGGTCGACCACGTCGATGCCACGCTCGCGCAGTGCCTCGCCGAGCCCGGCGACGCGCAGCGCTTCCGGCCCCATCGATGCGCCGCGATGGCCGGCACCGATGTCGGTCGGCACGCCGATCAGCGCGACCGGCGGAAACTGACGGCTCATGGGCTGCTGCTCCCTGCGTGGACCAATCCGTCAGGATAGCCGTGCCTGCCAGCCCGGCCAACCTCGGCACGTGCGAACACGCGCCCGGGCCGGCAGCGCGGCAGCCACCGGCGCGCGCCGCGCCGCTCAGCCGCTGCCGAACAGCTCGCCGGCACGCTCGGCCGGCAGCGGCCGTCCGAACCAGTAGCCCTGCAGTTCGTCGCAGCCGATGTCGCGCAGGAAACTGGCCTGGTCTTCCTGCTCGACGCCCTCGGCCGACACCGCCAGCTTCAACTGGTGCGCCATCGCCACGATCGTGCGCGCGATCGCAACGTCGTGGGCGCCATGCGGCAGGTCGCGGACGAAGCGGCGATCGATCTTGAGCTTGTCGAGCGAGAACTGCTTCAGGTAGGCGAGGCTCGAATAGCCGGTGCCGAAATCGTCCAGCGACAGGCTGACGCCGAGCTGCTTCAGCTCGGCGAGCTTGGTCTGCACGCGCTCGACGTTCTCCATCAGGGCGCTCTCGGTCAGTTCCAGATCGAGCATGTGCGGCGGGATCCGTTCGGCCGCCAGCGCTCCGCGGACCTGCTCGACCAGCTCCGGTCGCTGCAACTGGTGCGCCGATACGTTGACCGCGACGCTGAAATCGCGATGGCCCTGTTCGAGCCAGCAGCGGATCTGCCGGCAGGCCTGTTGCAACACCCAGTGGCCGAGCTCCGGCATCAGGCCGAGCGCCTCGGCGGTCGGCACGAAACGGTCCGGAGGCACCGACCCGAGTTCGGCGCTGTCCCAGCGCGCCAGCGCCTCGAAGCCGATCACCCGGCGGTCGCTGGCGCGGACCCGCGGCTGGTAGAACAGGCTCAGTTCGCCGGCACCGATCGCATCGCGCAGGCGACTGCCGAGCACGCGGCGATCCTCGATCTGCTGCATCCGGTCGGCAGAGAACTCGCAGACGTTGTCGCGACCCTGCTGCTTGGCCTGGGTCATCGCCGCCTCGGCCCGACGCAGCAGCTCGCGGGCGTTGTCGCCGTGCTGCGGCGCGCGGGCAATGCCTATGCTGGCGGTCAGGTAGACCCGATAGCCACCGCCCTCGACCGGCTCGGATACCGATTGCCGCAGGCGCTCGGCCAGCGCGATCGCTTCGTCGCGATCGAGCCCGGGCACCACCGCGACGAACTCGTCGCCGGCGAATCGCGCCAGCCGCTCCGGGTCGCCGACCACGCCACGCAGCCGTGCCGCCGCGTTGCGCAGTGCCTCGTCGCCGACCGCGTGGCCCATCGACTCGTTGATGCCGTGCAGGCGGTCGATATCGATGTAGAACACCGACGGGTTGAGCCCGCGATCGAGCATGTCGGCCAGCGCGACTTCGAGCACCGGGTAGCGCGGCAGACCGGTCTGCGCGTCGTGGCTTTCGGCGTAGTCACGCTCGAGCTCGATCCGGCGCCGTTCGGTGATGTTGCGCGCGACCAGATAGTAGCGTCCGCTGCTGTCCGAACTGCCGGCCCATTCGAGCCAGCAGGTGCTGCCGTCGGCAGCCACGTAGCGGATCGTGAATCCGACCAGTTCGTCATGCGCGACGCACATCCGGTCGTTGTTGCGCTGGGCGATCTCGCGATCGTCGGGATGGACGAAATCGATGCATGGCCGCCCGGTCAGGTCGCTCCCGGTGTAGCCGAGCAGTTCGACGAAGGCCGGATTGACCTGCAGGAACCGTTGCTCGGCCGGGTCGTAGACGCAGAACAGTTCGAGCGACATCTCGAAGAAACGGTCGCGCTCGCGCAGCCGCTCGATCAGCCGGGTCCGCTCGAGGGCGGTGGCGGCCATCTGCGCAAACTGCTGCGCGATCGCCTGGTCGTCCTCATCGAACTCGCCGTGGTTCTTGTCCGACAACTGCAGCACGCCGAGACTGCAGCCATCGCTGCCCGGCAATGGCACCGCCAGCAGCCCGCGCAGCGGCGGATGGCTGTCGCCGTGGCCACTGAAGCGGCGAAACGCCGGATGCGCCTCGAGCTCGGCCTGGGTCAGCCGCAGGCTGCGGTTGTCGCGGACCACTTCGCGATAGATGCCGGCGCCGGTCGGTTCGGCATGGAAGCCGCGCCAGCCCGCATGGCGGTCGGCCAGCGACACGGTCATCATCGCGCGCTGCCACTGCTCGCCATCGGTCAGCGACAGCACCGCCATCTGCGCGCCGATGATCTCGCGCAGGCCATCGACCAGTTGCTGGTACAGCACGGGCTGGCCGATGCTGCGGTTCAGCGCGACACCGACCGCGGCGAGCCGCTGCAGACGCTCGCTGTTGGCGACGATCCGCGCGCTGCTCGCGGCATGCTCGATCGCCACCGCGGCCAGCGCCGCCATGCGGTCCATCGCGCGCAGTTCCTCGGCACCCGGCACTGCCGGCGCACGATAGTAGACGACCAGGACCGCCAGCACCTGGCCGCCGGACGAGCGCACCGGCGATCCCCAGCAGGCATGCAATCCGTGCGCGAGCGCAGTGCTGCCGTAGCCGGCACAGATCGGGTCGGTCGCGACGTCCTCGACGATCACCCGCTCGCCGCGCCAGGCGGCGGTCCCGCAGACGCCGCAGGCTTCGCCGACCGGCACCTGGTCAAGCGCTGCGACGATCCCGTCCGGCAGGCTCGGCGCCGCGCCGACGCGCAGCCGCTGGCCCGTGCCGTCGAGCAGCATCACCGAACAGATCGCACCGTCGTACTGCGCCTCGTACAAATGCGCCATCGCGGTCAGGCTGTCGTGCAGCGCTTCGCCACCGGCGATCCGGGTCAGGATGTCGCGCTGCCCCGCTTCCAGTTGCTCGGTGCGGTGCTCGGCCGTGCAGTCGCGAGCGACACAGTAGGCATGGCCGGTGCGATCGGACCAGCGCGCCGACCACTGCATCCAGACCACCCGGCCGTCGCGGCCCAGCGCCCGGTTGCGGAAATCGACCATCGCGCGTCCGGCCAGCACCTCGGCGACCGCCTTCCGGGTCGCATCGATGTCGTCCGGATGCACCAGCGGGGCAATCGACCGGCCGACCAGTTCGTCCGGTCGATAACCCCAGACCGGCTCGGTGGCGGCATTGGCCAGCACGAAGCGCTGTTCGGCATCGAGCACGGCGATGATGTCGACCGCGGAATCCATCACCTGCCGCAGGCTCTCGAGCGCGGCGCCCTTCTCCTGCGCGGCCCGACGCAATTCCAGCTCGCCCTGCTTGCGCTCGCTGATGTCCTGCAACGCGCCGTGCACGCCGACGATCGCGCCTTCGGCATCGCGACGGGCCAGCCCGATCGCCCGCACCCACAGCCGCTTGCCGGAGGCGGTGATCAGCTCGAACTCGTCGTCCCACGGACTGCCCTCGGTCGCGCAGCGGGTGAACAGCCGACGGATCCGCTCGCGGTCGGCCGGAACGTAGTACTCGATCGCCTCGGCGACGCCCGGCGATGTCCCGGCCGGCACCTGGTGGATCTCGCAGACCTCGTCGCTCCACAGCACCCGGTCGCTGGCCAGATCGACGGCCCAGCCGCCGAGCCGTGCGCTGCGGCCGGCAATCTTCAGCAGCATCTTGCTCTGCTCGAGCTTGAGCTGCTGCCGCTTGAGCTCGGTCACCTCGCGGAAGTAGATCGCAAGCCCACGGGCGTGCGGGTACACGCGCGCATCGAACCATGCCTGCAACGGCGCGAAGTATTCCTCCAGCGTGACCGCGACGCGATCGCGGACCGCACGCTCGAGGATCGGCCGAAACACTTCCTCGGCTTCCGGAAACGCCTGCCACAGCCGGGTCCCGACCAGCGAGTCGCGGTCGTGTCGCAGCAGGCTCTCGGCGTGCGGATTCAGATAGACGACGCGCCAGTCGGGATCGGTCAGCAGCACCGCGTCGCTGATGCTCTCGAGCACGTCGACGATCTCGCGCTGGCTGGCCGACAACGCCGCTTCGGCACGCTGCCGTTCGTCGATCTGCTGCCGCAGTGCGGTACTGGCACGCTCGGCGGCCCTCGCACGGATCCGTGCCAGCGCCGTCATCCGCAGTGCCAGCGCCAGCAGTCCGGCCGCGATTAGTCCCGCCGCCAGCAGTGCCGTGGCCAGCCGCTGGCCGACGTCAGTGCCGGCCGGTGCTGCGAGATCAAGTGTCAGCGCGAGGCCGCCGGCTTCGAATTGCTCGCGATGCGCGGTGCGGCCGTCGATCGGCTGCCATTCGACCAGCAGCCGGCCGTCGCGGGCGAGTCGCAGCGGCGTCGGCGGCAGGTGCTCGGTCAGCAGTTCGCCGAGCAGTCGGCGGTGGTCGATTGCGACGGCCAGGAACTTGTCGTCGAAGCGTTCGCCGCCGATCAGCGGCACCAGCATGAGCTGCCCGCCGTGCTCGCGATCGAACGCCAGTTGGTCGGACAGCAGCAGCGGCAGCGACGTATCGTCGGCGAGCGCATGGATGCGGTTGCCGTCGATGCCGTCGACGATCCTGCCGACCTCGAACGCATCGATGCCGCCCGGTACCGATTGCACGACGCGCTGGGATCGATCGAGCAGCGCAATCGCGGAGAAGCTGCCGAAGTCGCGCAGATAGACATGGCTCTCGGCGGCGAACCGCTCGGCCAGTGCCGCCGCGTCCGTGACCGGCGCGATCCGCTCTGCCATCCGCCGCACCGCGTCGGCGCGCAGCGCATAGCCGGCATCGATCGCCACGCGAATCCTGTGCGCCTGTTCGCGCAGCAGCGCGCGCGTCGCCCGTTCGTGCTCGGCACCGAGCGCCTGCCAGGCCAGCAGCGTGACGACCATGGTCACGATCGCGACCAGCAACGGGCCCCATGCGGTTTTCCAGCGATCCTGCCGCGGCCGGCTGCCGACGAAACCGAGCCCGAGCCCGTAGGCGACCAGCATGACGCCGGTCCACAGCGCCATCGACGCCTGCAGCCCGAATGCACGCAGCGCCGGCATTCCGAACATGTATCCAAGCAGCACGATCGCCGCGAACGCCGAGACGATCACGCCGCAGGCCCAGGTCGCCGCCCAGCGCCCGGCCGACAGTGCCGCCGAGCGCGGCGCGACTGCGATGGCCAGCGCACCGAACAGCAGCGCCGCCGCGGTGTTCGGCGCCATCCGGCCCGGCAATGCGCCCTCCCCGACCACGCCGTGCCCGACCAGCAGATCACCAAGCCCGAGCGCGACGCCGAGCTGCTCCTCGGCCAGCGTCGAGACCGCGAGCAGCACGATCGGCGCCTGCAGCACCAGCGCCGCGGCGCGCCGCGCGGCCGACAGCAACAACAGCGAAGTGCCGGCCAGTACGGCGGCGAGTGCCGTGTTGAACTGCATCGGCACCGGTACGGTTCCGGCCTGCACCAGCACGGCATCATCGATCGACCAGCCGAGCATGGCGACGATGCCGATCCCGACCATCATCGCCGCGCAGCGGCGGGTAATGCGTTGCTCGGCCGGATCAGGCCCGGCTCGCAGCCACCAGAACCCACCGAGCAGCAGATGCGCGAGTGCCGCGACTGCGCCGAGCGGCGCTGCGTCGCCGAGACCGAGCGCATGCATCGCGACACCGAGCCCGGCCAGTGCCAACTGGATCGCGCCGGCAATCCGCTGCAGCGTCTGCATCCCGGACCGCCGCGGGGTGCCGAGCGCGATCGCCAGCCCGGCGGCAGCGGCCGCCACGCTCGGCGCCAGCGCCGGCGCCGACGACAGCAGCGCTTCGGCGAGCAGCACGACGACGAACAGCCCGGCGATCCAGCCCCGCCGCGGGGATCGATGGTCGCGGTGCAGCGACATCCAGCCGCCGAGCAGCATCGGACTGGCCCAGCCGAGCACCGGCGTCGCGGTGGCGGCGGCCGACGACAGCGACGCATCGAGCAGCAGGGCGAGCAACAGGCCGGCGCCGAACAACTGCTCCGCCGTCGGCCGGGAACGGCCGATCCGCTGACCACGAACCGCATCGAACGGCATTCGAAGCCCCCTTGCCCCACGTCGCGGACGACCGGACGGGCGCGGCATGTGCCGCACCCGATGACAGCATCCGCCAGATCGTCACCTTCCCCCCACCGCCCCGAGCCGATGCCGGCATCCACCCGAACGGAGCCCCGAAGTGCACGACCGACGCCGACCGCAGGCGCCGCCGTCCCGATCGTACTCGACCGCACACACAGCGCCCAGCCGGGCGGCTCACAGTTGCATGAACGGCGGGAGACTGCGACGCGGCGGTCGAGGCGATTGCCCAGCCGGCAGCCGTATCTTTCGCAACGAAATCCCCATCGCTGGCCATTCGCCACATCCTCGCGAGGGTCAGCAAGGCGTTCCGCTCGTCCCCTTGCAGACCATCGATCGCACGGCCCCACGACCCGCTGTGGCGGCCGCGTGGGCGCCCCCTCATTAAGCTGCGCTGGGGTAGCGTTGGGGAGCGATGCCCGGGCAACACCTGATCGCTCGCACCGGCGGAGAACGCATGAGCGGCGTCCATGCAACCACGTATCGCGTAGGTGTTCACCCGCTGCACGTCGTGCTGCTCGCCGGCATCGTGCCGTTGTTCGTCGGCGCGCTGCTCAGCGACGTAGCGTACTGGCGCACGCAGGAAATCCAGTGGAGCAATTTCGCATCGTGGCTGATCGTCGGCGCGCTGATCCAGGGCGCGATCGTGCTGGTGTGGTCGCTCGGCGGGCTGTTCCGAGCCAGGCATCGAGGCGGCCGCGTGGTGCTGTATCCCGCGCTGTTGATCGCGACCTGGATTGCCGGCTTGTTCGACGCACTGGTTCACGCGCGCGATGCTTGGGCGGTGATGCCGGCCGGGTTGGTGTGGACTGCGATCGCCTTGCTGCTGGCCTGCGCCGCGACCGCTGCCGGCATCATCGCCGACCGAACCGGGCACGACCCATGAAATGCTCAAGTGCGATCGTCAGACCGCTGTGCCTGGCGGCCACCGCCCTGCTGCTTGCCGGCTGCGGCGGCAGCCCTGATCCGGTGCAGTACGGCCCCGATCCGGACCTGCCGGCACCGAAGCGCGGTTTGCTGCCGAGCATGAAGATCGCCGAACCCGCGCAGTGGGGGGAACGGCGTCCGACCGTGCCGGCGGGCTACACGATCAGCGCGATCGCGACCGACCTCGGCATACCGAGGCAGACCCTGGTCCTACCCAACGGCGACATCCTCGTTGCCGAAGGTCGCGGCGGCAATGCGCCGGCGCTCAAGCCCAAGGACATCATCGCCGGGTACATCAAGGCCAAGGGGACGACACAGGTCGCAAGCGGCAACCGCGTGACGCTGCTGCGCGACGCCGATGGCGACGGTCACTACGAACTGCGCACGGTGTTCGCCGACGAACTCAATGCACCATACGGTCTCGCGCTCGTCGATGGCACGTTGTACGTCGCCAACCAGGACGCCCTGGTCCGCTTCGACTACGTCGACGGCCAGACCCGGGCCGATGGGCCGCCGGTCACGGTGACCCACCTGCCGTCGGCGATCAACCACCACTGGACCAAGGCGCTCGCGGCAAGTCCGGACGGCCGCTTCCTCTACGTCGGCATCGGCTCGAACAGCAACATCACCGAACGCGGCATGGCGGCCGAAGTCGACCGCGCGATGGTGTGGCAGATCGACGCCGCCACCGGCGCGCACAAGCCCTACGCAACCGGCCTGCGCAACCCGACCGCACTCGCCTTCCGGCCCGGCAGCAACGAACTGTGGGCGGTGGTCAACGAACGCGACGAACTCGGACCGAACCTCGTGCCGGACTACCTCACGTCGGTGCGCGAAGGTGGCTTCTACGGCTGGCCGTACAGTTACTGGGGCCGGAACATCGATCCACGCGTGCATCCGCAGGATCCCGAAAAGGTTGCCGCCGCCATCACGCCCGACTACAGCCTCGGCTCCCACGTCGCGGCACTCGGGCTCGACTTCTCGACCCCTGCGATGGGGGCGCGGTTCGCCGAAGGCGTGTTCATCGGGGAGCACGGTAGCTGGAATCGCAGCGAGCCGGTCGGCTACCGCGTGATCTTCGTGCCGTTCCGCGATGGCCGCCCTGCCGGTGGCCCGATCGAGTTCGTCACCGGTTTCCTCGGCGACGACGGAAAGACGCGCGGCCGTCCGGTCGGCGTGACGGTCGATCCGCGTGGTGCGTTGATCGTCGCCGACGATCTGTCGAACACGGTCTGGCGGGTGGCGCTGCAAACGAGGCCGTGATCCGTCAGCCAGACGCCTGGCCAAAGGTTACCAGCCGCCGCGTCCTCGGCCGCCTGACCGCAGGAGCGCCGGCATTCGGCCTGTACTCGGCGACCAAGTTCGCGGTACGCGGCTTCACGCAGAGCGTCGCGCGGGACCTCGCGAAGTACGGCACACCGCCAACACCTACGCGCCGGGCATCGTCAGGACGCCGCTGATGGAGGACCTCGCGAAGGAAACCGCCACATCCGCCGGCCAGCCGGAAGCCTGGGGCCGGGAGCAGTTCACCCGCGGCATCACGCTCGAACGGGTGTCGGAGCCGTCGGAAGTGGCCGGCGCGGTGTCGTTCCTGGCCGGCCCCGACGCCGACTACGTCACCGGTCAGTCGATCGTCGTCGACGGCGGCATGGTCTTCAACTGACGACGCCCCGACCCCGCCCCGACTTCGGGGGTGCGTCAACGGATCAGGCTGGATGTCGCTGGACTCTACAGGCACACAAATGCCCGCGAATATGCGGGCTTGTGGACAATCTCGGACTTCCGCGGACCCTACTTTGGTGCCGGCACCCAGACTCGAACTGGGGACCTACTGATTACAAATCAGTTGCTCTACCAACTGAGCTATACCGGCAGCAGCGCGGCATTGTAGGCAGCGGCCGGGCGCTTGCCCAGCGCGGCCGTGGTCCTCAGTTACACGGGATTTCGCTGCTGTTGACGCCGCTGTAGCCGCCGAGCGCGCTCCGCCAGTCGAAATCGCGCGGCAGCTCGAGGTCGATGAAGTATTGCGGCACTTCTTCATTGCGTGGTTCGAGGCTGACTTCGAAACCCTTGGCCTGCACTTCATCGCGGCGGCGGATCGCGTTGGCTTCCTCGCGATAGAGCCCGAGCGAGATCGAATTCTGCTCGGCCCCGGCGGTCACGACGTAATAGTCGCGCAGGCCGCGCGCGGACAGCTCGCGGGCCCGCTCGAGCGCCGCGGCACGGCTGCCGGGCGACGGGATGAACACGCGGAAGCCGCGCCGGATCAGCGTGCGGCTTTCGCGGAACTGGATCCGCTCGGCGGCCGGCGTCAGCGCGTTCATCGCCCGGCGCAGGTCGACCTGGGTCAGGAACGGCCCGAGCACCAGACAGGTCCGCTCGGCGTCCGGCAGTTGCGGCTGCGGCGGGCCGACCACCTCGGCCACCGGATCGGCAGCGCCGGCGTCGACTTCACTGAGCAGCCGCAGCGGTTCGATGGCGGCATCGAACGCGGCCGGCGTCGGCGCAGCCGGCGGCGCGGGCCGCAGCGCCCACCAGGCGGCGACACCGATGTTCATCGCGAGCAGCAGTACCACCAGCAGCCGGAGCAGCATCGACACCACGTTCGATCGGGGAAGCCGGCATTGTAGAGGGCCGCATCCGCCGCTTCACGGATCGCGGCCGGCACGCGCCTATAATCGCCCGATGCCGATCCTGTCCCGCTGGTTCGCTGTTCTGACGCTGGCTGCCGCGACCGCCGCGGGCGCCCAGACCCCGGTCGCCGAGCCGGCCACCACCGGCACCGACCTGCCGTCGACGCCCTCAGGCGCACTCGAGCTGGACGGCGAGCGGGTCAGCCTGGACGAGATCCGTCGCTTCGTCGCGGTGTTCCGCGCGGTCAAGCAGGCCTACGTCGAACCGGTCGACGATGCGCGGCTGATGCAGGCGGCGATCCGCGGCCTGCTGAGCGATCTCGATCCGCACAGCGCCTACCTGGAGTCCGCCGACGCGCAGGCGCTGAACGAGGTCACCAGCGGCGCCTACGACGGCCTCGGCGTGGAAGTCGTGCAGCAGCCCGACCGGACCCTGCTGGTGATCGCTCCGATCGACGACACGCCCGCCGCACGGGCCGGCATACGTCCGGGCGACATCATCACCCAGATCGACGGCCGCACGATCGACGCCGGCAATCTCGAATCGGCGATCGAGTCGATGCGTGGCGCACCGGGCACGACGATGTCGCTGACGATCGTGCGCGACGGCGAGCCGGCACCGCTGGCGTTCGAACTGACCCGCGAGACGATCCGGGTCGCCAGCGCCCGCGTGCGCTCGCTCGATCCGGGCTTCGCCTACCTGCGGATCAGCCATTTCCAGGCCGACACCGGCCGCGAGGTCGGCCGCAAGTTGCGCGAACTGCTGGCCGGGACCACGCCGAAGGGCCTGGTGCTCGACCTGCGCAGCAACCCCGGCGGACTGATGAACGCAGCGGTCGAAACGGCCGATCATTTCCTCGACGGCGGTACGGTCGTGTCGACCCGCGGCCGGCTGCCGTTCTCGGTCAGCGAACAGCGCGCCGGTCCCGGCGACCTGCTGGCCGGTGCGCCGATCGTCGTGCTGATCGACAGCGGCACCGCGTCGGCGGCCGAGGTGCTGGCCGCCGCGCTGCGCGACCAGCGTCGCGCGCTGCTGATGGGCAGCCCGAGCTTCGGCAAGGGCTCGGTGCAGACCGTGCTGCCGCTCGACAACGGCGACTCGTTGAAGCTGACCACGGCGCGCTACTACACGCCGAATGGCCAGTGGATCCAGTCCAGTGGCCTGCAGCCCGACCTCGAGCTGCCGGAGAACGCGGTATTGCAGATCAGCCGCCGGCTGCCGAGCGTGCGCGAGCGCGATCTGCCGGGGCACCTGCAGGCGCCGGACGAATCCGCCACCGGCGCGGAAGCGGCTCCGGCAGCGGACGACGAGGCGCGCGAGCAGGACGATTTCGCCGTGCAGCAGGCGCTGACGGTACTGAAGGGGCTGGCGCTGTTCCGCGCGCCGGTAGCCGCGGTGGTCAGGCCGGCTCAGCCGTCGGCGAACGGCGAACGACCGTAGAACGCTTCCAGTTCGGCGGCCACCGCCGGCAGCGCGGCGGCCAGCAAGCCGGGCGCCGAGTAGTGATATTCGCTGACGACGGCGAAGAATTCGTCCGGGCCTTCCAGCGCATACGGATCGATCGGCAGCTCCTCGCCGGCGTCGAACGCGGCACCGAGCCGGTCGAACGCGGTCTGGAACGCCGCGACCCAGGCCTGCCGGCGGCCGCGGTCGGGCAGTGGCGGCGTGCCGTCCATCGCGCCGTCGAGCGCATCGAGCTTGTGCGCGATCTCGTGCACGACGACCTGATATCCCGGCTGCGGGTCGCGCAGGTCCTGGGCGATGTCAGCCCACGACAGCACAAGCGGCCCGCGATCCCACGATTCGCCGGCCAGCTCGTCGTCCCATTCGTCGACCACCCCGGTGTCCTCGTCGTGGCGCTCGCGGCGGACCCGGAACTGGCCCGGGTAGACGATCACCTGCGACCAGCCGCGCAGCCAGTCGAAACCGAGCTCGAGCACCGGCAGGCAGCACAGCGTCGCGATCAGCGCGTCGCGTTCGGCATTGCTGATGAAGCCGGCGGCCGGCGTGATCGCCTTGCCGTGCAGGAAACGCTCGGTCAGTGCGCGCAGCCGCGCGGCGCGGTCGGCAGGCAGCCGCGATTGCAGCCGGCTGCGCTGCAGCGCCCGCTGCCAGAGCCGATCGTCGAGTCGCGGCGGCGGTTGGAAGCGGGCGGCAAGCCGCGCGAACAGGGATGTCATCGCCTCACTGTGCGGCCGCCGGCGCCGCCCGACAAGCCGCTCGGCCGCCGTCGCAGCCGGGCCGTTTACTTGTACATGCCCGGCAGCAGGCTGTGCCAGCGTGCGCGGCGTGCCGGCGCGCCGCCGCCCTGCGGGACCGGCTCGCTGCGGGTGGCGGCGGCCGGTTCCGGCGCCGGGGCCGGTTCGGTCGCCACCGTCTCGCTGCGCCGGCTCGTCTCCGGGCACTCGGCGTCGGCAACCGCTTCGAGGCCGGCCGCCAGAGCCGGCGCGGTCAGCACGATCAAGAGACTGGCGAGGACGAGCGATCGGGTCATCGGGAAACTCCAGCGGTGGCGCGGGCAGGCGGTGGTCGAGTCCGATAGATGCAGCGACCGCCGCAAGGGTTGCATCGCGCTGCCGGCAGTCTAGCCCCGGACGGCACGGGCGGCGCTCGGCCCGCCGCGGCGGCCGCTCGATTCGGCGCAGCACCCGGATCGGTCCGCCGGCCTGCAGCGCACGGCCGGCGTCCTCTGGCAGACTCCGCCGGATGACCGCTGTTGCCGAACCCGTGCCGTCGACCTCCCTGCCACGCATCGCCGCCCCGGCCCTGCGGCGTGCGCTGATCGCCGGCATCCGCCGGGTGATCGCACGCCGCGAATGGCTGAACCGGATCAACGTGTTCCCGGTGCCGGACGGCGATACCGGCAGCAATCTCGCCTTCACGCTGTCGTCGGTGCTCGGCAACAGCCTGTCGCGCCGCGCACGTGCCGCCGACGAGCTGCTGGCGCAGGTCGCCGCCGACGCGATCGACGGCGCCCGCGGCAACTCCGGCGCGATCATGGCGCAGTTCTTCCACGGCCTCGGCGAAGGCAGCGCCGGTGCCCGCGTGCTGACCCCGCAGCAGCTCGGCCAGGCCGTGCAGCTCGGCGCGACGCAGGCGGTCGGCGCCCTGGCCGAACCACGCGAAGGCACGATCCTGTCGGTGATCCGCGCATTCGCGGCCGCACTGCAGGATTGGCCGGCGGGCGCCCGCGGCCTCGCCGACTGGTTCGGCGACGCGCTGCAGCGCGCCCGCGCCGCGCTCGCCGATACGCCGAAACAGTTGCCGGTGCTGCGCCAGGCCGGCGTCGTCGATGCCGGCGCGCAGGGCTTCGTCGATCTGCTCGAGGGCGTCTACGACTTCATCGTCCGCGGCGATACCGACCTGACCACGATCGACCACAGCCACGACGACGATCTCGGTGCACTGCATGCCGAGCCCGAGATCGACGCAACGCAGCCATGGTGCAGCGAATGCGTGATCGAAGCGGACGACGGTGCGATCGCGCGGGCGACGCTGCAGGCCGCGCTGGCCGCGTTCGGTGCCGGCAGCGTGGTGCTGGCCGGCGGCGCGCGCCGGCTTCGGCTGCACGCGCATGTGGCCGACCCGGCGGCGCTGTTCGCGCTGGCCGGCCGCTACGGCCGGGTCTCGGCGCGCAAGGCCGAGGACATGCGGATGCAGCGCGCCAGTGCGCTGAACGCACAGGCGCTGGTGGTGCTGACCGACAGCGGAGCCGACCTGCCGGCCGAGCGGATGCAGGCGCTGGCGATTCCGATGGTGTCGGCGCGGGTCAGCTTCGGCGCCGACGAATTCATCGACAAGGTGTCGCTGGCGCCGGCCGAGTTCTATGCGCGGCTGCGCACGTCGGCCGAGCTGCCGCAGACCTCGCAGCCGCCGCCGGGCGATTTCCGCCGACAGTTCGAGTTCCTGCTGACGCACCATGCCGAGGTGCTGTACGTCGGCCTGTCGCGGGCGGTCAGTGGCACGCTGCAGGCCGGCGAGAGCGCCGCCGCGCGCTGTGACGCTGCACGCATCCGGGTCGTCGACAGCGGCCATGCTTCGTGCGGTCAGGGACTGTTGGTGCTGGCGGCGGCGGAGGCGGCGCAGCGTGGCGGCGACGCGGCTGCGGTCGCCGCCGAAGTCGAGCGGCTGCGGCCGCTGACGCAGACCTTCGCGATCGCCCGCGACCTCAGCCACGGCGTGCGCGGCGGGCGCGTGCCGCGCTGGGCCCGACCGCTGATCGAAGGGCTCGGGCTGACCCCGGTGGCGCGGGTTCGCGCCGATGGCCGGCTCGGCATCTGCGGCGCCCTGCTCGGTCGGCAGGTGCCGCAGCGCTTCGCCCGCTTCGTCGCCGACCGGCTGCCGGCTGGCCAGCGCTGGCGCGTGCTGGTCGGTCATTGCGACTGCCCCGCCGACGGCGAGGCGCTGCTCGGGGCGCTGCTGCAGCGACTCGATGTCGCCGACGGCTGGCTGGTCGAGGCCGGACCGGCGATCGGCGCCCACGCCGGGCCCGGCGCGCTGGTCGTCGGCGTGCAACCGGTGGCAGGCGAAACGCCGTAGTCTGCGCGGATGGAAGCCGCCCTCGCCCGCGCCGCCCTGGCACTGCTGATCGCCTATCTGCTCGGCGCCCTTTCGGGCTCGCTGCTGCTCGGCCGCTGGCGCGGCATCGATATCCGCCGCGAAGGCAGCGGCAATGCCGGCGGCACCAATGCATTCCGGACGCGCGGCTGGCGCTTCGCGCTGCCGGTCGCGTTGTTCGACGTCGGCAAGGGCCTGCTCGCCGCCGCGCTCGGTGTCTGGCTGTACGACCCGGCGCTGCCGGTGGCTGCGGCCGCGCTCGGATTCGCGGCGACACTGGCCGCCGCCGTAGGCCACTGCTGGCCGGTCTGGTTCGGCTTCCGCGGCGGCAAGGGCGTGGCGACGCTGCTCGGCGGCCTGCTGTGGCTGTGGCCGCTGGCGGTGCCGGCGCTGCTGGCGGTCTGGCTGCTGGTGCTCGGCACGACCGGCTATGTCGGCCTGGCCAGCCTGCTCGCAACCGCGTCGCTGCTGCCGCTGGCGTGGTGGACCGGCGGGCCGGCCGCGCCCGGATTCGCGCTCGCCGCATTCGCGCTGGTGCTGTTCACCCATCGCAGCAACATCATCCGGCTGGCCAACGGGAGCGAGCATCGCTTCGAACGCGCCCGGCTGATCCGCCACTGGCTGCAGCAGTGAGCACGGCCGCCACCATGATCGCCGCGCTGCGGGCGCAGTTGCCGGAGCCGATCCGCGACCGGCTCGGCGCGCTGGACTGGCAGCACCAGGTCGATTCGAGCAACAGCGTGCTGCTGCGCGCGGCCGACACGTTGCCCGACCGTGCCGCACTGGTCGTCGACATGCAGAGCGCCGGTCGCGGCCGGCGAGGCCGGACCTGGCAGTCGCCGCCGGACGCGAATCTGTATCTGTCGCTGTTCGCGCGGATCGACCGTCCGCTGGCCGCGCTGGCCGGCCTGTCGCTGGCGGCCGGCATCGCGCTGGTCGATGCACTGCGCGACGCCGGCGTCGGCGAGGTCGGACTGAAATGGCCGAACGATCTGCTCGCCCGCGATCGCAAGCTCGGCGGGCTGCTGGTCGAATCGGCCGGTGAGCGCGACGGCCGCTCGGCGATCGTGCTCGGGCTCGGGCTGAACGTCGCGATGCCGGTCGCCGCAGCGGCGGCGATCGAGCAGCCGTGGATCGATCTGGCGACGCTCGGCCAGCCGACCGACCGCGTGTGCTG
Organism: Lysobacteraceae bacterium; assembly: GCA_041687455.1. Classification (GTDB taxonomy): domain Bacteria; phylum Pseudomonadota; class Gammaproteobacteria; order Xanthomonadales; family Xanthomonadaceae; genus JAWLBY01. Next base: position 21,142 of record JAWLBY010000005.1, on the reverse strand, counting down.
GGCGGCGCTCGTGATCGCCGCGCTGATGCCGATGCTCGATCGCTTCGAACGCGATGGCCTGAGCGGCTTCGCCGCCCGCTGGCCCGCGGTCGATGTCTGGGCCGGCCGCGAGCTGCTCGTGCTCGGCGCCGACGGCGAACATGCCGGTCGAGCGGACGGTATCGCCGCCGACGGTGCGCTGCGGCTGCGGACCGCCAGCGGCGAACGACATTTCCACAGCGCCGAAGTGAGCCTGCGCACGCCATGAAACTGCTGCTCGATCTCGGCAACACCCGACTGAAATGGTGCACGCTCGACGACGACACGCTCGGGCCGACGCACGCCTTCGCGCTCGACCGGATCGATCGTGAAGACGAACGCGAGCGGCTCAGCGCATCGCTCGATGCGGTCAGCCACAGCCGCGACATCTGGCTGGCCAGCGTCGCCGCGCCGGCGATCCGCCAGCGCGTGCTGGCCGCGCTGCAGTCGCGGCTGCCACCGATCCAGCCGGTCGGTCCGCCGCACGACAGCGCCGCGCTGGCGCTGGCCTATCCGGAACCGGCGACGTTCGGCGTCGACCGCTGGCTGTGCCTGCTCGCCGGCGCCGACGCCGCCAGCCTGGTGGTCAGTTGCGGCACCGCGCTGACGCTCGACCTGGTCGATGCCGGGCGCCGACACCTCGGCGGCCTGATCGCCGCCTCGCCGTCACTGGCGCAGGACGCGCTGCTGGCACGTGCGACACACCTTCCGGCCGGCTCCGGCCGGCCGTGCGAGTTCGCCGACAACACGCGCGATGCGATTGCGTCCGGCACCATGCTGGCGGCAGCCGGCCTGATCGAACGGCAATACGCGGTGGCCAGCGAACGGCTCGGCAGCGCACCACGCGTACTGCTGACCGGCGGCGGCGCCGAAGCGCTGGCGCCGGCGCTGCGCGTGCCGCACGAGCTGCGCCCGCAACTGTTGTTCGAAGGCCTGCGCGAACTGCTTCGGCAGACGCCGTAGCGCGGCGCCCCGGCGGGGCTGGCAGGAATGCGCTGGTCGCGACGCTGTCCGCATCACCTTGCCCGCAACCAGCGCGCCGGATCGACCGGTCGACCGTTCTGCCGCAGCTCGAAGTAGACCCCGGGCAGCGGCTGGCCGCCGGAAGCACCGACCGTCGCGATCGGCTCGCCGGGGCGGACCCAGTCGCCAATGCCCTTCAGCAGCGACTCGTTGGCCGCGTACAGGCTCATGAAGCCGTCACCGTGGTCGACGATCAGCAGCAGCCCGTATCCCTTCATCCAGTCGGCGAACGCGACCCGTCCGTGCGCGATCGCCTGCACGTTGGCTCCGGCGTCGCCACCGATCCACCAGCCGCTGCTGCGCCGACCGTCCGGCAGCGTGCCGCCGAATGCGGTCGCGATCCGACCGGCCAGCGGTCGCGGCAGGCGCCCGCGCTGGCTCGCCAGCGACTGGCCGCCGTCGAGCTGGCGCGGTATGTCGGCAAACACGTCCTTCAGTTGCTCGATCAGCTTCAGCAACGCCGACTCGTCGCGACCGAGGGCCGCGAGACGGCTGCGCGCGTCGCGGAAGCGTCCTTCGAGTTCGGCAACCCGGCGCTGCTGGTCGTCACGTTGCTGCTGCAGCTCCGCCATCGCGGCCTGCCGCTCGGCGGCGGTGGCGGCGAGCCGCTGCTGCGCGTCGGCGATCGCGCTTTCCAGGCGGGCCAGTTCGGCCAGATGCGCGATCAGCGATTCGATCCGGCGCATCCGGTCGCGTTGCAGATAGCGCTGATAGGCCAGCGCGCGTCCGGTCCGCTGCGTATCGGCCTGTGCCAGCAGCAGCTTCAGGTGTTCGTGCCGACCCAGTGCGTAGGCGCTGCGCAGCAGCCCGGCCAGCATGTCGCGCTGGGCATCGAGTTGCTGCTGCACCGCACCGCGCTGCACCTGCAATGCGGCAAGCTCCTGTTCCCCGGCCTGCCGCTCGGCGTCGAGCGTGCGGATCGCGGCCGCGGCATCGGCGATCGCCTGGTCGGCATCGCGCAGTTCACGGTTGGCCACATGCCGTTCGCCGTCGATCCGCTGCTGCTCGCTCGCCAGTTGCCGGATCTCGCCGCGCAGCGCGGCGAGCCGCGCCTGCGCCTCGGCCTCGCGCGCCGACGGCGCCACCACCGCCGAGGCATCGAACAGCCACAGCAGCATCGCCGCGAAAGCGACCAGCCGCACGACGCTGCTTCGCCGGCGCGATGCAATGCCCGGTGCCACTGCGATTCCGCTCCGCTCGAACCTCATGTCAGCGACGACGGTGCCGTGTGCTGCGGCAGTGAAGCACTGGTGCTTCGCCGATGGTCAACGCAGCTCGACCAGCGAACGGCCGGTCATCTCGGCCGGCTTCGGCACGCCGAGCAGCGCGAGGATGGTCGGCGCGACGTCCTGCAGCGAACCGTTGTCACGCAGCGTCGCGGCACGTCCGCAGTAGACCAGCGGCACCGGGCCGGTGGTGTGCGCGGTATGCGGCTGGCCGGAGTCGTGATCGCGCATCTGCTCGATGTTGCCGTGGTCGGCGGTCACGATCAGCTCGCCGCCAACCTCGCGCATCGCGGCGCCGATCCGGCCGAGCGCCCGGTCGACCGCTTCGACCGCGCGGATCGCCGCATCGAGCTTGCCGGTGTGACCGACCATGTCCGGGTTGGCGAGATTGCAGACGATCACGTCGAACGCCTGCGTGCGAATTGCGTCGACCAGCCGATCGGTCACTTCGGGACAGCTCATTTCCGGTTGCAGGTCGTAGGTCGCGACCTTCGGCGACGGCACCAGCACGCGCGATTCGCCCGGATATTCCTTCTCGACGCCGCCGGAGAAGAAGAACGTCACGTGCGCGTATTTCTCGGTCTCGGCGATCCGCAACTGGGTCAGGCCGTTCGCGGCCAGCACCTCGGGCAGCGTGTTGGCCAGCGTTTCCGGACCGAACGCCACCGGCGCCGGCAGATCGGCCGAGTATTCGGTCAGACAGACGAAGCGGGCCAGCTTCGGCCGCCGCTGCGGCACGAAACCATCGAAATCGTCGCGGACGAAAGCCGCTGTCAGTTGCCGCGCGCGGTCGGCGCGGAAGTTCATGAACACGATCGCATCGCCGTCGCGGACCGGCGCACCTTCGCCGATCACGGTCGGCTTGACGAACTCGTCGTTCTCGTCGCGCGCGTAGGCCTGCTGCAGTGCATCGATGCCGTCGTCGGCGCTGAATTCGGCCGCGCCGTCGACGATCGCGCGCCAGGCGCGTTCGACGCGATCCCAGCGCTTGTCGCGATCCATCGCGTAGTAGCGCCCCGACACAGTGGCCAGCCGCACGTTCGGCAGGTTCTCGCAGCGCTGCACCAGCGCGCGCAGGCTCGCCTCGGCCGATCGCGGCGGCGTGTCGCGGCCGTCGAGGAACGCATGCACCGCGACGTGCGGGACGTCCTGCCACTGCGCCATGTCGAGCATCGCGAAGATGTGCGACTCGTGGCTGTGCACGCCACCGGGCGACAGCAGCCCCATCACGTGCAGCGTGCCGCCGCTGTGCCGCACCGCCTCGCAGGCGGCGATCAGTTCGGCGTTGTTGACGAACGCGCCGTCGGCGATCGCCTTGTCGATCCGGGTCAGGTCCTGATAGACGACACGGCCGGCGCCGAGGTTCATGTGACCGACCTCGGAATTGCCCATCTGGCCGTCGGGCAGGCCGACGTGCAGACCGGACGTGTGGATCAGCGTGTGCGGACAGTCTTCGAGCAGCCGTGTCCAGTTCGGCGTATCGGCCAGCGCGATCGCGTTGTCTTCGGTATCGACGCGATGGCCCCAGCCATCGAGGATCAGCAGCAGGACGGGTTTCGGGCGCGCCACGATGACTTCCGGCAGTGAGCGAGACCGCGATTCTAGCGGAGCCTCGATGAAGGACAGTCCGGACCGCGACACGCCCGCGTGCCGCGGCCGCCCGGTTTAAACCGCCGCCGCTCCGGCCGCATCGAACCGCTCGAATCCACCAACCACGAGGTGTTCCATGACCCGCGTCGCCCTGCTCGCCGTGCTGCTGGCCGCATCCCCGGCGTTTGCCGCCTCCTCGATCAGCAAGGTCAACGGCAGCATCCATGCCGGCGCCGAGCAGGCCTACGACGAACTCAGTACCGTCAACGGCTCGATCCAGATCGACGACGGCGCGATCGTCGACAGTGCCGACACCGTCAACGGCAGCATCCAGATCGGCGATCGCGCCGTGGTCGGTACGGCCGAGACCGTCAACGGCAAGATCGAGCTCGGCCGGCAAGCCCGCGTCGATCGCGATGCCAGCACCGTCAACGGCGGGATCCGGCTCGACACCGGCGCCGAGGTCGGCGGCAACGTCGAAACCGTCAACGGCACGATCCGCACCGAACAGGCGCGCATCGGCGGCCGCATCGAGACGGTCGGCGGCTCGATTTTGATCGGCGACGGTTCCGAAGTGGCCGGCGGCCTCGTCGTCAGGCGCCCGCGCGGCAACAACTGGTTCAACTTCGGCAACAACAAGACGCCGCGGGTCGAGATCGGCGCCAACGCGGTCATTCGCGGTGAACTGCGCTTCGACCGCGAGGTCGAGCTGGTCGTCCACCCGAGCGCGACGATCGGCCCGATCGTCGGCGAGGCGGCCAGCAAGATCCGCGTCGAGCGGCGCTGATCGATCGTTCGCGTTCGGCGGGCCCGCATCACGCTTCGGCGGATGCCGGTCCGCCGGCACCGGTGCGGCGCCGCCGACGCCGCTACAATCGGGCGCTCTTTGTCTGCAGGGACGTCCGATGACATCACGCTTGCTTCCTCTCGCGTTCGCAGCGGCGCTGCTCGCCGGCTGCGAACGCGGCCCGGCACCGGCCGGCCAGCCCGGCCCGGACGCCGACCGCGACGCGGCCACGACGCCGACCGTCGACCACACGTTCGGGCCGGAGATCTCGACCGAGGATCTCGCCGCGCACATCCGGACGCTGTCATCCGATGCGTTCGAAGGCCGTGCCCCCGGTGGCCGCGGCGAGCAGCTCACGGTCGACTACATCGCCGACCAGTTCCGCCGGCTCGGACTGGAACCGGGCAACGGCGACAGCTACTTCCAGACCGTGCCGATGGTCGAATCGACCGCCAGCAGCGCGACGACACTGTCGATCGCATGGCCGGGCGGTGAGGCGCAGACGCTGGCATTCGGCACCGACATGGTGCTCGGCACCAGCAGCGGCCAGCCGCAGGTGCTGATCGAGAACAGCGACATGGTGTTCGTCGGCTACGGCGTCAACGCACCGGAAGCCGACTGGAACGACTACGCCGGGCTCGACGTGCGTGGCAAGACGGTCGTCATGCTGGTCAACGATCCCGGCTTCGCGTCCGGCGATCCGGCGCTGTTCCAGGGCAGGCGGATGACCTATTACGGCCGCTGGAGCTACAAGTTCGAGGAGGCCGCGCGGCAGGGCGCCGCCGCCGCGCTGGTGATTCACGACACGCCGGGGGCCGGCTACGGCTGGGAAGTGGTGCAGAACAGTTGGAGCGGCAAGCAGTTCGACCTGCCGATCGCGGTCGACCCGGCGCCGCGGCTGCCGGCCCAGGGTTGGCTCAGCGGCGAGGCGGCGGCGACGCTGTTCGCGCGCAGCGGACTCGACATCGCACAGTTGCGCGCCGCCGCCGGCCAGCGCGGCTTCAAGCCGGTGCCGCTCGGCGCGACGCTGTCGACCGAGCTCAACAGCACCATCCGTGACGGCGAGTCGCGCAACGTGATGGCGCTGCTGCGCGGCAGCGAACGGCCGGACGAAGCGATCGTCTACATGGCGCACTGGGACCATCTGGGCCGCAACGAGGAGCTCGCAGGCGACCAGATCTTCAACGGTGCGGTCGACAACGCGACCGGCGTCGCCGGCGTGCTGGAAATCGCCGAACGCTACGTCACCGCGCCGCCGCCGGCCCGCTCGGTGCTGTTCATGGCGGTCACGCTGGAGGAATCCGGCCTGCTCGGCTCGAAGTTCTACGTCGCGCAGCCGACCATCCCGCTCGACAACACCGTCGCCGCGGTCAACATCGACGCGCTGCAGCCGATCGGCCGCACCCGCGACATGGTCGTGGTCGGTCTCGGCAATTCGGAACTCGAGGACGTGCTGCGGCCGGTCGCGGCCGAGCAGGGTCGCACGCTGAAAGTCGAATCGGCGCCGGAGAAGGGCTTCTACTACCGCTCCGATCACTTCAATTTCGCCAAGGCCGGTGTGCCGGCGCTGTACACCAAGGGCGGCAGCGACCACGTCGAGAAGGGCGAGGCCTACGGTCTCGAATGGGCCCGCGCGTACGGGGCCGAGCGCTACCACAGCCCGCGCGACGAGTTCGATCCGAGCTGGGATCTGACCGGCATGGTCGACGATTTCAACGCGCTGTATCGGGTCGGCCGACAGCTCGTCGATGGCGATGCGTGGCCGAACTGGTACGAGGGCAACGAGTTCCGCGCAGTCCGCGACGCGGCACTGCAGCAGAAGGCCGGCCGCACGCCGGCACATTGAGCGATCGGTGCGGGCGCGCCGGCCGGCGCGCCGACCGCTCGAACCGGGCGCGCCGGCCGGCGCGCCCGGGCCGATTCACTACGATCCGGCAGCCGGCGGCCGCACTGTCAGGCCCGCCGTCAGCGCTTGCGCCGCGCGCGCGGATGGGCGGCGTCGTAGACCCGCGCCAGATGCTGGAAATCGAGATGCGTGTAGATCTGTGTGGTGCCGATGTCGGCATGGCCGAGCAGTTCCTGCACACCGCGCAGGTCGCCGGACGATTCGAGCAGGTGGCTGGCGCAGGAATGCCGCAGCAGATGCGGATGGACGCGCTTGAACAGCCCCTGTTCGCGCGCGGCACGGGCGATCCGCGCCTGCACCGTACGCGGACTGATCGGCCGCTGGCCGCGGCCGCGAAATACCGGCGCATCGGCGGCGACGCCGCCCGCCGCCAGCGCCTGCAGCGCGTCCCGCGCCGCGCTTCCGACCGGTACCAGCCGGACCTTGCGGCCCTTGCCGGTCACCCGCGCGAGGCCTTCGCCGAGGTCGAGGTCGGCCCAGCGCAGCCCGCACAGTTCCGACAGCCGCAGCCCGGACGAATAGAACAGCTCGAGCATCGCCCGGTCGCGCAGCGCGAGCGGATCGTCGCCATCGAGCTCGACCAGTTGCTGCATCTCGTCGACGTCGAGCACCTGCGGCAGCTTGCGCGCCGCCTTCGGCGCCCGCAGGCCGGTCGCCGGATTCGCCTTCAGCCGGTCCTCGGCAAGCAGGTGCCGAAACAGCGAGCGGCAGGCCGACAGCAGCCGCTGCAGGCTCTTCGCCGCCAGTCCGCGCCGATGCCCGGCAGCAATGAACGCGCGCAGCGATTCGGCGTCGAGCCGCGACCAGTGGTCGATGCCGCGCGCCGCACACCAGTGCAGCAGTGCATCGAGGTCGCGCCGGTAGGCGGCGATCGTGTGTGCCGACAGTTGCCGCTCGATGGCCAGCCGTTGCAGGAACGCATCGACGTCGCGGCCGAGCGCCGCATCGATCGCGACATCGCCGGCGTCGTCCGCGTGCCGGACCGCCATCGCGGTCAGCCGCGAAACGGCTCGTAGCGGCCCAGCGCGACGACCAGCGCCTCGCTCATCAGCCGCAGGAACAGCGTGCCCATGCCGGGGAAGAAGCGGCTGCCGTCGGCACTGCCGATCGCCAGCATGCCGAAACCGTCCAGCGCGATCAGCGCGGTTGATTGCACGGCGTCGGCGTGATCGCCGAACAGCACCGCCAGCTTGTCCGGATGCAGCCGACCGCACAGCGGCTCGCCGCCGGCACGGAATTCGGCGAACGGCGCCAGCTCCGGTGCGTCAGCCGCCAGCACCAGCAACCACTCGGCCGCGGCGAGTCCCGGCACCGCGCGGTCCAGCACGATCCGCACCCGCTCGCCGTGGAAGTCCTCCAGCAACGCGGCGACCATCGCCTGCAGCGTGGCTGCCGCGCTCGCCGCGCGCATCAGCGCCAGGCTCAACTGGTGGGTACGCACGGTCAGCCGTTCGTTGTCCTGCGCGTTGGCGTACAGCTCCTGCAGGCGCCGGTTCAGTTCGCGATTCTTGTCACGCAGCACGTCGAGCTGATAGCTCGCAAGCGAGGTCGTGCTGCCCTGATCGCGCGGTACCGCAAGACTCAGCGCCAGGTCGGGATACTGCCCGAGAAATTCCGGATGCCGGCGCAGGTAGTGCGCGACCTCGCTGGCGCTCGGCGCACCGGTGTCGACTTCGCTCATGCTTCGATCACTCCTTCGAACACGAATTCGGCCGGTCCGCGCATCCGCATCGGCGCGTCGTCGGCCGGCCAGTCGATCTCCAATGTACCGCCCGGCAGCGTGACCGCGACATGCCGCGCGATGCGGCCACGTCGCACCAGCACCGCCACCGCCGCACAGGCGCCGCTGCCGCAGGCGAGCGTTTCGCCGACTCCGCGCTCGTAGACGCGCAGCGCGATCCGGTCCGGCGACTGCACCTGCGCGAAACCGACATTGCACGAATCGGCGAACCGCGTGTCGCACTGCAGGTGCGCGCCCCAGGCCGCAACCGGCACGGTCGCGACATCATCGACTTCGATGACCGCGTGCGGGTTGCCGAGCGAGACGACCATGAAGCGCACCGTGTCGCCGTCGATGACCGCGCAGTCTTCGACGCCACCAGCGAACGGCAGCATGGCCGGGTCGAACCCGGGTCGGGCCAGCTCGACCTCGACTGCAGCATCGACGATCGTCGTCGCGACCGGCCCGGCCGGGCTGTCCATCACGAAATGGTCGGCGTCGACCAATCCGGCCCGCCGCGCCCAGGCGGCAACGCAGCGGGCACCGTTGCCGCACTGCCGCGCCCGGCTGCCGTCACGGTTCCAGATGCCATAGGCCAACGCCGCGCCGGGCGATCGCGGCGGCTCGATCGTCAGCACCTGGTCGCAGCCGACGCCGCGGTGGCGGTCGGCGAGCCGGGCCGCCAGCGCCGGCGGCAACGGGCCATCGACACCGCGCCAGTCGAGCACGACGAAGTCGTTGCCGGCGCCGTGCATCTTCGAGAAACGCAACGGCGACGGCGGCCGCGCCGGGTTCATTCGGTGGCCGGCGGAGCCGGTCGGACCAGCGCGCCCTTGTTGCCGCAGCCTGCCAGCGCGGATGCCGCCAGGGCCAACAGCAGGAGCAGCGCGTATCGGCGTACGGATGAGGTCATCATGCGGCCAGTATACTGGCCGCCATGGCGCCGTTCCTGCTCGTGCTGCTGCCGGGCCTGATCCTGCTGCTGTTCGGTCTGGCGGCACTGGCCGCCAGTGCACGACGGCTGCGGCGCCGGCGCGTGTTCGCGGCCCTGCCGGGCGGTATCGTCGGTCTCGCGCTGCTGCTGGCCGCAGCCTTGCTCGGCGGCCTGTCGGCCAGCCTGGTGCACTACCAGCGGCTGTTGTCCGAGCAGACGATCGCGACCCTCACGCTGCGCCAGCTCGGTCCGCAGCACTACGCCGTGCGGCTCGAAGACGCGATCGGCAGCCATCGCAGTTTCGAGTTGCACGGCGACCAGTGGCTGCTCGACGCCCGTGTGCTGCGCTGGCGGCTGCCGGCCTTGCTGGCCGGCGCGCCGAACCTGTACCGACTCGAGCGGCTGTCCGGCCGCTACGCCGACATCGACGACGAGCGGGAAGCGCCGCGCAGCGTGCACGATCTCGGCAGCGACCGCTGGCCGGACCTGTGGACGCTGCGCCGGCAGTTTCCGCAATGGTTGCGGTTCGTCGACGCCGATTACGGCAGCGGAACCTACCTGCCGATGGTCGATCGTGGCCGCTACTCGGTCAGTCTCGGCCCGCGCGGTGGGCTGGTCGCGCGTCCCGCCGACGCAGCGACCGAACAGGCGCTGCGTGATCTCGGCTGGTAATCGCGCGGGCGGCAGCGGCCGCCGCTGGGATCACCGGACGGCTGCCGCCGGAGCGCCTCGACGTCGATGCAGCAGCGACGCTGCATCGACGCCTGCGACGGCTTAGCGCGCGTCGTCGCCGATCAACTGCTTGCGCAGGAACGTGTAGGCCAACGCCTGCATGTGCGCGAGCTGGCGGTTGTCGGCCGCGCCGCCGTGGCCGCCCTCGATGTTCTCGTAGTACAGCACGTCGTGTTCCTGCTCCTGCATGCGCGCCATCATCTTGCGTGCATGGCCCGGGTGCACGCGGTCGTCACGGGTCGACGTCGTGAACAGCACCTTCGGATACTTCGTGCCGGCCTTGACGTTGTGGTACGGGGAGAACGTGCGGATGAATTCCCATTCCTCCGGCTTGTCCGGATTGCCGTACTCGGCCATCCACGACGCCCCGGCGAGCAGCTTGTGGTAGCGCTGCATGTCCAGCAGCGGCACCTGGCAGACCGCGGCAGCGAACAGCTCCGGATACAGCGTAACCATGTTGCCGACCAGCAGGCCGCCGTTCGAACCGCCCTGGATGCCGAGCTTCTCCGGACGCGTCACCTTGCGTCCGAACAGATCCTGCGCGACCGCGGCGAAATCCTCGTAGGCGCGGTGGCGGTTCGCCTTCAGCGCCGCCTGGTGCCAGCGCGGGCCGTACTCGCCGCCGCCGCGGATGTTGCCGACCACGTAGACGCCGCCGTACTGCAGCCAGCCGCGGCCAGCCGCCGGTGCATAGTTCGGAGTCAGCGCGATCTCGAAGCCGCCGTAGCCGTACAGCAGGGTCGGCCGTTCGCCGTCGAGCACCAGCCCCTTCTCGGCGACCATGAAATACGGCACGCGGGTGCCGTCCTTGCTGGTCGCGAAGTGCTGGGTGACTTCGTAGCGGCTGCCGTCGAAGAACGCCGGCATCTGCTTCAGCGGCTGCGGCGCCTGCCCGACCTCGCCCATCATCAGCGTGGTCGGCGTGATGTAGTCGTTGACGGTCAGGAAGAATGCATCGGAATGCTCGTCATCGACGGCCCAGACCGAAATCGTGCCGCTCGCCGGTGCGCCGGCCAACGGCTCGCGCTTCCAGCCGTCCTTGCCCGGCGTCAGCACCTGGACTCGATTCTTGACGTCGTCGAGCACGTTCAGCAGCAGGTGGTTTCTGGTCCAACTGCTGCCGGCGAGCGAGGTGGTTTCGGTCGGCGTGAACAGCGCCTCGAATTCGCGCTTGCCGGCCAGGAAATCGTCGAGACGGGCGGCGATCAGCGCGCCGGCTGGCCAGGTCTTGCCGCCGGTTTCCCACGCTTCGCGCAGTTCGAGCAGCAGCCAGTCGCGGTGCACCGACTTCTCGGCGCTGTTTGGCGCCTCGATCCTGATCAACTTGCCGTCGCTGCCGCGCAGGTACAGCTCGTTGTTGTAGAACGCGAGCGTGCGGAACACGAAATCGCGCACATAGCCGCTGGTGTGGTCGCGGCTGGCGCCGATGTACATGTCGCCCGGCAGCCCTTCGTAGACCACCGTCGCCTGCTCGATCGGCGTACCTCGCCGCCATTCCTTGACGATCCGCGGGTAGCCGGACTCGGTCAGGCTGCCCGGTCCGAAGTCGCTGTAGACGTAGACGCGATCGTGGTCGATCCAGCTCAGCGCGCCCTTCGCTTCGGCGCGGAAGAAACCGTCCTCGACCCAGCGCTTGCTGCCCAGGTCGAATTCACGGGTGACGTCGGCATCGGCACCGCCGCGCGACAGCGCCACCAGGCAGCGGGTGTACTCCGGCTTCAGGCAGTTCGCACCGTGCCAGACCCAGTTCTCGCCCTCGGCCTTGTTCAACGCATCGAGGTCGATCACGGTTTCCCATTCCGGGCTGGCGCTGCGGTACGACTCGAGCGTCGTGCGTCGCCACAGGCCGCGCTGGTGGTTCCGGTCCTTCCAGAAATTGTAGTAGTGGTCGCCGATCTTGGTGACGAACGGGATCTTGGCGTCGGAGTCGAGGATCGCCTTCAGATCGCCCTCGAGCTCGGCGAAGGCCGGGTCGCCAGCCAGCGCCTGGCCGGACTCGGCATTGCGGGCACGGACCCATTCGAGCGCCTGCTCGCCACCTACATCCTCGAGCCACAGGTACGGATCGTCGTTCGCCTGTACCGTGCCGCCCGCCCCGATCATCAATCCCATCGCCAACCACCCACGTCGCCAATCGGCCATCGTCTGCTCCAGCATCGAGAAGGTATGCGGAACGCGGCGACAGCGGTCGCCGGTCCGCCCCGGTCACACCAGCGGCCATAGTGCCGATCGGGCCGCTCGGCGCAAGTCCCGACCGTCAGGCGCCGGCCGCCACGAGCGGCCGCTGCAGGCACAGCGCGTGCTGGCCGTCCTGGTAATAGCGCTCGCGGCGGCCGGCGACGATGAAGCCGTGCGCGCGATACAGCGCGATCGCGGCCGCATTGTCTTCGCGCACCTCCAGCGTCAGCCGCTGACCACCGAGATCGCTGGCGCAGCGCTCGGCATCGGTCAGCAGCCGGTCGCCGAGCCCACGGCCACGGCGGGCGGCATCGACCGCGATCGAGTACAGCCGGACCTGGCGCGACCCGGGGCGCCGCAGCAGCAGGTAATAACCGGCGACGCCGCCGCAGTCCTCGATGACCCGGAGCGGTGCTCCGCGCCGCAGATGATGGACGAACTGCCGCCGGCTCAGGCGATCGCCGGGAAACCCGGCCTCGATCTCGAGCAGCCTTGGCAGGTCGTCGACGGCGGCGTCGCGAACGGCAACCGTGCAGCGGTCCCGCCCGGCTGGACCGGTCATCGCCTCCCCCGCTGCGCGACGCAGCGGCATGCCGCACACTGTGACGTCCTTCGTTCGTGCCGCTCCATGAGCCGTCTCGTCATCGTTGTCGAAAAAACCGCCGACTGGGCGTCCTATCACCCATCGGCCCACGTCGTGCCGGCAATCGAGTACCTGAAGCAGCCGGTCGGCGGCAGCGACGAACAGCGCACCCAGGTCATCAACCTGTGCCGCAGCTACAAGTATCTGGGACTCGGCTACTACGTGTCGCTGCTGGCCGAGGCCCGCGGGCACAAGGTGATCCCGTCGGTCCGCACCATCAACGACCTGCGACGGCGGTCGCTGTACGGCATCGACATCGAGGACCTGAACCAGAAACTGACCCGTTTCCTGCCGGATGCGTCGCGCGATGCGACCGATTTCGGCCTGCTGCTGTACTTCGGCCGGACCAGCTACGCGCCGCTGCAGGATCTGGCACGACAACTGTTCGAAGCATTCCCGTGCCCGCTGCTGAAGATCGAGTTCGAGCGGCAGAAGGTGTGGCAGATCGCGTCGATCCGTCCGGCCGGCCTGAACAGCCTGTCGGACGCGCAGGAAGACGCCTTTGCCGAGGCGCTCGACGCGTTCAGCCGCAAGCTGTGGCGCAAGCCGCGGGCTCGGCGCAAGTACCGCTACGACCTCGCGATGCTGCACGACCCGAACGAGGCGATGCCACCATCGAACAAGAAGGCGCTGAAGCAGTTCGTCGACGCGGGTCGCGCGCTCGGGATCGAGGTCGATCCGATCGGCCGCAACGATTTCGCGCGGCTGGCCGAATACGACGGACTGTTCATTCGCGAGACCACCGCGCTGAACAATCACACCTATCGCTTCGCGCATCGTGCCGAGCGCGAGGACATGGTCGTCATCGACGACCCGATGTCGATCCTGCGCTGCACCAACAAGATCTACCTGCACGACCTGTTGCGATCGCGCAAGTTGCCGACGCCGCGCACCGAAACGGTGCTGCGCGAGGACAGCAAGCGGCTCGCCGAACTGCCCGGGCTGCTCGGTTTCCCGATCGTGCTGAAGATTCCGGATGGCAGCTTCTCGCGCGGCATCATGAAGGTCGAAACGCTCGAGCAGTTGCGCGCCGGCGCCGAGCAACTGTTCCAGCACACCGCGCTGCTGCTCGCGCAGGAGTACATGTACACCGAGTTCGACTGGCGGATCGGCATCCTCAACAACCAGGCGCTGTTCGCGTGCCAGTACTACATGTCGCGTGGCCACTGGCAGATCTACAACCATGCCGCCAAGGGCGGGCTGAAGAGTGGTTCGTTCCGGACCCTGCCGGTGCGGCAGGCGCCGTCCGAGGTGGTCAAGCTGGCGTTGAAGGCCACCGCGCCGATCGGCGACGGCCTGTACGGGGTCGACATCAAGGCCAGTGACCGGGGCGTCGCAATCATCGAGGTCAACGACAACCCGAACATCGACGCCGGCATCGAGGACGCCTACCTCGGCGAAGACCTGTACGGGCGGATCATGCAGGAGTTCCTGCGCCGGCTCGAGAATCGCCGGCTCGGCGTACGCGGTTGATCCGGCCCGCCGGGCTCAGGCACCACCCATGAAGCGGCGGTGCGCGTGGATCGACATCACCACGCCGAAGCCGGCCAGCAGGCTGACTGCCGACGTGCCGCCGAAACTCAGCAGCGGCATCGGCACGCCGACTACCGGCAGCAGGCCGGAAATCATCCCGCCGTTGACGGCGACGTAGACGAAGAAGGTCAGCCCGAGCGCGCCGGCGAGCAGCCGGGAGAACGTCTCCCGCGCATTGGCGGCAATCCACAGGCAGCGGCCAACGATGAACAGGTTCAGCGCCAGCAGCACCAGCACGCCGACTAGACCGAACTCCTCCGCGAACACCGCAAGGATGAAGTCGGTCGTGTGTTCGGGCAGGAACTCGAGTCGCGACTGGGTGCCCTGCCCCCAGCCTTTGCCGAACAGGCCGCCGGACCCGACCGCGATCTTCGACTGGATGATGTTCCAGCCGCTGCCGAGCGGATCGGCTTCCGGGTCGAGGAAGGTCATGATGCGCTGCTTCTGATATTCGCGAAGTTGCGTCCAGGCGATCGGCAACGCGGCGACGCCGGCGCCGAGCAATGCGCCGATCTGCCACCAGCGCATGCCGGCCAGGAACACGACGAAGCCGCCACTGGCGGCGACCAGCATCGCGGTGCCGAGGTCCGGCTGCAGCAGGATTGCAGCGGTCGGTATGCCGATGATCGTCACGCACGCCGCCAGCGTGCCGAGCGATGGTGGCAGGTTGCGCCCGTGCAGCAGCGCCGCGACCGCCATTGGCACGGTCAGCTTCATCAGCTCGGACGGCTGCAGGTAGAACACGCCGAGATTCAGCCAGTGTCGGCCGCTGCGACCGGTGCCGAGCAACGGCACCAGCAGCAGCAACACGACACTGATCAGCAGCAGCCATGGTGTCCAGCGCCGCAGGTGCAGCGGCGGTATCCGCGACACGACCCAGATCGCGGCGAAACCGACTCCGATCCGCGCCGCCTGCGACAACACCATCCGCTCGTTGCCGCCGGCTGCGCTGTGCAGCGTCAGCAGCCCGATCGCGGCAACGCCGAACAACGCGATCAGCAGCGGCAGGTCCACCCGCGGCGTCGCCAGCGATTTCAGCAACGACAGGCGTCGCGCCATGGTACTCATGTGCCGCCTCCGGCGAGCCATGCATCGATGATTCGCCGCGCGACCGGAGCTGCCGCGGCCGATCCCGAGCCGCCCGACTCGACGATCACCATGACCGCGATTCGCGGCGCCTCGGCCGGCGCGAAGGCGATGAACAGCGCGCGATGCCGCAGATGGAACGGCAGCTCCTCGAGCTTCAGCGCTTCGTCGCCGCGTCGGGTGACGCGCTGCGCGGTGCCGGTCTTGCCGGCCATCCGGTAGCCGAGATCGATCGCTGCCGCGCGTGCGGAGCCGGTCGGGCCGTGCATCACCGCAACCATGCCGTCGACGACCGCATCGACATTGGCCGGCGCCATGTTCCATCGCGCCGGCGGCGGTGGCAGCGGCAGCTCGACCACCTCGCTGTCGAAACCGGACTGGGTCGCCTTGAGCAGATGCGGCGCCGGGGCCCGGCCGCGCGCCGCGAGTGTCGCGGTCGCCTGCGCGAGCTGGATCGGCGTCACGACCCAGAAGCCCTGGCCGATGCCGGCGATCACCGTCTCGCCCGGATACCACGTCTCGCTGCGCGCCCGCCGCTTCCATTCGCGCGACGGCAGGATGCCGGCCGCCTCGCCCGGCAGGTCGATGCCGGTCGGCTCACCGAACCCGAAGCGGCGCATCTCGCTGCTGAAGCGATCGATGCCGAGATCCGCCGCAAGCTGGAAGAAATACGTGTTGACCGACTGCGCGATCGCCTCGCGCAGGTCGACCCGGCCATGGCCGCCGCGTTTCCAGTCGCGGTATTCACGGGCCTGACCCGGCAGCCGGAATGCACCGCTGGAAAACACCGTATCGGTCGGCTTGCGCAGTCCGAGTTCGAGTCCGACCAGGCCGAGGAATGGCTTGATCGTCGACCCCGGCTCGTAGCCGCCCTGGATCGTCCGGTCGAACAGCGGCCGTGACGGGCGGTTCAGTTCGGCGTAGTCGGCGTGCGAGATGCCATTGACGAACAGGTTCGGGTCGAAGCTCGGCAGGCTGACCATCGCCAGCACTTCGCCGGTGCGCGGATCGATCGCGATCGCGGCGCCATGCTGGCCGTCGAACGCCGCCACTGCAGCGCGCTGCAGTTCGGCGTCGACAGTCAGGTACAGGTGCTCGCCGGAGCGCACCGGCGTTCGCGACAGCACACGCAGCGTGCGTCCCTCCGCGTTGACTTCGACCCGTTCGAAGCCGGCCTCGCCATGCAGGCGGTCCTCGTACATGCGCTCGATCCCGAGCTTGCCGACATGGGTCGTGCCGGCGTACCGCGACGCGTCGAGCTGCGCCAGGTCGTTGCTGTCGATCCGGCCGACGTAGCCGACCGTGTGCGCGAACAGCTCCCGGTACGGGTAGCGTCGGCTCTGATACGGCACCACGTCGAGACCGGAAAACCGGTAGCGGTTGACCGCGAACCGCGCGACCTCGGCCTCGGTGAGCCGGAACTTGAGCGGCACCGACTGGAAGCGCCGCTTGCTGCGGTAGGCATCACGGAACCTCTGCAGTTCCTCCTCGCTGAGCGGAAGGACCTCCTGCAGCCGCTGCAGCGTGTCGTCGAGGTCGGCGACCTGCTCCGGCACCAGCTCGAGCCGGTATTCCGGCACGTTGTCGGCCAGCAGGCGACCGGCGCGGTCGAAGATCAGCCCTCGGGTCGGCATGATCGGCCGCAGCCGGATCCGATTGCTCTCGGCCTGCGTGGTCAGTTGATCGTGCTGGGCCACCTGCAGCCAGACGAAGCGTATCGCCAACCCGGACATCGCGATGACGACCACCGCAAATGCGATCAGCGCCCGGATCCGGAACAGCGCCGCTTCGGCGCGGGCGTCCTTGAGCGGCCGGCGCCTCGAACGCAGCCAGCGCTTGCCCGGCGTGACCATCAGCCTTCCCGACTACGCTGCCGCAACCGCAGGTCGTCGAGCAGCAGGAACAGCCAGGGCCACAGCAACGTACCGACCAGAGGCGACAGCCAGAACTCGATCGGCGGCGGGCCTTCGCCGATGAACAGGCGCACTGCCGCGGCGACGATCCGGTCGTTGATCAACAGTGCGAACATCGCCAACGCCTGCTGCGACAACGGGAAGAAGCGCAGCCGTGCGCGGAACCGCAACAGCAGGAACAGCAGGATCGTCAGGCGCAGCGCGTGCTCGCCGAACACGGTGCCGAACATCAGGTCGGCCAGCACGCCGATCGCGAACGCGTAGCCCAGTCCGACCCGCTGTGGCGCCTCGAGCGCCCAGTAACCAAGCACCAACCCGACCCAGAACGGGCGCAACGGTGCCGCCCAACCGGGCAGCGGCAGCAGGCCGAGCAACAGCGCCGCGAACAAGCTGAGCAGCAACAGGCCGTACCCGTCGCGAAGCCGGCTCATGATTGCGGCTCCACTGCAGCGTCCGCGTCCGGCGTCGACGGACCGACCGGAGCCGATGGGGTCAGCGGATCACTCCAGACGAGCAGCACCTGGCCACTGCGATCGAGCGCCGCCAGCGGTGCGGCGTCGGCCTCGATGAACAGGTGGGTCGCTTCGGGATGCAGTTGCATCACCGTGGCCACCGGCAGTCCCGCCGGAAAGCGGCCGCCGATGCCGGACGTCAGGAGCAGGTCGCCCTCGCGGATGTCGGCGCTCTGGGCGATGTTCGGCACCACGAGGCGATTGCGCTCACCGGTGCCGAACGCGATCGTGCGCAGCCCGGATCGCTGCACCTGCACCGGGACCGCATGTCCCGGATCGGTCAGCAACAATACGGTTGAATGCAGAAGGCCGACGTCGATCACCTGCCCGAACACGCCATCGGCATCGATCACTGCGAGACCCGGCCGGACGCCGTGGCGACTTCCGATGTCGAGTCGGACGCGATGCCGGAACGGATCGAGCTCCACGTCGGAGATGTCCGCAAGCTGCGCATTCAGGGTCAGGCCGCGCTTGCCCAGCAGCAGCCGTCGCAGGGTCTCGTTCTCGCTCTGCACCGCCTCCAGGCGGTGCAACTGCGCGCGGGCGATCAGCAGTTCCTGCTGCAGCGCGTCGCGCTCGGCCGCAAGCGTGTGGCGAGTCGCGAAGGTGTCTCGTGCGGCCTCGGCAATCCGCACCGGGCTGCCCGCCAGCCAGTACAGCGGCTCGGCCAGCAGGCCGGCCCAGGTGCGTGCTGACTTCAGGTAGTCGCCGCGATGGTCGGCGACCATCAGTCCGATCGCCAGCAACAGGTAGATCAGCAGCTTAAGCGTGCCGCTGCCGGCATCACCGAACAGTGAGGCACCACCCCCGCCGGAATAGGCCATTGTCGCGCGCCTCTACGCGGCCTCGCCGCCGGAATTACTCCGGAGCAAAAAAATCGTTGCCGTGCATGTCGATCAGCTCGAGAGCACGACCGCCGCCACGGGCGACACAGGTCAGCGGGTCATCGGCCACATGCACGTGAAGGCCGGTCTCTTCCGAGATCAGCCGGTCGAGATCGCGCAGCAGGGCGCCACCACCGGTCAACACGATGCCGCGCTCGTAAACGTCGGCGCAGAGCTCCGGCGGCGTCTGCTCGAGCGCCGCCCGGACGGCGCTGACGATGCCCGACAGCGGCTCGTGCAGAGCCTCAAGCACTTCGTTCGAATTGATCGTGAAATTGCGCGGCACGCCCTCGGCCAGATTGCGCCCGGAGACCTCGATCTCCTGCACCTCTGCCTGCGGGAATGCGCAACCGACTTCGATCTTGATCCGCTCGGCGGTTGTCTCACCGATCAGCGTGCCATGGTTGCGGCGCACGTAGTTGATGATCGCCTCGTCAAACCGGTCACCGCCGATCCGCACCGACTGCGAGTAGACGATGCCGTTCAACGAGATCACCGCGACTTCCGAAGTGCCGCCGCCGATATCGAGCACCATCGCACCGCGCGCCTCGTGGATCGGGATCCCGGCTCCGATTGCCGCCGCCATCGGCTCCTCGATCAGGAACACCTCACGCGCGCCAGCTTCCTCGGCCGACTCCTTGATTGCCCGGCGCTCGACCGAAGTTGAGCCACAGGGAACGCAGATCAGCACACGCGGGCTCGGTCGCAGGAAGCGCGCCCGATGCACCTTGCGGATGAAGTGCTTGAGCATCTCCTCGGTAGTCGTGAAGTCGGCGATGACGCCGTCCTTCATCGGCCGGATGGTCGTGATGTTGCCCGGCGTCCGGCCCAGCATCCGCTTGGCCTCCTGGCCGACCGCCGCGACCGTCTTGCTCGGTCCACCGGTACGGTCCTGGCGGATCGCCACGACCGAGGGCTCGTTCAGGACGATCCCCTGCCCGCGAACATAGATCAGCGTGTTGGCGGTGCCGAGGTCGATCGACAGGTCGTTGGAAAACAGTCCGCGAAGGCTTTTTAGCATCGGAAGAATCGGCAGAAATGCGGGCGGCGAATAAGCGTTGCAACATAACAAGCCCGCGCGGTCAGCGGCAACTGGCGGCGTCGCGTTCCGGCGACAGAAGCTGCGGCGCGCGGACTGGCCGGTTACGATAGCGCGCTTTGGCCGGCGAGCCCCCGCCCGGCGGCGCACCCACGGCCCGTCTCGACGGCACCGACCTGAGGAATCCGATGTCTGCTTTGATCTGCGGCTCACTCGCGTTCGACACCATCATGGTGTTCCAGGACCAGTTCAAGAACCACATTCTTCCGGACAAGGTGCATATCCTGAATGTTGCATTCCTGGTGCCGCGGATGCGTCGCGAGTTCGGCGGCTGCGCCGGCAATATCGCCTACAACCTGAATCTGCTCGGCGGC
Source organism: Lysobacteraceae bacterium (assembly GCA_041687455.1). Taxonomy (GTDB): domain Bacteria; phylum Pseudomonadota; class Gammaproteobacteria; order Xanthomonadales; family Xanthomonadaceae; genus JAWLBY01. The sequence goes on along the minus strand of JAWLBY010000005.1, from coordinate 1,044 downwards.
TCGCCGATTCCGATGGCGACCGTCGGCCAGGATTTCGGCCCTTACCGCGAGCATTTCGAGGAGTGCGGCATCACGCTCGAACAGGTCAAGGAGCTGCCGGACCTCTACACAGCGCAGGCCTTCATCACGACCGACCTCGACGACAACCAGATCACCGCCTTCCACCCGGGCGCGATGATGCGTTCGCACGAAAACCACGTACGCGACGTCGATGGCGTCAAGTTCGGGATCGTCAGTCCTGATGGGCGCGAGGCAATGCTGCAGAATGCGACCGAGTTCGCAGAGTCCGGAATCCCGTTCATTTTCGACCCCGGCCAGGCGATGCCGTTGTTCAATGGCGACGAATTCCGCAACTTCATCGACCAGGCGACCTACGTCACCGTCAACGATTACGAGTCGAGCCTGCTGCAGGAGCGGACCGGCTGGAACGCCGAAGAAATTGCCCGGCGCGTCAAAGCGTATTTCATCACCCGCGGTCCAAAAGGGTCGCTTGTTTACGTCGACGGGAAGACCGTGGAGATTCCCGCCGCCCACCCGGTACGGGTCGTCGACCCGACCGGCTGCGGCGACGCCTACCGCGCCGGACTCATCTACGGCCTGATGAACGACTATGACCTTGCAACGGCAGGTCGTATCGCGTCGCTGATGGGCGCACTCAAGATCGAACATCACGGCACCCAGAACCAGCGCTATGACCGCGTGGAGTTCGCCGAGCAGTTCCGGCAGCAGTTCGGTTACGCATTGGACTGATTTTGCGGCCGAACCCAACGGGCGCTCGCGGTCGGATCTGAGCATCGTGGCGGCGGTTGCCGTCCGCACATCGCACGCAGGGCAGGCCTTGCGGCGAACCCGCTGCGCCCACTGCCGCATTGAGCCGGCGGTAGGGAAATACGCCAGTACGCCGAGGAGTTAGCGCCTATCGCCATCTCGCTCGGTTACCGCTGGCGAGCCCGAGCGATCGCGCACAACGCCCGCGATCTGCCTGCTTCAGCGAGCGGGCGTCGCGCGATGCCGGGAGAGCACTGCAGACGCCACGCGAGTTGC
>JAWLBY010000004.1:147282-271561 GCA_041687455.1 Lysobacteraceae bacterium | reverse complement strand
TTCCAGAACGGCCAGTCGCCGATCTGCTCGACGAGCTGCATGCATCGCGCACTCTGCGAGCTGCATGCATCCCGCACTCTGTAGGAGGGGCTTCAGCCCGACCGCGCGGCACGAATTCACTGCGCGGCCGGATCATGGCTACCGGTCGGGGCTGAAGCCCCTCCTACCTGGCCCGCTGGCGCATCCCTGCCGTGCTGCTGGCCCCGCCGCTCTTCGAGCCACACCGCGTCCCAGAACGGCCAGTCGCCGATCTGCTCGACCAGCCCCGCCCGCAACGGATTGCCGACCACGTAGCGGGCGATCCGGATCAGCGATTCGTCGCGACGCAGCGCATGGTCGTGGAAGCACGGCGCCCACAGCGGCAGCGGCCGACCGAGCGTGCGCCCGACCTCGCGGGCAATGATCGCCTTCACCCTCCCGACAGCCAGTTCCAGCGACTCATCGGCCAGTTCGACGACCGCGTGCCAGTGATCGGGCATCAGCACCCAGCATAGCGGCCGGGCGTCGGGCCACGCCGACATCGATGCCAGCGCACGTGCGGCGGCGCAGCCGATGGTCCAGTCGGCGAAGTACCGCTCGCGGTTTCGCGTGACCGCTGTGACGAGATAGATGCGACCGTGATCGGACCGGCGCCCGAGCCGCAGACGATGATGTCCATGCATCGCCGCAGCGTGCGGCAGCGGCCGCCTGCGCTGTATCGGCGGACGCATGCTCCTGGCGTCGGAGTTCTCCTACACGACGCCCCCTGTAGGAGGGGCTTCAGCCCCGACCGCGCGGCACGATCTTGCCTCGCGGCCGGATCATGGCTTCCGGTCGGGGCTGAAGCCCCTCCTACAGGGGGCGGGCATGATCACCCCTTGCGGAACTCCAACTGGCCGCGCGCGGCGTCGACGATTACCGTGTCGCCGCTGACGAAGGCACCAGCGAGGATCTGCTGCGCCAGCGGATTCTCGAGCTGCTGCTGGATCGCGCGCTTCAGCGGACGGGCACCGTAGACCGGATCGAAGCCGACGTTGCCGAGCAACTGCAAGGCGCTGTCGGAAATCTCGATGCCGATCTGACGCTCGGCCAGCCGCCTGGCAAGGTAGTCGGTCTGGATCTTCGCAATGCGACGGATCTGCTCCTTGGCCAGCGGATGGAACACGACGATGTCGTCGAGCCGGTTGATGAATTCGGGCCGGAAGTGCGCCTGCACGACGCCCATCACCGCCGCCTTCATCTTCGTGTAGCTCTCGTCGGACTGGTCGGCCGAGTATTCCTGGATCAGTTGCGAGCCGAGGTTCGACGTCATCACGATCACGGTGTTGCGGAAATCGACCGTGCGGCCCTGGCCATCCGTCAGGCGGCCATCGTCGAGCACCTGCAGCAGGATATTGAACACGTCCGGGTGCGCCTTCTCGACTTCGTCGAGCAGGATCACGCTGTACGGCCGCCGGCGCACCGCTTCGGTCAGGTAGCCGCCTTCCTCGTAACCGACGTAGCCCGGCGGCGCACCGATCAGACGCGCGACCGAGTGCTTCTCCATGAACTCGCTCATGTCGATCCGCACCATCGCGTCGGTCGAATCGAACAGGAACTCGGCCAGCGCCTTGCACAGCTCGGTCTTGCCGACGCCGGTGGGCCCAAGGAACAGGAACGAGCCGTTCGGCCGGTTCGGGTCCGACAGCCCGGCGCGCGAACGACGGATCGCGTCGGACACCGCGCGCACCGCTTCGTCCTGGCCGACCACGCGACCGTGCAATGCATCTTCCATCCGCAGCAGCTTGTCGCGCTCGCCTTCGAGCATCTTCGACACCGGGATGCCGGTCCAGCGCGAAACCACTTCGGCGATCTCGTCGGCGGTGACCTTCTGCTGCAGCAGCTTGAAGCCCTTCTGCTCGGTCTCGTGCGCAGCGGCGAGCTGACGTTCGAGCTGCGGCAACTGGCCGTACTGGATCTCCGACGCGCGCCCGAGGTCCTGCCGGCGATGCGCGGCATCGAGCTCGATCTTCAACTGCTCGATCTGCTCCTTGATCTTCGTCGTGCCGGTCACGGCGGCCTTCTCGGCCTTCCAGATCTCTTCCAGATCGTTGTATTCGCGTTCGAGCACGCCGATCTCGGCCTCCAGATCGGACAGCCGCTTCTGCGACTCCGGATCCTTCTCCTTCTTCAGCGCTTCTCGCTGGATCTTCAACTGGATCAGCCGGCGCTCCTTGCGGTCCATCTCTTCCGGCTTGGAGTCGATTTCCATCCGGATTCGCGACGCCGCTTCGTCCATCAGGTCGATCGCCTTGTCCGGCAATTGCCGATCGGCGATGTAGCGGTGCGACAGCGTCGCCGCGGCGACGATCGCCGGGTCGGTGATCTCGACACCGTGGTGCACCGCGTAGCGCTCCTTCAGCCCGCGCAGGATCGCGATCGTGTCCTCGACGCTCGGCTCGCCGACGAACACCTTCTGGAACCGGCGCTCGAGCGCGGCGTCCTTCTCGACGTACTTGCGGTACTCGTCGAGCGTGGTCGCACCGATGCAGTGCAACTCACCGCGCGCGAGTGCCGGCTTCAGCATGTTGCCGGCATCCATCGACCCTTCCGCCTTGCCGGCACCGACCATCGTGTGCAGCTCGTCGATGAACAGGATCACCTGCCCTTCCTGCTTGGCGAGGTCGTTCAGCACGCCCTTCAGGCGCTCCTCGAACTCGCCGCGGAACTTGGCGCCGGCGATCAGCGCACCCATGTCGAGTGACAGCACGCGCTTGTTGCGCAACCCTTCCGGCACCTCGCCGTTGACAATCCGCTGCGCGAGGCCTTCGACGATCGCGGTCTTGCCGACGCCGGGTTCGCCGATCAGCACCGGATTGTTCTTGGTCCGCCGCTGCAGCACCTGGATGGTCCGGCGGATTTCCTCGTCGCGACCGATCACCGGATCGAGCTTGCCGCTCTCGGCGCGCGCGGTCAGGTCGATGGTGAATTTCTCCAGCGCCTGCCTCGCTTCCTCGGCATTGGGTTCGTCGACCTTCTGCCCGCCGCGCAGCGCATCGATCGCCTGCTCCAGCGCGGCCTTGTGCGCGCCGGCCGCCTTCAGCGCCTGGCCGACTTCGCCCTTGTCGTCGAGCGCCGCCAGCACGAACAGCTCGCTGGCGATGAACTGGTCGCCACGCTGCTGGGCCAGCTTGTCGGTGATGTTGAGCAGCCGCGACAAATCGTTGCCGACGTTGATGTTGCCTTCCTGACCGCTGATCTTCGGCAGCCGGTCGAGCGCTTCACCGAGCCGCTGCCGCAGCGACGCGACATTGACACCGGCCTGAGCGAGCAGTGGCCGGGTCGATCCACCCTGCTGATCGAGCAGCGCGACCAGCACGTGGACCGGCTCCAGCACGTTGTGATCGCGCCCGACGGCGAGCGATTGCGCGTCGGCCAGGGCCTGCTGGAAGCGCGAGGTCAATTTGTCCATGCGCATCGGGGCATCCTCGTTCGAATCGGGAGAAGCGGCACGCGCCGCGATGCCGGCTTAATGCGGCCCGGCACGGCACTATTCAAGCCGAGGCCGACCGGCGCCCCATTGCCGTCGATCAACATGAACGCTTGACGTGCGTGGAACGCCTTTCCACCATCGAGGGCTTCCCGTCAGTCATTTCTGCCGATGAGCACGCCGCTCGTTTCGATCCTGATCCGCAGCATGGACCGCCCGGTTCTGGCCCGTGCACTCGACTCGGCCGCCGCGCAGAGCTGGCCGAACATCGAGATCGTCGTGGCCGCCGCCTGCGGATCGGCGCATCGGCCGCTGCCGGCCGAGCACAACGGTCGTCCGCTGCGCCTGCTGCGGCCCGAGCCCGACCGCCGTCTCGACCGCCCGACCGCCGCCAACCTGCTGATCGAGCACGCGCGCGGCGAGTGGCTGAACTTCCTCGATGACGACGACGAACTGCTGCCCGAGCATGTCGCGACGCTGCTCGCAGCACCGCGGCCGGGCGGGGAGCGCGTGCTGTATTCCCGCACCGCGGTGCACGATGCCGACGGCCGGCTGACCGGCCATTCCGGTATTGCCGGGTTCCATGCGCAGTTGTACTTCGAGAACCGCGGCCATTTCATCGCGACGATGTTCCATCGCAGCCTGGTCGAGGAAGGGGCGCGTTTCGACCCGTCGTTCCCGGTGTTCGAGGACCGGGATTTCCTGGTCAACTGCGCCACCCACACTGCGTTCCGTTTCGTCGATGCGGTCACCTGCATCTGGAACGCGCATGCCGGCGAGTCCGGCCTCGGCCACGGCACCAACGAAGACAACCGGCTCGACCGGGAATACGTGCCTAAGCTTCGCGAGAAGTGGAAGCAGGTCTTCGACCAGTGGCTGGCCCAGCCGGAGGCGCTGCTGTTCCTCGGCCAGCATCATCTGCGTCACGGCAACCCCGCCGCGGCCATGCCCTATCTCGACGAAGCACTGCGCCGGCGCCCGAACGACATCAACGCACTGAACCTGTGCGGCATGGCCGCCCTGCGCAACGGCGATCCCGAGCGGGCCGAACAGTTGATGTCGCGGGCGCTGCAGATGCTGCCGAGCCATCCGGGACTGCGCGAGAATCTCGACCTGATCAGGCGCAGTCGGCAGCCAGGCTGAGACATCCAGGCGTCGCGCGGGCCGGCTCCGACGCCGGTCGCATCACCACGACAGCTCGGATCCTCTCAGTCGCGCCAGATCAGGCTGGCCATCCGGCCGCTGCGGCCGTCCCGGCGGTGCGAGAAGAACCTCGCCGGTTCGCTGATCGTGCAGCGGTCGCCGCCGAACACCCGCGTGATGCCGACCCGAGCCAGCCGCTGCCGGGCCAGCCGATACAGATCGCAGGCCCAATGGCCGGGTCGGGTGGCGACGAACGCGTCGGCTGCGGCCGGGTCGACGGCGATGAAACCATCGCGCACCTCGTCGCCGACTTCGTAGGCGCGCGGTCCGGCCGCCGGGCCGAGCCAGGCCAGCACGCGGGGCGGCGGCGTCCGCATCGAAGCCAGCGTCGCTTCCAGCACGCCGGCCGCAAGGCCGCGCCAGCCGGCATGCGCGGCCGCGACCTCGCTGCCGTCGTCGGCGCAGAACAGCACCGGCAGGCAGTCGGCGGTCAGGACCGCGAGCACGACGCCGCGCCCGGCGGTGACCGCCGCATCGGCTTCCGGGCCATCGGCCTCTGGGCCCGGTGTCGGCGCCGGTATCCGCCACACCGTCGTGCCATGCACCTGGTTCAGCCAGCACGGCGCCGCCGGCAGCGCGAAGCATTCGACCAGCCGCGCGCGGTTGGCCGCTACCACCCGTGGATCGTCACCGCTGGCACTGCGGCAATTGCCGAGGTTGAAGCTGTCGAACGGCGGCGCCGAGCGGCCGGCATCGGCGCAATGGCGAAACGTCGTCAGCGCATGCACCCCGAGCGGCGCCGGCCAGTCCGGCCGCAGCGCCGGCGCGTCGTGCCGCTGCTGCATCAACCGGCGTCCGCCGCGAGTGCGTCGAGCAGCGCCTGCAGGTCGGCCGGACGCGGCGCGTCGGCGAACACCGGCGCCCCGCTGATCGGATGCACGAATTCGAGCCGTTCGGCATGCAGCGCCTGGCGCCGGAAGCCGCGCAGCGCCTCGGCCAGCGCTGGACTGGCGCCCTTCGGCAGCTTCAGACCGCCGCCGTACAGTGGATCGCCGACGATCGGATGGCGGATATGCGCCATGTGCACGCGGATCTGGTGCGTGCGGCCGGTTTCGAGCTGCAACTGCAGTTGCGTGTGGGCACGGAACCGCTGCCGCAGCCGGTAGTGCGTGACGGCCGGGCGGCCGTGCGCGACCACCGCCATCCGCAGGCGGTCGGCAGGATGCCGGTCGATCGGCGCATCGACGGTGCCACCGGCCACCAGACAGCCCTGCACCACGGCTTCGTACTGACGGTGGATGTCGCGCGCGGCGAGCTGTGCGACCAGCGCCGCATGCGCCTCGAGTGTGCGCGCCACCAGCAGGCAGCCGGAGGTGTCCTTGTCCAGCCGATGGACGATGCCGGCGCGCGGCAGCGCGGCGAGTCGGCCATCGAGGTGCAGCAGCGCATTGACCAGCGTGCCGGACGGATTGCCGGCGCCCGGGTGCACGACCAGCCCGGCCGGCTTGTCGACGATCAGCAGGTGTTCGTCCTCGTACAGCAGCGTCAGCGGGATCGGCTCCGGACGGGCCTCGACTGCCGGCTCGATCTCGGCGTCGATCACGACCTGCTCACCGCCGCGGACCGGATCCTTCGGTTTGGCGCAGCGGCCATCGATCCGGGCAACGCCGTCCTTGATCCAACCGGCCAGCCGCGAACGCGAGAACTCCGGAAACATCGTCGCCAGCGCCTGGTCGAAACGCTGGCCGGCCAGCGCCAGCGGAACCGGCTGCTGCCGGCTCACGTGACCGAGCTCGGTTTCGGCGGCTTCGTTCGTTAGGAATTCATTCATTGGCGCAAGGGTTTATGCGGTCACAAGGCTTTCGGCTATCATCGCCCGCTCGCCGTCCGGCCCTGCGCGATATCCGTCTTCATCCATGATCCGATATTCCGGCCTGTTTCGTCTCCTCGCGATTGTCCTGATCGTCCTGCTGTCGACCGGCTGCGGGCGCTGGTTCAAGAAGGACGAGCCGCTCGAATCACTGCCCGTCGAGCAGATGTACGCCGAGGCCAAGCGCTCGCTCGAAAACGGCAACTACGGCCGTGCGCAGCGCTATTACCAGCGTCTGGTCGCACGCTTCCCGTACGGCGCCTACACCGAGCAGGCGCAGCTCGAAATGGCCTATACGCAGTACAAGGACGGCAAGGGCGAAGAAGCGCAGTCGACGATCAACCGCTTCATCCGCACCTATCCGGCGCACCGCAACATCGCCTACGCGTACTACCTGAAGGCGCTGATCAACTTCGAACGCGAGAACGCCTTCCTCGACCGGATCGCACGGATCGACACGACGCTGCGTGACCAGAGCGCGCTCGAGCAGAGCTTCAACGATTTCGCCGACCTGATCCGTCGCTTTCCGGACACGCCGTACGCGGTCGATGCACGGCAGCGGATGGTGCACCTGCGCAACCTGATGGCGCAGCGCGAGATCGGTGTCGGCACCTACTACCTGCGCCGCGGCGCCTACATCGCCGCTGCCAAGCGCGGCGAGTACGTGCTCGAACACTACCCGCAGTCCGGTTCGCAGGGCGACGCACTGGCGTTGCTGGTCGAGAGCTATTCGCGGCTTGGCCAGGACAAGCTCGCCGACGATTCACGCCGGGTGCTGCAGCTCAACCACCCCGACCATCCGTATCTGTCCGGCGACTGGCCGCAACGACCGGGCTGGTGGCGGAAACTGATTCCGCTGGCGGCCGAGCGCGGCTGACGTTCGGGATTCGGGATTCGGGATTCGGCAGGTTCGCGCGGTCAGCGCCAGCCCGACGTGATCGGATAGCGGCGATCACGGCCGAACGCCCGACGCGAGACTTTCGGTCCCGGCGCCGACTGCCGGCGCTTCCACTCGGCCCGCAACACCAGCGATGCGACCCGCTCGGCGGTGCTGCGCTCGAAGCCTTCGGCAACGATTTCATCGACCGACGCCTCGCCTTCGATGAAGCGCTGCAGGATGCCGTCGAGCAGGTCGTAAGGCGGCAGTGAATCCTGATCGGTCTGACCGGCGCGCAGCTCGGCGGTCGGCGGGCGCCCGATCACCGCCTGCGGGATCACCTCGCCATCGCGGTTGCGCCAATTCGCCAGCGCGTAGACCTCGGTCTTGTAGACGTCCTTCAGCGGTGCGAATGCGCCGCACATGTCGCCGTAGATCGTCGCATAGCCGACTGCGTACTCGCTCTTGTTGCCGGTTGTCAGCACCAGCGCGCCGGTCCGGTTCGACAATGCCATCAGCAGCACGCCGCGGCAGCGTGATTGCAGGTTTTCCTCGGTCAGATCCGGTGGCTGGCCGGCGAACACCGGATGCAGCGACTGCATGAAGGCACCGAACGGCGGCTCGACCTCCAGCGTCAGCAGCCGGACACCCATCGCGTCGGCCTGCTGCCGCGCCAGATCATTGCTGAGGTCGGAAGTGAAGCGCGCCGGCAGCCGCACCGCGGTGACCCGCCCGGGACCGAGCGCATCGACCGCGATCGCCAGCGTCAGCGCCGAATCGATGCCGCCGGACAGCCCCAGCAGCACGTCGCGAAAACCGTTCTTGACGACGTAGTCCCGGGTCGCACGGACCAGCGCGCGGTAATGCAGCGATTCCTTCGACTCGTCGGTTTCCTCAGCCCACTGACGCCGCTCGAAGCGCCGTTCGCCCGGCACGTAATCGGCCACCAGCCAATGGTCCTCGAACGCGCGCGCGGCCGGATGCACGGTGCCGTCGGCATCGGTCAGCACCGACGCGCCATCGAACACCAGTTCGTCCTGGCCGCCGACGACGTTCAGATAAGCCAGCGCGGCGCCGCTTTCGCTGGCCCGCAACGCCAGCAACGTGTCGCGATCGGCCGGTTTGTTGCCTTCGTACGGCGAGGCGTTCGCGACCAGCACCAGTTCCGCGCCGGCCTCGACCGTGCGCCGCAGCGGTCCGGCGTGCCAGAGATCCTCGCAGACCAGCAGCCCGACGCCGACGCCGTCGATCTCGATGCAGGCCGGCGCATCGCCGCTGGCGAAGTAGCGGCGTTCGTCGAACACCGCGTAGTTCGGCAGTTCGTGCTTGCGGTAGGTCAGTTCGACCCGTCCGTCGCGCAACACCGACAGCGCGTTGTAGACCACCGAGCCCATCGCCTGCGGATGACCGACCAGCGCGACGATGCCGGTCGCCGCCGCGGCAATCCGCGTCAACGCTTCCTCGCAGCACGCGAGGAAACTCGGCCGCAGCAGCAGATCCTCGGGCGGATAGCCGCAGATCGCCAGCTCAGGAAACAGCACGATGTCGGCGCCGTGGCGGTCGCGCGCCTCGGCGATCAGCGCGCAGATCCGCTCGGCATTGGCCTCGACCGCGCCGACCGGGAAATCGAACTGGGCAAGGGCAATCCGCATGCTCAAACTCCTGGCGCAGGCTGGAACTCAATGTCGGCGCCCCTGTAGGAGCTGCGTCAGCGGCGACCCGGACATCACACAGCCAGACAGATCGCCGCTGAAGCGGCTCCTGCAAGGGCTGCAGCAGAACTGAACCCGCGTCCGAACTGGTCGGCTGCCGCCATGATGCGCCAGCCATCCTGAAAACGGCCGCGCCCGCGGGCCGCCTGGGGCAGCACGCGGGCGCGAGGGCGTCGCAACAGGCTCGGATCAGCCCTTCAGCCGCTCGACCACGGCCTTGCCGAGATCCGCCGGCGAACGCACCGTCGTGACGCCGGCCTTCTCCAGCGCGGCGAACTTGCCGGCCGCAGTGCCCTTGCCGCCGGAGGCGATGGCACCGGCGTGGCCCATCCGCTTGCCGGCTGGTGCCGACGCGCCGGCGATGAAGCCGACCACCGGCTTGGTCACGTACTCGGTGATGAACTCGGCGGCCTCCTCCTCGGCCGATCCGCCGATCTCGCCGACCATGATGATCGCCTCGGTCTGCGGGTCGTCCTGGAACAACTGCAGCGCATCGATGAAGTTCATGCCCTGGATCGGGTCGCCGCCGATGCCGATGCAGGTCGACTGGCCGAGGCCCGCCTGGGTCGTCTGGTGCACGGCTTCGTAGGTCAGCGTGCCGGAGCGCGACACGATGCCGACCTTGCCCGGCTGGTGGATGTGGCCCGGCATGATGCCGATCTTGCACTCGCCCGGGGTGATGATGCCCGGGCAGTTCGGGCCGATCAGCCAGCAGTCGTCGTACTGCGCCAGCGTGTGCTTGACGCGCAGCATGTCGAGCACCGGGATGCCCTCGGTGATCGCGACGATCACGCGGATGCCGGCATCGGCGGCCTCGAGGATCGCGTCGGCCGCGAACGGCGGCGGCACGTAGATCACCGACGCGTCGGCGCCGGTGTCGTCGACCGCATCCTGCACGGTGTCATAGACCGGCAGGCCGATATGCTCGCTGCCGCCCTTGCCGGGGGTCACGCCACCCATCACGCGGGTGCCGTAGTCGACCATCTGCTCGGCGTGGAAGGTGCCCTGCTGGCCGGTGAAGCCCTGCACGATCACCCGGGTGTTCTTGTTGACCAAAACGCTCATGGATCTTTCGTCCTCGTCGGTAGGCGCTGCGCCTACGGAGCCGCCGTTCGTCCTGAGGTATCGAAGGACGGACGGCCCTGGGAACTGCCTTTCGCCCTTCGATACCTCAGGGCGAACGGCGTGCTATGTGTCCAACCGGACCGGTCAGGCGACCGCCGCGACAGCCTTCTTCGCTGCGTCGTTCAGGTCGTCGGCCGGAATCAGCGCAAGCCCGCTGTCGCGCAGCAGCTCCTTGCCCTTCTCGACGTTGGTGCCTTCCAGTCGCACCACCACCGGCACCTTGACGCCGACGTCCTTGACCGCCGCGATGATGCCTTCGGCAATCATGTCGCAGCGGACGATGCCGCCGAAGATGTTGACCAGGATCGCCTTCACCTTCGGCGAGTGCAGGATCAGCTTGAACGCTTCGGTAACCCGTTCCTTGGTCGCGCCGCCACCGACGTCGAGGAAGTTGGCCGGCTCGGCGCCGTTCAGCTTGATCACGTCCATCGTCGCCATCGCGAGGCCGGCACCGTTGACCATGCAGCCGATGTTGCCGTCCATCGTCACGTAATTGAGATTGTGCTCGGCGGCTTCGGCCTCGGTCGGATCTTCCTGCGCGCGGTCACGCATCGCCGCGAGCCGCGGCTGGCGGAACTCGGCGTTGTCGTCGGAATTGATCTTGCCGTCGAGCGCGACCAGGTCGCCCGAGGCGACGATCGCGAGCGGGTTCAGCTCGACCAGCGACAGGTCCTTGTCGTTGAACAGCTTGAACAGCCCCATCATGATCTTGGTCAACTGGTTGACCTGCTTCGCGTTCAGGCCGATCGCGAAACCGACCTTGCGGCACTGGTACGGCTGCAGGCCCTGCACGTAGTTGACGTTGACGACCTGGATCGCGTCCGGGTTTTCCTCGGCGACCTTCTCGATCTCGACGCCGCCTTCAGCCGACACGATGAAGCTGACCGCCTTGGTCGCGCGGTCGACCAGCATCGACAGGTACAGCTCCTTCTTGATGTCGTTGGCCTCGGTGATCAGCACGCAGTCGATCGGCAGCGCGACGCCGCCGGACTGATAGGTGGCCATCCGGGTGCCGAGCATCGCGGCGGCGGCATCGCGGACCGCGTCGTGGGTCTTTACCAGCTTGACGCCGCCAGCCTTGCCACGACCGCCGGCATGGATCTGCGCCTTGACCACCCACTGTTCGCCGCCGATCGCGCGGGCCGCCTCGACGGCCTGCTCCGGGGTGCGCGCGACGCGCCCGGCCGGCACCGGAATGCCGTAGTCGGCAAACAGTTCTTTCGCCTGATACTCGTGAAAATTCATGTTGTTACCTGATTGACCTGCGACATGCGTGCGACCAATCGGAGCGGCGCGCGGCAGGCGCGTGGCGTTCCGGCGGCGAGCGGCGACCCCGCGCCAGGACGAACGGCCGGCGAACGCCGTGCGCGTCGGACCGTGGACCCCGGGCGGCTCGGCTTCCCGCCCCACGGCGACCGGCCGCTTCGACCGAAGCGACGACTCCGGCCACACCGGGCCGCGAAAAGCCGGCGTATTGTGGCGAACGGTCCTGACAAAGGCAAAAGCGGCACGGCGTCGCGATGCCGCATGCGTATACTGCCTGCCTCCCCGAGCCACGCCGACTTCGTGCACGCCGCCACGGACGAACGCCCCGGCAGCGCCCCCAGCATCGACCGGGTGCTGCGCCGAGAGCTGTACTTCTTCACGCTGTACCGGGCGTTCGAGGCCGCGTTGCTGGCGTTCCTGGCGTTCAGCCCCTTCGCGCCGACGATGCTCACCGCCGAGCACGAGACCGCGGTGCAGGTCGTCGCGACCGGCTACATGGGCGCCGCACTGGCGCTGCTGCTGGCGATGCGCAGCCATCGGCTATCGATCGGCGCGCTGGCTGCCGCCGGTCTCGCGATCGACATCGCGGTGGCGCTGCTCTGCAGGCACCTGCTGGTCGGCGGCGACGGAATCGTCGCGCTGCTGCTGCTGGTCAACGTCAGCGCCGGAGCGATCCTGCTGCCGCTGCGCACCACCGCCGGCCTGTCGCTGGCAGCCAGTCTCGGCACCCTCGGCGAGTACGTGATCAGCGCGGTCAAGAGCAGCGGGCTCGGCGAGCGCGACGGCGTCGAGGCGATCATGTTCTCGGTCACCTACCTGGCCGCCGCGGCGCTGTGCCATCTGCTCGGCCGACAGTTGCGGCACAGCACCGCGCTGGCCGACCGGCGCGGCGCCGAAGTCGCCAATCTCGCGCACCTGAACGAGCTGATCATCCGGCGGATGCGGACCGGCGTGCTGGTCGTCGATGCCGAGAACCAGATCCGGCTGATGAACGAGGCCGCCTGGCATCTGCTCGGCGGGCCGCGGCCGGACCAGCGCGCCTTGCGCGAGGTCAGCCCGGAGCTGGCCCGCCGACTCGCCCGCTGGCGCACCGACCGGGTCCAGGATGCCGAGCCGGTGGCGCTGGCCGCCGACCGGCCGCCGGTGGTGCCGCGGATCGCCCCGCTGACCGTCATCGACGAACTGTTCATGATCTTCCTCGACGACGGCCGGCTGGTCTCGCGCCGCGCCGAGGAGCTGACGCTGGCCGCACTCGGCCGGCTGTCGGCAGGCATCGCCCACGAAGTCCGCAACCCGCTGGCCGCGATCAAGCATGCCGCGCAATTGCTGGAGGAATCCCCGGAGCTGCCGGCCGCCGACCGACGGCTGGTCGAGATCGTGCTGAACCACTGCAACCGGATGAACGGCATCGTCGAAAACGTGCTGCAGCTCGCCCGCCGCGAGCGTTCGCAGCCCGAGCACATCGACATCTGCGACTGGAGCCGCCACTTCGTCGACGAGTTCCATCGCGCGCAGTTCGTCGATGGCCATCAACTGCACGCGGTCGCCCAGCCGTATCCGATCGTCGCGATGATCGATCCGCAGCAACTGCACCAGGTGGTCAGCGCGCTGGTGCAGAACGCGATGACCTACGGCCATGCACCGGGCCAGCCGGCAACGATCACGCTGGCCGCCGACGCCAGCGACAGCGGCCATCCGTTCATCGAGGTGCGCGACCGCGGCCCGGGCATTCCCGACACAGTCGCGGCGCAGGTCTTCGATCCGTTCTTCACCACCAACGAGCTCGGCAGCGGACTCGGCCTCTACATCGCGCGACAGATGTGCGAAGCCAACCAGGCACTGCTCGAGTACGTCGGCGGCGCGGACGGCGGCAGTTGCTTCCGGATCAGCCTCGCCCGGCCGGTGCCGTTGACCGGCCAGCAGCCGGCGATCGGCGCGCTCGAACACGGATGAGTCAACATCCGCCGATGAATTTGTTACAACTCTTCTGTCACAGCGGTCGGCCAGCCACCGTCCGCCACCTCGGCCCCTATCGGCAAACCCTTCCATGGCGCACTACCGCACTGCCCTGATCGTCGACGACGAACGCGACATCCGCGAACTGTTCACGCTGACGCTGAGCCGGATGGGCCTCAAGGTCGACGCCGCACCCGACCTCGCCAGCGCACGGCAGAAACTCGGCAACCAGCGCTACGACCTCTGCTTCACCGACATGAAGCTGCCCGACGGCTCCGGCCAGGGCCTGATCGAGCTGATCTCGAACCGCTATCCGGAAACGCCGGTGGCGATGATCACCGCCCACGGCAACGTCGATGCCGCGGTCACCGCGCTGAAGGCCGGCGCATTCGATTTCGTATCCAAGCCGGTCGACATCCACGCGTTGCGGCAACTGGTACAGAACGCACTGCAGCTCGGCGAGGAGCGCCGGGCGCAGATCCAGCTCAGCAACAACAAGCTGCTCGGCGAATCGCCGGCGATCCAGCAACTGCGGGCGACGATTGCCAAGGTCGCCCGCAGCCAGGCGCCGGTCTACATCTCCGGCGAATCCGGCGTCGGCAAGGAACTGGTCGCCCGGCTGATCCACGAGCAGGGTCCGCGCGCGACCGGTCCGTTCGTGCCGGTCAACTGCGGCGCGATCCCGACCGAACTGATGGAAAGCGAGTTCTTCGGCCACAAGAAGGGCAGCTTCACCGGCGCCCATACCGACAAGGAAGGCCTGTTCCAGGCCGCCCAGGGCGGCACCCTGTTCCTCGACGAGGTCGCCGAGCTGCCGCTGCACATGCAGGTCAAGCTGCTGCGAGTGATTCAGGAGAAATCGGTCCGCCCGGTCGGCGCCAACGTCGAACAGCCGATCGACGTCCGGATCCTGTCGGCCACCCACAAGAACCTCGTCGACCTGGTCCAGCAGGGCCATTTCCGCCACGACCTGTTCTACCGGATCAACGTCATCGAGCTGCGCGTACCGGCACTGCGCGAACGTCCCGAGGACATTGCGCTACTGGCCGACGCGCTGCTCCGGCGCATGGCCCAGGAGAACAATGCCGAAGCCTACACGCTGGCTCCCGACGCCGCGTCCGCGCTGTCCGCCTACCCGTTCCCCGGCAACGTCCGCGAGCTGGAGAACGTGCTCGAACGCTCGGTCGCTCTCTGCGAAGGCGGCATCATCGACCGCGACGACCTGCGCCTGCCGGCCCCGAACCGGGTCCCGGCCGAGACCTACCGGACCGGCGAACTGCCGGCCGTCCCCGGCCCCGCGCCGACCCCGGTCAACGCCACAGCACTCAACCACGCCGACCCGAACGCCCCGCTGCCGAACGTGATCGAGCAACTCGAACGCGAAACGATCCAGCGCGCGCTCGAGGAATGCCGCTACAACAAGACCAAAGCCGCCGCCAAGCTCGGCATCACGTTCCGGGCGCTGCGCTACAAGCTCAAGAAGCTCGGGATTGATTGAATCCGAATCGGGCACGACGGCCGAATGCGACCTTTTACGTCATTCTGTGACCACGCGCGTCACACCCGAGAAAACCGGCCGGAAGCCATACTGCGCCGCCGGTCCATCTTGGCGAAAAGCCCACTTGCGTCGCCGCCGCCACCCCCGGCAAAGTTCCATTCCGCTCAATAACTTGGCGGCAACCATTCAGCTTCCGTTGGCATGTGGCACGCACTGTGCTTAGATGCCACTGCGCTTACCGTCGAGCTGGCCCGCAAGGCCAAGGACCAGGCCAACTGCCCAGTCCACGGAGTGCGAACACAACTGTTAGCTAACTCAAAATTGGGGATACCCATGAAAAAGATCCAGCAAGGCTTCACCCTGATCGAACTGATGATCGTCATCGCGATCCTCGGCATCCTGATGGCGATTGCGATTCCGGCGTACCAGGACTACACCGTCCGCTCGAAGGTCTCGGAAGGCATGAACCTCGCCGGCGCGCCGAAGCTGGCGGTCGCCGAGTCGTACCAGTCACTGGGCCGACTGCCGACCAACCAGACCGACGCTGGCCTTCCGGCTTCGACCACCATCTTCGGCAACAACGTCTCGAGCATCGCGCAGGCGGACGGCCAGCTGACGATCACCTACACGAACGACGGCGCAATCAGTGGCAAGTCGATTATCCTGTCGGCCCTCACCGGCGCGGGCGCCATCCGCTGGTCGTGCCGTCTGGGCGACGTGGACGACAAGTACCGTCCGAACAACTGCCGCTGACTCAGCGACAGTTGTGGATCAGAAGGGCTGCCGCCGGCAGCCCTTCTTTTTTCCCACGCTGCTCGAGCATGAATGGAACGGCCCCGCCCTGCAGTGTTGCGTGATGGCGCCTGCCTGCTCGTACTGGTCATGCTGGCGTTTGCGCTGCGCTACCACTACGTCACGACCGCGGTCGTCGACCATCCGATCCGAGGTGACGCCGTCCAGTACGTGCAGTACGCGGTCAATCTGATCGAGCACGGTACGTTCAGCGCAGCCACTGTGTCACCGCCGCCCCCTGACGCCTATCGCGGGCCCGGCTATCCAGCCTTTCTGGCATCGATCATCGCGCTGTCGCCCGATGCGGATGTTTGGTATGGGTTCGCGCTGCTTTGCCAAGCTGCGCTTGGCGCGCTTTCGGTGGCCCTGCTGTTCCTCGCCGCCCACTCACTTGGCCTCGGCACCGGTTGGGCCATTGCGGCCGGGCTGCTGCTTGCTTGCTGGCCACATAGCATCACGATGTCCGGCTACCTTCTCACCGAAACTCTGTTCGGAGCACTGCTGATGCTCGCGAGCCTGCTTGTGATCGCAGGTCTCAAACAGCGCTCCCGAACGGTGCTCGCCCTTTCGGGCGCGGCAATTGGAGCGGCATCGCTGGTCAACCCCGTCGCCGCACCGATCGCTGCCGTGGCGGCGCTGGCCTGCTGGAAACGGGCAGGCCTGCGCGCTGCGCTGCTCGTCGTCGCCCTCGCCATGGCGCCGCTCGCCGCCTGGTCGATACGCACGCAAATCGTCGTGGCCGACGGCTCACCGACGTCGTCGCATCGACTGGGCCAGAACCTCGTACAAGGTTCCTGGCCCCTGTACCACGCGGCCTATCATGCAGCACTTGCAGGCGACGACGCAGGAAAGCGAATCCTGCAAGACATCGGTGCCGAGGAAAGCGCCTTGGTCAGCGCACCGGCAGCCGCTCTGCGCCAGATGCTGAACCGCATCGCGGAAGATCCCGGCTACTACGCGTGGTGGTATCTATGGGACAAGCCGATCCTGTTCTGGGGCTGGCATATCAGGATGGGCCAGGGCGACATCTACGTTTATCCAACACATGCATCACCGTTCTCGTCGGAACCATGGATGGCCTCGATGGCGTCCGTAGCGTACGGGCTGAATCCGATACTCGGCGCCCTGATGCTCGGCTACATCCTGTTATCGATCCCTGCATTGAAATCTCCGGCCGCCTGGCCATCGGCCGGCCATCTGTACGTGGTCGGCGTTCTGCTGGGCCTGACCATGCTGCACGTGCTGCTGCAAGCCGAGCCGCGCCTGTCCATCCCGTTTCGGCCGCTGCAGTTTCTTGCCGCGGTCGCCGCGGCGGCCCAGCTGACCCGGATGGCGCGCGCAGGCATCGCCGCAAGCGCTGGAGCCCGCGAAGCTTGATCAGTCCACGGGCCAGAGACTGGCTGCTGGCCTGCGCATTCCTGCTGGCGACCGCTGCAGCTTATGCGCCCGGGCTCGGCGGGGATTTCCAGTTCGACGACGCCAGCAACCTGGAAACGCTGGGCGACTTCGGTCCGATCGACGACACGCTGTCGCTGCTGTACTACGCGACCTCGGGAACGGCAGACCCGACCGGACGACCGATCTCGACCCTGAGCTTTCTGCTCGATGCGGACGACTGGCCGGACAACCCCCAAGGCTTCAGGACGACCAATCTGCTGCTCCACCTTCTCAACGCCGTGTTGCTGATGCTCGCAATCGGCCGGCTCGAGGTGGCGGTGAGAAGCAGGCAGGGAACGCATTTGAACTCCGGCCCGTCAACCGTTGCCGTGCTGGCCGGAGCACTGTGGGTTGCTCATCCATTGCTAGTTTCGACCACGCTCTACATTGTGCAGCGCCATGCGATGCTGCCATTGACGTTCGGGCTTCTCGGGATGCTCGCCCTCGACGCCGGTGTGCGACGGATTCAACGTGGCGACGGATGGGCGGGCGCGACCTGGGCGCTTGCTGGAAGCGGCATTGCGACACTGCTGGCCGGGCTCTCCAAACCGAACGGGTTCCTGCTGCCGCTGCTGCTGCTCGCAACACTGTCGATCGCATATGCTGCCCCGCGCAATGGACCTGGATCGCTGCTTGCGTTCCGCATCGTACGCGCCGGGCTGGCGATACCCTCGGCCGCCATACTGCTGGCGCTTGCGTGGCTGTTCGCCGGAGCGGTCGGCGCCGGCGATCAACTGCCACGCCCGTGGTCGATGCTCGATCGCACGTTGTCGCAGCCACGCGCCATCGTCGTCTACCTGTCCGGACTCGTTGCGCCGAGAGAAGGCACAGCCGGACTCTATGCGGACGACTTCGTCGTCTCGACCGGCGTTTTCGAACCATGGACCACGCTGCCCGCAATACTGGCGGTCGCAGCACTCGTGGTGCTTGCCTGGCGGTCCCGTGCCCGCTGCCCCCGGGTTTCGCTTGCGCTCGGCTTCTACCTTATCGCGCATCTGATGGAAAGCTTCGCCATTGCACTGGAGCCGTTCTTCGAACATCGCAACTACCTTCCTTCCGCACTGCTCTTCTGGCCGCTGGCGGCGTGGATCACGAATGGACGCGCCATGCCACGGGCCCGCATCGCAATGGCCGTGGCTCTGCCCCTGTTGCTTCTGCTGCTTACGCTGCAGCGTGCGATGCTGTGGGGGAAGCCAGAGGAGCTCGCTGCAGTCTGGGCTGCTCGCAATGCCGGATCACTGAGGAGCCAGCTGATGGCTGCACACCAGGAGTTCGCAGCCGGATCGCCTTCCGCCGCGATCGATCGCCTCGAGGAGGCACTCGAGCAGTTTCCGCATTCCATCGAGGCAGCCGCCACATTGATTGGGTTCGAGTGCACGGACGGTCACGTGCCGGCTAGCGCGGTCGACTACGTGGAGCGCGCCTTCGCCGAGTCGCCTGCCTGGCACCAAGGCATCTTCGACTGGACCCGTCGCGCAGTAATGGCGTACGGGAAGAACCAGTGCCAAGGGTTCGGCGCACCCGAACTCACACGCCTCATCGCCGCGGCAAGAAGCAACCATCAGATAGCGTTGACCGAGACGCGCCGCCAGCGGCTGACGTTTCTCCAGGGCCTGCTGGCCCTGGAGGCGGAGAACGGGCAAGCGGCGCTCGATCAGTTCGATGCAGCGATCGGATTCGGATTCGACCACCAGCAGGGGCTGATGCAAGTCGCGTCGCTCGGCGAGTACGGTCATCCACGCCTGGCGCTGCAGCACCTGCACACCTTGCAGATGCTCCCTGCCGCCACGCAGGGCGCCGCTCCACGCTCGATGCAGGGCTTCCACCGGCATTTACTTCAGGAGACCAGGTTCTTCGAGCGCGAGTATTCCCACCTGGAACACCTGCTCCAGCGCGAACTCGAAACCACCCAGCTATCGCCGGGTACAGAAACTGAGGAGGATCTGTGAGATACGCACTGAACAAGCGGTCGATGGTCACCGGCGGCAGTGGATTCCTCGGCTCCCACCTTTGCGAGCGACTGCTGGCGCGAGGGCATGAAGTCATCTGCGTCGACAACTTCTTCACCGGCAGCAAGGCGAACATCGCCCACCTGCTCGAACATCCAAGATTCGAGCTGATCCGGCACGACATCACGTTCCCGCTGTACATCGAGGCCGACGAGATCTACAACCTGGCCTGCCCGGCTTCGCCGATCCACTACCAGCACGATCCGGTACAAACAACCAAGACCAGCGTGCATGGCTCCATCAACATGCTCGGCCTGGCCAAGCGACTCAAGTGCCCGATCTTCCAGGCGTCAACCAGCGAGGTCTATGGCGATCCCGAAATCCATCCGCAAACCGAGGAATACTGGGGGCGGGTGAACCCGATCGGGCCGCGCGCGTGCTACGACGAAGGCAAGCGCTGTGCGGAGACACTGTTCTTCGATTACCACCGTCAGCACGCGCTCCCGATCAAGGTCGCCCGCATCTTCAATACCTACGGACCGCGGATGCACCCGAATGATGGCCGCGTCGTCTCGAATTTCATCGTGCAAGCGCTTCGATCGGAGCCGATCACGATTTACGGTGATGGCGGGCAGACCCGGTCGTTCTGTTACGTGGATGACATGATCGACGGATTCATCGCGCTGATGGACAGCGATTCTGGCATAACCGGCCCGATCAATCTCGGCAACCCGCATGAGATCAGCATGCTGGAGCTGGCACGCACCATCCTCGAGATCACGGGCTCATCTTCTACGCTCGTGCATCGACCGCTCCCGCAGGACGACCCTCGGCAGCGACAGCCGGATATCAGCCGCGCGCGCGATCTGCTGTCCTGGGCTCCGCGCGTTCCCGTGTGGGAGGGTCTGACCAAGACCGCGCAATACTTCGAGCAGCTACTGACCGGTCAATCGGATGACGCAGCGGAATCGCAGCGGTAATCGACCGACTGCGTCGAGTGGCGGAACGGATCGGTCAGATGGTCCGAATATTCGCCCATCAGCAGTCGCTTGCGCGGAAGAAATTCCGCCCGGAACGCCCTGCTGAACGATGCGAGAAGCTCCCCACGCCTGGTCAACCGAACGCAACCATCGGTGAGGACGATCGTGCCCGATTCGAGCTGCTCAGTCAGCCGTACATCGATCAGCCTGTGCTCGGCCATGTACTCGATCCGGAACACGTCGCCGAACGCGCGTTCGGCGATCGATCCGCCTCGCTGTTGAAGCTTCTCGAGGATGTAGAACGACAGTGAGCGATCGATGACGGTCGGAACGGCAAGAGCGAGCAGTGCTCCCAGCAGCCCCCAGATGCAGACGAGCTGCACGCCTTCGAATGCGTTGAAACAGCGCGACGGACCGGCCCGCCAGAACACCAGGCCGGCAATGGCGGTTGCGATCACCACATCGAGCAGTGCAGCGTAGAGCACCACGTCGACGGTGAAGAACCTCGCATGCAGCCAGTAGATCGACACCAGCAGCAACAGGTATGCGGCAGTTGCGGCCGCCGCAAGTTGAAGCTTCCGCGCCGAAGCCGGGCCGGATCCGCTAACGATGCTCATGTCGAAGCAACGCTGCGCACGAAGTCGCGGTAGCGGAGCGGCAACACCATGCCGCCCCTGACGAGACCGGTCAGCAGCAACGTGATCAATGCGACGGTCCCCATCTGCACGAACACCAGGAACAGGATGCCGATGGCAATCGAGAACCAGCCGGGCGTCGCGATGTTCATCAACTTGAGCACCACGGCGGCTGCGCCCGCCATCACCGAAGCGCCGGCAACCAGCGAGCAGGCAATGCCCACCCGCACGAGGACATCCTCGGCAAAGACCATCACGCCCTTCAGCCCGTGCAATGTGAGGCTCACGAAGTTCATCTTGCTGGCTCCCGCATAACGTCGCCCGCGATCCAGCGGGCACATGGTCACGCGAAGCTTGGACGTCAGAACCGTGCTGGCGACGTGGATCCACAGTTCCTGCATCGTCACCAGGCGTTCGGCTGCGCGGCGGTTGACCGCCATGAAGTTGCCGAAACTGATGCGGCGACCGGTCAGCAACCAGAAGAGCCACTTGTACAGCGAGTAGAACAGCTTGAAAGCCGCGGATTCCGTTCGGGAGCGGCGCTTTGCGACTGCGACATCGACTTCGCCATCGAGCGCAGCCTGCAGGGCACGGATGGAACCAGGCCGGTCCTCCCCGTCGGAATCCATGACGACGAAGCAATCGGACTCAGGGTAATGTTCAACCGCGTAGCTAAGCCCGATGGCGATGGCGCGCTGATGGCCAACGTTGCGTTTCAACGTCACCACGGCTCCGTCCACGCCGCAGCGCTGCATGAGCCGAACGTCGACCGGCTCATGCACCGAGCCATCATCCACCGCGACGATAACGAGCTGCTCTGCAATCGCGCTCCGCAGCTCCAGCATCAGCTGTTCGGCTGCGACGGCGTCTTCGAAAACCGGTGTCACGACGACGATCACTCTGTCCCCTCCACGTTCTCGTCAGGCTTGTTCTTCAGGAGCGCAGCCACCAGGACCTGACCGTCTTCGGTTTCGATGTACGAAGCGAACAGCGGCTCCACGTTCTCCGCGAGTTCGTCCAATGGGTAGTACGGCGGCTGCTTCAGCTGTCGCGTTGAAGACCATGTGATGAAGTGGTATTCGCAGAGCGGGAACGCGGCCATCCCCTCAGCGCTGTCAGGCGGCGGATACTGGTAGGGGAACGCCTCCACATGGCTGCTCGACCTGATCACCGAAGGACGTATCGCATACACGCAATCGTCGTCACCGACAAAGTCGGCCACGCTCGCAGCAGCGTGTCGCGTTCGCGTAGTAGCTTCGAGGAAGAATAACGCGAAGGCGTCGGAGTCGAGTTCGAAGAATGGCCGGTTCAGCCTGTCAGGTACCAGTTCAGGCTCAACGGGCATTGCAGCGCGGTGGGCGATACGGACCCACGCCGGGCCGGCGGCCACCAGAAAAAACGCCATCAGCGCCCCGCCGCCTATTCGCCACTGCGAGACCCTCGCCCGCCGCTCGATCATCGTCCGGATTACCTGCAATCCAACGATTGCGTAAAGGCAGAACACCGGAAATAGCAGCAGAACGAAGCGCTCCATCTCCTCCGGAAACGGCCACAGGATGATCAGCGTCACGTACGCGAGCGCGTACCAGGCGTCGATTTTGCCGCGGCGCAGCCGGCTGATGGCCCCTGCCACCACGACGGGCAAGAGGGCTGCCGTGAGCCAATCGACAAAGCCCCACCTGGCGGCGCCCCAGTTGTTGTTGAGGCTTGCGACGATTGACCGCAGTTGTTCGCCGAGCCATGGCGGCAGTGCCGACAGAGTCGACGGAAAACCGGCGTACTCGAACTCGTGCAGGTAGGTCTCGGTTGGAACTGCGGCGCGATAACCGAGCCAGGCCAATGCCGGCGACCATGCCGCCACGAGCGAAAGTAGCGCCTGCCTGATCGGAACGGGGCGCTGAAGGACCAGCCAGACCGAAAACGCTGCCACCAGCGCGAGCGACGCCATCCGTGCAAGCGGGCTGACACCGATGATCAATGCAGCGACCAACAGCATAGAAGGACGACGCGGCACTTTTTCCGCCAGCGCGAATGCCACCAGCGTCAGCACCAAGGCGATGGGCTCGGACGCCGGATAGATGGTCAGCAGGAAAAAACCGGGATACAGGGCAAGGGCGATCGCACAGCCCGCCGCCGCCGTCGGGCGGCCGGTTTCGCCACGCACCCACCACCATGTCGCCGCAACCGCGCCGATCGAGCAAGCAGCGGTGACGACATATGCCATCCATTGGCTATCCACGCCGGCGCCTGAAAGCCCGAGCAGCAACGGAAACAAAGGCGGGAAACGGGTGCTTTGGTAGTGTGCGAGTGCGCCAGTCACATCATCGCCGCGGATCCACGCGCGGTAGAAATCGGCCATCACCAGGTAGGAGACGGAATCCGAGAATCCCGTCGTCACCTCGGCACCGGCCACAATCCAGCCGTACACCACTGCCGCGAGCAGCAGAACGACTCCGGCGCTCAACCAGTCGCTCGATCTCGGCCACGCCACGGTCATGCTTTACTCGACTCCATCGCTGCCCCCCTTCCATGTCAGCAGGACCGCGACCGGCTTCTCTTCCGAGTCACGTGCGTAGGTCATAAGTAACGGCTCAGCCTCGTCATGAAGGAATTCACTCGGATAGAACAGCGGCACGGGCACCCCGCTGAATCCGAATGAGCCGATCAGCATGAATTCGCATGCAGGCAGCTGCTCCCGGATTGGGCGATCAGGCGACAGTTCCACTTGATACCTTATCGATGCCCTCCGCGCATGGAGCCAGACCAGCTGAGGCATCACCGAATAAACGCAGCCGTCGACCGGAACTATTGCGGCGGCCTCTTCGATGAGAATCCTCAGCCGCCCGCTGTACTCCGCCGACATGACAGCATCGTGGACGGTGCCCGCCCGGAAAAAAACCTGCTCCCGCTGCTCGCCAACCAGTTCCTCAGGAACGTGCACTTGCATCCGTCGCGCGAACTCGAGGATGGTTGGGCCGCTTGCGGCGATGGTCAGCGCAAGGACGAGCAGTGACGCGGCACGTACGTCTTGCATCCTGGCGAACTTCAAGCGTCGCGCCACACTGGCGACCGCGATAATCGCGGCGACCGTCAGCAGCGGCAACAGGAAGGTGACGAACCTCCACATTTCCTCGGGATACGGCCACACCAGGATCATGATGGTGTAGATCACGCTCAGCCAAGCATCCAGCTGATTGTCCCGCAGGCGTATCACTGTGCCTGCGCACGCGAGCACGGCGAATGCGGTCGCCAGCAGAAGATCGATCCAGCCAGGATGCACCGCCCACGACTGAGCCATCGCCATGACGAGCCGGTAGGGCTGCATCACCAGCGCTTCAGGCCAGCCCCCCAGCTTGGCTAGCATGAACTCGGCATTCAGTGCAGTCGCATAGCTCTCCGCGCCCGGCAACTGGGCGCGGTATATGCTCCACGCCAGCATCGGGGCAGCGGAGACGAGCGCCACCCACGAGGTGCTTCGTATTGACCGACCCGCTGCAAAGTAGGTCCATGCCACCAAGGCAGCGACCAGCGCGATGTTCGCCGACCGAACCAGTGTCGAGGCCCCTACCACCAGAGCGAGGGAAAGCAACGTGGTGCCGAGCGGCCTTCGCTGCATCGCAAGGATGAGGGCCGCAAGGGTCATCATCATTGCGAGCGGCTCCGACACCGGCGTCAGGTTCAGCATGAAGAAACCGGGATTTAGCGCGAGCGTGGCGGCGACCAGCGATGCTACGGCACCGGACCCGAGGGCACGCCGCGCCCAGTACCAGGTCATCAGGATGGCAACCATCGCCGTGATACAGCTGAGCGCAGTCGACACGTGCTGTCCGCCGCTGCCGCCGCCAAAGGCGGCCAGAAACATCGGGAACAGGGGCGGAAAGCGCGTCGAACGATAGTAATCGATCGCGGCCGGATCAAAGATGCCGAAGAATGCCGATCGATAGAAGTCGGCCAGAATCAGGTAATCGATCGAATCGGAAAAGCCGGTCACGGTCTTGCCACCGACGGCTATCCAGCCGTACGCCACGATCGAAACCAAGCTCACGAGGAACAAGCCGGTCAGTTCACCGAACCTCCGGCGTGGTGCCGCACCCGAATCCAAAGCGCCGATCCTTGCACTGCCTTGCAGAAGCCGTGGATTATGCCAGTGTGGATGTCCGGTTTGACTAGGCCACGTGCGATCGGCCCGAATGCCCGTCGCCATCGGAATTGACGAGAATGCTCAGCGACAGGCAACCCTCCCATCTGCACGCCAGGCGCTACAGGGCCGCGATCGCGGTCGTGATCGGCGCCTGGTCGCTGCTGGCTGCGCTGACCTGGATACCGCTCGCGCGCCTCGGCCCCGGGATCGACGAGGTGGCGCATGTCGGCGCGGCGTATCGCATCGTCACGGCCGGCGACAGCTATCTCAATCCGGAGCACCCACCGCTGGTCAAATGGCTGGCGGGCATCGCAATGGACATCGGCGAGGATCTACCCGATATCGAACCGCCAGCGGAGATGACCCGAAGCGCCGCGCAGTGGCATGTCGGCCGGGAGGTCCTGCGCACCGGTGACGAGCTCAACCGTGAGCGCCTGACCAGGGCGAGGCTTGCCGTGTTGGCCATTTCCGCCATCGGCCTAGCGATCTGTACCGTTTTTGCGTGGCAACTGGCGGGGCGTGCGGCTGGCATTTGCGCAGCCCTGCTGTATGCGACCAGCCCGACCA
Source organism: Lysobacteraceae bacterium (assembly GCA_041687455.1). Taxonomy (GTDB): domain Bacteria; phylum Pseudomonadota; class Gammaproteobacteria; order Xanthomonadales; family Xanthomonadaceae; genus JAWLBY01. The sequence goes on along the minus strand of JAWLBY010000004.1, from coordinate 246,165 downwards.
TGCTGGCCGGGTCGACGATGGTACTGACCGACCTGCCGGTCGGATGCTTTGCACTCGGTTCGACGTGGCTCGTCTGGCAATGGGCGCAGAGCGGAAGCATCCGGTCGTGCATCGGTGCCGGCGCATCGGCGAGCCTGGCGGCCCTGTCGAAGTACAGTGGCCTGATCGTAGTGGCGGCAACCCTCCTGCTGGTTGCCGCATGCGGCGCAAACAGACGCGAGTGGCGCAGTGGGCTGATGGCGGCGGCAGCGCTGCTGGCGGGCAGCGTCGCCGCAACGGCGTTGTTGCTGATCGGACCGATCGACCTCGAAAGCCTTGTCGACGGCTTCGGTTGGATAGGACGCAACCATACCGAAGGGTACTTGTTCTATTTCTTCGGCGATTCGTCCGCCGAGCCGTTCGTTTGGTATTTCCCTGCCGCTCTTCTGGTCAAGTCAACGATAGCCGAGCTGATCGGTCTCACGGCGGTCCTGGCCGCTCCCGCTATCGCCACAGTGCGGGCTGCGCGCGGTGAGCAGCAGGTGATCTCGCCACTGCTTTTTCTTTCAGTGTTTCCGCTCGCCTACCTCGCGGCGTTCATGTGGGGAGCGCCGAGTTCCGGACATCGCTACATGATGCCGCTCTATCCGTTTGCGGTCGTGGCTGCCGCGGTCGCAGCGGCAAGTGTTTCGTCGAGAGTCGGCAGGATCCTGGCGGGGTTGGTCCTCGCAGCGCACGTGGCAGCCGGCATCTCGGCGTTACCCGATCCGCTGTCCTATTCGAACGGCATCGCGGGGTGCCGCAACATCAGTTTGATCAAGTGTTTCGACGACTCCAATATCGACTGGGGCCAGACCCTTCCGCTCGCCTGGCAGGAGATCGAGCCAGTATTGTCCGACGACGACCTGATCGTCGCGGATGTCGTGTCGGCGATGCCACTGAATGTTGTGCTGCCACGCAGTCGCTATATCGAGGATGCCGAGTGGGAAAATCCCCGGCCACAGCTCTATCTGATCAGCGCCCATGTCCTCGTCCGCCGGCTCGTTTACATACCGGGCATCACCGAGTCGCTTTTGTTCAAGAGCCTTGACAAGAACTGCAGAGTCGGCAACAGCCACTTCGTCGTGGATATGCGACGGGCCGCCACAACGAATACGGACCCGACCTGTCCACTTCCCGGTGGCTGGGGAAATACGGGGCAAGTCCACAGATCCGCTCGTGACGTGAAGTGATCAGGTTTCAGGCAAACGCCACGATGCCCGGTCATTCCTGCTTCGGACTAACCATTCGGCCATCGCGGGATATCAGCTACGACGCGGCAGCACCCAGGTTGCACCGGCTGCGAACCAATCCTTTTCGCGAGGATCGCTCATTCAGATCATCAGAATCTGCGTCATCACGGCAGCAGAAAGCGCGATCGAAACGACGCCCCAGTACGTCAACAGGAGCCGCTCGCGCCGACTCGACTCAGGCGTCCGCATGGCAAGAAAGAGCGCCAAAGCGACGATGTAATACCTTTGCTCGATGAGATCGGACGCTCCGAGTGCGATCAGCGTAGCTCCCGTGAGAAAAACTCCTCGGGATGCATTTACTCCGGCCTGAGTGATTGCACAGGCGGCCATGCAGGCAACCGCACCCATCGCGATGAAGGCCGATGGCTGCACGAAACTGGTGATAAGCACCCGGTTCCGGATGATGAAGTTGGGCTCAAGATAGTTGTATGGGTTACTCACCACGAATGTGTAGTGGTACACGACAAAAAGCACTACGGGCAGACCGATCCAGAGCGGCCGCTGCCTGGCTGCAACTGCGAACCGGGCGAGCCAGACCGGCAGCATCGGCAGAAAGAGGATGCCGATGATGAACAGCATGAAGAAAAAATTGCTGGAGCCAAAATTGAAGTCGGGATGCGCGTACGCCATGGTCGTCGAGAACGAGATCGAACCATTCCAGTACCAGTACGCCAGAAATGCCAAACCGACGGCGACATACGGCCAAAGTTCCAGCAATCGCCGCCCCGCCGGCATCTTGGGCCAATCGACCAACAACGGCCGCACCGCCCCGAAGAGCAGCATTGCGGCGAACAGGGCCACCCACACCACGCTCACCTGTCTGGTCAGAATCGCAAGCAGGCCGACGAGCCCCGCCAGTTTGTGCTTTCCCAGCACCGAAAAGTAGAAAACCCAGAGCGTTGCCGCCAGCGCCGGGATATCCGTATAGAAAAGCCATATATACGGAAATATGATCGGGCACAGCAGTAGCTGCCCAGCTGTCAGTTCAGCGCGCGCGTCCGCCTGATGCAAAGCGCGCCTGACACGAATAAAGGCGAGAGCAGCAAGGGTCGCCGCCACGAGCGACGACGCTCGGCCGATGAATACAGAGTGCTCGCTGGCGGCCCGCATCATCATGCCGATGGCCAGATGGTAGCCCGGCATCTGGGTCATCTCGGGAGTGGCCACGAAGTAGCCGACTGCGAACCGCACAGCCTGGTTGCGGTGAACGATTTCGTCGCCGATCAGCGGCGCCTTCGCAAGCAGCGTCAACTGCAGGAGGGCGACGCTCGCCAGCAGCAACCACAGGGCACCCTGGACGAGTGAAATTTCCCGACGCGTGCTCATGTCGTGACGATCTGGCGCGAGCAGGGGCGGAATTGCCAACCACAGGCGACGCAAACTGACCGAGGCCGGCCCGTTTCGCGCGGGAATTGTAAAACTTTCTGCGCGCGTTTAATCTGACATCCTTGAAATTCAGGCTGAGAGTCGCTCATGCGCTGCGTAATTCTGGCGGGAGGATTGGGAACCCGAATCAGCGAGGAGACAGGAGTAAGACCAAAACCGATGATCGAAATCGGCGGGAAGCCGGTTCTGTGGCACATCCTGAAGATTTACTCGCATCACGGCATCAATGAATTCATCATCTGCCTCGGATACCGAGGGTACATGGTGAAAGAATATTTTGCGAACTATTTCCTGCACCAGTCCGACGTAACCTTCGATCTTTCGTCGAATCAAATGCTGGTACATCACCGTCACGCAGAGCCATGGAAGGTTACGCTGGTGGACACCGGTGACGCTACCCAGACAGGCGGTCGCCTTCGAAGGGTACGGGAGTATCTGGATGGCGAAACCTTTTGCTTCACGTACGGCGACGGTCTCTCCAACGTGAACATCGCGGCCGAGATTGCATTCCATCGCCAGCATGGCACTATGGCAACGGTGTGCGCCGTACAACCACCTGGAAGATTCGGTGCTCTTGACGTTCAAGGCCCCCGAATAACGAGCTTCCAGGAAAAGCCGATGGGCGATCGTGCTTGGATCAATGGTGGGTTCTTCGTTCTCGAGCCGAGCGTGGTAGACCTCGTCATGGATGACTCTACGGTCTGGGAGAGCGGTCCGATGGAGGTGCTCGCCAGCCGAGGACAGCTGTCCGCTTACACACACACGGGCTTCTGGCAGCCGATGGACACCTTGCGTGACAAGCTGAAACTTGAGGCACTCTGGCAGGACGGCGAGGCTCCGTGGAAAGTCTGGACGTGAGCTTCGGGGGCTGCTTTCGCAGGAGGCGCGTGCTGGTGACTGGGCACACCGGATTCAAGGGCTCGTGGCTGTGCCTATGGCTCAAGTCGATGGACGCGGAGGTCATCGGCATCTCGCTCGAGCCTCCGACAGTACCGAACCATTGGGACATGCTGGCGCTTTCGGGCATCGACGACATACGTCTCGATATTGGACGTTATGACGATTTGCGGCGCGCCATGTCCGACGCAAGACCCGAGCTGCTGATCCATATGGCAGCCCAACCTTTGGTGAGACAGAGCTACGAGCAGCCTCTGGAGACATTCAGGACGAATGTCATGGGCACGGCTCACGTTCTCGACATTGCATGCTCGATCGACGGCATACGCGCTGCTGTCAATGTCACTACCGACAAGGTTTATCGCGCCTCAAACCTTCCTCTTGACGAATCTGCTGAACTCGGCGCGGCTGACCCGTATAGCACGTCCAAAGCCTGTTCCGAACTCATCACGGATGCATATCGCCAGCTCGTGCACACCAGAGGCCGCGGCCCCAGACTCGCAACTGCTCGAGCCGGCAACGTGGTCGGCGGAGGAGATTGGTCGGTCGATCGTCTGATACCCGATGCGGCACGCGCGGTTTCAAGTTCCTCGCCCCTTAGCATACGACTGCCACATGCCGTACGTCCCTGGCAGCACGTGCTTGATGCACTGAGCGGTTACCTCATGCTGAGCGCCGATCTGCTGAACGGCAAGGATCGGGAGGGCGCGTGGAACTTTGGGCCGCAGGATACGAATGAACTGGCAGTCCGCGGCGCATGCGAGATTCTGCTCGAAACATGGCCAACCCTCCAGCTTGTCTACGCTGGCTCTCCTCCCAGCATCCCGGAGTCCGAGGTGCTGAAGCTTGACTCCTCGAAAGCGAGAAGCCAACTCGGATGGAAACCAGTATGGAGATCAGGGGCTGCGATTCGCCGAGCGGCAGCGTGGTACAAGCAATTCATTGAACATGGACATGTCAACTCAGAGAACGATTTGCGCGAGTTCATAGTTGACGCAGAAGCCTCTGGCGTACGCTGGGTACAGTAATGACCTTCCAATCCGGAGTCCCAGCGCTGGTCAGGACGGAACCCTTCCTAGACTCCCGAGGTACATTTCGGCGAGTGTTCTGTCACGAAGCATTGAGCGGGCAGGGCCTGGACTTCAAGGTGGCCCAGGTCAACATTTCGACGACCGCCAGCCAGGGTACGATCCGTGGGTTGCACTTCCAAGTGCCGCCGTTTTCGGAGGGGAAGATCATTCGTTGCTTGCGGGGCGCGATTTTCGACGTCGCGGTGGATGTCAGGGCCGGCTCCCCGACTCTTCTACGGGCTTTTTCCTTTGTTCTCGACTTCAAAGAAGACAACCAAGTATTCATCCCACAGGGTTTCGCGCATGGATTCCAGACTTTGACCGACGACGTACATCTGCTCTACCTGCATTCGAGGCCGTGGATGCCCGAGTTCGAGCGGCGGCTTTGTCCGACCGACCCCGGCCTTGGAATCAACTGGCCGCGCGAAGTTACCGAGATTTCTGAGCGAGATCGTTCAGCCCCCCCAGTCGTGCCCGAGTCATTCATTGGGGTAACCCTGTGAACTGCATGTTCTGCAGCCACCCCGTAGAACGCACGGTCCTCGATCTTGGCAGTGCCCCTCTGTCCAATGCGTACCTGACGCCCGCGTCACTTCAGCGGCCCGAATCCTGGATTCCATTGCGACTGGTCATCTGTACCAACTGCTTGCTGGTGCAAGTCGCACACCCACAGCAGCCCGAGGGAATTTTCGACGCGAACTACGCGTACTTCTCCTCCTACTCGGGATCATGGCTTCGACATGCAGAGTCGCTGGTGGCGCAAGCCTGCGACAGGCTGTCACTCGGAACGGATAGTTTCGTCGTTGAACTCGCCTCCAACGACGGCTACCTACTGCAGTACGTGCTCGCGCGGGGGATTCCATGCCTCGGCATTGAACCAACGCAAAGCACGGCCGAGGTGTCAATATCGCGAGGCATCGAAACGCGCATGGAGTTTTTCGGCTTGACGTTGGCGCGGCAGGTCGTTGCCGAACGAGGGCACGCCAACCTGGTGATCGCCAACAATGTCCTGGCGCATGTTCCCGATATCAACGACTTCGTTGCAGGGATTGCCGAATTGCTTGGCAACGATGGCAGGGCCGTGATCGAGTTCCCGCACCTTGCACGACTCGTGCAGGAGCGACAGTTCGATACCGTCTATCACGAGCATTACAGCTACCTGTCGCTGCATGTCGCGGATCGCATCTTGCGCGAACATGGTCTGATGATATGGGACGTCGAGCGCCTTCCCACGCACGGCGGCTCATTGCGGATCTGGGCATGCTCGGACGCTGCGCCGATCGCCCCAACGCCCGCCTTCGACACCATCATGGAAGGCGAGCGCCTCTCGGGCCTGTGCGACCCTTCCAGCTACGATGTCCTGCAGCAAAGTGCTATCGAGATCAAGAACGACCTGCTTAGTTTGCTGATCGAAGAGCACCGGGCGAAGCGGCGCGTTGTCGCCTACGGTGCGGCCGCAAAGGGAAATACGCTGTTGAACTTTGCAGGCGTTCGCCCTGACCTGATCGAATATGTGGTCGACCGCAATCCTCACAAGCAGGGCCTTCACATGCCCGGTTGCCGGATACCCATCGTGCCCGAGCAGGCGCTGATCGAAGCGCCTCCGGACACATGCCTGATTCTTCCCTGGAATCTTACTGACGAACTGCTTGCGCAGCTGAATTACCTGCGCGTAAGAAACGTCAAGTTCGTGACGGCCGTACCAAAGCTGAAGATTCATTGATAGTCGCCCGACCTCCCGACCGCCATTCATAACCGCGCAAGGAGAAATAGCTCATTGTCGACCCTTCTTAGAATTTGAAACCCTGTAAAAGCCCACCTCAAGAAATGAAGCGCGTTCTAGTTACCGGTGCTAGCGGGTTCATAGGCCGCCAGGCACTCCCCGCCCTCCAGAGGCGAGGGTTTTGCATTCATGGTCTCAGCCGAAGCGGGGCAGCACTGGAGGGGGCAGACGTTATCCACTCATTGGACTTGCTGGACCCGCACGCGCCTCTTGATGAGCTAGTACGGGAGATCGCACCGACACACCTGCTGCATCTGGCTTGGCAGGCTACTCCAGACAAATTCTGGGCGAGCGAGGAAAACCTGGACTGGGTTGCTGCAAGCCTACGCCTTCTGAAGGCATTTTCCGCGCAGGAAGGTAAGCGCATGGTTACAGCAGGTAGCTGCGCGGAATATGGCTGGGAATCAGGCCAGTGCGATGAATTCATCACGCCGCTTGAGCCTGCAACCCTATACGGAGCCTGTAAGAACGCTACCCGGCAGGTGCTTGAGTCCTATGCTCAAAAACACAAATTGAGCTGGGCTTGGGGCCGAATTTTCAACCTTTACGGCCCGCATGAGCCGCAAGGAAAGCTTATAAGTGGGACCCTTGCGTCGCTGCTGCGCGGGACCCCCGCGCGGTGCACGCACTGTAGGCAGGCACTGGACCTGATGTATGTAAAAGACGTGGCCGACGCCTTGGTTGCGCTGCTCGACTCCGATGTCCTTGGAGTGGTGAATATTGCCACGGGCGAGGCGCGCCCCTTGCGTGAAACACTCAACCTGCTTGGCGAGTTAACGGGCCGGCCTGAACAAATTTCATTCGGCGCCCTGCCTAGCCGGCCCGGTGATCCGCAGAGAATCGAAGCTTCGGTGCGGCGCCTCCGAGAGGAAGTGGGCTGGACGCCTCGCTATACGCTGGAAGCCGGCCTCAGGGAAACAATCGCCTGGTGGAAGGAAAAGCTATGCAGCCTTGGGTAACCTGCCCGGTCTGTGAGGGGGAACGATTGCAGTCCTTCCTGCGAAGGACGCACGTGCCCGTCCATCAGAATAAAGTTTATCCGACTCGCGAGGCCGCTGTGGCCGCGCCCAAGGGTACTCTCTCGCTGTCGCTGTGCTTGGACTGCGACTTTGTCTTTAATCAGGAATTTGACAGCCAACTGATTTCCTATGACGCCGAGTATGAGAACTCTCAGGATTTCTCGCCTGTATTTCAGTCCCATCTTGATAAAATTCAGCATTATTTGCTGAAGGAGTGCGGAATCCGCGATGCGCGCATTGTTGAAGTCGGCTGCGGCAAGGGCCGCTTCCTATCGAGTTTGTTAGAAGATGCGGCCAACGGAAACATTGGCTTCGGGTTCGACCCAACATATGTTGGGGAGCTGGCCCGCCTAAACGGGCGAGTTCAGTTCATACGGTCCTTTTACGGCCCTGAGTTCTCAAAGATGCATGCCGATGTTGTGCTATGCCGTCATGTAATTGAGCACGTCGCCGACCCCGTAGCGCTGCTCAAGGCCGTCTATGCCGCACTGGAAAATTCACCCGGCGCACGGCTGTTCTTTGAAACCCCTTGCGTGGAGTGGATTCTCGATAACCAGGTGATTTGGGACTTCTTTTACGAACACTGTTCGCTGTTCACTCAAAGTTCCATCCGTACTTGCTTTGAACGCGCCGGCTTCCAAGTTGACTCCGTCAAGCATGTCTTTGGCGGGCAGTATCTATGGATCGAAGCCAGTGTGCCCAAGTTCCCGCCCCGAGCAATTTACCGAAAAGCGTCTCTCCAGCCGAGAGCGACAGCGTTCACCCGCAGCGAGCGGGCCCTGCTCGGTGGATGGCGGAAACGAATCGACCAATTACTGCAGGTGGGCAAAGTCGCGCTCTGGGGAGGCGGCGCCAAGGGCATTACGTTTGCAAACCTCATCGATCCATGCTGCGAACGCCTGGATTGTATCGTCGACCTCAATCCGTACAAACAGAATCTATTTGCTGGCATCAGCGGCCATGCCGTGGTGCATTATCTCGATCTCCGCGGGCGTGGCGTCAAGAGTGCCATTGTGATGAACCCGAACTACCTGAAAGAGAACTTGGCCCTGATCCAGGCTGCCGGGATGAACGTTACACTCGTGAACGGCAACGTGTCCGCCTTCGCCGCACCGGCCTGATGAATACAGAAACGCTTCCAGTCGCGTTGAAACTTCGCCTTTACGCGGTTGAAGAGGGCGTTCCGAGCGTCGAATCTTTCCGCGTGCTGACGGACACGGCTGTTTTCCACCCGGCTCTGCGATCGGCAAGTACAATGGACGAACGTTGCCTCGGTATCCGTAGGTTCGACAACGCGAGCATCACCAATGTGCGCCATGATGTTCTCTAGCCCGCGGAACAAGGCCGTGAGCAGTCCGGCTTTCGCTTGATCATGCGGATGCTGGCCTTGCACTCTAAGCTTTCAGCGTCCGCTGCATCAGCGGCTTCGGAGCATCGCCTTAATTTAGCTTGGCAGCCGACAGACCCTTGCGGCGATGAGAGCGATTTCACCACACGACCTTAGGGCCTGCCTACATGGTTGAGACGTTCCAGGACAACGTAGGCTGTGGCACAACTTAAGTCGAACATTGTTGCCGGGTACCTTGCTAGTTCCTGTGTAGCGCTTACCGGGCTGCTATTCGTTCCGATTCTTTTCGACGAATTCGGTGCAGCGGGCTTCGGGTTCGTAACTTTGCTGCTCGGTGCGCAATCGCTTTCGCTTGCACTTGACCTCGGAATCTCGACGTTTGTCAGCCGCGAAGTCGCACGAAGAACGAATCAGAGCGAACGTGCGCCGCTGGCTAGTCTTGCAGTCACATTCGACAAATTCGCCTGGTGCATTTCAGCCATCCTCGCGCTCGCCTTGTACTTCGCTGCCGGGCTGCTGAGCCCGGGCGTGAGTGCCGCCCCCGACCAACCCGTGGAAGCAGCACTGCTGTTGATCGGATTCTCAGTTGCTGCGATCTGGCCAAATGGCGTCTACTCCGCGATGCTGGCTGGACTGGAACGGGTTTCCACGGTTCATCTGCTCGCTGCGATTTTCGCCACGGTTCGTTTTGCCGGTGGTTACGGCTTCGTGTGGTTGGTCAACGGGGGGGTCATCAACTTTCTGGCGTGGCAGGTCGGCGTTTCCTTGTTGCATTCCGTTGTTGCGCGCGCCATCGCTTTCAGGCAGCTCGATGCTCCGGTTGGGTCGGCTCAGTTCGCGATTACCGAGTTGCTGAACGCAAGGCGCTTCGCTTCGGGTGCCATGCTAGTCACGTCGCTTGGTGTGGCGCTGTCCCAGCTGGACCGCGTTGTCGTCGCGGGAATTCTGGATATCGAAGCAGTTGGCCTGTTCGGAATCACGGCAGCGGTAGCGGGCGGCCTTGGCCGGATCATCTCCCCGGTATTTGGGGCGGTTTACCCGAGGATGAGTCGGCTCGTTGTCGAACAGCGAGCGCAGGAAATGCGCTCCCTATACCACCTATCAACCCAGCTCGTCGCGCTTGCAACACTGTCGATCGCGGCAGTCGTTTGCAGCCAACCAGCTCATATCCTGCTGCTGTGGACGGGGTCAGAGCATTCTCCGGGCACTGCGGCATGCTTGGCACTTCTGATCGCCGGCTCTGCATTCAACGGGATCCTCAGCATCCCTTACGCACTCCAGCTCGCCCACGGCTGGACCCGCCTTGCGATCGGTCTGAACATCCTTGCCCTTGCCGTGGCAATTCCCGCCTACACGATATCCACCGCAAACTTCGGGATCGCCGGCGCGGCGGCCACCTGGCTCGTGCTCAATGTGGCGCTAACGCTATTCGGCGTTCGCATGATGCACACACGGCTACTGCCAGGCGAGCTTATTCCGTGGTGGCGGCGCTCGCTCGGGCCGCCCATGGCTGCAGCAATGTGCGTCGGAGCGCTTCTTGCGATTCTGTCCCCACCCCCTGAGCGTTCGGTAGCCGGAGTTGCCTGGCTAGCAGGCAGCAGCGTGTTTTCGCTCGTGCTTGTTTCCTTGGCAACGCCTCTCGCCCGCGACGAACTCACACGCAGGTTACGGGGCCGGAGATTCTTCTGAACTTGGAGTTGAATCGCCGGTGGCGAGTAGCGGGTCCGTAGCAACTGGTTGCAAGAGGTGCGCGTAAGCGACGCGCTTCTGGCGAGAAGCGACCAAGAATCGCTCGATACCGCGGTAGGCCGCCCGCATCAGCCCGGCTGACAATGCTGGTCGCGCGAACAGCGCTGCAAGGTGAACCACCCAACCGGCGACGGGCGCTCTGCAGTCTTGGATCAACGCCGCGCTCGCATCTGAAGCGAACCTTCGGCGGCGGTTTGCTGCTGCGTGCAGACCTCGCCTGAACAACATTCGGCGCGCATCTCGTGCAAGCGCAGCAAGCAGCCTGTCACGAACGTCCCGCTCGATGTCGGGCTCTAGCGCCGCGTTCGCTATCAACTGCTGCCAACCCGGCCAGAATGACTCGAGAGGTTGGGTCGCGCTGAACGAACTCGGGTTGAGGGAGAACACGGCCACCGGCACGCGCTCAACCATATAGGGGTACCGGCACGCAAGCCGAAGAAGGAAGTCCAGATCCGACGGCCCACCCGTACGGCAGTCGATGAATCCGGCGGCAGTCACTGCGGAGGTGCGGAAGACGATGCCGGTCCAGGTCGGCGCTCGCCCTCCCGTCATCCTGACTGCACCGTCGCCGGCCGGATACACGCCGTCACACGGATAATCGAGCCCTCGCGCGAACCAGATCTTCTGGTCGGGTCCGACTGCCAGCGTTACGCCGGCCCAGAATGCCGCCTGTGGTTCGCGCTCGAGCGCCGCGACCGCGCGCTCGTAAAAGCCCGGCAGCACATAGTCGTCGTCCGACAACAGTGAGAAATAGGGTGACTCCACCGAAGCGACCGCTCGCGTGAAGTTTGCCGTCGCACCGATATTGTGTTCTCGACATGTGTATCGGACGTTCGCGAACTCGTCGCGGAGCGCAGCAACGACATCGCCCGTATGATCAGACGATGCGTTGTCAAAGACATCCACCGTGAATGGGAAGCTGGTCGCTTGGCTCGCGGCCGACTCAACCGCCCTCTGGAGCAGACTAGGTCGGCGAAACGTCGGAATGACGGTGGTCAGAATCGGCGACACACTGGGTACCTTGGCTTGAGCACTGGAGCTTACAGTATGTGTCATATTGCACTTGATCGTCGGACACACCAGTGCCTCGCACATGCTCTTTTCCACCGCTAGGACAGCCTGAAGTCCGTCAACGAATTCGTCGCAGATATCCATCCGGGGCTACAGAAATCTGCAACTTATCGCTGATCCCTCGCTCGATCACGAAGTCCGGGTTGCTGGCGATGAATTCGTGCACTGCAGTCATGGGGCTATTTCCTACGTCCCAATCGCGATCACGGAAGTAGCCAGCAGGAAAATGCTCAATGACCGTATCAAACACGATGCAGAAGCTACCCGGACTCACAAGATGCGCGTAGCTCTTCAGTTCGGCCGCTACATGCGCATGGGTATGATTGGAGTCCAGCATCAGCAGCACCGTTCCACAACCTTCGGCCCGCGATTCGACCGCGCGGACCACATCGGGATCCACTGAGGATCCCTGCAGCAGTTCGATGTACCCTGCAAGCGGGTGCGCATCGATTGCCGCGCGGTTATGGGAGCGTATGTCAATGTCGATTCCCAGAACGCGGCGCCCAGGCGTCCGTGGATCGAACAGCTCGCCATTGGCAACCGAATCGCAAACATCCAGCAAAGCCAAACTTGCGGCGCTAAGCATCAGGGAGCCGCCATGCGCCACGCCGGTCTCGATGATAAGATCTGGCCGAACGCTCCATATGATCTCTTGCACTGCAACCATATCCTGCGGCAACTGGATGATCGGACGACCGAGCGCTGTGAAATTGTAAGTGTAGCGATGTTTTGCCGAGGCTAAATTCCATGCGATCGATAAATGCCGCAGAAGCTGATCAGCCTTGAGCGCAGCGATACTCAAGGCCCTCTGATCGTCGAACTCCTTGATTGGGTCTGGTTTGCTCATCGATTAGATCCATCACTATTAGGCGATTCGTTAAACCTGATCACTCGATCCGGATTGCCGGCGGATGAAGTTGCCGAGGCCGCCTCCCGCGCGACGATTTCACGGAAAACTTGCGGCACCTGGCCCCCAGATCACCGGCAACCAGATTGACAAGAGTCACTTCTTCGGCCGCAAGTTCGAACACGAGTTCGATTCCACCGAACACAGACACTCCAAGAAACATGCCGCCCCACGCACCCGCAAAACCCTACGCTCTCGAAATCGCGCTGGCGACGTGTGCCGGATTCGCCGCACCAATAAACCATCTTTATGGATTCCCCTCCGCCGACAAGCCTGAACCCGGCCGTCGCTTGAACATACCCGAAGTGACCCTGGTCTGTCCCGGAACATGAACACCCCTCATCGCCGCGCGGAGCAAGATGATGGGTTCGGGGCTGTTTTGGCGCCCGAAGCACGATTCGCCCCGATCGCGTCGCGATAAACTTTCACATAGCCATCAATTGCTGCCGCTTGACTGAAGGAATGTACGGCACGGCGGCGCCCGGCGACAGACAACTCGCATCGCAGTTTCGGATCTGTAGCCAAGCGTCGAGCCGATTCAACGACCTGCGAAATGTTTCCTGGCTCGGTTAGCAGCACACCTGCTCTGCCGCACACTTCGACGGTCGCCGGTGCAGCAAAGCCGACCACTGGAACGCCGCACGACATTGCCTCCAACGCGACATAGCCGAACGACTCATACAGAGAGAGCACCACCACCGCGTCGATTTGCCTGTAGATGGATGGCATTTCCCTCGGCTCCATGCGACCAAGCAACTTGCCGCGGCCTCCTGCGTCACGACGCGCGGCTCGGCGGAGTCCACCCAGACTCCACACCTCGAAGTCGTCTCCGAGTGCAGCAATCAGTTCTGGAATGAGTACACTTCCTTTCCATGGCGAGGGGTTTCCGACATAGAGCAGACGGAACGGGCGACTCGGTTTAGCCTGCTGAGCATCGCATGGCGCAAACTCGCAGGTATCGACCCAGTTGGGGATAACGATAGCTTCTCGCGAAAAAGCAGCTCGGATTGCACCGCGAGTCACATCACTATTCGCCACCAGTGCGTCAGCACATGCATAGGTGCGCGTGACGAACTGGCGAACGAGCGACTCGTGATAGACCGCCCGTAGCACGCCACGGTGGCGCAAGAAGTCCGGATGCCACACACAGTTGTGTTCGGTGACGATCAATGGAACACCGGGCCGCTTGAACGCGTATCCCTGCCATGACCCGGCGTGAACGATATCTATCCACGGCGGGCATTTGATATTTCGCAGCAGCCACGGCATCAACTCGAAGCGATGTGGAAACCACTGGATGCACGGCTCGTGACCCCATTCGCGGAGACCGTCGGCAAGTCGTTCGACGAAGACGTCCGCGCCACTGCCAGCACGTATGGCGGGCAACCAAACCCTCACTTTCGGCTCTTTGTTGCTAAATAAATAAGTGTCGGAAACGCACCGCCAAGAAGTTGGTACACGAATCCGGGCAACCGCTGTAGAACGTATCGGTATAGGAACGAGCCTGGACGCTCTATCTCGAAGGTCAACAGCAAAGCGGAACGATGCTGCTGACAGAACTCGAAGCTGTTGTCCGCGAGCATGCGCTCAATGACGCGCTTGGAGAGCGGCCGGCAGTCGTAGTACGCACCCCGCCGCCACAGTCGTAGCCACGGTGAGCGCCAGCGCTCAGGCAGCCAGCTGAGGAATGCGAGCCGATAGTGGGGCTCGACCAGCATCCAGCGGCTCGGCACGGCCAGGTAGAGGACGCCGTCGTCGCGTAGAACCCGACGCAGCTCTTGCAGGTGTTCGACCTGTACGGACGGGTCGCCCACGTGCTCGATGACGTGATTGCTGATCACGACGTCGAAGCTGCCCGCCGTGAACGGCAGTCGGGTACCGTCGACCAGCGAAAAGGCGTACGGCCCCGGGGTGACACGCAGGTCGCAGACGTCGACCGCATGAACGTCATAGCGCCCGGACGGATGCGTCGCAAAGTAATGACTGATGCCCCCGGAACCGGCGCCGACCTCGAGCACAGCCAATCGGCGGTTATCGTCGCCGAGTGACAGCAGGCGCTCGATCTTGATCGCCTTGAGACGACGCGACGCAGGGTCGAGCACTGCATGCGGCTGGCGCTCAGTTGAGGTCGAGGCCATTGCGCAACTCGCGGGCAAAGCGGTCCCAGTTGTTCTTCGCCGCAAACCGCCTGCAAGCGAGAGACGAGATGCCTTCGGATTCCTCCGCGAGCAGCCCGATGACGCGACGGGCAAAGGCCGCATAATCGCCGGGCGGCAGCAAGTATCCGCTGACACCTTCACTTACTGCGTCGGGAACGCCTCCGCTCGCAAAAGCGACCGTCGGCAACCCATGCGACGCCGCCTCCAGTGCGACCATGCCAAAGCCCTCGACGTCGCCCTCGAGTTCTCTGACCGGAAAGACGTGCACGCCAGCGGAGCGATAGTGGGCCGCCAGCTCTTCATCGCTGCATCGACCGGCAAAGCGTACATGTCGCTCAAGCCCTGCGCTCCTTGCTGCGGCTTCAATACGCCCCCGTTCGTCGCCGCTGCCCAGCAGCGCATCGCTGGCGTCCGATCCGACAACCACCAACTCTGCATCCGGCAAGGCCCGGACAATCGACGGCAGCGCGGATGTAACGAACTCGGCGAGTCCCTTGCGGCCGGCCAGCCGGCCCACCGACAGCATGACGCGGGATCGCGGGACGGGCCGAGCGTCATCGCTCATCGGCACCAACGCGGTTCCCGGATGCACCACTACGATGCGATCTGCCGTCGCCCCGGCTCGTCGCGCGAGCCCGGCAGTGTGGCGGCTATTGCAAAGCAGGCGGCCCGCGCGGCGTATGCACGGCAACCAGAACAGTTGATACCCCGGGTGCCGGACGACGACGTCCAGTCCGTGCAGATATAGCGCCGAACGCCCCCTGCCGCATAGCGCCGCAAGCAGCACCAGCGGGGCGACCAGTCCGCTGCCACCGACGACCAACCCGGGGCGCCTTCGCAGGGCGGTCCACACGACCCGCGGCAATGCACTGGCGAAGAATCGCCACAGCGGACGCAGCGGAACCTCGAGGACAGTCACGCCCGGCGGCGCATGCGCCGCCGCCCCGCTTGGAGCACACAGCAAGACGGGGCATTGCTCGGAAATCGCTTGCACGAGATGCGAGTTCAACCGTTCCATCCCGCCCAGTAGCGGCGGATAATTGCGGGTGACTATCAGGACCGGCCGCTTCCGATGTGGATCACTCATGCGGCCGATAGGTCAGCGAGGTTATCTGCTCGGAGATGAGACCCATTAGAAAAATCACCACCGAAGCCGAGAATAATAGCGCACTCATATTGGTGAACCGGCCGGAAGAGGAAAACGTATATCCGTAATAGACCGCAGCCAGCGCGAAGAACACAGCGGCCGCCGGAGCAAACAACTTGAGCGGGGAATACAGCGTGGCGATTTTGAAAATGATCAGCAGGAACCGGATGCCGTCTCGCAGCGGACGAATGTGGCTGCCTGTGCCAACCCGGCGGGCGACATCTACCGCCACGTATTTCAATGGGTAGGCGCTGCGAAAGAATGCCATCGTGATCGTGGTCGGATAGCTGAACCCGTTGGGCAAGAGGTGCAGGAACTCGCGGAATTTCTCCGCCCGAACCGCCCGCATTCCGGACGTGAGGTCGAGGACGTCGTGGCCGGTCACCCAGCCTGCCAGCCGGTTGTAAAGCCCGTTGGCGAGCCCTCTGTGGCGGCTTGCCTGCCCTCCCCGCCCACGCGCTGCGACGACCATGTCGTAGTCATCCGCAAGCGCATCCAGCAACGCAGGAATCGCTTCCGGCGGATGTTGGCCGTCGGCGTCCATGAACACGAGGATGTCGCCTGCCGCTATTCGCGCGCCGCGCTTGACCGCCGCTCCGTTGCCCATCGAGTACGGGTGCCGCTCGACCCGCGCGCCATGCGCCAGAGCGACCTCGGCGGATTCATCTGTTGATCCATCGTCGACGACGATGAGTTCGGCCGAAGGAAGCACAGCACTCAGGCGAGGCAGGATCGATGCGAGCCCGACCGATTCGTTTTTCGCCGGAATGATTACCGAAACATTCAACCCCATCGATCGTTGCTCACTCCACCCCATCGCACCACACCTTAGCATTTTGCGCCCATGCCGGACCCGCGCCGTCTGTCAGGGAGTCTCCACCGGGACCGAATCGGGCTCGCCTGCTCGTTCGCGGCGGGCATGTATTTGATGTAGATTCTGCCATTGTTGAGGCAACTCGTTGGAACGCCAAGATGAATGCCGCCGTAACGCACGCCGCCCTGGTCGGAATCACCGGTCTGGCTCGCCGCCTGGTCATCGACGGCCACTTGCCCGAGCCAGATGCCCGGCGCGCGCTGGATGACGCGGCAAAGGACAAAAAGCAGATTCACCGCTTCCTGATCGAGAAGAAGCTGGTGACGTCAGCCCAGGTCGCCAGCGCGTTTGCCCATGAGTTCGGCATGCCTCTGTTCGATGTCAGCGGCCTGGACTTGGCCCAGTCTGCGGCAAGACTGGTCGATGAGAAACTGATCAACCAGCACCACGCGCTACCGCTGTTTCGCCGCGGGAGTCGCCTCTACGTCGGCATTTCCGACCCGACCAATACCCGCGCGCTGGACGAGATCAAGTTCCAGGCGAATCTGACGGTCGAACCGATCCTGGTCGACGAGGAACAGCTTCGGCGGGCCATCGATGCTGCGCTGGCCGCCCAAGGCAACATCGATGAGGAAATGGCTGATGACGCCGAAGGCCTCGAGAACCTCGAGCTCGGCGACACCGACGACGATGCCGACAGCGCCGGCGGCGTCGACGTCAAGGGCGATGACACGCCGGTCGTGCGTTTCGTCAACAAGATGCTGGTCGACGCGATCAAGCGCGGTGCCTCGGACATCCATTTCGAGCCGTACGAGAATGAATATCGCGTCCGTTTCAGGACGGACGGCATCCTCCGCACCGTCGCCAAGCCGCCGGTCAAGCTCAACGCCCGCATGTCGGCGCGACTGAAGGTCATGTCGTCGCTGGATATTGCCGAGCGGCGCGTGCCGCAAGACGGTCGCATCAAGCTGAACCTGTCGAAGACCAAGTCGATGGACTTCCGCGTCAGCACCTGCCCGACCCTGTTCGGTGAGAAGGTGGTGTTGCGTATGCTCGACGGCAGCGCCGCCAAGCTCGGCATCGACATGCTGGGCTACGAGGCGGAGCAGAAGCAGCTATATCTGAACGCGCTGGCCAAGCCGTACGGCATGATTCTGGTGACGGGGCCGACCGGCTCCGGCAAGACCGTCTCGCTGTATACAGGACTGAACATCCTCAACACCGAAGAGCGCAACATCTCGACCGCCGAGGATCCGGTCGAAATCCGGGTGCCTGGCATCAATCAGGTCCAGATCAGCAACAAGAAGGGCATGACCTTCGCGTCGGCGCTGCGCAGCTTCCTGCGCCAGGACCCGGATGTGATCATGGTCGGCGAGATCCGTGACCTTGAAACGGCCGAGATCGCCATCAAGGCCGCGCAGACCGGCCATCTGGTGCTTTCGACCCTTCACACCAACGACGCTCCACAGACGATCTCGCGCCTGATGAACATGGGCATCGCGCCCTACAACATCACCTCGTCGGTGACGTTGGTGATCGCGCAGCGGCTCGGGCGACGGCTGCACGACTGCAAGAAACCGATCGAGCTGCCGAAGGCGGCGCTGTTGGCCGAAGGCTACGCCGAGGCCGACATCGACGCCGGCATCACGTTGTTCGAGGCCGGCGGCTGCGACAGTTGCACCGAGGGCTACAAGGGTCGAACGGGCATCTACCAGGTGATGCCGATGAGCGAGGAAATCCAGAAGATCATTCTGGAGGGGGGCAATGCCCTGCAGATCGCCGCCGCCGCCGACAGTGTCGGCATCAACGATTTGCGAAAGTCTGCCTTGCTGAAAGCCCGCAACGGCGTTACAAGCTTGGCTGAAATCAACCGCGTGACGAAGGACTGATTCCAATGGCCGCCAGCAAAGCCGTAGCCGTCAAGGGCGCCCAGCCACGCAACCCGAATCCGCTGCAACCGTTTGTCTGGGAAGGCACCGACAAGCGCGGGCAGAAGATGAAGGGCGAGACGTTGGCGAAGAACGCCAACCTGCTCAAGGCCGAGCTGCGCAAGCAGGGCATCACGCCCGGTGCCGTTCGACCGAAGCCGAAGCCGCTGTTCGGCAAGGCCGGCAAGGCCATCACGGCCAAGGATGTCGCGATCTTCAGTCGACAGATCGCGACGATGATGCAGTCCGGTGTGCCGATGGTGACGGCGTTCGAGATCATTTCGGGCGGCCAGAGCAATCCGCGCATGAAGGAGATGCTGGACGACATCCGGTCCAGCATCGAAGGCGGCTCGACCCTCGCCGAATCGCTGGGACGCCACCCGGTGCAGTTCGACGAGCTGTATCGGAATCTGGTCAAGGCCGGCGAGTCGGCCGGCGTTCTGGACACGGTGCTCGACACGGTCGCGACCTACAAGGAGAACACCGAGGCTCTGAAGGGCAAGATCAAGAAGGCGCTGTTCTATCCGGCCGTCGTGATCGCGGTCGCCATCCTGGTCAGCGCCATCCTGCTGATATTTGTCGTCCCTCAGTTCCAGAATGTCTTCCAGAGCTTCGGTGCGGATCTGCCGGCGTTCACGCTGATGATCGTCGCCGCATCGGATTTCATGATCGCCTATTGGTGGGCCGTGTTCGGAATCATGATCGGGGCCGGCGTGGGCCTGATCGAGTTCAAGAAACGATCGCTTTCCTTCGCCCACTTCCTGGACCGATCGATTCTCCGGGTACCGGTGATCGGCGAGATCATGAAGAACTCCGCCATCGCGCGCTTTTCGCGCACGCTGGCCACGACGTTCAAGGCCGGCGTTCCGCTGGTCGAGGCGCTCGATACAGTCGCAGGCGCTACAGGCAATATCGTCTACGGCAGCGCGGTGAAGCGCGTCAAGGATGACGTTTCAGTCGGTTACCAGTTGAACGTTTCGATGCGACAGACCGGCGTGTTTCCGCACATGGTGCTGCAGATGACCGCAATCGGCGAAGAAGCCGGTGCGCTGGACACCATGCTGTTCAAGGTTGCCGAGTTCTACGAGCAGGAGGTCAACAACGCGGTCGATGCGCTGTCGAGCCTGATCGAGCCGTTCGTGATGCTGATCATCGGCGTCGTGGTTGGCGGCATGGTCGTCGGCATGTACCTGCCGATCTTCAAGCTCGCCGCGGCGATCTGATCGCTTGTGGCCGAGGTCTGGGGGGCGTATCCGGCGCTGGTTATCGCCAGCGCGCTTCTGTTCGGCCTGCTGGTCGGCAGTTTCCTGAATGTCGTGATCCTGCGATTGCCGCACCGTATGCAGTGGCAGTGGGAGGCGGACAGCCGCGAATTGCTGGGGATAGAAGCTCCCGCCGAGGCAGCGATCGGCGCGCCGCCGGGGATCGTCGTCGAGCGTTCGCACTGCCCGAAGTGCGGGCACCAGTTGGCTTGGTGGGAGAACGTCCCGCTGCTGTCGTATGCGCTGCTGCGCGGCCGATGCCGTGGTTGCGGTACGGCGATCTCGTGGCAGTATCCGGCGGTCGAGCTGCTGACCGGTCTGCTGTTCGCGCTGGTGATTTGGCGCTTCGGGCTCGGCTATCAGGGCCTCGCCGGGCTGGCGTTCACCGGCGTGCTGGTTGCCGCGAGTGGCATCGATCTGCGCACCACGCTGCTGCCGGACAGCCTGACGCTGCCGTTGTTGTGGCTCGGCCTGCTGCTGAGCCTGGTGCCGGTGTTCGTGGCGCCGGCCGACGCGATTCTCGGCGCAGCGGTCGGCTACCTGAGCCTGTGGTCGGTGTACTGGGCGTTCAAGCTGCTGACCGGCAAGGAAGGCATGGGCTATGGCGATTTCAAGCTGCTGGCCGCGATCGGCGCCTGGTGTGGCGTGTCGGCCGTGCTGCCGGTGCTGCTGATATCGTCGCTGGTCGGGGCGGTGATCGGCTCGGCGTGGCTTGCGATTCGCGGCCGCGATCGCGCGACCCCGATTCCATTCGGGCCGTACCTTGCGATCGCCGGCTGGATCCAGTTGTTCTGGGGCGAGAACCTGCTCGACGCGTACCTGCGGTTCGCCGGGGTCAAGTGAGCGGATGACGGTGCCGGCACGTCCGCTGATCGTCGCGGTCACCGGCGGCGTGGCATCCGGCAAGTCGGCGCTCACTGCGCGGTTCGAAGCCCTCGGCGCGCCGCTGCTCGATGCCGACCTCGTGTCGCGCGAGTTGGTCGAACCGGGTCAGCCGGCGCTGGCCGAGATCGTCGAGCATTTCGGTCCCGATGTCGTCGACGCCGATGGACGGCTCGACCGGCGGGCGTTGCGCGAGCGGGTGTTTGCCGATCCCGACGCACGCCAGGCGCTCGAACGGATCCTGCATCCGCGTGTACGTGCAACGCTGCACGAGCGTGCGCTGGCGCAGCGCGCGCCGTATGTGCTGCTGGCGATCCCGCTGCTGGTCGAGTCGGGCGACTACCCGTGGATCGACCGCGTGCTGGTCGTCGATGCGCCGGTCGAGGTGCAGATCGAGCGCGTGATGCTGCGGGACCGGATCGACCGCGACGCGGCATCGAGGATGCTGGCGGCGCAGGCCGGGCGGGAGCAGCGTTTGCGGCGGGCCGACGACGTGGTCGTCAATGCGGGACCCATGGATTCGCTCGAGCCGATTGTCGAGCGGCTTGATCGACAGTATCGGGCGTTGGCGCGGGAGCGGGTCGGCGGCAGCGGGTGACGGCAGGCGACTGCGGCGGCGACCCGCGTGGAGCGGCTTCACTGTGGAAACTTCAGCCGCGCGATCTTCCGGACAGCCGCGCCATCATCCGGACAGATAATGGGTGAATGATCGCGACTGAAGCCGCTCCCACAGGCCGCTCCGTGCCGCCATGATCGCTGAAGGCGGATGGCCTCGTGACGATTCGGTCGCGGCTGAAGCCGCTCCTACAGGAACGATGAGCGGGCTTTGCGCCGATCAGGTCGCCATGCGCCGGATCCGCGCCCCGAGCGTGCCGAACTTCTCCTCGATGCACTCGTAGCCGCGGTCGATGTGATAGATGCGGTCGACCATGGTATCGCCGCGGGCGACCAGGCCGGCGAGCACGAGGCTGGCCGACGCGCGCAGGTCGGTGGCCATGACCGGCGCTCCGGACAGGTGCCCGACCCCGCGGACGATCGCGGTGTTGCCTTCGACCCGGATGTCTGCGCCGAGCCGCTGCAGCTCCTGCACGTGCATGAAGCGGTTCTCGAACACGGTCTCGGTGATCACGCCGACGCCGTCGGCGACCGTGTTCATCGCGATGAACTGCGCCTGCATGTCGGTCGGAAACGCCGGGTACGGAGCGGTGGTCAGGTTGACCGCGCGCGGGCGGCGGCCGCCCATGTCGACTTCGATCGAATCGTCGCCGACATTGATGTGGGCACCGGCCTCCTCCAGCTTGGCGAGCACCGCATCGAGGGTGTCGGCCCGAGTGCGCTTGGCGGTGATCCGGCCGCCGGTCATCGCCGCGGCGACCAGGAAGGTGCCGGTCTCGATCCGGTCCGGCAGCACATCGTAGCGACAGCCGTGCAGGCGTTCGACGCCGTCGATGACCAGCGTGTTGGTGCCGGCGCCGGAGACTTGCGCGCCCATCGCGTTGAGGCAGTTCGCCAGATCGACGACCTCCGGCTCCTGCGCGGCGTTTTCTATCACCGTGGTGCCGCGCGCGAGTGCGGCGGCCATCATGATGTTTTCGGTGCCGGTGACGGTCACCAGGTCCATGTTGATCCGCGTGCCGCGCAGCCGGTCGCAGCGGGCGCGGATGTAGCCGCCTTCGACGCTGATGTCGGCGCCGAGCGCGGCCAGGCCGCGGATGTGCTGATCGACCGGCCGGGAGCCGATCGCGCAGCCGCCCGGCAGCGACACCTCGGCCTGGCCGAAGCGGGCCAGCAGCGGGCCGAGCACCAGGATCGACGCACGCATCGTCTTGACCAGCTCGTACGGCGCGTAATAGCGGTCGGCCGGACGCGAATCGAGATGGATCCGCATCCGGTCGTCGACGATCAGCTCGACGCCCATCTGGCCGAGCAGTTCCATCGTCGTCGTGACGTCGTGCAGGTGCGGCACGTTGCCGATTTCCATCGGCCCGTCGGCCAGCAGGCCGGCGGCGAGAATCGGCAGCACGGCATTCTTGGCGCCCGAGATCCAGACCTCGCCGCTCAGCGGCACACCACCGGAAATGACGATCGCGCCCATCAGCGACGCGCCGCTTCGGTCGGAGTCAGCGTCTGCAGCGACAACGCGTGGATCTCGCCGCCCATCCGCTCGCCGAGCGTCGCATACACCATCCGGTGCCGTGCCAGCGGCAGCTTGCCGGCGAACGCATCGGAGATGATCACCGCTTCGAAATGGACGCCATCGGCGCCCTCGACTTCGACCTGCGCGCCGGGCATGCCGGCCTCGATGAGCTGACGAACAGTCTGTGCGTCCATGAAGGGGAGCTGTACCTGCTTGACGGGCCGCAGCCGGCGCGTGGGGTCCGACGACCGCGCGGCTGGGATAGAATGAGCCGCGCATGATAATCGATTGCGCGTCGACCCGGCAGATCGTGCCCGGGTCGGTCAGCGGCATGGAAGCCGCACTCCCGCGTCCGACGGCTTGCCGCATCCCGGCCGGTCGAACGCGCCGCCGGACGGAGCGGCGACGCCGGTCCGGCTCGCCATACGAGAATTCGAATGCCGCCCCCCCCGCCCTGCCGAGTGCCCGATGAACGCCCAGGTGTATCCGCCGCCGCCCGCTGATCCGGCCGTCGATGATCTGTTCCTGATCCGCAGCGGCCAGAACGTCATCGACATCGAGGCGCGCGCGCTCGACGCGTTGCGGCCGAGCCTGAACGGCGACTTCGTCCGCGCCTGCCGCGCGATGCTCGACTGCCGCGGCCGGGTGGTCGCGACCGGCATGGGCAAGTCCGGTCATATCGCCCGCAAGATCGCCGCGACGATGGCATCGACCGGCACGCCGGCGTTCTATGTCCATCCGGGCGAGGCGAGCCACGGCGACCTCGGCATGATCACCGACGCCGACATCGTGCTGGCGCTGTCGAACTCGGGTGAAACCGACGAGATCCTGACCATCGTCCCGGTGCTGCGGCGGCAGGGCAACCCGCTGATCGCGATGACCGGTCGGCCGACATCGACGCTGGCCCGGCTGGCCGACATCCATCTCGACGTCAGCGTGCCGGCCGAGGCCTGCCCGCTCGGCCTCGCGCCGACCGCGAGCACGACCGCAGCCCTGGTCATGGGCGACGCACTGGCGGTCGCGCTGCTCGAGGCGCGCGGTTTCACCGCCGAGGATTTCGCCCGCTCGCATCCGGCCGGCAGCCTCGGTAGGCGCCTGTTGCTGCGCATCGCCGACATCATGCACAGCGGTGAGCAGGTGCCGAGGGTACGTGCCGATGCGTCACTGTCGGATGCGCTGGTCGAGATGAGCCGCAAGCGGCTCGGCATGACTGCCGTCGTCGACGCCGATGACCGACTGGTCGGCGTGTTCACCGACGGCGACCTGCGCCGCGCCCTCGACGATGCCGAGGTCGACCTGCGCCGCGCGCGGGTCACCGCCGCGATGGGCCGTCACCCGAAGACGATCGGCGCCGACCGGCTCGCGGTCGAGGCCGCCAAGCTGATGGAGGAGTTCAAGATCAACGCGGTCATCGTCGTCGACGACCAGCAGCGTCCGGTCGGAGCGCTGAACATTCACGACCTGCTGCGCGCACGCGTGGTCTGACCGGGCCAGACCGATCGCCCCCGCTGCGCCGCGGACCGGGTGGAGAACCCCGTACGGCACGGCGGCCGCAGAGGCGAGAAACCGTTGCGCCGATCGATTCGGCGTCTGCCGCGGACGTAACGGACTTGCCGCGTGCGCCAACGTCCGACTCCGTTGCGACCGGCGTCTGGCCGGAACGATCGCCGCCGACGCCGCTCCCGCAGTACCCTTGCCGACTTCGCGCCCTGCGCCGCCGTCCCCGCTGCCGACCGCTCGCCATGCACCTTGCCGCCGACGAACTGCTCCACCGTGCCGCCGGAATCCGTCTGCTCGTGCTCGACATCGACGGCACGCTGACCGATGGCCGGATCTACCTCGGCAGCCGCGGCGAGGAGCTGAAGGCGTTCCATGTCGCCGACGGGCTCGGACTGAAGCTGGTCCGCAGTTGCGGCATCGAGGTGGCCTGGATCACCGCGCGCAAGAGCCGGCTGGTCGAGCTGCGCGCACGGGAACTGGGGCTGCAGCATGTCGTGCAGGGCTGTCGCGACAAGCGGATGGCGCTCGAGCTGCTGCGGGTCAAGCTCGACCTGGGCTGCACACAGATCGCCTACATGGGCGACGACCTGCCGGACCTGCCGGCGTTGACGATGGTCGGGCTCGCCACGGCGCCGGCCAACGCGCATCCGTGGGTGGCCGAACGCGTGCATTGGCAGAGCCGGACCGGCGGCGGCAACGGCGCGGTCCGGGAGTTGTGCGACCTGCTGATCGAGGCGCGCGGCGCGGCCGACGCCGTGATCGCGCCCTATCTGAACCGATGAACCCGGCATGAGCTCGCTGCGCCAGCACTGGCCGATGATTGCGCTCGCACTGTTCGCGCTGACCAGCGGCCTGTGGCTGTGGTGGCTGCGCGACGAGGCGCCGCCACCGACGCTGGTCGGCCCGCCGCGTTCGGACTACCGGCTCGAGAACTTCGAGCTGGTCGCACTCGACGAGCACGGCCGCGAATCGTTCGCCGCGCGCGGACCGCGACTGGAACGCCACCCGTTCCTCGGCACGCTCGACGTCGAACAGCCGCGCCTCGCATTTCCGGACCGGCATGGCGCGCGCTGGCAGAGTCGGGCCGAGCGCGCGTGGGTCAGCCGCGATGCGGCCGAAGTCCGGCTGCTCGGCGACGTGCAGGTGGCCGGCCCGCCCGACGATGGCGAACCGCTGCGCCTGCACAGCGACCGCCTGACCGTGTTTCCGCGGCAGCGCGAAGTCGTGACCGATGCCGTCGTGACCGTCACCGAACCCGGCTCTATACTGCGCGGCCGCGGCATGCGTGCCGATCTCGATGCGCGACGCGTCCAACTGTTGTCCGAGGTGAGCATCCATCATGAGCCGTCGCGCCGCTGAATCCCGCCCGTCGATCCGTGTGCTGCTGGTCGCCGCGCTGCTGCTGCCTGCGCTCGCCCATGGCCTGGCCCGCGATCGCCAGCAGCCGATGGACGTCGAAGCCGACGACGGCGACGTACTGCTGACCGCCGACGGCAACGCCGTGCTGATCGGCAACGTCCGGATCACCCAGGGCAGCCTGGTGATCGAGGCCGACCGCGCGACGGTCGAGAAGAAGGCGGGCGACTTCAGCCGCACCGTGTTCGAAGGCTCGCCGGCGCGGCTGCAGCAGGATCTCGATTCCGGCGGAACGACCCGGATCCGTGCCCAGCGGATCGACTACGACATGGTCGCCGACGTCGTCGTGCTGACCGGCAACGTGTCGGTCACCCAGCCGGAAGGCGAGCTGCGCGGCGAGCGCATCCGCTACGACCTCAAGACCGAGCGCATGGAGGGTGGCGCCCCGGGCTCGCGGATCCGGATGCGGATCGAGCCGCGCACCAGCGCGCCGACCAAGTCCGACTGATGCTGTCGGCCCGCGGCCTGCGCAAGCGCTATCGCGCACGCGACGTCGTCCACGACTTCGAACTCGACCTGCACGGCGGTGAGGTGGTCGGCCTGCTCGGGCCGAACGGCGCCGGCAAGACGACCTGCTTCTACATGATCGTCGGACTGGTGCCGGCCGACGGCGGCAGCATCCGGCTCGACGAGCGCGAGATCGGCGACCTGCCGATGCATGCCCGCGCCCGGCTCGGCCTCGGCTACCTGCCGCAGGAGCCGTCGGTGTTCCGACGACTGTCGGTCGCCGACAACGTGCTGGCAATCCTCGAGCTGCGCGACGACCTCGACGCCGAGGGGCGCCGTCGCGAGCTGGATTCGCTGCTCGAGGAGCTGCAGGTCTCCCACGTGGCCGGCCAGCTCGGCGCCAGCCTGTCCGGCGGCGAGCGGCGGCGGGTCGAAATCGCCCGTGCCCTGGCTGCACGGCCCCGGTTCATGCTGCTTGACGAACCATTCGCCGGAGTCGACCCGATCTCGGTCGGCGAGATCCAGAAGATCGTCCGTCATCTGAAGGCGCGCGGAATCGGCGTGCTGATCACCGATCACAATGTGCGCGAGACGCTTGGCATCTGTGACCGTGCCTACATACTCAATGAAGGACGCGTGCTCGCGAAGGGATCGCCGGATGCGATCCTCGACAACCCGGATGTGCGCCGGGTCTATCTGGGCGAGGGTTTCCGCCTGTAGCCTAGGTGCGTCAATCTTTTCTATGGACAGCCTGCCCACCCGCCGTGAAGCCGACCCTCCAGCTCCGCCTCGGACAAAGCCTCACACTGACCCCCCAACTCCGGCAGGCGATCCGTCTGTTGCAGTTGTCGGCGATCGAACTCGAGACCGAGATCAATCTCGCGCTGGAATCGAATCCGCTGCTCGAGCGTCCGGAGGATCGTGACCCGGCCGAGTCGCCGGCCGAAGTGGCCGCCGAACCGGACAGCGACGCCGCGCCCACCGACGAGGCAGCCAGCAGCGATGCCGGCGATGGCGAGACCAGCTACGAGACGCTGGTCGCGGACTGGGAAATCGGCGGTGGCGGCGGCGGCAGCGGCTCCGCTGGCGATCGCGGCGACGACGACGCGATCGAGCCGGCCGACGCCGAGAGCGAGGACCTGCACGACCATCTGCTCTGGCAACTGCACCTGACCCACATGTCGGCCCGCGACCGGGCGATCGCGACCGCGATCATCGAAGCGGTCAACGACGACGGCTATCTCGAGGAAACGCTCGACGAAATCGCTGCGTCACTGCGACCGGAGGTCGACGCCGAACTCGACGAGATCGAAGCGGTCCGCCATCTGGTGCAGCGCTTCGACCCGATCGGCACCGCATCGCGAAACCTGTCCGAATGCCTCCGCGTGCAGTTGCAGGCACTCGACCCGACCACTCCGGGCCGCGCGCTGGCCCTGCGGCTGGCCGACAGCGAACTCGAGACGCTGGCCAAGCTCGGCGCCGAGCGACTGGCCCGACAGCTCGACGTCGATCCCGAAGACATGCGGCTGGCGGTCGAGCTGGTGCGCGGCTGCGACCCGAAGCCCGGCTCGCAGATCGCCAGCCAGACGGTCGAGTATGTCGTGCCGGATGCGTTCGCGTTCCGCCACAACGGTCACTGGGAAGTCCGGCTCGGCCCCGGCTCGATGCCGCGACTCGGCATCAATCGGCATTACCACTCGCTGATCGGTTCGGCCAACAAGTCCGATGCCAGTTACCTGCGCGGGCAGTTGCAGGAGGCACGCTGGCTGATCCGCAGCCTCGAAACACGCGCCGAGACGCTGGTGAAGGTCGCCCGCTGCATCGTCCGCCACCAGTCCGGCTTTCTCGATCACGGCCCGGAGGCGATGCGGCCGCTGGTGTTGCGCGAGGTGGCCGACGAAGTGGGACTGCATGAGTCGACGGTATCCCGCGTGACAACCCGGAAATACCTGCACACGCCGCGCGGAACCTTTGAATTCAAACACTTTTTCTCGTCGAGCCTGTCGACCACCGACGGCGGCACGACGTCGAGCACGGCGATCCAGGCGATGCTGCGGCGACTGATCGATGGCGAGAATCCACGCCAGCCGTTGTCGGATGCCCGACTGGCGGCGGAATTGAAGGCGGCCGGCATTACGGTCGCGCGGAGAACCGTGGCAAAATACCGTGAAGCGATGAATATCCCTTCGTCCAACGAGCGTCAGCGGATCGGTTGAGCCAAGCTGGGGAGCCGGCGACCGCGTCTGACCCGTTCGGGTAAGTCGCCGCACACCTCCCGCACTCGATCGATCCGGCCGGCGGCCAGCCGCGGCCCCCGGCTTTGCGCACCCCGCGGCAGCGTCACTGTTAGGAGGCAACCATGCGGATCGAAATCAGCGGACACCAGATCGACCTGACCCAGGCGCTGCGCGACTACGTCGCCGCCAAGCTCGAACGCATCGAGCGGCATTCCGATGCACTGCTCGACGTCAAGGTCATTCTGTCGGTCGACAAGCTGCAGCACCGCGCCGAGGCAACCATCAACGCTGCCAACCGGACCACACTGCACGCCGACTCGATTGCCGAGGATATGTACGCCGCCATCGATCTGCTGGCCGACAAGCTCGACCGCCAGGTGTTGAAGTTCAAGGAAAAGCTCACCGACCATCACCGCGGCGAATCGGTGGCGAAGACGGCCAGTTTCAGCTAGCCGGACCGAGCGGTTCCGCGGAGCCCGTTCATGCATCTGATCGAACTGCTGACCCCGGCCCGCGTCGTCGCCGGGGTCAGCATCACCAGCAAGAAACGTCTGCTCGAGACGCTGGCCGGCATGCTCGCCGATGGCCAGGGACCGGATGCGGAGCGGATCATCTTCGACAGCCTCTGCGCGCGCGAGAAGCTCGGTTCGACCGCGCTCGGCCGCGGCGTCGCGATTCCGCACGGTCGGACCGGCGTGATCAGCAGCGCAGTCGGCGCGTTCGTGCGCCTGAACGAGCCGATCGAATTCGGCGCGCCGGATGGCGAAGGCGTCGACCTGCTGTTCGCACTCGGCGTGCCCGAGCACTTCACCAACCAGCATCTGCTGTTGCTGTCGCAACTGGCCGAAATGTTCAGCGACACGCGGTTCGCCCAGCAACTGCGCGAGGCCGAAGACTCGGCCGCGCTGTATGCGCTGCTGGTCGACTGGCAACTGACGCACGCGGCGGCATGATCCGTTCGCGAGCGCGCCGCACGGATTAGCGCTCCCGGCGTCCGGGCGCCCCGTTCCGTCATCGACTCCCGACCCACGGCCCTGCATGGACGCCCGGATCACCGCCCGCGAACTGTTCGACCAGATGCACGAGCGGCTCGGCTTGCGCTGGGTCGCCGGCCAGGGCGGCGAGCAGCGCGTGCTCGAATCGGGCGAGCATCTGTCGCGCCGGCCGTCGATGGTCGGCTACCTGAACACGATCTATCCGAACAAGGTGCAGATCCTCGGCACCGACGAACTGGCCTACCTCGACGCGCTGGAATCGCGCCATCGCTGGGAAACGCTGGCGAAGATCACCAATGCGAAACCGTTGGCACTGATCCTGACCAAGGACCAGCCATGCCCGGCCGATCTGCGCGACGCTGCGAACGAATCCGGCACCGCGCTGTGGGTGTCGCCGCGCCGCGGCCACGAACTGCTGACCTATCTGCAGTACCACCTCGCTCGCACGCTGGCGCGGCGCACGACGCTGCATGGCGTGTTCATGGAGGTCTACTCGATCGGCGTGCTGATCACCGGCGAGAGCGGCTCGGGCAAGAGCGAGCTGGCGCTCGAACTGGTGACCCGCGGCCACCGGCTGGTGGCCGACGACGCGCCCGAGTTCACCCAGATCGCTCCTGACGTGGTCGACGGCACCTGCCCGGAACTGCTGCAGGACCTGCTCGAAGTGCGCGGCCTCGGCATCCTCAACATCCGCGAAATGTTCGGCGACACGTCGGTCAAGCGGAACAAGTACCTGCGGCTGATCGTGCATCTGGAAGCGCAGGATCCGCAGAGCGCACCGAAGCCGATCGACCGGCTGTACGGCGACGTCGGCATGCGCCGCGTACTCGAACTCGACGTGCCGCAGATCACGCTGCCGGTCGCGCCCGGACGCAATCTCGCGGTCATGGTCGAAGCGGCGGTCCGGCTGCACATCCTGAAGACCAAGGGATTCGATGCGGCGCAGATCTTCATCGACCGCCAGGCGCATCAGATGCGCCGGCAGCTCGGCGACGTGACGTGATCGATTCGGGATTCGGGATTCGGGATTCGGGATTCGGGATTCGGGTGCGTGATGCGTGATGCGTGACGATGCTGCCGGGGCCGACATTTCGGCCATCGACGCAATCCATTTATCGTAGCGGCCTCAGCCGCGCACTGTTTCGCCCTGCCAGCAACGACCATGACCCAACGCCCGCCGCTCTACATCGTTTCCGGACTGTCCGGCTCGGGCAAGTCGGTGGCATTGCGCACGCTCGAGGATCTCGACTGCTATTGCGTCGACAACCTGCCGTCCGACCTGCTGCCGCAGTTCGTGCACTCGATCGTCGACGGCAGCAGCACGCCACCGCGGCTGGCGGTCGGCATCGACGTCCGCAACCGCAGCGAGGACCTCGGCCACCTGCCGCAGGCACTTTCCGAAATCGGCGCAATGGGCTTCGAGCATCAGTTGATCTTCCTCGACACCCGCGACGAGGTGTTGATGAAGCGCTATTCGGAAACGCGCCGCCGGCATCCGCTGTCGCACGCCGGCATGCCGCTGGCGGACGCGGTCGCGCTCGAACGTCGATTGCTGAAGCCACTCGTCGCGATCGCCGACCGCGTGATCGACACCAGCGAAATGAACATCCACCAATTGCGGCGGCTGATCGTCACCGAGCTCGGCATGGGCATGGTCACCGATCTGTCGATCCTGATCGAATCGTTCGCGTTCCGTCGCGGCCTGCCGCCGGACGCCGACTTCGTGTTCGACGCCCGCTGCCTGCCGAACCCGCACTGGGATCCGACGCTGCGTCCGCTGTCGGGCCGCGACGCGGCGGTCCGCGAGCATCTCGATGCGCAGCCGCTGGTCGCCGAATATTTCACGCAGACCGCCGGGTTTCTCGATCGCTGGCTGCCGTGCTTCGAGTCCGACAACCGCAGCTACGTGACGATCGCGATCGGCTGCACCGGCGGCCGGCATCGCTCGGTCTATCTGACCGAGCGGCTCGCCGAGCACCTGCGAGCCGGCGGCCGCGAACAGGTCGTCACGTTCCACCGCGAGATGGAGGGGTAGCCGCTCGGGATTCGGGAATCGGGATTCGGGAATCGGGAATCGGGAATCGGGAATCGGGAATCGGGAATCGGGAATCGGGAATCGGGAATCGGGAATCGGGAATCGGGATCAGCGAATCGATCGATCGAAGCGCTGCAAGCCCCTCTCCCTCCGGGAGAGGGGTTGGGGTGAGGGTTCCCGCCCGCAACGGCATCGCATCCAGCGCACGAGCCGTCACCGCTCCTCGCGAAAAATCGCCGTCCCGCGTGAGCCGTCGCGAGCGATCCAGCCGCGGTACATGCCACTGGTGTTGAACGGCATCGCGATGTTGCCGTCGGCGTCGACCGCGATCACCCCGCCATCGCCGCCGGCGGCCGGAATGTCGCGCAGGAGCACCTGTTCGGCCGCGTCGACCAGCCGGTCGCCGCGATAGGCGACGCGCGCGCAGATGTCGTGCGCGACGGCGTGGCGGATGAAGTACTCGCCCCAGCCGGTGCCGGATACCGCGCAGCGCGCATCGGCCCAGGTGCCGGCGCCGATGATCGGCGAGTCGCCGACCCGGCCCCAGCGCTTGTTGGTCATGCCTCCGGTCGAGGTCGCCGCGGCCAGGCGCCCGTCGCGGTCACGCGCGACCGCACCGACCGTGCCGAAGTAGGCCGAGCCGGCCAGCTCGATGCCGGCGTGCTCGGCGGCCTTCGCCTTCTGCAACTGCTGCCAGCGCCGCTCGGTCCGGAAATAGTCCGGGTCGACGAAGTCGATGCCGACCGAGCGGCCGAACGACTCGGCGCCGTCGCCGATCAGCATCACGTGGCGCGACTGCTCCATCACCGCACGCGCCAGCCGGATCGGATTGCGGACCCGATGCAATCCGGCCGCCGCACCGGCGCGCTGCCCGCGGCCATCCATGATCGATGCGTCGAGCTCGTTGACACCCTCGGCGTTGAACACGGCACCATGCGCGGCGTTGAAGTGTGGCGAATCCTCCAGCACGACGACCGCTGCGGTGACCGCGTCGAGGCTGCTGCCGCCATCGGCCAGGATCGCCGCGCCGGCATCGAGGGCGGCGTCGAGCACGGCACGGATCGCGGCCTCCTGCCCGGCGTCGAGTTCGGCACGCGACATTGTCCCGGCACCGCCGTGGATCGCCAGCGCGAACCCGTGATCGGTCGACATCGAGCGCTCCTCGCTCGCCACCGGTGCAGTGATCATGACGGCACAGGCGGCAGGCAGCCAACGCAACAGCGAAAGCGAACGGCGCATCGATCGGCTCCGGCAACGGGGCGGGACAGTATGCCGCCGATCGACGCGCGCGATCGAACGACGATCACGGCAGCGCCCCGGACGCAACTGCTTCAGAGCACCTGCGCGGCCGGGAAGCGGATCGTCGCCCGGGTGCCGCGACCGGGCTCGCTGTCCAGCGTGACCGGCCAGCCGAAGCGCTCGGACAGGCGTTGCACGATCGCCAGCCCGACGCCGTGCCCGCCGCTGCGACCGCGACCGCCGCGGTAGAACGGATCGAACGCACGCGCCAGCTCGTCGGCGTTC
Organism: Lysobacteraceae bacterium; assembly: GCA_041687455.1. Classification (GTDB taxonomy): domain Bacteria; phylum Pseudomonadota; class Gammaproteobacteria; order Xanthomonadales; family Xanthomonadaceae; genus JAWLBY01. Next base: position 213,181 of record JAWLBY010000004.1, on the reverse strand, counting down.
ATGCCGGGACCGGTGTCTTCGATCCGGACGTGGTCACGGCCGATCTCGACTTCCACCGTGCCGCGCTCGGTGTACAGGCAGGCATTGCGGATCAGGTTCGACAGCACGACGGCGAGCGCTCGCGACGGTGCGTGCAGCACGAGGCGGCTGGTTTCGTGCAGCCGCAGTTCGACCGGCTTGCCGGCCAGCAACGGCTCGGCGCGGTCGAACTCCTCGCGAACGATGTCGTTGATCAGGAAATCCTCTTCCGGCAGCCCGGTTTCGGCCTCGCGCGCCAGCAGCAGGAACGACTCGATCAGCGCTTCCATGTCGCGCGCAGCGGTCTTGATCCGCGCCAGCGAGCGCGCCGCGTGCGGCGACAGGCCACCGTCGCTTTCCATCACGTCGCAGGCCATCCGGATCACCGTCAGCGGCGTCCGCAGCTCGTGGCTGGCGTCGCGGGTGAAGGTTCGCTCGCGCTCGACGAGGGCGGCGATCCGCGACGCGAACGCGTGCAGCGCGTTGGCGAGCACCAGCACCTCGCCATCGACGTCCAGCGGCAACCGGCTGGGCTGCAACTGCGACACGTCGGGCTGCTTGGCATCCCAGCGTTGCACGACCTCGGCCAGCCAACTGACCGGCGAGATCGCCCGTCGCGACAGCCGGTAGGTGATCCACGCGATCACGTAGATCACGATCAGCACGAACACCAGCGGCACCGCGCCGAAATAGAACGCCAGCGCGGCGACCTGCTCCTGCTTGAACTCCAGGTACAGGCGCCCCGGCGCACGCTCGTCGACGTAGACCAGCGCACCGCCGTGTGCCCGCGGCAACGCGTGATAGCCGACGTCGAGTTCGCGCAGGTACGGCGGCAGCCGCTCGGTCGACTGGCCCGGACGCAGCAGGTGCCCCTGCATGTTGAAGGTGTCGGGCAACGGCGCCCGCGGATCGCGCGCGTGGCGGCGCCAGTAGTGCCCGGCCTCGTCGGTCAATGCGCGGTGGATCAGGACATCCTGCAGCACGGCCGACGCGCCGTAGACGCCGAGCACGGTCGCGAAGCTGATCGCCGCGACCTGCAGCATGAACGCGATCCAGATCTTGCGCCGCAGTCCGCTCGCCTGCGGCGGCACGTCACGGCGTTCGGGCGCCGGCGCGCCCGGCCCGGCGCTGCTCACGCCGAGCGCGGCAGGTCGAGCTGGTCGACCGCGGCCAGCCGGTAGCCGGCGCTGTGGATCGTGTGCAGCAGCGGCTGCTCGAACGGCTTGTCGATGATCTTGCGCAGGTTGTACAGGTGGCTGCGCAGCGTGTCGGAGTCGGGCAGCGAGTCGCTCCAGATCTCGCGTTCGATGTCGCGCCGACTGACCACCCGCGGCGACTCGCGCATCAGGATCGTCAGCAGCCGGAGACTGATCGGCGACAACTGCAGCTCGCGGCCGGCGCGGGTCACGCGCAGCGTCGCGGTGTCGAGCTCGAGGTCGCCGACCCGCAGCACTTCGGCGCTGACCTGCCGCCGATCGCGCCGGATCAGCGCGCGGATCCGTGCCTCGAGCTCCTGGATCGCGAACGGCTTGACCAGATAATCGTCGCCACCGGCTTCGAGCCCGCGGACCTTGTCGTCGAGCGTGTCGCGCGCGGTCAACATCAGCACCGGGGTCGACTTCTTCGCCTCGTTGCGCAGCCGCCGGCAGACTTCGAATCCGTCCAGCCGCGGCAACATCAGGTCGAGGATGATGACGTCGTAGCTGTTCTCGCTGGCCAGCCGCAGCCCGTCGATGCCGTCGCCGGCGTAGTCGACGCCGAAGCCGCGGCGCTCCAGGTACTCGCCGACCATCTCCGAGATGTTGCGGTTGTCCTCCACCAGCAGGATCAGCCCGGCCGGTTCGTCGCGCATCTTCATCGCTGCACCCGCTTCGCGTGAATCACGAATGTGAAGATACGCCGACGACCGGTGAGCAGGGCGTGAAGATCGGCGCCCGCCGATCAGCCGGCGGGCGTGGCCAGCGCCTCCTCGACCGCCCATTCGGCGTGCAGCCGGGTGGTGTCGAACAGCGGCCACGGCACGTCGTCGGAACCGATCAGCAGCGGAATCTCGGTGCAGCCGAGCACGAATCCCTCGACTCCCTCCTGCTCCACCATCCGCCGCATGACCTGCCGGTACGCGTCGCGCGATGGCTCGCGGATCTGCCCGCGGCACAGCTCGTCGTAGATGATGCGATGGATCGACGCCCGCTCCGCTTCGTCCGGGATCACGACGTCGAGGCCGAAACGCTGTTGCAGGCGTTCGCGATAGAACGCGCCTTCCATCGTGAAGCGGGTGCCGAGCAGGCCGATCCGGCGCAGGCCGGCAGCCGTGATCGCCCGCCCGGCGGCGTCGGCAATGTGCAGCAGCGGCACGCCGAAGCCGGCTTCGATGTCGGGCAGCACGCAGTGCATCGTGTTGGTGCACAGCAGCAGCAGCTCGGCGCCGCCGCGCTCGAGCCGGGCCGCGGCATCGGCGATCAGCGCCGCCGCATCCGACCAGCGACTGTCGTGCTGCATCTGTTCGACTTCGGCGAAGTCGACGCTGTAGAGCAGCACGCGGGCCGAATGCTGGCCGCCGAGCCGGTCGCGGACCGCCGCATTGACGATCCGGTAGTACTCGGCCGAGGACTCCCAGCTCATGCCGCCGATCAGGCCGATCAGTTTCATCGCGGCGCCCCCGTGTTCGCCGCTCGGCGCCTGGACGGCAGGCCATCGAACCCGGTCGCAACGAACGCGCTGGCGCGGATGTGCATCGGAGCGGGTCCGAAGTGGGGGTCCGGCAGTATCGCCAATCGCGCGGTGTCGGTGAATGTGACGAAAGCCACGGCCGGTCGGCGCGGGCCCGGCGTGTCAAGCGGTGACGGACCGAGCTTCGGTTGCCACAATCGCCGGCCCGCCCCCTGCACCGAGAGTCGATGTCCGCCCTGCCCGCTTCCGTGTCGCGCCAGATCGCCGCCGCCATCGCCGCCGAGATCGGCGCCCAGCCCCGCCAGACCGAGGCCGCGATCGGCCTGCTCGACGAAGGCGCGACGGTGCCGTTCATCGCCCGCTACCGCAAGGAAGTGACCGGCGGTCTCGACGACACCCAACTGCGCACGCTGGAAGCCCGCCTCGGCTACCTGCGCGAACTCGAGGACCGTCGGGCCACCGTGCTGGCCAGCATCGCCGAGCAGGGCAAGCTGACCGACGCGCTGCGCGGCGAGATCGAGGCGGCCGACAGCAAGGCGCGACTCGAGGATCTGTACCTGCCGTACAAACCGAAGCGTCGGACCAGGGCCCAGATCGCCCGCGAGGCCGGACTCGAGCCGCTGGCCGATGGCCTGCTGGCCGATCCGTCACTGCAGCCGGAAGCATTCGCCGCCGATTTCGTCGATGCGGAAAAGGCCGTGCCCGACGTCAAGGCCGCGCTCGACGGCGCCCGCGCGATCCTGATGGAGCGCTGGGCCGAGAACGCCGCGCTGGTCGGCGAGCTGCGCCACTGGCTCACCGCGAACGGCGTGATCCGCGCCCGCGTCGTCGACGGCAAGCAGGCCGAAGGCGCGAAATACAGCGACTATTTCGACCACGCCGAAGCGCTGGCGAAGATTCCATCGCACCGGCTCCTGGCGCTGTTTCGCGCCCGCCGCGAGGACATCATCACGCTCGACCTCGACCCGGGCAGCGACGCCGGCGCCGGCCATGCGCTGGCCGAAGCGATGGTCGCGCGGCACGCGGGACTGCAGCTCGGCGGCCGGGCCGCCGACCGCTGGCTCGCCGAATGCTGCCGCTTCACCTGGCGCGCCAAGCTCGCGGTGCATCTGTCGCTGGACCTGTTCGGCCAGGCCCGTGAACGTGCCGAGACCGATGCGATTGCGGTGTTCGGCGACAACCTGAAGGATCTGCTGCTGGCCGCACCGGCCGGCCCGCGCGCGGTGCTCGGGCTCGATCCGGGGCTGCGCACCGGGGTCAAGGTGGCAGTGGTCGACCCGACCGGCAAGCTGGTCGCGACCGACACCATCTACCCACACGAACCGAAGCGGCAGTGGGACGCCTCGATCGCCGCGCTGGCCACACTGTGCCGCGCGCACGCCGTCGAGCTGATCGCGATCGGCAACGGCACCGCATCGCGCGAGACCGACAAGCTGGCCGGCGAGCTGATCCGCAAGCATCCGGAGCTGAAGCTGACCAAGATCGTCGTCTCCGAAGCCGGAGCCTCGGTCTATTCCGCGTCGGAGATCGCGGCGCGCGAATTCCCGACCGTCGACGTCAGCCTGCGCGGCGCGGTGTCGATCGCCCGCCGGCTGCAGGACCCGCTGGCCGAACTGGTCAAGATCGAACCGAAGGCGATCGGCGTCGGCCAGTACCAGCACGACGTCAATCCGCACCAGCTCGCCCGCGCGCTCGATGCGCGGGTCGAGGACTGCGTCAACGCGGTCGGCGTCTACGTCAACACCGCGTCGGCACCGCTGCTCGCCCGCGTGGCCGGGCTGTCGACGACGGTGGCCGAGAATATCGTGATGTTCCGCGACCAGAACGGCCCGTTCCGCCGCCGCCGCGATCTGCTCAAGGTGCCGCGGCTCGGCGACAAGACCTTCGAGCAATGCGCCGGCTTCCTGCGGATCGCCGGCGGCGACGAACCGCTCGACGGATCGGCGGTGCATCCGGAGGCGTATCCGGTGGTCGAACGGATCGTCGCGAGCTGCGGCCGCGAGGTCCGGCAACTGATCGGCGACGCCGCCTTCGTCCGCCAGTTGCGGCCGGAGCAGTTCACCGACGAGCGCTTCGGGCTGCCGACCGTGCGTGACATCCTGCGCGAGCTGGAGAAGCCCGGACGCGACCCGCGGCCGGAGTTCAAGGCAGCGCGCTTCGCCGACGGCATCGAGGACATCCGGGACCTGAAGCCCGGCATGATCCTCGAGGGCGTCGTCACCAATGTCGCCGCCTTCGGTGCGTTCGTCGACATCGGCGTCCACCAGGACGGCCTGATCCACGTTTCGGCGCTGGCCGACCGCTTCGTCAAGGACCCACGCGACGTCGTCAAGGCCGGCGACATCGTCAAGGTCCGGGTCGTCGAGGTCGACCTGCAGCGGCGCCGGATCGGCCTGACCCGCCGGCTCGACGACACGCCGGCCGGTCGCGACGATGGCGCGGCGCGACCACGCTCCGGCACGTCCGCGCCGGTCGAACGCGGCCGGCCGAGGTCAGCCGGCGGCGAGCGCGGCAAGCCCGCCGCGGCACCGGCCGACAACGCGCTGGCCGCCGCCTTCGCCCGCGCCCGCGGCACCCGTTGAGCTCGCATTCAGCCCGGTCCGGCCGTCTGCGGGCGGCCGCCGCGGCGCTGCCGATGAGCTCGCAATCCCGCAGAAACACTGAAGTCTCAAAGACTTGCGAGACGACTGGGTCGACAACTCGATTCCGGCCGGGTATCTTCGCGCCAACTTCCACAGCGCCGCTTCCGCGGGACGCATTCATTCCGGGTTGGGACGACCGAACTTAGCTTCGTCCCACCCGAGCGCACCCAACGGCCTCTGCCGACGGTGCAGGAACCGGCCGGTCCCCGCCTATCCGCGATGGACCAGCCGCTGCGGCTGGCGCCGCGATGCCCCCGGGCCCGCGCCAGGCGTACCCCCACAACGCCATGGTGGTCCTCCGTTTGCGAAGCCCCCGGTCGGGAGCCTCGCGGCGCTCGCACGCGGCTGTGCCGCAAGCGGGCTGGACCATCGCAACGGATCAAGGAGTCCGCGATGAAACTGGCCTGGATTCTCTGGATGGCGAATCTGCTGCCGCAACCGACGGCCGACTCGCTGTGCCTCGCTACCACGATCTACCTGGAGGCACGCAACCAGTCCGAGCTGGGCCAGTTGGCGGTCGCCGAAGTGGCGCTGCGCCGGCGTGAGACGCGCCGCTGGGGCGACAACGTCTGCGAAGTGGTCACCGCACCGAAGCAGTTCGCCCCCACCCTGGTCTCGCCGCGCTTCCGGATCCGCAACCCGGTGGCGTGGGATCGCGCGGTTGCCGTGGCGCTGCGGGCGCAGCGCGAGTGGCAGCGCCCGACCGCCGACCGCAAGCAGGTCGTTCCGGGCGCAGACCATTTCGTCGTGCTCGACATCGTGACCCCGGACTGGGCCAAGGGCACGCCGGTCGCGCGGATCGGCGACCACACGTTCTATCAGGTGACCCGGCTGTAGCGTTCGGGATTCGGGATTCGAATCGGGATCCGGTAATCCGCTGAGCCCGGACGGTCAGTCAGCGCCGCCGGAATCGCCGTCGCGAACGCAGCGGTTCCGGCCATGCTCCTTGGCGAGGTACATCGCCCGGTCGGCGCGCTCGAATACCTGCTCCGGGTCGTCGCCGCCGTGGAATTCGGCAATGCCGCAGGACACAGTCAGCCGCAGCTCGCCGTCGCCGCCGTCGATCGTCAGCGCGGCCACCGCCCGCCGCATCTTCTCGGCCGCGATCATGGCCTGCTCGGCGCGGGTGTCGACGAAGATCGTGACGAATTCCTCGCCGCCGTAGCGGGCGACGAAATCGGTTTCGCGGACCTGCCGCGCAAGCAGCCGGCCGACCGCCCGGATCGCCCGGTCGCCAACCCGGTGGCCGTGGCGATCGTTGATGTGCTTGAAGTGGTCGATGTCCCATACCGCGATCGCGAGCGGCCGACCGAACCGCTTCCAGCGCTTGTACTCGAGCCCGATGCGCTGATCGAACGCGAGCCGGTTCGGGATGCCGGTCAACGGGTCGGTGCTGGCATTGATCTGTTCGCGCTGCAGCGAGGCCTGCAGCGCCCGCGCCTCATGCTCGAGCTGTTCGACCCGCGCGCGCATCCGCTCGGCGCGGACCCGGTACTCCTCGGCACGCTCGTGCTCGCGGCTGCGGAACTGCTGCAGGTGCAGGTCGACCGCCTCGAGCTTGCGGCCCACTTCGGCGCGCAACTGGTTCAGATCGGTCGCCTGCTGCACGCTTTCGCTGAGTTCGCGCACTTCGCCGAGCAGACCGTCGTCGAACTGCTGCCGGCTCTGCTCGGCGCGCCGTCGTTCGGCGGCCTCGCCGCGCAGATAGGCGACGAACTCGTGCAGCCGGGTGTCGACCTGCAACAGGATCCGCTGCACGTCGGCCTGTTCCAGTTTCAGCCGCTCGCGTTGCGCGGCGACCAGCTCGCCGAGCGAGCCGCAGGCCTCGACCATGCCCGGCAAGCCCTTCGATTGCTCAAGCCGTCCACGGATATCGCCGGCCCGGTCGGCCAGTGCCGGATCGATGTCGATCCGGTCGATGATGGCGGCCAGCGACCGCCGCAAGGCCAGTTCATCGTCGGCCGACAGCGTGCGTCCGTGCTGCGCGGCGAGCAGGGCCGGCGGCGCCGCGTTCGCGACCGCATTCGACAACTCGGTCAACAGCGGCTCGAGCTCGGCGGCGCCGGCACCGCTGCGCGCGGCAACCGACGTCCGGTCCAGCACGCGGTCGAGCCCATCGTCGAGGCCGTGCGCCGCCAGGCACAGGCGCTGCACGAAGCGGCGCAGCAGGCCTTCGATCGCCTGGTGGGCGTCGGCATCCTGCTGCAACTGCCGCAGCAGCCGGTCATGCCGTTCGCGCAGGCGCGCCGTCTCGTCGTCGACCGGGGCCAGCACGACCGGATCGCGCGGGTCGTTCACGTGAGGTCGACCCCGGCGATCCGCTCGGCCGAGCGGCCGTGCCGTTTCTTGTGTTCGATCAGCAGCATGTCGGCCTCGGCCAGCGCCTCCTCCAGCGAGCCGAGCACGCCGGCCCAGCTCCAGGTCAGCGTGCAGCAGACCTGCGCGTTCAGCAGTGCCTGCCGGATCCGTTCGATCACCTGACCGGCCACCGTGCGATCGATGCCGGCCAGCAGCATCGCGAATTCGTCACCGCCGAGCCGGGCCACCACGTCGCGCGAGCGGACCTGGTTGGCCAGCACGCGGGAACAGCGCAGGATCAGGCTGTCGCCGGCTTCGTGACCCTGGCTGTCGTTGACCTTCTTCAGCCCGTCGAGGTCGACCAGCACGATCGCCGCCGAGCCGCCGGTGCGGACGATCCGCGCCTGCTCCTGGGTCATCGCCAGTTCCCAGCCGCGCCGGTTCAGCACCCCGGTCATCGGGTCGGTGCGCGACTCCAGTTCGGCCCGCTCGGCGCGCCGGCGGGTGTCCTCGATCTGCTCCTCGAGCGCCAGATGGCTGGTGATGACCTGCGCCGCGGCGCGTAGCCGGGCCGACATCCGTTCCGGATCGAAACGGCGTGGCTGCGGGTCGAATGCACAGACGGCACCGAACAGCAGGCCGTTGCCGTCGTGGATCGGATGACACAGGCAGCTTCCGACCGGCGCGCCAAGCGGGGCGACCAGCGCGGCAGCGCGCGGGTCGGCCGCCACGTCGGCGACCGCGATCGGCACCCGGCCGGCGGTCGCCTGCGCACAGAGCAGATCGAGCCAGATCGCCGAACGGCCGCGCCCGATGCCGTAGCGGGCGTCGCGCACGGCCAGCGGCACCCAGTGCTCGCCTTCGATCTTGGCCACCGCCCACAGCGCCATGTCGGCGCTGGCGCCGATCAGGTCGACAACCGCTTCGGCAGCTTGTTCCAGCGAGCGAAACGGCATCACCACCGGCGGCGTGCCGGCAGGCGTCGTGGAGAGATTCGGCATCGGCATCCCGGCGGGCTCTCGATGGAACCACCGCCCCCGGCATCCCCCCGTGGGCCGGCGATTGTTATGCTCTGGGCCCAGTATACGCCTGCGTAGGGAGCGTCGATGAGGTCGATCCTGTTGTGCCTGGTCGTGGCGCTCGTGCTGGCCGCCTGCGGCGGCGGTGGGCCGAAGAAGCGGGTATTCCCGCCGCAGGCGCAGATCCAGCAACTGCAGCTCGAGCCGGACGGCTGGCGGCTGCAGTTGCGCGTGCACAACTACAGCACAGTGCCGATGCGGTTCTCGCGCATCGAGGCGACGCTGATGCTCGACTCGGCCGACGCCGGCACGCTGACGATCGATACCGAAATCGCGGTCGTCGCCAGCTCGGTGGAGCTGGTCGAAACCACGCTGGCCCCGCCGCCCGCCGTCCGCGACAGCGTCGAGCGCGCACTGGCCGAAGGCCGCGGCATCGGCTACCGGCTCGAGGGCCGGATCGTCAGTGCCGAGCCGCGCGGCACCTACCCGTTCGAATTCGCCAGCCGGCTCGATCGCGTGCCCGGCCTCGAGCGCGTCTTGCGCTGATTTTCCGCCTGCAGGAGTCCCATCGATGAACAGCTACCGCGCGCCCGTGCGCGAGATGAAATTCGCCCTGTTCGACGTGCTCGAAGCCGAGTCGTTGTACCGCCGGCTCGGTTTCGAGGCCGCCCAGCGCGACGTGATGGACGCCGTGCTCGAGGAAGCCGCGAAGTTCACCGAAAACGTGCTGGCGCCGTTGAATCAGAGCGGCGACGCCGAAGGCTGCCGGTTCGACCCGGCGAGCGGCGACGTGCAGACGCCGACCGGTTTCAGGGATGCCTACAGGCAGTTCGTCGATGGCGGCTGGAACGGCCTGACCGCGCCGGAGGCCTACGGTGGCCAGGCGCTGCCGGAGTCGCTCGGCGTCACGCTGAAGGAAATGATCGATTCGGCGAACCTCGCCTGGGGCAACTACCCGCTGCTGTCGCACGGCGCCACCGAGGCGCTCAAGCAGCACGCCGAGGAATGGCACCGCGAGGTGTTCCTGAAGCCGATCGTCGAAGGCCGCTGGACCGGCACGATGTGCCTGACCGAGCCGCACTGCGGCTCCGACCTCGGCCTGCTGAAGACCCGCGCCGAACCGAACGCCGACGGCAGCTACTCGGTGCACGGCACCAAGATCTTCATCACCGCCGGCGAGCACGATTTCACCGACAACATCGCGCACCTGGTCCTGGCGCGACTGCCGGACGCGCCGCCCGGCACCAGGGGCATCTCGCTGTTCATCGTGCCAAAGTTCAAGGTCGACCGCGACGGCTCGGTCGGCGAACGCAACGCGGTCCGCTGCGGCTCGATCGAACACAAGATGGGCATCCACGGTTCGGCGACCTGCGTGATGAACTTCGACGGCGCGCAGGGCTGGCTGATCGGCCAGCCGAACAAGGGCCTCAATGCGATGTTCACGATGATGAACACCGCGCGGCTCGCGGTCGGCATCCAGGGCCTCGGACTGATGGAACGGGCCTACCAGAACGCGCTGCGCTACAGCCGCGAGCGGCTGCAGATGCGTTCGCTGTCCGGCCCGAAGGCGCCGGACAAGCCGGCCGATCCACTGATCGTGCATCCGGATATCCGCCGGATGCTGCTGACCTGCAAGGCGCTGACCGAAGGCGGCCGGGTCATGGCGCTGCATGCGGCGACGCTGATCGACATCGTCGAGCGCAGCACGGACGCCGACGAGCAGAAGCGCTCCGACGAACTGCTCGGCTTCCTGACCCCGATCGTCAAGGCCTGCCTGACCGAATGGGGCGTCGAGTGCACCAATCTCGCGCTGCAGTGTTTCGGCGGTCACGGCTACATCCGCGAATGGGGCATGGAACAGCTCGCCCGCGATGCGCGGATCACGACGATCTACGAAGGCACCACCGGCATCCAGGCGCTCGACCTGCTCGGCCGCAAGGTGATCCAGCAGCAGGGTGCCGGACTGAAGCATTTCCTCGGCATGATCGTCGAGTTCTGCAGCGCCGAGACGCACAACCCGCAGATGGCCGAGTTCGTCGCGCCGCTCGCGCAGATCGCGCAGGACTGGCAGCAACTGACCATGGACATCGGCCGCCGCGTCATGGAGAACCCGGAGGAGCTCGGTGCCGCGTCGGTCGACTACCTGTTCTATTCCGGCTACGTCGCGGTCGCGTACTGGTGGGCACGTTCGGTGGCGACCGCCGACCGGCTGCATGCCGGCACCCCGCTCGCCCAGGCCAAGCGTGAAACGGCCCGCTTCTATTTCGGCCGGATCCTGCCGCGCACCCTGTCGCACGCAGCGGCGATCCGGGCCGGCGCGGCGCCGCTGATGGCGATGCCCGACGCGCTGTTCGACAGCGAATGAAGCCATCCGCGACCCGCCACGTTTTGCGCATAATGCCGATGCCCCAACCGCACTCCCGCACCCATGCACATCCAGGCCGGTGACCTCGAACTGTTGATCCGCGCGGCAAGCCCCGACGACGAGGCGTTCCTCGTCAAGTTGTCCGATCGCTTCGTTGATTTCGAACTGCCGCGATGGCGTCGCCGCAACGTCGTGCTGGAGGGCATCCGGCGCGACCTGCTGCGGCACCTCGAGGACTCGCCACCGGGCTCCTTCATGTTCATTGCCGAGGACGACAGCGACGGCAGCCGGCTCGGTTTCCTGCACCTGCAACTGGTCACCGATTTCTTCACCGGGCACCAGAACTGCCACATCTCCGACCTGGCGGTCGCGAAGGGTCATGATGGCCGCGGGATCGGCCAGGCGCTGCTGCGTTACTCCGAGCAGTTCGCCCGCGAACACCGCTGCGAGCGGCTGCAACTGGCGGTGTTTCCCGGCAACGAACGCGGCCGGCGGGTCTACGAAGCGGCCGGATTCGGCGTCGAGATGCTGCGGATGGTGAAGCCGCTGTAGCGGCTGCTCCGAGCGGACGTACAGCCCTGCAAGCGCGTCGGCTCCCGCTGGCCGGCTCGGCCGTCGGCGGATATTCCGATCGGCCGCCGCATTCGTCCGCTCGCGTGCATGATCGCGTTGACGGTCACGCAAATTCGCTATGCTCGGGCTGTCAGGCGATCGACGGCGCCGGCCTGCGCGGCGCGTGACCGCCTTCGCGAGGAGGTCCGCATGCAGTTGACGAGTGTCCGCACCGACGAGGCACGCACCGGCGACATCCATGCCACGCGGGTGCTGGCGCTGGACGCCAGCGGTCGCATTCTCGACTGGATATCGTGGAAGGACGCGACCTGCCTGTACGTGCGCGACGCGGTTGCCTGGACGCTCGGCGATCCATGCCTGACGATCCGCGGCGGCTACAACCGGCTGCGCGGCGAACAGAGCCGGATCGAACTGCATCCGATCGTCGCCGCGCGCAGCCAGGCGCGTCCGGCCGCGGTCGATCCGACACCGGCATTGACCAACGCCGCGCTGTTCGCCCGCGACCGCCATCTGTGCCTGTACTGCGGGCAATCGTTCCCGCGCGCGCACCTGACCCGCGACCACGTGCTGCCGCTGTCGCGCGGCGGGCGCGACATCTGGGTCAATGTCGTCAGCGCCTGTGTTTCCTGCAACGTCAGGAAGGGCAACCGGACCCCGCAGCAGGCCGGCATGCCGCTGCTGGCGGTGCCGTACCGGCCGAGCTGGGTCGAGCATTTGATCCTGTCGAACCGCAACATTCTGGCCGACCAGATGGAATTCCTCCGAAACCATCTGCCGCGTCACCGGCGCGACCTGGCCTGACCCGGACCGCAACCAGCAGATTCGACCCGCAACCGCAACCGTCATCGAATTGACGCCGTTCATCGCTTGACCCACACTTCGGCGCTTCTCGCGCGCCGCCACCGGCGTGCCGATCCTGGGGGCGACGATGCCTGCAAGAACTCTCGGTTTGTCCGGCTTCGACCGGGATGAGGAAGCGCTCTTCCGCACGCAATTCGAGGCGGCGGCGGTTCCCGGCTGGGCGCTGGCAGCGGAAAACGACGCTGCCGTACTGTTGATCGACCTCGATTCGATGTACGGCCAGATGACCTGGCTGAAGGCCCAGGGCGGTGCGCGGCCGATTGTCGCGGTCACCGCCGGACGTGCCGATGCCGACTTCGTGCTGCCGCGACCGGTCACGGCCGATGGCCTGCGGACCCTGCTGCAGCAGCTCGGCGGAGGCCACGCCCGGCCGGCGCCGGTCGCCGATGTGCAGGCGCGACCGGTGGCTGACGTCCGCGCGGCACCGCCGAAGGCGGATGCGGATGGTCCGGCCATGCCGTCGCCAGCGGACGAGGCGGCACCGCGGGCGACCACCGCGCCGCGACTGATCGACCATCTGACCGCCGGCACCGGGCGCGGCCCGGTGCGACTGAAGAATGCCGAGCCGCCGCTGCTGTTCGACAGCAGCGCCGGCACCTACGTCGGCGGCAGCACGCTGAAGCCACTCGCAGCGCATTGCCAACGCCCCATCGACGCTGCCGATCTCGAGCCAGTCGATGCGGCAGAGTACGCCAGCCAGGCGGGCCAACTGGGCGGCACCCAACCGCTGGCGCGATTGCGCTGGCTGGCTGCGCTGCACGGTTTCGACGGCCGTCTGCAGCCGGAGCTGGCGCAGGCGGGCCGCTTCAAGCTGAGCAAGTGGCTGCAGAGCGAACGCGAATACCCGAAGCATTTCCGTATCGCAACCGCGATGCTGAAGCAGCCGTGCACGATCGACGAGCTGGCCGCCGCCAGCGGCGCCGGCGCCGACGAAGTGGTCGATTTCATCAACGCCTGCCATGCGATCGGCCTGGTCGAGAGCGATTCGACAGCCGGCAGCCCCGGCAGTGCCGATGCCGCGCGCGGCGGACTGATGAGCCGGCTGCGCGGGCGCTGACGCGCGCTCCCGCTGGGGAGCCGGCCGACGGCGGCGTGCCGGCGAGGTCGCGTGCTCCGGCCGCTTTCCTTGCCGATCCCGTCGCCAGCGCCGAAAATGGCGAGCTCACCGACGTTTGCCGAACCGATGATCGATTCCCAGCGCTATCCCCTGCTCGCGACCATCGAAAGCCCGGCCGACCTGCGCCGGCTGCCGGCCGACCGGGTCGCTGCGGTTGCCGGCGAACTGCGTGAATACCTGATCGAATCGGTCGGCCGTAGCGGCGGCCATTTCGGCGCCGGACTCGGCGTCGTCGAGTTGACCGTCGCGCTGCACTACATGTTCGACACGCCGACCGACCGGCTGGTCTGGGATGTCGGCCACCAGTGCTACCCGCACAAGATCCTGACCGGCCGCCGCGACCGCATCCACACCGTCAAGCAGAAGGATGGCGTGGCGCCGTTTCCGAAGCGCGACGAGAGCGAGTACGACACGTTCGGCGTCGGCCACAGCTCGACCTCGATCTCGGCCGCGCTCGGCATGGCGGTCGCGCTGGCCCGCCGCAACGATCCGCGGCGGGTCGTCGCGGTGATCGGCGACGGCGCGATGACCGCCGGCATGGCCTACGAGGCGCTGAATCACGGCGGCGGCATGGAGCCGGAACCGAACCTGCTGGTGATCCTCAACGACAACCGGATGTCGATTTCCGAGAACGTCGGCGGCCTGACCAAGATGCTCGGCCGGATGATGGGCAGCCGGACGATCAATGCGGTGCGCGAGGGCGGCAAGAAGATCCTCGGCCGCGACAACGCCGCGGCGCGTTTCGTCAAGCGTTGGGAAGAGCATGCCAAGGGCATGTTCGTGCCGTCGACGCTGTTCGAGGAAATGGGGTTCCACTACACCGGCCCGATCGACGGCCACGACCTGCCGGCGCTGCTGGCGACGCTGTCGACGCTGAAGGGCCTGCACGGCCCGCAACTGCTGCATGTCATCACGACCAAGGGCAAGGGCTACGAACTTGCCGAGGGCGACCAGATCGAATATCACGCGGTCGGCCCGTTCGATCCGACCGTCGGCGTGGTCAAGAAAGCCGGCCCGGCCAAGCCGACCTACACCCAGGTGTTCGGCGACTGGCTCTGCGACATGGCCGCCGATGATCCGCGCCTGCTCGGCATCACGCCGGCGATGCGCGAGGGTTCGGGCCTGGTGCGCTTCTCGCAGGAATACCCCGACCGCTATTTCGACGTCGCGATCGCCGAACAGCACGCGATCACGCTCGCCGCCGGCATGGCGGTCGAAGGCATGAAGCCGGTGGTCGCGATCTATTCGACCTTCCTGCAGCGCGGCTACGACCAGTTGATCCACGACGTCGCACTGCAGAACCTCGACGTGCTGTTCGCGATCGACCGCGGCGGCGTGGTCGGTCCGGACGGCCCGACCCACGCCGGCAGCTTCGACCTGTCGTTCCTGCGCTGCATTCCGAACATGCTGATCATGGCGCCGGCCGACGAGAACGAATGCCGGATGATGCTGTCGACCGGCCACCGGCACAGCGGCCCCGCCGCAGTGCGCTATCCGCGCGGCAGCGGCCCCGGCGTCGCTGTCGAGCCGGGCCTCGACACATTGCCGATCGGCCGCGCCGAACTGCGCCGGCGCGGCAGCGAGGTCGCGATCCTCGCCTTTGGCAGCCTGCTCGCCGCGGCCGAGGTGGCCGGCCACGAGCTCGATGCGACCGTCGTCAACATGCGCTTCGTCAAGCCGCTCGATGAAGCGCTGCTGCTCGAACTGGCCGCCAGCCACCGCGCCTTCGTGACCATCGAGGACAACGCGATCGCTGGCGGTGCCGGCAGCGCGGTAGCCGAATTCCTGCACGCCAGCGGCATCGAACGGCCGCTGCTGCAGCTCGGCCTGGCCGACAGCTTCCTCGAGCATGCCAGCCGCGAGCAGTTGCTGGCCGAAGCCGGCCTCGATGCGGCCGGCATCAAGGCGGCAATCCTGAAACGCTGGCCACGCGTACCGCAGGCCGCCGGCAGCCGCAGCGTCGCCGGTTGATCCGATCCTCGGCCCGGGCGAACGCTGGACAACGGCGTCCGCGCCCGGCGACCGATCAGGGCTTGCGCGGCAAGCCGTCGCCCGGATCGAGCTGCACCCAGTCGACGTGAGTGTCCCAGAACGCATGCACCTGCGGCGCGCGGTCGACCGGGTCGACCATGTTCGCCAGCGCGATGTGCAACTCACCGGGCCAGCGTTCGGAACGGAAGAACAATGTGCTGCCGCAGCGGGCGCAGAAGCCACGCTCCGCGCCCGGGCTCGACGGATACCACTGCAGACGCTGCTGCGGATCGTCGATCCGACAGCGCTCGGCGCGCATGCCGACCCAACTGACGAACGCCGCCCCATGCGCACGCCGGCACATCGAACAATGACAGTGTGCAACCCACTGCGACGGCAACTCGAGGCCGACCCGCAGGTCGCCGCACAGACAACTCCCCATCGCGATCGTCATGCCCGGGCTCCGCATCCGCGGCCGACAGCGTAGCCGAAGCGGCCATCCGGCGTCCCCGGCCGCAGGCTGAACGGCGACCCGCCCGCGCGTGATCTGCCCGGCCGAGGCCGCCCGCCGGCGCGGTATCGTCTGGCCGTGCTTCCGGTCGCAAGGGCCGCTCGCCGTTGACTCGAGCATCCGCTCCGACCGTCGTGCCGGTTCGCACGCCCGGCGGCAGCATCCCGACGATCGTGGCGTGCCGGCAGACCGCGTGCCAGCCGCCGACAGATCGGCAGCATTACCGTGAGCGTGCAGTACCCACGACCGGATCCGAATGCAGGGACGCATGAGTCGACTCGATCTGTTCCGCGCCACCATTGCCCCGGGCCACCGATGAGCAAGCCTCGCTCGCGGCGCTGGCGCCGCCTGCACCGCATCCTGCTGCTCGTCACCACAGTGGCCTCGGTGCTGTTCGGCGTCTGGCTCGCCTACGAGTTGCAGACCGCGCGTCTGCAATCGCGGCTGCTGCATCGTTACGCCAACACGCTGGACTGGTCGCTCGGGCCGGGGCCGAGCCCGGCCGTGCAGTATCCGCGCGAGGGTCCGTTCGACAAGCGGCTCGGCTACGCCTACCTGCCGCTGCTGCTGGAGCGGGCGCAGGAACGCGATTTCGTCATCGACCGGCAGACGCGCTTCTCGCCGGCATTGCTCGACTTCGTCGAGCACGGGCTCTACCCGCCGTATCGCGAGAAGGTCCAGGCCGGATTGTCGATCCTCGATTGCCGCCGCGAGCCGCTGTTCCGCTTCGACTATCCGCGCCAGGCCTACGCCGGTTTCGGCGACATTCCGCCGCTGGTGGCGCAGACGCTGCTGTTCATCGAGAACCGCGAACTGCTCGACGCGCAGCGCCCGCGCGCCAACCCGGCGGTCGACTGGCCGCGGCTCGCGGCCGCCGTCGTGTCGCAGGCGCAGAAGCTGTTCGGTGCCGCCGAGCAGTCCGCCGGCGGCAGCACGCTGGCGACCCAGATCGAGAAATTCCGCCATTCGCCGGATGGCATGACGCTGTCGTTCGGCGAGAAGTGGCGCCAGCTCGCGTCGGCCAGCGTGCGCGCCTACCGGCTCGGTCGCGACACGCTGGACGTGCGCCGCGAGGTGGTCCGCGACTATCTGAATGCGGTGCCGCTGTCGGCCGCGCCCGGCCACGGCGAAGTGCACGGCCTCGCCGACGGTTTGCGGGTCTGGTACGGCGCCGATTTCGACGAGGTCAACCGGCTGCTCGATCCGCAACGCTCACCGGATGC
The DNA here is from genome assembly GCA_041687455.1 of Lysobacteraceae bacterium. Taxonomy (GTDB): domain Bacteria; phylum Pseudomonadota; class Gammaproteobacteria; order Xanthomonadales; family Xanthomonadaceae; genus JAWLBY01. Next base: position 195,913 of record JAWLBY010000004.1, on the reverse strand, counting down.
GACCGACGCCGACCGCGCCCGCGCGTTCCGCCAGGTGCTGTCGCTGATGATCGCGCAGCGGCGACCTTCGTTCTACCTGGCGCAGGGCCGCAACGAGCTCGCCGAGCTGACCGACGCTCACCTGCGGCTGCTGGCGCGCAGCGGCATCGTGTCCGACCGTCTGGCGCAGGCGGCGCTGATCACCCGCCTGCGCTTCCGCGACTGGCAGATCGACCCCAGCGTGCAGCCGGTCGAAGCCGGCAAGGGCGTCGCGGTCGCGCGCTCGCGGCTGTCGACGCTGCTGAAGAAGCCGCTGTACGAACTCGATCGGCTCGACCTGTCGGCCAGCACCAGCCTGCACGGCGAACTGCAGGACGCGGTGACGGCCTATCTGCACCGGCTCGCCGAACCCGGCTTCGCGGCCGAGGTCGGGCTGATCGGCGCGCGGCTGCTGTCGGCCGACAGCACCGCCGACGTCGACTACAGCTTCACGCTGTTCGAACGCCTGCCCGACCGCTTCGCGGTGCGCGTGCAGACCGACAGCACCCACCAGTTGTTCGACATCAACGAGGCCAGCAAGCTCGAACTCGGCTCGACCGCCAAGTTCCGCACGCTGGTGACCTACCTCGAGATCGTTGCCGAACTGCATCAGCGCTTCTCCGGCCAGGACGCCGCCGCGCTGCGCGCGCTGGAGATCGCCGCCGAGGACCGGCTGGCCGCATGGGCGCGCGACTACCTGCTCGGAAAACCGGGAGCGGACCTGTCGACGATGCTCGACGCTGCAATGGAACGCCGCTATTCGGCCAACCCGGGCGAACGCTTCTTCACCGGTGGCGGCCTGCACACATTCTCGAACTTCCGCCGTGAGGACAACGGCCGCAACCCGACCGTGCGCGAGTCGCTGCGCGAATCGATCAACCTGCCGTTCGTGCGGATCATGCGCGACGTGGTCCGCTACAGCATGTACCAGACGCCCGGCAGCAGCGCCGAGCTGCTGCGCGACGACAACGATCCGCGTCGGCTGCAATACCTGAGCCGGTTCGCCGATCGCGAAGGCAAGTCATTCCTGTCGCGCTTCTGGCGCCGCTATCGCGGCAAGACGCCGGAGCAGCAGCTCGAGGTGTTCTTTTCCGGCGTGCAGAAGAATCCGCTGCGGATCGCCGCCGCCGATCGTTACCTGCGGCCGCAGGCGAATGTCGAGCAGTTCGCCGCGCTGCTGCGGGCCAGACTGCCGGAGTCGGCGCATCCGGACGCCGGCCGGATCGCCGCGCTGTACCGGAGCTACAGCCGCGGCCAGCACAGCCTGTCCGACCAGGCCTACCTCGCCCGTGTGCATCCACTCGACCTGTGGCTGCTCGGCTATCTGTTCGAACACCCCGAGGCCGACTTCGAGCAGGTGCTGGCGGCCAGCCGCGAGCAGCGCCAGGAAGTCTACGGCTGGCTGTTCCGCAGCCGGCACAAGGGCGCGCGCGACACCCGGGTGCGGATCATGCTCGAAGTCGAGGCCTTCCTCGACATCCACCGGCGCTGGCGTCGGCTCGGCTATCCGTTCGCGAGCCTGGTGCCGTCCTACGCGACCGCGCTCGGCAGCTCCGGCGATCGGCCGGCCGCGCTATCGGAACTGATCGGCATCATCCTCAATGACGGCATCCGGCTGCCGACGGTGCGGATCGACGAGCTGCACTTCGCCGCCGACACGCCATACGAAACCAGCCTGTTCCGGATGGGAGACGCGCGCCGGGTCATGAAGCCGGAGGTCGCCCGCGCGCTGCAGGTGGCGCTCGCGGACGTGGTCGAAAACGGCACCGCCCGGCGGGTCAACGGCGCGTTCCTGCGCGACGACGGCACGCCGCTGACAGTCGGTGGCAAGACCGGCACCGGTGACAACCGGATCGAAAGCGTCGCTGCCGGCGGCCAGGTGATTGCGTCGCGGGCGCTGAACCGCACAGCGACGTTCATGTTCTATCTCGGGCCGAACCATTTCGGCACCCTGACCGCGTTCGTGACCGGCGAAGCAGCGGCCGGGTTCGGGTTCACGTCGGCACTGCCGGTGCAGGTATTGAAGGGGATGGCGCCGCTGCTGACGCCGTACCTGCAGGACGGCCGCCATACGCTCTGCGATCCCGGACCGGCCGAACGAATGTCACGCGGCGCCGGGCCACGCTGACCGCAGGCGGCCGGCAACGGCGGCCGGCATTCGCTGCCGCAACTCCGCAACGGGGTGTGCCGCGGTTCAGCGCAGCAGCTCGACCTTGTCGCGGTAGCTGCGTGACAGCTTGACCTCCTGGCCGCTGTCGAGCTCGAGGAAATATTCGCCGTTGATGTGCGAACGTAGCGCCCGGACGCGGTCGAGATGGACGATCGTCGATCGGTGCACGCGCTGGAAATGGGTCGGATCGAGCTCGTTTTCGAGCTCGCGCAGCGTCGAACGCAGCACATGCGTGCCGCTGTCGGTGTGCACGCACATGTAGTCGCCGGCCGCCTCGATGTAGCGGATGCTCGCCATCTGCACGCGGACCGTCTTCTGGCCGTCACGGATCGCCAGCACGTCGCGGCCACGCAACTGGTCGGCCGTTCGCAGCGGGTCGAGCGTGTCGTCGAGACTCAGTCCCGGGCGGCCGGATACCTGCCGCAGCAGATCGAGCAGGCGTTCGCGGTGGACCAGCGATGCGCGCTCGGACAGCGATTCACGGACGCGACCGAGCGTCTGTCGCAGCCGCTCCTCGTCGACCGGTTTCAGCAGGTAGTCGAGCGCGCAGGCCTCGAATGCCCGCACCGCATGCTGATCGAACGCGGTCACGAACACGACCATCGGGCGCTGCTCGGGCGGAATCGCCGCCAGCGTCTCGAAGCCGTCCATTTCGGGCATCTGCACGTCGAGAAACATCAGCTCGGGGCGCAGTTCGGCGACCTTGCGGACTGCCTCTGCGCCATGCGTGCATTGGCCGACCACTTCGATGCCGCCAAGCTCGCGCAGGCGCAGTTCGAGGCCACGGCGAGCCAGCGGTTCGTCGTCGACGATCAGGGTCCGGATCGGGTCCATCGGAGTCTCCAGGCTCGTGCCAGCCTGCCGCCGCCGGGGCCGGCCGGCATGTGGCGATCGTCACGGACCCGACCGTGGCCGGGGCGCGCGTTGCCGCAGGTTCAGGCCGCGCGCTCGAACGGCAGCGCGAGCCGCACGGCGAACCCCTGCGGCTCACGATTGCCGGCCTCGAAGCGCTGTCGGTCGCCGTACAGTACCCGCAGACGCTCGCGGACGTTCTGCAGGCCGACGCCATGTCCGGCGCCGGGCGCGGCCGGGCCGTTCGGGCCGGCACCGGGGCCATCGTCGATGACCTCGATCGCCAGCATGTCGCCGTCGCGGCGGGCGCGGATCTGCAGCAGGCCGCCGTCGATCCGCTTGGCGACCGCATGCTTGATCGCATTCTCGACCAACGGCTGCAGCAGCAGGCTCGGCAGTTGCGCCTCGCGACAGTCGTCGGCGATCTCGAACGCCAGTTGCAGCCGCTCCTCGAAACGCAGCCGCTCGACCTCGAGATACTGCATCAGCGCATCGATCTCCTGCCGCAGCGTGACCTTGGCCATCGGATCGTTGTCCAGCGACAGCCGCAGGAACGCCGACAGGCTCTGCAGCATGCGGTTGGCGGTCGCGGTGTCGCGGTCGAGGATCAGCGTCGAGATCGCATTGAGCGTGTTGAACAGGAAATGCGGGTTCAACTGATAGCGCAGCATCTTGAGCTGCGCCTCGTGTGCGACCGCGGTCGCTTCCAATGCCTGCCGGCTCTGCCGCTGCAATTCGCGGTAAAAGCGCAGCGTGATGTACAGGAACGCCCAGGCCAGGATCAGGTAGGTGTAGCCGACCGCCGCACCGAACCAACTCTGCAGCTCCAGCGGCATGCAATCGTCGCCCTCGCAGGTGAGCTGCAAGGCGACGCCGAGAGTGGCGCTCATGACCGCACCGACCAGCACGACCGGCAGCGCGACCGCGGCCGCCAGTTGCACCGGCGTCATGCCGCGCCACAGCCGCAGCAACCCGCGCAGACCGAGCGTGCCGACGAAACCGACCAGATAGATCGGCAGCGTCACTTTCCAGGCGTCCCACGGCTTGCCATTGACCAGTGCGGTCAGATAGCTGAACAGCGCAATACTGGCCCAGCCGGCAATCTGCAATTGCCAGAACAGCCGGTTGGTGTCCGCCCGGACGAGGTCGAATTTCACAAGACGCCCAATGACTTGCCGCAGCGTCATGCTATCGGCTCGGGCTCCTGCCGATGTCTCGCCCCGGCGCGGTGCGCGGTCGGCCGGGCGCATCGACTGCAGCAGGTCGCTCATCCGACACCGAATCCGCAGCGCCCGGTGGCGGCGGCCGGCTCGCGCACGACCGCATCGACCCGCGCCAGCGCCGGGCCGCGCTGGAGCCAGTCGGCCAGCCGCTCGATCGCATCGGTTGCGCCTTCGACCAGCACCTCGACGCTGCCATCCGGCTGGTTGACAACATAGCCGTCGAGACCGGGCTGCTGCGCCTCACGACGGGCCGCTGCGCGGAAACTGACACCCTGCACCCGGCCGCGGATCCGGAACCGGGCGGCAACCCGCTCAGCCGGCGTGCTCATCGATCGCCTGCCGCAGTTCGGCCGCCGTGACCGGGCCGAGGAAACGCCGGGCAACCGCGCCGTCCGGCGCGATCAGGTAGCTCATCGGCAGGCCGCGCGGCACGTCGAAGTCGGCCGGCGGCGCGTACACGTCGATCATCGCGATCGGATAGCCGGCCGGTCGCGTCTTCAGGAATGCGCGCAGATCGGCCTCGTCGATCTCCTCGAACGCCAGCCCGATCACCCGGACGTCGTCGTGCGCGGCATCGAACTCGGCCAGCTCCGGCATTTCCTTCAGACACGGCGCGCACCAGGTCGCCCAGTAGTTGACGACGACCCAGCGACCACGCTGTTCGGACAGGTCGAAGCGACCGTCATCGAGCGTGTCGACCCGCAGGCTCGGGCGAACGGCGTCGGTGGCCGCAGCCGGCACTGCCATGCACAGCAGCAACAGGAACAGGCAACGCAGCATCAGCGGGTCTCGTCGTGCGGGGGCTGCAGGATATCAGCGAGCGACACGTCGAGCCGCTGCAGCAACGGATCGCGCAGTTCGATGACGGCCCGCTCGGCGCACCGGCCCAGCGCATCGTCGATCGGTGGCAGGCTGACCAACGCGAGCGGAACCGCAACGCCGGTCGCGCGGCAGACTTCGCCGAGCGTCAGCACCACCGGATCCCGGGCGAGCAGCCAGCCTTCCGATTCGGTGCGCTGGATGATGCCGGCCTCGCTCAGAGATTCCATCAGGCCGAGCAGCAGGTCGTCGCCGGTGCCGGACTCGACCCGGCGCAAGGACTCGACATCGAGCAGGCGGCCGCTGCGGCCGGCCTCGATGAAGCGGCCGAGCAGGCGCAGCAACGCGAACAGCTCGTAGCCGGGCGGAATCCGCTTGGCCCACGGCTGGAAGCGGAACGCCGACAACGACGCAGTGATCGACGCACCGAGCAGGATCACGACCCACGACACGTAGACCCAGATCAGGAAGATCGGCACCACCGCGAGCGTGCCGTAGATCTGCTGGTAGGACGGCACGTTGCGCAGGTAGAACGAAAACCCCCATTTGGCGAGCTGGAACAACCCGGTGCCGAGCACGCCACCGATCAGCGCGTGGCGCAGCTTGACCTTGCGGTTCGGAATGATCGTGTAGGCGAGCGTGAACATCGAAAGCTCGACTGCCAGCGGCACGATCCGGGCCAGGTTGCCGAGCAGCGGAGGATCGCCACGTTCCGGCTGCACCGCGAGCGAAAACAGATAGTGCGAAGCGCTCAGGCTGGCGACGATCAGCAACGGTCCGAGCGTCAGCGACGTCCAGTACACCAGGAACCGGGCCAGTCCCGGCCGATGGCGCCGGACCCGCCAGATCCGGTTGAAGGTGTCCTCGACGCTCATCATCACGAACAACGCCGACGCACCCAGCCCGAGCAGGCCGACACTGGTCAACTGGGTCGAGTTGTCGGCGAACTGATACAGGTATTCGGCGACCGCCGACGCGGCGTCCGGCACGAAATGCACGAACAGGAACTCGGTCAGCCGCTGCCGCCAGACCGAGAACATCGGAAATGCCGCCAGCACGCCGAACACGACCACCATCAGTGGCACGATCGCGAACACGGTCGCGTACGCCAGCACGCCGGCGGTTTCGAAACAGCGGTCCTCGCGGAAGCGGCGCCAGACGAAACCGGAGAAATCGTGCAGCCGCTCATGCACGTGCGGCGGAACCCGGTCGCGCAGCAGGCGCAGCAATGGCGGCAGGGGCGGCTTGGGCAGCATCGCCGAACTATGCCACGTGAAGCCGGAAGGCTGCGCTCAGGTGCTCCCCAGGCAAGAGGGGCAATGGAGCGCGGCTGAAGCCGCTCAAGCCGTTCCCGCACGACGAAGCTCGTGTCAGCAGCGTCGACGCAAGACCCTGCGCCTCGTCGTCACGTACCATCCGCCGCCATGAGCGAAATCCTGATCCTGTACTACAGCCGCCACGGCAGCGTCGCGGCACTGGCGCGGCAGATTGCCCGCGGCGTCGAGCAGGTGCCCGGCATGCAGGCGCGGCTGCGGACCGTGCCGCCGGTCGCGCCGCAGACCGCCACCGCATTGCCGCCGGTACCCGTCGACGGCGCCCCGTATGTCGACCGGCAGGATCTCGCCGACTGCGCTGGACTGATCCTCGGCAGCCCGACCCGATTCGGAAACATGGCGGCGCCGCTGCGCCACTTCCTCGACCAGACCGGCGCCGAATGGGCATCCGGCACGCTGGTCGGCAAGCCGGCTGCGGCGTTCACGTCGACCTCGACCCAGCACGGCGGGCAGGAATCGACGCTGCTGTCGATGCTGCTGCCGCTGCTGCACCACGGCATGTATGTCGTCGGCCTGCCATTCACCGAGCCGGCCCTGAACCGGACCCGCAGTGGCGGCACGCCCTACGGCGCGAGCCACGTTGCCGGCGTCGACGGCGAGCTGCCGCTGACCGACGACGAGCGCGAACTGGCGCGCGCGCTCGGTCGCCGGGTCGCGGCGCTGGCCGCCCGGCTCGGAGCACCGGCCTGATGCGGCGGCTCGGATTGCTCGCGTTCTGGCTGCTGTTCGCGCTGCAGTGGCTGTGGCACGGCTGGCTGTCGCCGCCGCTGCGGCTGCCGGTCTGGCTGCCGCTGCTGCTGTTCGCCGGCCCGCTGCTGGTCCCGGCGTTCGGGCTGCTGCGTCGAAGACCGAACGCGCTGTTCTGGGCCGCGGTGGTCAGCCTGCTGCATTTCTGTCACGGTGTCAGCGAACTATGGACCGATCCGCAGGTGACCGCACTGGCGGCGACCGAGATCGCGCTGTCGCTGCTGCTGATCGGCGCGGTCGGCATCGATGGCCTGGGCCGCCGGCGCGCGCAGAAGCACGGCTCGCGGTAGCGGCGACCGGTCATGCAGGTGGACCTCCTATAATGCGCGCCGTTGCGCACGGACACCCGGCATGAACCAGCTCTGCATCGTCACCACCGGCGGCACGATCGACAAGATCTACTTCGACGACAAGTCGGACTACCAGATCGGCGAACCGCAGATCGGCCGGCTGCTGCACGAACTCGATGTCGCGTTCCGCTGCACGGTGATCCCGATCCTGCGCAAGGACAGCCTGCACCTGACCGACGAGGATCGCGAACTGATCCGGCAGACGATCGCTGCCCAGCCGGACCGCCACGTGCTGGTCACCCATGGCACCGATTCGATGATCGAGACCGCCCGGGTGCTGGCCAGCATCCCGGACAAGACGATCGTGCTGACCGGCGCGCTGTCGCCGGCCCGATTCCGCGGCTCGGATGCCGAGTTCAACATCGGCTGCGCGGTCGGAGCGGTGCAGTGCCTGCCGCCCGGCGTCTACATCGCCATGAACGGCCGGATCTGGGATCCGCGCGCAGTCCGCAAGAACGTCGCGGCGAACCGCTTCGAAGCGCTGTAGGCCGAGGACGCGCGCTGCCGCGAATCGGGTGCCGAGCGTCGGCGGCACGTCGCATGCCAAACCTGTCCGTCGGCGGGCCGGATGCCGGATGCCGGATGCCGCTGATCTTGCATCCCGCAACGCCGCCGCAGGCGTCCGGAGCCGGCCGCGGCAGTCAGTCGGATTTCGAGGCGGTCTCAGCCGGCCGGTGGCTGGCGGGCGAGCCGCAACACCATCACGATCACCAGCGCCGCACCGCCGACCAGCAACACCCACAGCAGACCGCGCTGCCACGGCCATGGCGCACGCCGGGCCGGGTCACCGGCGAGCGGACGGATTGCTCCGAGCCGCGCGTCCGGTGGCTGCCACTGCGGCTCGCGCCGTGCCCGCAGCGCCGCGAGCAGCTCCTCGATCGGATAGTCGGCGCGCCGTGCCGTGGCACTGCCGGCGGCCAGCAGGAACGGTGCGTCGCCGCGCGCGAGCAGCACGAAGCGGTCGGGCCGGTAGCCGAGCCGCAGCCGCGGCGGCCGGTCGAGACCGGGCGCCGCGACGATGCGCCAGTCGCGGTCACGCAGCACGCCGAGTGCGACCGGCTCCGACGCCAGTGTGTCGCCGCCATCCCGCAGCGAAAACGCCACCAGCCGATGGCGGTGGTGCCAGTCGCCGGTGTCGCCGCCATCGCCGCCATCGCCGGCACGGCTGGCGATGGCGAGCTGGGCGACCGAATTGTCGCTGGCCAGTTCGACATCGATCCGGCTGATCGGCAGCGGCCCCGGAGTGCGGAAATACCAGATGTTCGGATCATCGCTGTCGGCCTTCGGGTCGAGCGTGATCCATTCGATCGGCGTGGCGATCGTGGTACCGGCCGACGGCCCGCCGGCCACGATCGCGCGCAGCGGTAGCGACGCTCCGCCGTCGCGCCGGGTCAGCAGCAGGTAGCGGGCACCGGTCAGCGGCAGGCCGATCTCGTGCTTGCGTAGCCGCAGACCGTCGCGCTGCAGGTCGAGCAGCGGCGCATCGTCGCGCAGCGTGCGCCAGTCGGTCAGATCATCGCTGGCGCTGACCCGTACCCGCGCCGACAGCGCATCGACGTCGTGCCAGTCGAGCAGCAGCCGGTCGACCGGTGCAGTGCGACGGGACAGATCGAGCAGCCAGCTCTGACCGGCAGCGCGCACGGCGTCGGGCAGCTCGGCGTCGAGCCGGCGCAATCGGCCGTCGATGTCGCGCTCGACCTGCAGCCGCAGGCTGCCGGCCGGATCGGATGCCGACGCCAGTGGCAGCTCGAAGAACGGCACCGGCTGCTGCAGGTCCTGCGGCCGCCCGGTCGGGCCGTCGATGACACCGAACGGCACCGGCTCACCGTGCGCATTGAACACCGCCAGGTCGCGCAGTCCGGGATCGGCCAGTTCGGCATAGACCGCCAGCGGCAGTTCGAGCCGGAAGGCCGGCGCGTCACGGTCCATCTCGATCGGCCAGCCGACCGCATGATCGGCCGGCGATGCGCCGCTCGCCAATGCAGGCCACAACGCCGCGAACAGGCCGATCGCGCGGATCACCGCGAGGTCTCCGGCTGCAGCATGCGTGGCGGCGATGGCGCCAGGTAACCGACCACGGTCAGCAGCAGGCCGACCGCGAGGAACGACACGATGCCGGGAATGTTGCCCATGTGGCTGCGATCGATCAGCACCAGCTTCGCCAGCACGACCGCCATCAGCAGTGCGCCGGCCAACCAGACCGACCGCGACCCGCGCTTCGAACCGATGATCCAGGCGCCGACGCCGAGCACGCTCCAGACGACGGTCAAGCTGGTCTGACCGAGCATCGAGCGCCACAGCGCATCGCTCCAGCCGATCCCGGCCCAATGGTGCACGGTCCGCAACGTCGCCGCGCTGATACCGACGAAGCCGGCCGCCGCTGTCACCGCCGGCAGCCAGCGCCGCTGCTCGTCGTCGGCGTGCTCGCGCCACAGCGCAAACAGCAACACCAGCACGCCGAGCTGGCCGAGCTCCAGCGGGTTCAGCAGCGGCACGAACGGCAGCGGCGTCGGGTCGCCGGAGCGGCCGAGCGCCAGTATCCACCACAGCGCCAGCGCCGCCGACGCCGGCACGAACCAGCGCCGGCGGTAGCCGCCGAAGCGATCGGCGAGCGGGAACGCGAACCACGCCGGATGGCGCCAGCTCCCCCACAGCAGCGCGGCGAACGGCAGCATCGACCCGGTCAGCGACCAGCCGCCCGCGATGCCGAGCAGATCGCGAACCCTTGCATGCAGTTCGATCGACGCGACCATCGCCAGCGTCGCCAGCACCAGCACGTGGCCAATCGAGATGCCCCGTGCCTGCGGCTGCCGCAACGCGTGCAGGGCGAAACCGGCGGCAACGAACCACAGCGGCCAGCTCCAGGCGGCGGTGTCGTGCAGCACCGTCCGGCCAGCGCCGAATTCGGCCAGCGCCAGCAGCGTGCCGACGCCAATCGACGCCAGCAACGCCCAGCCGAGCCGCGGCCACGGCAAGCGGATCCGCAGTCCCCCGAAAAGCAGCATGCCGACCGCGAGCCAGCCGAGTAGCGCCCCGCTGCGATCGTCCAGTCGATCGATTTCGACAAGCCCGCTGACGCTCCACCAGCCGAATCCGACCAGATACGCGGCCCAGGCCGCCCGCGGCCAGCGCCCCGAGCGCTCGAGCAGGCAACTGCTGAACAGCGCGGTGCCGGCCAGCAACAGCCCGCCGAGGTAACGCCCGTTGCCGAACACCGGCGACAGGTCGTTGCCGTAGCGCCATCCATCCGATGCCAGCCAGGCGGCGCCGGCCGCGACCTGCAGCACCAGGCCGCTGGCGACGCTGAGGCGCTGCTGCTGGCGCAGGCCGAGCCACAACAACGCCGCACCCTCGAGCGCCCAGGTCGCCGCGGTCCAACTGGCCGACAGCGCCAGTGGCACGGCCAGCGTCGCGAAGCCGACCGCCAGCGCCGCGAACGACAACGCCAGCGTGCGCAAGCCGTCGCGCCGGATCAGCGTGGCGGCGAGCACGCCATACAGCGTCGCGACGACGAGCGCCGACCACGCCAGGCTCATCGTGTCGTCCTTCAACAGCGCCGCCTGCAGCGCGAAGCCGAGCAGCGGCGTGCCGAACACCAGCGTGCCATCGACCAGTCCGCGCCGCGCGCCAGGCTGCCGCAGCGCGTAAAGCACCGCGATCGCGACATAGAACCCGAAGAACAGCAGCAGGAACGGCTCGGTCGTCGCGAAGTGCTGCGGCTGGTAGTAGCGCCAGCCCCACAGGCTGCCGATCGCGAACGTGAACACGAAGCCGACCAGGTTCAGTACCCGCCACGGCCGCACCCAGGCGATCGCGAAAATGGCCAGGTTCAGCAATGCGTAGTAGCTGAACAGCGCGACGTGATTGCCGCTGCCGGTCGAGATCAGCACCGGCGCAAGGAACCCACCGACGCTGCCCAGCACCGCCAGCGCCAGCGCGTGCTGCAACAGCGCCAGCGCCGCGCTGCCGGCGATCAGCACCAGCACCAGGCCGAACGCGAGCCCGACCGGTACCACCTGCCACAGGGCGTAGCCGGCGAACACGGTCAGCAGCAGCACGCCGAGCGCGCCGCCCTGCAGTGCCAGCGCGAACACCGGCCGCCCGGCCCGTTGTCGCCAGCCGAACGCCAGCGCCGCGATCGCCGCGGTCGCAATCGCGCCGAGCCGCACTTCGATCGGCAGCGAGAATACGCCTTGGTCGACCGCGTACTTCAGCAGTGCGGCGACGCCGACGAACAGCACCAGCATGCCGACCTTGACCGGCACGTTGCCCTCGGTGAACCAGCGCTTGAGCATGCCGGCCAGGCGGTCGAACACGGTCGGTGGCTGGTCAGCCGGCGCGGTCGCCCAGCCACCGCCGCGGCTCGACTCCGGCTCGGGCGCAGGTTGCGGTTGCGATGCCGGCTCCGCTGCCGGCGTCGACGACGGCCTGCCGCCCGCTGCCGCTGCGGCCGGTTCGGCCGGCGGTGTCGCCGCAACGCCCACGGCCGCTGCGGCGGCCGGCAGGTCCGGTTCGGGCTCGATCGCGACAGCCGGTTCGGGTGCTGCGGCGGCTTGCCGCGGTCGGTCGCCGACGGTGAGCGGACTCGCTGCGAGCTGCTGCCGTAACGCTGCGAGCTCCGCGGCCAACGTGCTCTGTCGCGCCACCAGCCAGCCGACGAAGCCGCCGAGCACGGCGCCGAACAACGCGCTTTCGCTGGCACCGGCGCCAGCCACTGCTCCGAACAGGATCAACAGTACGTGCATCGGTCGGGCCGTCGAGGCGAAGTCGTGGCGAGTGTAGCGCCGGTCACGGCGACCGGCGTGGCTGCTGACATGCCGGCTGCAGCCGCTCACGAACGAACGCCGGCGCGGCGTATCCGGTTCGTGTCCATCGGCCCGCAGCTTCGTTCCACGCTTCCTCCCCACGCTCGGTCGCCCTCGCGCAGTTGCGCTTCACTTCGCTCGCTGTGGTCAGCTCACGGGAGGACGTGAACCTCCAGGAGTGCACCCGTGCCGGGCGCACCAAAAGAGAACCCCGGCCGAAGCCGGGGTTCGTCGTCACTGCCCGGAACCGTTCGCTCCGGTCAGAACTGCAGGCTCCAACTGTCGATGTAGCCGACGTCACCATTGGCGGCGTCGTACACGCGCAGTTTCCAGGTGCCGTTCGCGACTTCGCTCGACGCATTCACCGTGTAGCTGGTGATGATGTTGTCGGCGCTGCCGCCGCTGCGGTTGTGCAGGTTGTACAGGCTGCCGTCCGGCGCGACCAGATCGACCTTCAGATCACCGATGTAGGTGTGGATGATCCGCACGTCGACCTCCAACGCGCTGGGCGCGTTGCCGCTGCGCCCGCTGACGCTGATCGGGCTCTCGACGGTCTTCTTGTCGCTGATCGTGTAGTTCGCCGTGTTCTCGAAGAACGACGGCTCACTGCCACCACCACCGCCTTCGCTGTAGCTGCCGACCAGACTGACGCCGGAGAAGCTCGAATAGGCGCGCAGCATCACATGGTAGGTACCCGCCTGCGGCGTCGCGAACGAGCAGGTTTCCGCATTGCCGGACTTGTACGGCCGGCAGTCGTAGCTGCTGGTGGTCGGTTCGCTGCCGAACTTGACGTACAGGTCGGCATCACCGGTGCCACCGCTGATCGCGAACGACAGGTTGCTGGCGCCGGACGGCACTGCCATCGTGTAGCGCAGTTCGCCGCCGGTGCTGGCCGACAGATTGCTGACCGCGATACCGTTCTGCAGTTCGTTCGACGACGGCGGCGGCGGCGGCGGCGGAGTGCTGCCGTCGCGGTAGCCGTTCAGCGTCAGCGCACCACTGTTGGCCGGGTCGAGCCAGTCCTTCAGCCGCGTGGCCGAGGTGCCGCCGCCGTTCCAGGACACCGCGATGCGGCCGTAGTAGTCCGACAGGTCATTGCCGCAGGCAGCCGAACCGCCGTGCAACTGGCCGACCAGCCGCTTGTCCGGATTCCACAGGCCGGAGCCCGACGAGCCGCCCTCGGTGGTGCCCTGGTCCCAGTCCCAGACGCGCAGGTGGGTCGTGCCGCTGGAGCCGCCGTAGCCGGACACCGACAGCGCGTCGTTCTCGATCGAGATGCGCTTCTCGTGGCCTGCCGGATGATGGATGCCGGCCGCCCCGCTCGGCGCGACGTCACGCGCATCCCAACCGGAGAAATACGGGCCGGAATCGGTCGGCACGTTGGCGTCGAGCCGCAGCAGCGCGAAGTCGCTGGCGGAGTTGGTCGCCACCAGCGCGGCGCCCGACTGCGAGTGGGTCGCGATCGTCTTCGACAGCGACGTGCCGCTGCTCGACGAGCCCGGCGTGCGGCAGGTGCTCGACTGGTAGTTCCAGTACACGACCAGCGAGTCGGCCACCGTCTCGGTGCTGACGCAGTGGTTGGCGGTCAGGAAATACGGCGTCGTGGTGCCGGCCGTGTTGGCGATCAGGCTGCCGGTGCAGACATAGGTCGAACCGCCCTGCCGGAACGTGTACTGGCCGACCGAGTCGATCGGATCCTGCCAGCCATCGCCGGCCGGACAGGCGACATCGACGTTGCAGCTTCCCGACTTGGCGGCGAATTCGCGGCTCTCGAACAGGCCGCGATAGGCATGGCTGGCGCTGCCGAGCCGGACGTCGACCTGGCGGCGCTGCGCCTTGGGAACGCTGATCGTGATGATTGCGTCGTCGCCGGTCACGTACGGCGAGAAGAACCCGCCCTGCGGATTCATGTCGGCGGCCGTGAACGGACCGCGCGTCATGCTGCCGTCGGCGCTGCTGATCCACATCCTGGCGCTGGCCGGCAACTGGAAGCGGCTGAATTCGAAGTCGAGCGACTTGGCGCCCGGCGAAACGATCCGGGTGGTCCAGGTGGCCATGCCGTCGTCGTCGAAACGCCACTGTCCGGCGCCCCTGGTTCGGGTACCGACGCCGTCGACGTCGACCACGACACCGTAGCGGAACGGGCCGCCGACCCGCTTGCCGTCCTCGCTGGCGAATTTCGCCGTATCGGGAGCGCGAAGAACGATCGCCTCCAGCAGCGACGGGGGCACCGAGGGTTCGGCAGCAACAAGGGACGGCACCAGCAATCCGGCCGTGATCATCGCGGCCAAGGCGTGTTTCGCTGAGGTCATTCGCTGTGTTTCCTGATCGTGCGGCCTGCGCCGCGTGTGGGCACGAACGGGCCCCATGCCCGCCCGCGTCTCCGTCCGGCGCAGCCCCCTGCGCTGTCCCGGACGAAGGTATCCGGTCGCTCCGGCGCCGCTGGCGGCCGAAGCCGCGCACGAAGCAGGAAGCGCGCCGGACCGTAGCCACGCGCGAACGCCTCAGTCAACTGCCATTCAGGAAGCCCGTGATGCATCGCAGCAGCCGCGGGCTGTCGAGCTTGTCGATGCTGGGATGCACTGCAGCATGGCGGCGGCGGCGAAATCCGCTCGGCCGCCGCATGGGCGCGAAAAATGCGCGGGCGGTCACAGTACCGAAGCGAGCCGGATCACCTCGCGACCGGGCTCGACCATGCAGCCTGCCCGGCACGTCCGCTGGCGGCATTGCAGCCTGCGGCGGCGGTGCCGTGCGCTACAGCATGCCGGTTTCGAGCCGCGCCGCCTCGCTCATCATCGACTGGTTCCAGGGCGGATCGAACACCAGTTCGACATCGGCCTCGCTGACCGTCGGCACCAGTTCGACCTTGCTGCGCACGTCGTCGACCAGGATCTCGCCCATCCCGCAGCCGGGTGCAGTCAGCGTCATCTTGACCTCGACCTTGCGCTGGCCGCTCTCGGTCGAATGCACTTCGCACGAATAGACCAGGCCGAGATCGACGATGTTGATCGGAATCTCCGGATCGAAGCAGGTCCGCAACTGTTTCCAGACCAGCATTTCGACGTCTTCGTCGCTGGCACCGGGCGGCAGCTCCGGCGCAGCGACCGGCTCCTTGCCGATCGCGTCGGCATCGCTGCCGGCCACCCGGAACAGGTTGCCTTCGACGAACACGGTGAAACTGCCGCCGAGTGCCTGCGTGATGTAGCCGACGCTGCCCGCCGGCAAGGTCACCCGATCGCCCTGCGGCACCATCACGACATCGCAGTTGCGCTGGAATTGCACGGGCTCGCTGGTGCGGCTGTAGGACATGAAGGCAGGAACGGGTCGGCGGCGCACGGGTGCGAGACCGTCTATTCTACCCGGCCCCCGAACCCCCGGAGACGCGGTGACCTCCGATCGCCCGCAGCGTCAGCGTGCCTCGCTGCGCAGCACCCTGTTCCTGCTGGTCGCCGCCGCGGTCGCCATCGCCGGCGTCGCGGCGATCTGGACCGGCGCGGCGCTGATCACCCGCGGCAATGCCGGCTGGATGGCGCTGGTCGCCGCGCTCGATGCCGCGCTGCTGGTCCGGCTGGCCGGCTATCCGCGTGGCAGCGACCGTGCCGTGGCCGCCACGCTGATCACCGGGGCGACCGCCGTCGCCGCCGGATTCCTGCTCGCCACCGCACGGATCGGCCTGGCGATGGGATTGCGCCCGGCCGATGCGGTCGGCCGGATGAGTCTCGACCTCGCCTGGTTGTACGTCAGCTCGAATGCCGGCCTGATCGAACTCGGCTGGCTGCTCGGCGCGCTGCTGCTGGCGTGGAAGATCGGCCGCTGAGCTTCGCCGACCTGGCGTAACCGCTTCGCCATCGTTGGTCAGCTCGACCGATGCCGTGCGTGCCGAGGCGTCGACAGGCTCGGCAGCGGCCGTTCGGCCGTCGCGCCGCGAATGGCATGGCCGCGCGCGACGGCCCGGCCGTTCTCCCTTCGATACATCAGGGCGAACGGCCGGGTGAAACGTCTCGTCAACCGTGAAGCAGGTGCGGATCGCCTGAAGCGGCCAGTCGCCGATCCGCTCGACGAGATGCATGCATGTGCGAGTTTGCATGCATCGCTCACACTGTAGGAGGGGCTTCAGCCCCGACCGCGCACGAATTCTCCGCGCGGCTGGATCATGGCTGCCGGTCGGGGCTGAAGCCCCTCCTACCTGGCCCGCTGGCGCCCCCCTGCCGTGCTGCTGACCCCGCCACACCGCATTCCAGAGCGGTCGGAAAGAGCGCCGGCAGGACCCGCCAGAGCCGGCGGTTTCCCTACAGTTGCAGCTAGCCGCCGCCACGCTGACGGACCGCTTCGAACAGCGCGATCCCGGTCGCCACCGAGACGTTGAGACTCTCGACCGCGCCGAGCATCGGGATCCGCGCCAGGAAGTCGCAATGCTCGCGGGTCAGCCGGCGCAGGCCGTCGCCCTCGCCGCCCATCGCGATCGCGATCGGCCCCTTCAGGTCCATCTGGTACAGCGACTTGTCGGTTTCGCCGGCCAGCCCGACGATCCAGACGCCGGCATCCTTCAGCGACTTCAGCGTGCGCGCCAGGTTGGTGACCCGGATCAGCGGCACCCGGTCGGCGGCGCCGGCCGCCGCCTTGCGCACGACCGGCGTGATGCCGACCGCACGATCACGCGGCACGATCACCGCAGCCACGCCGGCCGCTTCGGCCGAGCGCAGGCAGGCACCGAGATTGTGCGGATCCTGCACGCCGTCGAGCACCAGCAGCAACGGATGTTCGACCTTGCCGAGCAGCTCGTCGAGATCGCCCTCGCCGAGATTGGTCGGTGGCTCGTACTGCGCCACGATGCCCTGATGCTTCACGCCGGGCACCGCGCGCGCCAGCATGTCGGTCGCCACCTGCCGCACCGGAATGCCGGCACCGCGCGCCAGCTCGACCAGCTCGGCCAGCCGCGGATTGCGCGCCCGCGCCTCGATCCACAATTCCCGCACATGGGTGCGGTCGTTCTCCAATGCGGCCGCAACCGCATTGATTCCCCCGATCCATTGTTCGCTCATCGACCCCTCTTGCCGCGCGCGCCGAACTGCCGTGCCGGCTTGCGCCAGCCGCCCTGCTGGCCGACCGGCTCGCCCTGGTGCGAGACCAGCCGGAAATCGATCTTGCGATCCTCGAGGCTGGCGCGCAGCACCAGCACCCGGACCGGATCGCCGAGTCGCAATTCGAGGCCGACGTGTTCGCCGGTCATCGTCTTGCGGATCGGATCGAAATGGTAATAGTCGTTCGGCAACTGGGTGACATGCACGAGACCGGACACCCGCGACTCGACCAGCTCGATGAACACGCCGAACGACGCCACGCCACTGATCACGCCGTCGAATTCGGCGCCGACGTGCCGTTCCATCCACGCGCAGCGGTAGCGTTCGTCGACTTCGCGCTCGGCCTCATCGGCACGCCGGCCGCATTCGGAACAATGCAACGACAGCGCCGCCATTTCGTGCGGGGCATAGTGGAAATCCTCGCCGCGCCCGCCGACCAGCAGGTGCTTGATCGCGCGATGCACGAGCAGGTCTGGATAGCGGCGGATCGGCGACGTGAAATGCGCGTAGGCATCGAGCGCCAGACCGAAATGACCGATGTTCTGCGGCTGGTAGACGGCCAGCGCCTGCGCCCGCAGCAGCACCGTCTCGATCAATGCCGCATCGGTGCGCTTGCGGGCCTTCTGCAGCGCGCTGGTGAAATGCTGCGGCTCGAGCTTGTCCCAGCCGGGCATCCGGATCCGGAACTCGGCGAGGAACTCGAGCAGGTCGGCGTACTTCGATTCCGGCGGCTTGTCGTGCACGCGGTACGGCGCCGCGATCTTCTTCTTCAACAGGAAGCGCGCCGCCTCGACGTTGGCGGCGATCATGCATTCCTCGATCAGCTTGTGCGCATCGTTGCGCTCGACCGGCGCCGCCTGAACCACCTCGCCGGTCGGCCCGATCGCGAACTCGACCTCCTGCGTGTCGAACTCGATCGCCCCACGCCGCGAGCGCGCCCTGGCCAGCACCCGGTAGAGCTGGTGCAGTCGCTCCACATGCGGCAGCACGCTGCCGAGCTCGGCGCGCGCATCGGCGTCGCCCTCGCCGATCGCGGCCCAGACCTGGGTGTAGGTCAGCCGTGCATGCGAGCGCATGATGGCCTCGTAGAAACGCGAGCGCGTCACGTTGCCTTCGAAGTCGACCTGCATGTCGCAGACGAAACACATCCGCTCGACGTTCGGCTTCAGCGAACAGATGCCGTTCGACAGCGTCTCCGGCAGCATCGGCACCACGAAGCCGGGGAAGTACACCGACGTCGCCCGACGGGTGGCTTCGTCGTCGAGCGCGGTGCCGGGCTTCACGTAGTGGGACACGTCGGCAATCGCGACGACCAGCCGGAACCCGCTGCGGTTCTGTTCGCAGTAGACCGCGTCGTCGAAATCCTTGGCCGTCTCGCCGTCGATCGTGACCAGCGGCACCTGCCGCAGGTCGACCCGATCGGCACCGTCGCCCGGCACCACCTCGACGTGCACCTGCGTTGCCTCGTCCAGCACCTCGGTCGGCCACTGATGCGGAATGCCGTGACTCTGGATCGCCATCTCCACGACCAGCGACGCGGTCAGCGCATCGCCGAGCACCGCCACGACGCGGCCGAACGGCGGGCGCGTGCGGGCCGGTGGCGCGGTGATCTCGGCGACCACGATCTGCCCGGCCCGCGCGCCGCCACGCGAATCCGGCGGAATGACGATGTCCTGATGGATCCGGCGGTCGTCCGGCAACACCAGGCTGACGCCGTCGCTTTCCGAATAGCGCCCGACCAGCCGCGTCGTACGCCGCTCGAGCACCTCGACGATCGCCCCTTCCCGGCGTCCACGCGCATCGACGCCGGTCAGCGCCGCCAGCACGCGATCGCCGTGCAACACCGAGCGCATCTCCTTCGGTGGCAGGAACAGGTCGTCGCCGCCAGCATCCGGCCGCAGGAAACCGAACCCGTCGGCATTGGCGATCACGACGCCCGGGATCAGATCCAGCCGTGCGGCCGGCGCGTAGGCGCCGCGCCGGTTCACCAGCAACTGGCCATCGCGAACCATCGCCGCGAGCCGGCGCGACAGCGCCTCGAAACGGTCCGGAGCGGTCAGCCCGAGCGCGTCGGCAATCTGCTCGACCGGCAACGGTTCGCCGCGCTCGGTCAGGAACTGCAGCAGCGCCTCGCGGCTCGCGATCGGCCGCTCGTAGCGCATCGCCTCGCGTTCGGCGTGTGGATCGTGCAGATCGTTGCCGGCCGCCGCGGCCGACGTTCGACGGCGCGCCGGACGCGCCGCGGCGCCGTGGCGCAGGTCGGACGGCTTCGACGGCTCCACCGACGAGGGCGCCGCGCCGGCCGCTTTGGTCGTGCCGCCGCGCTTGCCGGCCGGCGCCACCCCCTTGCCGGCGGCCGTCGGCCTGCCGGCCCGCTTCGCCGTCGTTTCGGTCTTCGGACCGCGTCGTTTGCCGGGCGAGGCCGCATCGGCCCCGAGCAGTGAATCCGGCAACCAGGGCGCGGCCTTGCCGCGCTTGTCGTGCTTCTTCTTCGTCGTCATCGTCGGCATCATACGCGAGCCGGATGAGCGGACGTTGACAAGCCATTCGACTGCCCGTATCGTTCGCGGCTCGCCGGCGCCCCGAGCGCTGCGACACCTGCCCAGGTGGCGGAATTGGTAGACGCACTAGTTTCAGGTACTAGCGGGTAAAACCGTGGAGGTTCGAGTCCTCTCCTGGGCACCATGATTCAGCCGAAAGGCCCGCGAAAGCGGGCCTTTCGCGTTTGCGCCCTCCGACAAGGCGCGCTCCGTTTCGGGGAGCCAGCTCGCCCGCCCCAGACCGCCAGCGCGGCTGCATGAATCGCCCGCAGCCTATGCTGCGAACCGAATCAGGACATCCAGTGCGGCGCGCACGTCATGCGCCGGCCATCGACCGACGGTTTCGTGTGACAAAGGGTCAGAGCGGAAGTCGCATTGACTGCTGCATCGCCGGCCATTGCGGCCGGCGGAATCCGGTTGCCGAGTGGTCGGGGCGGCGAGATTCGAACTCGCGACCCCTACAACCCCATTGTAGTGCGCTACCAGGCTGCGCTACGCCCCGACACGAGGCAAACCGATCGCCCGAGGGCGAGCGCGGGATTATACGCAAGATCCGCCCGACCGCGCTGCAACGGCGCACAGCACGGCGCGGCAGCAGCGCAACCCATCACCTGCCGCGATCGAACTCGTGCAGGAACACACTGCGAGCAGCCGCGCGCGAGCCCGGCGCCGAACCCGTCCGATGCGCGAGTGGACCGCCCGGTGCAGCGCGCTCAGCGACGCAGCAGGTGCAGCACTTCCTCGAGTTCGAGCCGGACCTGGCGGACGATCTGCATCGACAGGTTGGTGTCGGCACGGCCCTGCTCGCCTTCGAGCCGCTGCCGGGCGCCGGTGATCGTGAAGCCCTCGTCGTACAGCAGCGAGCGGATCTGCCGGATCATCAGCACGTCATGGCGCTGGTAGTAGCGCCGGTTGCCGCGTCGCTTGACCGGCTTCAGGCTGGTGAACTCGGTCTCCCAGTAGCGCAGCACGTGCGGCTTGACGTCGCACAGCTCGCTGACCTCGCCGATCGTGAAATAGCGTTTGGCCGGGATCGCCGGCAGCTCGCGGTTAGCGCCCGGATCCAGCATAGGCTTCCACGCGCTCCTTCAGCTTCTGGCCGGGCCGGAACGTGACCACGGTGCGGGCCGAGATCGGGATCTCCTCGCCGGTCTTCGGGTTGCGCCCGGGGCGCTGGTTCTTCTTGCGCAGATCGAAATTGCCGAAGCCGGACAGCTTGATCTGCTGCCCGCGCTCCAGCGCCTCGCGCAACGCGTCGAAAAACGCGTCGACGAACTCCTTGGCTTCACGCTTGTTGAGGCCCACGTCCTCGAACAGGCGCTCGGCCATTTCGGCCTTGGTCAGTGCCATCCTTCCCCCTGCTTGGCATCAGCCGCGCAGCCTGGCCCCGCATTCGCGCGACAGCGCATCGAGTACCCCGGCCACCGCCTGATCAGCGTCCTGATCAGTAAGGGTGCGCGAAACGTCCTGCAGAATCAAGCCCATAGCGAGACTCTTGCAGCCCGCATCGAGGCCCTTGCCAGCATAGCGGTCGAACACCACGAGATCCCGCAGGCGCGCGCCGAGCGCGTCGCGGACGGTCCGCTCGACGGCCGCCCACGGAACGCTTTCCGGGACCACGACCGCCAGGTCGCGGCGCACCGACGGATAGCGCGACAGCTCGCCGGCGCGCGGCACTTCGCGCTGCGCCAGAGGCTCGATGTCGAGTTCGAACACGACCACCTCGTCGTCGATGTCGAGCATCTTCAGCAGCCGCGGATGCAGGTGGCCGACCCAGCCGAGCCGGTGCTCGCCGCGCCAGACCTCGGCCGCGCGGCCGGGATGCAGCCAACCGGCGGTGGTCGGCCGGAATTCGATGCCGGACTCGCTGCCGGCCAGCGCGAACAGCGACTCGAGATCGCCCTTGAGATCGTGGAAGTCGACCTCGCGGGCCGGTTCGGCCCACTGCTCGGCGGTCGCACGACCGACCGCGGCGGCGGCGATCCGCGCGGTCTCGATCGGGGCCTCGTCGCCCTGCCGGAACACCCGGCCGAGCTCGAACAGCCGGACCCGCGGCTGCTGCCGGTCACGGTTGCGACGCAGCGCCTCGACCAGCCCCGGCAACAACGCCGGCCGCATGACGGCCAGTTCGGCCGACAGCGGATTGGCCAGTGCGACGCGGCCCTCGTCGAAGCCCCAGCGGTCGAGCAGTCCGGCATCGACGAACGCGAAATTGATCGCCTCGAAAAAATCGCGCGCCGCGAGCTGCTGCCGCAGCGAGTGCTCGGTGACGCGCCGCTCCGGCGTCGCGACCAGTCGAATCTCGCCGGTCGGCGCGCTGGTCGGAATTCGCGCATAGCCGTGGATCCGCGCGATCTCCTCGATCAGGTCTTCCTCGATCGCGATGTCGAAGCGGCGGGTCGGCGGCGTGATTTGCCAGCCTTCGGCATCGCCGGCGACCTGCATGCCGAGTGCCGCAAGGATGCGCTCGACCTCGGCATCGGCGATGGCGATGCCGAGCACGCGAGCAAGACGCGCACGGCGCAGGCGCACCGCGGCCGGCGCCGGCAGGTGCTGCGGCAGGCTGGCCTCGACGACCGGCCCGGGCACGCCGCCGGCGACCTGCAGGATCAGTTGCGTCGCCCGCTCGATCGCGCGCCGCGGCAGCTCCGGATCGACGCCGCGCTCGAAGCGATGCGATGCGTCGGTGTGCAGGCCGAGCTTGCGGGCGCGACCGATGATCGCATCCGGCGCGAAATGCGCGCTCTCCAGGAACACCCGCTTCGACGCTTCGGTGACGCGGGTATCGAAGCCACCCATCACGCCGGCCAGCGCGATCGGGCGGTCGGCGTCGGTGATCAGCAGGAACTCCGGATCGACCGTCACGTCGCGACCATCGAGCAGCTTCAGCGTTTCGCCGACGCGCGCACGGCGCACGCCGACCGGCCCGCGCAACGTATCGGCGTCGAACGCGTGCATCGGCTGGCCCAGCTCGAGCATCACGTACTGGGTGACATCAACCAGGAAACTGACCGGGCGGATACCGCTGCGCTTCAGCCGCTCGCTGATCCAGGCCGGGGTCGGCACTGCGGCGTCGACGCCGTCGATCAGGCGGCCGAGGTAACGCGGGCAATCGGCACCGGCGTCGAGCACGACCTCGAGCCGCGCATCGGACGCCGCGGCGATGGTCGGCTCGTCGAGCGACTTGACCGTCGAGCCGAGCGCGGCCGCAACGTCGTAGGCGAGGCCGCGGATCGAGAAGCAGTCGGCGCGGTTCGGCGTCAGCTTCAGCTCGAAGCGCGCATCCGGCAGCCCGAGGAATTCGTGCAGCGGCGAACCGACCGGTGCATCGGCTGGCAGTTCGAGCAGGCCGCTCGCATCCGGGTCAATCTCGAGTTCCTTCGCCGAACACAGCATCCCGAACGACTCGATGCCGCGCAGCCTGGCCGGCTTGATCTCGAGCCCACCCGGCAGCACTGCACCGACTGTCGCCAGCGGCGCCTTCAGACCGAGCCGCGCGTTCGGCGCGCCGCACACGATCTGCAGCGGCTCGCCGTCGCCGGTCGCGACCCGGCAGACCTTCAGCCGATCGGCTTCCGGGTGCTTGTCGCAGGCAACGATCTCGCCGACGACGACGCCACGCAGCCGACCGCCGATCGTTTCCAGCGCCTCGACCTCGAGGCCGATCGCAGTCAGCGTCGCCGCCAGTTGCTCGCGGTCGGCATCGACGGCGACATGTTCACGGAGCCAGGATTCGGGGAATTTCATGGGAAGCCGGAATTCGGGATTGGGGATTCGGGATTCGGGATTCGTTGAAGCAGCGCGTCGCAGGATCCCGCGACATCGCCCGCCCAACGCCCGCCGTCATTCCGGCGAAAGCCGGAATCCATCTGCTGCTGAACGCCAGGCTCGTGACCCGAATACCCGATCTCGCCGGAATCTGCTCCAACGAATCCCGAATCCCGAGTCCCGATTCCAGGCATCACGCAAACTGCCGCAGAAACCGCAGGTCGTTGTCGAAGAAGCTGCGCAGATCATCGACGCCGTAGCGCAGCATCGCGAAGCGTTCGACGCCGAGACCGAATGCGAAGCCGGTGTAGCGCTCCGGATCGATGCCGCAGTTCGCCAGCACGTTCGGATGCACCATGCCGCAGCCGAGCACTTCGAGCCAACTCGTGCTGCCGTCGTGGCGCAGCCATTCGATGTCGACCTCGGCCGACGGCTCGGTGAACGGGAAATAGCTCGGCCGGAAGCGCATGCCGACATCGCGTTCGAAGAACGCATCGACGAACTGCTTCAGCGTGCCCTTCAGATCGGCGAAGCTCGACGTTTCGTCGACCAGCAGGCCTTCGACCTGGTGGAACATCGGTGTGTGGGTCTGGTCGGAGTCGCTGCGATAGACCTTGCCCGGCGCGATGATCCGGATCG
This sequence comes from Lysobacteraceae bacterium, assembly GCA_041687455.1. Classification (GTDB taxonomy): domain Bacteria; phylum Pseudomonadota; class Gammaproteobacteria; order Xanthomonadales; family Xanthomonadaceae; genus JAWLBY01. The sequence continues at coordinate 171,567 of JAWLBY010000004.1, read as the reverse complement.
GCGGCGTGTCGCCCTTCATCGCCCGGATCTGCACCGGCGACGTATGCGTGCGCAGCAGGCGGCCATCGCCGAAGTAGAACGTGTCGTGCATCGCCCGGGCCGGGTGATGCGGCGGGAAGTTCAGCGCCTCGAAGTTGTGCCAGTCGTCCTCGATCTCGGGACCGTCGGCGACCCGGTAGCCGAGGCTGCCGAAGATGCTGCTGATTCGTTCGAGCGTGCGCGACACCGGGTGGATCGCGCCGCGCCCGCCGTGCCGGCCCGGCAACGTGATGTCGATCCGCTCGGCGGACAGGCGCGCCTCGAATGCGGCCTCCTCGAGCGTGTGCCTGCGGCTGGCGATCGCCGCGGCCACCGCGTCGCGGACCCGGTTGATCTGCTCGCCATGCGCCTTGCGCTGCTCCGGCGGCAACGCGCCGAGTTGTTTCAACCGGCCGGTGATCTCGCCCTGCTTGCCGAGCAGGCGAACCCGCAGTTGCTCGAGCGCGTCGAGCGAACCAGCCGCCTCGATGTCGGAAAGTGCGCGTTGTTCCTGGGTGGCCAATGCGTCGGTGTCGTTGTCGTTCATCGGGTCATCGTTCCATGGCGCGCGACCACAGCGTGCCGCGCCCTTCGCTCGTCATTCCGGCGCAAGCCGGAATCCATTGTGCTGCCGACCGAGCACTCGAGGACAGCAAAGGCCAACGGATCCCGGCTCGGCCAGAAGCCGGCCGGTACCGAGCTTGCCGAAAGCCCGGGACGAAGACATTAACCGGTGTCGCCCCCCGGTGCAGCCGGTTCGCATTGCCGCCGCGAACCGGTGCTGCCGGCGGCGGTCGAGGTCGCAGCAGACTTCCAGGCCCACAAACGAACATGGGGAAGAGCGGTGCCCTTCCCCATGTCGTATAGCCGCATCACTTTCCGTCATTCCGGCGAAAGCCGGAACCCACTCTGCCTGCGGGCTTCAGGATCGAACTGGATCCTGGCTTGCGCCGGGATGACGATGCCTCCTGCTGGAAAGTCCGGCCATGGATGGATGGCCGGGCTCTTGCCGAGGGATCAGCTTTACGCGAGGGCCGCCTTCGCCTTTTCGGCGATCGCACCAAACGCGTTGATGTCGTGCACGGCGATATCGGCCAGCGCCTTGCGGTCGAGGTCGATGTTGGCCTTCTTCAGGCCGTTCATCAGCCGGCTGTACGACAGACCGTACTGACGCGCCGCCGCGTTGATGCGGACGATCCACAGCGCACGGAACTGGCGCTTCTTCTGCTTGCGGCCGATGTAGGCGTACTGCAGCGCCTTGGTGACCGCCTGCTTGGCAACGCGGAAGACCTTGCGGCGGGCGTTGTAGTAGCCCTTCGCGCGCGACAGGACCTTCTTGTGACGACGACGGGCGATGACGCCACGCTTGACTCGTGCCATGGTTCAGCCCTCCCTTACAAGTACGGCAGCATGCGCTGGACGCGACCGGCGTCCTCGGCACGAACGTGGTTCGTGGCGCGCAGACCACGCTTACGCTTGGTCGCCTTCTTGGTCAGGATGTGGCTCTTGAAGGCGTGGCCGCACTTGAACTTGCCGGAAGCGGTCTTCCGGAAGCGCTTGGCCGCCGCCCGATTGGTCTTGATCTTGGGCATTGGAGTTTCCTCGGTTGTTTATGTCACTGATCCGAGCGGTGGCTGTACCGCCACGCTTGTGGTCCTGCTCGAACCGGCTTGTTTTGAGGCGGGGATTCGAGATTCGGGATTCGGGATTCGTTTGAAGCCCGCCGCCCTGCCCGTCCCGCACCCACTCGGCAGCGTCCTGCTGACCGACAGCATCATCCCTGCTGCCCTTGACCCCGGACCAGACTCGAGCTCCGCTCGAAGCGCACCGCCGCAACTTGCCGCGACCCGCTCCTGACGAATCCCGAATCCCGAATCCCGAATCCCGGACGTCCTACTTCTTCTTCGGCGCCAGCATCATCACCATCTGACGACCCTCCAGGCGCGGACGCGACTCGATCGTCACGTCTTCCTTGAGGTCGTTCTCGACCCGCTGGATCATCGCCACACCGAGCTCGGTGTGCGCCATCTCGCGGCCCTTGAATCGCACCGTCAGTTTGATCTTGTCGCCTTCCTCGATGAAACGGCGCATGTTGCGCAGCTTGATCTGGTAGTCGCCTTCGTCCGTGGTCGGACGGAACTTGACTTCCTTGATCTCGACCTGCTTCGTCTTCTTGCGCGCAGCCGAAGCCTTCTTCTGCTGCTCGAAGCGGAACTTGCCGAAATCCATGATGCGGCACACCGGAGGCTCCGCATTCGGCTGGATCTCGACCAGGTCGAGGCCGCTGTCATCAGCGAGCCGCAAGGCTTCATCACGGGTCAGGACGCCGACCATCTCCCCGTCGGCGCCGATCACGCGCACGCGCGGGACCCGGATTTCCTCGTTCTTACGGTTCAGTTTTTCGGTGCTGATGTGACGATCCTCTTGTGCCGTACCGCAAGTTCAGGCCGCCTCAGGCGGCCTGGGCCGATTCTTCCCGCAGTCTCGCGACGAACTGTTCCAGCGGCATACTGCCGAGGTCTTCGCCGGAACGCGAGCGCACCGCAACGAGCCCGGCTTCCTTCTCGCGGTCCCCAACCACGAGAAGATACGGGACCCGTTGCAGCGTGTGGGCGCGGATTTTATAGCCGATCTTCTCGTTCCTCAAGTCGGGCAGGGCACGGAACCCCTGCCCCTGCAACGATTTAGCCAGCTCGGCGGCATATCCGGCCTGTGCATCGGTGATATTCAGCACCACCGCCTGAACCGGCGCGAGCCAGGCCGGCAGCACGCCGGCATGGTGTTCGATCAGGATTCCGATGAAGCGCTCCATCGAGCCGACGATCGCCCGATGCAGCATGACCGGGTGCCGGCGCGCCGAATGTTCGTCGACATATTCGGCGCCGAGCCGCTCCGGCATCATGAAATCGACCTGCATCGTGCCGACCTGCCAGCCGCGCCCGATCGAGTCGCGCATGTGGTATTCGATCTTCGGCCCGTAGAACGCACCTTCGCCGGGCAGCTCCTGCCACTCGACGCCGGCCGCTCTCAGCGCCGAGCGCAGCGCTTCCTCGGCCTTGTCCCAGGTCTCGTCGCTGCCGAGCCGCGACTCCGGCCGCAGCGCGATCTTCAGCCCGATGTCGGTGAAGCCGAAGTCGGCGTACACCTTCATCGCCAGCCGGTGGAACGCGGTCACCTCGGACTCGACCTGATCCTCGGTGCAGAAGATGTGGCCGTCGTCCTGGGTAAACGCGCGCACCCGCATGATGCCGTGCAGCGCGCCGGACGGCTCGTTGCGGTGGCAGGCGCCGAACTCGCCGTAGCGGATCGGCAGGTCGCGGTAGCTGTGCAGGCCGGTGTTGTAGATCTGCACGTGGCCCGGGCAATTCATCGGCTTCACCGCGTAGTCGCGCTTCTCCGACTCGGTGAAGAACATGTTGTCCTTGTAGTTGTCCCAGTGGCCGGACTTGTGCCACAGCGACACGTCGAGGATCTGCGGGCAGCGCACTTCCTGGTAGCCGTTGTCGCGATACACGCGGCGCATGTACTGCTCGACGACCTGCCAGACCGCCCAGCCCTTCGGATGCCAGAACACCATGCCCGGCGCCTCTTCCTGCTGGTGGAACAGGTCGAGCGCACGACCGATCTTGCGATGGTCGCGCTTCTCGGCCTCCTCGAGCTGGTGCAGGTAGGCCTTCAGGTCCTTGTCGTTGAGCCAGGCGGTCCCGTAGACGCGCTGCAGCATCTCGTTCTTGGCATCGCCGCGCCAATACGCACCGGCCACCTTCATCAGCTTGAACGCGCGCAGCTTGCCGGTCGACGGCACGTGCGGACCGCGGCAGAGGTCGATGAAGTCGCCCTGCCGGTACAGCGACAGATCCTCGTCGGACGGAATCGACTCGATGATCTCGGCCTTGTACTGCTCGCCCTTGTCACGGAAGAAGCGGATCGCATCGTCACGTGCCATCACCGAGCGTTCGACCGGCAGATCGTCCTTGACGATCTTCGCCATCTCGGCCTCGATCTTCTCGAGATCGTCCGGCGTGAACGGCGTCTTGCGCGCGAAGTCGTAGTAGAAGCCGTTGTCGATCACTGGCCCGATCGTGACCTGGGTGTCCGGGAACAGCCGCTGGGTCGCCTGCGCGAGCAGATGCGCGGTCGAATGTCGCAACACATCGAGCGCGTCCGGATGCTTGTCGGTGACGATCTCGACCGAAACGTCGCGGTCGAGCAGATAGCCGGTATCGACCAGCCTGCCGTCGACCTTGCCGGCCAGCGCGGCCTTGGCCAGCCCGGGACCGATCGACGCAGCCAGTTCATGGATCGTGATCGGCGCGTCGAACGAACGCCGGCTGCCGTCGGGAAGGGTGATGTTGATCATGCTGATGACTCCGCCCGCCTGATGCGGGCTCGAATGGCTTGTTTCGGCTGGAGCCGCCTCGGCGGCAGCCGCCACGCGGCGGCGCCACACCGGCATCGTCGCCGCCGAAGTGTCGCTGCCGAATCGTTCGCCCTCGTCGCCCGTTGCGGACAACAAAAAAGGGCGCCAGGCGCCCTTTGCGTACGCGAGGACTTCCGGCTCGGTCAGTGATCGATGCTGGTAGTGCTCATGTCGCACGCTGCACCGCCGATTGCCCGGCGGCGTCCTGTTCATCTGCGACCGCCCGCGGCGGACATCGGCTGGAAACTTACGACTCCGTGACCAGCGCGTCAACGCCCGAAACGAAACGAGGCCGGGTTTCCCCGGCCTCGTGGTATTGGTGGGCGGTACAGGGTTCGAACCTGTGACCCCTACCATGTCAAGGTAGTGCTCTACCGCTGAGCTAACCGCCCCACTTCGCGCTGATCATGCAACCCTGCGCGAGGGGCGCGAACTATAGCACCGGCCGACAGGCGAATACAACGGGAATCGTTGCGTTCGCTCCGAAGTGCGCGATGAGGACATCGATCCGGGCGAACTGGATTGGGACGACGACGAGCATGCCGTCGTCGTCCCAACCCCGGCGACCGATTCCGCCCCCCAGCGTATCGATCGCCAACCCCCGGCTCCCCTGCTCCTCCACCCCGCCGCGTTCTGCCAACTGGATGACGCCCTTGCAGTTCTACCGCCTCGGAGAAATCGTTGCAAGCCCCGGGATTGCATGGCATGCAACATGCTTCGCATGTTGTGCGACACGGTCCGACGAACGCAGCGATCGCGTGTGCGAAAGCGGCCGCTCGCCGACCGAGGGCCCAACGCGGGCCGCTACGCGATCAATGCCTGCGCCCGTATCCGCTGGATCTCGTCGCGGATGCGTCCGGCCTCCTCGAACTCGAGGTCCTGCGCATGCTTGTACATCTGCGCCTCGAGCTTCCTGATCTTCGCCACCGCCTGATCCGGCGACAGCGTGGTGTAGTCCGGCTGCGGTTCGGCCACGCGCCGCGCCCGCCCACGTCCGGCGCGCTCGTCGGCCGCGCTGTCGCGCGCGCCTTCCATGATGTCGGCGACGCGCTTGACGATCGTTGTCGGCGTGATGCCGTGCTCCCGGTTGTAGGCGAGCTGCCTTTCCCGCCGCCGCTCGGTCTCGCCGATCGCTGCCGCCATCGAGCCGGTGATCCGGTCGGCGTACAGGATCGCCTTGCCGCGCACGTTGCGCGCTGCGCGACCGATGGTCTGGATCAGTGACGAAGTCGAGCGCAGGAAACCTTCCTTGTCTGCATCGAGGATCGCAACCAGCGACACCTCCGGCATGTCGAGGCCCTCGCGCAGCAGGTTGATGCCGACCAGCACATCGAACCGGCCGAGGCGCAGGTCACGGATGATCTCGACGCGCTCGACGGTATCGATGTCGGAATGCAGATAGCGCACGCGGATACCGTGCTCGCCGAGGTATTCGGTCAGGTTCTCGGCCATGCGTTTGGTCAGCGTCGTGACCAGCACGCGGTCGCCGAGCGCGATCCGCGCGTTGCATTCGGACAGCAGATCGTCGACCTGCGTGGCGACCGGCCGAACTTCGACTTCCGGGTCGAGCAGGCCGGTCGGCCGCACGACCAGCTCGACGACATTGCCTTCGCAGTGCTCGAGCTCGTACTTGCTGGGCGTCGCCGACACGTAGATCGAGCGGGGCTGGCGGCGCTCCCATTCCTCGAATTTCAGCGGCCGGTTGTCGAGCGCCGACGGCAGCCGGAAGCCGTACTCGACCAGGTTCTCCTTGCGCGAACGGTCGCCCTTGTACATGCCGCCGACCTGCGGAATCGTCACGTGCGATTCGTCGACCACCAGCAGCGCGTCCGGCGGCAGGTAGTCGAACAGGCACGGCGGCGGCTCGCCCGGCATCCGGCCGGTCAGGTGCCGCGAATAGTTCTCGATGCCCTGGCAGTAGCCGATTTCGGCCATCATCTCGAGGTCGAACGTGGTCCGTTGCTGCAGCCGCTGCGCCTCGACCAGCCTGTTCGCGCGATACAACTGGTCGAGCCGCTCGGCGAATTCGACCTTGATCGTTTCGATCGCATCGAGCACGGTGCGCCGCGTCGTCACGTAGTGTGTCTTCGGGTAGATCGTGTAGCGCGGCACCCGGCGGCGGACCTCGCCGGTCAGCGGATCGAACAGCGACAGGTTCTCGATCTCACCGTCGAACAGTTCGATCCGCAGCGCCTCGAACTCGCTCTCGGCCGGATGCACGTCGATCACTTCGCCGCGCACGCGGTAGGTGCCGCGGCGCAATTCCATGTCGTTGCGGGAGTACTGGATCTCGGTCAGCCGGCGCAGCAGTTCGCGTTGGTCGATCCGCTCGCCGCGGACCATGTGCAGCACCATCCGGTGATACTCGGACGGATCGCCGAGGCCGTAGATCGACGACACGCTGGCGACGATCACGACATCGCGCCGTTCGAGCAGCGCCTTGGTCGCCGACAGCCGCATCTGCTCGATGTGCTCGTTGATCGCGCTGTCCTTCTCGATGAAGGTGTCAGTCGACGGAATGTAGGCCTCGGGCTGGTAATAGTCGTAGTAGCTGACGAAGAACTCGACCGCGTTGTGCGGAAAGAACTCGCGGAACTCGCCGTAGAGCTGGGCGGCCAGCGTCTTGTTCGGCGCCATCACCAGCGTCGGTTTCTGGATCCGCTCGATCACGTTGGCGATCGTGTAGGTCTTGCCGGAGCCGGTCACACCGAGCAGGCACTGGTGCGCGAGCCCGGCCTCGAAGCCTTCGACCAGCCGATCGATCGCCTGCGGCTGATCGCCGGCGGGCTGGTACGGGGCGACGAGTTGCAGGCGGTCGGACACGGCACATGACAGTCGGAATTCGACCGTCGAGTATAGCGAGCCGGCATGGCCGGTCCGTGAGCGTGCGGCGCATGGCCGCAGGGACCGATTCGCGGTCGTCATCACCTGGCCGGCATCGGTACGACCGCGCTGCAGCGGCCCACCCGCGAGCGACCGCGGCGGCGCAAGCAGGCGCTGCTGCCGTCGGAAAAGTCCTACCGCGTCGGCCTCGATCTTCCGATACCGACGCCGGCGTCGGCCGTTCAGGCTGTCAGCGTCCCGAACGGAGAGTCCCGATGTCCCGCCTGCAGCGTGGTTTCACCCTGATCGAACTGATGATCGTCGTCGCCGTCCTCGCGATCCTGTTCGGCGTCGCATTGCCGGCCTGGTCCGGCTTCCTCGAAGCCGGCCGCGCCGGCGCCGCCAAGGCCGCGCTGCTGTCGAGCCTGACCACGTCGGTGAACCGCGCGGCGGTGACCGGCAGCCACGCAGTGCTGTGTTCCAGCGTCGACCGTGCCACCTGCAGCGGCGACCTCGACTGGACCAGCGGCTGGGTGGCGTTCCTCGATCGCAACGGCAACCGCCAGCGCGACGCCGACGAGGCGCTGATCACCGCCGAGGGGCCGCTCGGCGGCAAGGTCACGCTGCAGACGACCAGCGGCCGCACCCGGCTGGTGCTGCAGCCGAACGGCGGCAATGCCGGCTCCAACGTCACCTTCACGCTGTGCGACGGCCGCGGTCCGTCCAGGGCGCAGACGCTGGTCATCAACAATCGGGGCGGCATGCGCTACGGCACACCGAGCGCCAAGGCAGTGGCCAGCGCCTGCCGCGGATAGCCGCCCCATCTGCCCGGTCAGGGGCAAGGGGACCGCCACGCGGCCGGCGCGCACGGCGCCGCGAGTCCGGGCGTCCGTGGATGAACGTCCCTGCAGCCGACGGAGAGAATCGCCGCACCCGAAGGGTCATCGCGTGAGCACGTGCGTGACTCCGGGCTGACGTCGGCACTGCTGCGGGGTCGGCCGGCAGTTGACAGCCTGCCGCCGGCTTCGGCAACATACGCGGCTCGCGGCACCCCGCCCGAATAGCTCAGCCGGTTAGAGCACTTGACTGTTAATCAGGGGGTCGTTGGTTCGAGTCCAACTTCGGGCGCCAGTTCATGAAAAAGGCCTGCAGAAATGCAGGCCTTTTTCTTTGCAGCGGGATGTCCTCCGTACATGAACCTGCGCGCGGCTGGACCGATGGGGCAACACCGCATCTCGCGTTCGGCGTCATGTTTGGAGAGACCTGACGAGCAGGCCCCGCCAAGCGCGAGACGTCGCACCTCCGATCCAACGAACCGAAGTACCCACCACGCCCGGGGCCGGGACGACCCCGGGGGCAACGGCCATCACGAGCAGGGGTCGGCGTTCCAGTTGAACGTGACGCCCTTGCTGCAGTCCGCCTCGAACTTCAGCGAGCAGGTATAGCCACCACCGACCTTGGTCGGAGCGAGCATCCTGATCTCGACGACGTCGTCCTCGTTGAGCGGCTTCAACGTGAAGCTGGTTGTCTCGCTTGCCTTGCCGTCGTTCATTACCGGCAGCGACAACCCGGCCTGCTCGGTTCCGTTGACATACACCGCCTCGACGGAATGGTTGTAACAGCTTGGACGACTGGCAGTCGCCACCGTGCAGGTGGTGGTCTTGGCCTCACCCTTGTTCGTCACGTAGGTGCAATCTGCCTCCACCGACTTGACACTGGTATCGTCCGGCGCCTGGTAGTTGTAGCCGCTGACACGGATCGTCGCGTCGACGTTGATCTCCGAGGCAACACACGTCCACGGGTTGGGCCCACCGGCCGTCGACGTATAGTCGCAAGTCGCCGTTGGCGCGTTATCGAAGGCCGGGTAGGAACCTGGCGCGAAGGTGTAATTGGCAAGGCTGACCGTGTACGCACCGGCATCGAGGAACTTCAGGCTCCACGAGCCTTTGAGGTCTGGCGGGTTGCCGGTAGCGCTGCTGGTGACCCGCAATGTCCAGGTGCCATCGCTGCGCGGGTCGCAGGCCGCGACGGTGCTGTCGGTGGCTGCCACCGAGTAGGTGGCGCTGTACGGCGGATCTTCGGCGCCGGCGTTGTTCTCGAGCAGGAAGGTGCAGTTGGTGGCGACGGGCCCGACCAGCTCGATCTTCAGCTTCGACAGATTCGGGCCGGTGTTGAGCGACAGCGAGACCTGCAGGCGGATGGTCGCGAGCGTGGTGCCCGCGCTCGGCCCTTCGCACGATGCCTCTGACGGGAACAGGATCGGGGTGGTGACACCCTTGGTAACGGCGTCCATGTTGCTGTTGCCGCATGACGGGCCGCTGACCTTGATTGCCCGCGACGCAGTCAAGCCGGCCTGCTCGTCCTTGTTGATCACGAACGTGTCGGTATCACCATCGACACCGAGCAATCCGGAGTTGGTGACCCGCGCGTTGGCAATGACATTGGTGTCACCGGAGTCGAGCGGCGTGCCCTTGCCACGGACCGGCAACGAACCGCCCGAGGTGTAGAACGCATTGTTGTCGACCACGATCACGCTGTCGCCGCTGGAGTCGCCGTCGCCGGTACGGGGCTTCCAGATCGACGTCTCGGTCAGGTTGATCGTCGTGAACGGCAGTGTCCGCAACACGCACTGCGACAGCTTGCTGGCATTGCCGGCGGCAATTTCACCGTCGGGGTCTTCCGAGTCGTCCTCGAGCGCGCAGGTCGTCTTGGCCTCGTTGATTGCCGCGATCGCATCGTTCTCAAGGTAGTCGACGAACAGACCGCGGGCGTGAAACCACGGCTTGTTGCCCTTTTCGAGCGCCAAGGCGGAATAGTCGAGGTCATTGTCGTCGACCAGTTTCGCCTGATCCGTCGACGTGAGCTGGGTGTTGTAGGACGCCGTGTTGCCCTTGGTGAACTGCTTGTCCAGGTAATCGATGACGAAATCCTGGTAGTGGCCGACCGCGTCGTCGGTGGTGTTGTTGAAATCCTCCGGCGCCGCGTAGTTGGATGACGCGTTGGACAGATCGGACTCGCTGTTGGTCTTCAGCAGATTGAAGAACTCGTTGTACGGATCCGCTGCGACGCGGGTAATGCCGTCGACACGGATCAACCGGCAGGCTTCGTAGTACTCACCGGACGTAACCGCATTGTCGAGATCGTCGAGGAAGTGAGTGTGACCGCCGGTTCGACGCGGCGAAAACTTCGGCTCGTTGGCGCCGATGCTGGCCGGATCCCAGTGATCGCGGCAGCAGATCGTGCAGAGGGCGCCGTTCTCGGTCTCGCTCTTGCCCTTCTGCTGTACCCAGCCGGCCTTCGGGTCGTACGAGGCGATCTCCGGCTCGGCGTAGCGCTGGCCGTTCCAGTAGGTAGGGCGGTAAGCCTTATCCGTCTTGCTCGCCTCGGTCGTGTCGCAGGTACAGCCGACGATGGTCGTTTCGACGCGCGCCTGCGCGACCGCGTTACCGGTCTTTTTGCCGTCGGCGTCAGTCAGTGCCGAATAGGTGAAGATGTCGAAGCTGGTCTGGCGATTGCTCGACGCGATTTCAGGTCGCGGATTGGTCGCGGCGGTTTCGGAACCGTCGCCGATCGCGATCGGAATCACGCCGTTGCTGGTCGACGGGTCCTTGATGATCACCTTCGGTCCGCGCCCGGCGGTGTCCTGCCGCTTGCGAACCAGGCGACCGGAGTTTGCCGGCGCCAGCGCGCCGACCGCGTCCTGCAGCCGGATTGATTCGGTAGCGCCGGTCGGATCGGTCCACTCCACGTAGATGTCGACTACCTTGAATTCGTTCGCCGCGGTATAGGCATTGCCCAGTGCGGTCGTGTCGCCGACGGCAGTAAATGCCGGTGGCGTCGCCGTGGTGTCGTAGGCATAGCGGGTCACATCGCGCCACATCGAATAGCTGACGCCACCCAAGGTCGCCGTGATAGCGTCGGCTTTGGCAATGTCGGTCAACGCGATATAGGCGTCGAGGTCTTCGAACCCGCGCAGTTGCTCGATCTCGTCCTTTGCCAGCGCCAGCGCGGTCGATTGCGCCTTGGTGGCACCCGAGGAGCGGACCAGCTTGGTCTGCAGCGCGGCAAGCGCCAGCAGACCGAAGGAAAGGACGACCACGGCCACCAGCACATCGATCAGGCTGAAGCCGGAGGTGAATGCTGACTTGCTCGTTTTCATTGCCGTCGCTCCACCTAGAAGCCTTGCCGATCGTCGAGCCAGCTTCCGCTGACCCGGCCGAAGTATCGCGCCGGTGGAGGTGCACCGTCATCCGACGCCGCCGACGTATCGACCCAGACCAGTTCCAGGCCACCGGTGATCTTGACGTTGCCCTGCACGACCACCGAGCCGAAGACCTTGGCATTGCCTGAACCCGTGAACTTGGCTCCGGTGCCGGTGTCGCTCCTGACGAACAGCAATCCGTAGATCAGCGTGCTGCCATTCACCTTGGCCTCGTCATTGACGACGACGATCGCGTTGCTGGTCGCACTGCCGAGCTGCGACGGCAGGCTGCACGGACTCGCGGCACTGGAATCCTCGACGTAATACAGACCGGATGCGCTCGACCCGAGCGTTCCGAGTTCGGCACAGGTCACGAACTCGGCGCCGAGATCCTCTCGCAGTGCGAAAACGGCGCAGTTTTCGTCGCCCTTCTCGCCGCAGTTCATCAGCGTCGCTCCGGTCGTGTCGGCCTCGGCCGCTACGTAGTCGACACCGAATATCCACTCGAACAGGTTGTCGTCGGTCGGATCGTTCGGATCGTCGAGCCCCTCCCCGGGGAAGAACGTGATATCGGGCAGCGAGCCGCTGTTGCCGTCGATATCGAGGATGTCGATATTCTCTTTCGTGCTGCCGCCGGTATGCCCCGACAAGCCGTCGGTGTCATTGATTCCCGGACAACCGCAATCGTTGGTCGTGGCACAGGTGGTCTTCAGATCGCTGACCGGGACGGTGCCGAGGTAACCGCCGAGGTGGCAGGTGTTCACGCTGCCGATGCCACCGGCACCGGACTCGATGTCGACGTTCTTCGGCGACCAGATCGATGCGGCCAGTCCGAAGCCACCGGCATTCGGCGAAGCGACGATCGAGGCGTTACCGAGGCCCTCGATCGTTCCGGACGCCACCAGCGGCACCGTTGAAGACGGCTGGAAATCGCTGTAGCTGCTCCAGGTCTCACGCACAACGGATGCGGCTGACTCACCAGCCATCGACGCTCCCGCGACCAGCGTGACCGCGACATTGTTGCCGGACACCGGCGACAGCGCACATTTCGGATTGGCCGGGTCCGAGGTATCGATACGGCACAACACCGCACGTACGTCGTTGGTGACCGCGAACAGTGCATTCGACTGCGCAGTCAGGGTAGCGAGACTGGCGTCGATCTCGAGCGTCTGCTTGCTCGGGTCGACATCGGCCGCGCCGGTCTGGCTGTAGAAATACAGTTCGTCGCGCTTGATGCTCGCCGTTTCCGGCACGCTTTCGCACGGATGGACATAGTCCTTGGCGATCTCGGCGGTCGCGTCCTTGCAGGCGGCCCATTTTTCCTTGCCGCTCTCGAGCCAGCCGCCCGCCGCGTCCGACACGATCACTGACAGCTTGGATTTCAGCCACTCACCGCTGATGTTCAGCGAATACTCGGCTGCCTGTTCTGCCAGCCGTGAACGGTTCTCGGCGACGCTGGTGCGCTGTTCGAAGAACGCCACGTTGGTCGAGACCAGCACGATCATCGTCACGATGGCGAGCAGCAACATCGTGATGGTCAATGTCGTCATGCCGCGTTGCATCGGCGGCTGACGATGGCCGGCGTCGCGGTCTTTCGTTGGTGACAGCATGGCTATGCACCTATCGGGGCAGCGTTACAGGCGGCCAGGTTCGTGCGAAGACAGTCGGAACGCACACGAACCCGGGATTGGATGCTGCGGGTGATCGCCGAATCGCCGACGATCTCGCCTTGCACGGTGAGCTGCAGATCGCGAATCCGGACCGACAAGGCGCTGAGGCCTGACGAGCTGACATCGGTCTCGGTGGAGTCGATCCGGAACGACGTGATGCTGACCACGCGGGGATCCGACAACGGGCACCAGACACCGTTGCAACTTGCCGGATACGTCGTGTAGTTGGCGGTTGCATCGTCGCAGGCGGGCGTGGCGCCGGCACTGCTGGTGGCGAGTTCGACGATGCCGACCGTTGCGCCGTTGATCGTTGCAGTCACCCGGCGCAGTGCACGGATTTCACCGGCAGCCAGATCGACGGCCCCGACCGTTCCGCTGCCGGCCGTGGTCGGATCGCGATCGTAGGCAAACACGATGCAGCTCGTCACAGTGCCTTCGCCCGAGATCAGGATCGGACTGAACGGAGAAACGAAGGTGCTTCCGGCCGGCAGCGCAATCTGTTCCATGAACGCCTGATCGAACCCGGCCCGACGCAGTTCGCGGGTTGCCTGGTCCAGCGTGTTCCGAAGCTCCTGGGTGAGCCGGATCGACTGCACCAGTTCGGTGTTGCTGCGCAGGCTCGACACGGTGAACGCCAGCACCGAACCCACTACCAGCATTCCGGCCACCATCCCGACCATCAACTCGATCAGGCTAAAGCCCTGCACTCGCCTTGCGTTGTTCTCATGGATTCGCATCGGCATCATCCCCCGGCCGTGCAACGCTTGCTGGCGTACTGCGGCATCTTGCTCGGCGAATCCGCCGGCTCACAGACCACCGCCCGCCCGTTGCGGTCGACGACAAAATTGAGCCGGTAGTCGGCCGATCCGCCGTCGGGCGATTGCATGTATACCGATCCCGCCATCGTGGTCGCGGTCAGCGCACCGCGCTTCGGATCGATCACGGCGACGCCCTTGGCATTGCCGAGATCGGCGGCGGCGGGGACCCGGTTGCGCTTCCATTCGCTTTGGTTGGCCGGAAAGGCAGCGATGTTGCACGCCCCTGCGGTCAGACAGTCGCAAGGCGTTTCGTCGTTGCGGTCGGTCGTGGTAGCGGCTCCCATGCAGAAAGAGCCTGAACTTTCCACGAATGAAACCTTGACCAGTGAGTTTCGGCGCAACGCCTCGAAACGCGCGTCACCCCAGAAGACGACCAATTGATCAACCGCTCCACGCAAGGCCGAACGCTGGCGGTACTCTGTGAAGGCGGGCACTGCCACCATCAACAGGATCGCCCCGACGGCCAGGCCGATCATCAGTTCCACCAACGTGAAACCGCCAGCGTGACGTGAATGCTCGACGTCCACCGGAACTCCTCCTGAAGAGCTTGGAGGACGTTGTACGAGACTGCCCCCCACCCCGGGCAAGCGACGGCCGACGAGCGGGTTCAGCTTTGTGATAAGCGCAGTTTTTTAACATTCGCCGAGACGATAGGCTGGCAGCGTCCTACAACAGCCGAGAAGGCCATGAAAATCGCCCGCGGTTTCACCCTGATCGAACTCGTGATTGCCATCGCGATCGTCGGCATCCTGATGGCCGTGGCGATACCGGCTTTCACCGAGCAGATGCGTGCAAGTCGGCGCAGCGATGCGTTCGACATCATCAGCGACATCCAGTTGCGGCAGGAGAAGCAGCGCCTCGGAGCCACCACCTACGCCACGGCACTGGCGACGCTCGGGATCGGTTCAGCCACGACCGCGTCGGGCTATTACACGATCGCCCTGTCGACGCCGGCGGCCACCGTGGCCTGCGCGGCCACCAGCGCCAACAGCTATGCGATCACCGCCACGGCGGCCGGTGCGCAGGCGAGCGACAGCCGCTGCGCGACGATCACGCTGACGAGCCTGTGCGGCACGATCAGCAAGACCTCGACGCCGTCCGGGAATACCTGCTGGAGATAGCCTGCCCGCCCGGCCGCGTGACACCCACGCGGCCGGCGCCGTGCATCACTCGGCCACCACCTCGTAACTCGGCCGGTACTCGCCGCTCATCTTCATCCGCCGCTGCTCGACGAACGCGCGCAGCAGTTCGTCCAGCGCCTGCATGATCTCGAGTTCGCCGTGGATGCGGAAGCGGCCGTGCTGCTCGATCGCACGCATGCCTTCTTCCTTGACGTTGCCGGCGACGATGCCGGAGAACGCCCGGCGCAGGTGCGCGGCGAGATCATTGACCGGCTGCTCGCGATGCAGGTTCAGGCCGGCCATGTTCTCGTGGGTCGGAATGAACGGTTGCTGGAATTCCAGCGGTATCTCGACCGCCCAGTTGAAGTAGAACGCGTCCTGGCTGCTGAGCCGGAACTCGCGGACGCGGGCGACGCCGCGCTCCATCTGGCGCGCGACCTCGGCCGGATCGTCGACGATGATCCGGTAGCGCTGCGCGGCGGCATCACCGAGCGCCAGCCGCAGGAATCGGTCGATCTGGTCGAAGTAGGCGATCGACTGCTTCGGGCCGGTCAGGATCAGCGGGAACGGCAGATCGGCATTTTTCGGATGCAGCAGGATCCCGAGCAGGTACAGGATTTCCTCGGCAGTACCGACGCCGCCGGGGAACACGATGATGCCGTGGCCGAGCCGGACAAACGCTTCGAGTCGCTTCTCGATGTCCGGCATGATGACCAGGTGGTTGACGATCGGGTTCGGCGACTCGGCGGCGATGATGCCCGGCTCGGTGATGCCGATGTATCGATTGGTCCGACGACGCTGCTTGGCATGGGCGATCGTCGCGCCCTTCATCGGCCCCTTCATCGCACCCGGGCCGCAGCCGGTGCAGATGTCCATGCCGCGCAGGCCAAGCTGGTAGCCGACCGCCTTGGTGTAGTCGTATTCGTGGCGGACGATCGAATGGCCGCCCCAGCACACCACGAGGTTCGGCTCGATGTGGGTACGCAGCACGCGGGCGTTGCGCAGGATCTCGAATACCGCGTTGGTGATGCCGCCCGACGTGGTCAGGTCGTAGGCGCCACTTTCCTGGAACTCGCTGTAGACGTAGGCGATGTCGCGAACCACTGCAAACAGCAGCTCGGCGACGCCGTTGATGATTCGCCCTTCGACGAATGCCTGGCCCGGCGCATCGGTCAGCTCGAGCTTGATGCCGCGGTCCTGCTGGCGCACCTGGATATCGAAGCTCGGATAGCGCTCGAGCGCCGCGCGCGGATCGTCCGATTCGCTGCCCGAGGTCAGCACGGCCAGCGCGCAGCGCCGCAACAGATCGTGCAGGCCGCCGGCCGATGCGTCGCGCAGGCGAGCCACTTCGTATCGCGACAGGACGTCGAGCCCTCCGCGCGGCGAAATGCGGGCACTGACGGTTTCCGGGGCGGCAAGGCTGCTCATGCGATGTGCGGTCTCTCGATATGCGGCCGGTTAGTGTAAGCCTGCGGCCCGCGGTGGTGGGGCGATTGCGGGCGAGCGGGCGCGCGGCGGCAGGCGGCCGGAGCCGGTCTACGATAGCCCGGCACCGGGACAGCCGCTGATCGCGTTCGCCATGCGCGTTGGATGCGATACGGCCTCGCCGCGACGGATCGCAGGAACCCGCTTCGGTCGCGATCGCTGCGAATCGCGTCACCAGCCTGCGGCCGATCCCGCGCGGCACTGACCGGCCACGTCGTCGAACGACTGCGACCCTCCGACGGCCGTCGTCAGACCACGCCGGGCACCACTTGCTGCCGCTCGGTCATCGCGTCGGCGGGCACGCCGCCGGCAACCCAACTGGCGTCGAACCCGCGCTCGCACAGCAGGAACGTCGCAGCGGCACTGCGCCGGCCACCGTCGCAGTAAACGACCAGCGCCCGACTCCGATCGAGCTCGGCGCAGCGCTCGCGCAACTGACGCAACGGCAGGTTGACCGCGCCGGGCAGATGGCCGTGCTCGAACTCTTCCGGAATCCGGACATCGACCAGCACGGCGCGCGCCGGCAGCCGGCCGAGGTCGGCCTTGTGCAGCACCGGCGCCTGCAGCAACGCGGTGAAATCGGCGGCACTCAGTCGGACCAGCCGGGAATCGACATCGGCGCGGACGGTCGCGTTGCGCGGATCGCCGGACAGCAGTGCCTCCTCGCCGAAACCCTGCCCTGCCTCGATCTGATTGACCGGCTGCAGTTCGCCACCGTCACGCTCACGGCGCCAGATACTGCAGCCTCCCGATGTCAGCACGTAATAACTGTCGCCGGGCGCTCCCTGCTCGATGATCGTGCTGCCGGCCGGCGCCAGCACCGGCTCGACTCGCGACAGCACACGGGCGATGTTGGCCGGCGGAATCAACTGCATGGCGGGGCATTGCAGCATCATGCCCATCCAGTCCTCGCTGTCGCCCTGGCCGATTTCCTGCACTTCGATCGTGCCGCTCTGCGCCCAGGTCATCACGTAGTCGAGCTTGGCCCGATCGACCATCAGCAGCGTCGACGGTGCAGTGCATACGGCGGTCGCGACGAACTGCTGGGCATTGCTCAACGCATGCCGGGCCGCCTCGGTGCCGGCGGTGACGGCGCGCTTGCCTTGTTCGTCCTCGAGCTGCACTTCGCCGGTGACCAGATATACCGCCGCACTGCTCGCGACGCCGCGGCGGAAAGGGCTTTGTCCGGCCTCGAAGCGACTCAACTGGCAGTGCCGGGCGAGCTCGGCGCGCTCGTGCGGCGGCAGGATGTGCATCGGGACGAACTGGCGGAACAGCGAAAGCTCGATCATGACGAAACGTGGTGGCTGGTATGTCGACCGTGCAAGGCTAGCGCAATCGGCCGCCACAAATGCAAACGGCCGGCATGAGCCGGCCGTTTGCGTGCTTCGGTGCAACGATCAGAAGCGGTAGCGGAAGCCCAGTTGCAGCGCCCAGCGGGACTCGGCGTTGCGGTCACGACGACCGAAGGATTCCAGATTGACCACGTCGTAGATGTAGCGTCCGCTGGCCTCGTCGATACCGGCGAAGTTGACGAAGCTGCGCGCGCTGCCACCGTCGGACTGGAAGAAGATCTCGTCGATGTGGCCCCAGTCCTTGTTGATCAGGTTGCCGACATTGAGGATGTCGAGCCAGATCTCGGCCTTGTGCTCACCGAAGAAGCCCGGCAGTTCCTGCGAGATGCGAACGTCGAAGTTGTGCACCCACGGCGCGAAGTGCGAGTTGCGCTCGACGGTGCTGCCGGCATAACCGGCCAGGCCGTTGTCGTTGACGATCTGCCAGAACGCATCGGCTTCCGACGGGTCGACGAAGATCACGTCGTTCGGGTTGGCCGGGATGTACAGCAGGTCGTTGCCGGCCTGGTTGTCGCCGTTGGCGTCGTTGTTGAACACCCAGCTATACGGCTTGCCCTTCTTGCCTTCGTAGAACAGCGAGAACTCGGTCTTGTTGTCGGCGAAGAAGAAGTGGCGGTACGACACCGCAGCGGTGAAGCGGTCACGCGACACGTAGGCCGAACGCGAAGTGACGTTCTCGCCCGGGTTCAGCACCGCATGGCTGCGCCAGTTCGAGATCGCACGGCTCGAGGTCAGCGGATTGACCTCGTCGGCGTCGGTGTAGGCGTAGGCGACCTGCCAGAACAGGTTGCTGTCGGCACTCATCGGCTTGGTCAGGGCCAGCGTCAGGTTCTGGCCCGAACCCTTGCCGGTTTCCTTGGCCAGCAGCACTTCGTTGAAGCCGGCGGCCGAGCCGTTGCGGGCGCTGCCGTTGTAGCGGTTGTTGTTCGGCGTGTAGTTCTGGCCAACCGTGCCGACCGTCGGATTGCGCCAGTACATCACGCGACCGTCGTTGGCGACGTAGCTCGGCGTACCGAGGTTCAGGTGCTCGTAGTAGATGCCGCTCTCGACCTGGGTCAGGATCAGCTCGGCACTGCCGACGATGCCGTACCACGGCAGCTCGTGTTCGAACGCGAGGTTCGCCTTCCAGACCGACGGCTGTTCGAGGTCACGCGACAGCAGGTCGACGTCGCTGCGCGGACCGGAGCCGGACGCGAACTCCGGCTGGTTGGCCGGATCGGCGACGAACAGCGGGGCGTTCTCCGGGCATGCCTGGAAGCCGCCGGTGTTGCAGCCGAAGACCTGGATCGTCAGACCGTTGTTGGTGTACGGGTTGGCAAGCCAGACGTTCGCGGCCGCGCCCTGGAACAGGCCGAAGCCGCCACGGAGCTGGGTCGGACGCTCGCTGTCGAACGTGTAGTTGAAGCCGAAGCGCGGCTGCAGCAGTCCATTGCCGTCGATCGTGGCGTCGTTGCGGACGCCGAACGTGTCGAAGAACGACTGGTTGAACGGGATCTCGTCGTCGACCTTCGGCAGGTCGTAGCGGAGACCGAAGTTCAGCGTCAGGTTGTAGTTGACGTTCCAGGTGTCCTGAACGAAGAAGCCCCAGTTGTCGAGCGTGAACGCGGCGGCGGCATCGTTGCGGTTGCCGGTCGTCGACGTGCGGTACAGGTAGCTCAGATAGCGGCCGGCGGCGAAGTTCTCGACGCTGCTGAAACGATAGTTGCCGAGGCTCGACTCGAGGAACAGGTTGTAGATGTCGTTGCTTTCGTAGTCGACGCCAAACTTGATGTCGTGCTCGCCGAGGAACAGGTTGCCGGCGAAGTACGCATTCCAGGTTTCGGTCTGCAGCAGGTTCGCATGGCGGAACTGCTCGGTACCGAAGCGGAAATTGTCGCTGCCGAAATCGACCTGCACCTGCGGCTGCTGCGCATACAGCGCCGGCGCGCTCAGGTAATCACGATAGGACACGCGCGCTTCGGTCGAGAAGCTGTCGGTCCAGTCGCTGAATACTTCAAGCACGTAGTTGTCGAATTCCTTCTCCTGCGTGTACCAGTACGACGACAGCGAGAAGAACCGGGAACCGAAGCCCGGCAGGATCGCTTCGGCCTGGTCGGTCGTGCTGAAGCGGAAATCGGCGCGGTGGTAGTCGTTGATGTTCCAGTCGAAACGGGCGAGCCAGGTTTCGACTTCGGTGCCCAGGCCGCCGGTCTCGAGGTTGCCCGGATCCATGCCGAAGCCACGCGCGATATCGATGACTTCCTGGACCTGGTCGGCGGTGACACGGGTGCCGAACGGGCCGCTGCCCAGATCCGGGCCCGGAGCCGAAATGCTGGTCTTGTCGTAGTTCAGGAAGAAGAACAGCCGATCCTTGATCAGCGGACCGCCGAAGGTCGCGCCGTAGGTCTTCTCTTCGTCGAAACCGTTGAACACGACGCCACGGTCGTCGGTTTCGCGAACCCAGTCACCGTCGCGGTAGGTGCCGTAGACGGAACCGTGGAACTCGTTGGTACCGGCCTTGGTGACGGCGTTGATGTTGGCGCCGGTGTAGCCGCGCTGCGTGACGTCGTAGTTGACGATGTTGAGCTGCACTTCCTCGATCGCGTCGAGCGGGATCGGCTGGCGCAGCGTCGGCAGGTTGTTCGACTCGAGTCCGAAGGTGTCGTTGGTCGACACCGAGTCGATCGTGATCGAGTTGAAGCGCGAGTTCTGGCCCAGCGCCGAGATTTCGGCTCGCTCCTTGTCGGTCTGCGAGATACGCGGATCGAGACGGGCGTAGTCCTGCAGGTCGCGGCGGATCGACGGCATCGCCGCGATCATCTCGCTGCCGATCGTGGTCTGTGCGCCCATCGCATCCGGCGAGAACACCGACGACTGCGCGGTACCGATCACTTCGATCGCGTCGAGCTCCTGCGCCGAAGCCTCGAGCGCGATGCTGACCGTGGAGGTCTGGCCGAGCTGCAACTGCACGTTCGGCTGCGACTTCGACTGGTAGCCGTCCTTCAGCACGAGCACCGTGTACGGACCGCCGACACGGAGGCCGCGAGCGACGTAGCGGCCGGCCTCGTCGGTAGTGGCGCGGCTGATCGTGCCCGACGGCGTGTGGGTGATCAGCACGTCGGCATTGGCCAGCGGCCGGCCGGAATCGTCGACGATCGCGCCGCTCAGGGACGAACTGGTCTGCTGCGCGAACGCCGGCGCCGCGGCGAGGGCGACCGCCAGGCCGAGCGTGAGACGCGACAGCCGGAGCTTGCTTCGGTTGCTCATGTTGATTTCCTGCGATGGATTGATACGAGGTGCGGCATCCCGCCACTTGCAGGGCCCGATCGATGCCGGGCACTGCAGTAAAGTCCGTCGACCCGTCCGCGCTCGAACTCCCCAGCGGAGGGGTTAACCGGAGTTTAACACGCTAGCAGCGGGGCATGACAGAGCCGTGACAGCGCGACGGGCGGACTCGCAAGCGGCATGGAGAGTGACCGCTCCACCCGCTGCGGTCGCGGTGCGGGGCGGCGCGGCGAGCTCGCGAATGTCGTCGCGCCGCCTCAGCCGACGCTGCCGCGCAGGTAGGTGGCGATGCCGTCGAGGAACATCTGCACCGACAGCGCGACCAGCAGCATGCCCATCAGCCGCTCGACCGCGAGCAGCACGCTCTGACCGAGCCACCGGTACAGCGTGGTCGCACCGAACAGGATCACCGCCGTGGCACCCCAGGCCAGCAGCAGTGCGAGGCTCCAGTCAGCGGTCCGGGCCGGGTCGGAATTGGCCATCAGCATCACCGCCGCCATGCCGCTCGGGCCGGCCACGCACGGCACCGCCAGCGGCACGATGAACGGCTCACCGCCCGGCGTGTCGCCGAAGATCCCTTCGCGGACCGGAAAGATCATCCGGATGCCGATCAGGAACAGGATGATGCCGCCGGCGATCGACACCGACTCCTGCCGCAGGTGCATGACCTGCAGGATGTACTGGCCACCGAGCAGGAACGCGAACAGCACCGCGAGCGCAATCAGCAGCTCGCGCGCCATGACCCAGCGCCGGCGCCGCGCTTCGAGCGGCTTCAGCAGCGACAGGAAGATCGGGATGTTGCCGAGCGGATCGAGGATCAGGAACAGCAGGAAGGCGGCGGAGATCGTGTCCATCGGCAGTCTCGACGGCAGGACGCGGGCGCCGGGTCACGATCCGGACGCAGCGTGAAAGGATGGCGGTGGTGTGGTCGACGCGCGTCGACGATGACGAATGCCGGGGCGGCGGCAATGCGCCGCCGCGGGTCAGCCGACGATCCGCAGCGCCGCGGCCGGGTCCGGCGCGGCGCCGGGATCGGCGTGCACGGCGGTGATGCGGCCGCGCTCGCCGGTGGCGGCCGGGCTGAGCAGCCAGACGCAGGCCGGCGCGTAGGCGGCGGGCAACGGCCACCGACCCGGATCTTCGGCGAAATAGGCCTTAGACCGCAGCACGCCACGCATCGGCCCGGGCTGCAGGCCGTGGACCCGAACCGGCGAATGCTCGAGCTCGTCGCCGAGCGAACGCACCGCCCCGACCAGCGCGTGCTTGGCGAGTCCGTAGCCGCCCCAGTGCGCACGACCGAGTCGGTCGAGATCGTCCAGCACGAACACGACCGAGGCGTCGTCGCGCTGCGCCAGCAGCGGCAGGCAGGCCCGGGTCAGCAGCAGCGGCGCGGTCAGGTTGACGTGCAGCGCGCGCAACAGGTCTTCCGGCTCGGAACCGGCCAGCGACATCAGGCCCTTGAAGTCGGCTGCCGCATGCACGATGCCGTCGAGCCGGCCGCACTCGCGCTGGATGCTGTCGGCGAGCTGTTCGTAGTCGGCCGGGCCGGCGCCTTCGAGATCGAGCGGGTACAGAGCCGGCGTCGGGCCGCCGGCGGCTTCGATCGCGTCGTAGACCCGATTCAGCTTCGGCACCCGTCGTCCGAGCAGCACGACGGTCGCGCCGGCCGCGGCGCAGGCGCGCGCGGTCGCCTCGCCGAGCCCGCCGTGCGCACCGACGACCAGGATCACGCGGCCGGCCAGCGCATCGGCCGCCGGCTTCATCTCGTCGATCGATCGCACGTCAGGCGACCTTCTGCGCCTCTTCGACCATCCGGGCGAGCTCGCCCTGCTGGTGCAGCTCGACCGTGATGTCGCAGCCGCCGATCAGCTCGCCGTTGATGAACAACTGCGGGAAGGTCGGCCAGTCCGAATAGCGCGGCAGGCTGGCCCGGACTTCCGGATCCTCGAGCACGTTGACATGCGCGAACTCGGCGCCGCATTCCTTCAGCACTTGCACGGCGCGGCTGGAGAAGCCGCACATCGGGAACTGCGGCGTGCCCTTCATGAAAAGCACGATCGGATGGGCCTCGACCAGGGCCCGGATGCGGTCGATAGCTGTCATCGGTGGTTCCTCGGCGCCTGAATCGGCGGCGATCTTGAGCGGCGGAGACATACGCTGACCACGTGGAATGGACGCGCGAATTGGTACCATTTTCACACAAGCGATCGCCGTCCGGCGAAATCCGCGGCCGCTTCCGCGGCATCCCCTTCCCCACCCGTCAAGAAAAAGGAGCCACCGATGGCCTTCGAACTGCCTCCGCTGCCGTACGCGAAGAACGCCCTCGAGCCGCACATGTCGGCCGAGACGCTCGAATACCACCACGGCAAGCACCACCAGACCTACGTCACCAACCTGAACAACCTGATCAAGGGCAGCGAGCACGAGAGCTCGGATCTCGAAACGATCATCCGCAACTCGCAGGGCGGTCTGTTCAACAACGCCGCGCAGGTCTGGAACCACACGTTCTTCTGGAACTGCCTGTCGCCGAACGGCGGCGGCGAGCCGACCGGCAAGCTGGCCGACGCGATCAATGTCGCGTTCGGTTCGTTTGCGGCCTTCAAGGAAGAATTCAGCAAGACGGCGGTGACGACATTCGGCTCCGGCTGGGCCTGGCTGGTGCAGCGCCCGGACGGCTCGCTCGCGGTCGTGTCGACCTCGAACGCCGGCACCCCGCTGACCGGCGACGACAAGGCCCTGCTGACCTGCGACGTCTGGGAGCACGCCTACTACATCGACTATCGCAATGCGCGGCCGAAGTTCGTCGAGGCGTTCTGGAACCTGGTCAACTGGGATTTCGTCGCCAGCCAGATGCGCTGACGCGCAAGCGAGCGCCGGCGTGCCGGCGCTCGCGCCACGAAGACCGGGTAGACGCCCTGTAGGAGGGGCTTCAGCCCCGACCACGCGGTCACGGCGGAGCCGCACGGCATGTGGTTGCCCCACGGTCGGGGCTGAAGCCCCTCCTACCCGAAGCGCAGCGTGCCGGCCGACCCCGCGCAGCGTGCCGGTGCCGACCCTGCGCAGCGTGCCGGCCGACCCTTCGCAGGGGTGGCGGCCGATCGATCGCGCTC
>JAWLBY010000004.1:0-147182 GCA_041687455.1 Lysobacteraceae bacterium | reverse complement strand
ACGGCGGAGCCGCACGGCATGTGGTTGCCCCACGGTCGGGGCTGAAGCCCCTCCTACCCGAAGCGCAGCGTGCCGGCCGACCCCGCGCAGCGTGCCGGCCGACCCCGCGCAGCGTGCCGGTGCCGACCCTGCGCAGCGTGCCGGCCGACCCTTCGCAGGGGTGGCGGCCGATCGATCGCGCTCGCGCCACGAAGACCGGGAAGACGCCCCTGTAGGAGGGGCTTCAGCCCCGACCACGCGGTCACGGCGGAGCCGCACGGCATGTGGTTGCCCCACGGTCGGGGCTGAAAAGCCCCTCCTACCCGAAACGCAGCGTGCCGGCCGACCCCGCGCAGCGTGCCGGTGCCGACCCCGCGCAGCGTGCCGGTGCCGACCCTGCGCAGCGTGTCGGCCGACCCTTCGCAGGGGTGGCGGCCGATCGATCGCGCTCGCGCCACGAAGACCGGGTAGACGCCCCTGTAGGAGGGGCTTCAGCCCCGACCACGCGGTCACGGCGGAGCCGCACGGCATGTGGTTGCCCCACGGTCGGGGCTGAAGCCCCTCCTACCCGAAGCGCAGCGTGCCGGCCGACCCCGCGCAGCGTGCCGGTGCCGACCCCGCGCAGCGTGCCGGTGCCGACCCTGCGCAGCGTGCCGGCCGACCCTTCGCAGGGGTGGCGGCCGAATCGATCGCTCTCGCGCCACGAAGACCGGGTAGACGCCCCTGTAGGAGGGGCTTCAGCCCCGACCACGCGGTCACGGCGGAGCCGCACGGCATGTGGGTTGCCCCACGGTCGGGCTGAAGCCTTCCTGCAGGCGCTCGGCGGGCGTGATCGCCGGCGCAAGCAGCCGCTCTACGCGACCGTACGTTGCTTGCGTTTCGGCTTCAGCATGGTGCCGGTGCAGTTCGGCGCACCGCAGCGGCAGGCCCAGATCTTCTTCATCCGCGCCGTGTGCGGCTCGTCGAGCACGATGCCGTAGTCATAGGTCAGTTCCTCGCCGGCACGGATCTCGCGCAGCGTCTCGATCACGACCCGGTCGCGCTTCGGATCGCCGCCCGGATGTTCGACCGTGACCGCCTGGCAGTTCGGCGCGCAACTGTGGTTGATCCAGCGTGCGACGTTGCCGCCGACGTTGGCGTCGATGATGTAGCGGTCGTTCAGCGTGAACAGGAACGTGTGCCCGCTGTCGGCGCTGCCGGCGTAGCGGCGATCGGCCTGCGCATGGGTGATTTGCGTTCCCTTGTATTCGATCACCCGCGTCTCGGCCGGCAGGTCGGTCGCGGCGAATACGCCGGTGCCGTGGATCGGCGAACGGCGGGCGATGATCCGGCGTGCCATCACTCGGTCTCCGGTGGCGCGGCGACGAAGCGCAAGGCGTCGCCGTCGGCAAGCTGCAGCGACAACGCGTCGCCGTCGTGATGGATCGACTGCAGCGACTGCAGCGCCTCGTAGTAGTGTTTCTCGATCGTACCGGCCGCGCCGACGCAGCCACGCTTGGTCGAGACCAGCGGCTGCAGCGTGATCTGCCCGGCCGGATCGATCGCGTAGCCGGCGCTGTAGCGGTTGCAGCCGCTGTCGCCGTACAGCCGTCCGTCGTCGATCTGCAGGATCACGCGCGCGGCGTCCGGATGCCGCAGCGCTTCGCGCTTGCTCTCCAGCAAACGCCAGCGCGTGCCCGCCGGCAACACGGTCAGCGGCTCGCTCATCCGCGATGCCTCCATGTTCGATTGCGTGCCATGAACGGCGCTTGCGCAGCCGGACAACCCATTGGCGGCGACGAGCACGGACAGCATGATCGGGCGCAGGATCGGATTCGAACGCATGGGTGCTCCAGGAGTCTTGTTCTGCAATTGTCCAATCAAGCAGCGACGTCCCGTCGGACGCCCGCTGCTGTCCGGGGGAAATCGCCGGCATCACGTCAAGAACATCGTTCTGCCGTGCGCGATGCAACGCATCTTCTCTCGTTTGCGATGCAGCGCGCTTCATGTCTGCAGTCGACTCGATTCGTCGACCGTGCCCGTCATCCCGGCGAAAGCCGGGATCCATCTTGCCTCTGTCGCCCGAGCAGAATCAAAGTGGATCCCGGCTTGCGCCGGGATGACGATTCGTGAACGTTGCGGATGTGCGTGGCCGGGCTAGCAGCAGCCGTGGTCGCCGAAGCGGCCGGTCCCCGGCGCGACCGCAGCGCCCTGGGTGAGCCCCTGCTCGCTCGCCTGGAAGTGCTCGGCGATCACCCGTGCGACGCAGGCAGTGACGCGCTTGCCGGTCGGAATGTGCAGGAACTCGTTCGGGCCGTGCGCATTCGAATGCGGACCGAGCACACCGGTGATCATGAACTGCGCGCCAGGGAACTTCTCGCCGAGCATGCCCATGAACGGGATCGACCCGCCCTCGCCCATGTAGACCGCCGGCGCGCCGAAGAAGTCACGGCTGGCGTGATCGACCGCATGGGTCAGCCAGTCCGACATCGGCGGCGCGTTCCATCCGGTCGACGACTTCTCCAGCTCGAACTCGACCTTGGCTCCGTACGGCGGATCCGTCAGCAGCGTCTCGCGCAGCAGCTTGCCGGCGCGATCGCCGTCCAGCGTCGGCGGCAAGCGCAGCGACAGCTTGACCGCGGTGTGCGGGCGCAGCACGTTGCCGGCACTGTCGAGGCTCGGCATGCCGCTGACGCCGGTCACCGACAGGGCCGGGCGCCAGGTGCGGTTCAGCACCAGCTCGGCGAGGTCGTCGTGCATCGGTCGCATGTCGGGCAGGAACGGGAACTTGTCGTACACCGCGCTGCCGAGCACTGCGGCGGCCTGCTTCGCCTGCTGCTGGCGATCGGCGGGAATCTCGACGTGCAGTTCGTCCAGCGTGATCCGACCGCTGGCCTCGTCCTCGAAGCGCGACAGCAACTGCCGCAGCACGCGGAAGCTCGACGGCACGACGCCGGAGGCATCGCCCGAATGCACGCCCTCGCTGAGCACCGATACCTTCAGGTTGCCGCCGGCCAGTCCGCGCAGCGAGGTCGTGCACCACAACTGGTCGTAGTTGCCGCAGCCCGAGTCGAGGCAGACCACCAGCGACGGCTTGCCGATCCGCGCGGCGAGATGATCGACGTAGTGCGGCAGGTCGTAGCTGCCGGATTCCTCGCAGGCCTCGATCAGGATCACGCAGCGGCTGTGCGGGACACCCTGCTCCTGCAGCGCGCGGATCGCCGCCAGCGAACCGAAGATCGCATAGCCGTCGTCGGCGCCGCCGCGGCCGTACAGTCGATCGCCCTTGATCACCGGCTTCCACGGACCGAGGTCGTCGGCCCAGCCGGTCATCTCCGGCTGCTTGTCGAGGTGGCCGTACAGCAACACGCAGTCGTCGCCCTGGCCGGGGACTTCGATGTAGATCAGCGGCGTGCGGCCTTCCAGGCGCACCACCTCGACGCTCATGCCGTCGATCGGCTGACGCTGCGCCCAGCGCTCCATCAGCGCAACGGCGTCATCCATGTAGCCATGTTCGCGCCACTGCGCGTCGAACATCGGCGACTTGTTCGGGATGCGGATGTAGTCGACCAGTTGCGGAACGATCTCGTCATCCCACAGGCCACCGACGAAACGGTCGATCTTGCTGCTGTCCATGCGCGCTCCGGCTGACGTCTGAGCGCGCCAGTGTACCGGCTTGGCCCGGCCGGCGGCCGGCCGGCGCCCGCGGGGTCGGAGTTTCTCCTACTCGGATACGCGGCGAAATCGGGCGCGCGCGGCCGGCGTTCGGCGATGGGGCGGCCGGGCCCGGCTGCCTAACCTGTGCTCACTGGCACCGCACGGCGCCAGCGGCGAATCCGCCGACCACCCATCCCGAGGAGACACACCATGAAAGCGATTGCCCTGACCCTGAAGTCCCTGATCCTGTCGCTGGCGCTGGCCGCGTCGGCGTTCGCCGCCGGCGGCAAGGTCGACATCAACAGCGCCACCGCGACCGAACTGGCAACCGTGCTGACCGGCGTCGGCGAGTCGAAGGCGCAGGCCATCGTCGAACACCGCGAGAAGAACGGTCCGTTCACCAGCGCCGAGCAGCTCGCCGAAGTGCGCGGCATCGGCCTGAAGACGGTCGAGAAGAACCTCGACCGGATCGAGATCGGCGGCACGCCGGCGAAGACGACCGCGCAGCAGTGACCGACCCGCTCCCGCCCGGCCGACGGCCGGGCGCGGAGCGTCATCGATCCGGTGGGCTTCCCCGGGCAGGCGTCGACTACACTGCGAACGCCCGCAACTGGCCACCCTACCCATGATCCTGCCCACCTACCGTGTCGCCCCCTCCCGCATCGCCGGTGCAGGACTCGGCGTGTTCGTCGACAGCGGGATAGCCGCCGGCGCGGTACTGCTGGCCCCGGACGCCATACCGCGCGTGTTCCGCTGGGACGAGGTGTTGGCGATGCCCGACCGCGCCGCAGCGCTGGCGTCGAGCGTGCGTTGGTTCGAGGACCGCTTCACGGTCACACCGGAATGGCCGGACGAGTGCTACATCAACCACAGCTTCGAGCCGAGCGGGTTGTGGCACCTCGGCTTCGTGTTCGCAGCCCGAACGCTGCAGGCCGGCGACGAGATCACCGTCGACTACCGACACCTGCTCGGCGAAGGGCAGACCGAAGCATTCCAGGACGGCGCCACTGGCCTGTCGATAGTTGGCTTCTCGTGGCAGGAAAGCGTGGCTCGCTCGACCGCGGCACTGGCCTCGCTGTTTCCGTTTCGATGATCGCCCGAGCGCTTCCATCCAACGAATTCGTCCGCCAGCGTTGGCGTAACGGGCTCGGCTGGACGCGCGAGATCATCCGCAGCCCGGACACCGATGACTACGGCTGGCGGGCATCAATCGCCGAGATCGATCACGACTGCACCTACTCGCCGTTTCCGGGCTACCTGCGCCTGCAGGTGCTGCTCGACGGCGCCGGCTTGCGGCTGCGCTTCGCCGACGGCGAACAGGTGGCGGTGCAGCCGCCGCACGGCCGCCACCGGTTCGGCGGCGAACAGGTCGTGCAGTGCAGCCTGCTCGATGGCCCGGTCCGGGCGTTCAACCTGATCCATCGGCCGGGAGTGCAGGTGGAACTGCTGCACCGGCCACTGGTCGGCTCGATGGTGTTCTTCTGCAACGTCGACACCGAATGGCTGATCTACCTGCTGCGCGGCACCGCGATGGTCAAGCACGATCGCGCGATCGTGCTCGAAGCCGGCGACGCGCTGCACATCGGACCGGGAGCGGCCTCCGCGCAGCGCTGCATCGTCGACGGCGGCGGCGAACTGCTCGCGTTCAGGTTGCAGGCCGCTGCCGCACCGCCTCGGCATCGACCGGACGAATCTCGGTGATGCGGCAGCGCTGGTCGCCGGCCACGACCGAATCGAACCGCGTCGCGACCCGGTTCATCGTCGACGTCAGTCCGATCGCGCTGGTCCACTCGAGCTCGGTGCATGGGCGCTGCACGCGGATCAGATAGACCTCCTGCGCCCGGGTCCAGACTGCCACGGTGGTTTCACCGAGCGCTTCCCATTTGTACAGCGGGGCCCAGAAATGGAATGACTCGACCGGCGCCGCGGCGGCCGCCTCGAACTGCGCCAGCCGCGCCGCGCGGCGTTCGGAGGGGCCGGGGCTGGCGCAGGCGGCGAGCATCACCGCAGTCGACAGCAGGACCAGCCAATGGGTGCGGCGGCTGTTCGGCTTGGTGTTCATGGCAATCGGACCCTTGTCGTTGGTGTTCAACGATCAGACGGCCGGCAGCGACGAATCGTTGCACGAACGTCGCGGTCACCGGCAAACCTCTTGACGGCAACCGACCGGAGCGATTTAATGCGCGTCTTTCGCGCAGCGGTCATGCCGCCCGCGAACTTCCGGCCGGGTAGCTCAGTTGGTAGAGCAGGGGATTGAAAATCCCCGTGTCGGCGGTTCGATTCCGTCCCCGGCCACCATGTTTCCGATCACGCCCTGCACGGCTCGCCCGGCGGGGCGTTTTCGTTTCTGGACGCTGCGAAATTCTGCACGCTGCGAACGCGGGCGCCGGTGGCGCACGTTGCATGCTTCAACTGCCGTCGTGCATCGGCTGCGTAGACTGCGCCGGATCCGGCCACGGATGCCTGCGATGAGCGCGACCGAATCCGCCGAACCGCTTGTGCTCGCGCCCGGCGACGCGCTGCTGGTGGTCGACATCCAGCACGATTTCCTGCCTGGGGGCGCGCTGGGCGTGGCCGGCGGCGACGCCGTGATCGCTCCGCTGAATGCCGCGATCGACCGTTTCGTCGCGGCCGGTCTGCCGGTGCTCGCGTCGCGCGACTGGCATCCGCCGGACCATTGCTCGTTCCAGCCGCAGGGCGGTCGCTGGCCGGTGCATTGCGTCCGCGACACGCGCGGCGCCGCATTCTCGGCCGCGCTGCGGTTGCCGGCCGCTGCGCGGATCATTTCGAAGGCCACCGAACCCGACCGCGAGGCGTACTCGGCATTCGCGGGCACACCGCTCGAATCGGCGTTGCGCGAGACCGGCGTCCGACGGCTGTTCATCGGTGGCCTGGCAACCGAGTACTGCGTGCTGCAGAGTGTGCTCGACGCGCGCCGGCTCGGCTTCGACGTGGTGGTGCTGGTCGACGGCATCTGCGCGATCGACCGGGTCGATGGCGACTGTGCACTGCAGTCGATGTGGCGGGCCGGTGCAGCGGCGGCCCGGGCGATGGACCTTGCGGCGTGAGCGGCGCCGCAGCCGGCCGCCGCGGGCGGCACAGCGGACCGGTCTCGAGCGACCCGCTGCTGACCGACCTGTACCAGTTGACGATGCTGCAGGCGTATCTGGCCGAAGGGATGCTCGACACCGCCGTGTTCGAGCTGTTCGTGCGCCGTCTGCCGGCGCAGCGGCGATTCCTGGTCGCGGCCGGGATCGGCGTGCTGCTCGACTGGCTCGAGGACCTGCATTTCAGCGCCGACGACCTCGACTGGCTGGCGCGCGATCGGCGCTTCGACCGCCGCCTGCTCGATGCGCTGGCCGAACTGCATTTCAGCGGCGACGTCGATGCGTTGCCGGAGGGAACCGTCTGCTTCGCCGACGAGCCGATCGTGCGCGTCAGCGCACCGATCGTGCAGGCGCAACTGATCGAAACCCGGCTGCTCAACCTGATGCAGTTTCAGACCGTGGTCGCATCGAAGGCGGCGCGCTGCGTGCTCGCCGCCGACGGCCGTCGACTGGTCGACTTCGGCCTGCGCCGCGCCCACGCCGGCGAAGCGGGCCTGCTGGCCGCCCGCGCCGCCTGGCTGGCCGGGTTCGACGCGACGTCGGCGGTCGCCGCCGCGCGCTGGTTCGACATTCCGCTGGCCGGCACGATGGCGCACTCGTACGTCCAGGCCCATCGCCGCGAGCACGACGCATTCCTGCAGTTCGCGCGCAGCCACCCGCGCGGCCTGACGCTGTTGATCGACACCTACGACACCGAGGCGGCGGCCCGCCAGCTCGCCGAGGTGCTGCCGGCCTGGCGCCGGGAAGGCATCGAGTTGTCCGCGGTGCGGATCGACAGTGGTGACCTGGCCGCGCATGCGCGCGCGGTACGCGCGATCTTCGATGCCGCCGGGCTGCCGGAGGTGCAGGTGTTCGCCAGCGGCGGGCTCGACGAATCCGCGATCCAGCGGCTGCTCGCCGAGCACGCGCCGATCGACGGCTTCGGCGTCGGCACTGCGCTGGTGACGTCGGAGGATGCGCCGGCGCTCGACTGCGCCTACAAGCTGGTCGCCTATGCCGGCGAGCCGTGCCGCAAGCGGTCGGAGGGCAAGGCGACCTGGCCCGGCGCCAAGCAGGTCTGGCGCCGGCACGACGACGACGGCATGCCGCATGACGTGGTCGGGCTGCTCGACGAGACACTGCCGGGCACGCCATTGCTGCAACCGATGATGCGCGATGGACGGCGTATCGAACGTGATTCGCTGGCGCAGGCGCGGCAGCGCTGTGCCGGGCAGCTCGCCGCCCTGCCCGGCCCGCTGCGGACGCTCGACGCCGGCCCGGCGCCGGTGCAGGCCGAGGTGTCCGCCGCGGTCCGCGCGCTCGCCGACCGGCTCGACCGCCAGCCGCACTGACGCAACACCACGGTCCGGCTGGCTGTCGCGACTGCCTGGACATCGCGCGATTCGGAATCCGCGTCGACGGCAACCCGCGCCGAACGCGCGCCGTACGTTGCTGATGCCGATCAAGCGCCGTTGCGGATAGCGGTCCTAGGCTGGTCACTCATCCTGGCTATCTGCGAGACACCGATGACCCTGCCCGTTCATGTCACCTTTCGCGACATGCCGAGTTCGCCTGCGCTGCACAGCGCGGTCGAGGAGCATGCGCAGCGGCTGCAACGCTTCGCACCGCAGATCCATCGCTGCGAAGTCGTCGTCCAGTACAGCGAGCGCCGTCACCATCGCGGCAATCGCTACCTCGTGCATGTCCGGCTGCTGATGCCGGGCGCACAGATTGATGCCGGTCGCACTCCGAACGACGACGAAAGTCACGAAGACGTCTACGTCGCGCTGCGCGATGCGTTCGATGCGGCGCGCCGCCAGCTCGAGGACTTCGTCCGGGTTCGCCGCGGCGACGTCAAGACGCACACACCGACCGAACCGCCGGTGGCCTGACCCGGCGGCAGCGCTGCCGTTCAGCGCGCTTCCGGCACGCTTGCAGCGATTCCCGCGCCGCGGAGAGCGCGCATGCCGACACTGAAACTGTATGGGCTCGGCAGCAGTCGCGGGCAGGCCGAGCGGATCGCCGGGCAGCTCGGCATGACGCTGTCGCCGCACGAGGAACGCGAGTTCGAGGACGGCGAGCACAAGGCCCGGCCGCTCGACGACGTCCGCGATGCCGAGGTCGGCATCGTGCATTCGCTGCACGGCGGCGACGGCCACAGCGCCAACGACAAGCTGTGCCGGCTGCTGTTCTTCGCCGCGACCGTGCGCGATCACGGTGCAGCACGGGTGACCGTGCTGGCGCCGTACCTGTGTTATGCGCGCAAGGATCGCCGGACCAAGCCGTTCGATCCGGTGCTGACGCGGTATGTCGCGCAACTGTTCGAAGCGGTCGGCATCGACGCGCTGCTGACGCTCGACGTGCACAACCCGGCCGCGTTCGAGAACGCATTCCGCTGCCGGGTCGTCACGCTCGACACCGGCGCGCTGTTCGTGCCGCGGCTGGTCGAGCTGTGTGGCGACGATGCCGTTACCGTGCTCGCGCCGGACGCCGGAGCGGTCAAGCGCGCCGACATGCTGCGGCTCGCGCTCGCCGCCCGGCTGCAGCGGCCGGTCGGCTTCGGACTGATGGAAAAACGCCGCAGCGCCGGCGTGGTATCCGGCGAGGCACTGTTCGCCGATGTCGCCGATCGCCGCGTGGTGATCGTCGACGACCTGATCAGTACCGGAACGACGCTGCTGCGCGCGGCGCAGGCCGCCCGTGCCGCCGGCGCCAGCGGCGTGATTGCCGTCGTCACGCACGGCCTGTTCGTCGATCCGGCCGGCGATGTGCTGGCCGACCCGGCGATCGATCGGATCATCGTCAGCGACAGCGTGCCGCCGTTCCGGCTGCATGGCCGTCCGGCCGTCGACAAGGTCGACGTCGTACCGTGCGCGGCGCTGTTCGCGGCACAGCTCCGCTGGCCCGCGCTGTCCGCGCCGGCTCCGCTCGATTGATCGCCACCACGGTCGCTCAGGCCGACAGCGCCGAGCCCGGCAGAGCCGTTGCCACCCCGCGTTCGACCGCGTCGAGATAGCGCCCGAGCTGCTCGAGGTAGTGCGTGGTCTTCGCGGCCCAGCGCGCCGGCGGTCCGGTGTCGGGGTCGTCGAGGTGCAGGATCGTGATCCGCGCGCGGTTCAGCGCGTGGCAGGCCTTGTAGCCGTCGATCAGCAGCCGCGGCGGCCGGTCGTCACCGAGCTCGGCGTAGGCATCGAACAGCCAGCGATCGACCTCGGATCGTCCGAGCCGATCGCATTCGACCGCGAGGAAGGCCAGCTCGTCGACCGGATCGCGCTGGCGCAGCGCGCGGTCGAACTCGATGCAGTCGACGATCGTCGGCGGGTCGGTCAGGTAGATGTGCTCCGGACGCAGGTCGCCGTGGCCGTCGATGATCCGACCGTCCTGCACGCGCGCATCGAGCTGCGGCTGCAGCCGCTGCAGTTGCGCGCGCAGGCGCTCGGCCAGCGCGGCGACCGGTGGCTGCGGGCGGAAGTCGAACCGCTGCAGGTCGGCACAGGCTTCGCCGACGGTGTGCAGCAGGCGGTGCCGGTAGTGCCGCGTGCCAATCCGTATCCGCCGCGCAACGGCGAAGAATGCCAGCAGCCGTGCGACGATCCGGCGCACATCGGCCGCCCCGGCGCGCTGCGTGCGAAGCAGCGCCTCGAACGAGCGCTCGGCAGGCAAGCGGCGCATGCGCAGCAGCCAGTCGACCGGCTTGCCGGCGCCGCCGATCGCGAGCCGGCCGTGCGCATCGGCGGTCAGCGCCTGCACGTCGAGATAGACGTCCGGCGCCAGCCGCCGGTTGAGTCGCAACTCGCGGCAGCAACTGCGGCGACGCGCGGCGATATCGGTGTAATCGAGCCGGCCGCGACGGAACGGTTTCTTCAGTTTCCAGGCATGCCCGTCGGCCAGGAACACCCACGACATGTGCGTCTCGATCGCGTCGACTGCGGTCACCGATCCGGTGTAGTGGCTCGGCTCGCGCAGGAACGCGACCTTGGCCGCGAGCGCGGCGGCCGGAGCCGGCCCGGGCGCGCAGTCAGGCACCGAGCGTCTCCAGCGCGGCGATGGGCTCGA
The DNA here is from genome assembly GCA_041687455.1 of Lysobacteraceae bacterium. Lineage (GTDB taxonomy): Bacteria > Pseudomonadota > Gammaproteobacteria > Xanthomonadales > Xanthomonadaceae > JAWLBY01. The sequence goes on along the minus strand of JAWLBY010000004.1, from coordinate 136,425 downwards.
TATCGAGCCAGCCGTCGCTGCGGACCGCGACGCGGCTGTCGAGCTGCCGGCAGCCTTGCCGCAGGCGATCGACGATCCAGCGCCGCGCCGGCTCGTCGGCCGGTTCGGCGCGGCCGATCGTCAGTGCCAACGGCAACGCCGACAGCCGCACGATCCGGCCGGCGTCGAGTTCGACCCGATGCAGCAACTGGCGATCGTTGCAGTAGTGCGGATCGACCGCGTAATCGTCGATCAGGTCGCCGGTCGAATACAGCGCGACGCCGGCCGCATGCCATTCGCTGCCGAGGAAATGATGCGGGCTGTGGCCCCAGACGATCCGCGCGCCGGCCTCGAGCAGGGCGCGCGCGAGCATCCGGTATTCGGCCGGAATGTGCGGCACCCAGTTCGACATCCAGTGCAGCGACACGATCAGGTCGTCGACCGCCGCCGCCTCGCTGCCGACCCGCGCGACCAGCGCCCGTCGCACGCCGGGATCACGCAGGTCGAGGTAGTGGATGCCGGGCGAGTCGCGGCCGGCCGCGAAATCGGGCTGGTGGTCGCACGCCGCCAGCACGCCGATCCGTCGACCGCGCAGCGCCAGCACGCGAACCGCCGATGCGGCGGCCAGGTCGCGTCCGGCACCGGCGGTCGCGATGCCATGCCGTTCGAGCGTCGCCAGCGTGTCGCGCAGCCCCTCGCTGCCGGCGTCGAGCGCATGGTTGTTGGCCAGCGTGACCAGATCCACGCCGGCCGCCTGCAGGGCTTGCACGGCGCTTGGCCGGCCACGGAAATAGAACGCCTTCGGCGTGCCGCAGTAGCGGCGCGAGGCGGCGCACAGCGCGCATTCGAGATTGGCGACGAACAGGTCGGCCTGCTCCAGCGCCGCGGCCAGCGGCGCGAACGGATAGGTCGGCCCCTGCTCGGCCAGCACGCGGTCGACCAGCCGGCCGAGCATCACGTCGCCGCCGAGCAGCACGCGCAGCGGAGCGGGCGTGGTGTCGTGCACCGGGCGCGACGCCTATTCCTCGAGCGGTTCCGGCCGCTCGGGCCTGCTCTCGGGCAATTCGGTCATGGTCGCCTCCGACAGCAGCAACACGCTCGCCACCGACACGGCGTTCTCCAGCGCGACGCGCACGACCTTGGTCGGATCGACGATGCCGGCCTCGTACAGGTCGACGTAGCGCTTGCCGGCCGCATCGAAACCGATCGCGCCTTCGCTGTGCAGCATCCGTTCGACCACCACGCCGGCGTCGACGGCCGAGTTCTCGGCGATCTGCCGCGCCGGCGCCTGCAGCGCGCGACCGAGGATCTGCACCCCGGTACGCTCGTCGCCGTCGCAGCGCGCCTCCTCGGCTGCCACCGCTGCGCCGCAACGCAACAGCGCCAGGCCACCGCCGGGCACGATGCCTTCGGCAATCGCCGCCTTGGTCGCACTGATCGCGTCGTCGAGGGCTTCGCGACGGCTCTTCATCTCCGCTTCGGTCGGCGCCCCGACCCGGATCACGGCGACGCCACCGGACAGCCGCGCCAGGCGTTCCTGCAGCTTGTCGCGGTCGTAGTCGCTGTCGGTGTCATCGATCTGTCGGCGGATCTGCTGCCGCCGGGCGTCGATCCGCGCCGGCGCGCCGCCGCCGCCGATGATCGTGGTCGCCTCGCGATCGACGACGATCCGCTGCGCACGGCCGAGCTGCTCGATCGACAGCGTATCGAGCCGCAGGCCGGCCTCGGCCGACACGAGCTGGCCGCCGGTCAGCACGGCGATGTCCTGCAGCATCTCGCGGCGCCGGTCGCCGAAGCCGGGGGCCTTGACTGCGGCGCTGCGCAGCACGCCACGCAACTGGTTGACGACCAGCGTCGCCAGCGCTTCGCCTTCGACGTCCTCGGCGATGAACAGCATCGGCCGGCCGGTCTTGGCAACCTGCTCGAGGATCGGCACCAGTTCCTTGATCGCGCCGATCCGCTGCTCGGCGAGCAGCACGAAGGCATCCTCGAGCACGGCCTCCATCTTGTCCGGATCGGTGACGAAGTACGGCGAGATGTAGCCGCGATCGAACTGCAGGCCCTCGACGACATCGAGCACCGTTTCGGTGGTCTTCGATTCCTCGACCGTGATCACCCCGTCGCCGCCGACCCGCTCCATCGCGTCGGCGACCAGCTCGCCGATCGCCGGGTCGTTGTGCGCCGAGATGGTCGCCACCTGGGCGCGTTCGATCCGGCTGCCGACCGGACGCGACAGCGACCGCAGGGCCTGCACCGCCGCCGCGAGGCCGCGGTCGAGCCCGCGCTTGAGGTCGATCGCGGAGGCGCCGGCGACGACGTTGCGGACGCCATCGGCGAAGATCGCCTGCGCCAGCACGGTCGCCGTGCTGGTGCCGTCGCCGACCGCGTCGCCGGTCTTTTCGGCCGCCTCGCGCAGCATCCGCGCGCCGAGGTTTTCCTCCGGGTCCTCAAGATCGAACTCCCTGGCGATCGTGACGCCATCGTTGCAGACGATCGGCGGGCCCCAGCGGCGCTGGATCAGCACCGACTTCGATTTCGGTCCGAGCGTGAGGCGGACCGCATCGGCCAGACGGTTGGCACCGCGCAGGATGTGCTCGCGGGCCTCGGAACGGAACAGCACGCGTTTGTGCGGCATTGCTGGCTCCCGGTGGTGCGGCGGACCGGCGGCGGGCCACCGCTGCGAAGCAGGCGCCCCCGGCGGGGCGGCCGGATCGCTTCATTAGAGGCCGGCGAAGCCGAATCGCAGGCAACCAGCGATGCGTCGGCGCAAGCGCGCGCGGCATGGCCGCCGTGGCGCCCGGCGCGCCCGTCAGCTCGCGGTCAGCCGCGCGTGCCGATTGGATGCGAATCTCGACCTCCGACGATCGCCCGGCCACGGAGCCATGCCATGCCACGCCTGATCGACCAACGCACCGGCCGCTACCTCGGCACGCTGACCGATATCGAACGCACGCAACTGATGACCCTGCTCGAGACGACCGCAACCGATGACGAGGCGCCGACCCTGATCGATCCCGACGTGCTCGAACGCCTCGAGGCCGCGGGCCTGTCGCCGCGGGTGCTCGACGTGCTGCAGCCGTGGCTCGAGGGGCGCGAGGATTTCGCGGTCGGCTGGGAACCGGACTGAGCGCCCAACGGCAGGATCGGGTTCGCCGCGGTCGTGGCGATGCAACCGCTGCTGCAATCGCAGCGAACCGCACGGCCGGCATCAGAACAGCCACTGCGGCCGCAGCAGCAGCAGCGCACCGAGCAGCAGCATCACGGCACCGCTGACCAGCTTGAGCCAGCGCCCGCCGCGTTCGCCGAGCCTGCGACTGCCGAGCGCGCTGACCGCGACCGCCACCATCAGCGCGTCGTCGGCGATGTAGCCGACGATGTACAGCCCGAGGTAGCCGTAGTACGCGGCCGGCGCCGCCGCATGCTGGCTCAGGATTGCGGTGTACAGCGCCGGCAGGCCGGCCGTGCACAGCAGCTCGATCAGGTTGACCAGCAGCGCCAGCACGACCACCGCAAACAGCGACGACGTGAGCGTCTCGGCCGCCAGCACCGCGCGAACCCGCGCATACAGTCCGGGATGGGCCGCGGCCGGAATCGACAGGCTCAGGCCACGCAGGCCGAACAGAAAGTCCTTGATGTTGACGATGCCGATCAGCAATGCGAGCAGCGCCAGCACGATCCGCAACGTCGTGCCGAAGCCGACCGCCAGGAACAGGTTCAGCCAGGCGGCCATGAACGCGTAGTAGACCGCGCCGCTGACCAGCACGAAGGTGCCCGCGATCAGCGCCATCCGCCGCCGGTCGCGCAGGTGCACCAGCATCGACAACAGGAACAGCAGTACCCACATCGCGCACGGGTTGAAGCCATCGATCAGGCCGACCGCCAGCGTGAACAGCGGCAGCCCGAGCCGGTCGACCGCCAGCGGCCCGAACCAGCGCGTCGGTAGCGTGTCGTCCCCGGCCGCAGGATCAGCGGCCCCGGTGCGGCCGTCGACGGCGACGCGGTCGACCAGCGCAGCGAGCAGCGGGCCGCTGCGCTCGCCGCTGTCGAAGCCGACCAGCAACTCGCCGCCGAACGCGAAGCTCGGCACACCGGGCGGCCAGACGCCGGCCTGCTGCGAGTGCCGGATCAGCTCGTCGCGCGCGGCCGGATCGCGATCGACATGACGAAGCTCGATCCGCAGCCCTGGCCGGGCCGCCGCGAATGCCGGCAGGAACGCTTCGGCTTCCGCGCAATGCGGGCAGCCGTCGCGGACGAACACCTGCAGCGTCGGCACCGCGTCGGCACCCGCGGCCGAAACGGCCTGAGCGGTCGCCGCAGACGCCAGCAGCGCCAGCAGCGAGAGCGCGAGCAGCCGGCACAGGACTCCGACGGCGCCGTGCATGCCGCAGCCGAGGCTCAGCCGCGGCGCGCCTGCAGCCAGGCGACCGCGGCGTCCAGCGATTCGAGCTGCGGATAGTCGGCTTCGGCGATTTCGACTCCGGTCCGCCTGGCCAGCTCGACCACGTAGCGCAGGAAATCCATCGAGTCGAACTCGAACTGGTCGCGGTAGCGCTGCCCGGGATCGAGCGGCTCGTCGGCGAGGTCCGGTGCGACCGCATACAGCGCCGCGCGTACCTGGTGCGACAGATCGTTGGCGGAATTCATAACTGCTCCGGCTGTTGCAGCAGACGGTCGAGCGTGACGAGGAAACGCGCCGCAACCCGGCCGTCGCTGACCCGATGATCGCCGGCGACGGTGACCGACATCGTTCGCCGCGCGCTCAGCGCGCCGTCCTGCGCCCAGGCACGCTCGGCAATCCGGCCGCAGCCGATGATCGCGACCTGCGGCGGGTAGATGATCGGCTGCAGCATGTCGGCGGTGTCGTCGCCGAGGTTCGACAGCGTGGCGGTCGCGGCGCTCATCTCGCTGCTGCGCAGCCGGCCGCTGCGGGTGCGCGCGACCAGGTCGTCGAGCGCGGCCATCAGCTCCGGCAGCGTGCGGCGGTCGGCATCGAGCAGCGCTGGCGCGATCAGGCCGCCGCCGCGCATCGCGATCGCGATGCCGAGGTGCACCGCGTCGGATGCAACGAAACGCTCGCCGTCGTGATGCCCGTTCAATGCCGGCGTCTCGCGCAGCGCCAGCGCGATCGCACGGATCAGCAGCACCGCATAGAGCCAGCGCCCGGCCACCGGCTGCGCCGCGTTGCGATGCTCCAGCCAGCGTAGCATCGGTTCGAGGTCGAGCAGCCGGCTGACCGTGTAATGCGGGATCTCGCGCCACGAACGCGCCATCGCCGCCGCGATCGCCTGCCGCATCGCAGCGACATCCAGGCTCGGACGGGCCGGCACTGCAGTCGTCGCTGCGGCCGCAGCGATCGGCTCGCGCTCGTCGCGCGGCGTCGGGGTGGGTGTCGGCATGGGCGCCGCGGCCAGTCCTTCGAGTTCGCGCAGACCGATGATGCCGTCGTCGCCGCTCGCGACGCGGTCGCCCCCGATGCCGAGCGCATCGAGCCGGCGACGGGCCGCTGGAGTGATGCGCTGCCGTGCAGCCGGTGCTGCGGCCACGGCTGCGTCGGCCGGAGCGGTCGCGGCGGCAGCCACGGCAGCCGTCGGCTCGGCAGCGTGCTCGCCGGTCGCTGCGGCTTCGGCCGCGCTCGTCTCCGCGGCCACCGGCTGGTCCTGCTCGCCGTCATAGCGGATCAGCGCCAGCGGCGTCCCGACCGGCACCTTCTGGCCGACGTCGACCAGGATCTTCTCGAGCACGCCCGCATGGTAGACGTCGATCTCGATCGCGCCCTTCTGCGTTTCGACCGCAGCGATCGCATCGCCGCGGGCGAGCCGGTCGCCGGGCCGGCGCATCCATTCGACCAGCGTGCCGGCCTCCATGTCGGCGCCGAGCGAAGGCATCAGGAATTCGCTCATCGGCGCAGCACCTGTCGCACCGCGGCGATGATCGATTCGATCTGCGGCGTCGCTGCCTGCTCGAGATGGCGCGGATACGGAATCGGCACTTCGGCGCTGCAGACCCGTGCCACCGGCGCGTCGAGTTCGAAGAAGGCCTGCTCCTGGATCCGGGCGGAGATTTCGGCGGCCAGCCCGACGCTGCGCCAGCCCTCGTCGACGATCACCGCACGATGGGTCTTGGCGACCGACGCGATGATCGCGGCGTCGTCCAGCGGGCGCAGCGTGCGCAGGTCGATCACCTCGCAGTCGATGCCCTCGCCGGCCAGTTGCTGCGCGGCGGCGAGCGCCTTGCCGAGCGTGCCGCCGTAGGCGATGACGCTGACGTCGCGTCCTGCACGGCGCAGCGCCGCGCGATCGAGATCGACTTCGAACGAACCGTCGCCGGGCAGCTCGCCCTCCTCGTTGTACAGCGCGCCGTGCTCGAAGATCAGCACCGGATCGGGATCGCACAGCGCGCTCCACAGCATGCCGCGGGCATCGGCGACGGTGGCCGGTGCGACCACCCGCAGGCCGGGCACGTGCGCAAACCAGGCCTCGAAGCTGTGCGAGTGCTGTGCGGCGAGCTGGCGGCCGGCGCCGGTGGTCATCCGGATCACCAGCGGCACCGACACCTGGCCGCCGGTCATGTGCCGCAGCGTCGCCGCGTTGTTGACGATCTGATCGAGCGCCAGCAGGCTGAAATTGACCGTCATCAACTCGACGATCGGACGCAGGCCGCCGAGCGCGGCGCCGATGCCGAGCCCGGTGAAGCCGGCCTCGGACAGCGGCGTGTCGCGCACGCGTTCTTCGCCAAACTCGGCCAGCAGGCCCTTCGAGCAGGCGAACGCACCGCCGTAGCGGCCGACGTCCTCGCCGAGCAGCAGCACACGCGGATCGCGTTGCAGCGCGTCGCGCAGCGCCTCGCGGACCGCCTCGCGGTAGCTGATCCGGCGCGGCGCGTTCATGGCCGACCTCCGGCCGCGGGCGGTGTCATGACGTGCTCGAGCAGCGTGTCGACCGGCTCCCACGGCGAGTCCTCGGCGAACGCGACCGCCTCGTCGAGCAGCGTTTCGATGCCGGCATCGATCGCGGCGTCCTCGTCGGCGTGCAGATACCCGTTGCCGAGCAGGAAGTCGCGGAACCGCGGCAATGGATCGCGTGCGCGCCAGCGTTCGACCTCGGTGCGGTCGCGGTACAGCTCGGCATCGAACATCGAATGCGCACAGAAGCGGTAGGTCTTGCTTTCCAGCAGCCGCGGGCCGCCATCGTCGCGGATCGCATCGACCGCGCGCCGGGCGGCCGCCTCGACCGCGATCACATCCATGCCGTCAACGACTTCCGCCGGGATCCGGTAGCGCTCGGCGTGGCGCTGGATCTCCGGCTCGGCCAGCGCGCGCTCGATCGCGGTTCCCATCGCGTACAGGTTGTTCTCGCAGACGAACAGCACCGGCAATCGCCACAACGCGGCAAGGTTCAGCGATTCGTGGAACACGCCCTCGGCGACCGCGCCGTCGCCGAAGAAGCAGCAGGTAACGCGCGGCCGCTGCAGCATCCGGTCGGCCAGTGCCAGGCCGACCGCGAGCGGCAGCCCGCCGGCGACGATCGCGTTTCCGCCGTAGAAGCGCCGCTCGATGTCGAACACGTGCATCGAGCCACCGCGGCCGCGGCAGCAGCCGCCGGACTTGCCGAACATCTCGGCCATCAGCGGCCCGGGCGGCACGCCGCGGATCAGCGCATGGCCGTGCTCTCGGTAGGTCGCGACGACCGCATCGTCGGGCGCCAGCGCATGCAGCACGCCGACCGCATTGGCCTCCTCGCCGAGGTACAGATGCAGGAAACCGCGGATCTTCTGCTGCGTGTACAGCTCGGCGCACGTTTCCTCGAAGCGGCGGATCAGCCGCATGTCGCGCAGCAGATCGCGCGCGTGGTCGCGGCCGAGATGCAGCTTGTGCGATTCGCTCATCGCGCCGACTCCAGTGTCGACAGGTCGCCTTCCGGCAGTCCGAGTTCGCGTGCCCGCAGCAGCCGTCGCATGATCTTGCCGGAGCGGGTCTTCGGCAGGTCCGCGCTGCAGGCGATCTCGCGCGGCGCAACGGCCGGACCGAGCCACTTGCGGGCATGCGCCAGCAGTTCGCTGCGCAAGGCATCGTCGAAGTCGATGCCGCCGCGCAACGCGACGAACGCCTTGATCACGTCGCCGGCGACCGGATCCGGCACGCCGATCGCGGCAGCTTCGGCCACGGCCGGATGCTCCATCAGCACGCTCTCGACCTCGAACGGCCCGATCAGGTGGCCGGCTGTCTTGATCACGTCGTCGGCCCGGCCGACGAACCAGAAATAGCCGTCGGCATCGCGACGGGCGATGTCGCCGCTCAGGTACCAGCCGTCGACGAAACAGCGCCGGTAGCGTTCGTCCTCGCCGAGATAGCCGCGGAACATCGACGGCCAGCCGGCGCGCAGCGCCAGCTCGCCCTGCGCGTCGGGTTCGTCGATCCGTTCGATGCGGCCGTCGACGACACGCACGATCGCCGCCTCGATGCCCGGCAGCGGCCGTCCCATCGATCCCGGCTTGATCGCCATGTCGGCGTAGTTCGAAACCATGATCCCGCCGGTTTCGGTCTGCCACCAGTTGTCGTGGATCGGCAGTCCGAGCACCCGCGCGCCCCACAGCACCGCTTCCGGATTGAGCGGCTCGCCGACACTCGCGATGTGCCGCAGTGATGACAGATCGAACTGCCGTGGCAGGTCGTCGCCAGCCTTCATCAGCATCCGGATCGCGGTCGGCGCGGTGTACCAGACATTGACGCGCTGCCCGGACAGCGTGCGGTACCAGCGTTCGGCGTCGAACTCCTCCTCGTCGGCAATCATCGTGCAACCGACCGCCAGCGGCCCGATGATGCCGTACGAGGTACCGGTGACCCAGCCGGGGTCGGCGGTGCACCAGTACACGTCCGACCGCCGCAGATCGAGCGCCCGCTCGGCGGTAGCGCGGTGCGCGACGACCGCCTCGTGCACGTGCATCGCCGCTTTCGGACGGCCGGTCGTGCCGCTGGTGAAATGCAGCGTCGCCAACGTGTCGGGCGCGGTGCCGGCGATCGTGTACTCGGGCGATGCGGCGTCGAGCAAGGGCGGCAGCACATGCCGCGCCACGCCGCCATCGCCGGACGCGGCCGCTTCGGTGGATTCGTCGACCAGCAGCACGTGGCGCAGGAACGGCAGCCGTCCGAGCATCGGCGCGACCTTGCGCGAGAACAGTCGGCTACTGGTCACCAGCACCGACGGCGTCGCGATTTCCATCCGCGCCGCGATCGGCTCCGGACCGAAGGCCGAGAACAGCGGGCAGAACACCGCGCCATGCTTCCAGGTGCCGAGTGCGGCGACGTACAGCAGCGGCACCCGCCCGAGCAACGTGAACACCCGTTCGCCACGCTGCACGCCGAGCGTTGCCAGCAGGTTGGCGAAACGGTTGCTGAGTGCGGCGAGGTCGGCGTAGCTGAACTCCTGCATGCGCCCGTCGCGGGCCAGCCACCGCAGCGCGACCCGTTCGCCGTGGCCGTCGGCGACATGCCGATCGACCGCCTCGTGGGCGATGTTGCAGCCGCCGCCGGGCAGTCCGGCCAGCGCCCGGCGGGCGTCTTCCCACGAGAATCGTCGGATCGTCTCGGCATGGCCGGACGATGCCGCGTTCGCACGGTGTGGCTTCTCGATCACTGGCCACTGCATGGCGCACTCCCGAGCCGGGCCTGCATGCACTATCGTCCGCCGACGCTGACGGCTCGTTGAGCGGGGTCAATCCGCGCAGCGATCGGCGGGTCCGGTCAGCCCTTGACGCAGACCACCGGGATCAGGAACGCGACCCGCCGCGCCAGCCCGGCCGCCTCGGTCGCCGCGGCGACCTGGTGCACGTCCTTGTAGGCGCCCGGCGCCTCCTCGGCGACGCCGCGCATCGATGCAGTCCGGATCATGATGCCCTGCCCGGCCAGATCATCGACCAGTCGCCGGCCCTGCCACTGCCGCAGCGCCTGATGCCGGCTCATCCGGCGCCCGGCGCCGTGACTGGCCGACGAGAACGCGCGCACCTCGCTGCTGTCGGCACCGGCCAGCAGATAGGAACCGGTTCCCATGCTGCCGCCGATGATGACCGGCTGGCCGACCGCACGAAATCGCTCCGGCAGTTCCCGATGCCCGGGCCCGAACGCACGGGTTGCGCCCTTGCGATGCACGAACAGTCGGCGCGGACGCCCGTCGACGACGTGGACTTCCTCCTTGCAGGTGTTGTGCGACACGTCGTACAGCGTGTCGAGCCGACTGCCGGGCAGTACGCGGGCGAACACTCCGCGGGTCAGGTGAGTCAGGATCTGCCGGTTCGCCAGCGCGCAGTTGATGCCGGCGCGCATCGCGCCGAGATACTGTTCGCCCTCCGGCGAGCGGATCGGGGCGCAGGCCAGTTCGCGATCGGGCAGCACGACGCCGAGCCGGTGCGCCGCCTTGGCCAGCGACAGCAGGAACTCGGTGCCGATCTGATGACCGAGCCCGCGCGAGCCGCAGTGGATCGACACCAGCAGCATGCCGGGCTCGACACCGAACGCGCGCGCGGCGTCGGCATCGAACAGCTCGGCCACCTGCTGCACCTCGAGGTAATGGTTGCCGGAACCGAGCGTGCCCATCTCGTCGAGCTGGCGTGCCTTGGCGGTATCGGACACCTGCGCCGGATCGGCGCCGTCGACCCGGCCGCCGTCCTCGATCGCGAGCGGATCGGCGTCATCGCCGTAGCCGTGCGCCAGCGCCCAGTGCGCGCCGTCGCGGAGGATCGCGTCGAGCTCATCGACCGTCACCCGCAGCCGGCCACGCCGCCCCATGCCGGCCGGAATGTCGCGGAACAGCGCATCGGCAAGTTCGCGCTGGCAGTCCTGCAGGTCCGACCGGTGCAGATTGCTGCGCAGGCAACGGATGCCGCAGGAGATGTCGAAGCCGACCCCGCCGGCCGACACCACGCCGCCGGCATCGGGATCGAACGCGGCCACCCCACCGATCGGAAAGCCGTAGCCCCAGTGCGCGTCCGGCATCGCCATCGCGGCGCCGACGATGCCCGGCAATGCGGCGACGTTGCGCGCCTGCTCGAGCACCTTGTCGTCCATCGCCGCGACCAGCGCGCGATCGCCGAACAGCACGACCGGCGCGCGATGCGCTGCTGCATCGGCCGGCAACCTGAACGCGTAGCCATCGAGCGGCTGCAACTGCGCAAGGTCCATCGCCGTTCCTCAGACATCGACCACGCAGCGCGCCTCGGCAGCGCCCGGCCGTTCGCTGACCTGCAACGCCGTCAATGTCGCGCCCTTGACCTCGACGCCGCACGCCATCGACGCATTCCACGGCTCGCCAGCCGCCTCGCCGGACCAGTGCTCGCCGTCGCGCTGCAACCGGAAGCGACCGAGCACGAGGCCGTGCCGGCGCGCCTCGCCGAGCAGCGCATTGAGCCAGGTGACCAATGCCAGCTCGACATCCGGCTCGTCGAATGCGACCGCGATGCGCCGCTGCGGCCGGATCGCCGACGCTTCGACCATCAGCGCGAACATTGCCGACGCTGCCTGTTCGAACGCGTCCTCGACCCGCCGCCCGCGACCGATCACGCCGATGTCGGCATCGTGCTCGAAGTAGTCGAAGCCGTGCTGCGGATTCGCCGATACCAGCGCATCCGCCGAACCGGCCGTCGGCGGCATCGGCGTCGGGTCATCGACTGCGCCCACGGCGCTGCACTGTACTGGCGAACGCCGGAGCCGGGACGGTCCGGCGACCGGCCGCATCGATCAACTGATCGTGATCCGGCGCGACTTGCCGTTCGCCTTCTTCGGCAACGTCAGTGTCAGCACGCCGTTGGCGTAGCTGGCCTCGGTCTTCGCATCGTCGACATCGGTCGGCAGCGTGAACGCGCGATAGCACTGGCCGAGATAACGCTCCGAGATCAGTTGCTTCTCTTCCTTGCGCTCGGTCTCGCGTTTCACCTCGGCGCTGATCGTGACCTGGTTGCCTTCGACCGATACCGAGATGTCGTTCTTGTCGACTCCCGGAATATCGACCTTGACCCGATAGTTCTTGTCGTCCTCGGACAGATCCAGCCGCATGTCCGGCGCACCCTCGACGTCGCGCCACAATGGGCGCATCGGGAAGCCCCGGAACAGATCCTCGAACTCCGGCACGGCACCGATCGGCAAGCGCGACTTGAACGGCGTCCAGCGTGACAGCATGGCCATGGCAGTTCTCCTTCAGGGCGTTGCGGGAAAGTCCGACGCCGCAGCGTCGGCGGTCACAGTGTCGGCCGGCGACAGCAGGCCGGATTGACCACGATCAATGGTCTTTTCCGCGGCGCTGAACGCCGGCCGTCTGCCGGACTCGACTCAGGCGACCGGCAGCCGCAACACGAACTCGCTGCCGCGGCCGGGGCCGTCGCTGCGTGCCTGCACATCGCCGCCGTGCAGCCGGGCCAGCCGCCGAACCAGCGACAGGCCGATGCCGAGGCCGGGATCGGATCCGACCCGCCGGCTCGCCTGGCCGAACAGATCGAAGATCCGCTCGAGTTCGTTGTCGGCGATGCCATCGCCGGCATCGCGGACACTGACCGTCGCCCACGGCCCGTCGCGCCCGATGCACACGCCGATCGGCGATCCGGGCGGGCTGAACTTGCTGGCATTGCCGAGCAGGTTCGACACGATCTGCACCAGTCGGTCAGGATCGGCTCGAACGTCGCAGCATTCGCCACCATGCTCGAGTGTCAGCGCCTGCTGCTGGCGGTCGAGTCGCGGCCGGTTCGATTCGATCGCGGTATCGACGACGTCGCGCAGCGTGACCCGCTGCAGCTCGAGTTCGAGCTTGCCCTCGCGGACCCGCGCCAGATCGACCAGGTCATTGACCAGCCGGTCCAGATGGCGCGCCTGCCGCGACAGCATGCGGCGGACGTCGTCGAGTCGTGCCTGGTCGCCCGGTGCGCCGAGCAGGTCGACGCCGCAACGGATCGTCTGCAGCGGATTGCGCAACTCGTGTGCGAGCGTGGCGAGGAACACGTCCTTGCGCCGGTCGGCCTGCTGCAGTTCGGCTTCGGCCAGTTTCTGCCGAGTGATGTCGGTGCAGACACCGATCAGCGAACGGCAACCGCGGCTGTCCTCGTGGACGCCGGCACGGCCGAGCAGCCAGCGCAGTTCGCCATCGGGCCGGACGATCCGGAATTCGGTCTCCAGCGCCTCGACGACCGTCAACTGGGCGAACTCGGCCAGCACCGTTTCGCGATCATCGTCGTGCACGCGATCGAGAAAACGCTCGAGCGATGGCGGATCCTGCTCCGCCGGCAGTCCGAACAGACCGGACAGGTTGGCGTCGAACTCGAGGAACCGCGCCGCCCGCGGATCCCAACGGAACACGCCACCGCGCGACGCCGCGACGGCAGTGTCGAGCAACACCTGTCGGCGCAGCAATTCCTCGGCCAGCGCGCGCAGCTCGGCGTGGGCCGACTGCAGCGATTGCTGTGCATCGGTCAATCGCCGCTCGCGCTGCGCCAGGCTCACCTCGGTGGTGATGCAGTGAGCGATGTGCGCGACCAGCGCCAGCCGCGCGGTGGCCCGCCGTTCCATCGCGGTGCTGACGTCGACCGCTCCGAGCAGCTCGCCATCGGCGTCGAAGATCGGCGCGCCGGTGCAGATGCAGTCGGCGAACACGCCGATGAAGTGTTCCGGCCCGACCACTGCCACCGGACACCGTGCGGCCAGCGCGGTACCGGCACCGTTGGTGCCCATCCGTGCTTCCGACCAGTCGAATCCGGGATGCAGGCCGTATGCATCGGCGATCTGCCGATCGCCGAGCGAACACAGCACCACGCCATCACGATCGGTCACATAGGCGACGTGCGGGATGCCGCTCAGACTGGTGCTGAGCCAGTGCAGATGGGTTTCGGCGATTGCGAGCCAGCCGGCGCTGGCATCGAGCCTGGCCCGGGTCTCGTCGTCGGCAAGCCGATGCAGCCGCAACGGTCCGTCGCGCTCCACGCCGGCCGCTGCCGATCGCTCCCAGGAGGCGACGATCACGTCACCGATCGGATGATCGGCCGGCAGCCGATCGAGCTCGTCCTTCCAGCGCAGCATGTCGGACATCGGCCAGGATCCCCCGGTGAGCGAGGTGCCAATCGGCGCCATCGGCGACTGATCCTAATCCAGCCGAAGCGATGACGGTGTTCAGCCGGCGTTCGGGCCGGCGGCGCTGTGCTGCAGGCCTCGGCGGTCCGCGTCGGGCGGCGTGCCGCCTTCACGCCAGCATCGCGCGGTTCGCTGCGGAATTGCTGATCGAAATCAACATGCGCCATTCGGCGCGTGTGACGCTGGATCGGATCCATACGGTCCGACGCGACGGAGCCCGAGCAAAGTGAGCGTTTTCGCGCTGCATCGGCATGGCCTGACCGCGGTAGCTGCAGCGGCTGCCGTTGCCCTGATCGGGGTGGTGGTCTGTGCAGCATGGCTGGCGGACCTGCCCGGCGCGACCCGATTGCTGCCGAGTTCGTCACTGGTCCGTTTCAATACCGGGCTTGCGTTCGTCGGCTCCGGTCTCGCGCTGCTGCTGGTCATGCTCGGCCGCCGCGCGGTCGCCGGCATCATGGTCGCGCCGGTGCTGCTGCTGGCCAGCCTGACGCTGCTGCAGTACATGACCGACAGCGATCTCGGCATGGACGCGCTGTTCGTGGCCGGACGCAGCGCACTGCATCCGGGCGAGATGGCGCCGAACACGGCGGTGGCGTTCGTGCTGGCCGCGGCCACTGTCATGCTGCTGCTCACGTCGCGGCCGAAGATCTGGGTGATCAGCATCGCGTCGGTGCTGGCGGCGCTGGTGGTCGCGATCGGCACCATCGCGCTGATCGGCTATGCGATGGATCTGGCGGCGGCGTTCGAGTGGGCCGGCCTGACCCGCATGGCGGTGCTGACGGCCATCTGTTTCGTCGTGCTCGGCATCGGCCTGATGTTCGCCTGTGCCGAAGCCGGGCGGGTCGCGGCCTGGTACGAAATGCCGTGGCTGGCAACCAGCGTCGGCATCGGCATGGCGGCGCTGAGCGCGCTGGTGGCCTATGCAGTCCGCGCCGAAACGGTGACCTTGCCGGAGCGGGTGGTCGAACTGCTGCTGGCGACCGGCGTCGGCATTTCGGTGCTGCTGGCCGGAACGATCGCGCAGGCCCGGCACATGCGGCTGCAGTCGGTTCGGCTGGCCGACGCCAACCGGGTGCTCGAAGAGCAGTCGGCCGAGATCCGTGACCTGTACGAGAACGCTCCGTGCGGTTACCACTCGATCGATCGCGACGGCATCTTCCTGCGCGTCAATCGCACCGAACTCGACTGGCTCGGCTTCGACGAACACGAACTGGTCGGAAAAAGATCGATCTTCGACCTGCTGACGCCGGCCAGCCAGGCGATCGTCCGCTACAACTATCCGCGCTTCCAGCGCGCCGGGCTGGTCCGCGACCTGGAACTCGAACTGCTGCGCAAGGATGGCAGCGTGCTGCCGGTGCTGCTCAGCGCGACTGCGGTCTACGACGAGCACGGCAACTACCAGCACAGCCGCAGCACGCTGTTCGACCTGAGCGACCTGCGCGCCGCACAGCAGGCCGCCCGGCGGCTCGCCGCGGTGGTCGAACACTCCGACGACGCGATCCTGAGCACCACGCTCACCGGCGTGATCAGCAGTTGGAACCGCGCCGCCGAACGGATGTACGGCTACCGCGCCGATGAAGCGATCGGCCAGCCGGTCGAACTGCTGCTGCCGGACGACGAACGCGACCGCGAACGCCGGATTCGGCAGCGGATCGCCGATGGCGGGACGGTCGCGTCCTACGAATGCCGACGGCGGCGCCGCGACGGCACGCTGATCGACGTGTCGCTGACGGTGTCGCCGGTCGTCGATGGCGATGGCAAGGTGGTCGGGATCTCCAAGATCGGCCGCGACATCGGCGAGCGCAAGCGCTTCGAACGGGCGCTGCAGGAAAGCGAGCAACGGCTGCAACTGGTGCTCGACACGGTGCAGACCGCAGTGATCGTGCATCGCGCCGATTCGAGCATCGAGTACGCAAACCCGACCGCGTCGGCGATCCTCGGCCTGTCGAATGATCAATTGCTCGACCGCGCCGCGACCGATCCCGGCTGGCATTTCGTCCGCGAGGACGAAACGCCGATGTTGCCCGACGAATTCCCGGTCAACCGCGTGCTGGCCGAACGGGCCGCGCTGCACGACGTCGTGGTCGGCGTCGCCACTGCAGCGGACGCGCCGATCCGCTGGGCACTGGTCAATGCGGTGCCGGCGATCGACCCGGACGGCGAGCTGCGGCAGGTCATCGTGTCGTTCGTCGACATCAGCGAGCGCCGCCGCAAGGCACAGCAGTTCGAACAACTGGCGTTGACGGACACGCTGACCGGCCTGGCCACGCGCCGGCATTTCTGCAGCGTCGCCGAACGCGAGTTTGCCCGCAGCCGGCGCAAGGGCGAGTTGCTGTCGCTGATCGTGCTCGACATCGACCATTTCAAGTCGATCAACGATCGCTTCGGCCACGCCACCGGCGATGCGGTGCTGGTGCAACTGGCCGCGGCGTTGCGGGCCGGCCTGCGCGAAATCGATCTGGCCGGCCGCTGGGGCGGCGAGGAATTCTGCGTGCTGCTGCCGCAGACCAGCCTCGGTGAAGCACTGGAAGCCGCCGAACGCCTGCGCACCGCCGTCGCCAACGCGCCGATCCGCACGCCAGACGGACAGCCGCTGCCGGTCACCGCGTCGTTCGGCGTCACGATGTTCGAGCCCGACGACCGCAGCGTCGAGGCGCTGATCGAGCGCGCCGACCAGGCGATGTACCGCGCCAAGCGCAGCGGGCGCAACCGGGTTTGCGTGCTGGCCCCGGGATCGCCGCATTTCGATCATTCGGCCGGCGACCGGCGGGCATCATGACCGAGCAAGGAGCTGCCGCCGCGCTTGCAGCATGCCGCTCGGCGGCTCGATGTGCGGCGGGGCCATCACGAGCATCGTCGCATCCGCCGCCGAGCCGCACGCCATGAGTGCGAATCCATCCAGCATCGGCGCCCCGGCCACGATCGGTCCGTTCCTGGCCCGGGTCCGGATCGCGTACTTCACGATGGAAATCGCCGTCGACCCGGCGCTGCACACCTACAGCGGTGGTCTCGGCGTGCTGGCCGGAGACACGGCGCGCGCCTGTGCCGATCTCGACCTGCCAATGGTGTTCGTGACCCTGGCCAGCCGCCAGGGCTACCTGCGGCAGCAGTTCGATGCCGACGGCCGCCAGCTCGACCTGCCCGATCCGTGGCCGCTCGAGGCGCATGCGACGCTGCTGCGGGCCAAAGTCGCGGTGATCCTCGAGCACCGCGAAGTCTGGATCCGCCCATGGCTGTATCTGCTGCGCGGCATGCACGGACAATGCGTGCCGGTGCTGCTGCTCGACACCGATCTCGAGGAAAACGCTGCAGAGGACCGGCTGCTGACCGGCCGGCTGTACGGCGGCGACGAGACTTACCGCTTCAAACAGGAGGTCGTGCTCGGCATCGGCGGTCTGCGGGTGCTGCAGGCGATCGGTTTCTCGATCCGCGTGTTCCACCTGAACGAAGGACACGCGGCGTTCCTGGCGCTGGACCTGCTGCGCCGCTACCCGTTGCCGCCGGAGCAGGTCGGCGCCGGCATGCCCGGCTTCGATCTTGCGCGCGTTCGCGACGCCTGCGTGTTCACCACCCACACGCCGGTCGAGGCCGGCCACGACCGCTTTCCGTATTCCCTGTACGAACGGCTGCTGCACGATTACTTCCCGACCGAGCCGTTGCGGCTGCTGGCCGGTCGGAGTTGCCTGAACATGACCGAGCTCGCGCTGAACCTGTCCGGCTACGTCAACGGCGTCGCCGAACGCCATGCACGCACCACCGTGCAGATGTTTCCGCGCTACCGGATCCGCGCGATCACCAACGGCATCCATGTCGGCAGTTGGGCGCATCCAGCGTTCGCCCGGCTGTTCGACAGCATCGCCCCGGCCTGGGCCCACGAACCGGAGCTGATCGGCCGCTTCGATCAGTTGCTGCCCGACGAGCAGGTCTGGGCGGCGCACCGGCAGGCCCGCGCCGACCTGTTCGCGCTGATCCAGGCGCGCACCGGGGTCGCGTTCGATCCGGCCCAGCCGGTGCTCGGATTCGCCCGCCGCTTCACCGCCTACAAGCGTCCGGACCTGCTGTTCGCCGATCTCGATCGGCTGCGACAGATCCACGCCGCCCACCCGTTCCAACTGGTGTTCGCCGGCAAGTCGCACCCGGCCGATGCCGCCGGCGGCGAGTTGCTGGTCCGCGTCCAGCGCGTGCTCGCCGAACTCGGCCCACAGGTCCGCGCAGTGTTCCTGCCCGGCTACGACCTCGCGCTGGCCCGGCCACTGGTGGCCGGCGTCGACATCTGGCTGAACACGCCGGAAGCGCCGCTCGAAGCATCCGGCACCAGCGGCATGAAGGCCGGCCTGAACGGCGTGCTCAATCTCGGCGTGCTCGACGGCTGGTGGCTCGAGGGCTGCATCGAGGGCGTGACCGGCTGGGGCATCGCCGGCGACCCGAACCGCGATGCCGGCGAGCTGTACGACACACTGGCCGGGCGCGTGCTGCCGCGTTTCCACGACGACCGCGCCGGCTGGATCGGCATGATGAAACAATCGATCGCCAAGATCGGTTATTACTTCAACACGCACCGGATGATGCGACGCTACGTCACCGAAGCCTACCTCGAGCGGAGGCCTTCGCTGCTGCTCGGCCCGTCGGCCGGCGGTGGTCCGGCGCCGTGACACCACCGACCCCGGAGACAACGATGAATCGCTTGCAGGACCGTGTCTGCATCATCACTGGCGGCGCCGTCGGCATCGGCCGGGCCTGTGCCCTGCGGATGGCCGAAGAGGGTGCGCGGATCGCCGTGTTCGACGTGCTCGACGAAGCGGGTCGGGCACTGGCCGACGAACTGCTCGCGCGCGGCAGCCAGGCACATTTCTGGCACGTCGACGTCACCGACGAGGCGGCGGTCGCCGCCGCGATCGGCGAGGTCGAGACGCGCTTCGGCGCGGTGCACGTGCTGGTCAACAATGCCGGCATTTCCGGCGCCAACAAGCCGACCCACGAGATCACCGAGGCCGAGTGGGACCGGGTGCAGGCGGTCAACGTCAAGGGCGTGTTCTTCTGCACCAA
Organism: Lysobacteraceae bacterium; assembly: GCA_041687455.1. Classification (GTDB taxonomy): domain Bacteria; phylum Pseudomonadota; class Gammaproteobacteria; order Xanthomonadales; family Xanthomonadaceae; genus JAWLBY01. The sequence continues at coordinate 117,299 of JAWLBY010000004.1, read as the reverse complement.
GCATGCAATCGCCGCGATGCGGCGCGCCGGCCACGGCAGCATCATCAACCTGTCGTCGATCTACGGCCTGGTCGGCGGCGCCGACGTTCCGCCGTACCATGCATCGAAAGGCGCGGTGCGGCTGATGAGCAAGACCGATGCGCTGTGCTACGCGAAGGACCGGATCCGGGTGAACTCGGTGCATCCCGGCTACATCTGGACACCGATGGTCGAACAGCACCTGCGCAGCAGCGGCGCGACCGACCTCGATGCGGCGCGCCGCGAGGTCGGGGAACTGCATCCGCTGGGCCACATGGGCGAACCTGACGACATCGCCTGGGCGGCGGTCTATCTGGCTTCCGACGAGTCGAAATTCGTGACCGGCAGCGAGCTGGTCGTCGACGGCGGGTATACCGCGCGATGACGGCACCGGCCGCGGTATGCCCGGGCACCGGGCAGTCGGTTCCCATTGCGTTCGGCCGCTGCGCCGGCGGCGTTCCGCTCGGCACCCGATCGTCCAGGCAGGCCCGTCCATGAATGGCAGGTTCCACTTCCACCTGTGGTACGCGGTCGTCGCGCTGCTGCTGGTGGTGATGATCCAGGACCTGCTCGACCGCAGCGAACCGGTCAGCACGCTGCCTTACAGCGAGTTCCAGCGGGCGTTGCAGGCCGGCGAGATCGAGTCGGTCGAGATCGGCGACGGCGAGTTGCACGGCATCTACCGGCAGCGCTCGGCAGACGGCAGGAACCGGCGCTTTCGTACCGTTCCGGTCGAAACCGGGCTGGCGGCCGAGCTCGATGCCGCCGGCGTCGAATATTCGGCACGCCCGGGCCCCGGCGCGCTCGAACGCGTGGTCGGCTGGCTGCTGCCGACCGCGCTGTTCCTCGGGTTGTGGTTCTATCTCGCACAACGGATGACCGGCGCCCACACGACCGGCACGATGGCGATCGGCAAGAGCCGGGCCAAGGTGTTCGTCGAGAAGCAGATCGGCACCACGTTCGCCGACGTCGCCGGCGTCGACGAGGCGATCGAGGAACTGCGCGAAGTGGTCGCGTTCCTGCGCGAACCGGAGCGCTATGGTCGGCTCGGCGCACACATCCCGAAGGGCGTGCTGCTGGTCGGACCGCCCGGCACCGGCAAGACGCTGCTGGCGCGCGCGGTGGCCGGCGAGGCCGGCGTGCCGTTCTTCTCGATCAGCGGCTCGGAGTTCGTCGAGCTGTTCGTCGGCGTCGGCGCCGCGCGCGTCCGCGACCTGTTCGCGCAGGCCCAGACACAGGCGCCCTGCATCATCTTCATCGACGAACTGGACGCCCTTGGCCGCGCGCGCGGCGCGATGCTGCCCGGCGGCGGCCACGACGAGAAGGAGCAGACGCTGAACCAGTTGCTGACCGAGATGGACGGTTTCGACGTCCGCAGCGGCGTCGTGCTGCTGGCGGCGACCAATCGACCGGAAATCCTCGATCCGGCGCTGCTGCGGGCCGGTCGCTTCGACCGCCAGGTGCTGGTCGACCGGCCCGACCGCGCGGGCCGCGCCGACATCCTGCGCGTGCACGGCAACAAGGTCCGGCTGGCGGCCGACGTCGCTCTCGACGAACTGGCGGCGCTGACGACCGGCTTCACCGGTGCCGACCTCGCCAACCTGATCAATGAGGCGGCGCTGCTGGCGACCCGCCGCAGCGCCGACGCGGTCGGCATGGACGACATGATCGCCGCGCTCGAACGGATCGTGGCCGGGCTGGAGAAGAAAAACCGGCTGCTGAGTCCGAAGGAGCGCGAGGTGGTTGCCTATCACGAGACCGGCCATGCACTGGTCGCGCTGTCGCTGCCGGGCTGTGATCCGGTGCAGAAGATCTCGATCATCCCGCGCGGCATCGGCGCGCTCGGCTACACGATCCAGCGGCCGACCGAGGACCGCTTCCTGATGACGCGCAGCGAGCTGATGCAGCGGATGACCGTGCTGCTCGGCGGCCGCGCAGCCGAAACACTGCAGTTCACCGAAGTGTCGACCGGCGCCGCCGACGACCTGGCCAAGGCCACCGAGATCGCTCGCAGCATGGTCGCCCGCTACGGCATGGCGGCACCGCTCGGCCAGGTCAGCTACGAGAGCGACCCGACTCCACTGCTCGGACCGGTGTCCGACAACTGGCGGCCGCGCCGCTACGCCGAATCGACCGCCTCCGACATCGACCAGGCGGTCCGTGAATTGATCGACGAAGCCTTCGAGAACGCCAGCGCGCTGCTGCGCACGCAGCGTGCACTGCTCGAGCAGGCCGCCGGCGTACTGCTGGCGCGCGAAACGATCAGTGGCACCGACCTGCTGGCGCTGAAACGGCAGCATGACGCCGCCGCCGGACGCATCGGACCGGCCACCGACGCCTCTGCCGCGGCTGATGGCAGCCGGACCGCAGCGGACGATCGCCCGGCAGTGCCGTGACCCTGCGCCGGCCGCGGTTGCTGCCGGTTAAGGCCGCAGCGCAGCGGCGGTCGTAGACTCGACCGGCCCCATGCGAACCCCGCTCGCGGTGGTCGCCGGCCGGCACCGTCGAGAGGTCCGGCTCTTTCCCTGCCACAGGAGACCGGCAATGAGCGTTTCAGACCTGATCAAGAACACGCTCGCGGTGGCCGCGATCGGCGCCGTATCGGCCGGCGTGCTGGCGGTCGGCACGGTGCTGACGCGCCGGACCGACATCACCGGCCGCGCGCTGCGGACGCTGTCGACCGGCGCGCACCGGATCGGCAGCGCGGTGGTCGACGCCGGCAACGAACTCGGCACGCTGTGGAGCGAACTCGGCACCGAACTCGAGCATGAGCTTCGCAAACGGACCCAGGCGTCGGCCCGGCGCGCGCGGCCGACCGCTGCCGGGCGCGCCGCAGCGACGACGGCCACCGCCAAACCCGAGCCACGCGCCGGCAGCAAACGCAAGCGCGCGACGACAAAGGCAACCGGCCGCAGCCGCAAGCCGACTGCGGCGTCCGGCGCCAATGGCCAGGACCGCCGCCGCAACACCCGCACGCGCCCGCACTGAACGGTCGCGCGACCACTGCCCGTGTCGTGGCGGCCGTCGCTGCGCCTGACCGCCGCGATCAGCCGCGCGCGTCGAGCGGGGCGAATTCGCGGTCTTCCGGCCCGGTGTAGTTCGCGCTCGGCCGGATGATCTTTCCGTCGACCCGCTGCTCCATCACGTGCGCGGCCCAGCCGGACGTGCGCGCGATCACGAACAGCGGCGTGAACATCGCGGTCGGCACGCCCATCATGTGGTAGCTCGATGCGCTGTACCAGTCGAGGTTCGGGAACATCTTCTTCATGTCCCACATCAGCGTCTCGATCCGTTCGGAGATATCGAACAGGGCCGGATTGCCGCCTTCGCTGCACAGCCGGCGCGAGATCTCCTTGATGATCGGATTGCGCGGGTCGCCGACCGTATAGACCGGATGGCCGAAGCCGATCACGATCTCCTTGCGCTCGACGCGCGCACGGATGTCGGCCTCGGCCTCGTCGGCGCTGCCGTAGCGCGCGATGATCTCCATCGCGACCTCGTTGGCGCCGCCGTGCTTGGGCCCGCGCAACGCACCGATCGCACCGGCGACGCACGAGAACATGTCGGAGCCGGTACCGGCGATCACCCGCGCGGTGAACGTGCTGGCGTTGAATTCGTGCTCGGCGTACAGGATCAGCGACTGGTCCAGCGCGCGGATGTGCGATTCGCTGGCCGGAGCGCCGTGCAGCAGGTGCAGGAAGTGACCGGCGATCGTTTCGTCATCGGTCTCGACGTCGATCCGGTGGCCGTTGCGGGTGAAATGCCACCAGTACAGCAGCATCGAGCCGAAGCTCGCCATCAGCCGGTCGGCGATGTCGCGCGCCTCGTGCATCGGATGGCCTTCGCGCTCCGGCAGCACGGTGCCGAGCACCGAGCAGCCGGTCCGCATCACGTCCATCGGATGCGCATTCGCCGGCACCAGCTCGAGTGCTTCCTGCACGATCGCCGGCAGGCCGCGCAGCCGCTGCAGCTTCTGCCGGTAGGCGGCGAGCTGCGCCGCGGTCGGCAGCACACCATGCACCAGCAGATGGGCGACCTCCTCGAACGTCGCCCGGGTCGCCAGATCCTTGATGTCGTAGCCGCGGTAGTGCAGATCGTTGCCGGTACGGCCGACCGTGCACAGCGCGGTATTGCCGGCCGCGGTGCCGGACAGCGCGACCGACTTCTTGGCCTTGGGCAGGACGTGTTCGCTCATCGTTCGTCTCCTCTGCAATTCAATCTGTTCGCAGGAGCGGCCTCAGCCGCAACCGGGTTCCCGGATCCACCGCTGTCGCGGGTATCGGGCCCGTGGTCGGGGCTGAAGCCCCTCCTACAGGGGTTTCCAGTCGTATCGGTGCAGCCGATACAGCCGGTGCGGTCGCAGGACATGTCCGTCGGGCAGGCGCGGGTGTTCGAAATCGCCAGCGGGGTCACGCTGCATGCCGAGCCGCTGCATGACCGCCTCCGAGCGGCTGTTGGCGTGCACCGTGAATGCGACGACCTGCTCGATCGACAGTCGCGCGAAACCGTCGTCGATTGCTGCCCGCGCCGCCTCGGTCGCGTAACCGTGGCCCCATGCGCTCGGCAGCATCCGCCAGCCGACCTCGATCGCAGGCGTGAACGCAGCGTCGAACGGCACGATCTGCAGACCGGCGAAGCCGAGCAATGCGCCGTCGTCACGTCGCTCCATCGCCCACAGCCCGAAGCCATGCACCGAATGATGGGCTTCGATCCGCTGCAGCATCGCCCGGCTGGTCGCCGCATCGAGCGGACCGAGCAGATGCCGGTTGACCTGCGCGTCGGCGTTCATCGCGGAGAACACCGGCAGGTCGCTGCGCGTCCAGCGCCGCAGCCGCAGCCGCGGCGTATCGATGTGGCTGACCCGCGAATCGGCCGTCACCGGCAGCATCGGTCAGCGGCCGCGCGCAAACAGCTCGTCGAGCTTTTCCTCGTAGGCGTGGTAGCCGAGGAAGTCGTACAGCTCGGCGCGAGTCTGCAGCGTGTCGATGATGTTCTTCTGGGTGCCTTCGCGTCGCACCGTCTGATAGAAGTTCAGCGCGGCCTTGTTCATCGCCCGATACGCGCCGCAGCAGTACAGCGCGATGTCGACTTCGGCGCCACGCAATTCGTCGAGTGTGTAGAACGGCGTGGATCCGAACTCGGTCAGGTTGGCAAGGACCGGCACCTTGACCGCCTGCCTGAAGCGTCGGTAGTCGTCCAGCGACGTCATCGCTTCGGGGAAGATCATGTCCGCGCCGGCTTCGACATAGGCGCAAGCACGTTCGATCGCTGCATCGACACCTTCCACTGCCGCCGCATCGGTACGCGCCATGATCACGAAGTCGTCGTCATCGCGTGCGTCGACCGCGGACTTGACCCGGTCGACCATCTCCTGCAGCGACACCACTTCCTTGCCGGGCCGATGGCCGCAGCGCTTGCTGCCGACCTGGTCTTCCATGTGCACCGCAGCCACCCCGGTGCGGATGAACGACTTGATCGTGCGCGCGATGTTGAATGCACCGCCCCAGCCGGTATCGATGTCGACCAGCAGCGGCATTGCGGTCGCATCGACGATCCTGCGGGCATCGGTAAGCACGTCTTCCATCGTGCTGATGCCGAGATCTGGCACGCCGAGCGAATTGGCGGCAACACCGCCACCGGACAGGTACAGCGCCTTGTAGCCGACCCGTTTGGCCATCAGGCCGGCATAGGCGGTGATCGCGCCCATGATCTGCAGCGGCGATTCTTCGGAGACGGCAGCCCGGAAACGGGCGCCGGCGGATTCAGTCCTGGACATGGCGACACTGCCTCATGCCGTTCGCCCCGAGGTATCGAAGGGCGAATGGTGCGGGACTCCGTTCGTCCTTCGATACCTCATCGCGAACGGAGTGCGGGGTGACGGCGACTCGGAGTTGCGCCGACCTCGGAGTTACGACGTTTCGGCGCGGCAGCGACTCGCGGTTACGGCGAGTCGAGGTGACCGAGCGAGCCGGCTACGGCGCGTGGAGCGACCGGGCGGGACCGCCCGATCGCCGCGGCGACTCAGAGCAGGTGCGCCACGCCGGCGCGCTCTTCCTCGAGCTCGTTAAGCGTGTGGTTCATCCGCTCGCGGCTGAAGTCGTCGATCGGCAGGTCGCGGACCATCCGGTACTCGCCATTGGCGCAGGTGACCGGGAAGCCGTACATGACATCCTGCGGAATGCCGTAGCTGCCATCCGAAGGAATGCCCATCGTGACCCACTTGCCATCGGTGCCGAGCACCCAGTCGCGGACGTGGTCGATCGCGGCGTTGGCGGCCGAAGCGGCCGACGACAGCCCGCGCGCCTCGATGATCGCTGCGCCGCGCTTGCCGACCACCGGGATGAAGGTCGTGCGGTTCCAGTCCTCGTCGCCGATGCGGTCCTTCAGCGACTGGCCCGCGACCGTCGCGAAGCGGTAGTCCGGATACATGGTCGGACTGTGGTTGCCCCACACCACCAGCTTCTCGATGTCGGCGACGGCGACGCCGGCCTTGTTCGCGAGCTGCGACAGCGCGCGGTTGTGGTCGAGCCGCAGCATCGCGGTGAAGTTCTTCGGATCGAGGTCCGGCGCCGACTTCATCGCGATGTAGGCGTTGGTGTTGGCCGGGTTGCCGACCACCAGCACCTTGACGTTGCGCGATGCGACCTTGTTCAGGGCGCGGCCCTGGACGGTGAAGATCTCGGCATTCTTCAGCAGCAGATCCTTGCGCTCCATGCCCGGCCCGCGCGGCATCGCGCCGACCAGCAGAGCGACGTCGGCGTCCTTGAACGCGACTTCCGGATCATCGGTACCGACCATGCCGGCCAGCAACGGGAACGCGCAGTCCTCGAGCTCCATCATCACGCCGCGCAGCGCTGCCTGCGCCTTCTCCATCGGCAGCTCGAGCATCTGCAGGATGACCGGCTGATCGCGGCCGAGCATTTCGCCCGAGGCGATGCGGAACAGCAGCGAGTAACCGATCTGGCCGGCAGCACCGGTGACGGCGACGCGGACGGGACTCTTCATGGAAAAACTCCGGTGGGACGACAGGTGGGAATTCGTCGCTCCCGCGAAGGCGGGAGCCCAGCGCCTTGCCGATGGCTCACGTCGCCGGGCCCCCGCCTGCGCGGGGGCGACGGTACAGGTGTGTCAGGCGAGCTCGGCGAAGAACTCGCGAATGCGCTTCATGCCTTCCGGCAACTGCGGCGTAGGACATGTGTACGAGATCCGCATCGCGCGCGGCTCGCCGAACGCCGAACCGGGCACGCAGGCGACGCCCTTGGCCTCCAGCAGAACATTGCAGAAATCCACGTCGTTCCTGATTGCAAGGCCGGTCGGACCGTGCGTCTTGCCGAACGTGCAACTGATGTCCGGAAACACGTAGAACGCGCCCTGCGGTTTCGGACAGACCACGCCCGGGATCGACTGCAGCACTTCCATGACCTGGTCGCGCTTGGCCTGGAACTCGGCGCACTTGGCCAGCGGCACGTCCTGCGGGCCGGACAGCGCCGCGATCGCGGCGGCGGTCACGACTTCCGGAATGCTGGTGATGTGGTTGGAGTTCAGCGTCACGACCGCCTTGATCGCCGCCTCCGGACCGGCCAGGAAGCCGGCGCGCCATCCCGGCATGCCGTAGGTCTTCGACAGCGAATCGCAGAAGATCACGCGATCGCGCAGTTCGGGCTTCACGTGAACGAAGTTGTGGTAGCCGATGCCGTCGAACACCATCGTGTTGTAGATGTCGTCGGTGATGACCCAGGTGTCCGGGTGCCTGGCAAGCACGTCGGCCAGCGCGGCGATCTCGTCGCGCGTATAGACCATGCCGGTCGGGTTCGACGGGTTGTTGAACAGGAATGCGCGCGGCTTGCTCTGCAGCGCGGCGTCGAGCTGCTCCGGCGTCAGCTTGTAGTTCTGTTCCGGCGGACACGGCAGCAACGTGATCTTCGCGCCGACGATCTCGGCCATGTCCAGGTAGCTGGTCCAGTACGGCGTCGGGAAGACGATTTCGTCGCCTTCGTCGAGCAGCGCCTCGAACAGGTTGTACAGGCCGTGCTTGGCGCCGATGCCGACGACACAATTCGCACGCGAGTAGCCGGTCAGGCCGAGCTTGCCGATGTGCGCGAGGAACGCATCGAGCAACGCGTCGGCGCCGCGGTTGCTGCCGTACTGGCCGCTGTCGTGCGACAGCGCGTCACGGGCGGCCGCATAGACGTGCTCGCCGGGCAGGAAATTCGGCACCCCGATCGAAAAGCTGATGATGTCGCGACCTTCGGCCTTGAGCTGCTTGGCCTTTTCGGCGACGGCCATGATTGCGCTGGGCTTGGCACGGCCCACGCGGCGTGCGAGCTTGAGCATCGGCACTCCCGTACTGGTGACTTTGTCGAAGGTCGCGGGCGTGACGAAAAACCGCCGGCGAAAGCCGCGGAAGTCTACCATGCCCCCTGACGGGATCGCTTGCCGAATGCCGGACGCCGTCGCCCCGCTTCGCCGTGTCGCCACGACACTGGCCCTCTTGCTGCTGCTCGCCGGCTGCGCCACGCCACGGCCGTCCGGTCCCGCTCGGCTCGACGACCCGCCGCTGCAGCAGTACGTTCAGGAACTGGTTTGCCGGCTGGCTTCGCCCTGCGGCGAATACGAGGTGCTGCTGGTCGATGCGCGCTCGGCGCAGGCCGAGCTGCTCGATGACGGGCGGCTGGCGATCCGGCTCGGCCTGCTGCTGGCGGTCGAGGAGGAGGCCGAACTGGTGTTCGTACTTGCGCACGAGATCGCCCATCGCCAGCTCGGCCACCGGCCGCCGGCGATGCTCGAGCAGCGACTGCCGCTGGAACTCGCAGCGGACGAGGTCGCCGTGCAGAAGCTGGTCGAGCTCGGTTATCCGCAGGATGCCGGCTACCGGCTGATCGATCGGCTGCGGGCCGCGCACGGCGTCGAGACGGCTTCGCCTGCGGCGCGGGAGCAGATCGAGCGTCGCCTGCAGGCGCTGCCGCGCGGCGAGCGCGCCGAACGCTCCGACGCGCGCAAGCTGCATTCGCTGCTTGCGCGCTACCGCGGCTGATCAGGGCCGCTGCGAGCGGTCCAGCGCCTGGTTCCAGTCGGCGACCCGGGCCGCCTGCGACTCGAGCAGCGACTTCGTGTCGCCTTCGATCCGGATCGATTCGATCGCATCGCCGCCGCGGACCGCATCGACGACCGCCTGATCCTCGTCACCGACCACTTTGCCGAACACGGTGTGCTTGCCGTCCAGCCACGGGCAGGCGACATGGGTGATGAAGAACTGGCTGCCGTTGGTGCCGGGGCCGGCATTGGCCATCGACAGCACGCCGCGCTCGTGATGCAGGTCCTGCCGCGTCTCGTCCTCGAACCGATAGCCGGGCCCGCCGGTGCCGCTGCCCTGCGGGCAGCCGCCCTGGATCATGAAATCCTTGATCACGCGGTGAAAGGTCAGTCCGTCGTAGAACCCACGCTGGGCCAGATTGACGAAATTGGCGACCGTGAGCGGGGTCTTGTCGTCATGCAGTTGCACTCGGATGTCGCCACGGGGGGTCTTGATGACGGCGGTCAGGCTCATGGCTGGCTCGCAGGCTGGGGATGGGTCGCGGACTATAGCCCGATCGGTCGCCGCCTTCATCGCCGCATCCGAGCGGTCGAGCCGGCCCTGGCGGCCGCGACCGTCCGTCGGAGCACTTGAGCCGCATTGCCGGACCCAAGCACCCGCGGAATCCCCGCGACATTGCCATCGGCGCCCGCCACCAGCGCAGACTCATTCGAACACGCTATACTTCGCGACTTCCCTTCCCTATTTCGGCGCCTTACGGCGCCCGTCGTCATGTCCATTGAAAACCTTCGCAACATCGCCATCGTCGCCCACGTCGACCACGGCAAGACCACTCTCGTCGACCAGCTCCTGAAGCAGAGCGGCACGTTCAGCGAGCGCGCCCAGGTCGGCGAGCGCGTGATGGACAGCAACGACCTCGAGAAGGAACGTGGCATCACGATCCTGTCGAAGAACACCGCTATCCGCTGGAAATCGCCGTCCGGCGAGGAGTTCCGGATCAACATCGTCGACACCCCGGGCCATGCCGACTTCGGCGGCGAGGTCGAGCGCGTGCTGTCGATGGTCGACTCGGTGCTGATCCTGGTCGACGCGATGGACGGCCCGATGCCGCAGACCCGCTTCGTGACGCAGAAGGCATTCGCGATGGGCTTCAAGCCGATCGTGGTGGTCAACAAGGTCGACCGGCCGGGCGCGCGTCCGGACTGGGTCGTCAACCAGACCTTCGATCTGTTCGACCGCCTCGGCGCGACCGACGACCAGCTCGACTTCACGGTCGTATATGCGTCGGCACTGAACGGCTACGCCGGGCTCGACCCGGAGGTCCGCTCCGGCGACATGACGCCGCTGTTCCAGACCATCATCGACAAGGTGTCGCCGCCGCCGGTCGACCTCGATGGTCCGTTCCAGATGCGGATCACCAGCCTCGACTACAACAACTACGTCGGCATCATCGGCGTCGGCCGCGTCCAGCGCGGCCGGATCCGGCCGAACATGGCGGTCACCGTGATCGACCGCGACGGCAAGACCCGCAGCGCCAAGGTCCTGCAGGTGCTCGGCTTCCATGGCCTCGAGCGGCATGAGGTGACCGAGGCCCAGGCCGGCGACATCATCGCGATCTCGGGCGTCGAGAAGCTCGGCATCTCCGAAACCATCTGCGACCCGAGCTGCGTCGAGCAGTTGCCGGTGCTGACCGTCGACGAGCCGACCATCAGCATGACCTTCCAGGTCAATGATTCGCCATTTGCCGGCAACAAGGACAAGAGCGGCGGCAAGTTCCTGACCTCGCGCCAGTTGCGTGACCGGCTGATCCGCGAAACCCAGCACAACGTCGCGCTGAAGGTCGAGGACACCGACGACGCCGACAAGTTCAAGGTGTCGGGCCGCGGTGAATTGCACCTGTCGATCCTGATCGAGACGATGCGCCGCGAAGGCTACGAGCTGGCGGTGTCGCGGCCGGAAGTGATCGTGCGCGAGATCGACGGCGTCAAGCAGGAGCCGTACGAGCAACTGGTCGTCGATCTCGAGGAACAGTTCCAGGGCAACGTGATGGGCCGGCTCGGCGAGCGCAAGGCGCTGCTGCAGAACATGGAGCCGGACGGCAAGGGCCGCGTGCGGCTCGAGTTCGTCATCCCGGCGCGCGGCCTGATCGGCTTCCAGACCGAATTCCGGACGCTGACCGCCGGCACCGGCCTGCTGTTCCATGTGTTCGACCACTACGGCCCGCGTGCCGAAGGCGCGATCGGCCAGCGCCAGAATGGCGTACTGATCTCGAACGGCACCGGCTCGTCGCCGGCCTATGCGCAGAGCGCGATGCAGGAGCGCGGACGGCTGTTCATCGAGCCGGGAGAAGAGATCTACGAAGGCCAGATTGTCGGCATCCACGCCAAGGACAACGACCTGACCGTCAACGCGCTGCGTGGCAAGCAGTTGACCAACTTCCGCGCGTCCGGCAAGGACGATGACGAAGGCCTGATCCCGCCGATCAAGTTCTCGCTGGAGCAGGCGCTCGAGTTCATCGACGACGACGAACTGGTCGAGGTGACGCCGGCGCAGATCCGGCTGCGCAAGAAGCTGCGTACCGAAGTCGACCGCAAGCGCGCGTCGCGCGCGGCCTGACCGGCGCGGCCCGCGGCGGTTTTCCGCCGCGGCCGCATCGCCCCTCTGCCGCCGGTTCGGCCCCCTACGGCTGAACCGGCCTGCCGCGAACGTGCGTTCGCCCACACCCCGCCGGCACCCGCCTGAACCATACTGGCCGCATGACCCGCGTCCTCGCCGCGCTCCTGATGCTGGCGGCCATGCCGGGCGGCGCCGAACCGCTGACTGCGCGCGACCGGTTCAGTGTCTCCGGCGGCGTGTTTCACCGCGAACTGAGCCTGATCGGCGAGGTGCGGGCCGAAGGCGAGTTCGGCGATGACGTCTACCGCTTCGCCGACGACTTCGACCTCGAGCATCGCAAGCGCGTCAATGCGTTCGAGCTGAGCTGGTCGCCGTGGCCGCGGCACGAATTCAGCGTCGACTACCATCGGGATGTGCGCCACCGCACCGTGCGGCTCAGCGAACAACTCGAGTTCGAAGGCGAAATCTTCCCGGTCGACGTCGACCTCGATTCGAGCATGCGTTTCAGCGCGCTCAGCGTCGACTACACGGCCTGGCTGGTCGATCGCGAGCGCGCCGCATTCGGCCTGCAGTTCGGCGTGCTCCGGCTGTCCGCCAGTTTTGCCCTGGCAGGCCGCGTGCAATCCAATGGTGATGCAGTCCAATTCGATGCCAGCAGATCGGATCGCATGTACGCGCCGCTGTTCGGCATCGCGGGGCGACGCGTGTTCGGCAAATCGACCCGCGGTTTCATCGAGCTGCGAGCGATCGAGCTAAGTTACGACGGACTCGACGGACGCGCGCTGTCCGGGACTGCGGGCATCGAGTACTTTTTCAGCGAGCGCTTCGGTCTGGTACTGCAGTACCTCGACACCCGCGTACGGGTGTCCGAGTCGAACGAACGCTTCGATGGACGGGTCGAATTCGGCCTCAGCGGACCGCAAGCGCTGCTGAAGCTGCGCTTCTGATTCGGCCGCGGGCCGATCAGGCGGGGATCCCGTCGCTACCGCCGCGCTTGCGGACGATGACCATCGCCAGCTCCATCGACTGCTCGTAGTTCAGTCGCGGATCGACGGTCGACCGGTATGCCCGAGCCAGATCGGCCTCGGTCAATTCGCGCGCACCGCCGAGGCATTCGGTCACGTCCTCGCCGGTCAGTTCCAGATGCACGCCGCCGAGCCGCGTGCCGGCGGCCGCGTGGATGTCGAACGCCTGCTCGAGCTCGCTTCGGATGTTCTCGAACCGCCGGGTCTTGTAGCCATTGCCGGTCGGTTCGGTGTTGCCATGCATCGGGTCCGCCACCCACAGCACACGTCGTCCCTCGCGACGCACCGCATCAAGCAACGGCGGCAGGACCTCGCCGATCCTGCCGGTGCCCATCCGATGGATCAACGTGAGCCGGCCCGGCTCGTCATGCGGATTCAGTACGTCGATCAACCCCAGCAACTGATCCGCCGAAACACCGGCGCCGACCTTGAGCGCCACCGGATTGCGGATGCCTCGCATGTACTCGACGTGGGCGCCATCGACCGCGGCGGTCCGCATACCGATCCACGGATAATGCGTCGACAGGTTGAACCAGCCCCACTGCCGCGGCACCTGGCGGGTCAGCCCCTGCTCGTAGTGCAGCAACAAGGCCTCGTGCGACGTGTAGAAATCGACCCGATTGAGGTTATGGATTGCCTCGCCGGACAGCGTTTCCATGAAGCGCACGGCATCACCGATCGCATCGACGCGACGCTGGTACTCGGCCGCCAGCGGCGAATGCCCGACCCAGCCAAGATCCCAGTATTCCGGGTGGTGCAGGTCGGCGAAACCGCCATCGATCAGTGCCCGGACGAAATTCATCGTCAGCGCCGACCGCGCATGGCCCTCGATCATGCGGCGCGGGTCCGGCCGTCGCGCCTCGGCCGTGAAAGCGGCGCCGTTGATCAGATCGCCGCGATAGCTCGGCAGGGTCAGCTCGCCGACCGTTTCGGTATCGGCCGAGCGCGGCTTGGCGTACTGCCCGGCAAAGCGTCCGACCCGGATCACCGGCAGCCTCAAGCCGTGAACGAGCACCACGCTCATCTGCAGCAGTACCTTCAACCTGCTGGAGATAACGTCGGACTGGCAGTCGGCAAACCCCTCCGCGCAATCGCCGCCCTGCAACAGGAACCGGCGGCCCTCCTGCGCGTCGGCGAGCTGACGCCGCAACGCGAGGATTTCCCACGACGTCACCAGTGGCGGCAGCCGCTCGAGCTCGGCAACTGCCGCGGCCAGGCCATCGGCGTCGGAATACCTGGGCTGCTGCAGAGCGGTCCGCTGCTGCCAGGTGCCAGGCGTCCAGCCCGGCGCGAGGTGCACCGGTTGCGGGCCACTATCCGGAATATTCATGAAACTCGGCTTGGTGCGGTGCATCACCGGATCATGCCACAGCAACGAGCAGCCCGGCCCGCTGGACCAGGCACCGCTCAGGCGACCGAACGGCGCCGCCAGCCGGCAAGCACCGCGCCCGCGCCCAGAAACACGAACCAGACAAGACTCCACGCCGGCATCGACAGCCCGGCGAATGTCCAGTCGACGCTCGCGCACTCGCCGGACCCGGCAAACACCTTCACCAGCACCTCGCGCAGCGGGAATGCGTCGAGCATGTACTCGAGGCCCGGGCCACAGGCCGGCACCTCGTCGACGGGCAGATGCTGAAGCCGGACGTGCCAACCGGCAATACCGGCCCCGACCATCGCGACCATCATGGCGACGAGTCCGTAGACCTTGCGCAGCACGGGCGAGCGAGGCCCATGCACCACGCCGACCAGGAACACCGCGCCCAGCACCATGAACGCGATCCGCTGCAGCACGCACAGCGGACAAGGATCGAGGAACGCGTAGTGCTGCTGGTACAGCGCATAGCCGAGCAGGCTGGCACACGCGAGCGCGCCGAAGGCGAACTGGGCACGAAACGGCCAGGCAAACGGATTCATGGGCAAACAGATTCGACGGGGAGTGCGGGTGCGACCGGAACCGGGCGATCAAGTTCCGCCGAAACAAAAAACCCCGGCCTGGCCGGGGTTCTTCATGAGCTGCTCGGCGCTACCGGCTTACTCAGCCGCCGCCTCGGTCGACGCCTGCGGCCGATCAAGCAGCTCGACATACGCCATCGGCGCATTGTCGCCGTTGCGGAAACCGCACTTCAGGATGCGGAGATAGCCACCCGGGCGGTTGACGAAGCGCGGGCCGAGCTCGACGAACAGCTTGCCGACGGCCTGCTTGTCGCGCAGTCGATCGAACGCAAGGCGCCGATTGGCCACGCCGTCGTTCTTGGCCAGCGTGATCAGCGGCTCGGCGACTCGGCGCAGTTCCTTCGCCTTCGGCAGGGTCGTACGGATCAGCTCGTGCTTGAACAGCGAGCAGGCCATGTTGCGGAACATCGCCTGGCGATGTGCGCTGTCGCGATTGAACTTGCGACCGGATTTCTGGTGGCGCATGGGTGTGATTCCTGATTCTTGAATCCCCGGCCCCAACAGACCGGGATGGTAGTCAGCGGCTGCTTCAGCCCAGCATGCCCTGCTGCAGGCCGGCCGGAGGCCAGTTCTCCAGGCGCATGCCGAGCGACAGGCCGCGCTGCGCGAGCACTTCCTTGATTTCGGTGAGCGACTTCTTGCCCAGGTTCGGAGTCTTCAACAACTCGACCTCGGTGCGCTGGATCAGATCACCGATGTAGTAGATGTTCTCGGCCTTCAGGCAATTTGCCGAACGAACCGTCAGCTCAAGGTCGTCAATCGGACGCAACAGCACCGGGTCGACGCCAGCCGTCGCCGGCGCGGCAGTGCCGCGATCGCGGCTGGTGAAGTCGCCGAACACCGACAACTGATCGGTCAGGATGTCGGCCGCGGTGCGGACGGCTTCCTCGGCGTCGATCGTGCCGTTGGTTTCGATGTCCAGCACCAGCTTGTCGAGGTCGGTGCGCTGCTCGACGCGCGCGCTTTCGACCTCATAGGCAACCCGGCGAACCGGGCAGAACGAGGCGTCGAGCATCAGGCGACCGATCGCACGGGTCTCCTCGTCCGGACGGCGGCGCGCGGCCGCCGGCTGGTAGCCGAAACCACGCTCGACCTTGAGACGCATGTTCAGCGCCGTGTCCTTGGTCAGGTGGCACACCACCATTTCCGGATTCAGGATTTCGACGTTGTGGTCGGTCTTGATGTCGCCGGCGGTCACCACGCCCGGGCCCTGCTTGGCCAGAGACAGCGTGGTCTGATCGACGTTGTGCATCCGGATCGCGACATCCTTGAGATTCAGCAGAACCTCGAGAACGTCCTCCTGCAGCCCTTCAACTGTCGTGTACTCGTGCAACACGCCGTCGATCTCGACTTCGGTGATCGCGAAGCCCGGAATCGACGACAGCAGGATGCGCCGCAGCGCGTTACCCAGCGTGTGGCCATAGCCGCGCTCGAGCGGCTCGACCACGACCTTGGCGCGCGTCGGCGTGATGCGTTCGATGCCGATGCCGCGCGGGCGCAGCACCTGGTTTGCAGAGACGGACATTCAGCGACCTCCGTTGATTACTTCGAGTACAGCTCGACGATCAGGGCCTCGTTGATATCCGAGGGCAGATCGGAGCGCTCAGGCATCGCCTTGAACACGCCACTGAACTTCTTCGCATCGACCTCGACCCATGCCGGAGCCAGATCCATGTCGGTCGAGACCTTCAACGACTCCTCGACCCGCAACTGCCGCTGGGCCTTCTCGGTGAGCTGGATCTGGTCACCGGTACGGACCTGGTACGACGGCAGATTGACGACCTTGCCATTGACCTGGACACCACGATGCGACACCAACTGCCGCGCCTGCGGACGGGTCACCGCAAAACCCATACGGTAGATCACGTTGTCCAGACGGGTCTCGAGCAACTGCAACAACGATTCGCCGGTGTTGCCCTTCTTCGAGGAAGCCTTCTTGTAGTAGTTGCGGAACTGCCGCTCGAGCAGCCCGTAGATGCGCTTGACCTTCTGCTTCTCGCGCAACTGGACCGCGTAGTCGGACATCTTGCCCTTGCGTGCGGCGCCGTGCTGACCGGGCTTCTGCTCCAGCTTGCACTTCGAGTCGATCGCGCGCGCGGGGCTCTTCAGGCTGAGATCTGCGCCTTCCCGACGGGCCAGCTTGCAGGTCGGGCCGATATAACGTGCCATATCAAATACTCCTGAGCCGACCGTTAGACGCGGCGCTTCTTCGGCGGACGGCAGCCGTTGTGCGGAATCGGCGTGACGTCGATGATGTTGGTGATCTTGTACCCGACCGCGTTCAGCGAACGAACGGTCGACTCACGCCCCGGGCCAGGGCCCTTGATCCGAACTTCGAGCGTCTTCAGGCCGTAGTCGAGCGCGGCCTTGCCAGCCTTCTCTGCCGCAACCTGCGCGGCGAACGGCGTCGACTTGCGCGAACCACGGAATCCCGCACCGCCCGAGGTCGCCCACGACAGGGCATTGCCCTGGCGGTCGGTGATCGTGACGATCGTATTGTTGAAAGAGGCCTGGACGTGCGCGATGCCGTCGGTGACGACGCGACGAATCTTCTTCTTGGTCTTGGCTGCTGCCGGCTTGCTCATTTGACCGATCCTTTACTTCTTGATCGCCTTGCGCGGGCCCTTGCGGGTGCGGGCGTTGGTACGGGTACGCTGGCCGCGCACCGGGAGACCGCGACGGTGACGCAGGCCGCGGTAGCAGCCGAGATCCATCAGACGCTTGATGCTGATGCCCACTTCGCGGCGCAGATCGCCTTCGACGATGTACTTGCCGACCTCGGCGCGCAGGCGCTCGATCTCGGGCTCGGAGAGGTCACGAATCTTGGTCGCCGGAACCACCCCGGCGGCCTCGCAGACCTTCTTGGAACGGGTACGGCCGATGCCGTAGATGCTCTGCAGCCCGACCCAGACGTGTTTCTGGACCGGAAGGTTGACACCAGCAATGCGCGCCATGAGGCGGTCTCCAACAAAGATTTAGCGCAGTGAACTAGAAATGATACATCGGCTTCGAGGATAAATGAAGTCCTGAGCCCGCGCCCCCGGGATTGCTCCCGAGGCCGCCACTCATGACCGGCATGGGTGTGTGGTGCCCATGCTCCGACGTTGTCGGGACGCTCTTCACCCCCGGCTGAGTGGGCGCTGTTCCACTCGACCGAGCACGTGTCCCCGACCGCAGGGACGGGACACGGAAGAGACGCTGACCGACTATCCGCGCGCGAAGCTGCCGCGCGAACCGCCCTTCAGGTTGGCTTTCTTCATCAGGCTTTCATACTGATGCGACATCAGATGCGCCTGGATCTGCGCGGTGAAGTCCATCACCACGACGACGACGATCAGCAACGACGTACCGCCAAAATAGAACGGAACCGTCCACCACATCCGCATTACTTCCGGAAGCAGGCAGACCGCGACCAGGTACAAGGCGCCGGCACCGGTCAACCGCGTCATGACGCCATCGATGTAGTCCGCGGTTGCACGACCCGGACGAATCCCTGGAATCAGAGCGCCGGATTTCTTCAGATTGTCCGCATTCTCCTGCGCGTTGAACACCAGCGCGGTGTAGAAGAACGCAAAGCCTGCAATCAGTGCGCCGTAAAGGATCATGTGCAGAGGCTCGCCGGGAGCCATCGCCTGAGCAATCTGCTGCAACCAGCGCGTCTCGCTGGCAGCACTGAACCAGCTCGACGCGGTCGCCGGAAACATGATCAGCGACGACGCAAAGATCGCCGGGATCACGCCCGCCATGTTGACCTTGAGCGGCAGGTACGACGTCTGGTTCATGTACGCCTGACGTCCACCCTGGCGCCGAGCGTAATTCACGGTGATCCTTCGCTGCCCACGCTCGACGAACACGACAAACGCGATCACCGCCAGCACAAGCGCGAAAATCAGGATAACTGCCAGCGGCGAAAGCTCGCCGGTACGTGCCAGTTCGAGCGTCTGCACCGCCGCGCTCGGCAACCCGGCGACGATACCAGCGAAAATGATCAGCGAAATGCCATTACCGACGCCGCGCTCGGTGATCTGCTCGCCAAGCCACATCAGGAACATCGTTCCCGCAGTTAGCGACACCACCGCGGTCAACACAAACTGCCAGCCCGGGTTGTAGACGATTGCAATGCCGGCACCCGCACTTGTCGTCTGCAGGGCGGTCGCAACACCCGCCGCCTGGAATGCCGCGAGAATGACGGTTCCGTAGCGGGTGTACTGGGTGATCTTGCGCCGGCCGGACTCGCCCTCCTTGCGCAACGCCTGCAGCGTCGGGAACACCTGGGCAGCAAGTTGGATGATGATCGATGCCGTGATGTACGGCATGACGTTGAGCGCAAACAGGCTGAACCGCTCGAGCGCACCGCCCGAGAACATGTTGAACAGGTCGACGATCGTGCCCGACTGCTGGTCGATGAACCGGGTCATTGCCGCCGGATCGACACCCGGCACCGGCACAAACGTGCCGAGCCGGTACACGATCAGCGCGCCGAGGACGAACAGCAGTCGATTGCGGAGCTCGGTAAGTTTACCGAGCCCGCCCAACGCCGATGCAGCCTTAGAAGCTTGCGCCACGGATTACTCCACGCTGCCGCCAGCGGCCTCGATCGCCGCCTTGGCGCCCGCCGTCACGGCGATGCCACGGATGACCAGCTTGCGAGTGATCTCGCCCTTCTTGACGATCTTGGCCGACCGAGCCGTGCTCGGCACGAGCTTGGCCTCCTGCAAGGAAGCGAAGTCGACCGTGTCGGAACCCAACAGGTCCAACTTGTACAGCAGCACTTCAGCCGTATCGCGCGCGGTGCGCGAACGGAATCCGACCTTCGGCAGACGACGCTGCAGCGGCATCTGACCGCCCTCGAATCCGGGCTTGACCTTGCCCTTGCCGGTACGCGCGTACTGACCCTTGTGACCACGACCGCAGGTCTTGCCAAGACCCGAACCGATTCCGCGACCGACCCGAACGCGCTCCTTGCGAGCGCCCTCTGCCGGCTTCAACGTGTTGAGACGCATGTCTGTATTCTCCTGCTCGCGCCGCTCAGCCTTCGACCCGAACCAGGTAGCTCACCTGGTTGATCAGGCCGCGGACGCTCGGGCTGTCTTTGAGTTCGCGCACATCGTTGAGCTTGCGCAGGCCGAGCGCCTTCACCGACAAACGGTGACGCGCCTGCGTGCCGCGCAGACCCTTCACGAGCCGAACCTTGATGGTCTTGCCTTCGCCGTTAGCCATGGCTGATCTCCTCCACCGTCTTGCCACGCTTCGCCGCAACGCGCGACGGCGAGCTCATCGCCCTCAGACCCTTCATCGTCGCCCGAACCAGATTGATCGGATTACGCGAGCCGACCGCCTTGGCCAAGATGTTCTTGACGCCGACAGCCTCAAGAACCGCGCGCATAGCACCGCCCGCGATCACGCCGGTACCCTCGGACGCCGGCTGCATATACACGCGAGCTGCGCCGTGGTTGGCCTTGATCGGGTGCCACAGCGTGCCCTGATTCAGTTCGACGTTGATCATCTGCCGGCGCGCGTGCTCCATCGACTTCTGGATGGCCACCGGCACTTCGCGCGCCTTGCCATAACCGAACCCGACCTTGCCCGCACCGTCGCCGACGACGGTCAGCGCGGTAAACGTGAACTGCCGTCCGCCCTTGACCGTCTTGCTGACGCGATTGACGGCAATCAGCTTTTCCAGCATGCCATCGCTGTTCTCGCGATCGTTGCTACTCATGTGACTGTTCCTCTGAACCAATTACGGCTATGCCGCTTGTAGTTGTGTGATCGGCTGATGCCGATTTGCCAATCAGAACTGCAGGCCGCCTTCGCGCGCGGCGTCGGCCAGCGCCTTGATCCGGCCGTGATAGCGGTATCCCGAGCGGTCGAATGCCACCGCCTCAATACCGGCCGCGCGAGCTCGCTCGGCAAGCATGCGCCCGACCTGGGACGCAGCCTCGATGTTCTTCGTGCTCTTCAGACCGTCGCGAACCTGGGTCTGGACGGTCGAAGCAGACGCCAGCACCGTGGAACCGTCGGCGCTGAAAACCTGTGCATAGATGTGCTGGCCCGACCGAAGCACCGAAAGGCGCGGTACGCCGAGCTTCCTGATATGTGCGCGCGTCGACTTGGCGCGGCGCAGACGAGCGATGTTCTTGTCCATTTCACTAACCTCGAAGCTGAAGACCTTGAAAGTCCAGCCACGGATGACTGGGCCTCTGCAGAGCAGGCTGCATTACGCCTTCTTGGCTTCCTTCATGATGATCCTCTCGCCCGCGTAGCGGACACCCTTGCCCTTGTACGGCTCCGGCGGACGGAAGGCACGAATCTTCGCTGCAACCTCGCCGACACGCTGTTTGTCCGCGCCCTTGACCAGAACTTCGGTCTGGGTTGGCGTCTCGATCGTGATCCCGTCCGGCGTGCTGAACACGACCGGGTGCGAGAAGCCGAGCGACAGATTGAGGTCCTTGCCCTGCATCGAGGCGCGATAACCGACGCCGACGAGCTCGAGCTTCCGCTCGAAGCCGGCCGAGACACCGTGCACCATGTTGGCGAGGATCGCGCGGACAGTGCCAGCCATGGCGATATGCTCATCGCTGGCGGCGTTGATCGTGGCGACGTCGTTTTCGACGGAAACCGAAACCTCGGCGGGTTTGGCGAGCGTCAGGGTGCCCTTCGGGCCCTTCACAGCCAGTTGATCGTCAGTAGCGGACAGCTCGACGCCTTTCGGCAGCGAAACCGGCTTTTTGGCAACGCGAGACATCGTACGAACTCCTATCAGGCAACCAGGCACAGGACTTCGCCGCCCACGCCTTCGGCGCGAGCTCGGCTATCGGTCATGATGCCCTTGGAGGTGGAGATGACCGCGACACCGAGGCCGCCGAGCACCTTCGGGAGTTCGTCCTTGCCGCGATACTTGCGCAGGCCCGGGCGCGAGAAGCGCTCCAGCCGCTCGATCACCGGACGACCTTCGAAATACTTGAGAACGATCTCAAGCTCGGCCTTGGCGCCGTTCTCGGTCACCCGTGCATCGCCGATGTAGCCTTCGTTCTTGAGGACGTTGGCGATCGCGACCTTGGTCTTGGACGACGGCATACGCACCGTTGCCTTGCCGACCGCTGCCGCATTCTTGATGCGGACCAGCATGTCGGAGATGGGATCAGTCATGCTCATTTGAATATTCCTGTATCAAGCACCGATATCCGCGAAGATAGTGACATCTCAGCGAATGATTCGAATTGCGGCCGCAGCCGCGATTACCAGCTCGCCTTCCGCAGGCCCGGCACGTCGCCACGCATCGTCGCTTCGCGCAGCTTGTTGCGGCCGAGTCCGAACTTCCGGTAGACGCCACGCGGGCGGCCGGTCAGCTCGCAACGGTTGCGCTGGCGAACCGGCGAAGCGTCGCGCGGAAGCTTCTGCAGCGAAGCCTGGGCCGTCGCCTTTTCCTCATACGAAGAGTGCGGGCTGTTGACGATCTTCTTGAGCTCAGCGCGCTTGCTGGCGAACTTGGCGGCGATCTTCTTCCGCTTGATCTCGCGGTTGATCATGCACGTCTTGGACATCGTGAAATTCCTGCCGGATCAGTTGCGGAACGGGAAGCGGAAACCCTCGAGCAGGGCCTTGGCTTCATCGTTGGTCTTGGCGGTCGTGGTGATCGCGATGTCCATGCCGCGCAGCGCATCGACCTGATCGAAATCGATCTCCGGGAAGATGATCTGCTCCTTGACGCCCATGTTGTAGTTGCCACGGCCGTCAAACGAGCGGCCGGACACGCCACGAAAATCGCGAACGCGCGGCAGCGAAACGTTGACCAGGCGGTCAAGGAACTCCCACATCCGCCCGCGACGAAGCGTGACCTTGCAGCCGATCGGCCAACCGTCACGAATCTTGAACGACGCGACCGAGACCCGTGCGTTGGTGACAATCGGCTTCTGACCGGAGATGGTGGCCATGTCGGCAACCGCATTCTCCAGCACCTTCTTGTTGCCGACCGCTTCGCCGACACCCATGTTCAGGGTGATCTTCTGCAGGCGCGGCACCTGCATGACGTTCTTGTAACCGAAGCGGTCCATCAGCTTCGGAACAACTTCTTCCTGGTAGATCTTTTCAAGCCGGGTCATCACAGCATTCCTCAGGCGTCGATCGCCTCACCGCTCGAGCGGAACACACGCAATTTGCGTCCATCCTCGAGCACCTTGACACCGACCCGCTCGCCCTTGCCGGAGGCCGGATTGAAAACCATCACGTTGGATGCGTGGATCGGCGCTTCGCGCTCGATGATTCCGCCCGGCTGATTGGCCTGCGGATTCGCCTTCGTGTGGCGCTTGACCAGATTGACGTTGGTCACGACGACGCGATCGCCGACGACCCGGACGACTTCGCCCTTCTGGCCTTTGTTCTTGCCGGCGATCACGATGACCTGATCGCCTTTGCGGATACGGTTCATTGGGCTAGTTCCTTACAGCACTTCGGGCGCCAGCGAGACGATCTTCATGAACTTCTCACCGCGCAACTCGCGGGTCACCGGTCCGAAAATACGCGTGCCGATCGGCTCCTGCTTGTTGTTGAGCAGGACCGCGGCGTTGCCGTCGAAGCGAATCAGCGATCCGTCGGCGCGTCGCACACCCTTGCGGGTGCGAACGACGACTGCATCGTAGACCTCGCCCTTCTTGACCTTGCCGCGCGGGATCGCGTCCTTGACGCTGACCTTGATGATGTCGCCGATCTGCGCATACCGACGCTTGGATCCACCAAGCACCTTGATGCACATCAGCTCCTTCGCGCCGCTGTTGTCCGCTGCAGCCAGCGTGGATTGCATCTGGATCATTGCTTAATCCTCCGCTCTCACTGCGCCGCGCGCGTGACGACTTCGACGACTCGCCAGTTCTTGGTCTTGGACAGCGGACGGCACTCGGCCACGCGGACCACGTCCCCTTCCTGGCAACCCTGCTCGTCGTGCGCGTGCAGCTTGGTCGAACGCTTGATGTACTTGCCGTAGAGCCCGTGCTTGACCTGGCGCTCGACCAGGACCGTCACGGTCTTCTGCATCTTGTTGCTGATCACACGACCTTCGATCGTGCGCTGGTTGCTGTTCTCGTTCATCGTCGTTTGCCTTACATGGCCGCCAGCAGGGTCTTGACCTGCGCGATCTCGCGACGGACCGAGCGGATCTGATGGGTCTGGGTCAGCTGTCCAGTGCCCTTTTGCATGCGGAGCGAAAACTGCTCCTTGCGCAGGTCCAGCAGATGAGCCTTCAGTTCGTCGGCCGACTTCGCTCGCAAATCCTTGAGTTCCATCACCGCACCGTCCGCGTCACAAAAGTTGTCTGAACCGAGAGTTTGGCGGCCGCCAAGCGGAACGCCTCGCGAGCGGTCAACTCGGGGATTCCCTCGATCTCGTACAGCATGCGGCCCGGCTGAATCTGGGCTACCCAGTACTCGACGTTGCCCTTGCCGTTACCCATACGCACTTCGATCGGCTTCTGGGTGATCGGCTTGTCGGGAAACACACGGATCCACAGCTTTCCGCCTCGCTTGACGTAGCGGCTGATCGTGCGGCGAGCCGCCTCGATCTGGCGCGCAGTGAGGCGACCGTGCGTGGTCGCCTTGAGGCCGTACTCGCCGAAGCTGACAGCGGCGCCGTTCCAGCTCAGGCCGTCGTTCCGACCTTTGTGTACCTTGCGGTACTTGGTTCGCTTGGGTTGCAACATGACCGAAGCTCCTTACTTGGCGCGCTCGCGCCGGCCTTCGCCGTCGCGTCGCTCTTCCTTCGACTCGGCCTGCGTCGCCGCAGCCAGGTCGAAGATCTCGCCCTTGTAGATCCAAACCTTGATGCCGATGACACCATAGGTGGTACGCGCTTCCGCGAAGCCGTAATCGATGTCGGCGCGCAGCGTGTGCAGCGGCACGCGGCCCTCGCGATACCACTCCGAACGCGCAATTTCCGCACCATTCAGGCGACCGGCAACATTCACCTTGATGCCCAGCGCGCCGAGGCGCATCGCATTGCCGACCGCGCGCTTCATCGCACGCCGGAACATGATGCGGCGCTCAAGCTGCTGCGCGATCGACTCGGCGACAAGCTGTGCATCGAGCTCCGGCTTGCGAACCTCGGCGACATTGATGTGCGCCGGGACGCCCATCATGTCCGACACCTGCTTGCGCAGCTTTTCGATGTCCTCGCCACGCTTGCCGATCACGACACCCGGCCGGGCGGTGTGAATCGTTACGCGAGCCGTCTTCGCCGGGCGCTCGATCTGAATCTTCGAGATTCCGGCCTGCGCGAGCTTCTTGCGCAACATCTCGCGAACCTTGAGATCCGCAGCAAGATAACCGGCGAACTCGCCCTTGTTGGCGTACCACTTGGAATTCCAGTCCTTGGCGATGCCGAGGCGGATTCCGGTCGGATGAACTTTGTGACCCATCGTACGTTCCCGGTTACTTGGCCGAACCAACGACCACGGTGATGTGGCTGGTGCGCTTGAGGATGCGGGCACCACGACCCTTCGCGCGGGCATGGAACCGCTTCATCGTGACGCCTTCGTCGACGAAGATGCGACTGACCCGCAGCTCGTCCACATCAGCGCCCTGGTTGTTCTCGGCGTTCGAGACGGCCGACAGCAACACCTTGCGCACGATGTGCGCAGCCTTCTTGTCGCTGAACCGCAGCAGGTCGCTGGCGCGCCCGACCGGCAGGCCGCGCACCTGATCGGCAACCAGGCGAGCCTTCTGCGGAGAGATCCGCGCGCCGCGCAGCAATGCTTTCGCTTCCATCGCGCTCTCCTTACCTGCTCTTCTTGTCGCCGCTGTGCCCCTTGAACGTGCGGGTCAGCGCGAATTCGCCGAGCTTGTGCCCGACCATGTTCTCGTTGACCAGCACCGGGACATGCTGCTTGCCGTTGTGCACGGCAATGGTGAAGCCCACCATTTCCGGCACCACCATCGAACGACGCGACCAGGTCTTGATCGGACGCTTGCTGTTGCTGGCCATCGCGGCCTCCACCTTTTCGATCAGGTGCAGGTCGACGAACGGACCCTTTTTCAGTGAACGTGCCATGGCCGCTCCAATTACTTCCGACGACGCACGATGAACTGCTGCGTGCGCTTGTTGTTACGGGTCTTGTAGCCCTTGGTCGGGACGCCCCACGGCGTCACCGGGTGACGGCCACCCGAGGTACGGCCTTCACCACCGCCATGCGGATGGTCGACCGGGTTCATCGCCACGCCACGAACGGTCGGGCGGATACCGAGCCAACGCTTCGCACCGGCCTTGCCGATCTTGCGCAGGTTGTGCTCGCTGTTGCCGACCTCGCCAATCGTCGCACGACAGTCGGCCGGCACCTTGCGCATTTCGCCCGAACGCAGGCGCAGCGTGGCGTAGCCCTGTTCACGCGCGATGAGCTGCGCGGATGCACCTGCGGAACGCGCCAACTGGGCTTTCTTGCCGGGCTTCATCTCGATGCAGTGCACGGTGGTGCCGATCGGAATGTTGCGCAGCGGCAGCGTATTGCCGACCTTGATCGGCGCGTCGCGGCCGGCCATCAACTGGTCGCCGACCTGGATGCCCTTCGGCGCGATGATATAGCGGCGCTCGCCGTCGACGTAGCAGAGCAGCGCGATGTGTGCGGTCCGGTTCGGATCGTATTCGACCCGCTCGACCCGCGCCGGGATGCCTTCCTTGTCGCGCTTGAAGTCGACCAGACGGTAGTGCTGCTTATGACCGCCGCCCTTGTGGCGCGTCGTAATCCGCCCAGCGTGGTTGCGACCGCCGGTGCGGCTCTGCGGCTCGACGAGGGCAGCGTGCGGCGCGCCCTTGTGCAGGTCGGCGTGGACAACCCCGACCTTCGAGCGACGGCCCGGCGAGGTCGGCTTGTAGTTCATCAGTGCCATTTACGCGCTCCTTAGGCCTTGGCCATCACGTCGATCGACTGCCCGTCGGCCAGTCGAACGTAGGCCTTGCGCCAACTGCCGCGCCGACCGGCGCGCTGCCGGAACGACTTGACCTTGCCCTTGACGTTCAGAACATTGACCGCTTCGACCTTGACGTTGAAAAGCTCTTCCACCGCGGCCTTCACGTCCGACTTCGTCGCATCGCCGGCAACTTCGAAGACATACTGATTCGTCTCCTGCGCCCGTGCGGTCTTCTCGGAAATATGCGGAGCGCGCAGCACCCCAAGGATCTTCTCGGCGCTCATGCCAGCCACTCCTCGACCTTCTTCACCGCGTCAACGGTCATCACTACGTAGTCCGAGCCGGCCAGCGCTACCGGGTCGATGCCCTGGACGTCACGCACCTGAACGTACGGCAGGTTACGCGCAGCGAGATACAACGATTCACTGCCGTTCTCGGTGACCAGCAACGGCCGAGTCACTTCGAGCTGACTCAGCTTGCCAACCAGCTCCTTCGTCTTCGGCTGCAAGATATCCAAGGACTCGACGATCTTCAGGCGACCGTGGCGATTCAACTCCGACAGCATCGAAGCGATCCCCGCGCGGTACATCTTGCGGTTCACCTTCTGCGCGAAGCTGCGCGGCCGAGCCGCAAATGCACGACCACCACCGACGAAGATCGGAGCACGATAATCGCCGTGACGCGCGCCGCCGCCCTTCTGCTTCTTGAACTTCTTGGTCGTGCCCGACAGGTCGGAACGCGACTTCTGCGCCTTGGTGCCAGCGCGACCGGCCGCACGATAGGCGGTGATCAGTTGGTGCACCAGATGCTCGTTGAATTCACGGCCGAACACCGCATCGGAAACCGCGACGGCCTGCCCATTACCCACAACGGAAAGTTCCATTGCCCTACTCCTCAAGCCTTCGCGGCAGCGCGGACGATCACATCGCCGCCCGGGGCACCTGGCACCGCGCCGTGAACGGCGATCAGTCCACGCTCGGCATCCACCTTGACAACACGCAGATTCTGAACGGACTGCCGCTCGGCGCCCATGTGCCCGGACATCTTCTTGCCCGGAAACACGCGACCCGGGGTCTGCCGCTGACCGATCGAACCCGGCGCGCGGTGCGACAGCGAATTACCGTGGGTGGCGTCACCCATCGTGAAATTGTGGCGCTTGATCGTGCCAGCGAAGCCCTTGCCCTTGGTGACGCCGGCGACGTCGACAAGCTGCCCTTCGGCAAAGATGTCTGCACGAATCTCGGAACCGACCGGATACTTCTCGGCCGTTGAGCTCTCGACACGGAACTCCCACAGTCCGCGCCCAGCCTCAACCTTCGCCTTTGCGAAGTGGCCAGCAATCGGGCGCGTCAACAGGCTTGCCCGCTTGGCACCGGCAGTCACCTGCAGCGCACTGTAACCATCGATTTCCGGCGTCTTTACCTGGACGACGCGATTGGGCGCCGCCTCGATCAAGGTCACCGGGATGGACTCGCCATTCTCGGTGAAGACCCGGCTCATGCCGCACTTGCGGCCAACAATACCGATTCTCATATCTGCGACCTCAGTACAGCTTGATCTGAACGTCGACGCCGGCCGCGAGCTCGAGCTTCATCAGCGCATCAACGGTCTTGTCATTCGGATCGACGATGTCCAGCACACGCTTGTGGGTGCGGGTTTCGTACTGATCGCGGGCATCCTTGTCGACGTGCGGCGACACCAGAATGGTGTAACGCTCGATCTTCGTCGGAAGCGGGATCGGTCCGCGCACCTGCGCGCCGGTCCGCTTGGCCGTCTCGACGATTTCGCTCGCGGAACGATCGATCAGACGGTGATCGAACGCCTTGAGCCGAATCCGAATCTTCTGGTCCGCCATGGGCCTGGTCCTTGAATCGTTAAAGAGCAGGGGACGAGCTTCACTGCCCGGCCCCTAGAAAAAACAGGGCAGACCGGTCTCGGCCCACCCAGACTGGAAAGTATAGCGTGCAGCGTTATTGCCGTCAACGAGACGACAAAAGCGATTCCACGCACTTCCCTGTCGCGCGAACACGAAGCGCGTCCATGCGCCTCATTTCGCTGTGATGCACCGCGCCAGCGCGCGGTGCGGGCGCAACTGTTACTCGAAAATCTTCGCGACGACGCCGGCACCGACGGTGCGGCCACCTTCGCGAATCGCGAAACGCAGACCGTCTTCCATCGCGATCGGCGCGATCAGCGTCACCACCATCTTGATGTTGTCGCCCGGCATCACCATCTCGACGCCTTCCGGCAGCTCGCAGGCGCCGGTCACGTCGGTGGTGCGGAAGTAGAACTGCGGGCGGTAGCCCTTGAAGAACGGGGTGTGACGGCCACCCTCTTCCTTCGACAGCACGTACACTTCCGCTTCGAACTTCGTGTGCGGCGTGATCGAACCCGGCTTGCACAGCACCTGGCCGCGCTCGACGTCGTCACGCTTGGTGCCGCGCAGCAGCAGACCGACGTTGTCACCCGCCTGACCCTGATCCAGCAGCTTGCGGAACATCTCGACGCCGGTCACCGTCGTCTTGACGGTCGGACGGATGCCGACGATCTCGATTTCCTCGCCGACCTTGATGATGCCGCGCTCGACGCGACCGGTCACCACGGTGCCGCGGCCGGAGATCGAGAACACGTCCTCGACCGGCATCAGGAACGGCTTGTCGATATCGCGCTGCGGCTCCGGAATGTAGCTGTCCAGCGCATCCACCAGCGCCAGGATCGACGGCACGCCGATCTCGCTCTGGTCGCCTTCCAGTGCCTTCAGCGCCGAACCCTTGATGATCGGCGTGTCGTCACCCGGGAAGTCGTACTTCGACAGCAGCTCCCGCACTTCCATCTCGACCAGCTCGAGCAGCTCGGCGTCGTCCACCATGTCCGCCTTGTTCAGGTAGACCACGATGTACGGCACGCCGACCTGGCGCGCCAGCAGGATGTGCTCGCGGGTCTGCGGCATCGGGCCGTCCGCCGCCGAACAGACCAGGATCGCGCCGTCCATCTGCGCGGCGCCGGTGATCATGTTCTTGACGTAGTCGGCGTGACCCGGGCAGTCGACGTGCGCGTAGTGGCGGGTCGGCGATTCGTACTCGACATGGGCAGTCGAGATCGTGATGCCGCGCGCCTTCTCTTCCGGCGCCGCGTCGATCTGATCGTAGGCCTTGAACTCGCCACCGAACCGCTCGGCACCGATCTTGGTCAGCGCCGCCGTCAGCGTCGTCTTGCCATGATCCACGTGTCCGATGGTGCCCACGTTCACGTGCGGCTTGGTGCGCTCGAATTTTGCCTTGGCCATGGCCGTTTACCTCTGAAGTCTTCTGGAAATATCGGGGGCTTGAGGGATCAGGACTTCTTGACCACTTGCTCGGCGATGTTCGCCGGCGCTTCCGCGTAGTGATCGAACTCCATCGTGTAGGTAGCGCGTCCCTGAGACATCGAACGCAGCGTGGTCGCGTAGCCGAACATCTCGCCCAGCGGCACCATCGCGTTGATGACCTTGCCCGACGGACTATCGTCCGAACCCTGCAGGACACCGCGACGCCGGCTCATGTCGCCCATCACGTCGCCCATGTAGTCTTCCGGCGTGACGACCTCGACCTTCATGATCGGCTCAAGCAGAACCGGGCTGGCTTTCGCCATCGCTTCCTTGAAGGCCATCGAGCCGGCGATTTTGAACGCCATTTCGTTCGAGTCAACGTCGTGGAACGATCCGTCGACGGCCCGCACCTTGATATCCACCACCGGATAACCGGCAATGATGCCGGTCGTCATCGCTTCCTGGATACCCTTGTCCGACGCGGCGACATACTCCTTCGGCACCACGCCACCGACGATCGCGTTCTCGAACGTGTAACCGACGCCGCGCTCCTGCGGCTCCATCTCGATGACGATGTGACCGTATTGACCACGGCCGCCGGACTGGCGAACGAACTTGCCTTCCTGCTTGATGGTCTTGCGAATGGTCTCGCGGTAGGCGACCTGCGGCTTGCCGACGTTTGCCTCGACGTTGAACTCGCGCTTCATGCGGTCAACGATGATCTCGAGATGCAACTCGCCCATGCCGGAGATGATCGTCTGGCCCGACTCCTCGTCGGTGCGGACACGGAACGACGGATCCTCCTGCGCCAGGCGCGACAGCGCGAGCCCCATCTTCTCCTGGTCGCTCTTCGTCTTCGGCTCGACGGCCATCGAAATGACCGGCTCCGGGAACACCATGCGCTCAAGCGTGATCACGCGATCCATCGAGCACAGCGTGTCACCAGTCGTGACGTCCTTGAGGCCGACAGCCGCAGCGATGTCGCCCGCGCGGACTTCCTTGATCTCCTCGCGGTTGTTCGCGTGCATCTGCAGGATTCGGCCCACGCGCTCCTTCTTTCCCTTGACCGGGTTGTAGACCTGGTCACCCGAATTCAGCACGCCCGAGTAGACCCTGAAGAAGGTCAGCGAACCGACGAACGGGTCGGTCATGATCTTGAACGCGAGGGCCGAGAAAGCGTCGTTGTCGGAGGCCTCGCGCGAGTCTTCCTTCTCGTTGTCATCGATGCCCTGTACCGGCGGCCGATCGATCGGTGATGGCAGCAGGTTGATGACACCGTCCAGCATTGCCTGGACGCCCTTGTTCTTGAAGGCAGTGCCGCAGAACGTAGGAACGATTTCAACGCGCAGCGTACGTTCGCGGAGGCCGCTGATGATCTCGGCTTCGGACAGCTCGCCCTCGTTGAGGTACTTGTCCATCAGCGTCTCGTTGGCCTCGGCCGCAGCCTCGACCATGAACGCACGCGCTACCGCCGCCTGCTCGGCCAGTTCGGCCGGCACTTCGCGATATTCGAAGATCGTACCCTGCGACGCGGCGTCCCAATGGATCGCCTTCATCTTGAGTAGATCAACCACACCCTCGAACGAGTCCTCGGCGCCGATCGGAAGCTGCATCGGAACCGGATAGGCGCCCAGGCGGGCCTTCAACTGGCCGACAACCTTGTCGAAGTTCGCGCCGGTTCGATCCATCTTGTTGACGAACGCCAGGCGCGGAACCCGGTACTTGTTGGCCTGGCGCCAGACGGTCTCAGACTGCGGCTGGACGCCACCGACCGAACACAGCACGAACACCGCGCCGTCGAGCACGCGAAGCGAACGCTCGACCTCGATGGTGAAGTCGACGTGCCCCGGGGTGTCGATGATGTTGAAGCGATGCTCAGGCAGGGACTTGTCCATGCCCTTCCAGAATGCAGTCGTCGCAGCCGACGTAATGGTGATGCCGCGCTCCTGCTCCTGTTCCATCCAGTCCATCGTCGCGGCACCTTCGTGCACTTCGCCGATTTTATGGCTGACGCCGGTGTAGAACAGGATGCGCTCGGACGTCGTCGTCTTGCCGGCATCGATGTGGGCCATGATGCCGAAGTTGCGGTACCGCTCGATCGGGGTCGTACGTGCCACGAGAATTCCCCTCGCTTACCAGCGGTAGTGTGCAAAGGCCTTGTTGGCCTCTGCCATGCGATGGGTTTCTTCGCGCTTCTTGACCGCGCCACCGCGGCTTTCCGACGCGTCGAGCAGTTCACCGGCCAGCTTGCGCGGCATCGAAGTCTCGCCGCGCTTTCGGGCGGAATCGATCAGCCAGCGCATCGCCAGTGCATTGCGACGAGAGGCACGCACCTCCACCGGGACCTGATAGGTCGCGCCACCGACACGACGCGACTTGACCTCGACCACTGGCGCGACATTGTCGAGCGCCTTCTGCACCAGCGAGAGCGGGTCGGAGTTCTTCTGGCTGATGACGTCCATCGCGCCGTACACGATCTGTTCGGCGACAGACTTCTTGCCGCTGAGCATCACCATGTTGATGAGCCGAGCGATCATTTCGCTCTTGTGCTTCGGGTCGGGCAGAACGGAACGGGAACCGGGCGAGCCTTTGCGGGACATGATGCGTGCCTGAATTTGAAAAGATCGAACAAACGGTGCGCGCGCACTCCAGCGCGCAGCACAGACGGCGGATTAGGACTTCGGACGCTTGGCGCCGTACTTCGAACGACCCTGACGACGCTTGCTGACGCCGGCAGCATCGAGCGAGCCGCGCACGGTGTGGTAACGGACACCCGGGAGGTCCTTGACACGACCGCCGCGAATCAGCACGACCGAGTGCTCCTGAAGGTTGTGACCTTCGCCACCGATATAGCTGATGACCTCGAAGCCGTTGGTCAGACGCACCTTGGCGACCTTCCGAAGCGCCGAGTTCGGCTTCTTCGGAGTGGTCGTATAGACGCGGGTGCACACGCCGCGCTTCTGCGGGCAGCTCTCCAACGCCGGGGAGGCACTCTTGTAGGTGTTCGGGCGCCGGGGCTTGCGCACCAGCTGGTTGATCGTCGCCATGCGTTCGTAGCCTTGATAGAAACGAAGGCAGGCCGATACAAACCGGGCCTGCCGAGACAGACAAGTATAAATGGGTGTCAATTCGCCCGTCAACTGGACCAGCGAATGCTCGCGTCCTGCGACCGAACACGAGGCGCTTCCTGCACCTCATTTCGTATGTTCAGGCCGCCCGAGGCATCGGGCGGCCCGTACGCTCGGGCATCAGCCCTCGGCGCTTTCGCCTACCGTTTCGCCGGACGACGAAGGCGCGGCCAGCGCTTCGAAGTCGGCTTCGGTCAGGCCTTCTGCACTGCGGCGACGGCGGCTGTGGTAGGACAGCCCGGTGCCCGCCGGAATGAGGCGGCCGACGATAACGTTTTCCTTCAGACCCCGCAAGGTATCGCGGGTGCCACGAACTGCGGCCTCGGTCAGCACGCGGGTCGTTTCCTGGAAGGACGCTGCAGAAATGAACGACTCGGTCGCCAGCGAAGCCTTGGTGATACCGAGCAGCACCGGGTCGGCCTTGGCGCCCATCTCGTTGCGGGAGTTCGCGCGGACGTTGTCCTCGGCAAGGCGAATTCGCTCGACCTGCTCGCCGCGCAGATAGCGGGTATCACCGGCATCGGTGATCTCCACTTTGCGCAGCATCTGGCGAATGATCACTTCGATGTGCTTGTCGTTGATCTTCACGCCCTGCAGCCGGTAGACATCCTGGATCTCCTTGACCAGGTACGCCGCCAGCGGCTCGACGCCGAGCAGGCGCAGGATGTCCTGCGGGTTCGGCTCGCCGTCGACGACCGTCTCGCCCTTTTCGACGTGCTCGCCTTCGAACACGATGATCTGGCGATACTTCGGAATCAGCTCCTCGTGCTCGCGGCCGTCCGGATCCTTGATGATCAGGCGCTGCTTGCCCTTTGTGTCCTTGCCGAAACTGACGATGCCGGAAATTTCGGCCAGGATCGCCGGATCCTTCGGCTTGCGCGCCTCGAACAGGTCGGCAACACGCGGCAGACCGCCGGTGATGTCGCGAGTCTTCGACGCTTCCTGCGGAATCTTCGCCACGACGTCACCGACGCCAACCGGCGCACCGTCCTGCAGCGTCACGATCGAGCGCGGCGGCAGCAGGTACTGGGCGGGCAGATCGGTGCCGGGGATATTCAGGTCCTTGCCATCGCCATCGACGATGCGAACGATCGGCCGCAGGTCCTTGCCGGCCGAGCCACGACGCTTGGGATCGGTGATCTCGATCGACCCGAGTCCGGTCAGTTCGTCGACCTTCTCCATCGCCGTGATGCCTTCGACGAAATCGACGAAGCGCACGAAGCCGGCCACTTCCGAAACGATCGGGTGGTTGTGCGGATCCCAGTTCGCGACGATCTGGCCGGCAGTGACGGCGTCGCCGTCCTTGACCGTCAGCACGGCACCGTACGGGAGCTTGTAGCGTTCGCGTTCGCGGCCATGGGCATCCATGACCGAGATTTCGCCCGAGCGCGACACGGCGACCAGGTGGCCGGCGTTGTGCTCGACGTGCTTCAGATTGTTGAACTTGACCGAGCCGCTGGTGCGCACCGAGACATTGTCGACCGCCGCCGCACGCGACGCCGCACCACCGATGTGGAACGTACGCATGGTGAGCTGGGTGCCCGGCTCACCAATCGACTGCGCCGCAATGACGCCGACCGCCTCACCGATGTTGACCAAGTGGCCGCGGGCCAGATCACGGCCGTAGCAATTGGCGCAGACGCCGAAGCTCGCCTCGCAGGTGATCGCGGACCGCACGAGAATGCTCTGCACGCCGGCGGCTTCCAGCCGCTCGACCCATTTCTCGTCGAGCAGCGTGTTGCGGGTGACGATCGGATCCTCGTCGTTGCCTGGCAGGTAGACGTCCTCTGCGACGATGCGGCCGAGCACGCGCTCGCGCAGCGGCTCGACGACGTCGCCGCCTTCGACGATCGGGGCCATCGTCAGGCCGTTGACGGTGCCGCAGTCCACCGAGGTCACGACAACGTCCTGCGCGACATCGACCAGGCGGCGGGTCAGGTAACCCGAATTGGCCGTCTTCAACGCGGTGTCGGCCAGGCCCTTTCGGGCGCCGTGGGTCGAGATGAAGTACTGCAGGACGTCGAGGCCTTCGCGGAAGTTCGCCTTGATCGGAGTCTCGATGATCGAGCCGTCCGGCTTCGCCATCAGACCGCGCATGCCGGCCAACTGACGGATCTGAGCCGCGCTACCACGCGCGCCCGAGTCGGCCATGATGTAGATCGAGTTCATCGACTTCTGGTCGACCGTATCGCCCTTGGCATTGACGACCTTCTCGGTGCCGATGCCTTCCATCATCGCCTTCGCCACGCGCTCGTTGGTGCGGGACCAGATGTCGACGACCTTGTTGTAGCGCTCGCCGGCGGTAACGAGACCGGACTGGTACTGCTCCTGGATCTCGTTGACCTCCTGCTCGGCCTCCGACAGGATCGCGCGCTTCTCGTCCGGAATGCGCATGTCGTCGATGCCGATCGACACGCCGGCGCGGGTCGCGAACCGGAAGCCGGTGTACATCAACTGGTCGGCGAAGACGACCGTTTCCTTCAGACCAAGCTGGCGGTAGCAGGCGTTGATCAGCCGGCTGATCGCCTTCTTGTTCAGTTCGGTGTTGACCAGCGCGAACGGCATGCCTTCGGGCAGGATTTCGGCCAGCAGGGCGCGGCCGATCGTCGTATCGACGATCGACGTTTTCTCGGTGCGCTGCTTGTCCTCGCCGATCTCGACCTCGCGGATGCGGACCTTGACCTTCGCGTGAAGCTCGGCGGTGCGGGTCTCGTATGCGCGGTGCACTTCGGCGAGGTTCGCGAACACCATGCCCTCACCGCGCTTGTTCTCGAGCGCGCGTGTCATGTAGTAGAGGCCGAGCACGACGTCCTGGGTCGGCACGATGATCGGCTCACCATTGGCGGGCGAGAGGATGTTGTTGGTCGACATCATCAGCGCGCGCGCCTCGAGCTGCGCCTCCAGCGACAGCGGCACGTGGACGGCCATCTGGTCGCCGTCGAAGTCGGCGTTGAACGCGGTGCAGACCAGCGGATGCAACTGAATCGCCTTGCCCTCGACCAACACCGGCTCGAACGCCTGGATGCCGAGACGGTGCAGCGTCGGCGCACGGTTCAGCATGACCGGGTGCTCGCGGATGACTTCCTCGAGGATGTCCCAGACTTCCGCCGACTCACGCTCGACCAGCTTCTTTGCCGCTTTGATCGTGGTGGCGAGACCACGGCGCTGCAGCTTCGAGAAGATGAACGGCTTGAACAGCTCGAGCGCCATCTTCTTCGGCAGGCCGCACTCGTGCAGGCGCAGCGTCGGACCGACCACGATGACCGAACGGCCGGAGTAGTCGACGCGCTTGCCGAGCAGGTTCTGGCGGAACCGGCCCTGCTTGCCCTTGATCATGTCGGCCAGCGACTTCAGCGGGCGCTTGTTGGTGCCGGTGATGGCACGGCCGCGACGGCCGTTGTCGAGCAGCGCATCGACCGACTCCTGCAGCATGCGCTTCTCGTTGCGGACGATGATGTCCGGCGCCGACAGCTCGAGCAGTCGCTTGAGGCGGTTGTTGCGGTTGATGACGCGGCGGTACAGGTCGTTCAGATCGGACGTCGCGAAGCGGCCGCCGTCGAGCGGCACCAGCGGACGCAGGTCCGGCGGCAGCACCGGCAGCACGGTCAGGACCATGAATTCGGGTCGGTTGCCCGACTCGATGAACGCCTCGACCAGTTTGATGCGCTTGGACAGGCGCTTCAGCTTGGTCTCGCTGTTGGTAGCGGCGATCTCTTCCTTCAGCTTGACCAGCTCGGCATTGAGGTCGATCGTCTTCAGCAGCTCATAGACCGCCTCGGCACCCATCCGCGCGTCGAACTCGTCGCCGTGCTCGGTAACCGCCTGCAGGTACTGCTCCTCGTTGAGCAACTGCCCGCGATCGAGCGAGGTCAGACCCGGGTCGATCACGACGAATGCTTCGAAGTACAGGATCCGCTCGATGTCTCGCAGCGTCATGTCGAGCATCAGGCCGATGCGCGACGGCAGCGACTTCAGGAACCAGATGTGCGCGGTCGGGCTGGCCAGTTCGATGTGACCCATGCGCTCGCGACGCACCTTGGCCAGCGTCACCTCGGTGCCGCACTTCTCGCAGACGACGCCGCGGTGCTTCATGCGCTTGTACTTGCCGCAGAGGCACTCGTAGTCCTTGATCGGGCCGAAGATCGCCGCGCAGAACAGGCCGTCACGTTCCGGCTTGAAGGTGCGATAGTTGATCGTCTCCGGCTTCTTGACCTCGCCGAATGACCACGAGCGGATCAGGTCCGGCGAAGCCAGCGCGATCTTGATCGCGTCGAAATCGAGCGGTGCACGCTGCTGGTTGAACAGGTTCAACAGGTCTTTCATGGGTTAATTCTCCAGTCCGCGCCGTTGCTCAACGCTCGTCCAGCTCGATATTGATAGCGAGCGAGCGGATTTCCTTGACCAGCACGTTGAACGACTCCGGCATGCCGGCTGCCATTTCGTGGTCGCCATCGACGATGTTCTTGTACATCTGGTTGCGGCCCTGCACGTCGTCGGACTTCACCGTCAGCATCTCCTGCAGCGTGTAGGCCGCACCGTAGGCCTCCAGTGCCCAGACCTCCATCTCGCCGAAACGCTGGCCGCCGAACTGCGCCTTGCCGCCCAGCGGCTGCTGCGTGACCAGCGAGTACGGACCGGTCGAGCGCGCGTGCATCTTGTCGTCGACCAGGTGGTTCAGCTTCAGCATGTACATGTAACCGACCGTCACCGGACGATCGAAAGCCTCGCCGGTCCGGCCGTCGAACAAAGTCGACTGTCCCGACTCGGAACGATCGGCGAGCGTCAGCATGCGTTTGATTTCGGCCTCGTTCGCACCATGGAACACCGGCGTCGCCATCGGCACACCGGCGGTCAGGTTCTTCGACAACGCGAGGATCTCGTCGTCGCTCAGCGAATCGAGGTCGGCTCGACGCTTGCCGGTATCGACAAGGTCATGGTTGTAGACGTCGGCCAGCAGTGCGCGGATGTCGGCCACCTTGCGCTGCTCTTCCAGCATCCGCTCGATCTTCTCGCCGAGGCCCTTGGCGGCCCAGCCGAGATGGGTCTCGAGGATCTGTCCGATGTTCATGCGCGACGGCACGCCGAGCGGGTTCAGCACGATGTCGACCGGTCGGCCGTCGACCATGTACGGCATGTCCTCGACCGGCTGGATCATCGAGATGACACCCTTGTTGCCGTGACGGCCCGCCATCTTGTCACCCGGCTGGATCCGGCGCTTCACTGCCAGATACACCTTGACCATCTTCAGCACGCCAGGAGCGAGATCGTCGCCCTGGGTGATCTTGGCGCGCTTGTCGGCGAAGCGCTTCTCGAAATCCTTCTTGTGTCCTTCGATCTGCTTCTGGGCGCGCTCGAGGAAGTCGGCCGCGTCCTCGTCCTTCATCCGGATCGCGAACCAGTCGTCTTTCTTCAGCGTGTCGAGGTAGTCGTTGGTGATCTCGCCGCCCTTCTTGAAGCCGTTGGGACCACCGTTGGCGACCCGTCCGACGACCTGCGTGCGCAGGCGACTGAAGATCGCACCCTCGAGAATCCGGAACTGGTCGTCCAGATCCTTCTTGATGCGCTTGATCTCCATTTCCTCGATCTGGCGCGCGCGCTTGTCCTTCTCGATGCCGTCGCGGGTGAATACCTGCACATCGATGACGGTGCCGTCCATGCCGGGCGGAACGCGCAGCGAGCTGTCCTTCACGTCCGAAGCCTTCTCGCCGAAAATCGCACGCAGCAGCTTTTCTTCCGGTGTCAACTGGCTCTCGCCCTTCGGCGTCACCTTGCCCACCAGGATGTCACCAGCCTGCACCTCCGCGCCGATATAGACGACGCCCGACTCGTCGAGACGCGACAGCGCCTGTTCGGAGACGTTCGGGATGTCGGCCGAGATCTCTTCCGGGCCGAGTTTGGTGTCGCGGGCGACGCAGGTCAGTTCCTCGATGTGGATCGTGGTGTAGCGATCCTCCTGCACGACCCTCTCGGAGATCAGGATCGAGTCCTCGAAGTTGTAGCCGTTCCACGGCATGAACGCGACCAGCATGTTCTGGCCGAGCGCGAGCTCGCCGAGATCGGTCGACGGACCGTCCGCCAGCACGTCGCCGCGCTCGACCCGGTCTCCGACATTGACCAGCGGCCGCTGGTTGATGCAGGTGTTCTGGTTCGAGCGGGTGTACTTGGTCAGCGTGTAGATGTCGACGCCCGGATCGTTGTCGCCAATCTCCTCCTCGTTCACACGGACGACGATGCGCGCGGCGTCGACCTGATCGATCACACCGGCGCGACGCGCCGCCGCGGTGACGCCGGAGTCGCGCGCCACGTCGCGCTCGATACCGGTGCCGACCAGCGGCGTCTGTGCGCGCAGCGTCGGCACTGCCTGGCGCTGCATGTTCGCGCCCATCAGCGCACGGTTGGCGTCGTCGTGCTCGATGAACGGAACGAGTGCGGCGGCGACCGAGACGGTCTGCATCGGCGAGACATCCATGTACTGGATCTCGGCCGGCGTCTTCAGCAGCGTTTCACCCTGGTAGCGGCACGGCACGAACTGCTCGTTGAAGCCGCCATCCGGCGTCAGGTTCGCATTGGCCTGAGCCACCGCGTACTCGCTCTCCTCGATCGCCGACAGGAAATCGATCTGGTCGGTGACCTTGCCATCGACGACGCGGCGGTACGGGGTCTCGAGGAAACCGTACTTGTTGGTCCGCGCGTAGCAGGCCAGCGAGTTGATCAGGCCGATGTTCGGACCTTCCGGCGTTTCGATCGTGCAGACGCGGCCGTAGTGCGTCGGATGTACGTCGCGCACTTCGAAACCGGCGCGTTCACGGGTCAGGCCGCCCGGACCGAGGGCCGACACGCGACGCTTGTGCGTGACTTCCGACAGCGGGTTGTTCTGGTCCATGAACTGCGACAACTGCGATGAGCCGAAGAACTCCTTGATCGCGGCCGCCACCGGCTTGGCATTGATCAGCTCCTGCGGAGTCAGCCCCTCGGACTCGGCCAGCGACAGCCGCTCCTTGACCGCACGCTCGACACGGACCAGGCCAACACGGAACGTGTTCTCGGCCATCTCGCCGACCGAGCGGACGCGCCGGTTACCGAGGTGGTCGATGTCGTCAACCACGCCTTTGCCGTTGCGGATCTCGATCAGCACGCGCAGCACGGCGATGATGTCGTCGTTGTTCAGCACGCCCGGACCTTCGACCTCCTTGCGGCCGACCCGACGGTTGAACTTCATCCGGCCGACCGACGACAGGTCGTAGCGCTCGGCACTGAAGAACAGGTTCTGGAACAGGTTCTGCGCCGCTTCCTTGGTCGGCGGCTCGCCCGGACGCATCATCCGGTAGATCTCGACCAGCGCCTCGAGCTGGGTCCTGGTCGGATCGATCCGCAGAGTGTTCGAGATGTACGGGCCGCGATCGAGATCGTTGACCCACAGCGTGCCAATCGACTTGACGCCGGCCGCGCGCAGCTTGACCAGATGATCGTCGGTCAACTCGTCGTTGGCTTCCGCGACCAGCTCGCCGGTGTTGGCATCGACGACATCGTGCGCGAGGATCCGGCCGACCAGATACTCATCGGGAACTTCCAGCGCCCGGATGCCGGCCTGTTCGAGCTGCTTGACGTGGCGCGCGGTGATGCGCTTGCCCGCCTCGACGATCGTCTTGCCGCCGGCGACCAGGTCGAAGTTCAGCGTTTCGCCGCGCAGCCGCTCCGGCACCAGCTCGAGCTCGACGCCTTCCGGAAGGATGTGGAAGGTATTGATCTCGAAGAAGGTCTGCAGCATCTCCTCGTTCGAGAAACCGAGCGCACGCAGCAGCACCGACACCGGCAGTTTGCGCCGACGGTCGATGCGGGTGAACAGCGCATCCTTCGGATCGAACTCGAAGTCGAGCCACGAGCCGCGGTAGGGAATGATGCGGGCGCTGTACAGCAACTTGCCCGAGCTGTGCGTTTTGCCGCGATCGTGGTCGAAGAACACGCCCGGCGAGCGGTGCAACTGCGACACGATGACCCGCTCGGTGCCGTTGATGATGAAGGTGCCGTTGTCGGTCATGAGCGGCAGTTCGCCCATGTAGACCTCTTGCTCCTTCACGTACTTGACCAGCTTGTTCGATGCCGGGCTTTCCTTGTCGTAGATGACCAGCCGGACGGTCGTGCGCAGCGGCGCGCCGTAGCTCAGGCCACGGTTGCGGCACTCGCGCTCGTCGAACGGCGGCTCACCGAGCTTGTAGCTGACGTACTCGAGGGCAGCATTGCCGGAATAGCTGACGATCGGAAACACCGACTTCAGCGCGCCATGCAGACCGCGCTCCTCGCGCGCGGCCGGCGCCACGTGCTCCTGCAGGAACTCACGGTAGGAATCCACCTGAATCGCCAGCAGATACGGCACTTCGAGGATCGAAGGACGCTTGCTGAAGTCCTTGCGGATGCGCTTCTTCTCGGTGAAGGAGTAGGTCATGGTCGGCGTACCACCCTGGTTGAGACAGGCGCTCGGGCGCCCATCGGTAATGAATCGGCAATCGGAGATCGTTCGTCAGCTTGCGCGGTCGAGCGATGTCCCATTGCCGAGCAGTCCTGCAGCCAAGCAGAAGCTCAGCAACAGGGAAAGCCCGGGGGCTTGCGCCCCCAGGCTTCGCTTGCGGTCTTGCCCGGCAAGCGACGCAACAATGCGCCGCTTACTTGACTTCGACAGTCGCGCCAGCGGCTTCCAGATCCTTCTTCATCTTGGCGGCGTCGTCCTTGCTGACGCCTTCCTTGACGGTACCGGTCGCCTCGACCAGGTCCTTGGCTTCCTTCAGGCCCAGGCCGGTGATCGCACGAACCGCCTTGATCACTTCCACCTTCTTCTCGCCAGCGGCCTTCAGCACGACGGTGAATTCGGTCTGCTCTTCCGCGGCCGGGGCGGCGGCGGCCGGACCGGCAGCGACCATGACCGGGGCGGCGGCGGTGACGCCGAACTTTTCTTCGATGGCCTTGACCAGGTCCATCACTTCCATCAGCGGCTTGGCAGCGATGGCGTCGACGATCTGCTCGTTGGAAAGGGACATTGTGTTACCTCTGAAAATGTTTGGATGAAAATCGAGTAACCGATTCGACGCGGATCAGGCCGTTTCGGCCGCCGGCTCGGCAGCGGTTTCGCCGCCACCCTGCTGGTCGGCAACTGCCTTGACCGCACGGGCGAGCATGCTCGCCGGCTCGGCCAGCACACGGGCCAGCATGCCGAGCGCCTGCTCGAGGGTCGGCAGCGAGGCGAGCTTGTCCAGGTCGGAACCCGGCATCAGCTTGCCGCCCATCGACACGACCTTGGCCTGCAGCTTGTCGTTGCCCTTGGCGAAATCCTTGATCAGGCGCCCGGCAGCACCGGGTTCCTCGGTCGAGAACGCGTACAGCAGCGGACCGACGAGCACATCCTTGACGCACTCGAACTCGGTACCGGCGACCGCACGGGCGGCCAGCGTGTTCTTGACGACACGCAGGTACACGCCCGACTCACGAGCTTTCTTGCGCATCTCCGTCATCTGACCGACGGTGATGCCCGCGTACTCGGCTGCGACCAAGGAGTGTGCCTTCGAAGCGACTTCTGCCAGCTCGGCGACTACTTCTTGCTTCTGGGACAGATTGAGAGCCATTGCACTCCTCCAGTTGAACTCCGCTCGCGGCTCCTGCCGTCTGCGGTCCTGAGCGGCGTCGTTCCCTGACGCCGGGGATGCAGCGCATCCCGGTGGTGGCCTCTCCAGAACATTTCCAGAAGGCGGCACCATCTACGCAGGCCGGTTGCCCGATTACCCCGCTCGCGCGGGACCTGCGGTCTTTGACGGCTGTCCGCCGGCCAGGCCGGCGGATGCCCCCAAAATCCGGGGAGTCGGGATTGGCAAATCGGGATCGGTCGAAGCGGCTCGTTGCAAGCGTGCAACTTGTCGCTTTTCCGAATCCCGAATGCCGATTCCCGAATCCCGGCTGTTACAGCGACAGCGACGACTGGTCGATCGTGACGCCGAGACCCATCGTCGAGGACAGCGAGATCTTCTGCAGGTATTGACCCTTCGACGTCGCCGGCTTCGCCCTCAGCAGATCGCCGAGCAGCGCATGCAGGTTGCTCTTCAGCGCGTCCGGCTCGAAACTGGCCTTGCCGATGGTGCAGTGGATGATGCCGGCCTTGTCGGTCCGATAGCGCACCTGACCCGACTTGGCGTTGTTGACCGCCTCCGCCGGGTTCGGGCTCACGGTGCCGACCTTCGGATTCGGCATCAGGCCGCGCGGACCGAGCAACTGGCCGAGCTTGCCGACCACGCGCATCGCATCCGGGGTCGCGATCACGACGCCGTAGTTGAGGTCGCCGGCCTGCATCTTCTCGGCCAGATCATCCATGCCGACTGCATCGGCGCCAGCGGCCAGCGCCTCGTCGGCCTTGGCACCCGGCGGGCAGAACACCGCCACGCGCACGGTCTTGCCAGTGCCGGCCGGCAGCACGGTCGAACCACGCACCTGCTGATCCGACTTGCGAGCATCGACGCCCAGGCGGACGGCGACGTCGATCGACTCGACGAACTTGAGCTTGCTGTTGTCCTTCAGGATGCGCAGCGCATCGTCGAGCGCGTAGGCCTTGCCCGGCTGGACGAACTGCTGCATCGCACGGAAACGCTTCGAGATCTTCGCCATGATTCAGCCCTCCACCACCAGACCCATGCTGCGCGCGCTGCCGGCGATCGTACGCACGGCCGCGTCCAACGATGCCGCGGTCAGATCGGGTTCCTTCGCCTTGGCGATGTCCTCGAGCTGCGCGCGGGTGACCTTGCCGACTTTCTCGGTGTTCGGGCGCTTGCTGCCCGACTGGATTCCGACCGCCTTCTTCAGAAGGATGGTCGCCGGCGGGGTCTTGGTGACGAACGTGAAGCTGCGGTCGGAGTACGCGGTGATCACGACCGGAATCGGCAGACCCGG
Source organism: Lysobacteraceae bacterium (assembly GCA_041687455.1). GTDB lineage: Bacteria > Pseudomonadota > Gammaproteobacteria > Xanthomonadales > Xanthomonadaceae > JAWLBY01. The sequence goes on along the minus strand of JAWLBY010000004.1, from coordinate 73,398 downwards.
CTCGAGCTTCTGCGTTGCGGCGTTGAACGCCTTGCAGAACTCCATGATGTTCAGTCCGCGCTGACCCAGTGCCGGCCCGACCGGCGGACTCGGGTTGGCCTGACCGGCCTTGACCTGCAGCTTGATGTAGCCGACTACTTTCTTTGCCATTGGTTTGCTCCTCGGGTGCTAGCGCCTGCACATCGGGATCGACTGCGGGGCTCCCCGTTGCCTTGTGGATTCGGGAATCGGAAATCGGGAATCGGGAATTGAACTAGCGGCGCCAGACATTGCTCCGAACAGCACTGAAAGCTGCAGGCCCGGAGCGCGAACCGCCGTTACGACTCCCTATTCCCGATTCCCGACCCCCGGCCTCAATCAGGCCTTCTCGACCTGACCGAACTCGAGCTCGACCGGGGTCGAGCGACCGAAGATCATCACCGCGACGCGCAGGCGACTCTTCTCGTAGTTGACTTCCTCGACCGTGCCGTTGAAATCGTTGAACGGGCCGTCGGTGACACGCACCAGCTCACCCGGCTCGAACAGCACTTTCGGACGCGGCTTCTCGGCTCCCTCCTGGACGCGCGCGAGGATCGCCTCGGCTTCGCTGTCCCGGATCGGCAGCGGACGATCCGCCGTGCCGCCGATGAAGCCCATCACCTTCGGTGTTTCCTTGACCAGATGCCAGCTCTCGTCATCGATCCGCGGCGTGCCGCCGTCGGTGTCGGTTTCGATCTGCACCAAAACGTAGCCCGGAAAGAACTTGCGCTCGGACTTGCGCTTCTGGCCACCACGCATCTCGATGACTTCTTCGGTCGGAACCAGCACGTCGCCGAAGCGCTCCTGCATTTCGGCACGAGCAATCCGCTCGACCAACGCCTTCCTGACCTGCTGTTCAAAGCCGGAGTAGGCATGAACCACGTACCAACGCTTGCTCATTGCGCCCTCCTCAACCCAGCAGAGCCCGTACCGAATTGGCCAGAATGAAGTCGATCAAGGCCAGCAACAGGCTGATCACGATCACGACTACGATGATCACGCCGGTCGAGCGCAGCGTCTCCGGCCGGGTCGGCCAGACCACCTTGCGCAGTTCGAACCGGGATTCGGACAGATACTCGCCGAACGCTCGGCCGCCCGACGTGAATGCCGAGATCACCGCGGCCACCACCAGCGCGCCGAACAGCCCCGCCCCACGCAGCGGGGCCGGCCATTCGGAGAGCCAGTAGAACCCGGCAATGCCGGCGACAACGATCAGGACAGAGATCGCGTACTTGAGCTTGTCGGTCGGCGTCGTGCCGCCGTCACGTTCGACTTTCGCGTTCATTCCTCGGGTTTCGCTGTCTACGGCGTCCGTGCGTCAGCAAGATGGCACGCCAGGAGGGACTCGAACCCCCAACCTGCGGTTTTGGAGACCGCTGCTCTGCCAATTGAGCTACTGGCGTGTCGCTCGTTGCTCCAATGCGCGAAGGCGGACCAGCATCGGCCCGCCCCGCTCGATCGAGGCGCGGACCGGGGTCCGCGCCGGTGATCCACTTACTCGAAAATCTTCGCGACGACGCCGGCACCGACGGTGCGGCCACCTTCGCGAATCGCGAAACGCAGACCGTCTTCCATCGCGATCGGCGCGATCAGCGTCACCACCATCTTGATGTTGTCGCCCGGCATCACCATCTCGACGCCTTCCGGCAGCTCGCAGGCGCCGGTCACGTCGGTGGTGCGGAAGTAGAACTGCGGGCGGTAGCCCTTGAAGAACGGGGTGTGACGGCCACCCTCTTCCTTCGACAGCACGTACACTTCCGCTTCGAACTTCGTGTGCGGCGTGATCGAACCCGGCTTGCACAGCACCTGGCCGCGCTCGACGTCGTCACGCTTGGTGCCGCGCAGCAGCAGACCGACGTTGTCACCCGCCTGACCCTGATCCAGCAGCTTGCGGAACATCTCGACGCCGGTCACCGTCGTCTTGACGGTCGGACGGATGCCGACGATCTCGATTTCCTCGCCGACCTTGATGATGCCGCGCTCGACGCGACCGGTCACCACGGTGCCGCGGCCGGAGATCGAGAACACGTCCTCGACCGGCATCAGGAACGGCTTGTCGATATCGCGCTGCGGCTCCGGAATGTAGCTGTCCAGCGCATCCACCAGCGCCAGGATCGACGGCACGCCGATCTCGCTCTGGTCGCCTTCCAGTGCCTTCAGCGCCGAACCCTTGATGATCGGCGTGTCGTCACCCGGGAAGTCGTACTTCGACAGCAGCTCCCGCACTTCCATCTCGACCAGCTCGAGCAGCTCGGCGTCGTCCACCATGTCCGCCTTGTTCAGGTAGACCACGATGTACGGCACGCCGACCTGGCGCGCCAGCAGGATGTGCTCGCGGGTCTGCGGCATCGGGCCGTCCGCCGCCGAACAGACCAGGATCGCGCCGTCCATCTGCGCGGCGCCGGTGATCATGTTCTTGACGTAGTCGGCGTGACCCGGGCAGTCGACGTGCGCGTAGTGGCGGGTCGGCGATTCGTACTCGACATGGGCAGTCGAGATCGTGATGCCGCGCGCCTTCTCTTCCGGCGCCGCGTCGATCTGATCGTAGGCCTTGAACTCGCCACCGAACCGCTCGGCACCGATCTTGGTCAGCGCCGCCGTCAGCGTCGTCTTGCCATGATCCACGTGTCCGATGGTGCCCACGTTCACGTGCGGCTTGGTGCGCTCGAATTTTGCCTTGGCCATGGCCGAAAACCCCGGGGATGTCGTAGGTGAGTTGGGAATGTGGTGCTCACGACTGGAATCGAACCAGCGACCTCTTCCTTACCAAGGAAGTGCTCTACCGACTGAGCTACGTGAGCGATGCGTTTGAATCGTGTTGCGGTCGATTCAATGGAGCGGGAGACGGGAATCGAACCCGCACCATCAGCTTGGAAGGCTGAGGTTCTACCATTGAACTACTCCCGCGCCGGAAGCGTGGTGGAGGGAGGTGGATTCGAACCACCGAAGGCGTAAGCCAGCAGATTTACAGTCTGCCCCCGTTGGCCGCTTGGGTATCCCTCCGGTAAAGAGCCGCTTATTGTGCGAGGCGAACCGGTCGATGTCAACGATGTTTTTCGATTCGATCTGCGGCGCGCGGTTTCCGGCAAGCGGGCTCAGACGTTGAAGCGGAAATGCAGGATGTCCCCTTCCTGCACGACGTAGTCCTTGCCCTCGAGCCGCAGCCGCCCCGCCTCCTTGCAGCCGGCCTCGCCGCGATAGCGGATGAAGTCGTCGAATGCCATCGTCTCCGAGCGGATGAAGCCCTTTTCGAAATCGGTATGGATGACGCCGGCCGCCTGCGGCGCGGTGGCTCCGACCCGGACTTGCCACGCTCGCACCTCCTTGACCCCGGCGGTGAAGTAGGTCTGAAGGCCGAGCAGCCGATAGGCCGCCCGGATCACCCGGTTCAGACCGGGCTCGTCGAGGCCGAGGTCGGTCAGGAACGCATCGCGATCGGCATCGTCGAGCTGTGCGAGTTCCTCCTCGATCGCCGCGCACACCGCAACGACTTCGGCCCCTTCTCCGGCCGCCCGCTCGCGGACACGGTCCAGGTGCGGATTGTTCTCGAAGCCGTCCTCGAGCACGTTGGCGACGTACATGACCGGCTTCAGCGTCAGCAGGAACAGGTCGCGAATCGCCGCACGTTCGTCGGCGTCGAGCCCAAGCGCTCGAGCCGGGCGCCCCTGGTCGAGTCCGGCACGGACCTTCTGCAGCACGTCGCGCTTTGCCGCCGCGTCCTTGTCGCCGGCCTTGGCGGCTTTCTCGGCGCGCTGCAGCGCACGCTCGACCGAATCGAGGTCGGCAAGTGCCAGCTCGGTATCGATCGTTTCGATATCGGCGATCGGATCGATCCGGCCGGCCACGTGCACGACGTCGCCATGCTCGAAGCAACGCACGACGTGGGCGATCGCGTCGACCTCCCGGATGTGCGCCAGGAACTTGTTGCCGAGCCCTTCGCCTTTCGATGCACCTGCGACCAGGCCCGCGATGTCGACGAACTCGACCGAGGTCGGCACGACCCGCTGCGGCTTGATGATGTCGGCCAACTGCTGCAGCCGAGGATCGGGCACCGGCACGACGCCGACGTTCGGGTCGATCGTGCAGAAGGGGAAGTTGGCCGCGGCGATGCCGGCCTTGGTCAGCGCGTTGAACAGGGTCGACTTGCCGACGTTAGGCAGTCCGACGATGCCGCATTTGATGCCCATGGATGAGTCCGGGAAGTTGAGTTCGGTGGTGGGAAGTGGCCGGGACACCAGCGTTCGCGACTGCGCCCGGGCGGGCGCCTATCGCGCCGCGGCCGTCGTGTGCAGGCGCTTCATTGCCTCGGCGTGGTGGCCCGCGAGCAGGATCGGCAGCACGGCCATTGCGTCGTCGATCGCCCGCGCAATCGAGGCCGCGTCGTCCTTGCCGGGGCGCCCGAGCACCCACGGAGTGACCTTGTCCCTGTGACCCGGATGGCCGATGCCGAGACGCAGCCGATGGAAGCGGCCGTGCCCGAGGTGGGCGAAGATGTCGCGAAGCCCGTTCTGCCCACCGTGTCCGCCGTCGAACTTGAGGCGGACCGTGCCGGCAGCCAGGTCGAGGTCGTCATGGGCGACCAGCATCTGCTCGGGCTCGATCTTCCAGTAGCGCAACGCCGCAGCCACCGACTGGCCGCTGCGGTTCATGTACGTGGAAGGCTTGAGCAGGCGGACATCATGGCCATCGATCTGCGCCCGGGCAGTTTCGCCGTGCAACTTCGGCTCGCTGCCGAAGCGCGCACCGGCACTGCATGCGACCGCGTCGATCCAGTCGAACCCGGCATTGTGCCGCTGGCCGGCATGTTCCGGCCCCGGGTTGCCGAGCCCGACCAGCAATCGAATCGAAGTCATGCGTCGTTGCACCCGCAGCTACCGCGCGGCATATGCCACGCGGTAGCGCGAGTCGCATTCCGGGATCAGGCTTCTTCGGACGCCTCGCCTTCGGCCGACTCGCCCTTGGCCTGGCGCGCGATCACGACCGCGATGTCGTGCTCCTTGCCGAGCTTGAGCGCCGGAATCGAAACACCGGCCGGCAGCGCGATCTGCGACAGGTGGACCACGTCGCCCTGCTTCAACGAAGCCAGATCGACCTCGATGAACTCCGGCAGATCCTTCGGCAGGCAACTGATCTCGATTTCGTTCAGCTCGTGGGTGATGACCACGCCCGAGGTCTTGCCGGCCGGCGAGCCTTCCTGGTTCACGAAGTGCAGCGGCACCTTGAAGCTGATCGCCTCGTTCTCGGAAATGCGCTGGAAGTCGAGGTGCAGGATGACGGCCTTGTACGGATGACGCTGCATGTCACGCAGCACGACCTTCTGCAGCTTGCCGTCGATCTCGAGATCGAGCACCGACGCATAGAACCATTCGTGCTGCGACGCGAGCAGTGCGGTGTTGTGCAGGATCTGGATGCTCTGCGGATCCTGGTGTCCGCCGTAGACGACGGCAGGCAGTTGACCGGTACGACGCAGGCGGCGGCTCGCACCTTTCCCCTCGTCCTTGCGGCTGGCGGCCTGAATCACGTGTTGGGTAGCCATTGCTGTGTGCCCTTGCTTGATAACCCGCCTTGCGGCGGAAAATGCTCACCCGCGACCAGGTGAGCGCTTGCTCCCGCGGATCGGGAATCGGGATTCGGAACTGTCGATTCCCGAATCCCCATTCCCGACCACCATCGACGTCAGTCGACGTACAACGAACTGACCGATTCGCCGAACGCGATCCGGCGGATCGTCTCGGCCAGCAGCTCGGCGACGCTGAGCTGGCGGATCTTGCCGCAGGCCCTGGCATCGGCCCGCAACGGGATCGTATCGGTGACGACCAGCTCATCGAGCTGCGAATTGCTGATGTTGCTGATCGCCGGACCCGACAGCACCGGATGCGTGCAGTACGCGACCACCTTCTTCGCGCCATGTTCCTTCAGCGCCGCCGCCGCGGCGCACAGCGTTCCCGCGGTGTCGACGATGTCGTCGACCAGCACGCAGTCCTTGCCGTTGACGTCACCGATGATGTTCATGACGGTCGCGACATTGGCCCTCGGCCGGCGCTTGTCGATGATCGCCAGGTCGGCGTCATCGAGCCGCTTGGCGATGGCACGCGCTCGAACCACGCCACCGACGTCCGGGCTGACAACGATCAGGTTTTCGGTACCGATCGTGCGCCAGATGTCGGCCAGCAGCAGCGGTGATGCGTAGACGTTGTCGACCGGGATGTCGAAGAAACCCTGGATCTGGTCGGCATGCACGTCGACCGTCAGCACCCGATCGGTGTCGACCGCGGAGAACATCTTGGCCGCGACCTTGGCCGTGATCGGCACTCGCGCCGAGCGCGGCCGGCGATCCTGCCGCGCATAGCCGAAATACGGCACGACGGCAGTGACGCTGGCCACCGATGCGCGCTTGAGCGCGTCGATCAGCACCAGCAGCTCCATGAAATTCTCGGCCGTCGGCGCGCAGGTCGACTGCACCACGAACACTTCCTGCCGGCGGACGTTCTCCTCGATCTCGACCTGCACCTCGCCGTCGGAGAATCGTCCGACCAGCGCCTTGCCGAGCCGGGTACCGAGCACGCGGCACACCGATTGGGCCAGAGGCCGGTTCGCATTTCCGGAGAAGACCAGCAAACCGTCGCTGTTCACGAACCACCTCGTCGGCACATCGAAGAATCGAAATCTGGCTGGGGCGGCAGGATTCGAACCTGCGAATGCCGGAATCAAAATCCGGTGCCTTACCACTTGGCGACGCCCCAGTGTTCTTGTGAAGGATCGGCCCTCCTGGCCGACCTTCACGTCGCGGCGGCGGCAAAGCCGCCACTCGCTCCCGCTCGGTACGCTTGCGCGTACGCTCGCGGGCGGTACATCCGTGTACCGCGGTCCGGCTCCGTTGCCGGTGTCGCGGTACACCTGCGGCCCTCCTGGCCGACCTTCACGTCGCGGCGGCGGCAAAGCCGCCACTCGCTCCCGCTCGGTACGCTTGCGCGTACGCTCGCGGGCGGTACATCCGTGTACCGCGGTCCGGCTCCGTTGCCGGTGTCGCGGTACACCTGCGGCCCTCCTGGCCGACCTTCACGTCGCGGCGGCGGCAAAGCCGCCACTCGTTCTGATCTACGTCGCTACTCGCCGTTGGTCTCGATTGCGTCCAGCAGCGGTGACCGATCGATGCCGCGTGCCAGCCAGACTGGCCATTCCGGCGCCAGCGCCGCGCGGACCGCCTCGGCGTCCTCGCGTCGCTGGCAGGCCAGGAAACAGCCGCCGCCGGTTCCGGTCAGGTTCGCATGCCCGAAACGCGACAAGGCCGTCAGCGCCGCATCGACCCGCGGCGCCCTGCGACGCAGCACGGGTTCGAAAACGTTGCCGAGCGACCGGTCGAAATTCGAGCCCGGCATTCTGAGCGGAATCGCATTTCTGGTCAAATCAGGCGCTTGGAACAGCTCGGCCGTGGGTACCTGGACGCCGGAGTCGACCAGCACATACCAGCAGTCGGGCAGCGCCAGCGGCGTCAGACGCTCGCCTACCCCCTCGGCCCACGCCGACTGGCCGTGGACGAACACCGGGACGTCGGCACCGAGTGTGGCGCCGAGATCGGCGAGCTTGCCGGCATCGAGCCCGGTCGCCCACAGCCGGTTCAGCGCCACCAGCACGGTCGCGGCGTCGGAGCTGCCGCCGCCGAAGCCGCCGCCGAGCGGGATCTGCTTGTCGATCCGGATCTCGACTCCGGCGCTGCAACCGGTCGCCTGCTGCAGCAGCCGCGCCGCGCGTACGGTCAGATCGGCGTCGGCGCGCACCGATGGCGGCCCGGCCGGCCGCTCGATCCGACCATCCGGGCGTGGCCGCAGCCAGACCGTATCGCCCCAGTCCAGCAACTGGAACACCGTCTGCAACAGGTGATAGCCGTCGTCGCGGCGCCCGACGATCTGCAGGAACAGGTTCAGCTTGGCCGGCGCCGGCCAGCGACTCCAGCCGTCGACAGGATCAGCGGCATCCGGGCCCGGCGTGGCGAAACCGGTGGATTCGATCAAGGGCCGAACTGCCATTGCTCGATCGCCAGCCGCACCCGGTGGTCGCCGCGGCTGGCGAACACGCGCGACGGCATCGGCGGCGTCTGCGCGCGGTCCCAGCCGCGGTATTCGATTTGCCAGCCGTGCTGCTCGATCCGCGCCGGCAACCCATGCCGATCGAACTCGACCGAGGCGCGTCCGGGACCGCGCATGCCGCGCACCCACGCTGCAAGATGCTCGATCGGCAGTTCCCAGCCGATTTCGTCGCGGACCAGCGAAGCAGCATCGCGGCCCTCGCGAATGCCACCTTCGAGGCCCTCGAGACGGGCCTGAGCGCTGTTCGCTAGCAGACGCCAGGTCTGCCGCGATACCGGCGCGCGTACCTCGAAGGTGGTGTCGTGACCGGATTGTCGCCACTGCAGTTGGCCGCTACCGCCGTCGCCGTTGCCGGACACGGCGAGCCGGCCGCGCAGCGCCCATGCCTCGCGCTGGCCGAGCTGCCGCTCGCGGGCCGCCTGATCGGCCAGCGCCTGCCGATCCGACACGACCGGTTTCGGCGCGACGGCACAGCCGGCGAGCAGGCCCACGGCAGCGGCGATCGCAACGAAACGAACGCGGCCAGGCGCGTTCGGCAGGTGCCAATGGCCGATCACGGGGTGTAGCGCTCGAGGGCAGCGCGCAGCGCCCGGTTGCCCTGATCGATCTCGCCCCCGACCAGCCAGACCGCCCGCGCCTCGTCGCGCTGCCCCAGCAGCCACAGCACTTCGCCCAGGTGGGCGGCGACTTCGGCATCGCGGGCAAGCTCGAATGATCGACGCAGGTGCAGCAGTGCCTCGCTGCTGCGCCCGAGCTTGTGCAGCACCCAGCCCAGCGAGTCGAGAATCGCCGCGTTGTCGGGATCGAGCGCCAGTGCCCGCTCGATCAGCGGCAGCGCCTCGTTGTAGCGGTCGGTCCGATCGGCCAACGTGTAGCCGAGCGCATTCAGCGCGTTCGGGTTGTCGGGGTCGAGCGCGACCAGCCGTTGCAGGTCGTCGATCGCTGCGTCGATCCGACCATGCCGCTCGTGCGCAAGCGCCCGCGCATACAACAGTTGCGGCTCGTCCTCGAACACGCCGAGCCCGCGATCGAGCGCTGCGGCGGACTGCTCGATGCGGTCGCGCCGGCGCAGCAGTTCGGACTCGAGCAGGTAGGCATCGACCAGCACTTCGCCGTTCTCGCTGTCGCTGTGCTGCAGCGCATGCAGCGTGGCCAACGCAGCCTCGAACTGGTCGGCGCGATCGTGCAGTACCGCGATCCGCAACTGCGCGCGATCACGGTCGACACCGTCGTCGATCGAACGGTACCAGCCGAGTGCCGCTTCGTCTCGCTGCAACACCTCGGCGACCTGGCCCAGCAGATAGCGACGCTCCGCCGTGTCGGCACCGTCGCCATCGAGCTCGACATACAGTGCTTCGAGCTTGTCGTGCGCTTCCGCCCGCGCCAGATAGGCGACCCGCGCGGCCAGCAGTTGGCCATCCGCTCCGGCCGAGGCCAGCGCGTCGGCGGCTGCTTCCGGGGCGCCGAGCGCGTCGAGCTGCGCGGCGAGCGCGAGCCGCATCGCCGGCTCGAGGGTCGGAAGCGTGCGGACTCGGTCGAGCGCGACCCGCGCGGCGTCGGCATCGCCATGGCGGCGCTCGACTTCGGCCCGCCACAGCCACGCCCGCGCCGACTCCGGATGCAGGTCGGTGGCGCGCTGAGCCAGTCGCCGGGCGAGGCCCGACTGGCCGAGCCGGACGCTCAGGCTGCCGAACGCGAGGGTCGGCTCGAGTTCGGCCGGGAATCCGGCCGAATCGACCAGCGATGATGTGATCGCTGCAGCCGCAAGCGCGCGATGCTCGGCCGCCAGCACGCGGACGACCTGCTCCCAACCGCCCGGCTCGACCAGCAGCCGCTCGAGCGCCTGGGCTGCCTGCACGGTGTCGCCGGCGCGCAACGCCAAGGTCGCACGCGTCGGCGCGAGGCCAGCCGCGTCCGGTTCCAGCGCATGCCAGCGCTCGATCGCGGCGGCGGCCAGCGCGTCGGCATCGGCCGCCAGCGCGACCCGCGCGGCGCGCTCGGCCAGCCGAGGATCGGCGCTCGCCCGCGCGGCCTGCAGGTAGTGCCCGGCGGCCTCGCCGTGCCGACCCTCCTGCAACGCGAATTCGCCGCTCAGCAGCGGAAACAGCACAGCCTCGGGAAGGGCATCGGCCGCCGCAGCGGACGACGGGTACAATGGCGCGACCGCCAGCAGACCGCCCAGCAGCACGGCAAGCAGCCCGCGCCGCCGCCGGGGCGAATGCATGCGGCCGGAGCGCTTCGCTGCGCCGATGTTGATCAATGCGGCCATGCGCCGCTGCAGTTCGTTGGACACTCCCGCATTCTACCGTCAGGCACCTGTCGTTTTTCCTGCATGCCGCTCGTCGCTCTCGGACTGAATCACCAGACGGCCCCGGTCGCCCTGCGCGAGCAGGTCGCGTTTGCGCCGGCACAGTTGCCGGAAGCGCTGACCAGCCTGCGCGCGGTGGCCGGCGTTCACGAAGCCGCGGTGCTGTCGACCTGCAATCGCACCGAGCTGTACTGCGTGGTCGATGCGGGCGCCGAGTCGCAGCCGTCGGCGTGGCTGGCCCGCCACCACGGCGTCGATCCCGACCAGCTCGTCAGTTACCTGTACTGTCACACCGACGGCGATGCGGTGCGCCACCTGCTGCGGGTCGCGACCGGGCTCGATTCGCTGGTGCTCGGCGAACCGCAGGTACTCGGCCAGGTCAAGGACGCCTACCAGCACGCGCGCCGTGCCGGTGCATTGAAGAATGCGCTCGAACGGCTGTTCCAGCATGCATTCTCGGTGGCGAAGAGGGTCCGCACCGACACCCGGATCGGCGCTCATCCGGTATCGGTCGCGTTCGCCGGCGTGCGGCTGGCGCAGCAGGTGTTCACCGAGCTCGACCGTGCCACCGTACTGCTGGTCGGGGCCGGCGACACGATCGAACTGGCGGCCCGGCACCTGGTCGACCAGCGGGTGCAGCGGCTGCTGGTCGCCAACCGGACGCTGGCGCATGCGCAGGCGCTGGCCTCGCGGTTCGGCGGCTACGCCTTGCCGCTCGACGAGCTGGAGCGGCATCTGGCCGAGGCCGACATCGTCATTTCCGCGACCGCCAGCCGGCTGCCGGTGGTGTCGGCGGCCGCGATCGGCCGCGCGCTGGCGGCACGCAGGCACCGGCCGATGCTGCTGCTCGACCTCGCCGTGCCGCGTGACGTCGATCCGGCCGCGGCCGAATTCGAGGACGTCTACCTGTACACCGTCGACGACCTCGACCGGGTCATCGAGGAAGGCCTGCGCTCGCGCCGCGAAGCGGCCGAGCAGGCGCAGGCGATCATCGACCTGCAGGTCGAGCATTACCTCGCCTGGTGGCGCGCCAGCGGCCGCCACGATACCTTGCGCCGGTTGCGCGGCCGCAGCGAGGCCGAGCGCGATGCGCTGCTGCTGCGGGCGCGACAGATGCTGGCCGGCGGCTGCTCGCCGGAATCGGCGCTGGAATTCCTCGCCAACGGCCTGACCAACAAGCTGCTGCATGCGCCGAGTGCGAACCTGCGCGCCGCGGCGCTGCGCGGCGATGTCGAGTTGCTGCGCGCCGCCGACAAGCTGTTCGACACCGGCGAGCCGCCGGCCACCGACACGGATGTCCGTGATGACCAACATGACCCCGAGCATCCGCCGCAAGCTCGACGCGCTGGCTGAGCGCCACGAGGAAGTCGGCCGGCTGCTGGCCGATCCCGACACGCTGGCCGACAACGCACGCTTCCGTGAACTGTCGAAGGAGTTCGCGCGGCTGGAGCCGGTCGCAGCCGGGCTCGGCGCATTCGATGCCGCCCGGCGCGACATCGAAGCGGCCGAGGCGATGCGCTCGGACCCGGAACTGGCCGACCTCGCCGAAGAAGAGATTGCGAGCACGAAGACCCGCCTCGGCCGGCTCGAGCGGGAGCTGCAACTGCTGCTGTTGCCGGTCGATCCGCGCGACGAGGCGAACCTGTTTCTCGAGATCCGCGCCGGCACCGGCGGCGACGAGGCGGCAATCTTCGCCGGCGACCTGTTCCGGATGTACTGCCGCTACGCCGAACGCCGCCGCTGGCAGGTCGAGACGCTGTCGGCCAGTCCCGGCGAGCACGGCGGGTTCAAGGAGATCGTCGCCCGGGTCGAGGGCAGCGGCGCCTATTCGCGACTGAAGTTCGAGTCCGGCACGCACCGGGTGCAGCGGGTCCCGGCGACCGAGTCGCAGGGGCGGATCCACACCTCGGCCGCGACCGTCGCGATCCTGCCCGAGCTCGAGGAAATCGACGAGATCGAGATCCGCGATGCCGACCTCAAGGTCGACACCTTCCGCGCGTCCGGCGCCGGCGGCCAGCACGTCAACAAGACCGATTCGGCGATCCGGATGACCCATCTGCCGAGCGGCATCGTGGTCGAATGCCAGGACGAGCGCAGCCAGCACAAGAACCGCGCGCGGGCGCTGGCATTGCTGAAGGCACGATTGCTCGACGAGCAGCGCAGCAAGCAGACCCAGGCGCAGGCCGAAGCACGCCGGCTGCAGGTCGGCTCCGGCGACCGCAGCCAGCGGATCCGCACCTACAACTTCCCGCAGGGCCGGATCACCGACCACCGCGTCGACGGGCTGACGCTGTACCGGCTGCCGGAAATCATCGAAGGCGACCTCGACGAACTGATCGACCGCCTGACCGCCGAGCACCAGGCCGACCAGTTGCAGGCGCTGAGCGAGTAGTGCCGTCAGTCCTGCAATCGCCCCTGCAGGAGCGGCTTCAGCCGCGACCGCGGGGCGGGGGGTATTCGATGGCTCTCGGATGATGCGATCGTCTGCAGCGCTCGATCGAGCAGCGCGGCATCACCGGTCGCGGCTGAAGCCGCTCCTACGGGGGTTCTGCTGCCGCGACTAGTGGGCTGTAACGGATGAAACGGAAGTGGGATCGCGACGGGATGGGCGTGGTGGACGCCGCTCCGGAGCGAGGCCGATAGCCGAAGCTATCGGTCGAGTGAGGAGCAAGTACAACGCGGCCAGACCGAGCGAGCTACTTTCGATTTGTCCGTTACAGCCCACTAGAATCTGCCACTCCCTATGGACCTCTGCCCCATGAGCCCCGTGATCCGCACCGCGACCGTCGACGACCTCGACGTGCTCGTCCCGCTGTTCGATGCCTACCGTGCGTTCTACGAGCGCGCGCCCGACCCGGCCGGCGCCCGCGCCTACCTGCAGGCGCGGATTGCCGCCGCCGACGCAACCGTGCTGATCGCCGGGATCGATGGCAGGACGGTCGGTTTCGCGCTGATGTACCCGAGCTGGTCGTCGCTGGCGATGGCGCCGGTGGTGCATCTGTCCGACCTGTTCGTCGCGCCCGGATCACGGGCCCGCGGTGCCGGCCGCGCGCTGATCGAGGCCTGCGAGGCGTTCGGCCTGCGCCACGGTGCCGTCCGGCTGCAGCTCGAAACGCACCGGACCAACACCGTCGCGCAGGCGCTGTACACCGAACTGGGCTGGGAGCTCGACGAAGAATTCATCGGCTACACGCTGCCGCTGACGCCGGACCCGGGCGCATGAGCGGCGTGTCGATCGCGGTGCTGACCGTGTCCGACAGCCGGACGCTGGCGGAGGACCGCTCCGGTGACTACCTGGTCGATGCGATCGCCGCCGCCGGCCACCGACTGACCGAACGCGCGCTGCTGCGCGACGACCTGTACCGGATCCGCGCGCAGGTCGCGCAGTGGATCGCCGAGGACGAACCGCAGGTCGTGCTGATCACCGGCGGTACCGGCTTCACCGGCCGCGATTCCACGCCCGAAGCGGTGCTGCCGTTGTTCGACAAGACCATCGATGGCTTCGGCGAACTGTTCCGATCGCTGTCGTGGGACGAGATCGGCGCCAGCAGCCTGCAGTCGCGCGCGCTCGCCGGGCTCGCCAACGGCACCTTCGTGTTCTGCCTGCCCGGTTCGACCGGCGCCTGCCGGACCGGCTGGGAACGGTTGATCCGGCCGCAGCTCGACGCGACGACGACGCCGTGCAACCTGGTCGCGCTGATGCCGCGCCTGCGGGAGCGCTGACCGTGGCCGGGGCCAGCCCGGACAAGCTCCGGCGCAAGGAATACATGGCGCAGCTCGAGCCGCTGCAGGTCGAGCTGAACCATCTGGCCCGCTGGCTGCGGCAGGTCGGCCGGCGGATGGTCGTCGTGTTCGAAGGGCGCGATACCGCCGGAAAGGGCGGCGTGATCAACGCGATCGCCGAGACGCTGAATCCGCGCCAGTGCCACGTCGTTGCGCTGCCGAAGCCGAACGATCGCGAGCGCACGCAGTGGTATTTCCAGCGCTACGTCGCGCACCTGCCGGCGGCCGGCGAGATCACGCTGTTCGATCGGAGCTGGTACAACCGTGCCGGCGTCGAGCGCGTGATGGGCTGGTGCAGCGACGACGAGTACCGGCAATTCCTGCAGCAGGCGCCGCTGTTCGAGAAGATGCTGGTCGACGACGGCATCCTGCTGCTGAAGTACTGGCTCAGCGTCGATCAGGCGCAGCAGGAGCAGCGCTTCGCCGAACGCGCGGTCGATCCGTTGAAACGCTGGAAATTGTCGCCGATCGATCTGGTCGCGCGGCAGAAGTACCGCGAGTACGGCGAGGCCCGCGACGCGATGCTGCGCGCCACGCACAGCGTCCACGCGCCGTGGACGCTGGTCGACTTCAACGACCAGAAGCGCGGCCGGCTGGCGCTGATCCGCCATCTGCTCGAACACGTGCCCGACTGCCGGCTACCGGCCGAACCGCTCCAATTGCCACCGTTGCCGTACGCCCCGCTGCGGGAGCGGTTCGAGGCCGGGCTCGAGCCGGTCAATCGACCGCAACGGTAGCGCGCTGGCTCAAGGCGGCGGATCAGGCCGGGTTGCCGGACTCCGCCCGGTTCGCGCCGCGCGTCCGGCGATCGCCTCATCGCAGGGCCCGATCGACTCGGCGCAGCCGGCGCAACCTTCGTGACTTCCTGCGCATCCGAGTCGACGGCATCGGGCGCAGGCTGCGCCCGACCACGGATCGGACGCCGCCATGAGACTGACTGAACTGTCGTTGCGCAATCCGGCCGCCGTCGCCGCAGTGGTCGCCCTGCTGTTGCTGTTCGGCGCGCTGGCGATCGGCCGGCTGCCGGTGCAACTGTTCCCGGACATCGACCGCCCGCAGATGGGCGTCAACATCGACTGGCGCGGCGCCTCGCCGCAGGAAGTCGAATCGGAGCTGCTGGAGCCGCTGGAGGCGGTGCTGCAGGGCATCCCGGGCCTCGAACAGATGGACGGCAATGCCGGGCCCGGCGGCGCCTTCGTCGGGATGAGTTTCGCGGTCGGCACCGACATGCGCGAGAAGATGGTGGACGTGATCGGCCGGCTGAACCGGTTGCCGCCGCTGCCGCGCGATGCCGGTCGGCCGGTCGTCCAGTTGGCCAACGACGATGCCAACCAGACGCTGACCTGGTTCTTCGTGCAGAAGCTGCCCGGCACGCCGGGCGAGATCGATGATTTCCGCCGGCTGATCGAAGAACGGGTCGCACCGCGGATCGAGGCGGTGCCGGGCGTCGCGCGAGTGCAGATCAACGGTGGCCCGGCCGACGAACTGGCGATCATGCTCGACCTGCAGAAGGCCGCCGCGCTCGGGATCGGCGTGCCGCAGGTCGCGCAGCAGGCGGCGCGCGCCAACGACGTGTCCGGCGGCTTCATCGAATCCGGCCGGCGCCAGTACACGCTGCGGTTCGCCGGCAAGTACGGTCCGCAGCAACTGAGCGAACTGATCCTGGCCTGGCGCGACGGTCGGCCGGTCTATCTCGGCGATGTCGCGACGATCGAGCGGCGCCAGCCGGAGCGCTTCTTCTACGCCTACCAGAACGGCAACCCGTCGATCGGACTGCGCATCGACCGCGAATCCGGCGCCAACGTGCTGGCGACGATGGATGCGGTCAAGGCCGAGTTCGCTGCACTGCGGGTCGGCGTGCTGGCCGAGCACGGGCTCGGCGTCGAGCAAAGTTTCGATTCGTCGCTGTTCATCAAGCGCGCGCTGGCGCTGCTTGCCGGCAACCTGCTGGCCGGCGTGCTGCTCGCGGTCGGCTGCCTGTGGTGGTTCCTGCGCCACCTGCGCGCGACGCTGCTGATCGCGACCGCAATCCCGATCTCGCTGCTGGCGACCTTCGTGATGCTGCAACTGACCGGCCGCAGCCTGAACGTGATCTCTCTGGCCGGGCTGGCGTTCGCGGTCGGCATGGTCATGGATGCCGCGGTGGTCGTCGCCGAGAACATCATCCGGCTGCGCGAGCGCGGCATGCGCGGGCTCGAGGCGGCGGCACTGGGCACGCGCCAGGTCGGCGGCGCGCTGCTGGCATCGACGCTGACGACAGTCGCGGTGTTCCTGCCGGTGATCTTCATGCAGGACGTCGAAGGCCAGTTGTTCTCCGACCTCGCATTGACGGTGTCGATCGCGGTCGGCATGTCGATGCTGGTCGCGATCACGGTGCTGCCGGCTGCCGCGGCAGGCGGCTGGCTGCGGCAACAGGCGACGAGCGCCGGCAGCGATGGCAGCTTTCCGCGCACCACCCGCTGGCTGATGCGGGCGACGTCGACCCCGGCGCGACGCTGGGGCTGGATTGCCGGACTGGTGGTCGCGCCGATCGCTTTGTCGGCATTGCTGATGCCGCGGCTCGACTACCTGCCGCCGGTCAAGCGCGCCGCGATCGACGCCTTCTTCAGCTTTCCGCCCGGCATGAGCCCGGCCGCGGTCGACCGCGAGATCGCCCCGCGCATCCTCGAACGGATGGCGCCCTACATGGACGGCGACCGCGCGCCGGCACTGAGCAACTGGTACCTGCTGCTGTGGCCCGGCGGCGGCACGCTCGGCGCGCGGGTGGTCGACGAAGACACGATCGGCACGCTCGAGCAGATCGTGCGCGACGAGATCATCGTCGGCTTCCCGGACACCCGCGCGTTCGCCACCGAAGGCGACCTGTTCGGCGGCTTCGGCGGCTCGGCACGGGCGATCCAGATCCATCTGCAGGCCGGCGACGACGCGCTGCTGAAGCAGGTCGCCGAGCAGGGCCGGCAGATGCTGCTCGATCAGTTTCCCGGTGCCAATGTGCAATCGTTCCCGAATCCCGATGCGACCTCGCCGGAACTGCGCGTGCATGCCGACGACCGCCGGCTGGCCGAAGCCGGATGGAGCCGACCGGAACTCGGCACGGTGATCCGCACGCTCGGCGATGGCCTGTGGCTCGGCGAACATTTCGACGGCGACGAGCGTCTGCCGATCGTGCTGCGGGCGCCCGGGTACGAAAGCCCGGACGCGCTGCTGCGGGCGCCGCTCGCGACCCCCGGCGGTGCGGTGTTGCCGCTGGCCGAACTGGCGTCGATCGAGACGACGCTGTCGCCGGCGCAACTGCGCCGCGTCGATCGCCGCCGGACCGTGACGCTGACGGTCGACCCGCCGGCCACGATGTCGCTGGAAGATGCACTGGCGCGGATCGAGGATGCGGTGGTGCCGGCCCTGCGGAAGTCGCTGCCGGCCGATGCCGGCATTCGCGTATCGGGCAGTGCCGACCGGCTCGGCACGATCGTCCGGACCATGGCCGGCAATTTCGCACTGGCGCTGCTGGTGCTGTTCCTGCTGATGGCGGCAATGTTCCGTTCGCTGCGCGACAGCGCGGTCGTCATGCTGAGCCTGCCGATGGCGATCATGGGCGGCGTGCTCGGCATGCGCGCGCTCGGCCTGTTCGCGTTCCAGCCGCTCGACCTGCTGTCGATGATCGGGTTCGTGATGCTGCTCGGCATGGTCATCAACAACGCGATCCTGCTGGTCACGCAGACGCGCGCCGGCCAGGCCGATGGCCTCGGGATCGATCGCGCGGTCGAGCAGGCGTTGTCGCAGCGGTTGCGGCCGATCCTGATCGCGGCGCTGACCGGCGTGCTCGGCGCGCTGCCGATGGCGATCAACCCGGGGCCCGGCGCGGTGATCTACCGTGGCCTCGCAGCGGTCGTGGTCGGCGGCACCGGCCTGAGCCTGGTGTTCACGCTGGTGCTGATTCCGGCGCTGCTGCGGATGCGCTTCGCGCGCGTGACATCGCCCGAGCGCAGCGCGGCCGCCGAGGCGGCTGCATGAGTACGACCCGTCGCAGCCTGCCTGAGGGAGCGGCTTCGTCTGGGCACGACCAGAAGGTCGCGGCTGAAGCCGCTCCTGCAAGGCGAGCATCCAGCCGCGTGTCCGTCGATCGAACACATCCAGTCAGTCGAGGTTTCCGATGAGCAGCCCCCCGTTCGTTCACCGCCATCGCTGGCTCGCGCTCGCCCTCGCCGCCGGCCTGGCACCGCCGCTGCTCGCCCAGCCGGCCGACCCGCCGCCGGCGCCGGTCGCGGTCGAGCAGGCGATCGGCGAGCATTTCGCGCCGCGACTGTGGAGTCCGGCCAGCGTGGTCAGCCGTGGCGATGCGCGGATCGCGTCCGAGCAGGACGGCCGGGTCGTGTTCGTCGCCGAGATCGGCAGCGCACTCGGCCGCGGCGACGTGCTGGCCCGGCTCGATGACCGGCTGCTCGCGCTGCGCGAGAAGGAGCTGGTCGCCGATCTCGCCCGGATCGATGCGCAGCTCGACTACTCGCGCAAGCAGGAACAGCGGCTGACCCAACTGGCCCGGCAGGCGACCATTTCCGGCGCGGCGCTGGACGAGGCGCAGTCGCAGCGGGCGGTGCTCGAACAGGATCGGCGGCGCGCCGAACTGGCACTGCAGACCGCGCGGCATCGGCTGGCGAACACGGTCGTGCGGGCGCCGTTTGCCGGCACCGTGGTCGAACGCTTCACCGAAGTCGGCGAGTACCTCGGCGTCGGCGCGGCAGTCGCGCGCGTCGTCGATACCGAGCAGGTCGAAGTGCAGGCCCGCGCGCCGGTCGCGCTGGCCGCGCACGTTCGACCCGGGATGCGGCTGGCGTTGCGCGGCGGCGGACAGGAGCGGCTGCAGCCGGTGCGCGCGGTGGTGCCGGTCGGCGATGCCGCCTCGCGCCAGTTCGAGCTGCGGATCGCGCTCGACGACGCCGACTGGCCGGTCGGCAGCGCGCTCGAAGTCGGGCTGCCGAGCGAGGCGCCGCGCGATGTCGTCGCGGTGCCGCGCGATGCATTGTTGCTGCGGCCCGGGCAGTCGTATGTGATCCGGGTCAGCGACGACGACAGCGCCGAGCGGGTGCCGGTCACGACCGGTGGCGCGCAGGGCGACTGGGTCGAAGTGGTCGGTGACATCCGGATCGGCGACCGGCTGGTCGTGCGTGGCGGCGAGCGCCTGCTGCCGGGGCAGAAGGTCAGGATCAACGACGCCGAAGCGGCGACCGCGCTGGTCGCCGGCAGCCGCTAGCCTTCGATCGCGTGCGAACCCGCTCGCAGCGTCCGGGCGACGTGCTCGCCGATCGCCAGTGATGCGGTCAGGCCCGGCGACTCGATGCCGAACAGGTTGACCAGGCCGGCGACACCGTGGGCGTCGGCCGCCTGGATCAGGAAATCCGGATTCTGCTCGCCGGGGCCGACCAGCTTTGGTCGCACGCCGACGAAATCCGGTTGCAGGTCGTCGTCCTGCAGGGTTGGCCACCAGTGCCGGATCGCGGCGGCGAAGCGGCTGCGTTCACGGTCGTCGAACGTGTAGTCCGGCTGCTCGACGAAACGCAGGTCGGGACCGAAGCGTGGCCGGCCGGCCAGATCGAAGCCGAGATGGATGCCGAGCTGGCCGGCGCTCGGCAGCGGATAGATCAGCCGCGCGAACGGCACCGGCCGACGGCAGCCGTAGTAATGGCCGGCGCCGTACCACAGCCGCGGCAGCCGTGCCTTCGGAAAACCGTCGAGAGTCGCCGCCAGCGCGATCGCGCCGAGGCCGGCGGCATTGACCAGCCACTCGCAGGTGATCCGGTCGCCGGCGGCGCTTTCGACCGCCAGCAAGCCGTTCGAGCGGTGCAACGCGCGGGCCGGCGTCTGGCACAGCACCTGGCCGCCGGCCTGCTGCAGCTCGCCGAGCAGAGCCATCACGTACTCGGGCACGTCGACCAGGCCGGAGTCGGGCGACTCGATCGCCGCGACACACTGCAGCTCGGGTTCGATCGCGGCGACCGCCGCGGCATCGTGCCAGTGCAACCGCACGCCATTGGCCAGCCCGCGCTGGTACAGCGCGGCCAGCGCCGGCAGCTCGGTCGCACTGCTGGCGACGACCAGCTTGCCGAGCCGCCGGTGCGGAATGCCGCGACGGGCCGCGTAGTCATACAGCAGATCGCGACCGCGCACGCACAGCCGCGCCTTCAGCGATCCGGTCGGGTAGTACAGCCCGGCGTGGACGACCCCGGAATTGCGGCTCGACACCCCTTCACCAGCCCGCGCCTCGGCCTCCAGCACCAGCACGTCGACGCCGTCGCGGGCCAGCGCGCAGGCGGTCGCCAGCCCGACCACGCCGGCCCCGACCACGATGCACCCGACGTCCGCCGAACTCATTCGAGCACTGTCGTCCCGCGCTCGGTCGGGCGTCAAGGCGCCCGGACCGTCAGGCCCCGGCGGTCCGCATTCAGGCGCAGACCCGACGCAGCAGATGACTCGCCAGACGGCGCGCCGAGGCAGCCGTGAGGAACAGGTTCGGCTCGATCAGTTCGATCTCCATCAGCCGCGGCCCTTCCCGGGTATCGACCACGTCGATACGGGCATAGGCCGGGCACGCCGGCAGGCAGTCGAGCGCTTGCGCGGCGAACGTCGCCACCGACCCGCTGGCCGGCACGGCCTCGACGGCCGCACCAAAGGTCGGCTGCGAGCGGAAGTCGCCGCTGCATGGCCGCTTCCGCACCGAGTGGAGCAGTTCGGTGCCGGCATGGATCAGCGACCACTCGCCGACCTCGGCGACGGCTGGCTCGTAGGTCTGCAACAGCACGCCGCCGCGCGCGAGCAGCCAGTCGATCCGTCGCAGACTGGTGTTGCGATCGACCGCGCGAGAACGCCACGTCCAGTAGGCATTCGCCGACACTGCCGGTTTGATCACCAGATCGT
Organism: Lysobacteraceae bacterium; assembly: GCA_041687455.1. Classification (GTDB taxonomy): domain Bacteria; phylum Pseudomonadota; class Gammaproteobacteria; order Xanthomonadales; family Xanthomonadaceae; genus JAWLBY01. The sequence continues at coordinate 52,293 of JAWLBY010000004.1, read as the reverse complement.
CGCTACCGAAGGCGGCGATGGCGTCGTCCAGTGCGTTTTCAGCGCTGCCGGCCCGTCCACTGTCGACGCAATGCGTCGGAGGAATCTTGATGCCGGCGCGCTCGAGGTCGAGCAGATACGACTTGTGCATGTTCCAGCGCAGCAGGTCGGGCGGATTGACCACCCGGACGCCTGTTCGGTCGAGCCAGTCCAGCCAACGGCGGAACTCGTCGGCACGCAGGTGGTAGTCCCAGCACGAGCGCGTCATCGCGATGTCGAATGCCGCCCAGTCGACGTCAGGATCGTCCCAGACGCACCAGCGGACCGCAGCTCCGTGCTCGATCAGCGCCTGTCGCAGCCGCTCGTCATTGGCTTCGTCCACGGCGACCCCCTGCGCGGTCACCAGTGCAATCGTTGCACCCGACACGGACTCGATCATGGTGCGACCGGACGCGGCTGCGCAGCCAGGCAGTCAGGCAACCGACCCTCGGCTGGCAGTCGCTGGCGGATGAATGGGGATCGGGACTGAAGAGGCAGGTGTGGCATGGCAGCAGCGGATCGACCGAACGGGCCGACAGCGTGATGCCGCGAGCAACATCGCGACAGACCACTTGCCAGCCTCGACATCGACCACTTCGTTCGAAGCGCCGCGGCGCCGGCGATTGCCGTCGCCCCGCCGTGGGTGCGTGCTGTCCCGGCCGCCCGCGAGATCGCCGGGAACGCTTCAGGGCGCACGTTTCGCCAGCATCCGGCACAGGCGCGCAGCACCATCGACGATCTGCTCGTCGCGCAGCGCACCGTAGCGCAGGAACAACGCGTCCGGCCCGTTCCACGCGCCATGCGCATATTGGCCGACCCGCGCAAGCGCGAGATCGTGACGGGGTGCCAGGGCAACGGCCTGTCGGGCCGCGCCGGGGATCGGCTCAACGACGGTCTGGTGCAGACCGGCATCGGCCGGGCCGAGCGCCCAGCCCAGCGAAACGATCGGTTGCAACGCAGCCCGCAGCAGCACGCGGCGGCGTCGATAGGCCTCGCGGGTACGTCGCAAGTGCGCGTCGAACGCGCCATCGGCCATGAACCGCGCCATCGCGAGCTGATTGCCCGCCGGGCTGAAACCGTCGATCTGCGCACGCAGCATCGTGGCCGGTGCGATCAGCGGTTCCGGCAGCACTGCATAGGCGAGCCGCAACGACGGGAACATCGCCTTGCTGAAGGTCCCGACGTACAGCGTGCGCTGATGGCGCGTGCGCCCCTGCATTGCCAACATCGACGCGCCGGAATAGCGGAAGTCGCCGTCGTAGTCGTCTTCCACTATCCAGCGCCCATCGCGCTCGCCCCATTCGAGAAGCGCCTTGCGTCGGGCCTCGTCCAGCGCGACACCGGTCGGATACTGGTGCGACGGCGTCACGTAGACGAGTCGCACATCGTTCCCATCCTGATCCAGATCCTGCACGCGCAGTCCCGACTGGTCGACGGCCACCGGGCGTACGTCGGCCCCGGCGATCGCGAACGCCGCCCGCGCACCCGGGTAGCCCGGGTCCTCCATCGCCACGCACTGACCCGGCGCAACCAGCAACAATGCAATCACCAACAGTGCGGTCTGCGAGCTGTTGAACACGACAACGCGCTCAGCGCCGCAGTTCAGACCGCGGAACCGGATCAGATGATCGGCAATCGCCGCGCGCAGCTCGGGCACGCCACGCGGATCGGTCGCGTGGGTCGCCATCAGTCGCGCCTCGCGATTGCCAGCCAGCCAGCATCGTTCCCAGGTCGCCCATGGAAACTCCTGTGGATCCGGTTGGCCGGCATTGAACGGCATCAGGCGATCGGGCTCGACGCAGCCGGGCTCGGCGAGCCATGCGCGCGCACGGGCGCCGATCAGCTCGCCGGGCGGCGGCCGCTGCCGGCGACCAACGCGAACACGCACCGGCAAAGCGTCGGCGACATGGCTGCCACTGCCGTGGCGTCTGCGAACAAGACCCTCGCTTTCAAGCCGCGCATATGCGGCCTCGGCAACGGCACGGGAGGTTGCGTGCTCACGGGCGAACGCGCGGGTCGACGGCAATCGGCTGCCGGGCGCCAACTGGCCGGCGAGGATCGCCGCACGCAATTGCCGGTACAGCCAGCCCGAGTCGATTCGCCCGCCGTCCGGAGGCGCCGGCAGCGCGATCAGCCGGCCGGAGAGAATCCGCGTCATCGGGCGTCGCGCGCGCCGCCGGCGCGATGCCTTGGCGCCTCGAGCGTGAGTCGGCCGGGAACCACGGCAGCGCGGCCCCGCTCGGTGCATGCCGGTGCGGGGCGGCCCGATCGATCTCGACGGACGACCGGGGACAAATGGCCAGATCGGATGTCGGCGAACCTGCGCGGGGCGCCGAAACGGGTCGACAGGGAACGGCGCCTGGTGCAGAGATCGGACATCATCGATACAAGATGGAGCAGCACACCCACGGACCGTTCCCCGCTCGATCGCACGCCTGTACCGGCGATGGCAGGCGGAATCCGCAATCATGTCGCCGACGTCATGACGATGCCAGTGCAATCGCATCCGTCGCTCACCCGGGCGGCGATGCTCCGATCACCGCGCGATTGACACTTCGGCTCCGACGGTGGCCGCTGGATTGCCGGTCGCGGCACGCTGCTCGAGCGTCACCGCCGTGGCGTGGATCACGGCGGCAATCCGCAACACGCCCTGGGCGCCGGGGCGCGCCGGTGCCATGCTGGCTCAGCACCTGCTGCCGGGCACCGGGCAGGCCGGCCGACATCACGGACCGCCGCACGCCGATCGGGCCGGCGCTGCGCCACCGCGCCGGCTCATGCGACCTTCAGCGTGTCCTCACCCTGATGCCAGTTGCACGGACACAGTTCGTCGGTCTGCAGCGCATCGAGCACACGCAGCACCTCCTGCGGGCTGCGGCCGACCGACATGTCGGTGACGTAGACGAAGCGGATGATGCCGTCCGGGTCGACGATGAAGGTCGCGCGCTGGGCGACGCCCTCGTTCCGGTCCAGCACTCCGAGCGCCGAGGTCAGCTCGCGCTTGACGTCGGCCAGCATCGGAAACGGCAGCCGAGCGAGATCCTTGTGGTGCGTGCGCCAGGCGTGATGGACGAACTCGCTGTCGGTCGAGCCGGTCAGGATCTGCGCGCCGCGGTCAACGAACTGCTGGTTCATCTCGGCGAAACCGGCGATCTCGGTCGGACAGACGAACGTGAAATCCTTCGGATAGAAGAACAGCACCAGCCACTTGCCGCGGTAGGTGTCGTTGTCGATATCGACGAAGGCGTTCTTCAGATCGGTCGAAACGGTCGCCTTCACCTTGAATTGCGGAAGCTTGTCGCCGACGGTCAGCATCGATGCTCTCCTGTCCGGATGTGGATGGAAACAGCGCCGCATGCAGACTGCCGGCTGGATCCGGAACAGAATCTGGATCGCCGAAATTGATATCGATGATGAATTGTCCATACTTTGCGCCATAGCCCTTGGCTATGTCCTTGCCCGCTAACCGGCCACCGACGTGAACCTGCGCGACCTCCGCTATCTCGTCGCCCTCGCCGACCACAAGCATTTCGGTCGTGCCGCGGCGGCCAGCTTCGTCAGCCAGCCGACGCTGTCGACGCAGATCCGCAAGCTCGAGGACGAACTCGACCTGCAACTGATCGAACGCGCGCCGCGGCGGGTCATGCTGACGCCGGCCGGCCGCGACATCGCCGAACGGGCGCGACGGATCCTCGCCGAGGTCGACCAGCTCAGGGAGGTCGCGCGCCGCGCGCACGATCCGGAAGCCGGCACGGTCCGGCTCGGCCTGTTCCCGACCCTCGGGCCGTACCTGCTGCCGCATGCGGTGCCGCGTTTGCGCGCGCGCTTCCCGCGGCTGGAGCTGCTGCTGGTCGAGGAGAAGACCGAGACGATCCTCGCCATGCTCCGCGACGGTCGGCTCGATGCCGGCGTGCTGGCGTTGCCACTGCACGACGAGCAACTGCATGTCGAGCCGCTGTTCGAGGAGCCGTTCGTGCTGGCGGTGCCGAGCTCGCATCCGCTGGCGGACCGGCGATCGTTGCGGCTCGACGATCTCGCCGAACAGACGCTGCTGCTGCTCGAGGACGGCCATTGCCTGCGCGAACAGGCGCTCGATGTCTGTCAGCTCGCCGGCGCCGGCGAACGGACCGGCTTTCGCGCGACCAGTCTCGAGACGCTGCGGCAGATGGTCGCCGCTGGCGTCGGCATCACGCTGCTGCCGGTGCTGGCGGTCAAGCCGCCGGTCGCGCGCTCGGACGACATCCGGCTGGTACCCTTCAGCGGCCGGCCGCCGACCCGGCGGATCGCGTTGGTCTGGCGGCGCAGTTCGGCGATGCATGGCTTCCTGCTGCAGCTCGCCGACGCGCTGCGGCAGTTGCCGGCCGAACTGTTCGAGTTTGCGCCGGAATCGCCGCCGACCTGATCAGCGGCCGCCGCGGCACAGACGCTGCCATTTGTTCAGATCGATGTCGCGCAGCAACGCATCGTCGTGGTTGACCAGCCGACGCTCGATCTTGTCGCAGGAATCCGGATTCGGTCGACCAAACAGGAACTGCGCGACGCCGAGCACGACCTGCTCCGGGGTCGCGCGGTCGCGCGTCCGGCCGATCTCGACGATCGGTTCCGCCGATCCGGGCAACCGCACCGCGCTGCGCCCCAGCCGTCGCGCATCCCGAGGCAGTCGCGAACCGCCATCGCTGGCGACGCCCTCGGGCAGCAGCGGCCGGGCGTCGGCGTCGAACAGCACGGCCGGCGGCGGCGAGCCGTCGTCGGTCGCGATCGGCGCGCTCGCTCGTGGCTCCGTCGTCCGCGGCAGCGCCGTCGCAGCCGGCGACAGCGAACGCTGGCGCGTCGGCGGCACCGGCAGCGGCGGCACCGGCAGCAGCAGCGGCGCGGCTTCGATCCAGACCACCTGCAACGGCGCCGGACCGGGCGGCCCGGGCCGAGACGGCGGCGACCTCACCAGCGACCACAGTCCGGCATGCACCAGCAACAGCAGCGCGACAACCAGCGAGGTCGGCGGACGGAACGCATCGGTCGTGGCGGATCGTCCGTGGTGCACGCGCATTGCCGGCCCGGGAACCGGGCGCGACTGTAAGTCAGCGGCGCGAAAACTTTCGTTAGCGTGCGGCGGCGGGATCGGCCGCCGCGCCGGCGATCACGCCGCCTGCAGTCCGGTCGGGCAGGCGACGCCGGTGCCGCCGAGCCCGCAGTAGCCGTTCGGATGCTTGGCCAGGTACTGCTGGTGCTCGTCCTCGGCGAAGTAGAACGGCGGTGCCGGAAACCGGAACTCGGTCGTGATGGTGCCGAATCCGGCGGCATCGAGTCGCGCCTGGTAGGCATCGCGACTGGCCGCCGCGCGGGCGAGCTGGTCGGCACTGCTGCAATACAGCGCCGAGCGGTACTGCGTGCCGACGTCATTGCCCTGGCGCATGCCCTGGGTCGGATCGTGGCGCTCCCAGAACGTCCGCAACAGCGTCTCGAAGTCGATCATGTCCGGATCGAACACGACGCGAACGACCTCGGCATGACCGGTGCGGCCGCTGCAGACTTCCTGGTAGGTCGGATTCGGCGTGTAGCCGCCGGCGTAGCCGACCGCGGTCGAATGGACGCCCGGCAGTGTCCAGAACACCCGTTCGGCGCCCCAGAAGCACCCCATCCCGAACTGCACCTGCTCGAAACCGTCGAATGCACCGGCCAGCGACGTGCCGAGCACGACATGGCGATCGGCGACCGGCATCGGATCGGCTCGCCCCGGCAATGCTTCGCCGCACCGCGGCAGACGCTGTTTCGGCAGATGGAAATCGAGCATGCAGGCACTCCTCGTGGGTCGCCGTCGATTCTAGGCATGTCGGACCGCCGCCGAGGTTCGGCGGTCGTTATGCGCCGCAGCGACGGTTCAGCCGAGCGCGTCACGGACCCGTCGTTCGAAGCGGCTGCGGTCGTAGCGCAACAGCAGATCCGCGCCGGCCGGCCGGCCGCTGCGGCTGTCCCAGTCGACCACTGTCGCGCCGCGGGTCAGTGTCCCGTCCAGTTCGATCGCAACCGCTCGGCGGGCGCTCTCGAGCGCGCCCTGCGGCTCCAGTGCCTGCGCCATCGCCAGCGCATCGGCCGACAGCCAGTCGTCGCCGCGGCGGTCGGCCGACCACTGCCGCGTGCGCTGCGATATCGCTGCGTAGAACGCGGCGCGGGCCGAACCGGTCCGCAACCACTGCTCGAACTGTCCGGCCGACAACGGGTGCCGGACCACTGCCTCCCAGTCGACCAGTTCGAGTCGCTCGAACGCATCGAACACGATGTGCGCCGCTTCCGGATCGAAGCCGATGTTGAATTCGGCCGGCACCGTCGTGTTGCCGCGGCCGGTCACCGCGCCGCCCATCACGACCAGCCGCCGGACCCGCCGCGGCAGCGCCGGATCGAGCCGCACTGCCAGCGCGAGGTTGGTCAGCGGCCCGAGCATGACCAGCGTCAGCTCGCCGTCGTGGGTGCGGCTCAGCCGCGACATCGCAAGCGCGGCATGTTCGTCTTCGGCGCGGCGCTGTGGCGGCAGGTAGCCGGTGTCGCCGAAACCGTCGCGGCCATGCACGAACGCGGCGTCCGGCGCCCGATGCAGCAACGGCTGCGGACAGCCTGGGTAGACCGGCACGTCGACCCCGCAGACCTCGACCAGCTTCAACGCATTGGCGACCGTGTGCTGCAGGCCGACATTGCCGGCCGCGATGGTCAGCCCGAGCACGCGCGCCTCCGGCGCCGCGAACGCCATCAGCAACGCCAGCGCATCATCGACGCCGGGGTCGGTATCGATCAGCAGCAGCTCGGTCATGCAGGTCGCTCGCTCAGGCGGGGCCGTCATCGTAGACGATCGCCTGCGGCTCGGGCTCGCAGGCTGTGACGCGATCGAACGCTTGCGCGACCGATTCCGGGTGGCGCACGTTTCGCGTCACGCAGCGCCGGCGTTCGGGTACCGACGCAACAGGCGGGCGTTGCGCCTCAGACCCCGGCGTACTGCGACGCCTGCCCGACCCAGCGACGGATCAGGCGCTCCGGCAGACGCTGGTCGAGCGCGAGCAGTGCCTCGGCCGCCTCGTGCACCTGCGGCAGCAGCTCGGCATCGCGGCCGAGATCGGCGACCCGGAACTGCGCCAGCCCGGTCTGCCGGGTGCCGAGCAGCTCGCCCGGACCGCGCAGTTGCAGATCCTTTTCGGCGATCACGAAGCCGTCGTTGCTGTGCCGCATGATCTCCAGCCGTTCGCGCGCCAGCGCCGACAGTGGCGACTGGTACAGCAACACGCAGCTCGACGCCGCGGCGCCGCGGCCAACCCGGCCACGCAACTGGTGCAATTGCGCCAGGCCGAGCCGTTCGGCGTTCTCGATCAGCATCAGCGACGCATTCGGCACATCGACGCCGACTTCGATCACGGTCGTCGCAACCAGCAGATCGAGTTCGCCGGCCTTGAACGCCGCCATCGTCGCCTGCTTGTCGCGCGGCTTCATGCGGCCATGCACGAGGCCGACCCGCAACTGCGGCAACTGCTCGACCAGTTGCTCGAAGGTGGTCTGCGCGGCCTGCGCCTGCACCTCGTCGCTGTCTTCGATCAGCGTGCAGACCCAGTAGGCCTGGCGGCCTTCGGCACAGGCCGCGGCGATCCGCTCGATCACCTCGGCGCGGCGGTCGGCATTGACGACGACGGTCCGGATCGGCGTGCGGCCGGGCGGCAGCTCGTCGATCACCGACACATCGAGATCGGCGTAGGCGGTCATCGCCAGCGTGCGCGGGATCGGCGTCGCGGTCATCACCAACTGGTGCGGCACGCGGGTGCCGTCGCGGCCCTTGTCGCGCAATGCCAGCCGCTGGTGCACGCCGAAGCGATGCTGCTCGTCGACGATCGCGAGCGCCAGGTCGGCGAACGCGACACCGTGCTGCATCAGCGCATGGGTGCCGACCAGCAGGTCGAGATCACCGGCGGCGAGCTGCGCCAGCACCGCCTGCCGGGCCTTGCCGGCAACCTTGCCGGCCAGCCAGCCGATCCGGACGCCGAGCGGTTCGAGCCAGCCGCGCAGATTGTTCAGGTGCTGCTCGGCGAGCAGTTCGGTCGGTGCCATCAGCGCCGCCTGCCGACCGGCCTCGATCGCCTGCAGCGCGGCCAGTGCGGCGACCACGGTCTTGCCGGAACCGACGTCGCCCTGCACCAGCCGCAGCATCGGCGATGGCTGCGCCATGTCGCGGCGCAGCTCGTCGAATACCCGCTGCTGCGCGCCGGTCAACGCAAACGGCAGCCGCGTCCGCAAGGCATCGGCGAGCCGACCGTCGACTGCGATCGCCTGCGCGCCATGCCGCTGCAGCGCGATCCGTTGCCGGCGCAACGACAGGTGGTGGGCCAGCAGTTCCTCGAACGCCAGCCGGCGCTGGGCCGGATGGCGACCCTCTCGCAGCGCGGCAAGATCGGCATCCGGTTCCGGGCGGTGCACGGCCAGCAGCGATGCGCGCAGCGACGGCAGCGCGAAACTCGACCGCAGCGCATCCGGCAGCAACTCCAGTTCGCGGTCGGCCGGCAGCCGCTGCAGTGCCTGTTCGATCAGCCGCGCAAGCACCGCATTGCCGATGCCTTCCACGGTCGGATAGATCGGATCGAGCCGCTCGCTGACTGCGGCCTCGGCGTCGTCGTCGAGCAGGCGGTAGCTCGGATGGATGATCTCGATCGCGAAACCGCTGACCCGCGGCTCGCCGTAGGCGCGGAGGCGCCGGCCGACCACGAACTGCGCGACCTGCGCGGCACGGAAATGGAAGAAGCGCAGCACCGCACTGTGACCGGCGTCGTCTTCCAGTGCGACCTTCAGTTGCGGCCGGAAGCGAAAACTGCGCTCGACTGCGGTGACCCGGCCCTCGATCTGGGCCGGCGTCCCCGGCTGCAGGTCGGCGATCGGCGTGATGCGGGTACGGTCTTCGTAGCGCAGCGGCAGGTGGAACCAGAGGTCCTGCACCGTCTGCAGGCCGCCCTTGGCGAGGCGCTCGGTGACGCGCGGACCGACGCCCTTGAGCGCGTCGATCGGCGTCATTGCGGTGTCGGCAGGGATGCGGCGGGCGGCGGCAGGCATCGGGCAAGGATGCCGGCAAGCGTGGCGCCGGGGAAAGTCTCTGCCGTGATGGATGTCGACGGGATACCGCGGTGGGAGCGGCTTCAGCCGCGATCGTGTCGATCTCGAAGACGCTGGGAAGATCGGCCGAAGCCGCTCCTGAAAAGAGCCGCACTCGCGGATGGCAGCTCAGCGGTTCCGCTCGGCCCAGCCGTGGATGATCGCGACCAGCGCGTCGAGCCCGTCGGTCAGTGCCGCCGGGCCGGGCTGCAGGATCAGCGGAGACTTGATCTCGTGCAGCTCGCCATCGCGGACCGCCGGGATCGCTTGCCAGCCGGGCCGCGCAGCGACCTGCTCCGGCCGGAACGTCTTGCCGCACCATGAGCCGATCACGATGTCCGGTGCGCGCCGGATCACCTCGTCCGGGTCCTCGAGGATCCGTGCCTTCGCCAGCGACTGTTCGGCACGCTCGGGGAAAACGTCGTCGCCGCCGGCGATCCGGACCAGCTCGGCGACCCAGCGGATGCCGCTGATCGGCGGCTCGTCCCATTCCTCGAAGTACACCTTCGGTCGCCGCGGCAGAACAGCCGACCGCGCCTGCACGTCGGCAATCCGCTGCTTGAACCGCCGAGCGAGCGCATCGGCCTTGTCCGTCGCGCCGACCATCGCGCCGAGCCGGCGGATGTAGTCGAGGATGCCGTCGACCGAACGATGATTGGCGATCCAGACCTCGACCCCGGCGCGGACCAGCGCCGCAGCGATGTCGGCCTGGATGTCGGAAAAGCCGATCGCGAGATCTGGCTGCAACGCAAGGATCCGCTCGACCTTCGCACTGGTGAACGCGCTGACCTTCGGTTTCTCGCGGCGCGCCTCGGGCGGCCGCACGGTGAAGCCGGAAATGCCGACGATGCGTTCCTGCTCGCCGAGCAGATACAGCGTCTCGGTCGGTTCCTCGGTCAGGCAGACGATGCGTTGCGGGCCTGCAGCCTGCGGGATTGGAGACTCGGTATTCGTCACGGCGATCTGCCGCTACGGCCGGACCGTGTCGGGTCTCGACGTGACTGCTCGATCGAATGCCGAATCCCGAATCCCGAATTCCGGCTTCACGGAAACAGCATCCGCTTGGTCCATTGCCCTTCGCCCGGTTCGTAGCAGTAGCGTTCGTGCAGCCGGAACTCGGCGCCGAACCAGAACTCGATCCGGTCCGGCACGACCCGCCAGCCGGACCAGTGCGGCGGACGCGGCACCGGCTGGCCGTCGAAACGCCGCTCCATTTCCTCGATCCGCTGCTCGAATGCTTCGCGCGAGGCCAGCGTCTGCGACTGCAGCGAGGCCCAGGCACCGATCTGGCTCATCCGCGGCCGCGACGCGAAGTACTTGTCGGCCTCGTCGTCGCCGACCCGTTCGGCGCGCCCCTCGATCCGCACCTGCACCTGGTCGCGCAGCGATTTCCAGTGGAACAGCAGCGCAGTCTGCGGGTGTACGGCGAGTTCGCGACCCTTGCGGCTGTCGCAGTTGGTGTAGAACACGAAGCCGCGTTCGTCGAACGCCTTCAGCAGCACGATGCGGGCGGCGACGCGACCGTCGGCATCACAGGTTGCCACGGTCATCGCGGTCGGTTCGCGGTCGCCGCTGGCGCGCGCCTCGTCGAGCAGTTCGCGAAACGCGACCAGCGCTTCGGCGTAGTAATCGGTTACGGCAAGGTCGGTCATGACACTCCACAGGTCTGGACGCAGGCAGCGAGCGCGCCGTGGCTGGGGGAGGCAGCGAGTACGCGCTCGGCCAGCAGCGAGAACGCTTCCAGCACGCCGGCGCCGCTGCGCGCGGAAACGTGGAACAACGGCAATTCGGTCTCGACCGTGGACCCGCTCGCCAGGTCGGTCTTGTTCAGCAGCAGCACGGCCGGTCGCGCCCCGATCAGGTCGGTCGCGCAGCGATGCAGCCGCAATGCAACGTCGATGCTGCCCGGCACGCCGGCATCGGCGACCAGCGCCAGCCCCTCGGCGCCGGACAGGAAGCTCTGGCCGAGGCTGTCGAGCGACGAGCGTCCGGCAACGTCGAACAGCACGAACTCGACGTCAGGAGCATCCGGCAACCGCCAGTGATGCAACTGCACGCCGTAGGGCGGCGGTTTGACTTCGCAGCCGGTCAGCCGGCACGCGAGGCGGGTCTTGCCGACCCGGTAGTCGCCTAGCAGACAGAGTTTGCGCAACGGGCGCTCCATTGTGTGCATGCGGGGGCACTCCGAATTGCACGGCAACCCCGTGCAGCAGGCCGTTTCGACTATACCGCAGGCTGCCGCGGCGCCGGTCAGGCGGTGGCCGCGCGCCGAGCGAGCCGTTCGGGACGCGGCACGTAGCGCAGCCAGATCAGCCAGACCGCCAGCGCATCGAGCACGATCAGCGCCTGCCACAGGTACAGGTGGAACCAGTCGAACGCAACCTGACTCCACTGCCCCATGTAGAACAGCGAGATGATCCGGACCAGGTTGAGCGCCTGGATCGCGACGAAGCCGATGCCGACACCGATCAGCTTGTGCTTCCACGGCGCCGGGAACGCCAGCACCGCCGCAACCAGGATGATGACCGCCTCGATGCCGTCGCAGCCCGGCGCGATCGCAACCGCGAAGCCGTTCTCGAGGCTGCGGATCACGACGCCCTCGGTCGCGACCGCGTCGTCGAACAGCGTGATCAGCCCGCCGCTGATGTCGGCCAGCAGCGACGTGAACGGCAGCGTGATCGCATCGCGTGCGAAGTTCGTGATCCGGAATCCGAACAGCGCGATCAGCAGGGTCAGGAACAGCAGGAAGAAGCGGAGCATCGAAAGGCCGGGATTGGGGATTCGGGATTGGGGGATTCGTGGCGTCGCGCTGCGCCGTCACCGGAGCGACGAATGCTACCGTAAGGCGGAACGGGCGCCTCGACCATCCAGGCATTCGGGGCCGCGTACGCTAGCATCGGCAGCCGATTGTTGCAGTTCGCGACGGTTTCCACGAATCCTCCAACCAGAATCCCGAGTCCCGGCTTCACCCATGAACCCCGCCCCCAACCTGATCTTCATCGGCCCGATGGGCGCCGGCAAGACGTCGATCGGCCGACGGGTGGCCGAACGGCTCGGACTGGCGTTCGTCGATGTCGACCACTGGATCGAGGCGCAGACCGGCGTGTCGGTGCGGACCATCTTCGAACTGGAGGGCGAAACCGGGTTCCGCCAGCGCGAGCAGCAGGCGCTGCAGGCACTGTGCGCCGGGCGCGACCGGTTGATCGCGACCGGCGGCGGCGCCGTGCTCGATCCACGCAACAGAGAGCTGATCGGCGAGCGCGGTTTCGTAGTCTGGCTGCGAACCCCGGTCGAACGCCAGCTCGAAAGGCTCGGCCGCGACCGCAGCCGACCGCTGCTGGCCGGCCCGGATCGCCGCGAACGGCTGCAGGCGCTGGCGGCCGAACGCGACCCGCTGTATGCGTCGACCTGCGATCTGGTGTTCGAATCGGATCAGCGCAAGGTCGGCGCCGCGGTCGAACGGCTGTGCCTGCAGCTTGCCGATCGCTGGCATCGCTCGCCGCGCGCCGCATGACCGTGCAGATCGACGTCGCGCTCGGCGCGCGCAGCTATCCGATCCTGATCGGCAGCGGCCTGCTCGGCGACCGCGAGCGATTGCGGCGCCTGGCACCAGGCCGGCACGTTCTTATCGTGACCGACCGCAACGTCGCTCCGCACCATCTGGCGCCGGTCGCCGCGGCATTTTCCGGCCACGCGACGCGCGGCCTGGTGCTGCCACCCGGCGAGCAGGAGAAGACCCTGGCCCGCTTCGGCGAACTGATGCAGGCGCTGGCCGACATGCAGGCCAGTCGCGACGTCACCGTCGTTGCGCTCGGCGGCGGCGTGATCGGCGACCTGGCCGGCTTCGCCGCCGCCTGCTGGATGCGCGGCGTGCGTCTGCTGCAGATCCCGACCACACTGCTGGCGATGGTCGATTCATCGGTCGGCGGCAAGACCGCGGTCGACCTGCCGGCCGGCAAGAATCTGGTCGGCGCATTCCACCAGCCGGGCGCGGTGGTCGCCGACCTCGACACGCTGCGCACACTGCCCGAGCGCGAGCTGCATGCCGGGCTGGCCGAAGTGCTGAAGTACGGCGCGATCGGCGATCGCGGCTTCTTCGACTGGATCGACACCCACGCCAAGGCGCTGCTCGCGCGCGATCCGGTCGTGCTCGGCGAAGCGATCGCGGTCTGCTGCCGGCACAAGGCGGCGATCGTCGCCCGCGACGAGACCGAGCAGGGCGAGCGCGCACTGCTGAATTTCGGCCACACCTTCGGCCATGCACTGGAAACCGCCATCGGCTACGGCCGCCTGCTGCACGGCGAGGCGGTCGCGATAGGCATGGTCTGTGCCGCACGACTGTCGGCCGCGCTCGGCCGCGCAGCGGCTGACGATGCCGAGCGGCTGGTCGCGCTATTGCAGCGACTCGGGCTGCCGACCGAGCTGCCGGAGGCGATCGAACCGCAGGCGCTGTTGCCGCTGATGCGACTCGACAAGAAGGCGGTCTCCGGTCAGTCGCGCCTGATCCTGTGGCGCGGCATCGGCGCGGCCGACATCGTCGCCGGCGTACCCGACGAGGCAGTGGTCGCAGCGCTGACCCGGCGGCCGCACCACGGCGCGCTGCACTGACACCGCCGCCGAACCCGGCTCGGGGCATGCCTGCGCTCACGTAGAATGTGCCGCCATGCGCATCTACCTGCAGCAACGACCGGTCGCCGGCGAACCGCCTCGCTTCTATCAGCTCAGCCTGCAGCAGGATCTGCTCGGCGGCTGGGTGCTGGTGCGCGAATGGGGTCAACCGGGCGCGCGCAATTCGGCCAGGCGCGAGGTATTCCTCAACCGCGAGGACGCGCTGCAGGCACTGTCGAAGGCGCGCGACGCCCAGGTCCGGCGCGGCTTCCAGGTCATGTTCGCACAGGGTGCCGACGATCCGCGCCGGGTCTGAGCGCAGATCACGGCAAGCCGCTGCCGGCGGCGATGCCGCCGCTGTCAAGGATGCACTGCGTCGCCATTGACTCTACGATGCGCGGTTTCCCGATGCCGATGGCCGCCTGCCGATGAAGAACGACCGTTTCCTGCGTGCGCTGCGGCGCCAGCCCGTCGACTGCACGCCGATCTGGATCATGCGCCAGGCCGGCCGCTACCTGCCGGAATACCGTGCAACTCGCGCCCGCGCCGGAAGCTTCCTCGGCCTGGCCAAGAACCCGGAACTGGCCTGCGAAGTCACGCTGCAGCCGCTCGAACGGTTCGATCTCGATGCGGCGATCCTGTTCTCCGACATCCTGACCGTGCCGGACGCGATGGGCCTCGGCCTGTATTTCGCCGAAGGCGAAGGCCCGAAGTTCGAACGCCCGCTGCGCACTGCCGCCGACATCGAGCGGCTGGTCGTACCGGACATGGAGACCGAATTGCGCTACGTGATGGATGCGGTCCGCACGATCCGTCGCGAGCTCGATGGCCGGGTGCCGTTGATCGGCTTCTCCGGCAGTCCGTGGACACTGGCCTGTTACATGGTCGAAGGCGGCGGCAGCGACAACTGGTCGAAGATCAAGTCGCTGGCCTACAACGAGCCGGAGCTGCTCGACCGCCTGATCGCGGTCAACACCGACGCCGTGATCGCCTACCTGCAGGCGCAACGCGCGGCCGGCGCGCAGGCGCTGATGGTGTTCGACACCTGGGGCGGCGTGCTGAGTCCGTCGCTGTACCGGCGCTATTCGCTGGCCAGTCTGAGCCGCATCGCGCGCGAACTCGATCGCGGCGACGGCGCCGAGCGCACCCCGCTGATCCTGTTCGGCAAGGGCAACGCGCCGTATCTCGCCGAGCTGTCGCAGTCCGGCGCCGAAGGAGTCGGCGTCGACTGGACGATCGACCTCGCCGAAGCGCGTGCCCGCACCGGCGGCCGCGTCGCACTGCAGGGCAACATGGACCCGTCGGTGCTGTACGCGAGCCCGGACGCGATCGAGCGGCAGGTACAGGCGGTGCTCGACAGCTACGGCGATGGCCCGGGTCACGTGTTCAACCTCGGCCACGGCATCAGCCCGGACGTCGATCCCGAGCACGTGCGGGTGCTGGTCGACGCCGTCCATCGGCGCTCGGCCGGCCGCGCTGCCGGCTGAGGCTGCGCAGCCCGCCACGACTCCGCTAAGCTGCCGGGGCCGCCATTGCGGGAGCCCCGGATGAGTCTTCGCCCGCCGCGCAGCCTGGGCATCGTGGTTGCCTACCTGCTGTTCAGCGCCGCCGCGATCCTGTGGGGCGACGGCCTGCTCGCCCTGCTCGCCGACGGCGACGACCAGCGGGCTGCGCTCGCGACCCATGAAGCCATCCTGTTCGTACTGACCAGCGGCCTGCTGTTGCTCGCGGTGCTGCGCCGGCAGGAACACCGACAACGCGCGCTGCTCGATGCACTGACCGCCGAACGCGCGCGCTTTCGCACGCTGTTCGACACCATCAGCGATGCGGTCGTGGTTCGCGATGTCGACGCCCGCCCGGTCGAAGTCAACGCGCAGGCGCTGGCGATGTACGGCTACGACCGCGAGCGGTTCCTGGCCACCGGATTCGGGACGCTGAGCGACGGCAATCCGCCGTACTCGGTGCAGGAGGCGCGCGAGCTGCACGGCCGGGCACTGGCCGGCGAGGAGCTGTGTTTCGACTGGCGCGCCCGGCGCTCGGACGGGGTGCTGTTCTGGGTCGAGGTACGGCTGCGGCGAATCGAGTTCGACGGCCGCCCGCACGTCGTATCGTCGATCCGCGACATCGGTGCGCGCAGACGCAACGAGGAATTCGTGCGACAGAACGAGCGGCGCTTCCGCGCGCTGTTCGAACACACGCCGCTGGTCGCCGTGCAGGGCTACGACAGCCAGCGGCGGGTGATCTACTGGAACCGCGCCAGCGAGTCGCTGTACGGCTATTCGGCCGACGAAGCGGTCGGCTGCCGGCTCGAGGAGCTGATCGTCGCAACGGAACAGCGCGATGCGACGGTGGCCGGGATCGACCGCTGGATGGCCGGCGGCCCGTCGCCGCCGGAGGGCGAGACAGTGCGGGTCGACCGGATCGGCGAGCCGGTGCGGGTGCATGCCAGCCATGTGCTGCAGCACCGGCTCGATACCGGCGAGGCAGAGATGTATTTCGTCGACGTGGCGATCGACGAACTGAGCCGAGCGCTCGATGCGGTCCGCGGCCGCGAGCAGGCGGTACAACTGGCAGCGCAATCGGCGCTCGCCCTGCTGCACAACCCGGCCACCGCCGAAGTCATTCCGGACATCCTGGCCGACATCGGCACCGGCCTCGACGTCGACCGCGCCTACCTGTTCGAGGTGCATGACGGCGACCGCTGCAGCATGCGCTTCGAGTGGGCGCGTCCGGGTGTGTCGGCCGAGATCGACAACCCGGAGATGCAGGGCCTGCCGATGGCCGAGCTGCTGCCGCACTGGCTGCCCGAATGGCGCGTCGGCCGCTCAGTCGGCGGCGACACGCCGACGCTGCCGATGCCCGAGCGCGGCATCATGGAATCGCAGGCGATCCAGAGCGTGATCGTCGTGCCGGTGCTGTTCAACGAGCGCTTCTGGGGCTTCCTCGGCTTCGATTCGGTGCGTCGACCACGCCGCTGGAACGCCACCGAAGACAACGTGCTGCGCATCATCGGCGCTGCGTTCGCGACCGCGATCGAGCGGCAGCGCGCCGAGGAGCGGTTGCGGCAGAACGCCAAGGTGTTCGAGAGCACCCGCGACGGCGTGCTGATCACCGAACTCGACGGCACCATCGTGTCGGTCAATGCAGCGTTCTGCGCGATCAGCGGCTACGCCGCGGACGAAGTGCTCGGCATGAACCCGCGCATGCTGCGCTCCGGCCGCCAGGACACCGCGTTCTTCGCCGAACTGTGGTGCCGGCTGGCCGATGCCGGCCACTGGCAGGGCGAGATCTGGAACCGCCGCAAGTCCGGCGAACTGTATCCGCAATGGCTCAGCATCAGCACGGTGCACGACGAGCGCGGCCAGCCGAGTCACTACGTCGGCGTCGGCACCGACATCAGCGAGCTGAAACGCAGCGAAGCGCAACTGCAGCACCTCGCCCACCACGACCCGCTGACCGGCTTGCCGAACCGGCTGCTGGCGCAGTCGCAACTCGAACGTGCAGTCGCCCGTGCCCGCCGGCTGCCCGGGCGCGTGGCGGTGCTGTTCCTCGACCTCGACGGCTTCAAGCACATCAACGACAGCCTCGGTCATCCGGTCGGCGACAGCGTGCTGAACACCGTCGCCCAGCGGCTGCGTGGCTGCGTGCGCGGCGAGGACACGCTGGCACGGCTCGGCGGCGACGAATTCCTGTTGATCATGGAGAACCTCGGCGAGCCATCGACCGCCGCCAACGTCGCCCGCAAGCTGCTCGACGCGATGCAGCAACCGCTGCGGCTGGACGGCCGCGAGCTGTTCGTCACCGCCAGCATCGGCATCAGCCTGTTCCCGGATGACGGCCAGCAGTCGAGCGAGCTGATCCGCAACGCCGACACCGCGATGTACCAGGCCAAGGCGGCTGGCCGCGACCGGTTCTGCTACTACACCGCCGACATGAATGCCAATGCGCTGGCGCAGCTCGAGCTGGAAGGCGCGCTGCGGCAGGCGCTCGCGCTGGACCGTTTCGAACTGCATTTCCAGCCCAAGGTCGGGCTCGCCGGCGGCCGCACGATCGGCTTCGAGGCGCTGCTGCGGATGCGCGACGGCCACGGCCGCCTGCTGCCGCCGGATCGTTTCATCCCGCTCGCCGAACGCACCGGCATGATCGTGCCAATCGGCGCCTGGGTGCTCGAACAGGCCTGTCGACAGGCCTGTCGCTGGCGCGCGGCCGGGCGCGAAGAACTCACCATCGCCGTGAATGTCTCGGCCTGCCAGTTCCACTCGGTCGAATTCGGCGAGCACGTGGCCCGGGCGCTTGCCGACAGCGGGCTGCCGCCGGCGGCACTCGAACTCGAACTGACCGAATCGGTACTGATGGACCAGCCCGAGCGCAGCGTCGAGCGGCTGCTGGCACTGAAGCAGACCGGCGTGCGGATCGCACTGGACGATTTCGGCACCGGCTATTCGAGCCTGGGCTACCTGCTGCGCTTCCCGATCGATGCGCTGAAGATCGACCGCAGTTTCATCGATGGCATCGACCGCGACGAGCACGCGATCGACATCATCCATTCGATCATCGGCCTGGCCCGCCGGATGCGGCTGCGGGTCGTCGCCGAAGGCGTCGAGACACTGGCGCAGCTCGACCGCCTGCGTCTGTACGGCTGCGACGAGATCCAGGGCTTCTGGATCAGCCGGCCGCTCCCGGCCGACGCCTGCCTCGGCTGGCTGGCCCGCGAGGATGAAACGGTCGGGGTGTAGCAGCGGCGGGACCCGGCGGGAGTGCTGAAAAGGTCGCGGCTGAAGCCGCTGCAGGGCGGCGTTGGACTCGGTCGGGGCTGAAGCCCCTCCTGCAGGGCTGCGTTGGACTCGGCCCTGCCACCCGCGCCGCGCCGCCGGCAGTCGCGACCCGCGCCGCATGAGCCACGGCGTGAAGGTTCGGCAGCCCATCCCCTGTACGAGGGGCTTCAGCCCCGACCGCAAGGCCCCAGACGAAGCCGCCCCGGACCGGGCTGGCGGTCGCTGTCGACTTTCCAACATGATCGCCCCGCCCGCAGCTCCGGCTGCGGTGCGTGGCGCTCCGAACGCGCGGTCGGGGCTGAAGCCCCTCCTACATCGGGGCTGAAGCCCCTCCTACACAGGGCTGCGTTGGACGCGGCCCGGCCACCCGGGCCGCGTCGCCGGCAGTCGCGACCCGCGCGCATGAGTTACGGCGTGAAGGTTCGGCTGCCCATCCCCTGTAGGAGGGGCTTCAGCCCCGACCGTGAAACGAAGCCGGCGCGGACCGGGCTGGTGGTCGCTGTCGACTCCAACCTGACGGCACCCCGCCGGCGGCCCCGGCTGCGGCCGCGTGGCGGGTGCCGAGCGCGCGGTCGGGGCTGAAAGCCCCTCCTACAGGGCGGCGTTGGACTCGGTCGGGGCTGAAGCCCCTCCTACAGGGAATCCTCCGGCTCCTGGCCGCGAACGTTGGAATCCCGAATGCCGAATGCCGAATCCCGAACAAGCTACAACCGCTGCACCCCATGTACGGCATCGAGCCGCCGCACGCGGCGTATCACGTCGGCCAGATGCTTGCGGCTGCGCACTTCGATGTTGAAATGCATGACCGCCATCCGCAGGTCGCGTTCCTGGTACTCGACGTTGTCGATGTTCGACTGCGTCTCGGCGATCGCGGCGGCGACCTTGGCCAGCACGCCGGGCTTGTTGTCGACCTCGACCCGCAGGCCGGCGCGGTAGTCGCCCTGCACGCTGCGGTCCCAGTCGATCGGCACCCAGCGCTCCGGCGACTTGCGGAACTCGATCACGTTCGGGCATTCGAGCCGATGCACGACGATGCCCTTGCCGGCGGTCAGGAAGCCCATGATGGTGTCGCCGGGTACCGGATGGCAGCAGTTCGCATAGCTCAGCACGCCGCGTTCGTTGCCGCTGATCAGGATCTTCTCGCTGCTCGGCATTCGGCGCCGTTCGCCGGAGTCCTTCGCGTCGGGCTGCTGCAGCAAGGCCTGCGCGACCTGCTGCGGCATCCGGTTGCCGAGCGCGATGTCGGCCAGTAGTTCCTCGAGCCGGCGCATCCGGGCATCGGCGAGGTATTGCTGCAGCCGCTTCGGTGGCAGCCGGTCGAGCGAGGATTCGAGCGTCTCCAGCGCGCGATCGAGCATCCGGTGTCCAAGCTGTACCGCATCCTCGTGCTGCAGATGCTTGAGGAAATGCCGGATCGACGTGCGCGCCTTGCTCGACACGACGAATTCGAGCCAGCCCGGGCTCGGGCTCGCCGACGGCGCGGTGATGATCTCGATCGACTGGCCGCTGACCAGCCGCGTGCGCAGCGGCACCAGCTTCTTGTCGGCGCGCGCGGCGACCGCGTGGTTGCCGACGTCGGTGTGCACCGCGAAGGCGAAATCGAGCACGGTCGAATTGCGCGGCAGCGACAGGATGTCGCCCTGCGGCGTGAACACGTAGACCTCGTCCGGGAACAGGTCGACCTTGACGTTCTCGAGGAACTCGAGCGACGAACCGGCGACTTCCTGGCTCTCGAGCAGGCCGCGCAACCAGTCCTGCGCACGTACCTGCGCCGAGGTCGAGCCACGCTCGCCGCTCTTGTACATCCAGTGCGCGGCGATGCCGCGCTCGGCGACCATGTCCATTTCCTCGGTGCGGATCTGCACCTCGATCGGCGATCCGAACGGGCTGAACAGCACCGTATGCAGCGACTGGTAGCCGTTCGCCTTCGGGATCGCGACGAAATCGCGGAAACGGCCGTCGACCGGCTTGTACAGCGCATGCACCGCGCCGAGCGCGTGGTAGCACTGCATCACTTCCGGCACCACGACCCGGAAGCCGAACACGTCCATGACCTGGTCGAAGCTCTTGTGCTCGTTGCGCATCTTCAGATAGACGCTGTACGGCGACTTCACCCGGCCGACCAGCCGGTGCGGCAGCTTCTCGTGGGTCAGCTTCTGCGCCAGCGCTGCCTCGATCGTCGCCATCGCTTCCCGGCGCAACACCGGCTGCGACAGGATGCGCTTGCGGATCACCGCGTAACGGCGCGGATACATCGCGGCGAAGCCGATGTCCTGCAGCTCGCCCTTGATCTTGTTCATGCCGAGCCGCTGCGCGATCGGCGCGTAGATGTCGAGCGTTTCGCGCGCGATCCGGCGGCGGGCCTCGGCACTCATCGAACCGATCGTGCGCATGTTGTGCAGCCGATCGGCCAGCTTGATCAGGATGACGCGCAGGTCGCGCGCCATCGCCAGCATCATCTTGCGGAAGCTTTCGGCCGCCGCTTCGGCGCGATCGGCGAACTGCAGCTTGTCGAGCTTGGTGACGCCGTCGACCAGCTCGGCGACCGTTTCGCCGAACTCGGCGACCAGCGCGTCACGGCCGAGCGCGGTGTCTTCCAGCGTGTCGTGCAGGACCGCGGCGCACAGCGTCTCGTTGTCGACGCGCAACTCGGTCAGGATCGCCGCGACCGCCAGCGGATGGGTGATGTACGGCTCGCCGCTCTTGCGGGTCTGGCCGTGATGCGCGCCGGCGCCGATCAGGTACGCACGATGCAGGCGCTCGACCTGCTCGGCCGGCAGGTATTCGGCGGCTTTCGCCTCGAGCGCAGCAGCCTCGTCCGGACACGGGTCCAGCAACGGCGGCGAACTGATCAGTGGCTGTACGGCAGGCATGTCCCAAGGCTAATGCCTTGGGCGGGAATGGGGAATGGGGAATGGGGAGTGATCAAAGCGGACGCGGCCCGGGCACGGCTGCCGCGCGGAGGCTGCAAGCAGGGTTCCGGCAACCGTCAGCGCGTGCGCATGACGATTCCCGATGCCCCATTCCCGGCCGTCCTCAGTCGTCGTTCTTGGACAGGTCGTCGTCGACTTCGGCGGCCGCCCATTCCAGCGCTTCGCGCTCGGCACGCTCGCGCTCGGCCTTCTCGACTTCCTCGATCAGCGCGTTGTCGATCCGGCGCGCAGCGATCTCGCGCAGCGCCAGCACGGTCGGCTTGTCCTCGCCGTCGCTGTCGAGCGTCGGCTGCACGCCCTTCGCCAGTTGCCGGGCCCGCTTGGACGCCATGATGACGAGATCGAAGCGGTTGCCGACCACTTCCAGACAATCTTCTACGGTGACTCGAGCCATGGATTTCCTCGGTGCCTGAAGCAGGCGGGGGATCGATAGAGAACTGCGTATCTTACCGGCGGCCGGGCCGATCGCCAAACGCCCAGGAAACCACGCGACCCGCCGCACCCGTGCCGGGCGACCCGGCCCTTTCAGGCGCTCCCCCTGTAGGAGCCGCTTCAGCGGCGACCGCACCTTCCCCCGGCAAGATCCGGACGCCACTGAAACGGCGCCGACCCGAAGGGCACCCGCGATCAGGCCAGCAACGCCTCGAACAGGGCCGCATGCCGCTCGACCTGCGCCTGCCGACGCAGTCGCGAGGCGACGAAGATCGCGCGCAGTTCGGCGGCCGCGCGGTCGAAATCCTCGTTGACGATGATGTAGTCGAATTCGCCGGCATGCGCCATCTCGTCGCGGGCACCGGCCAGCCGCTGCGCGATCACCGCGTCGCTGTCCTGGCCGCGCTTGCGCATCCGCTCCTCGAGCGCCTGCCGCGACGGCGGCAGGATGAACACGCTGATCGCTTCCGGCAGCAGCGCCCGGACCTGCCGCGCGCCCTGCCAGTCGATCTCGAGCAGCACGTCATGGCCGGCATTCAACTGCGGCTCGACCGATTGCCGGGCGGTGCCCTTGTAGTCGCCATGGACCAACGCGTACTCGAAAAAATCGCCGGCGGCGATCATCCGCTCGAATTCGCCCTTCGAAATGAAATGGTAGTGCTGCGCATGCCGTTCGCCGGGGCGCGCGCCGCGCGACGTGAACGAGATCGACAGCGCGATCTCCGGCTCGACCGCCAGGACGGCATTGACCAGTGACGACTTGCCGGCGCCGCTCGGGGCCGAAACGATGAACAGATTGCCGCGCATGCGCTTCAGCTCTCCTGTCCCGCCGTCGACCGATGTCGGGCGGGGATCCGTTCGTCCTGATGGTTCGACACGCTCACCACAGGCTGGCGTTCGGCCATCGCAGGACGAACGTGGGCTTGCCGCGCCCGTCCGTGCTTCGATACCCCGGCAGGAACGGGCGCAAGCTCTGTACCGGAGCGGCCGTGGTCGAATGCGGCCAGCACCAGCCTACTCGATGTTCTGCACCTGCTCGCGCAACTGCTCGATCAGCACCTTCAGCTCGACCGCCGCCTGCGAGGTCCGCGCGTCGACCGACTTCGAGCCGAGCGTGTTGGCCTCGCGGTTGAATTCCTGCATCAGGAAATCGAGCCGCCGGCCGACCGCATCGCGCAGGCCGAGCACGCGCCGCGCCTCGCCGACATGCGCGTCGAGCCGGTCCAGTTCCTCGTCGACGTCGATCTTCTGCAGGTTCAGCACCAGCTCCTGCTCGACCCGCCCCGGCTCCAGCGGCAGCTTCAGCTCGGCCAGCCGCGCGTCGAGCCTGGCCCGCAGCGCCTGGCGGATGTCCGGCAGCCATTCGCGAACCTGCGCCGCGATCGCGGCGATGCCGTCAACCCGCTCGCGCATCGCATCGGCGAGCTTGACACCTTCCCGCTCGCGCGCCCGGGTGAACTCGTCGAGCACCGTGTCGAGCAGGGCCAGTACGGCGTCGCGCAGTGCGTCCGGGTCGATCTCGGCCTGCTCGACCAACCCCGGGTAGCGCAGCAGTTCGACGAAATCGACCCGCAGCCCGGACATCCGCTCCTGGCATTGCCGCGACAGATGGGCCAGCCGGTCGAGCAGCGCCTCGTTCAGGCGCAGCTCGCCGGTCGCCGTGGTGCCGCGCAGCCGCATGCCGAGATCGAGCTTGCCGCGCTGCACGCGCGCGGCGACCCGTTCGCGGATCAGCGGCTCGAACGCGCGCAGCTCGTCCGGCAACCGCAGCGACAGTTCCAGATAACGGTGGTTGACGGCCCGCAGCTCACAGGCCAGCGTGCCCCACTCGGCGGTCCGCTCGGCGGAAGCGAACGCGGTCATGCTGCGGATCATGCGCTGTCCAGAGGCCAAAAGAAGCGAATGGTAAACTCGCCGGCCGCCGATTCAAACGCACTCGCGTTCGGGTCGGCACCGCCTCGCCTGTGGGAGCGGCTCCAGCCGCGATCTTCTGCTTCGGTGCACGCGACCGGAAACGATCGCGGCTGAAGCCGCTCCCACACCGGCCGCCGAACCCACAAGGACCACCGAGCGTGACGACCCCCACCCGTCCCAGCGGCCGCGCGCCGCACGAGCTGCGCCCGATCACGATCGCGCGCGGCTACACCAGGCATGCCGAAGGCTCGGTGCTGATCAGCTTCGGCGACACCCGCGTGCTGTGCACGGCCAGCGTCGAGAACCGGGTGCCCGGCTTCCTGCGCGGCAAGGGTGAAGGCTGGGTGACCGCCGAATACGGCATGCTGCCGCGCGCGACGCATACCCGCAGCGATCGCGAGGCGGCGCGCGGCAAGCAGGGCGGTCGCACGCTGGAGATCCAGCGCCTGATCGGCCGCTCGCTGCGCGCCTGCGTCGACCGCCGCGCGCTCGGCGAACGCACCATCACGCTCGACTGCGACGTGCTGCAGGCCGACGGCGGCACCCGCACCGCGGCGATCACCGGTGCGTACGTCGCGCTGGTCGACGCCGTGCATGGTCTGATGAAGAAGCGCGAGATCAGCCGCGATCCGATCCACGGCGCGATCGCCGCGGTGTCGGTCGGCGTCTGGCGCGGCGTGCCGGTGCTCGATCTCGACTATGCCGAGGACTGCGACTGCGACACCGACATGAACGTCGTGATGAACGACGGCGGCGGCTTCATCGAGCTGCAGGGCACCGCCGAAGGCCATGCCTTCCGCCGCCACGAACTCGACGCACTGACCGCGCTGGCCGAGACCGGCATCGGCGAGCTGCTGGCGCTGCAGCGCGCTGCGCTGGACACCTGAGCGATGGCCACGCCGGTGCCGCCGCGCGGCCTCGAGCGCGTCGTGCTGGCCAGCGGCAACGCCGGCAAGCTGCGTGAGTTCGGCGCGCTGCTCGCCGACCTCGGCATCGCGCTGGTGCCGCAGGCAGCCCTTGGCATCGCTGATGCCGACGAGACCGGGCTGACCTTCGTCGAGAACGCGCTGATCAAGGCCCGGCACGCCGCGCGCGCGTCCGGCCTGCCGGCGCTGGCCGACGACTCCGGCCTGTGTGTCGACGCCCTCGGCGGCGCGCCCGGCTTGTACTCGGCGCGCTACGCCGGCCCCGATGCCGACGGCGGCGCGAACATCGCGAAACTGCTGGCGGCGCTGGCCGACGTGCCCGAGGCGGGCCGCGCCGCGCACTTCACCTGCGTGCTGGCGCTGGTCCGGCGCGCGGACGACCCGGACCCGATCCTCGCGGACGGCCGCTGGTTCGGCCGCATCCTCGACGCCCCGCGCGGCACCGGCGGCTTCGGCTACGACCCGGTGTTCCTGCCCGACGACGAGGCGCGCAGCGGGGCCGAGCTTCCGGCCGCGGACAAGGCCGCGCTGAGCCACCGCGGGCAGGCCTGGCGACACCTGCTGGAGCGGTTGCGTTACCGGCCGCCAAACGGCGTGAAGCGCAGGTGAATCGGCAGAACGGCAGCTGAACCCGGGGGTATGATGAGCGCCACCTGGCTGCGCCGAGCGCGGCGGGTGAGCGAACACATCCAGGGGGACACAATGCGCCTGTTGACCGCTTTTCTCGCCAGCGCCGTGTCGCTGGCCGTTCATCCGGGGCTCTGCGCCGCCGCCACGATCGCCGATGCCGGCGTCGGCGTGCGTGTCGAAGTTCCCGCGTTCAGTTACGGCCCGGCCAAGTCGTTCGTCGAGAACGTCACCCTGAAGCGGATCGATGTCTACGCCCCGGAGAGCCGGATCCTGGTATCCGACGGCGCTGGCTGGCGGGAAATCCCGCGGAGCGAGCGTCGCGTGTTCGTCAGCGATAGCAGCCGTACCGCGACGCGCATGTACCTGGTCTACGACCCAAAGACGAGCCGGTTCGAGGGCGGCATCTTCGACGGCGACGGTCTGAACGCAGTCGCCGGGCAGGTCGACTCGGTGGGCGTGCCGCGCGTCGCCAGCGCCAAGCTCGCCAGCGAGTCTGCGCCACCGTTCACCTGTGGCGGGGACCTCGTGACCGGTCGGCTCGAGGATGTCGCGGGTTCGCTTCATCAGCCGCGGCCCGCATCGGCGACCAAGGCGACCGAGGCCGGCACGCTGTACAGCGCCATCGTCGCGATCGATACCGACGTCGAGTTCCTGCAGAACCGGTTTGCCGGCGACCCGGTCCCGACCGCCACCGCGACTGATTTCCTGGTCAATCTGTTCGCCGGATTCAATGCGATCTACGAAGGCGACCTCGGTGTCCGCCTGCTGCAGGGCGACACCCTGCTGCGCACCGGCAGCGACCCGTACGCAACGACCAGCGCGAGCTCGATGGGGCAACAGCTGCAGGAGTTCTCCGAATACTGGCGCGCGAACAACGCGAGCATCGACCGCGCCTTCGCACTGCAGCTGTCCGGCAAGACCACGTCCGCCAACAGCAGCAGCGGCCTGGCCTGGATCCTGAACGCGCA
This sequence comes from Lysobacteraceae bacterium, assembly GCA_041687455.1. Lineage (GTDB taxonomy): Bacteria > Pseudomonadota > Gammaproteobacteria > Xanthomonadales > Xanthomonadaceae > JAWLBY01. The sequence continues at coordinate 25,978 of JAWLBY010000004.1, read as the reverse complement.
GAACGGAAATTTCGCGCCCGGAACGCTCAACCCGTCGCAGTACCCGGATGGCTACTACGACGACAACTGGTGCCTGGCAAAGGGCTCGCGCATCCTGAGCGGCGACACGCTGGTCCAGACCAGCGGCCACTACAGCGTGTCGCGCCTGCTGCTGCCGCCGTACGAGTCGGGCACCGACGCCAGTGGCGCCGTACTGCTGGTCGGCCATGAGCTGGGGCACAACTTCGGCGCACGCCACTCGCACTGCACCGCCGCCGATGGCTCTTCGCCGTTGACGAACGTGAGCGCCGGCACGATCGATGCGTGCTCGAACTCCGAGTCGGCCAGAGGCTGCTACGGCGGCACGACCGCGTGCCCGGGCGGCGCCAACGCGTTTCCGGGCACCGGTTCGTTGATGAGCTACTGCAGTACGCCCTGCGGGAACGTCAACGTTGCCGCGCACTTCGACCCGGCACATGCGGGATTTCTCGAGACACGCGTTGCCAGCAACATCGCCCAGTCATGCCTGACCGCGGTCGCGGCGGGTTCTGAACTCGAAGTATTCCGTAGCGGCTTCGAGCCGGGCGAGTAACTCCGCACGAAGTTGCAGCAAGGCAACGGGGCGGACGAGCCGGCCCACGGTCGCCGCTGCCGAGCGACACCGCGGCCATCGCCGTGCACGGTCGCACGCACCACCGCCTGATCCTTTGCGGTCGTGTTGCGACTGCCGGCAGATGTGTCGCCGCAGGAGACCGAGCGCCAGCACGTGGCCGAGCTCATGTGTCAGCAGCTCGGCGCCGTTTCGGCCGGCGTGGCGGTCCATCGAGCAGCCGGCGCCGTCCTGGATCACGATGAAGCCGCGCAGCCGTCGGGCCCAGGTGTAGCCTTCAGCGCACGCGTCTGGCCGGTCGTGGCGCTCGCCCCGCCGATGCCGAGCACGCCGCCCTGGGTACAGCAGAAGCTGCCGGCGATATCGCCGAACGGCTCGTTTCAGCGGACATTGATCGCGGCGTCGGCGCTTGCGTTACGCCCGGATTCGCACACACCCGGCTCGTTACGCGGCAATCAGCGGAGCACGGCCGGGGCTTTCAACGGATCAGGTAGTCGCTGTCGTGCATAGCCGGGAGCACGATCGTTCCGCAGCACCAAACCGCAGCACGGAAAAGCCTCTCTCCCCTCGCGGGAGAGGGGTTGGGGCGAGGGGGCGCGCGGAAATGAAGCCGTGCTGGTGTCGGGAGCCCTTCCCCCTCTCCCCCGACCCCTCTCCCGCCAGGGGAGAGGGGAGAAGAGCGGGCTGGGCGCGGCGCGCTCGATCCACCGTCGCGGAGTCCTGCCAGCGCACGCGGTCACGGGTCACGGGTCACGGGTCACGGGTCACGGGTCACGGGTCACGGGTCACGGGTCACGGGTCACGGGTCACGGGGCACGGGGCACGGGGCACGGGGCACCAATCGCCAATCGCCAATCGCCAATCGCCAATCGCCAATCGCCAGTCGCCAGTCGCCAATCGCCAATCGCCAGTCACCAGTCACCACGTTGCGGGTACAGCCGCCGATCGACTACTCCCGCTCGGCGCGGAACTGCGCCTCGACCGCGGCGATCGCGGTCATGTTGACGACCCGCCGTACCGTCGCGGCCGGTGTCAGTACGTGTGCCGGCCGGGCCAGGCCCATCAGGATCGGGCCGATGCCGACGCCGTCGGTGATCGAGCGGACCATGTTGTAGGCGATGTTGGCGGCATCGAGGTTCGGCATCACGAACAGGTTGGCCGAGCCCTTCAGCAGCGAGTTCGGGAACATCCGCTCGCGGACATCGGCGTTCAGCGCCGCGTCGGCCTGCATCTCGCCTTCGACCTCGAGCTGCGGATCGCGCTCGCGGACGATCGCCAGCGCCTGCCGCATCTTCGCCGCGCTCGGCGTGTCGTGGCTGCCGAAATTCGAATGCGACAGCAGCGCGACCTTCGGCGTGATCCCGAACAGCTTCAACCGGAACGCCGCCTGCAGGGCCGATTCGGCGATCTGCTCGGCGCTCGGATCATGCTGCACGTGGGTGTCGACGAAGAAGAACACGCCGCGTTCGTTCAGCACTGCCGACAGCGCCGAGGTGCTCGGCACGCCGGGCTGCCGGCCGAGGATGTTGACGACGTAGGCGAGCTTCTTCTGGTAGCGGCCGACGATGCCGCACAGCATCGCGTCGGCCTCGCCACGCCGGACCATCAGCGCCGCGATCACGGTCGCGCGCGAGCGCACGACCTGCTTGGCCGCCGACGGCGACATGCCGCGCCGCTCCATGATCTGGTGGTAGAGCTGCCAGTATTCGTTGAAGCGCGGATCGTCGTCGATGTTGGTCAGCTCGAAGTCGACGCCGGGACGGATCCGCAGGCCGAGCCGCTCGATCCGCGCATGGATCACCGCCGGCCGGCCGACCAGGATCGGGAACGCGAGGCCTTCGTCGACCACCGTCTGCACCGCGCGCAGTACGGTTTCCTCCTCGCCCTCGGCGTAGACGACCCGCCTGACATTCTCGCGGGCGCGATCGAACACCGGCTTCATCAGCAGGCCGCTGCGGAACACGAACTGGTTCAGCTTGTCGACGTAGGCACGCATGTCGTCGATCGGCCGGGTCGCGACGCCGGATTCCATCGCCGCCTTCGCCACCGCCGGTGCCAGCGAGGCGAGCAGGCGCGGGTCGAACGGCCGCGGGATCAGGTACTCCGGCCCGAAGCTCGGCATCTCGCCGGTATAGGCGGCGCCGAGGTCGGCGCCTTCACGGCGCGCCAGTTCGGCGATCGCGCGCACGCAGGCGAGCTTCATCGCCTCGTTGATCACGGTCGCGCCGACGTCGAGCGCGCCGCGGAAGATGTACGGGAAGCACAGCGCGTTGTTGACCTGGTTCGGGTAGTCCGAGCGGCCGGTGCCGATGATGCAGTCCGGCCGCACCGCCTTCGCGTGTTCCGGCAGGATCTCCGGATTCGGGTTGGCCAGCGCCATGATGATCGGCCGTTCGGCCATCGTCGCGACCATCTCCGGCTTCAGCACGCCGGCCGCCGACAGTCCGAGGAACACGTCGGCGCCGCGCACGATGTCGGCCAGCGTGCGCGCATCGGTCTCGCGCGCGTAGCGCTGCTTGTCCGGATCCATGTCCTCGGCGCGACCGACGTAGACCACGCCCTTGCGGTCGACGACGCTGATGTTCTCGCGCCGCATGCCGAGCGCGACCAGCATGTCGAGGCAGGCGATGCCGGCGGCGCCGGCGCCGGAGCACGCGAGGCGGACCTCGTCGATCTTCTTGCCGGCGATCTCCAGCGCATTGAACACGGCCGCACCGACGATGATCGCGGTGCCGTGCTGATCGTCGTGGAACACCGGGATCTTCATCCGCTCGCGCAGCTTCTTTTCGACGACGAAGCATTCCGGCGCCTTGATGTCCTCGAGGTTGATGCCGCCGAAGGTCGGCTCGAGGCTGGCGATGATGTCGACCAGCTTGTCCGGATCGTTCTCGTCGACCTCGATGTCGAACACGTCGATGCCGGCAAATTTCTGGAACAGCACGCCCTTGCCTTCCATCACCGGCTTCGAGGCCAGCGGGCCGATGTTGCCGAGACCGAGCACCGCGGTGCCGTTGCTGATCACCGCAACCAGGTTGCCGCGCGCGGTCACCGTCGAGGCCTCGTTCGGATCATCGACGATCACGTCGCAGGCAGCCGCGACGCCCGGCGAGTAGGCCAGCGACAGGTCGCGCTGGGTCACCATCGCCTTGGTCGCGACGACCTTGATCTTGCCCGGAGGGTGTTGCCGGTGGTAGTCGAGGGCGGCCTGTCTGAAGTCGTTCTGCGGTTGCTCGCTCATGGCGGTGGGGGCGCGGTCCGAAGGAAGTGAACGTCGGGCGATGGTAACGCGACGGCATGCCGAGTTGGGTTCGGCATACACGGCGCTTGCGGTAATCTCGGGACGTACCGCCCCGCCGGCGAGCACCTGACCGATGAGCGAGCCCCCCGTCAGCGCAGTTGCCGCGTCCGAGCGCTACCGGTTCGGTGCGTTCGAACTGCGTCCGTACAGTCGCCAGTTGCTGCGCGACGGCGTCGAGGTGCCGCTGCAGGCCAAGGTGTTCGACCTGATCGCGTACCTGGTCCGCCATGCCGACCGGGTGATCGACAAGAACGAACTGCTCGATGCGGTCTGGCCGCGCCAGGTCGTGACCGAGGCGGCACTGTCGCGCTGCGTGATGAAGGTGCGCCGCGCGCTCGATGACGATGCCGCCGAGCCGCGGATCCTGCTGACCGTACACGGCCGCGGCTATCGGCTGCTGACGCCGGTCCATGCGCTGCCGCCGGCGTCGCCGCCATCGGCTCCGGCGCCGGTCGCGGACACGCCGGTCACGGTCGATCCCGATCGCGCACCGACAGCATCGGCCGCAATTGCACCGTCGCCCGCGCTTTCGCCGCCATCGTCCACCACGATCGGCGACGGCCCCGCCGCAGCGGGCCGGGGCCGGCACGGCGGGTTGTTCGCGGTCGCGGCAACGCTGCTGCTGGCGATCGGCCTCGGTGCCTGGTTTACCGGCCAGAGCGATCAGGCAATTCGCGGCGATCGGCCGCTGCGGCTGGCGGTGCTGCCGATCGACAACGCGACCGGCGACGAGCGCCTCGACTGGGCACGCCTCGGTCTGATGGGATCGATCGGCGAAATTCTGCGCCATGGCGATGGCGTCCGGGTACTCGGCGCGCGTGAAGTGCTCGACCTGCAGCAGGCGCTCGCCGATCTCGACGCCGGACAGCAACTGCAGCGGCTGCACGATGCGTTCGGCGTCACCCATGTCGTCTCCGGCCGGCTCGACAGCCAACCCGGGCAGTTGCGGCTCAGTTACAGCCTGCGGTCCGACCGTGGCAACGAGCGTCGGCGCACCGTCGTGGCCGGCGACGTCGGCGGCCTGGCGCACGCGGTCGGCGCCGATCTGCGGGCGGTGCTCGGCTTGCGCGGTCTGGCCGGCAATCCGATCAGCGACGACGAATTCGCCAACGAGGCGTTCCTGCGCGGTCGCGCGCTGCGACTGCAGGGCGATGCCCGCGGTGCGCTGGACTATTTCCGACTCGCCGCCGAGCAGGCCCCGCAGGCGTTCTGGCCACGCTACGAGGCGGCGCTGTGCCTGCGCGACCTCGGCGAATCCGAGGCTGCGGTCGCGCGCCTGCAGGCCCTGCTCGCCGAGGTCGATGCCGGCGACGCGCTCGAGCCGCGACTCGGCGTCCGCAACGCGCTCGGCATCCTGCACTGGCGCGCCGGGCGGCTGTCGGAAGCACAGCAACGACTGGACGAAGCGCTGCAGATTGCCGAGCAGCAAGGCGATCAGGAACGGATCGCGACGGTGCTGACCAACCTCGGCATCCTGGCCCGCTACCGCGGCGACAACAGCGCCGGCCGCCAGCACCTGACCCGCGCGATCGAGGCAATGCTCGCGGCAGGGCTGGAACGGCCGTCGCCGCACGTGCTGCACAGCCTGGCGCGAATCGAGATCGATGACGGCGATTTCGCCGGCGCCGACCAGCACCTGCAGGCCGCACTGGCGCACTTCCGACTGGTCGGAGACCGTCGCAACGAAGCGATCAGCCTCAATTCGCTGGCCACCCTGCGACGGCTGCAGGGCCGGTTCGGTGAAAGCCGAGAGTTCATCGAACAGGCCCTGGTGCTGCACCGCGCGCTGTCGAACCCGGGCAGCGAAGCGTCGGCGCTGCTGACGCTGGCCGACGCCGAGGCGATGCAGGGCCTGCTCGGCGCGGCGATCGGTCATGCCGAACAGGCCCTGCAGTTGGCGTTGACGATCGGCGAATCGCCGCGGGTGGCGGTCGCCGAACTCCAGCTCGGTCGCTACGAGCGCGCGCGCGGCGCCTTCGAAGCGGCCGCTGGCTGGTTCGAGCGGGCGCTGGCGAGAATGCAGGCCGACGAGGATGGGCCCGGCGAGCTGCAGGTCCGGCTGCAGCAAGCCGAGCTGTCGCTCGCGATCGGCGACACCGATGGCGCGGAGCATCGGCTGACCGCACTGATCGGTCCGGTCGCAGAGCTCGGCCGAGCCCGCCTGCTCGAGGCGGCCCGGCGCTTGCTGGCGCGGGCCAAGCTTGCTCGGGGCGATGCCCAGGCGGCCCGCGACTGGCTCGATCCGGCGCCCGACCGCCGATCGCCGCGACCGGCCGATGGCGAACACTGGCTGTTGCTGGCCGAGCTGGCCCTGCTCGAGAACGATCCGGACGCTGCGGCCGACGCGCTCGCGCAGGCCGACCCGTTGCTGGCGCACGATCCGCGGCCGGCGATGCTGGCAGCCCGGCTGGCGCACCAACGCGGCGACCTGCCGGCCGCCCTGGCTGCCGAGCAGAACGCCAGGCAGCGCGCCGGCGAACGCTGGCTGGCGACCGACGAACAGCGTCTGGCAGCCCGCGAACAGGCCGCCACCTCCCGCTGAATCCGCTTCCATGTCATTGATCCTGCAGCAAGTCATGAGCCGGTCATAAGCGGTCAGTGGATGGTCCTGCGACGGTCAGGACTGCCCGCCGGCACTCCCGGACACTGCGGCCCGACGGATACCCCGGAGGCCGCCCATGCCCACGCCCACCCGCTCCCCGCTGTCCGACCGGTTGCCTACGCTGCTGGCCGATGGGCTGGCCATCGCGGTCGGCGTCGCCACCCTGCTGTACACCGCCGGCTTCACCGGCAACTGGTTGCTGCCGAAGACGGTCGACTCCGCTGCCGCCCCGGTACTGCCGGCGCCGCTGCTGGTCGACCTGTTGTTGCTGGCGGCGTTTGCCCTGCCGCACAGCCTGCTCGCCCGCGACGCGGTGCGGCGCCGGCTGACAGGCCGGTTCGGTCCGGCCGGCCGCCGCCTCGTGCAGGCGGTCACGACGGCGCTGTCGATGGGCCTGCTGATCGCGCTATGGCAGCCGATGGGTGGGCTGGTCTGGGAGATCGGCGAGCCGTTCGCCCGCGGCGTGTTGAACGGCCTGTTCGTCGCCGGCTGGCTGGCGCTGGTCTGGCGCGCGCTGCGTCCGGGCCGGACGGCGCCGCACCCGCCGCTGCCGGCCTGGATCGCGGCGCTGTGGGCGAGTCCGACGCTGAGTGCCGGCCACCTGCTGTTCGCGCTGGTGCTGACTGCCTACGCGGTCATCGCGGCCCGCCATGTCGGCCCACGGCCGGAAATCTCGTTCATCGATGAAACCGAGCGTGACACCGCAGCGCCGGCGCTGCCGCTGCCGCCGACTCGCCACCGCGCCTACGCCGACCTGACCTGAGGAATCCGCCATGCTGCACGCAAGCATCCTGAGCACGATCGGCCGCACGCCGGTCGTACGCATCAACCGGCTGGCGCCGGCGCAGATCAACCTGTACGCCAAGCTCGAGGCGTTCAACCCGCTCGGTTCGGTCAAGGACCGGATGGCGCTGGCGATGATCGAGGCCGCCGAAGCGAGCGGCGAGCTGCGCCCGGGCCAGACCGTGGTCGAGGCCTCGAGCGGCAACACCGGCCTGGCGCTGGCGATGGTCTGCGCCGCACGCGGTTATCCGCTGGTGGTCGTGATGGCGGAGAACTTCAGCGTCGAACGGCGCCGGTTGATGCGCTTCCTCGGCGCTCGCGTGGTGCTGACACCGGCCGCGCTGAAGGGCAGCGGCATGTACGCCAAGGCGCGCGAACTGGCCGTTGCGCACGGCTGGTACTTCTGTCGCCAGTTCGAGAACCCGGCCAATCCGGAGGTCCATGCACGGACCACCGCGCAGGAGATCCTGGCCGACTTCGGTCCGCAGCAGCTCGACTGGATCGTACTCGGCGCCGGCACCGGCGGCACGCTGTACGGCGTGGCCCGCGCGGTCAAGGCGGCCCGCCCGGATTGCCGCATCGCCGTCTGCGAACCGGACAACGCGCCGATGCTGGCCAGCGGCATCAGCCAGCCGCGCGCCACCGACGGCAGCGCCAGCGGCAGCCATCCGTGCTTCCGGACCCATCCGCTGCAGGGCTGGTCGCCGGACTTCATCGCCGATGCGACCGAGCGCGCGCTGGCCGACGGGCTGGTCGACGAGATCGTGCCGATCGACAGCGCCGAGGCACTGCGACTGGCCCGCGAGCTGGCCCGGCAGGAAGGCATCCTGACCGGTCCGACCGGCGGCGCGACGCTGGCCGGCGCGCGCTCGGTGGCGGGCCGGCTGGCCCCCGGCAGCAGCGTGCTGTGCCTGTTGCCCGATACCGGCGAGCGTTACCTCAGCACGCCGCTGTTCGATGCCATCGAGGCCGATATGGACGATGACGAGTGGGCGCTGTCGCGTTCGACCGATTTCGCCCGCTTCGATGTTCCGGCCAGCGCCGTACCGCTCGCGGGCGCCGCCAGCGACGCCGGCGACGACGCCGAGGCGACCGGCCTGCTGTTGCGCCAGCTCGCCGACGCTCAGGCGCCGGTGCTGATGTACGGGTTGTCCTGGTGCGAGTTCTGCTGGTCGGTCCGGCGCCTGTTCGAACACTGCGGCGTGCCGTTGCAGACCGTCGATCTCGACGCGCCGGCGTGGTCGGCCGGCGACCTCGGCAGCCGGCTGCGCACGCGACTCGGCGCGATGATCGGCAGCCCGACCCTGCCGCAACTGTTCATCGGCGGCGAGTGGATCGGCGGCTGCACCGAGGCGTTCGCCGCATTCGCCGATGGCTCGCTCGCGCAACGGCTCGCCGCCCTCGGTGTGCCCTGCTCGCCCCCGCCCGATTTCGATCCCCGGCGTCTGCTGCCCGGCTGGCTGCATGCCCGCCAGGCCCGGCGCACCCCCACCGCGGCCTGAGTGCCGTTCCCCCTCCGGCCATCCGGCCACCCCCAGGAGAACCACCATGAGCACCACCACCATCGAACGCCCGTCCACCGACACCGCCCGCTACGCGAAGTGCATCGAAGTCTCCAAGCGGGTCCGCTGGGACATCGATCGCGACGTGATCCGCGATCGCCAGTTCAACTTCGACCAGCACTTCCTGCCGAACGGCCTGACCCGGCTGGAACGGCTCGATTTCCTCAGTGATTCTGAAAAGCGCCTGATGAGCCAGGTGCAGGGCCGCAGCTACGCCTACATCTTCGGCCTGGTCGAGCGCTTCATCAACGCCAAGGTGCTCGAGCTGTCGCGCGACCACGTGCTCGGCGACCAGATCGCACTGGAAGCACTGATCCGCTTCAGCGACGAGGAGCTGAAGCACCAGGAACTGTTCCGGCGCATCGAGGCGATGATCGCCGCGAAGATGCCGGCCGGCTACACGATGACGGCCGAACCGAATGCGGTCGCCCGCGCGGTGCTCGGCGCATCGACCTGGGCGGTGCTGGCGCTGACCTGCCACATCGAGCTGTTCACACAGGCGCACTACAAGCAGAGCATCGCGCAGGAACCGGGCCTGTCGCCGCTGTACTGTGACGTGTTCCTGTACCACTGGCGCGAGGAATCGCAGCACGCGATCCTCGACGAGCTCGAGTGGCGCCGCGAGGACGCGACGCTGACCCATGCCGAGCGCGAAAAGGCGGTCGATGACCTGATCATGCTGGTCGGCGCCGTCGACGGCATCCTGCAGGCGCAGGCCGCGGCCGACGTCGGCTATTTCGCGTCGATCTGTGGGCGCCACTTCAGCAGCGACGAGTGCGACCGACTGCAGAAGGAAACGCTGGCCGCCTATCGCTGGCAATACATCGTCTCCGGCGTGCAGGAGCCGCGCTTCCAGCAGATCCTCGGCGACCTGACCACCGAGGCGCAGATGCAGCGGATCGTCGCCGCGCTCGGGCCGATCATCGAAAGCGTCAACGGCTGATCCGGCGGCCCAACCCGGCGGGAGCTTTCAGACGCCTGCAGCGTACCGCGGTCGGGGAGTTCCCACTCACGCTCGTGCGGCGGTATACACCGGCGGACTGCAGTTCCCGACGCGCTTGCTCGTCATCCCGGCGGAAGCCGGGATCCATTTGGCTTTGGCTTCAATCACCCGGGTTCAAAGCAAGATCAAGATGGATCCCGGCTTCCGCCGGGATGACGGCCGGAGAACCGACCGGCGCGCAGGCATTCGACAGCAGTGCGCGAAAGACGATCCGTGTCGATATCGAATCCAAAGGCAGCAATGGATCCCGGGCTCTGCCGCAATGGTGAGCATGGGCCCGACATTTCATCGAACCGCCACCGCGGCATGCCGGCCGTGTTCTGGACACTTCCACGGAGTTCTCTCGCACTGGCCTATAACCCGAGGATCAGGTCCTCGGCCACCACGCGATCGAGCCGGATGCGGTTGGCGAACAGCGAGAACGCCAGGGTGCCGGCCAGCCCGTTGGTGCGTTTCAGCCACGGCGGCAAATACAGCGGCTCGGCGATCACGCCCTGCTCGAACAGTGGTTCGAGCGTGAACACGTCGTGCAGCGCCATCTTGCCGGCGAACAGCAGGTGGGCGAGCTGCAGCCGGCGATGCTTCAGCGTCCAGCGGAAGAAGGTGTGCACGCTGAGCATGCCGTGCAGGTAGACGGTGTCCTTGGTGAAGGCGGTTCCGCCGGTGACCGGACAGCCGCGGAACACGCGCATCGCCGAGGTGAAGCTCTCGATCTCGTTCTGCCCGGCCTCGAGGAAGAACCGGAATACCTCGATGAAGTCGGCACCGGCCAGTGCCTGCTCGATCGCGATGATCCGCAGCGAGATGCGCTTCAGGCGCGGCAGATCGATCGAGCCGGTGATCAGCTCGGAGAATGTCGCCAAGCCTTCCTGGGTCGCCGTGACCCGCGGCGCGGTGCGACCGAGACTCTTCAGATGCGGCTGCTCGCGACCGTTCAGTGCGGTCAGCGAGTGCACGAAGGCCTCGTGCTCGAGCAACTGGTTGCGGTCGTACTCGGTGAAGCCGGTCGCCGCGCGCAGGCGGACCCGAGTCGCACCAGCGGCGGCCTTCGCGGTCAGCTCCGGATCGATTTCGACCCGGATCCGATGGTGCACGAAGAACGCATCGAGCTCGCGCTGCAGTTCGTGCTGCATCGTTTCGGCCGACAGCACGTAGTCGGCCTCGAGGTTAGGCAGGCCACTGTCGACGTCCTCGGCGAGACCGATGAAGTGGCGGGCGGCATCGAGGTTGGACAGTTCGGATCCGGGCAAGCGGTCGCCGGGCCGACCGAACAGCCGCACCGAGTGCCAGGACAGGTCGCTCTGGCCGACCGACTGCAGCAGGTCGCAAGCGATCTGCCACGACAGCACGCTGCGTCGCAGGTAGTCGCCGAGCGGATATTCGGGGTCGGCGGCGTCGTGGATCGCCTTCAGTTCGGCGTGCACGTCACCGAGGTCGATCGTCGGATAGCTGACCTGCGGCAGTTTCGGATCGCCACGCCGCCAGTCGGCCAGGAACTGGTCACGGATCCGCGCCGGCCACGCGACCGCCTGCAGCATCCGGACGCCGGCAACTGCGTCGACCAGTCGATGGTCCAGCTCGATATGCCGCTGCAGCACCTCATCCATCGCGACTCCGCTCCCCTTGCCTGTCGCGGCGACCGCCCGACCCTTGCAAAGCCATCGTCAGCGGCGACCGTACTTCTCGATCAGCCGCTTGCCCGGCGCCCGCTGCTGCGTCTTGTCGGCAACGCGGCGTTCGCGCTGCGCGGCCAGGCTGCCGCCGGCCTGCTCCAGTTCGCCGAGCAACTTGCAGTACTGCGCCCAGCGCGCCGCATCGAGCGTGCCGTCGGACAGCGCCTGCTGCACCGCGCAGCCGGGTTCGGCGCCGTGCCGGCAGTCGCGAAAGCGGCAGCCACCGGCCAGCGCTTCGATGTCTTCGAAGCCGCCTTCGGCCAGGTCTTCCTCGCCAGTCAGTTTCAGTTCGCGCATGCCCGGCGTGTCGATCAGGCAGGCTGCGCCGGGCAACGGCAGCAGCGCGCGATGGGTGGTCGTGTGGCGGCCGCGCGAATCGGTCGAACGGACCGCCTGCGTTTTCATCCGGTCGCGACCGAGCAGCGTGTTGGTCAGCGTCGATTTGCCGGCGCCGGACGAACCGACCAGCACCAGTGTGTGGCCCGGCTGCAGCCACGGCGCCAGCGCATCGATGCTGGCCGGATCCCTGGCGTTGATCGCGATGACCGGCACATCGAGCGCGGCCAGCGCGGCGCGGGCGGCGTCGAGGTCGCCGCCACGGTCGACCTTGGTGATCACGACCACCGGCTGTGCACCGCTGGCCGCAATCAGCAGCAGGTAGCGCTCGAGCCGGCGCGGATTGAAATCGTGATCGAGCCCGGTGACGACCAGCACGGTGTCGACATTGGCGGCGATCAGTTGCTGCTTGTAGTGCTCGCCAGCAGCACCGCGCCGCAGCAGCGACTGCCGCGGCAGCAGTTCGACGATCTGGTCGTCGTCGGCGTCGAGCCAGACCCAGTCGCCGACCGCAGCGCGTTCGTCCGGCGCGATGCCGCGGCGGGTCCAGGCCGCCGGCGACTGCACCGCAAATTCCCGCAAACCGTCGGTGACGCGGTAGCCGGAACGATGCTGCTCGGCGACGCGCGCCAGCCGTCCGGCGTCGAGCTCGGCGATCCGCCGCGCCGCCGGCAGCCCGCTGCGCCAGCCGAGCGTCGCCAGTGGATGGGGGAAATCGGCCGCAGTCATCAGCCCGATTGTGAGCGTTTCACCGGGCGCCGCCTAGTGCGGTGCCGGGCGGTGGGTTCCGGACCCGATCCGGGCCATCGTCGCGGCAGCCCCGTGATTCCGATTCACAATGCGGATCCGCCGACAGCCTCCGCTGCAGGCCCGCTGCATCGATCCGGCGACAATTCAGTCTTCTGTGCACGTCGCCACTTTCGCGCACACCGCGTTCACATGCGCCGGCGCTATGCTGGCTGCGGTCGCCTCGGATGCAACGATGAGACTCCTCACCCGGATCACGCTGTGGCTTGCCGGCCTCGGTTTTCTCGGTTTCGGCCTCGCCTTCCTGATCGCGCCGCTGCAAACGCTGGCCGCGGCCGGGATCGAACTGCGCGGCGCGCTGGCGGCCACCGAGCTGCGCGCGTTCTACGGCGGTCTCGAAGTCGGTCTCGGCCTGAGCCTGCTGGCGGCCGACCTGCATCCGCCGTGGCGACGGGTCGGACTGCTGCTGTGCCTGGCCTGTTACGGCAGCATCGGCGTCGCGCGCGGCTTCGGCATGCTGCTGGCCGCGGTCGAAACGCCGTTCCTGTGGGCGGCGCTGGTCACCGAACTCGGCCTCGCGACGGCGGCACTGGTCGCGCTGCTCGGCGGCGGCGGCCGCGCGGCGGAAACGCCGTGACACCGCGAAATACCTCCGGTCGCGGACGTCCGGCCGCCGGATCGGCTGGCCGCCGGATGGAGCAATTACTCTAAGCCGGCGGGCGTAGCCTGCCGGCAGACCCGCTGGCGTGCCGCTGCACGCATCGCGCCGCTTCAGGAATTTCCGTGTACGACTACATCATCATCGGCGCCGGATCGGCCGGCTGCGTGCTGGCGAACCGGCTCAGCGAACGCAGCGACCTGCGCGTGCTGCTGCTCGAGGCGGGCCCGCGCGACTGGCACCCGTTCATCCACATGCCGGCCGGCATCGCCAAGCTGGTCGGCAAGAAGGGCGTCAACTGGGACTACTCGACCGAACCCGAGCGCCATCTCGACGGCCGCCGGCTCTGGTGGCCGCGCGGCAAGGTGCTCGGCGGATCGAGTTCGATCAACGCGATGTGCTACATCCGCGGCGTGCCCGGCGATTACGACGACTGGGACGCGCACGGCGCGACCGGCTGGGGCTGGAATGACGTGCTGCCGTACTTCCGCCGCTCCGAAGGCAACAGCCGCGGCGGCGACGCGCTGCACGGCGCCGACGGCCCGCTGTCGGTCGACGACCTGCGCTACCACAATCCGTTGTCGGACGCGTTCGTCGAAGCCGGCGTACAGGCCGGCTACCCGGCCAACCGCGACTTCAACGGCGTCACGCAGCAGGGCTTCGGCTTCTACCAGGTGACCCAGCGCGACGGCGCCCGCTGTTCGGCCGCACGCGCCTATCTTGAGCCGGCCCGCAAGCGCCCGAACCTGACCATCGTGACCGGCGCGCTGGTCAACCGGATCGTGATCGAGCGCGGCCGCGCGACCGGCGTCGTCTACACCGCCGGCGGCAAGGCCTATTTCCAGGCCGCCGAGCGCGAGGTGCTGGTCAGCGGCGGCGCGATCAATTCACCGCAACTGCTGATGCTGTCGGGCATCGGTCCGGCCGACCACCTGCGCGAGCACGGCATCGACGTGCGCCACGACCTGCCCGGCGTCGGTGCCAACCTGCAGGATCACCTCGACATCTGCACGATCGATCGCTGCAACCAGCCGCTGACCTACGACCGCACCAACGACGTCCGGATCGCATTCGACTACTACCTGTTCCGGCGCGGCCCGGGCACCTCGAACATCGCCGAGACCGGCGGCTTCGTGCGCAGCCGGTTCGCGGTCGATGACCGACCGGACCTGCAGTTCCATTTCGTGCCGGCGATCCTCGACGACCACGGCCGCAACCGGCTGCCGGGCTTCGGCTATACCGTGCACGCCTGCGCGCTGCGGCCGAAGAGCCGCGGCCGGCTGCGGCTCGCCTCGGCCGATCCGTCCGACAAGCTGCGCATCCACGCCAACTACCTCAGCGATCCGGACGGCTACGACCTGCAGATGCTGGTCGAGGCGGTCCGGGTCAGCCGCCAGTTGCTGTCGCAGCCGGCTCTGCAGCCGTATCGCGCCGGCGAACTGTTCCCGGGCGAGGGCAAGCGCAGCGACACCGAACTGGCCGCGTTCGTCCGCGCCAAGGCGGAAACGATCTACCACCCGATCGGCACCTGCCGGATCGGCACCGATGTCGACGCGGTGGTCGACCCGGAACTGCGCGTGCGCGGCATCGCCGGTCTGCGTGTGGTCGATGCTTCGGTGATGCCGTCACTGATCGGCGGCAACACCAACGCACCGACGATCATGATCGCCGAACGTGCCGCCGACCTGATCCTCGGCGACACGGCGGCGCTGCGCGACGCGGCCTGAACCCGCAACGGCGGCCGAGCCGCGGACCGGCATCGCCGGCAGGCTGAGCGGAACACCGCCTGCCGCCACGGGCGGTGGCCCGGCAGCGACACGCGCACGCGCGTGACGTGCCGTGAGCGCGTCGGGACATGCGCCGGACGTGCGACAAGCTGCCGGTCGTCAGCGACCGCCGAGCAACGGCGGCAACGGGCAGTGCAGGCAGGCGCAGACGGTACGCAGCAGCTCCGCCTCGGCGACCGAAATCCGGCCGTCGTGGCTGCAGGCCTCGGCCAGGCCATCGACCAGCATCTGCTTGGCCAGCGGCGCCAGCCGATCGATCTCGTCGAGTGAACGGTCGAGCGCGGCGACCCAGTCGCGTGGCGGCCGGTACTCGAATGCCTCGTTCGGCAGCACGACATGCAACCCGGCGACGAATGCCCGGCGGGCAGCGTCGCGGTCGCCGTGGCCGTGCTCGGCGAGCACCGCGAACAGGTCGCGCAGTGCGTCGCGGGATTGCGCCAGCTTGCGGCGTCCGTCCGGCCGCCGACGGGCCGGATCGAGCGCTTCGACGACCTGCCGTTCGAGCAGACGGCCGAGGCAGTACTCGAACAGGCCGACCGCTCCGTCGGCGTGGATCAGCGCGTCGCAGGTCGCAACGAACCGATCGAGCTCGGCAGCCGGACGCTGACGCAGCGCCGGAAACGCCAGCGACGCCAGCGGCAGCCGCAACAATGGATGCAGCGCGGCAGTCTGCGGCTGCAACGCGAGCGCGGCCTCGGCGACCGCTGCGCCGAGGCCGCTCGCGATCGAGTCGCGTTGCTGCTCGCGCAACCCCGCGTCACCGTCGAGCAGCAGCGCCAGCAGCAGCGCCATCGCACCGTCGTGCGCGTGGGCGGCATCGACCAGCTTCGCCGGCAACGCGGCATGGATGCGCGCCGCCTCGTCGATCCCGGCGTCGAACCGACCGGCCTGCTGGTGCAGCGTGCCGGACGCAAGCGGCAGGCTCGGTCGCGACGTGCCGGTCAGCGAGGCACGCGGTGCGTCCAGCCCGAGTGCCTGGTCCTCGAGCAGACCGGACGGCGGCGAAGTGCGCCACTGCTGCCGCAGCGAGACGAGCGTGCGCGGATCGAAAGCCGGGTCGAGCGCCCGGATCCGGTCGACCAGCGGCGGGTGGGTGGCCCACAGCCGCGAGTAGCCGATACCGTCGCCGAACAGCATGTGCGAAACCTCCTCGGTGTCGCCGCTGCCGAGCCGGGAACCGTCCTGCACACCGGCGATCTTCTTCAGCGCGCCGGCGATGCCGCGGGTCTGGCGGGTGAACTGCACCGCCGATGCGTCGGCCAGGTACTCGCGCGAACGCGAGACGCCGGCCTTGATCAGCCGGCCGAAGAACACGCCGACATAGCCGACGATCAGCAATACCAGGGCGATCAGCAGCACCGCGCCGGCTTCCTTCGAATCGCGCCCGCGACGGCCGAACTGCAACACCTTGCGCCCGGTCACGCCGAGCACGAGGATGCCGAACAGCAGCCCCATCAACTGGATGTTGAGCCGCGTGTCGCCGTTCAGCAGATGGCTGAACTCGTGCGCGATGACACCCTGCAGCTCGTCGCGGTTGAGTTGTTCGAGCGCGCCCCGGGTGACCGCGATCGCCGCATCGGAAGTCGAGTAGCCGGCGGCGAACGCGTTGATGCCGGGCTCGGCGTTCAGCACGAAGATCTCCGGCACCGGCGTGCTGGCCGCGATCGCGATCTCCTCGACCACATTGCGCAGCCGCTTCAGTTGCGGATCACGGGTGTCCTCCTCGACTCGGCTGCCGCCGAGCCGCTGCGCGACCGCCGCACCACCGGCGCGCAGGCTGCCGATCCGGACCAGCGATGCGGCGCCGATCACCGCCAGCGTCGCCAGGCTGGTGACCGCCAGCAAGCCGGCGTGCGCGGCGGCGAACTGGTCGACGCCGCCGTACTGCATCGTGTCGCTCGGCACCTGCAGGCCGAGCGCGAACAGCACTGCCGCATCCACGACCAGCACGATCGCCAGCACCGCAGCCCCGAACAGCACGATCAGGCGCCGTGTGGTGCGCCGCGCCGCTGCCTGGCGTTCGAAGAAGTTCATGGGGATGGCGGGATTGGCGATTCGGGACCAAAGATTCGTTCGAGCACCAGATCGATGCTGCGTGCCTGCAGTGGCTCGGAACGCGCAAGTTGCCTCAACGAGTGAGGCAATGTCAGTCGCGGCACACTGTTCAGAATTCCCAATCCCCGAACCCCTTCCTCAGAACGACACCTGCGGCACTTCGCGCTTGTGCGCTTCGCCGGCACCGATCTCGAGCAGTGCAGCCGGCTGGAAACCGAACGAACCGGCGATCAAATTGTTCGGAAACACCTCGCGCCGGTTGTTGTAGCCCATCACCTGGTCGTTGAACGCCTGCCGCGCGAAGGCGATGCGGTTCTCGGTCGAGGTCAGCTCCTCGGACAACTGCATCATCGTCTGGTTGGCCTTCAGGTCCGGATACGCCTCGGACAGCGCGAACAACCGGCCGAGCGTCGCGGTCAACGCATTCTCGGCGCCGGACAATTGCTGCATCGCGCGCGGGTCACCAGGCTGGGCGGCGGCGGTCTGTTGCGCTCCAACGGCCGAGTTGCGCGCCGCGATCACCGCCTCCAGCGTGTCGCGCTCGTGCTGCATGTATTTCTTCGCGACCTCGACCAGGTTCGGGATCAAATCGTGGCGCCGCGTCAGTTGCACGTCGATCTGTGCAAACGCGTTCTTGTAGCCGTTGCGCGCGGTGATCAGGCCGTTGTAGATGCCGACCAGCCACAACGCCAGCACAACGAGCACGCCCAGCAGCAACAGTCCGCTCATCATGGCCCACCTCGTTCGTCGATGATCAATGCCGAGCCGTCGGCGCATCGCGACCGCGGATCCGCCGGTCGCGCCATCCGGCGCAAATACGATCCCGTGCGGTCCGGCCAGCGGTGCCGACGGTTAGAATCCGTGCCTGTTTCCTGAAGCATACGCAGCCTGTGCGAGACACGAAAGCAAGACGTCGCGCCGTGCCGATCGTGACAGCCGCACTGATCCTGTTGCTCGCCGCGCCGCTGGCCGGTGCGACCGTCGCTGCGCCGTCGCGGCCGGTCCCGGCCGGGCTCGTCGCAAAGATCGAACATCTGGCCGAACAGATCGTCGCGCGCGGCCGCGTCACCGGCCTCGCGATCGGTGTCGTGCACGAGGACCGGATCCTGCTCGAACGCGGTTTCGGCACGACCCAGGCCGGCCGCAACGACCCGGTCGACCGCGACACCGTGTTCCGGATCGCGTCGCTGTCGAAGGCGTTCGCCGGCACCTTGACCGCGATGCTGGTCCGCGACGGTGCGATGAGCTGGGAAAGCCGGATCGTCGACCAGTTGCCGGCGTTCAAGCTCAAGGATCTGCAGGCATCGGAAAAGCTGACCGTGCTCGACATCCTGAGCCACCGGGTCGGGCTGCCGTTTCATGCCTACGACCGCGAGCTCGAGGCCAACCAGCCGTATCCGCTGCTGGTCGACAAGCTCGGCGAAGCGCCGATCACCTGCGAACCGGGCAATTGCTACGCCTACCAGAACGTCGCCTTCAGCCTGATCGGCGACATGGTGTTCGCCGCCACCGGCAACTTCTACTACTACGAGGTCGAGCGGCGCATCTTCCACCCGCTCGGCATGTACTCGGCGACCTACGGCCGCGAGGCGCTGGAAGCGAGCGAGCGCTGGGCGCGTCCGCATGTGCGCGGTCGGCGCGGCTGGGTCGCGACCAAGCCGAACGACACCTATTACCGGATTCCGCCGGCGGCCGGCGTCAATGCCAGCGTGCGCGACCTCAACCAGTGGCTGATCGCGCAGATGGGCGGCCGCCCCGACGTGCTGCCGGAGGATCTGTTGAGCACCGTGCAGACACCGGTGGTCGCAACGCCGGGCGAACGCCGCGCCGGCGGCTGGCGCGGCGCGCGGGTTCGCGACGCGCATTACGCAATCGGCTGGCGGGTATTCGATTACGCCGGCGAGCGGCTGGTGTTCCATGCCGGCGCGGTCAAGGGCTACCGGGCGATGCTGGCGTTCCTGCCGGAGCATCGGTTCGGCATGGTCGCGGTGTGGAACTGCGAAAGCTCGGCGCCGAGCGGACTGCTGCCGATTGCGCTCGATCGTTTTCTCGGCCTGCCGCCACGCGACTGGACCGGCCTCGAGCGCGCTTCCCGCTCACGCGCCAAGCGCTGAACGAACCGGATACTGCGAAAGCTTCGTCCGCGCCAGCGGCGCTCGGCCGGCGACCACCGATCGGTCGTCGCTACGCGAGGCGGCAGTGAGCTGCCGTACCGACACACACGCGGCAGACGCCGCCTGTGGTCATCGACGGAGTTGCGAATCGTGACGCGCGTATCGCGAGCCGACTCGACCGAACGCTCGCAGCGGCCGAGTGCTTTGCGGCGGCCGAAACCGGCCGCGTTGTCGTTGATCCCGGCCTCAGCCGTGCCGCGCCGCCGGTGAAACGGTCTCTCTCCCTGTCTGGGCGCAGGGAGAGAGCCAGATCACGGCGATCGGGGGATCAAATCGTCGGCGCGACCGGCGGGGCCGGCATCGTCACCGAGCTTGCCTGCTCGGCGCTGCTGTCGGTCGGCTTGCTGCGACGCGCGGCCGGCTTGCGCGCGGCACTGCGGGTCGACTTGCGGGCCGCCGGCTTCTTCGCCGCCTTCCTGGCTGCAGGCTTGCGCGCGCTGACCTTCTTGGCAGCCTTCTTCGCCGCCGGCTTGCGCGCCGTCGCCTTCTTGGCGGCGGACTTGCGCGCGCCGGTCTTCTTCGCGGCCGCCTTTCTGGCTACGCCCTTCTTCGCCGCTGCGCGCTTGGCCGTTGCCTTCTTTGCGGTGGCCTTCCTGGCAGTGACCTTCTTGGCAGTGGCCTTCTTGGCCGTTGCCTTCTTCGCCGTTGCCTTCTTGGCCGTTGCCTTCTTGGCAGTTGCCTTCTTCGCCGTTGCCTTCTTGGCCGTTGCCTTCTTGGCCGTTGCCTTCTTGGCGGCGACCTTCTTCGCTGCCGGACGCTTGGCGGCGGTCTTCCTCACCGACTTCTTGGCGGCGGCCTTCTTCGCTGCCGGACGCTTGGCGGCAACCTTCTTCGCCGTCGACTTGCGCGCGGCGGCGACCTTCTTGGTGGCAGCGGACTTGGCGCCCGCCTTCTTGGCGGCGGACTTCTTCGCCGCCGGTTTCTTCGCACTCGCTTTCTTCGTGGCCATTGGTGTAGCTCCTCGTCAGGTGGTTGAAGCTGCCCAGAGAGCGGCATCGTTGATGCCGCATACGAAAACGCCCGCGACGCACTGGCGTCGCGGGCGTCGTATCCCGTCGACCGCGGTCGACGACGAAAGTGAGAAGGGGCTCGTATCCACCGAGGTGGATGTCGTCGCGTCGCCGCGTGTGTAGCCGTGCTCGACTCGTTCGTTCGTCACCGCATTCCGCAGAGCAGTTCTGCTGTGCGCGAAGCTAATCACGGCTTTTTCAAGTGTCAACAGAATTTCTGCAGCGATGTCGTCTGCATCACATGCAATCGCGCCGGCAATGGCGTCGATCGACCATCTTCGACATGGCCCGAGAGCCGCGCCGGCCCGCTTCCGGTCGCCGCGACGCGAACGCGGCGATATATCGCCAATGCGAAAATCAGTCGGGAATTGCAGGACGTTTTGCCATCTCCGCTTGAATTCCGTGCAATGATTCAGCGGCGTCGGAACCGGCATCCGGCCGAGTCCGCGACGGAAACCGAACTGGCGGCTGACCGGGCGAACGCCGCGCGAAAAAAAAGCCGGCCCGAGGGCCGGCTTTCGCGTCGCACAAGCCGATTTGCGCGAACTTTCTACTCGTCCGACGCCTTGCTGCGGCGCGTCGCGCGCCGTTACAGCACGGCCGCGAGTGCGCCGGCGAAGGTCTCGATGTCCTCGGCCGTCTTCGTTTCGGTCGCGCAGACCAGCAATGCATCGCCGAGCTGCGGATACTCCTCGCCGACCGCGACGCCGGCGACGATCCGCTGCTCACCGAGCCGATCGATGATCTCGGCAGCCGGCTTCGGCAGCACGAACGCGCGCTCGTGGAAGAACGGCCGGTCGAACAGCGGGCTAACACCGGGAATCCGCAGCAGCCGATCGGACAGCGCCGCGGTGTTCGCGGCCGATGCAGCCGCGACCCGTCGCAGCCCTTCCGGACCGAGCAGCGCCATGTAGATCGTCGCCGCCGTGACCAGCAGGCCCTGGTTGGTGCAGATGTTCGAGGTCGCCTTGGCGCGCCGGATGTGCTGCTCGCGCGCCTGCAGCGTCAATGCGAACCCGCTGCGGCCGTCGAGATCGGTGGTGCGCCCGACGATGCGTCCCGGCATCTGCCGCACCAGCGCCTGCTTGCAGGCGAGGAATCCGAAATACGGGCCGCCGGACGACATCGGCACACCGAGCGGCTGGCCGTCGCCGCAGACGATGTCGGCGCCGCGGCCGCCCCACTCGCCGGGCGACGCCAGCAGCGCGAGACTCATCGGATTGACCAGCGCGATCGCCAGCATGCCGCGCGCGTGGGCGGCATCGGTCAGCGCATCGACATCCTCGAGTACGCCGAAGAAGTTCGGCTGCGGAATGACCAGCGCCGAGAAATCGCCGGTCGCGGCCGCGACCGCGCTCGGATCGAGCGCACCGGTCGGACAGTCGAGTTCGACGATCTCGATGTCCTGGTGGCCGACGATCGTCTTCAGCGTCTTGCGATAGGCCGGATGCACCGTGGTCGGCACCAGCACGCGGCGCGGGCCGTTGCGGACGCTGCGTTCGGCCATCAGCACGGCCTCGGCCAGCGCCGAGGCGCCGTCGTACATCGACGCATTGCTGACGTCCATGCCGGTCAGCCGCGTCATCATCGTCTGGTATTCGTAGATGAGCTGCAGCGTGCCCTGGCTCGCTTCGGCCTGGTATGGCGTGTAGGCCGAATAGAACTCGCCGCGGGTCACGATCGGCCAGATGGCGGCCGGGATGTGGTGCTCGTAGGCACCGGCACCGGCGAAGCACAGCAGGGCTTCGTCCTGCCCGGCACGCGCGTGCATCAGCCGGGTGATCGCCTGCTCGTTGAGCGCCTCGGGCACCCCCGGCAGCGACGCGACCTTCAGCTCGGCCGGGATTTCATCGAACAGGTCTTCGATGCTGGAAACGCCGATCGCCTCGAGCATCGAGCGGACATCGTCGGCGGTGTGGGGAATGAAGGGCATGGGCGTACGGCCGGGGTTCGGGATCGGAGAATGGGGATTCGTTACAACGACGCACCGTCCGCTCGGACGGTGCGACAGCGGCCGATGCGGATGACGCATCGGCGAGCAGCTTGCGGGCCGGGGACGGGCTCGACGAATCTCGAATCCCGAATCCCTGATCCGGTCGCGTCAGTGCTCCTCGATCGACGCCGCGTAGTCGTCCGGCGACAGCAGCTCGTCGAGCTGGCCGGCGTCGTCCGGCGTCAGGGCGAAGATCCAGCCTTCGCCCCAGGCGTCCTCGTTGATCGTTTCCGGCGCGTCGGTCAGTGCCGAGTTGACCGCGACCACCGTGCCCGAGACCGGCGCGTAGACATCGGACGCCGCCTTGACGGACTCGACCACCGCGACACCGGCACCGGCACCGGCATCGACATGGTCGCCGACGTTCGGCAATTCGACGTAGACCAGGTCGCCGAGGGCGGACTGCGCGTGATCGGAAATACCGACCACGACGCGGCCGTCGTCCTCGACCCGCGCCCACTCGTGGGACTTCAGGAACTTCAGGTCGCCGGGAATCTCTTTCATGGGGGCTCCGCAGGTCAGATGGGCAGGCGCGCGAATTGTAAGGGACAGGCCGTCACCGCGGCGAACCGGTCGCGCGGTCGCCGCGGAAGCGGCTCCCGCATCTGCGCGGCATTCGGCACTGTGGGAGCGGCTTCAGCCTCGATCTTGTGCTTCCGGTGCGCGGCTGACGCCCGGGAAGGCCGCTCCCGCTGGCGGAAGCACTCAGCCCGGCAGCACGCCGGCGCAGGCCTGGCCGTCGCGCACGAACGGCGCGTCGACCCGTCGCACCGGCACTTCGCGACCGCGGATGTCGACCCGGACCTCGCCGAGCTCGCCGGCCGGGACGCGGGCGAACGCGATCGCTCGGCCGAGCGTCGGCGAGAACGTACCGGACAGGATCTCGCCGGGGCCGGCCGCGGTCAGCACCGGCTGGCCGTGGCGCAGCACGCCGCGTTCGTCGAGCACCAGCGCGATCATCTGCCGCGGCGCGCCGTCGCGCTGCTGCTGCTCGAGCACCGCGCGACCGATGAACTCGCGACCTTCGTCGAGACTGACCGTCCACGCCAGCGCCGCCTCCAGCGGCGACACCGACTCGTCCATGTCCTGCCCGTACAGGTTCATGCCGGCCTCGAGCCGCAGCGTGTCGCGCGCACCGAGTCCGGCCGGGCGCACGCCGGCCGCGGCGAGCCGGTTCCAGAATCCGGCCGCCTGCGCCTCCGGCAGCATGATTTCGTAGCCGTCCTCGCCGGTGTAGCCGGTGCGGGCGACGAACATGCCGTCGAGATCGGCGGCGAAGAACTTGCCGAGCTTGCCGGCACGCGCGGCGGACTCCGGCGACAGCAGCGAATGCACCTTGTCGCGGGCGTTCGGCCCCTGCACCGCGATCATCGCCAGCTCCGGCCGTTCGCGGATCTCGATCCCGAACGCATGCGCATGGCGTTCGATCCAGGCCAGGTCCTTGTCGCGGGTCGAGGCGTTGACCACCACGCGGTAGAAGTCGTCGGCCAGGTAATAGGCGATCAGGTCGTCGATGACGCCGCCGGCATCGTTCAGCATGCAGGAATACAGCGCCTTGCCCGGCTTCTTCAGCTTGTCGATCGAGTTGGCCAGCAGCCGGCGCAGGAAATCGCGGCAGCGCGCACCATGCAGGTCGACCACGGTCATGTGCGAGACGTCGAACATGCCGGCGTCCTGCCGCACCGCGTTGTGCTCGTCGATCTGCGAGCCGTAATGGATCGGCATGTCCCAGCCGCCGAAGTCGACCATCCTGGCGCCGATCGCGCGGTGGGTGTCGTTCAAGATCGTCTTCTTCGTCATGTCCGGTGGCCTGCGTGGTGGTGGTGGAGCGGGGCGCGAATTATAAGGCCCCGGCCCGCCCCCACTTCCGGCACACGGAAGGCGCCCGGCTTCTTGTAAGCTAACGGCGCCTTAACACCCGGGGATCCGGAAAACCATGAACAACACCACGCTATCCCGCGCGGTCGCGCTCGCGCTGCTCGTTGCCTCCGGCTCGGCGCTCGCGATCACCAATGACGAGAACAACGCGAACCTGCCGTTCAGCTTCTCCAACCCGGGCGCACGCAGCCTGGCGATGGGCGGCGCGTTCCTCGGCGCCGCCGACGATGCGACGGCGGCCTACACCAACCCGGCCGGCCTGACCCGGCTCGGCCTCGAGCAGCAGGTCTCGCTCGAACTGCGCCGCAACGAATATTCGACGCGTTATGCGTCCGGCGGCAGCTTCACGACCGCCCCGTTCGATCCGAGCGGCGTGGGCTACAGCCGCGCCGACGACGACACCGACGAGGTGTCGTTCGTGTCCTGGGTGCTGCCGCGTGATCGCTGGGCGATCGCGCTGTACCGGCACCAGTTCCTGAACTACGAAAACGCCTACCAGACCAACCCGATCGGCTTCACGCTGCCGAACGGCGACGTGTTCGCCACCCGCGGCTTCCGCGCCGCGGCCGACCTCGAGATCGTCAACTGGGGCGCGAGCTTCGCCTACAACCTGACCGACACGTTGTCGTTCGGCATCGGCGTCAGCTACTACGACTTCGAGATGGCGAGCGTCACCGAGCGCTTCGACGTCAACTTCGACGACCTCAGCAACCTGCCGGACGTGCGCAACGCGCAGGCGCAGTTCGGCGATGACAGCGACTACGGCTACAACATCGGCCTGCTCTATCGCGGCTCGGATCGTTTCAGTATCGGCCTGTCGTACCGCAGCGCGCCGAAGTTCGACTACCGCGCGGTGAACATCCTCAACAACGAGTCCGGCCCGATCGTGTTCAACGACCGGATCACCGCGTTCGAGGCGCCGGACATGTTCGGCGTCGGCTTCTCGTGGCGGGTCACCGACCGGCTGATGCTGAACCTCGACGTCAACCGGATCAACTACTCGAACCTCAGCGACCCGGTCGACGATGCGTTCTTCGGCGGCGATTTCGCCGAGTTCAGCGATCCGCTGGTGCTGTCGCGGATCAAGGCCGACAGCGTCTGGGAAACCCGTCTCGGCGGCGAGTACGTGATCGACTCGCTGCGCTTCCCGGTCAGCCTGCGCGCCGGCGTCTGGCGCGAGGAAGCGCACAAACTGACCTTCGTCGGCGATCCGGACAGCCCGAGCTTCGAAGGCAGCGAAACGCCGTACGCAAATGCGGTGCTGTTCTTCCCGGGCGAGGACGAAACCCACCTGTCGGTCGGTTTCGGCGTCGCGTTCCCGCGCTTCCAGCTCGACTTCGCCTACGACGACTCGGACAGCCGCGACACGATGTCGCTATCGGGCGTGTTCCGGTTCTGATCCGACCGATCGATCGGGCTACGGACGGGGCGCTGCGGCGCCCCGTTTCTTTTGGGGATTCGGGATTCGGGATTCGGGATTCGGGATTCGGGATTCGGGATTCGGGATTCGGGATTCGGGATTCGGGATTCGGGAATCGGGAATCGGGAATCGGGAATCGGGAATCGGGGATCGGGGATCGGGGATCGGGGATCGGGGATCGGGGATCGGGGATCGGGGATCGGGGATCGGGGATCGGGGATCGGGGATCGGGGATCGGGGATCGGGAGCAGCATCGTGCCTGCAGAAGCCCACTGCTGTCCGGGACATTGCTGGCGGCCGTCGCCCCGATATCGTCATCCCGGCGAAAGCCCACTGCTGTCCGGGGAAATCGTCATCAGAAAAGTCCCGGCTGAACAGCGACTTGTGCT
Source organism: Lysobacteraceae bacterium (assembly GCA_041687455.1). Taxonomy (GTDB): domain Bacteria; phylum Pseudomonadota; class Gammaproteobacteria; order Xanthomonadales; family Xanthomonadaceae; genus JAWLBY01. The sequence goes on along the minus strand of JAWLBY010000004.1, from coordinate 21 downwards.
ATCCGACGGCTTCTTCGTCGT
>JAWLBY010000003.1:42907-310944 GCA_041687455.1 Lysobacteraceae bacterium | reverse complement strand
GTCGCAGACCGCCAGCACCTGCGCGAACAGCGCTGCGATCGGTTCGCCCAGCCGGCTGACGAAGCCGGCGATCGTCGTGAAATGCGGCTGGCTGTCGCCGGACAGCGCGATGAAGGTGACGTGCTCGCGGCAAGCACGCTCGATCGCCCGGCTGCTGACGATGCCCTGCGAGTAGGCGAACAACACGATCTTCAGCAGCATCCCGGGCGGAAACGCCGGCGCGCCATGCCTGTCGTTGTCGTAGCGGGCCTCGAGCGTCGACAGGTCGAGCTCGTGGTCGACCAGGTAGTTCAGCGCATGCTCGAAGCTGCCGGGAAGCAGTTGCCGTTCGAGATCCACGGCGAGGAAGCGCGGGCTGGTATCGATATGCCGGAAGCGAGCCATCGAAGCGTCATGTTGAAGCGATGACGCATCTTGCTGAGATTGCCGGCGACGGGCAAGATTCGGGGATGGGGATTTTTCTACAGCCTCGTTGGGCGGCTCAGTAGTGGTATCGCAGCTGTGCGATCAGAAGCGACCCGTTGTCCACGCGGTAAACCATTCGGTGCTCGTCGGTAATTCGCCTGGACCAGTAGCCCGAGAGCGCGTGCTTGAGAGCCTCGGGCTTGCCGACGCCCGCAAACGGCTCGCGCACGACCTCCTTGATGAGCTTGTTGATTCGCTCCAGAACCCGCTTGTCATGCTTCTGCCAGTAGAGGTAGTCGTCCCATGCCTCCTCGGCGAACACAAGCCTCATTCGGCGAGCTCGCGCTGCGTCCCTTCTCCTGCCTCTAGCTGCCGCATTGCCGAGAGCAACCGGCGTGCGTTTGCAGGGCTACGCAACAAGTAGGCCGTCTCTTCGAGCGCCTTGAAATCCTCGAGCGAAAGCATCACCACCGACTGCTGGCTATTTCGAGTAATAATCAAGGTTTCGTGGTTGTCGCACACGCGATCCATGGTGCTTGCCAGGTTAGCTCGCGCTGCTGAGTAGGTAATTGCGTCCATCTCGGGTCCTCCGGCAATGACCCCCATTGTACAGGTTCACGTACAACCAAGCAAGCGCCCGCGGAGCCGCCCAACTGTGCGTTCAAGCGGGGACAGGCCATCGTGTTTCCTGTTGTTGTGTCGGCCCGCAGCCGCCTAACGCGTCGTTGTTAGGCTTCATGGAATGGCTAGTCGTAGCTTGGAAGGAACCGTTCGGCGATCGAGCGGTCTCATCATCTCCACGATCGGCGATCACCTCATGCGCCTTGCATTTCTTCTCTTCATGGCTCTTGCCGTCGACTCCGCCTTTGCGGCTGAGTCGCCCCAGCTGGCGGCAAGTGGACTAGCCCCGCTGGTCCTGGAAGGACGCGAACTGCACCCCTCGCTCATGACGCGCCTGCTCGCCGACAACACGGTTCGCCATGTGCCCCGCAGGGTGATACAGGGGAACCCGCAACACTCAAATGACGCTGAGTTCATTGAAGCCATTGCACGAAGCGGGTCGCAAGGTAATCTCAGCGGAGAGGGGATTCGCTCTGCGCTCTACGCGCTCTACCTCGGTGATAGAGAGCTAGGCATCTACGGCTTGGAGGCTGCGTCTGCGGCAGACGCTGATCGGCGGGAAGATGCCTTACGCAAAATTTGGTCGCATAACGAGAGCATCGATCGCGCGCGGGTTCACCGGGGAGACTTGGTTCTTGTCGTTGTATGGACCGATGGAGTTTCGCCAGAAGTCTGGGAGGCGGTGAACGCGGCCGTAGGCGACCGACTGATCGCACCTTGACTAGCCACACCGGGTTGCGATTCGCGTTCGACCGGCGCGCAGACCTGCGGCCGAACACACCGGGACGCCGAGTTTCAACGTGGTTTTCCTGATGCGAGTGCATGGCTAGTGCCCCAACTATGCGATCGAGCGGACCGGCTTTTCGCGGCATGGCGTGTCCGGTTGCACTCATGCATTCGGCCTTGGGGTGAAAGTCATGCGCTCGGGCCATCATGGAATCCGCGGGACAGAGCCATTCGTTCAACGTGCGGGCCTTGGCCGGCACTATCGGCTTGGGTGTCCCGGGGACCAACACGGCTTGCCATGAAGTGATGTTCTCGCGGCAGCGCAAGGCAGGTGAACGGTTCGTCAGAACTGCCAGCCCGCTGAGCGGCGGCGGCGTGCATCGGCCGCCTTTCCGGCGTCGGCGCCGCCGCCTTCCCTCCCTCCCACGGACGATCCACTCCACATCGATGCCATACACTCCTATTCTCGCCACCCTCGGTTACGTGCTGTCGCCCGATCGCTCGCGGGTGTTGATGGTTCATCGCAATGCGCGGCCGGACGATCATCATCTCGGCAAGTACAACGGACTCGGCGGAAAGCTCGAAGCCGATGAAGACGTGCTGGCCGGAATGCGGCGGGAGATCCGCGAGGAAGCCGGTATCGAGTGCAGCGGGCTGCAGTTGCGCGGCACGATCAGTTGGCCAGGCTTCGGCAGGCACGGCGAGGACTGGCTCGGTTTCGTGTTCCTGATCGATGCCTTCGAGGGCAATCCCTACACGTCGAACCCCGAAGGCGCGCTCGAATGGGTTGCGCTGGATCGCCTGTCGGAACTGCCGATGTGGGACGGCGACCGGCAGTTCCTGCCGCTGGTGTTCGATGGCGATCCGCGGCCGTTTCACGGGCTGATGCCGTATCGCGACGGCCGCATGCTGGCCTGGAGCTGCTCGCGCTGACGCAGCGCCGGTCGCCGGAGCGCGCTCAGCGACGTTTCCTGTTGCTGCCGAGCATGCCCCACACGCTCAGCACCACGATCGCGCCGAGCAGCGACATGATGAATCCGGCGGCTTCGCCTTCACCGTACCAGCCGAGGCCGCGGCCGATGAAGGTCGCGACCAGCGCACCGGCGATGCCGAGCTCGGTGAACTGTGTCTGCGCTACGAAGCCCGGACCGGCTCGATGGCGTCGCTGTCCACCGCGACCGACGTCGCCGGCGATCCGAGTCGCCCGCCCCACCGATGCAGCAGCTCGAACACGATGTTGAACGCCAGCACACCGCCGAGCGCGATCGTCAGGCCGCGCAGGCCGAGATTCGCCCACTCGTTGTGGACGGTCCAGACGAACTGCAGGATGCACAGCGCCGCGACGAAGTACAGCGTCGGCACGCGGCCGATCCGGTTCACGATGAACACACCGAGCGGCGCGCCAAGTGCGACGATCGGCGCGGCGGCCAGCCAGTTCTCGTAGACGCCGGGCTGGATGCCGGTCACGGCGGCCTTGAAGCCGATGCCGAGCAGCGACGTGAACGCCATGATCAGCACCGAGGTCGGGATCGCGACCTTCAGGTCGGCACGGCGGAGCAGCACCAGTGTCGCGTACAGCACCATGTCGATACCGACGCCGGTGATGGCGGCGACCGTCATGCCCGAGCTCAGGCCCAGTGCGAAGCCGACCCAGCGGTCGAAGCGCGGCATCGGCCGTGTCAGCCCGTCGGCTGCGGCGAACTCGCGGGTGCGATACAGATGCAGCACGCCGAAGCTGGCCCAGACCACCGCGAACGTGATCTTGATCGCCAGTGCCGGCACCAGCGGTGCGATGTACAGGATGCCGATCGGCGTGCCGATCGCGGAACCCGCCATCGCCGGAACCAGCATCGGCCATTCGAGCGGCTGTCGACGGCACAGAATGAAGATGCTCGCGCTGACCATGCCGATGCTCTGCACCGCGAAACTGAAATCGCGGCCGAGCTGAGCCGGCTGATCGAACAGCAGCACGAGGATCGGGAAACCGACCGTGCCGCCACCCATCGGTGTAGAGCCGGCTACATAGGAGCCGATGCCCATCGCCGTCGCGATGCCCCAGTGCGCGGCGAGCGTGTCGAAATGGCCGCCGGCCACGACCAGACCGAGCCAGCACAGATAGAAGCCGGCCAGCCACAGCAGCCAGAGCGACAGCCGCGCACGCGGCGCGTCGGAGAGTACGGTCGACATAAGCCGGCAAGCCTAGCGGCTAGCAGGCCGGTCGAACAGCCGGTCGGCCGTCAGCACGCAGCGGCCACGGCTGCGCCCGGAGCGGGCGCGCCGGTCAATCGGTCACCGAATCCGTCACCGGAGTCGCGCAATCTCGACCGGGCCGGTGGACGCGATGCGTGCTGTGGCGAGCCTGCCGCGTCGAGTCGCACGATTCGGCGTCTCGGTGCGCCAGACAAGTGCCTCACGGGCGGCCGGATGGCAGATCAGCGCGACGCGCCACGCCCGAACGGCGGATCAAGCCTTGCGCAGGAAACAGGTCTTCAGCACCAGTCCCTTGATCTTGTCGGAATGGCCTTCGATGTGCTCCGGATCGTCATCGACCAGCCGGATGTTGCGGATCACCGTGCCCTGCTTGAGCGGGATCGACGAACCCTTGACCTTCAGATCCTTGATGACGACGACGCTGTCACCGTCGGACAGCGGGTTGCCGTTGCTGTCGCGGACGACCGGCTTCGATTCGCCCGACGCTTCGGCGGTGACCGGCCATTCGTAGCCGCAGTCGGCACAGACGTACAGCTCGCCGTCGACGTAAGTGTTCTGCAGCGAGCATTGCGGGCAGGCGGGCGTGGTCGGCATCGGTGGTTCCTCGAACGAAAGCGGGCGTCATGGTACGCCGAGCGGCGTTGCCGGCGGCATCGATGTCCGAATCCGGCGAGTCGAGGCCAGTCCGCGGTGCTAGCCTGAGGCCATGCCGAATGTTCCCGATCACCGAGCGCTGCCGTCCGAGCAGCAATGCGAGCAGGCGCGACTGAGCCGCGACGCCCGCTTCGACGGGCTGTTCTTCACCGCGGTCCGCAGCACCGGCATCTACTGCCGTCCGGTCTGCCCGGCGCCGGCGCCGAAGCCGCAGCATGTCAGTTACTACCCGACCGCGGCGGCGGCCGAGGCAGCCGGTTTCCGGCCGTGCCTGCGCTGTCGCCCCGAACTGTCACCGGCCGATGGCAGTTGGCGTCGCGGCGACGCACTGCTGGCCCGCGCGCTGAAGTTGATCGAGAGCGGGCTGCTCGCCGAGCAGCCGGTCGCGGTGCTGGCGCAACGGCTCGGCCTGAGCGAGCGACAGTTGCGCCGCGTGTTCGTCGATCGGCTCGGAGCGGCGCCGCTCGGCGTCCACGGTACCCATCGACTGCTGTTCGCGAAGCAGTTGCTGACCGAGACCGCACTGCCGATCACCGACATCGCGCTGGCGTCCGGCTTCGCCAGCATCCGCCGCTTCAATGCGACCTTCCTCGAGTCCTACCGGATGGCGCCGCGCGAGATGCGCAAGCGGGCGCCGACGGCGGCGTCCGACCGGCTGACGCTGCGCCTGAACTACCGGCCGCCGTACGCGTTCGAGGCGATGCTGGAGTTCCTGCGCGGGCGTGCGCTGCCGGGCGTCGAGCAGGTCGACGCCACCGGCTATGCGCGGCTGTTCGGCACTCCGGATGCACCCGGCTGGCTGCGGGTCAGCGCCGCCGAGCACGGGCAGCCGGCGTTGCGGGTCGAGCTGCGCTGCCCGCAACCGAGCCTGCTGCCGGACGTCGTGCGCCGCCTGCGTCGGATGTTCGACCTCGACGCCGATCCGACCGCAATCGCCGGGTTGCTCGGCAGGGACGAGCGACTGCACGACCCGATCGCCGCGTCGCCCGGTCTGCGCCTGCCGAGCGGCTGGGATGGCTTCGAGATCGCGGTCCGCGCGATCCTCGGCCAGCAGGTCAGCGTTGCGGCTGCCCGCACGCTGGCGACGCGGCTGGTGCAGCGGTTCGGAGGCGAACTGCCCGCACCGATCGACGGCCTGACCCATCTGTTCCCGACGCCCGCTGCGCTGGTCGAGGCCGATCTCGGCGCGATCGGCATCACCCGCAGCCGCGCCGACACACTGCGCCGGCTGGCCCGGGCACTGCTCGACGGCGAGATCGATTTCGCTCCGGACCGTACGCTGGACGAGTTCGTCGCGCGCTGGACCGCCCTGCCCGGCATCGGCGCCTGGACCGCGCACTACGTCGCGTTGCGCGCGCTCGGCCACCCGGATGCCTATCCGGCCGACGACCTGGTGTTGCGCCGGATGCTGGCCTGCAACGACACGCCGTTGACCGCACGCGCCTCGACGATCCGTGCCGAGTGCTGGCGGCCGTGGCGCGGCTATGCCGTGATCCATCTCTGGCGCCATGCCAGCCTGCTGACGAGGAGTCGAACATGATCCGCTTCACGACCATGCCGTCCCCGCTCGGTCCGCTGCGGATCGCCGCCGATGCCGGCGGCCTGACCGAAATCGAGTTCACCGATCGGGTCGACGCAGCGACGGCCGGTATGCGGCGCGACGACGGCGATGCGTTGCTGTGCGACGCTCGTCGGCAGCTCGAACAGTACTTCGACGGCGAGCGGCGGATATTCGAACTGCCACTCGCTCCGCGCGGCACGCCGTTCCAGCAACGGGTCTGGCAGGCACTGCGCGAGTTGCCGTACGGACAGACCTGCAGCTACGCCGACATCGCCTGCCGGCTGCAGGCGCCGACTGCGACCCGCGCGGTCGGTGCAGCGAATGGGCGCAATCCGCTGGCGATCGTGGTGCCCTGCCACCGCGTGATCGGCCGCGACGGAACGCTGACCGGCTACGCCGGCGGGATCGAGCGCAAGCGACGGCTGCTCGAACTCGAGGGTTGTGCGGCAGTCCGCGACCTGTTCGACTGATGCGCCGATCGACCGGACACCTGCCAACGATGCACAGCACGCTCGCCCTGCTCGCGCTGGCGCTTGCCACGCCCGCAGCCGCCGCCGACATTCCATGCCGCGATCACGCAATGGCCCAGGCCGAACGGCTGTTGCGGTTCCACGCCGAAGCAGACGATGTCCACATCGATCCCGACCCGCGAGCGATCGCGCCGCTGAAGAATCCGGCCGCGCCGGAGCAACGCTTCGATGTGCTGGAACTGCACGGACACGTCTACCGGGCGAACTACCGGATCCGGCTGATTTACCACGTCGCCGGCGAGTCCTGCCTGCTGATGGGACAGGAAATTCTCGAACACGCCCGCCTGTAGCGACTCACGGCCGCGCCGCCATCGACGCGGCGGGCTGCGCGAGCGCGCGACGCCAGAAACGGCTGGTGATCTCGCCGAACACCCCGGATTCGGCATTCAGCAGCACGACCAGACCGAGTTGCTGCTCGCGCGAATAGGCAATCTCGGCGACATAGCCTTCGACCCAGCCGGAGTGCAGGTACAGCGGCCGATCGCCGATCCGGTAGATCCTCCAGCCGAGGCCGTAGTGCGCGTCGCTGACGAAATCCCGCCAGTGCTTGCGGCGCAGTTCGCGACGCGTGCGGACACGCTCGCGCACGACCTCGTCGATCAGCGCCGCGGGAAGCACGTCCGGACGGTGGCCGAGTTGCGCGATCAGCCAGCGGCCGAGATCGGTGGCGCTGGCATTGACGCCAGCCGCCGGGGCGACCTGGTAGTAGCCCGGCTGCACTCTGGTGGCGAACCAGCGGCCGTTGCGGCGGACGTGTGGCAGCGCCCGGTTGCCGCTGGCCTCGAACGCCTGCAGGCCGACCGATGCGTGGCTCATCTGCAGTGGCTCGAACAGACGCTGTCGCAGCAGGACCTCGTAGCGCTGCCCGCTGGCCTGCTCCAGCACCGGGTCGATCAGCCCGAACACGATGTTCTGATAGGTGAAGCACTCCCCCGGGGCACAGATCGGTGCGAGCGAGCGGAACTGCGGCAGGATCCGGTCGAGTGGCTGGTTCGCATCGAGCAGGTTGTCGTAGGCGTTCGGAACGATCCCGGTCGACTGCCCGAGCAGATGCCGCAACTGCAGTCGGTCCGCCTGCCCATCCTTCAACTTGAACTGCGGCAGGTAACGCCCGACCGGCGCGTTCCAGTCGAGCTTGCCTTCGGCAACGAGCAGCGCGGTCAATGGCGCGGCGAAGGTCTTCGACACCGAAGCCAGCCGGAACACGGTGTCGGCATCGACCATCGCCGTGCGGTCGCCGACCCGGCGCACGCCATGTCCCGCGGCACGGACGATCCGGTCGCGATGCACGACTGCATATGCACCGCCCGGCACGCCGGCGGCATCGATCTGCTGCGCGAACTCCCGATCGAACTCGCCGACCAGGTCGGTCAACGGCTCGGCGGAAGCGAAGCCGGGCACGGTTGCCAGCAACGCCATGGCCCATCGTATGAAGGATCGCGCGCGACTGGTCATGGGGGCTTCCATCCGTGGAGCCCGGATTGTACGGCTGACATCGTTCGCTGGCGCCGGCTGGCCCGTGACCAACGGCACGGCCACTATTATTCAGTTCACAGTATCGTCTATCACACACTACCCGGAAGTCCGCAGATGAGGGCGGCCCCGATGGACGATATCGAGACACAGCGAAGGAAGTTCGCCAAGGAGCTCAGCGCCGGCACTGTCGCGCTGGTGCTGCTGAGCGTGCTGGCGCGCGCGGCAGAGCCGCTGTACGGCTACCAGATCGCGAAGCAGTTGGGCGATGCCGACGGCGCCGTCGCCGGCAAGCAGAGCGCGATCTACCCGGTGCTGCGCAACCTGTGCGCCAGCGGCCTGCTCGACAGCCATGTCGAGCCGTCGGTCAGCGGCCCGCCGCGCCGCTACTACCGGATCAATCCGACCGGTCGGGCGGTGCTGGCCGAGTGGCAGGCACTGTGGCGCAGCACCCGCGACTACGTCGACCGCGCACTCGGCGCACCCGTTTCCGCCATATCGGAGGAGCAGCAGTCATGAACACCCCGCGCACCATCCCCGAGTATCTCAGCGCGCTGCGGGCAGCGCTGCACGGTGCCGACCCGGCACTGATCCAGGACGCGCTGTACGACGCCGAGGAATACCTGCGCTCGGAACTTGCGGCGCGCCCCGGCAGCGATGAGGCGACGCTGCTGGCCGAGATGGTCGGCAGCTACGGTGCGCCGGAAGAAGTCGCGGCGATCTACACCGAGCGCGAGCAGCAGGTCGTGCTGGCGCTGAATCCGCCGTCGCGCCGCCTGCCCGCTGCGGCGCCAGCGACACCATGGTACCGGCGCCTGTTCGGCGTCGTGCTCGAAGCCCGGACCTACGGGGCGGTGCTGTACATGCTGCTGGCGCTGCCGCTCGGCATCTTCTACTTCACCTGGGCGGTGGCGGGCGTGTCGATCAGTGCCGGCGTTGCGGTGCTGATCATCGGCGTGCCGTTCATGATCCTGTTCATGACGACCGTCTACCTGCTGTCGCTGCTCGAGGGCCGGCTGGTCGAGGTGCTGCTCGGCGAACGAATGCCGCGGCGGCCGGCGACGCCACCGGCAGCGGCCACGCTGTGGCAACGGATCGGAAACCTGCTCGGCGATCCGCGCACCTGGAGCACGTTGCTGTACATGGTGCTGAAACTGCCGCTCGGCGTGCTGTACTTCTCGCTGACGGTCACGCTGCTGTCGCTGTCGACCGGCCTCACCATCGGCGGCATCATCGAACTGTTCTCCGATGGTCACCTGCGGCTCGATGGCATGTTCATCCACGCGATGCCGACATGGGCCGCACCCCTCGTGTCGCTGGCCGGCATCGCGCTGTTCTTCGCCAGCCTGCATCTGCTGCGGCTGATCGGCCGCGGCCACGCGGCGCTGGCCAAGGCGATGCTGGTGATGCGACCGCGCAACGCCTGAAATCGCACCGGTTGACGCGGTCCGCCGGTTCAGCGCAGTTGGCTGTCCTTGCTGCCGCGGCGGTTGTAGCCGGCACCGGCGCGCTGCTCGCCATCACGGACCTGCTGGCACGGCACGCACAGCCGGACGCCGGGCATGGCCTGGCGCCGCGCCTCCGGAATCGGTGCGTCGCAGTCCTCGCAGTGGCTGCGGCCAGGTCCCTGCGGCAATTGGCTGCGGGCGCGCTTGATCGCGTCCTTGACTGTCGCGTCGATCTGCTCCTGCACCGCGCCGTCGCCTGCCCATCCGGTTGCCATGCTTCACCCGCACTCGCTCGTTCCGAGCTGCAATGATGCATCCCGCCGCCGCTGCCGGCGAGCACGGCGGTCGGATTCGATGGCGGTCCGCTTCAGCATGGCGGCCCTACCCTCTGCCGGTCGCCAGTCCGGCGATCGTGCAGATGACGGGAGACATGCCATGAAGCCTGGAACGCTCGCGCTCGGTCTTTCCCTGTGGCTGCTGTCGGCGGCAGCCTCGGCGGCACCGGCGGCCGCCGGTCCGCCGGCCTGCGCCCCGCCGCCGCACTGCACCCCGGCAGCGACCGGGCACCGGCTGTCGTTCCCGGCCCAGGCACTGTCGTTCGGCACGCCGGATTCGGCATTCACGGCGCACGCGCGCGGCATGCGCTGGGAGAACACCGATGGCGTCGCGACCCTGACGATCCGCCGGCCGCTCGACTATGACGGCGGCGAGGTCACGCTGTCGCTGTTCCACGAAGTGCTCGACGACAGCGCCGGCGACATCGCATTCATCGTCACGCCGGTGTCGTTCAACAACGGCAGCGGGTTCGAAACCTACGGCGATGCGCTGACCGATCTGGTCGCGGCGCCGGAAAGCCTGACGATCCTGGTCGAGCAGAGTGCGACGCTGCAGAGCGGTGACGGCGGATACCAATGGCCGCCGACCGGTGAGTGGTGGTACTTCGAGTTCCGCCGTTCCGGCAGCTTCGAGGGCCCGCTGCGGCTGATGGCGGTCGCGATCGACTACTGAACCGGTCGGGTCCAGCCGTGCTGCGCCATGCAGCGCTCGAATGCCGCGGTGTCGGCGGCGGCCACAGCCCGGCACTCGCGTTCGGCGGTATCGAACGGCGTCGCGTCGCGCCCCTGCCAGCCGGGCTCGTGGACCGTCGCGCAGCCGGCGAGCGCGACAGGCACTGCCAGCACCAATCCGAGCGCCCGCAGCGCGGCTCTCGCCGGACGGCAGTGCCACGCTCCGGCCTGCGGCCTGACTGTACCGTTCATGCAACCTCCGAATTGGCGGGCAGCGGCTCGCCTGTCGCGCACTCGTTCGCGAGCATCGCCATCACCGCGGAATGGGCGCGTGTCGCCAGCACGTGCCGATCGACGGCGTGGCCGGGCGCGGCCGGAATCGGCACGCCGAACTGCAGCCGGATCGTGCCCGGTCGAACGCTGAAACCATGCGGCGGCAGCACGCGCCCGCTGTCGCTGATCGCCACCGGAACGATGTCGGCGCCGGCCGCGATCGCGAGCTGGAATGCGCCGCCCTTGAACGCCCCGACGCGGCCGTCGCGACTGCGGGTGCCTTCGGCAAACGCGCAGACGGTCGCCCCGCCGCGCACCTGTTCCGCCGCCGCCTGCAGCCGCGCCCGTGCACGACGCGGATCGCCTCGGTCGATGAACACCATGCCCATCGCCCGCGCATAGGCGCCGAGCAGCGGCACTGCCGCGAGTTCCTGCTTCAACACGAACCGCAACGGTACCGGCACGGCACGGAACAACGCACAGATATCGATCATCGACTGATGGTTGCAGACCAGCACATGCGGACGGGTCCAGTCGATCCGATCGGCACCCAGCACTTCCAGCCGCGCCCCGGCACCGACCAGCAGGCCCGGCGACCACAGCCATGAAGCCATCCGCAGCGGCAACCGGCAGCCGCCACTCAGCGCACGTGCCAGCAGCGCGAACGGAATCAGCCCGGCGGTCCACGCCAGCGTGAAGGCAGCCTGCGCCGCATTCAGGCAGGCCCAGCCGATCCGCGCCAGCGGTCCGGTCCTGCCGATCGATCGATCCATCATTCGAATTCCCATGCTGCGCGAGGCGCGCGCGAGTCTACTGAGCGGACTGTCCGATGACCAGCCGGGCGCGACGGATTCGCTGCCGCTGCTGCATGCCGTCGCTCCAGACGCTACCCTCGCGGCTCCGCGAGCGGATCGTCCGCCGCACTGCCGGATCGGACCATGCAGGCGATCATCGATTTCATCCTCGAGCTCGACAAGCTGAAAGGCGTGACCCGCAAGACGCGCCCGCTCGCGCTCGATCGCTACGAGAATTCCGCCGAACACAGTTGGCAGATCGCCCTGCTCGCCGCGTCGCTGCGCCCCTATGCCGATCCGGGCATCGACATCGATCGGGTGATCGCCATGCTGCTGGTGCACGACATCGGCGAGATCGATACCGGTGACACGATCGTCTACGCCGAGCACGGCTGGGACGAACGCAAGGCGGCCGAACGGGCGGCGGTGATCCGGATCTTCGGCCTGCTGCCGGAGCCGCAGGCGGAGCGGTTCCTGGCGCTGTGGGAGGAATTCGAGCTCGGCGCGAGCGCCGAGGCGCGCTTCGCCCATGCTGTCGACCGGGCGATGCCGGTGCTGCTGAATCTCGCCAACGACGGCCAGAGCTGGCGCGAGAACGGCATCAGCCATGCCCGCGTGGTGCAACGCATCGAAGCACCGATCCGCGACGGCTGTCCGGCGCTGTGGGACTATCTCGCCGAAAGACTCGACGCCGCACGCGCCCGCGGCTGGTTCGGTGCCTGACCGGCGTCACGATCTTCCGGCACTGCCGACGGATCGACGCAGCGATAGCCGAGCGCATCGAGTTCTTGCAGCACACGTGCTGCGACCGCAACGCTTCGTCCATGCGCGGCGCCCTCGTGCAGCAGCACGATCGCCCCGGGTCTCAGCCGCCGTTGCAGGCGACGCCAGACCGTCTCGGCGTCGCCATTGATCGCGTCGAATGCGCGTGTTGTCCAGGCGACGTAACGCAGCCGGTGCCTGCGCAGCAACGGTGCGACGAACGGGTTGGCCATCCCCACGGCGGCCCGGAAAAGCCGCGGCGGCGAACCCGTGATCGCCTGAAGGCTCGTCTGCGCCCCGCTGATTTCGGCCGCCATCTGCGCCGGCGACAGCGCCCAGAAAGTCGCCGACGGATGCGACTGGCTGTGGTTGCCGATCGTGTGTCCGCGCGCGACGATTTCGCGCACGCCGTCCGGATCGGCTGCGGCGCGCGCGCCGACCAGGAAGAACGTGGCGCGCGCGTCGTGCGCATCCAGAAGATCGAGCAGCGCCGTGGTATCGCGGGACGGGCCGTCGTCGAAGGTCAGCCAGACCTCGCGGCCGTGTGGCTCGAAGCGATCGATCAGCGGCGTCAGCAGCCGCGAGCCCGGGGTCAGGATGCCCCACCACAGCAACAGATGGGTCGGCGCGATGCAGGCGACTGCGAGCAGCCAGCCGTCCCACCACAACGCGAATGCGGCTGCCGCATGGCCGAGCAGTTGCGCGGTCAGCACGGTGCCGCGCCAGCCGAACGGTTCGGGCATCGGAGCAGGCTCGGGTCGGGATCGGGGCAGAGTCATCGCGGTACCAGCGTCGGGCAATCCCGGCGCGCGTATTTGAACATGGCGCGGCGCGCGGCCGACTCGTCATCCGGATCGCGACGGCAGCCACCGCACCGGCGCCGGACTACAATCAGCCGCCCTGCCAGCTCGGCTGTCGCAAGAATCCGAGCGCGGTCCAGCGATCCAGTTGCCCCGGCACGGGGCAAGCGTGTCGTGATCCGAAGATTCCGGTGCATGCGCGCGTTTCCTGCTGCACGGCACCGAATTGCACCCAACACAGGAGTCGACTGTGGCGCTGAAGATCGATCACCTGACAGTGCTGGTCAGCTCACTCGAAACGAGCATGCCGTACTACGACTGTCTGCTCGACGCGCTGGGCTACCGCAAGCTGCGTCCGCACGTATTCGCCGATGGATCCGGATTCTTCTTCCAGTTCCTGCAGGCACATGAGGGCACATCGCCATACGAGCGTTATGGTGCCGGCATGAATCACCTCGGTTTCGCCGCTCCGGACGAGGCCTTCGTGCACCGGCTGCGCCAAACGATGTACGAAGCCGGATTTCCGGTGCCCGAGATCCAGAACCTGCGCGGAGCCGTTGCGCTGTTCATGAAGGATCCGGACGGCATCCGCTTCGAGATCACCTGGTATCCGCCGGGCATGCAGGTGGTCGACTGATCGTCACGAGCCGCCGCCCGACGCGCCGAGCGGTGGCACAAACACGCCACGCCGTGGCACCGGATTCGACTTTGTCCGGCACACTGGCCAGGCCCTTCTGCTCCGGAGTCCTCCATGCGAGCGTTGCCGTTGCTGTTCTGCTCATCGCTGTCGCTGCTGCTGTCGCCGCTCGCGTCGGCTGAATCGCTTTCGATCGGGCGCAGCGAATCGATCCTGCTGCTCGACGGTCGCTGCGAAGCAGCCGAATGGCGACATGCGGCGCGTCATGCCGTGACCGACCGCATCGCGCTGCGACTGCAGCAGGACGCGCGCTACCTGTACCTCTGCGTGACCTCGCCGGAGGACAGCATGAACACGCTGGACATCTATCTGCAGGCGGCCGACCGGCCCGAGCTGATGAATCTGCACGCATCGGCGCAGGTCGGCCAGCGCGTGCGCAGCGACGCCGGCTGGCCCGAGTATCAGTGGTGGAACCACGACGGCTGGTATTCGCCGGCGGTGCCGTTCACCGGAATGCAGCGCGACGGCGAACGCACGCAGGCGCGGTTCAAGCCCGGCGTGGCACGCGAGGTCCAGATCGACAAGGCACGCTTCGGTGCCTACCCGTGGCGGGTGATGTTCCAGATCGGCGGTGAACGCGACGCCGAGGGACACTGGATCAACCGCAGTTTCCCCGCCGATGCGTCCGAGGACGATCCGTCCGGCTGGCTGATGCTCGGCGCGGCGGACTGAATCGCACGGGATGTCCTGACGAGCCGATTGCGGTAGTGTTCGCGCCCATGAAAACACTTGCCGCTGTGCTGCTCCTGCCGTTGCTCGCTGCTCCGGCTGCCTCCGCCCTCGATGGCAAATGGACGCCGTCGCAGGTACTCGACATCGATCCGGCCTGGTTGCGCGAACAGGGCCTGCAGCGCGCGCCGTCGGCGCTGTGGGATGCCGAGCGCGGCACCGGCCTGCTGAGCGGCGCGGTCAACATCGGCGGCTGCTCCGGCGCGTTCGTTTCGAAAAGCGGACTGATCGTCACCAATCACCACTGTCTGTTCCCATTGCTGCAGGAACACAGTTCACCGCAGCGCGACCTGATCCGCGACGGTTTCCTCGCCGGCTCGCCGGCCGATGAACTTCCCGGCAGCACGCTTCGTGTGCAGGTGCCGCGGCGCTTCACCGACGTGACTGCGGACGTGCTGGCGGCGATCCCGCAGGACACCGACGATCGCGCCAGGCTCGACGCCATCGATGCCCGCATCAGGACCCTGGTCGAACGCTGCGAGCAGCAGCCCGATCGCAAGTGCAAGGTCGCCGTGTTCGATGACGGCGTGACCTATACGCTGATCGAGTCGACCGAGCTTCGCGACATCCGGCTGGTGTATGCACCGCCGCGCGCGATCGGTGAATACGGCGGCGAAATCGACAACTGGATGTGGCCGCGCCACACCGCCGACGTTGCAATCGCCCGCGCCTGGGCGGCTCCGGATGGCCGACCGGCCGCTCATGACACGGCAAATCGCCCGTACTCACCGGAATTCTTCTTTCCTATCTCGCAGCGCGGACTGGCTCCGGACGAGTTCGTGATGGTGCTCGGCTACCCGGGCATCACCTATCGCTCGTTGATCGCCGAGGAGATGCATGAGCGTCGCCATCGCTTCTTCGAACGGCGCGCCGACCTGTTCGGCGAATGGATCGGTCATCTCGAACACGCCGGCGCCGGCGACGACGCCGGACGGATTGCGCTGGCGAGCAACCTGAAGGGCATCCACAACCGCTACAAGAACGCGCTCGGCCAGATCGCCGGGCTCGATCGCGGCGACATCGTGGCGCGCCAGCGCGCGCAGGACGAGGCGGTCGTCGAGTGGGCGGCCGAGCGTCCGGAGCATGCCGGAGCGATCGCCGCCCGTGCGGCGCTGCTCGACGTGCTTCGCGAGCGTGAGCGGCACTGGGAACGCGATTTCCTGCTCAACCTGATCGCGCTCGGCACCGAGTCGGTGCCCGGCAGCATTCCGCCGCTGCCGAAGGGGCTGTACTACGGAGCGACGCTCGCCCATCTCGCTCGTGAACAGGCCCGGCCGGACACCGAGCGCGCTGCGGGATTCCGCGACGAGGATCGGCCGCGAATCACCGAACGATTCAACCGCGAACAGCACAACCTGTACCTCCCGGCGGAGCGGCGCATGCTCGCTGCACTGGTCGCGCGCGCACGCGCGCTGCCCGAAGCGCAGCGGCTGCCCTCGGTCGAGCGGCATTTCGGCGATCTCGACGAGGCCGGTGTCGCCGCTCGAATCGATCAGATGATCGCCGCCACGGCGCTGTTCGATGCCGACGCGCGGCGACTCATGATGGACGAGCCGGAGAGCGCCCTGCGCGCACGCCAGGATCCGCTGCTGACGTTCGCGATCGACTGGAACCACGACCTGCGCCAACTGCGCGATCAGGAGCGCGACTGGAACGCGCGGACGGCGCGCCACCGCCCGACCTGGCGTCGTGCCGTCGCCGCGCACGCCGGCCGGCCGATCGCCTCCGACGCCAACGGCACGCTGCGGGTCAGTTTCGCGCACGTGCAGGGGTACCGGCCGCGTGACGGCGTGCACTATCTGCCGTTCACGACATTGAACGGCGTGATCGAGAAACACACCGGAGCCGAGCCCTTCAATGTGCCGGAGCGGTTGCGGACCGCGGCCGCCGCGCCGGGATCGCGCTGGTTCGATCAACGGCTGCAGTCGATTCCGGTCAATTTTCTCGCCGACGGCGACACCAGCGGCGGCAACTCCGGCAGCCCGGTCGTCAACGGCCACGGCGAGCTGGTCGGGGTCAACTTCGATCGCGTCTGGGAGAACGTCGCGAACGACTTCGGCTTCAATCCCGCCGTCGCGCGCAACGTCAGCGTCGACATCCGCTATCTGCTGTGGCTGCTCGATCGGGTCGACGGAGCCGACGCGTTGCTGTCCGAGCTCGGCATCGAACGCGAGTGACCGCGAGCCGCTGGCCGCTGTGCTGAACGGACTGCGTCTGCGGACGTGAGCGACAGCCTCGACGCGATCGTGATTGGCGGTGGTGCCGCCGGCCTGATGTGTGCGCTGACGCTCGGCCGTCGTGGCCGCCGGGTGCGCGTGCTCGAGCACGCCAACCGCTGCGGCAAGAAGATCCTGATGTCCGGCGGTGGCCGCTGCAATTTCACCAACCTCGGGACCGGCCCGGCGAATTTCCTCTCCGGCAACCGGCATTTCTGCAAGTCGGCGCTCGCCCGCTTCAGCCCGAGCGACTTCGTCGCCATGGTCGAGCAGCATCGGATCGGCTACCACGAGAAGGAACTCGGGCAACTGTTCTGCAACGACTCGTCGAAGCAGATCGTCCGCATGCTGCTCGACGAATGCGACGCGGCCGGCGTGCGGATCGACACCCGCTGCACGGTCGAGCGCGTGCGCCACGGCGACGGCGGGTTCCATGTCCATGCCGGTGTCGGCAGCCTGGCGGCGCCGGCACTGGTGGTCGCGACCGGCGGACTGTCGATACCGAGCATGGGCGCGACCGGCTTCGGTTTCGATCTGGCCCGCCAGTTCGGGCATCAGCTTCGACCGACACGTGCCGGGCTGGTGCCGCTGACGCTGAGCGGCAAGCATCTGGAACGTCTGCAGGACCTGAGCGGCGTTGCGCTGCCGATCACGGCGCGCTGCAACGGCCAGTCCTTCAGTCACGACATGCTGATCACCCATCGCGGCGTCAGCGGCCCGGCGATCCTGCAGATTTCGTCGTACTGGATGCCAGGCGACGATCTGCGGCTCGATCTGCTGCCCGGTCGCGATGCAGCACTCGAACTGCTTGCGCAGCAGCGTGAGCGCCCTGCCGCCGAACTGCGGACCGTGCTGGCCGACCTGCTGCCGAAACGCCTCGCCCAGCGGCTCTGCGAGCTGTGGTTCGGCAGCAAGCCGATGCGCCAGTACAGCGAAGCCGTGCTGCGGCAGATCGCCGCGCAGCTCGCCGACTGGCCGCTGGTGGCCAGCGGCACCGAGGGCTACCGCACGGCCGAGGTGACCCTCGGCGGAGTCGATACCGATGAACTGTCGTCATCGACGATGCAGTCGCGGCGCGTGCCGGGCCTGTATTTCGTCGGCGAAGTGGTCGACGTGGCCGGCTGGCTCGGCGGCTACAACTTCCAGTGGGCCTGGGCGTCGGGGCATGCGGCGGGCAGCGCGATCTGACCGGCAACGAATTCAGTCGTCACGCGCGGTGCTGATCGCGCGGACGTTTCCACCGTCGTCCACGTCGATAGCGATGCTGATCGGCCGGCAGCACACCGGGCAATCCTCGACATAGCGACTGCTGCCGGCGGAGCCGTCCACAACCACCTCGAAGGCTTCGCCGCACCACGGACAGCGGATCGATCGCGCGTCGAGCATCGACAGGGCCGTCGACCGTCTCAATCCGGCTGCCGCGGCGGCTCGACCGCCACCGACCAACTGTGCGGATCGGCCGGGTCGCCCATCGCGAATCGATACCGGATCGCGTCGCCCTCGTTGCACCAGCGTTGCGGCGTTCGGAACAGCCGTGATCGCCAGTGCGTCAACGCATGCAGCGGCGAAGTGTCGAAGCTGGTCGCATCGTCGAAGATGACCCGGAAGTACACCGCCAGACCGTCCATCGAGCCGCTGCGGGTGACGATCCGGGTCGCCGTCGCGCTGCGCACGAGTTCGGCCGGATCGTTCATCTCGTTGAGGTCGAAGCTCAGCAGCGGCTCGGGTTCGCCGAGCCAGTGGTCGATCGCGGATGGCTCGAGCAGATAGAAGTCGTAGTCGGACGGTTTGTAGCGCAGCACATCGCTGTCCTCGCGGACTGGAGCGAAGTCGATGCCGTAGACCGGTCGTTCCCACAGGAACGGCAACTGACGATCGGGCTTCAGACGCGCCGGCTCGACGAAAAGATCGAAGCGCCCCGGCAGGATCCGGCCGCCGGGCTTGAGTGCCCGGCGTTTCAGGTCCAGCAGGTTCTCGAGCATGTTCTCGCTGAACAGCTCGTCGCCGATCTGCTCGTGCACGATCAGGTCGGCCGGCTGGTCCGGCACGAATTCACGGCTGTTGCAGCGCACGAAGACGATGTTGTCGATGCCGTTGTGAACGGCGATCCGCCGCGCCACGTCGATGAAGTCGGAATGATCGATCGCATACACGGTGCGTGCCTGCTGCTGCGCTGCGAACAAGGCCAGGATGCCGGTGCCGGTGCCGAGGTCGATCACCACGTCACCCGGGTTGACGTGACGACGGATCGCCTCGTGGTAGGCGTCCACCCGCACCCGGTCGGCCAGCATCCGTTCGTGGGACAGCAGGCTGGTGAACTCGTCGCTGTTGTTGAGATCGCGCAGCAGGTTGCGGCCGAAGCGGGTCGACTTCAGCAGGTGCCTGGCGCCGCGTAGCGCGTTCCTGGCCATCTGGCTCGGCAGCGAATGCATCGGTGGTCTCCGTTCGCAGGTACGCAGTCAGGAACCTTTCGTTCTTCCCGATCGGAATGGTCACATCGCCACGGCGCGCGTGCGCAGCCTGCCGCACCCATCCTTTGCCGGACATTCAGGCTCATGGGTGTGGACTTGCATGGCGCCTGCTCGGCAGATGCCATGCCGCCGCCGGACGATCACACTGCAATGGAGTGTCGTGTGTCCTGCACACTGGAACGAGCCGGGTCGAACGCGGCACCGGACGTCGTCGCGTCCGGCTGCGGCATCGCCGACTGGCGCGAACTGGCCGGCGTCGTCAGGGCCTGTTTCCCCGCCCTGCCCGACGACGAGGTTGCCTATTACCTGACCTGCGGCAAGCCCGGCATCCGCATCCTGCGCGTCGACGGCCGCATCGCCGCGTTCTCGATCAACAACCCGACCCACAGTCCCGATTTCGCGTGGCTCGAGATGATCGGCGTCGCACCGGACTTCCGTCGCCGCGGTCTCGGCAAGCGGGCGCTCGACGACTACGAACGCTTCGTCGCGAGTTGCGGGTACAGGCGGATCGAATTCGCGGTCGACGCCGACAACGACGATGCGATCGCGCTGTACGAGGATTCCGGCTACCAGCGTCTGCCGCGGCCCGGCCGCCGGCTCACGTTCTGCAAGCCATTGCCGACCGCAGCCGGCGTGCGGGTGTCGATCGATTGGCCGTCGCGTCCGATCCGGATCGGCCGTCGGCTGCTGTACCGCGCGCTGGTCGGCGTCTGAAACTCGCTCAGGCCGGCGACGTGGCGGTTGCCGGCCGATCGCCGGAACCGATCAACACCAGATCGTCACTGCCTTCGAATTCGGCTTCGTCGCTGCGCAGCAATTCGAGCACGCGAACGACATCGACGCCCGGCGCCGGCCGGTAGGCGCCCCAGCCGTTCCGGCCGTTGCGCTTGACGTGGTAGAGCGCCCGATCGGCCAGTTCGATCAGTTGCTCCCAGCTCAGCGAGTCCTTGGCGTCGCAGAACAGCGGGTATTCGACCAGGCCGATCGAGCAGGTGACGCTCAACGGCATTGCGCTGCCGATGTCGAATGCGTGACGCTCGACCGATGCGCGGATCCGCTCGCCGAGCAGCGGCACCTGATCCGACGGTGTCGGCCGGAACACCAGCACGAACTCCTCGCCGCCCCAGCGGGCGACGTAGTCGCCGGTACGGACCAGCCGTTGCAGCACCTCGGCGAACTGCTGCAGCACGCGGTCGCCAGCGGCGTGCCCGTGTACGTCGTTGATGCGCTTGAAATGGTCGATGTCGACGATCGCGAACACGATCACGTTGCCGATCGTCGTGCCACGCCGCAACTCGCGATCGTAGAAGGCCAGATCCTTCGGGATCTGCAGCGCCAGGTAGCGACGGTTGCGCAGCCCGGTCAGCGGGTCGGTATGACTGGCTTCCTGCAGCCGCAGGTTGGCCTGTGCGAGCGCCTCGGTGCGCTGGTCGATCAGCCGCTCGAGTGCCTGCGCCCGGCGCTTGTAGCGACGGCGCTGCCAGCGATAGCCGGCCAGGCCGAGCAATGCCGCGAGCAGCGCCAGCAGTCCCTGGAAACCGGCCGTCTCGCGGAACAGCGGCTGGATCGAGAATGCCACGACAGCCGGCTCGCTCCAGCGGTCGGCAACGCTCGAGCCCTGCACCTCGAACGTATAATCGCCCGGCGGCAGGTTGGTATAGCCGACGATCCGCTGGCTCGGTTCGTCGGGCTCGCGCCAGTCCTCGTGATAGCCGAGCAGCCGGTAACGGAAACCGACGCTGCGTGGATCCTCGAAATGGATCGCGGTGAACTCGAAGCCGAGGTCGCGGGCATCGGCCGGCAGGCGGGCATGCTGCACCTGCTCGACATCGGACCAGCGACCGCCGACGCGTACCCGCTCGACCAGCGTGGTCGGCGGCCGGTTCGGAAAGCGGACGTCGTGCGCCGTCAGCGCGACCAGGCCGTCGCGGGTCGGTGCCCACAGTTGTCCGCTGCGCAGCACGCCCTTGGCATTGCCTGCGCCGTTGCAGCAGTAGCCCTTCTGGCCTCCACGCCGGTCGCCACGTTCGTTCAGCAGCATTTCGCCGCGCACCCGGGGCGCTTGCCCGGCCGCGAAATCGATCAGATCCACGAGTGGAACACGCTGCACGCCGCGGATGCCGCCGATCCACAGGTAATCGGCATCGTGGCCGATGAAGAACGCCGCGTTGGCCGGCATCCCCTGCTCCACGCCGATCGCGCTCCAGCGCTCGCCGTCGAAATAGAACATCTGTTCCGACAGCGTGCCGATCACCAGCCGTCCGGGCGGGAGTTCATGCACGACGACCACGTCCAGTCCCGCCGGCAGGCCGCGGTCCAGCCCGAGTTGCACGAAGCGGTCGTCCACGAGTTCGAACAGTCCGGTGTTGTTGCCGATCAGCAGTCGTCCATTGCTGGTCTGCAGCAGGTAGCGGACGCGCGGATCGGCCAGTCCCTCGGCTTCACCGAAGCGCTCGAGCGCCTGCTGCCCGGCCTGCCTGAACAGGCCTTGCGTGGTACCGAACCAGAGATCGCCGCGCCGATCGCGCAGGATGCCGTTGATCTGCGCCCCGTTCATCGGTGCGTACTCGCGTGGCCGCAGCAGCCTGCCGTCGCGATATATCGCCAGACCAAGCCGGGTGCCGATCCAGACCGTCTCGCCTTCGACCAGCAGCGTGTACGCATTCGGATGCGGCAGCTCGCCGCCGGCCACGACCTGCCGGAAGCGCGCACCGTCGAATACGCTGAGGCCATCGTCGGAACCGACCCACAGCCGGCCATCCCCCGCCTCGGCAAGCGACCACAGAAGTGGTGTGTGCAGCCCCTCGCGGACGCTGTAGCGGTGCGTCCAGCCGTTGCGCAGCCGGGTCAGCCCGTGCCACTGGCTGCCGAGCCAGAGATTGCCCTCGCGATCCTCGAACAGGACGCGGCCGCCCAGTGCAGCTTCCGGCAACTCGATGCGCTCGCGCAGCCGGCCATCGCGCAACCTCGCCAGATGCGCGATTTCGGCGACCCACAGGTTGCCGTCCCGATCCTCGAGCAGCGCCTCGATCGGCGTGCTGCCGAGACTTTCGTCGTCGGCAAAACGCAGCCAGCGATCGCCGTCGCGGTGAAACAATCCCTCGCTGCTGCCGGCCCAGACACGTCCATGCGCAGCGATCAGATGAGTCACCGCGGCATTGGCGGCTTCCTCCGGCAGTGGCAGGAACTCGATCGCGTTACCGGGTCCGATCCGGAACACACCGCCACGACTGCCGACCCACAGCAGATCGCCGTGGGTCATCAGCGAATAGGCCGGCCCCGGCAGCCGGTACCGGGGCACCAGAACGTCGTGTTCGACCGAGTGAACGGCGTCACCGGCCGCGACCAGGATGTTGCCGGCGCTGTTGGCCAGCGCAACGATGTTCATGGACTGCGGCACGCCGTCCTGCAGCAGTGGCACGCTCGCGAAGCGACCATCCTGTCGGACGGCCAGACCCTTGTAGGTCGCTATCCAGAGCCGGCCGTCGGCGTCGTACAGCAGGTCGTTGATGTAGCCACCTGGCAACTCCGGCGTCGACTCGGCCGTGTAGGCGACGAAGCGGTGACCGTCGAAGCGCGCAAGGCCAGCCTGCGTGCCGACCCACAGGTAGCCCTGCCGGTCCTGCGCGATTGCCAGCGCACTGATCTGCGGCAAGCCCTGTTCGATGCTCCAGGCGTCGCGCACGTAATGGTGGAAGTCCTTCGACGGATCCAGCGCATGGACGGTGCCGGTCCAACCGATCAACCCTGACGACAGCAGCAGCAACAGCGACAGTGGCCACGGCCACGCAGAGCGAACTTTCATGGGGTGCATCTTAGCTTGGCCCGCTGCCGCGGCGGACCCTGTCGCTCGAACTGGTCGCCAGCAGCGCCGTTCGGAAGCCCGTCTGTCGGCCGACCGGCCCACGGGGTGCGAAGTCCGGCCCACTCGCGACACCTCGATCATGGTTGAATACGTGCGCAGACAGCTCGCGCGTCGGACCGCCCCCGCCAGGCCGCCCTCCCCGACATGCCCCATCATCAGACTCGAGCAACTCACCCGCCCCGCGAGACGAAACCCCGTCGCAGGCGGAGAAACCGACCGGGAAGCAGCCCTGCGGCGCTGGCCGTGGCGATGCTCTACCTGGCCGTCGGTGCACTCTGGATCCTGCTCAGCGACCAGGCGGTCGCGGCCTTCAGCAGCGACCCGGCGACCCTGACGGCGCTGCAGACGCTGAAAGGCTGGCTCTATGTCTGCCTGACCAGCGTGCTTGCCTACGTCGCGGTCCGGCTGCTGCTGCAACGCGAGCACCACGTCGCATCGGCACGGGGCGCACTGCGCCGGCTGACCTATTTCGATCATCTGACCGGGCTGCCCAATCGTCACCATCTGCTCGAGCGGATCGAGCGCACGCCGTCATCACGCGGCGCCCGCTGCGGCGCGCTGCTGCTGCTGGACGTCGACGGCTTCCGGCGGATCAACGACGCGCTCGGACCGGCGGTCGGCGATCGGCTGCTGCGTGCGATTGCCGATCTGCTGCGCAGCCTGGTTGCCGACGAGACACGGCTGGCGCGGGTCAGTACCGACGTCTACGCGGTCCTCATCAAGGCGAACGCGGCGCAGCACGCACTCGAGGACGCCCGCCAGCTCGCCGCGATGATCCACGCCCGGCTGCCGGAGGTCGAGCACAGTCTGCAGAGCGGCATTGCGATCACCGTCTGCGTCGGCATCAGCCGGATCGATGCCAACGAATCCGATGCCCATGCCGCTCTGGCGCGTGCCGAGACTGCCCTGCACCGAGCGCAGGAACGCGGTCTCGGGCAACTGTGCGTCTACGATTCCGACATGCAGGCAGAAGCCGAGGCGCGACTCGCGGCCGCCGGCCGGCTACGGCAGGCGCTCGACAACGGCCAGATGCACGCGTACCTGCAGCCACAATGCGATCCCGATGGCCGCACGGTCGGTGCGGAGCTGCTCGCCCGCTGGATCGATGCCGACCAGCGAATCGTGCCGCCGTCCGAGTTCATCGCACTCGCCGAAGACACCGGAATGATTGGCGCGCTCGGCGAACAGATGCTGCAGGCCGCCTGCGAACTGTCGGTTCGGCTGCGCCGCCGCGGCCTCGCGGTGCGGCTGGCGGTCAACCTCAGCGCGCAGCAACTGCTGCTGCCCGGGTTTGTCGAACAGGTCGAGCGCCTGCTGCAGATCACTGGCGCCGATCCGCATGACCTCACCCTCGAAGTCACCGAGAGCGTGTTGATCGATGGCCTCGAAGCAGCCGCCGCGGTGCTGGCGCCGCTGCGTGCGCGCGGCTTCCACATTTCGCTCGACGACTTCGGCACCGGCTATTCGTCACTCAGCTACCTGAAGCAACTGCCGGTCGACGAACTGAAGATCGACGGCAGCTTCGTCCGTGACGCCACCGACGATCCGCGCGGCCGTGCATTGATCGAAGCGATCACCGCGGTCGCCAGCGTGCTCGGACTGGATGTCGTCGCCGAAGGCGTCGAAAGCGCCGAGCAGGCCGAGCTGCTGGTCGCATGCGGATGCACGATCCTGCAGGGCTACTGGTTCGCGCGGCCGATGCCGGTCGCCGAGTTCGAGGAGCGGCTGGCCAGCGAAGCCGACCGCCCCGGGCACCCCCTCGCCCTGTCGGTCGACGCCGGCACGCAACCATCGGCATACGGGCTGGGCTGACATTGCCGCGCGGCGCGAACTGAAAACGTTGCACCCACCAGCACCTGCAAGCAGCCGCGACGCACGTTCTTCGGCAACGTTTTCAGCGCCGCGTAGCCGCTGCCACGGACCCGGCGGCACAGCACCGGCAACGTGCCGCCTCCACGCCGTGCGGCACGAAAACTGCTCCTTTGCAGCGCGGTTCGATCGAACCGCATCAACAAGGAGATGCCCATGCGCCACTACCGTTCACGTACCCCGCTGCTGGCCGCGATCGCCACCGGCGTGCTGATCTTCGCAACAGGCGTGCCGGCCCAACAGTCAGGACAGCAAGGTCAGACCACTCAGTCGCAGCAGACCCGGCAGTCGCAGCCGCCGTCTCAGTACGGCCAAACGACGCGCCAGGGCCAGTCGACCGCCAGCCAGCGCGAGACGCAACGGATGCAGTCCGCGCAGGCCGGCGAGCTCAGTCGCAAGGACAGGAAATTCGTCGAGACCGCACTGAGTTCGAGCCAGGCCGAGATCGAGCTCGGACGGCTGGCCGAGCAGCGCGGCGCCAGCGCCGATGTCCGCGAGTTCGGCCAGATGATGCAGCAGCATCACCGGATGACCCGGGACAAACTGGCTGCACTGCACGGCGAGCCGGCCGCCGCGACGGCCGGGCTGGATCGCAAGCACCAGAGCACGGTCGACCAGTTGGGCGGTGTGCAGGACCGGGAAGAGTTCGACGCCCGCTACTCGAAGGCGATGGTCGAAATGCACCGCAACGACATCAAGCTGTTCGAGGAAGTGGCCAACAGCAACGAGTACAGCGATGAGGTCCGCGAGCTGGCGCGCACCACGCTGAGGGACCTGCGCAACCACCAGCAGCTCGCGCAGCAGATGGAGCGCAAGGCGTCGCAGATCGCACAGGCCGGCGACGAGCAGGACTGAGCGAGCAGAGCCGGATTGACGCGGGAGCGACGGCGCCGCGCGGCGCCGTCGCTCATTCAGCGATCAACGCTTCGGAGACAGCGTGTCGCCGCGAAGGCCGGCGCCGGTCGGCGCCCGGTGACTCGATCGCGCGACGCGCACCTGCTCGTCATCCCGGCGAAAGCCGGGATCCACGTTGCATTTTCGCGCAGTGGGTTGCTCCGAAAGCACGTGCGTCGCCATTTCATCGACCGGAACCGAAAACTGCATGCTGCCGTGAATGCAGCCGATTCCGGTAGTCAGACATTGGCGCGGCGGCGATAATTGGCCGGTTCCGCAGGTCGGGACCGCCACACTCATTCGCTGCCAATGCCTGTTCGATGCGGGTTCCGGCGCAAGGTCCGAACGGGCCGACAACCAATATCCGGGGGGAATCGTTCGATGCTCAGGAGCTCGTTGCTCGCGTTGTTTCTGCTCGCGGCCGGAAATTCCGCCATTGCTGCCGATCCGCTGCCGATACGCGCCTATTTCGAGAACTCCAAGTTCGTCGACATGGAGTTGTCGCCGGATGGCAAGCACGTGGCCTTCACCTACGAGGAAGGCACCGAGGTCAAGCTCGCGGTGATGGAGCTGAAGAAGAAGAAGATCACCGCCGGATTCGCATTCGGCGAGCAGATGCACGTGCTCGATTTTTTCTGGGGAAACAACGAACGCGTCGTGATGTCGGTCGGCAAGAAGACCGGCAACCTCGACAACATCGGACGACCGGCCCATCTGTATGCCGCCAACATCGACGGCAGCAAGCGCGAGCAGATCTTCGAGATGCAGAGGTCGGGCTACCAGCTTCTCAATCTGCTGCGCGACGACCCTCGCCACATCCTGATTGCGAAGTATCACGGCGCAGAATACGGGCAGCCGAAGGTCAACAAGCTCGATATCTACACCGGCAACCTGACCTACACCACCGACGAACCGGTGATCCGTAACCCGTTCCAGGTGATCGCCGACAACGAGGGCAAGGTCCGGATCGCGATCGAGTTCGTCGAAGGAAAGACGTTCGACCAGCACCGTACCAATCTGTATGTCCGCGGCGGTGACGGCGAATGGAAGACCCTGCACCTTCCGTCGGCGCGCGCCCGCCCGACGCTGCAGCCGCTCGGATTCTCCGCCGACAACCAGCGCGCCTACTTCCTGTCCGATCACGACATGAAGGAGGACGGGCGACTCGGTGCCTTCTCGTACGATTTCGCAACCGGCGATCTGAAGCTGCTGTACCGCCATCCAGAGGTCGATGTCGCCGGCGGCATCTTCGGCCACGACGGCGACGTTCTGGGCATATCGGTGATGCACGGTTACGTCGACGACATCTATTTCGACCAGGACCGCCAGGACGCCCGGTTCCTGCGCGCGTTGTCGGCCGGGTTCCCGGAACAGGCCGCCACCGTCACGTCGTACTCGGCCGACGGCAAGCTCGCGATCGCCCGGGTGTACAGCGACCGCAATCCGGGCGAGTTCTATCTTTTCGACGTCGCGTCACGCAAGGCGACCTTTCTCGCCGCATCCCGCCCGCACCTGAAGCCGGACGATCTGGTCGAGATGCTGCCGGTCACGATCAAGGCGCGTGACGGTCTGCCGCTGCATGCGCTGTTGACCCGTCCGCGCGACACCAAGGGCACCATGCCGCTGATCGTCAACGTGCACGGCGGCCCGTTCGGCGTGACCGATGTCTGGCGCTACAACCCGGAAGCGCAGTTCTTCGCCAGCCGCGGTTACGCGACGCTGCAGGTGAACTACCGTGGTTCCGGCAACCGTGGACAGGACTTCATCGACCGCGGACGACGCGGCTGGGGTGGCGTGATGCAGGATGACGTCACCGATGCCACCCACTGGGCGATCGAAGTCGGCGTGGCCGATCCCGAGCGGATCTGCATCTACGGCGGCAGCTACGGTGGATACGCATCGCTGGCCGGCGTTATCAAGGAGCCGGACCTGTACAAGTGTGCGGTCGGCTACGTCGGCGTCTACGACCTGCCGTGGTTTCGCGAAGGCGATGGCTCCGACAGCGATCGCGGCGGCAGCCGCAGCAAGCGCAACACCGATCTCTGGAAGTCGGCCTACATCGGCGACGATGCCGAGCAGCTCCGCAGCGTGTCGCCGGTGCACCATGTCGACCGGATCAAGGCCGAACTGTTCATCGTCCATGGCGAGAACGACGTCCGCGTGCCGGTCGGACACGCCCGCCGGCTGCGCAAGGCGCTCGATGCGATTGGAAAGCCTTACGAGTGGATGCTGAAACCCGAAGGGCACGGCTTCTACCAGATGGACAACAAGATCGCCCTGTACGGCAAGATGCTCGAGTTCTTCGACAGGCACATCGGCAAGGACGCGCTGCAGTGAATGCAACGGCAGCGGCCGCTCGTCCGGCCGCTGCCATGACGACACGAACGGACCGACAGCGGAATCATGCAGATCTGGGTTGACGCCGATGCCTGTCCGGTCGTGATCCGCGATATCCTGTTCCGGGCCGCCGAACGCGCCCGCGTGCAGGTCACGCTGGTCGCCAACCAGTGGCTGCGGACGCCGGCATCGTCATACATCCGCGCGCTGCAGGTGCCCGGCGGTTTCGATGTCGCCGACAGCGCGATCGTCGACCGCGTGCAGGCCGGCGACCTGGTCGTGACGCAGGACATCCCGCTTGCCGCACGGGTGCTCGACAAGGGCGCCGATGCAGTCGACCCGCGCGGCGTGCGCTTCACTGCGGATGCGATCGCCGAACGGCTCTCGATTCGCAACTTCATGGAAGAGCTTCGCGGCGCCGGCATCGCGACCGGCGGTCCGCCGCCGCTGCATGCCCGAGACCGCCAGGCGTTCGCCAGCCAGCTCGACCAGTGGCTGGCGCGGCGGCCCCGCGGCAGCAACGATTGAGTCCACGCTCGCGAACATTGTCCGACTCGGCACCAGGCATCGGACGCGGCCGCCGGACTGTGACTTGCCGGCGCCCATCCTGTAGCGTTTCCGGCAGCCCGATTCCTGGAACGAATCCGATGGACGAGACATTCTGGCAGCAGCGCTGGGCCGAGGGCCGCACCGGCTGGCATCAGCACGAGGTCGACCGCTTGTTGCAGAAGCACTGGCCGCAGCTCGGGCTCGGTGACGACGCGCGCGTGCTGGTGCCGCTGTGCGGCAAGAGCCTCGACCTTGCGTGGCTTGCGCAGCGTGGACACCGCGTGCGCGGCGTGGAACTGTCGCGGCTGGCCATCGAGGATTTCTTCGCCGGATGCGACGCGGTCCCTGCGTGCCGCGAGCAGGGCGCCTTCTCGATCTTCGAGGCGCGCGGCATCGAGCTGTACTGCGGCGACGCGTTCGCACTGGACGAGCTCGCGCTGCAGGACGTCGATGCGGTGTACGATCGCGCCGCGCTGATCGCGTTGCCGCCGGCGCTGCGGCAGCGCTACGCCGACGAGTTGTACGGTCGGCTGCCGATCGGCTGCATCGGCTTGCTGATCACGCTCGAATACGACCAGCAGCGCCGCGAAGGACCGCCGTTTTCGGTGCCCGAATCCGAAGTCCGCGCGCTGTTCGAACCGCGTTGGACGGTCACCTGCGTCGAGCGCCGCAGCATCCTCGATGCCGAGCCGCGCTTTCGCGACGAGGGGCTGGAGGCCCTGCATACCGCGGTATACCGGTTGCACCGGCGAGTGTGAGCCATCGCCGACCGTCGACACCCGCTTCCAATCCCGCTGCGCCGCATTTCGGCGCGCCCGACCGACGGCCCGTCGATTCCGCCGGCGAGCCGGCCGCGTTCGGCGGTACGATTCGCCGGTTTCCTATGCCTGACAGGGTCCCGATGCGCCGCCTGATCCTCGCCACCTGCCTGCTCGCCTCGTTCCATGCCTGGTCGGTCGAACTGCCTCCCGACAGCCCGATCGATCCCGCGGTCGCCCCTTCGGTGTGGCTGGACGCCCTCCACTTCGGCACCGTCCCGACCATGAGCGTGCGTCGATACTGGCAGCGGGCTGACGCCGCGAAACGCCTGGCACTGGTGGAGACCGCCTTTGCGTGGGCACGCGGCCACAGCGCCTCGCCGATGTTCCGCAGTGGCTACGAGCAACTGCGCGAGCTGGCCCGACCGATGCCGCCGGTCGACCCCGGAAGCGTCGACGATGCGATGGCGCAGCAGGATCAGGAGATGCAGGTCCAGTTCGAGGCGATGCGAGCCTCTCTCGCCCAGCTTCCAGCCGACCAGCGCGATGAGATGGAGGCGGCGATCCGCGAAGCCGAGGAAGCGATGCGCGCCGCGCAATCCGATCCCGAGGTGATGGCGCTGCAGCGGCAGGGCATGCAGGCCGAGTTCGAGGCCGAGCAGCAGCGTTACCAGCAGGCACTGTCGCGCTGGAACGATACGCTTCCGGAAGATCCGCAGACGCTGATTGCCCGTCGCCTGACACAGTTCATCGACGTCTGCGGCACGGTCGATTTCGATGCGGCGCTGGTGGCACAGGGCGGCATGCAGCGGTTCGCCGACCCCGCTCACGAGGCGAAACGCTGGGAATGGAAACTGTGCTATCGCGCAGGCGCGGCGCCGGTCCGGCGGGCCATGGCACTCGCCCGGGAATGGTTGCAGACGCTTCGCTGACGCGGGCTCCGCGCCGGCGCTACTGACCGACCACGCGCAACCCGAGCGGGCGCACGTTCGGATCGATGCCGAGCCCGTAGCGCAGGCTGCGACCGATCCGCTCGGCATATTCGATCATCTCGGCAGCCTGGGGCTCCGGCAGCACCTGGCGGGTGGTATCACGCCACAGCGCCAGCCAGCGATCGAAATGGCCGGCGTCGATCGACAGCGGGCGATGGGCCGCCATCGGGTTGCCACGGTAGCTGCCGGCACGCAATGCCACCGAGCTCCAGAACGACGTCAGCAGACGCTTGTGCTCGTCCCAGTCGTCGACGGCCGCGTCGAATACCGGACCCAGCACCGGGTCGTCCTGTACGCGGTCGTAGAAGCAATCGACCAGGCGGGCGATCGCGGCGGCATCGAGCGGCGTGTCGGTCATGGCAGCATGGCACTGACGGCGCCACATTATCGCATCGCCCCCGGAGCCGCGGCTGCCGCTCAGCGGACCACAGGCACGATGCCGGGCGAATGCAGCACCTCGACGCAGTCGGACGGCAGCTCGTCCGGAGCGCCGCCTGCGAGCAGTTGCTGCAGGCAGCCGCGTTCGGCCGCGGCACCGGCCGCCAGTCCGATCCAGGCGTTCTTGCCGGCCGCCTTCGCCGCGTACAGTGCGCGATCTGCAAGCGTGACGCTGTGCTCCCAGTCGCCGAGCGCCGGCCAGCGCTGCGAGAACGGCCACTGCGCGAATCCGATCGAGCAGGTCACCGCCAGCGCATGGCCCGATGCCAGTGCCATTGGCGTGTCGGCGACCGCCCCTCGGATTCGCTCGGCCAGCAGCGCCGGGTCGGTCCGCGCCGCGTCACGGACCAGCATCAGGAATTCCTCGCCGCCCCAGCGGACAACGATGTCGTGCTCGCGGCACAGCGTGCGCAGGCGTTCGGCGACGATGATCAGCACCTCGTCGCCGACCTGGTGGCCGTACTGGTCATTGACGCGCTTGAAGTCGTCGAGATCGATCATCAGGAACAGCAGGCTGCGCGGATCGCCGCCGGTCGTGGACTTCAGCACCAATGGCGTCTCGCGCTGCAGCCACTCGTGCAGCTCGCGGCGGTTCGACACCTGGGTCAGCGGGTCGGTGCGGATCGCCAGCTCCAGTTGCGCGTTGCTCTGCTGCAGCAGTCGATTGGCCTGCGCCAGTTCGGCGGTACGGGCCTCGACGGTACGGTTCAGCAGCTCGATCCGTGCGCGCTCGGCCCGCGCGCGCACCTGCAGGCGCAGCAGCGTCCACGCCAGCAATGCACCGACGGCGAGCAGATAGCCGAAGTAGGCCCACGGCTGCCGCCACGGCGGCGGCTGCACCGACAGCGCCAGCCGTTCGCTGTGATCGAAGCGGCCGTCGCGGCCGGCGGCCTGGACCTCGAGTTCGTATTCGCCGGCCGGCAGGTGGCTCAATACCAGCTCGGCATGCGCACCGCTCGGCTGCACCCATTCGTCGTGGATTTCGCTGATCCGGTAGCGCAGGCGGGCCGCGTCGGGCGCCGTGAAATCGATCGCGACCATGTCCAGCGAGACGAAGCTGTCCCGATGGTCGAGCTCGAGTCGGCGGCGGTAGCCGATGTCGACGTCACGGGCCGGCTCGCCGCGCTGGCGGCCGAGCAGACGGACACCGGTGACGACCGGTCGCGCCGGCGCACTGCTCGACTCCAGCCGATCCGGATCGATCACGTCGAGCCCGTCGGTGCCGCCGAGGTAGAGGATGCCGTTGGCGTCGACGACGCCGGCACCGCTGTTGAACTCGCGGTTGCGCAGCCCGTCGCCGACGCCCAGTTGCTGGATCACTCCGGTGGCCGGGTCGAGCACGCCGATGCCCTGGTTGGTGGTCAGCCACAGGCGGCCGGAGCGATCCGGCAGGATCCGGAAGATCACGTTGTTCGGCAGGCCATCGGCAGTCGTGTAGCGGCGCAGCGCACCGCTGCGGCGGTCGATCCGCTGCAGCCCACCGGAATAGCTGCCGACCCAGAAGGCATCGTCGTCGGCATGCAGCGACCAGACCGAGTCGTGCAGCAGTCGCCCGTTGGCGGTCGACAGCGATTCCAGCCGGCCGTCCGGCAGCAACAGGAACAGGCCGCGTTCATTGCTGCCAATCCACAGGCGGCCCAGGTCGTCGCGCATCAGGCAGGTCAGGAACACGCCGTGCAGTGGATCCACCACGCCATCGACGAGCAGGCGGTCGTCGCGGAGTCGCGCCAGCCCGCCGCGGGTCGCGACCCACAGGTCGTCGCCGTCGTGAAGCAGATCGGTTACCCGCGGATCGGGCAGCGGATCCAATGGTCGCGCCCGTCCGTCCGGCCACAGCCGCCACAGTCCCTGGTGGCTGCCGACCCACCAACCGCCGTCCGGATGCTGCACGATGGCGCGGATCGACGTTGCGCCGATCGCGTCGACCCGCTGCCAGCCGCCCTGCCCGGCACGTCGCCGGATCAGTCCGGAGTCGGTGCCGACCAGCGCGTCGTGTTCGCCGACCAGCACCGATCGCACGCTGCGGGTCGGCCAGCCGGCCAGTTCGGCATCGCTCAGCAGATCGCGTTCGATTGCGCTCGACAGCGCCTGCGCGCGAAACAGGCCGGAAGTCAGCGTGCCGATCCACAACACGCCGGACTGCAGCCGGTGGAACCGCAGCACCGCGCCGCCGAGCGGCCGATCGAGCAGGACCGGCTCCGGGTCGCTGGTGCCGGTGGTGTCGAGCTGCCGCACGCTGCCGTCGGCGTATCCGAGCAGCAGCGACTGGCTGCTGTAGCGGCCGAACGCGGTCAACTCGACGCCGCCCGGCGGGCCGAAGCGGGCCTCGATGCGGGCGTCGTGCCCGAGTTTCCAGACGCCGTCGAAGCCGGTGGCCAGCCACAGCGCCTGATCGTCGGCTTGCAGGCCGACGCAACGGGCACCCGCAGGCAGGTCGACGCCAAGCGCTTGTACCGTGTCGCCGTGGATGCGGTACAGACGGCAGTCGATGTCCAGCGCCCAGGCGCCGTCGGTTGTCGGCAGCAGGTCGACCACCGCCGCGGTGGCCGCAAGTGTCCGCACCGAACCGATCGCGGCATCGACACGATCAATTCCGGCCGCGGTACCGAGCAGCGCGCCGCCGTCCGCCAACGGCAGGATCTGCCGAACCGTGTCGTGCGACAGCCCGGCGGTGGCGGTCAGTCGGCGCCGTGGCCCGCCGCGCAGGTCGATGACCTCGAGCCCGGCATCATTGGTGCCGACCCACAGCCGCGATCGTTCGTCGATCGCCAGTGCGTCGATGCTGCTGCTGGCGAGCGGGCGGTCGGCGTCGTCACCGCGATGGACGACGAAACGATGGCCATCGAACCGATTGAGGCCCTCCTGGGTGCCGATCCACAGGAACCCGCGATCGTCCTCGACCAGCGCCGTCACCGCCGCCTGCGACAGCCCGCGTTCGGGCGTGTACTGCTCGAGGCTCAGGTAGGACGGCACCGGCGCGGCGGCGACCGCGCCGGCCAGCGCCAGCCCTGCCAGCACGCCGAACCGGACGCGCTGCATCAGGTCGCCCCTGCTGGCCGACAGGTCCCGGCCGTCATCGACGTGGCATGCTGCATTGGTCTCCAGGTCGCCGCGCACCGGTGCCCCCCGGCCTCGTCGTGGCGCGCTCGAATTCCGGGTCCGAGTTCATCGCCGCCGCGGCACCGCACCGCGGCAGTTCGAAGCCTTGCCGACAGCATAGCCGGGACAATCAACGAGGCGAACAGGATTCGATGCCCGGCGTGACGCCGGACTCGGGCGGTCGCGGCGGCAGCGACGCCGGTGCGGTTCAGTGTTCGCTTGCGGCAGCCGGTTTCGCGCCTGTGGCCGGCGGCATCGTCGCCCGCACCGTCGCCGCCGGCGGCAACACATGGCGGATCGTCAGCCCCTGCACCAGCAGCGAGAACAGCACGATCACATAGGTTGCCATCAGCAGTTGTTCGCGCATCGGCCCGGCCGGCAGCGACAGCGCCAGCGCCACCGAAACGCCGCCGCGCAGGCCGCCCCAGGTCAGCACGCGGATCGTGTGCGGCGGAAACTCGCGGCGCAGTCCGAGCAGCAGGATCGGCGCACCGACGCTGACCAGCCGCGCCAGAAGCACTATCGGCACCAGCATCACGCCGGCCAACAGGTACTGGCCGTTGAAGGTCAGCACCAGCACTTCGACGCCGATCAGCAGGAACAGCACCGCGTTGAGAATCTCGTCGACCAGCTCCCAGAAATCGTCCAGTCGGCGCCGGGTCACTTCCGACATGCCGAACGTGCGGCCGTGATTGCCGATGAACAGTCCGGCGACGACGATCGCGATCGGCGCCGAGACGTGCAACCGAAACGCCAGTGCGTAACCGCCGGTCACGATCGCCAGTGTCAGCAGCACCTCGACGTCGTAGCGGTCGACACTGCTGATCAGCCGGTAGCCGACGTAACCGAGCAGCATGCCGAACACGACGCCGCCGACCGCCTCGGCAGCGAACAGCCTGGCCACGCCGATCACGCTGGCGTCGGCGCTGCCGGTCGCGATGCCGAGCAGTACGATGAACACGACCACCGCGACACCGTCATTGAACAGCGACTCGCCGGCGATCTTGATCTCGAGTCGCTTCGGCGCGCCGAGCTTCTTCAGCGTCGCCAGCACCGCTATCGGATCGGTCGGCGAGATCAGTGCCCCGAACAGCAGGCACCAGACCAGCGGCAGCTCGATGCCGAGCAGCGAGAACAGCCCCCACGACGCGAGACCGACCAGCGCGGTCGACACCAGTATGCCGACGCTGGCGAGGGTGCCGATGACCCATCTGGCCCGCGCAAGATCGCCGAGGTCGACATGCAGCGCGCCGGCGAACAGCAGGAAACTCAACATGCCGTGCAGCAGTGCGTCGTCGAAATCGATCTGCGCCAGCACCGACTCGACCTCATCGACCAGGCCAAAGCCGGCCCGACCGAGCCCCGCCAGCGCCAGCGACAGCACGAGGCCGATCAGCATTACGCCGAGCGTGGTCGGCAGACCGAGCCAGCGATGATTGACCCACGCGAACAGCCCGGCGGCGCTGATCAGCACCGCGATCAGGTCGAACAGATGCATTGCGCTAACTCCATTTCCCCAACGCTGATTGTTGCCGAGGATGGCGCAGCGAGCCAGTACGCGCGCGCCCGGCAGCAGCCGGTGGCCGATCGGGCGGAGCATCCTCGATCGACATGATCGCATGCGGGCTCAGGCCAAGGCCGCCGCGCATCGTCTGGCCGATGCTGACGCCGCCGTGGCCGCGAGGAACGATTCCGCTATCGGCGGATGATGACGCGCAGCGGATTGCTGAAACCGGCACTCATCACCGGCGATGTCCTATCGCACCAGCCGCGCGACCGGTGCCCGATCCGTTGCGGCCGGGCGGACCTGCTGCCCGCGGATCGGCTCGCCGGATGGGACCGTCCGACCGTCCGCGAGATAGTCGACGAACCGTGCCGGCAGGCCGGCGCTGCTGCCGAACTGCGGGCCATCCTGCAGTTGGTAGTGCAGGTGCGGCTCGGATGAGTTGCCGCTGTTGCCGCACCGGGCAATCGGCTGACCGGCGCTGACTCGCTCGCCGACCGCGACGGTTGGCGAGCCCGGCTTCAAATGGGCGAGCAACGAGTGTTCGCCATGGCCATGGTCGATCACGATCCGGTTGCCGGTCACTTCGCTTGCGTCCATCCGGCCGGGAACATTGTCGGCGACGCCGTCGATGACCTCGCTGACGACGCCGTCTGCCGGCGCAAGGATCGGCCGGCCATAGCAGTGGTAATCCTCATTGCGGCGACCGTCGCCGGCGTGCGTGGCGCCGTCGCGCATGATCACGAAGTCGTAGGCAAATCGCTGGTTTCGATCCACGACATGATAGTTCTGCTCGGCCGTCCGTCCGCCCCAGACAACGAAGAACTCGTCGTCGAACGGCAGCCGCAACGGCGTCACCGTGGCACGATCGGCATGAGGGTTCGGTGCCGGCGCCGCGGCTGCTGCCGACTGATCCGGGCGAATGAAGAATCCCGCCACGCGTCCATCGCTGTCGAACGCCCACTGGGTCACGATCACTCCGGCGAAGCGCTCGAAACGGGAACGCCGGAGATAGACCTCGAAGCCTCCGTGCTGCAGCGTCTGCTCTTCGACAACCGTCTGTTCCTTGCCGAGCTGCGCTCCGACCTGCTCCCGAAACGCCGCGAATGCCTGCTCCGACGTCAGCGCTGATTGCATCTGCGTCGTCATGCGCTTCCAGATGGCGCTGGTATCACCGGCATGGAACTGCTCGGTGAACTGTCGACCCGCAGTCTTGATCGCATCAGGGTCGGGCGCCGCCAGCGCCAGGGACGGCAACAGGCTCATCAACAACACGAACGTTCGGATCATCGGACTCATGCATGCATTCTCGTGGCTGGGAGGGAACCGGGACTCGGCGATCTGCGACAGTGGATGAGCGATTCGCGCAATGGCAGACAGCACGGCAACCGTCACCGGGCTCGCTCAACACAGACCCATGACGCAGAGACTCCCTCATGGTGACAACGTCCGGCGACGGGGCGATCGGCACCCGTGTCCGGAATCATTCGGCGGGATCGGTCCGACCATCCTCCCGGCCAGCAACTGGCCCGGGGCTGCACAACGAGTGGGGCCTCACCAGCCCGGCAGCAGCCAATCGCCGAACAGCCGGATCACCAGCGCGATCAGCATGATCGCAAGCAGGTTCAGACCGACCCCGGCGCGCATCATCTGGCCGATGCTGACCTGACCCGATGCGAACACGATCGCGTTCGGCGGCGTTGCGACCGGCAGCATGAAGGCACAGGTCGCGGCCAGCGCCGCGGCGAACAGCACCGGCATCGGGTCGATGCCGAGCCCGATCGCGGCTGCGGCGAGGATTGGAATGAACGTGTTGGCGATCGCCGTGTTGCTCGAGAGTTCGGTCAGGAACACGATCAGCGACGCCGCGGCGAGCAGCACCCACAGCGGCTTGACGCCGGCCAGTGTGTCGAAACCCGACGCCAACCAGGCATCGACGCCGTTGGCGCTGATCGCAGCCGCCAGGCTCAGGCCGCCGCCGAACAGCAGCAGAATCCCCCACGGCAATTGCTGCGCGGTGTCCCAGTCGAGCGCGAACTCGCGGCGCCGCCAGTCGACCGGCAGCACGAACAGCAGCAGTGCGCCGACCATCGCGACCGTCGTGTCGCTGATCTCGAGGCCGCTCAACGCGACGAGCTGCGGCCGGAAGATCCAGCCGAGCGCCGTGACGACAAACACCGCGCCGACGATGATCTCGCCACGCTGCATCGGCCCGAGCTTTCCGAGCTCGGCGTGGATCGCGGCACGGGCGGACTCCGGCACCTCCAGCCGCAGCGGGAACACCACTCGCGTCAGGTACAGCCAGGTCAGAGGCAGCATGATGGCGACCAGCGGCAGGCCGATCTTCATCCACGCCAGCATCGTGATGTCCTGCCCCAGTTCGGCGCGGGCATAGTTCGCCAGCACCAGGTTCGGCGGCGAGCCGATCAGCGTGCCGAGCCCGCCGATCGAGGCGCCGTAGGCGATGCCGAGCATCAGGCACGTACCGAAACGACACAGGCCATCGGCGATTTGCGGATCATCGAGGTCCAGCCGCCGCCGCAGCAGTTCGACCACGCTGAGCCCGACCGGCAGCAGCATCACGGTCGCGGCGGTGTTGGAGATCCACAGGCTCAGCGCCGCAGTGGCCAGCATGAAACCGGCCACCAGCCGCCGCGGCGCGGTGCCGACCGTCCGCACGATCGCCAGCGCAATGCGCGTATGCAGCGACCAGCGCTGCATCGCCAGCCCGATCATGAAGCCGCCCATGAACAGGAACACGATGTCGGATGCATACGGCCGCAGCGCCTGCGCCGCCGGCAACACGCCGGTCAGCGGGAACAGCACCACCGGCAGCAACGCGGTGGCCGACAGCGGGATCGCCTCGGTCATCCACCACAGTGCCATCCAGATCGCAAGCGCAGCGGTCGCGCGGCCGCGCGAATCGAGCCCCCCGGCATCGGCGTCGGGCAGCCAGAGGAACACCAGGACGGAAGCGAGTGGTCCGGCGGCAAGGCCGATCCAGCGGATGCGGTCGACGATCGACATCCGGCGAGCATAGCCGAGCGCGGCGCCGCCGCGACGGCGTGCGTCCGGTTCGAGCGGCTACCAGCCGTCGAAGAAACCGCCGTCGGCGAAGTCCCAGATCAGGTACATGTAGGCGCGCCGATCGTAGCGGTCGCGGTCGTTCAGAGGTTCCTCGAGTCCGAGATTGACCGCGACATGACCACGCTTGCTGAGCCCGATCCGCACCTGCGGCAGCACGCTGAGCTGCACCCGGTCGTTGCCGGGCGCCCGATCGAACGGCACTTCGGCGACCAGCTCGAGGCCGGGGAACACATTGCGTGGCCATGGCGAGTGCGCCCAGTGGACGACGCCGGCCAGTTCGGCGCTGCCATCGCCCGGATCCTCGACCGGCAGGCGCAGTCGCGCGCTCGACTGCAGCGTCCAGTCCTCGCCGAGCAGCCGCCCCATTGCGATGTACGGCAACACTTCCCAGTCCCGATCGCTGCGCAGCGGCACCACGACATTGGCGCCGAGCGTCGTGATCACGCCGCGCTTCGCGTCGTGCCGGAGCACGTACTTGAAGCCCGGCTCCAGCACGTCCCAGCGATCGCGATCACCCTGCGACAGGTACGACGCCTCGAGGACGCCCTGCCAGCGCTGGCCGATCCGCCACTCGTATTCGAGCACGTGGCGCCACTGGTCCGGCCCGTCGCTGTCGGTATGCCGCACCTTCCAGACCCACTCGTCCTCCGGGAACGCCTTGCGCGTGCGCAGCGGCAGGAACAGGTTGAGCGCGCCATCCGGGTAGTCGTGTGCGCCACCGAGCGTCTTGACGTACGCGAGCACATCCTCGATCTGCTGCTGGTCGAGCGTCTCGCCGAACGCCGGCATCTTGTCCGAGAAGCCGAGTGCGGGACCGCCATGGGCGATCACGATCCGCCAGTCGTCGGCCGGTTCGCGGCTGTTGAACAGGGCATCGGAGAAATTGGCCGGCGTGACGCCGAGCGCCTGCACCAGCGCGCTGTCGGGATCCGGGTGTCCGGCCGGGCCGTGGCAGGCCACGCAGTGGGTCTCGAAGATCCGGCGCCCCTGCGCGGGATCGGCCGCACCGACGGACGAATGAAACAACATCGCCGCGCACAGCGCGACCAGGCTCACAAGACCCCGCATGCCGTCGTGCATTGCAATGTTCCGAAACAGAGGTGACTGCGAGTGTACGGCTCGCTGAAGCGCGAAGCTTGACCTCGGTTAACCGGCAGGCACCTCGACCCACAGCACGCCGCGCAGATCGCCGACATCGAAACCGGTCGCACGATCGCCCGGATAGCGCTCGCCGATCGCGGCAGCGACGTCCTGCGGAATATCGCGGCCGTGACAGAGCTGGCACTGCGGCTCCATCGCGATGCCGCGGACCATCCGCAACGCCACGCCGTCCGGCAGGTCGTCGCGGATCACGCGAAGCTGCTCGCCGGCGGGCTCGCCGGCGGCGACCGCCGTGACGAATTCGTCGATCACGGTGGCCTGCCAGCCTGCAGCGTCCTGCGCCGGGTTGCGGTTGCGGCCCGGCACCGACATCCGCCCGAGCAGCACTCCATGCTCGCCCATCACCCGTTCTGCGATCCGCGGCGCCTCGCCGTGACAGACCTCGATGCCGCCAGTCGGACCCGAGGTCCGGATCGCATTGCCCAGCGTCTCGCGCAGCTCGCTGCTGAACGCCATCGCCGCGGCCCGGGCGCGAGCCAGCGCCGGATCGCCGTCCTGCCCCGTCGCCGCTGCCGTGGCAGCGGGAGGCTCGCTGGCCGGCGGTGGACTCGACGGCGTCTCGGAATCGGCCGGCAGTTCACCCGGCTGCCCACACGCGGTCAGCCCCAGCAGCAGGATCGCAGGTGCCATCGCGCCGATCATCCGTCGTTTCATGATCCGATCTCCTGGTTGCCGCGACGGAACCGTCGCGGTCGCTTCGGCAGCGTACAACGCCAGCCGTCCGCCATGCCCATCATCGAATCGCAACGATGAATGGATGTGATTCGGCACGCGGCTCGGTCGCTGGAGCGCGGATCGCTATCGCGGCGCGTCGGCCGCCTCCGTCCTGGCCGCCCGCCGGGGCAGCGGCAGGAATGCGCGGGTTCGCTGTCGATACGCGAGGTAGTCGGGGCCGATCTCGTCGATCAGGTCGGCCTCTTCGACCGGCGTGATGGCAATGATGTACAGCGTTCCGATCGCGGCCAGCAGCAGATGCCCGACGCTCATCGCCGGCGTCGCCCACAGCACG
The DNA here is from genome assembly GCA_041687455.1 of Lysobacteraceae bacterium. Taxonomy (GTDB): domain Bacteria; phylum Pseudomonadota; class Gammaproteobacteria; order Xanthomonadales; family Xanthomonadaceae; genus JAWLBY01. The sequence goes on along the minus strand of JAWLBY010000003.1, from coordinate 270,004 downwards.
ATCATCCAGCCGAGGCTGATCGGATGACGCACCAGCGCGTACAGATACCGCGCGGCGAACGGCGTCGGCCGCGGGATTCGTCCACGAATCGATGCCCAGGCCCGCGTCAGCCCGAAGAACGCGAAATGATCGATGTGGAACGTGGCCGCCACCATCACGATCCAGCCGAGCGCGTTCAGTGCGTAGGCGGCCTGCGTCGCCGGCCCGGCCGGGAGCTGCCAGACCAGCGTCGGCAGCGGCTGCCACAGCAGCATCAGCACGAACAGCGTCAGCCCCGAGACCAGCACGTAGGTACTGCGCTCGATCGCCGGCGGTATCAGCCGCGTCCAGCGCCGCTTGAACGCCGGACGCGCCATCAGCGAGTGCAACGCGAAATAGGCAATCGCCATCCCACCGTCGATCAGCAGCCCCTGCAACGGCGGTGCGGCAGTGCCGCGGTCGATCGACAGCGGCGCAATGTCGAGCACGAAGACACCGAAGGACAACAGTGCCGTGAGGCCGATCAGATAGCTGAGCAGCGCGTAGCCGGCAAGCAGAAACGTTCGCAACATGATGCTTCCTGGTGGTGAGGTGTGATGGAGTGCCTGTCGAGTTCGTCGGGTCGATTGTGCCGACCCGACGAGTCCCGCTGTCGCGGCCGAGCGGTCGCCTGCGACGTCAGCCGACCCGGCAGATGTAGAAGTCGTTCTGGATGTCGTGGTCCAGCTCGTGGCGCTCGACGCTGGCGAATCCGGCGCGACCGAGGTACTCCGCCGCCAGCGGCCGTCCCCACATCGCGCCGAGGCCCTGCCCGCCCTGGGCCAGCGATACCGGCGTGCAGTGCATGCACGATGTGGCGTACAGGAACGCCCCGAGCGGATGCTCGCGATCGTCGTGATGGTTGCCGGACGAACGAATGTCCTGCGCGAGATAGACGCCACCGGGCTTCAGGCTGCGGCGAATGCCGGTCAGCAGGCCGAGCGGATCGGCCTGGTCGTGGATCGCGTCGAACGTCGTGATCAGGTCGAAGCGGCCCGGCTCGGCGCTGGTCGCGAAATCGGACAGATCGCGCTGCACGAAGCTGACATTGGCGAGCCCGGCCCGGGCCGCGGCCGCCCGCGCCCAGTCGATCGCCGCGGGCGACAGGTCATAGCCGACGAACTGGCTGGCCGGATAGCGCTCGGCCATCGCCAGCAGTGCGCGACCGCGTCCGCAGCCGGCGTCCATCACGGCGATGCCGTTCTCGAGTCGGGCCGGCAGCTCCGGTGCGAGTGGCAGGATCGCATCGAACAGCGCGGCCAGCACGGTCTGCGCGCTGTCCTCGGCCATCACTTCGTGGAACCGCGCATACCGCGAGTACGGCACGCCGCCACCACGCCGGAAGCATTCGACGATGTCGTCCTCGACCGCGCCGAGCACCGGCACGTATTGTGCGAACACCGCCAGGTTCGCCGCACCGCGGCTGGTCAATGCCAGCGCATGCTCCGCCGGCAAGCGGTATCGCTGCGTCGACATGTCGAGTTCGACCACCCGCGACGCGACCATCGCACCGAGCCACTCGCGGACGTAGCGTTCGTCGAGTCCGCCGGCACGCGCGGCGAGCTCGGCGATCGTCACCGGCGCGCCATCGCGCAGCGCTTCGAACAGGCCGGTCCGGTGTCCGATCGAGGCCATCAGCAGCATGCCGGCTTCGTTCAGCGCGGCGACGAAGCGTTCCTCGAACGCCGCGGCGCGGGCGGCGGATGGTTCGCCGATGACGGCGGCGTCGGTGCGCTCATCGGCGGCGGAGGCGAGCTGGTCCATGGAAATCTCCTGTCAGGTGAGGGTGACGCCACGCTACGGGGCGTCAGCTCCGGGTGCTAAAGTCGTCTACGTCGAAATCTGTCGATTCCCGCCATGGGCATCCGATCCGCACCGCTGCGTGTGGCCCTGCTCGCCCCTCCGCCGGCCACCGCGTCCACGCTGTACGGCATGTACGACCTGCTGACCTCGGCAGGACGCGACTGGTGCTGGCTGAAGACCGGCCGGGCCGGACCGCCGCTGGCGAGCCCGGTCATCGCATCGGCCGATGGCTGCGGATTCCGGGCCATCAACGGCGCGTGGATCCAGCCGGACGCCCGACTCGATGACGTCACCGATGCCGCGGTGGTCTGCGTGCCCGACCTGATGGTCGCGCCCGATGAACCGCTGGCGGGTCGCTTCGATGCCGAGATCGCCTACCTGCGCGCCTGCCATGCGCGCGGCGCGATCCTCGCGTCGGCCTGCTCCGGCGCCTTGCTGCTGGCCGAAGCCGGCCTGCTCGACGGCCACGACGCGACCACCCACTGGGCCTACTGCGACGAGCTGGCGCGGCGCTATCCGAAGATCCGCGTGCGGCCCGGCTGCTCGTTGATCGTGAGCGGCCCCGACCAGCGGCTGCTGCTGGCCGGTGGCGGCACCTCCTGGTACGACCTCGCGCTGTTCCTGGTGGCGCGGCTGTTCGGTGTCGAGGAAGCAATGCAACTGGCACGGCTGTACCTGGTCGAGTGGCATGACGTCGGCCAGCAGCCGTACGCGATGCTGGCCTGCGCGCGAACCACCGACGACGCGGCCGTCGCCCATTGCCTGCACTGGCTCGGCGAACACTTCGCAACGGCAGCACCGGTAGCCGCGCTGCAGTCGATGGCCGCCGACATGGACGTGCCGGAACGCTCGTTCCAGCGCCGCTTCGTCAAGGCGACCGGGATGTCGCCGCTGGAGTTCGTGCACATGCTGCGGCTCGAGGAAGCCAAGCAATTGCTCGAGGCAACCAGCAAGCCGGTCGAAGCGATCGCGAACGACGTCGGCTATGAGGACCCGAGCTTCTTCTCGCGCCTGTTCCGGCGCAAGGTCGGCATCACGCCGGCGCAGTATCGTCGTCGCTTCGGCGCGCTCAAACGCACGCTGAGCGATGGCCTGCACGGCGGCATCGCAGAGCGGATGTGAAACCGGCCGCCTGCCCAGCGTTGCTGCGACGCAAGACCCGCGCCTGACTGGTGCGCGACGCTCGATGCAGCATGGCGCGCCCTGCCGCAGGCGCGCCGATCAGCTTGCCGACAATGTTCCCGCTGCTTCAGCGCTGCCGTGACGTCAGCCAGACACCGGCAAACGCGAGCGCTGCCGGCAACGCCTGCGTGAACAGGATGCTGAGCTTGGCCGTCAGGCCGCCGAACACTCCGGCAACGACGATGCAGCCGAGAAAGAACAGTTTCAGATCGCGCCGCCCGCTCGCCAGCCCCCAGATCAGTCCCGCTGCAAGGAACCCGTTGTACAGCCCCTGATTGGCAGCGAGCACCGCCGACGACGCAGCCACTTCCGGCGTGGTGCCGAAGATCCGCCAGCCGACCGGATGGTTCCAGAAGAACATCTCCAGCAGCAGGAAGCCGAGATGCAGCACTGCAACCAGGCCGATCAACACATCGACGATCCGATTCATCACTGTCCCCTTTGCGCCGGAAACGCCGGCTGCGTCAGTCCACCGCGTTTGCTGTCGGAGCAGCTACCGCAGTATGCGCCGCTGTCGTTTCGGCGCTGCCGTGCAATGTTGCTGCGATCTCGCGAAACCGGGCCAGTGTGTCGGCAAACACACCGGCAGCGGCGAAGCTGCGGTCGGCCGAGTTCAGCGCGACCACGACGCCGGCCGGACGATTGACATAGATGAACTGGCCATAGACACCACGCGCGAGGAACTCGCCTTCGGTCGCATCGACCGGCACCCACCACTGGTAGCCATAGCCGATCCGCCCCGGAGCGGTATTCGCACTGGCCCGGGTCGACTCATCGACCCAGTCCGACGGCACCACCTGATGGCCGTCCCAGACGCCGCGTTGCAGGAACAACTGGCCGAAACGGGCGTAGTCGCGCGTGCTCATGTTGAGACCGCCGAGCACGAACGCGGTGCCGTCGCCATCGGTCACGTAATAGGGCGACGACTCGACGCCGATCGGCTGCAGCAGCCTTTCCGCCAGCAACTCGCCGATGCCGCGCCCGGACGCGCCGCGGATCACCATGCCGATCACATGCGTGTCGATCGACACGTACTGCCAGGCCTGCCCGGGCTCGCGCTCACGCTCGGACAGGCTGGCCGCGAACGCATCCATCGAGCCACCCAGCGCCAGCACCCGGCCCATCCGGTTGATGTCGGAGTGGAAGTCGAAGTAATCCTCGTCGAAGCGCACACCGCTGCTCATCTGCAGCACGTTGCGGATGCTGACGCCATCGTAGGCGGTGCCGGCCAGCGTCGGCGCGTAGCGCGTGACCGGTTCGTCGAGGTCGGCGATCACGCCTTCGGCGTGCAGGATGCCGAACAGCGCCGACAGAAACGATTTGGCCATCGACCAACTGATCCGACGGTCGGCGGCCGATGTGCCGAGCCGATAGCGCTCGTACGCGACCGCGCCGTCCTTCAGCACGACGATCGCGGTGACCGAACGCGCCTGCAACCATCCGGACAGCTCGGGCAGGCGGCGCGGCGCAACTTCGAGCGGCACCGTCGTGCCGACATCGACCGGCAATGCTGCGTGGAAGAACAACCGGTCCATCGCACTGAAGTTCGCGACGATCCGGTCTTCGGCGAACAGTGAATTGACCGCCAGCAGCCGGTGCAGTTCGTCGCGGTGCCAGGCGAGCACGCCACCGACCAGCACGAGCAGCAGCAGCCCGACCCGCAGCGACCAGCGCAGGATCCGTCTCACGCCCAGCCTCCGCATGAACAGGCCATGGAAGAACGATCTCATCCTGTCGCGGCAAATATCAACGACATTCCGCCGCAGCGATCCGGCGTCCGCAGCGCAGCGCAGGTCAGAACAGCGTCAGCAACGCGACGCTGAGCGCAGCGTAGATTGCGGTGCAGACCCAGAAATAGCCCCGCTCGTGCTGCCGCTCGACCGCCCTGCCGCCCGGTCCCGACTTGATGTACACGCGTCCGGCCATCGCCGCGTGCGCGGTGTAGAGCGCCAGTGCAATTCCGAGCAGCTTGAACATGCGACGTCCCCGAGATGATGGTGGCGGCCGGACGTGCGAGCGGCTGCGACTGCAGCGCCGGTGACGCACGACAGCCGCACGACGGCCGCGCGCCGCAATCGTGACGCAGGCGGGGATTCGCCGCGCCACCGACTCGCCCTGCCGCAAGCGGCCAACGACCACCGTCCGCGCAGCGCTGTCCGACTGCGATCATCGCCGATCCGCTCGCCGCTTCCCATCCCGCAAGTAAGCCCATGCAGCCTTCGATGCTGCGTGCCATGTTGATCGCCGTCTCGCCGCTCGGCCATGCCACCCCAACAGGCACCTGCTCGTGATGCACCGGCCCGGCCCCGGGTTCGAACGCCTGCGCGAAAAACCCGGAATCGCAGCGCCCATGTCGAACCGTACGACGGCTCGCCACCGAAGGGGCACGGCGCGGCGATCGAGTGGATTTGACCCGGATCCTTTGCAGCGGAAGTGAAACGTGTTGGGATACGCGCCGCTCCGCCACCAGGATCGCCTTGCGTGAATGCTTTTCCGTCCGATCGTCCGCTGCGTCAATCGTTGATTGCAGCCGCCAGCACCCTGCTCGAAGGCCGCCTGAACCTCGGCACTTCCGGCAATGTCAGCCTCCGGATCGATGACGGCCTGCTGATCACGCCGAGCGGCCTGCACCCGTCCCGCTGCGGTCCGGAAGACATCGTCCGCATGTCGGCGGACGGACAGACGCTCGGCACCCGGAAGCCGTCCAGCGAATGGCGGTTCCATCTCGACCTGTACGCAGCACGTCCCGAGGTCGGCGCCATCGTCCACACCCATTCGCCGTTCGCGACCGCGCTGGCATGCCAGCGTCGCGGCATTCCTCCGTTCCACTACATGATTGCCCGCTTCGGCGGCCACGACGTTCGCTGTGCGCCCTACGCGCCGTTCGGCACTGTGGAATTGTCCGAGGTGATGCAGGTCGCGCTGCAGGATCGCAGTGCCTGCCTGATGGCCAACCACGGCATGACCGTGCTCGCTCGCGAGCTCGACGAGGCAGTCGAGCTGGCGTTCGAACTGGAGCTGCTTTGCGAGCAGTACTGGCGCGCACTGCAGGGCGGCAGCCCGGTGCTGCTCGATCCGGCCGAGATGGACGACGTGCTGCGACGCTTCACGGGCTACGGGCAACCCGGCGCGAGCCGCGCGTCGAGCGTCGTCGGCCGCGACGATCGGGCAAGCGCGCCGGCCTGAAATCCGGTTACAGGAAGGCGCGCCCGTGCGGCAGCGCCTCGAGTCCGAACCAGCGGGCCAGGCTCTGGCCGATGTCGGCAAAACCATCGCGGCGGCCGAGCGCATCGGCCGATACGCCGGGACCGCACGCGATCACCGGCACCTGTTCGCGGGTGTGGTCGCTACCGTGCCAGGTCGGGTCGTTGCCGTGATCGGCTGTCAGCAGCAGCAGGTCGCCATGACCGAGGGCTTCGAGCAGGTGTGGCAGCAGGCGATCGAACCGTTCGAGCGCCGTGGCATAGCCGGCAACGTCGCGCCGATGACCGTACTCCTGGTCGAAGTCGACCAGGTTCGTGAACACCAGGCTGCGCGGCCCGGCACGGCGGAATTCGGCCGCGGTGACATCGACGAGGGCTTCGAGCCCATGCGCCTGGACCGCTCGCGAGATGCCGTGGCCGGCGAAGATGTCGGGGATCTTGCCGATGCCGATCACATCCCCGCCGGTCGCGACGAGCCGGTCCAGCAGGGTCGGTTGCGGTGGCGGGACGGCGAAATCCCGACGGTTCGCGGTGCGCCGGAAGCCGTCCGCAGCGCTGCCGGCAAACGGCCGCGCGATGACCCGTCCGATCCGGTAGCGATCGACCTGCCGACGCGCTTCGGCACACAACGCATACAGCCGATCGAGGCCGAGCGCCTGCTCGTGCGCGGCGATCTGCAGCACCGAGTCGGCCGAGGTATAGGCGATCGGCCGGCCGCTCCGGACGTGTTCCGCCCCGAGCCTGGCGATGATCTCGGTGCCCGACGCATGGCAGTTGCCGAGGAACCCATCGAGCGTCGCGGCCTGCGCCAGCTCGTCGAGCAGCGTCTGCGGAATCGGCGCCTGCGGAGCATCGAAGTAGCCCCACTCGAACGGGACCGGCAGACCAGCGATCTCCCAGTGACCTGACACGGTGTCCTTGCCGCTCGAGCGCTCCTGCGCGCAGCCCCAGGCTGCGGTCGGCAGGTCGGCCGGGGCGAGCCCGTCGCGCACCAAGCCGCTCGCCAGCACCGCTGCATTGCCGAGTCCGAGCTGGCGCAGGTTCGGCAGGTCGAGCGGCCGACCGCGCCCGCCGTCTCCCGTGCGGCGGGCGCACCAGTCGGCGATATGGCCGAGCGTATCGGCGCCGTCGTCGCCGAACCGGGCAGCGTCGGGAGCCGCACCGATGCCGACCGAATCGAGCACCACCAGCATCGCGCGCCTCATCGGCCCGACCCTGCGGCATTCGGGATACGGCAGTCGGTGATCATCGCTGGCTGCGCATCAATGGACACAGGGCATTGTTCGCGCGGCACCGGCCCGGCGCATTGACGCAGCGCAATGCCGTCACCCGATCCGGCGCGACGGCGGATCGAGGATCAATCCGCCGTCGACGCCGGCGCGAGGCCGCGACACTGCCGAGGCCGGCGGGTGTTCAGTGCCGCAACCCTAAGCTGTTGCGACCAACGATGGGTGTGCTGCACGACAACAGTCAAAGGAGAATGACATGGCCACGCCGCTGTGGGTAACCGGAGCCCTCACGTCCGCATTGATCGTCGGTTTGTCGGCGAGCGCCACACCAGTCGTCGCCCAGCCGATGACCGAGGCCGAGCTGGAACGGATCACCGTCGTCGCCCCGCGAATCACGCATCAGCGCGAGCGCAGCGGCCGGGTCGAAGTAACCACCGCCGAGAAGAGCGCCTTCGTCAATTTCGGCGATCTCGACCTGACCCGCACTGCCGACCTGTATCGGCTCGAGGACCGCGTGATCCAGGCCGCCGAACGGGTCTGCAGCGAGCTGGCCGATCTCTATCCTGACGGCGAGCCCAGCATCAACGTCTGCATCAACCGCGCGATCGACGATGCGATGGTGCTGGTGCGGCAGGCGGCCCGCAACGAAGTCGCGGTCGCGCAGTCGGAATGGGAAGAGTAAACCGGCAGCCGCGCGGCATGCGCACGGTCAGAAGCGCCACTCCCAACCGACCTGGATCGTCCGGCCGGGTTCGTTGACCTGCACCGGATCGGGGTTGAACGGATCCTGGTTGGCGCGGTTCAGGTGATCTGCGTACAGGCGGTCGAACAGGTTGTCGATCTGTACGGTCAGTGCCGCCTGGCCGAATGCACGGCGCCACTGCAGGTCGAGCACGCCCCAGCCGGGCGTGCGGCCGGCGTCGAGCCCGCTGCCGGTACTGGCATCCGCGTCGACGCGGCGTTGTTGCGCCGCGCCGCGCGCGGTGGCCGTCCACTGCCCCCAGCGCGAGTCGCGCCGCAGCCGCAGTTGCGCCGACAGCGGCGGGATCTGTGCCAACGGCCGGTCGTCGCTGCGATTGTCGCCGCGAACCCACGCGAGCTGGGCATCGAACTGCCAGTCATCGCCGAATGCGAGCCCGCTCTCGAGTTCGAGGCCGACCAGCCGCGCATCGATGTTGCGGTACACGCTCGCGCCGTCGGCGAGCAGCACGCCGGACTGGCCTCGCGCCCGATCGCGCAACACGTAGCCGGCCACCGAGTCGACGAACGCGACCGCGCTTGCTCGCCTGCGCCCGTCATCGAACAGCAGGCCGGCGTCGAACTGGTGATGCGTTTCCGGGGCCAGCCCGGGATTGCCGATCCATCGCGCCGAAGGCATGCCGGCGGTCGACGCGATGTAGCGCTCGGTGGCATCCGGCGCCCGCACCGAACGACTGACGCCGCCGAAAGTGGTCCAGTGTGCCGCGATCCGGTGTTCGGCGCGAAGCAGCGCGCCGATACCGTCGTCGCTGCGGCTGAGCGCGTGGTCGCCGTAGTACGACGTGTAGAACGCGGCCGGAGCGGCGATTGCGGCCGAAACCGGTTGCAACGCGCGCCGCGCGTCGGAGCGGAAGCGATCGACGCGCACCCCGGCGATGATCCGGTCGAGCACGCTGGGGTCGAACTCCAGTTCGAGATAACCGCCGACCCGTTCGGTGACGACATCGGGCCACAGCAATGCATTGGTCATCGTCAGCGCATCCGGCGACGGCCCGGCGAAGCGCGTGGCGTTGCGCCGGTTGCGTGCCTGCTGCAGGCCGGCGTCGACCGACCAGCGGTCGCCGAACATGCGCTGAAAGCCGAACTCGATCCCGCTCGAATCCGATTCCGACGGCACGCTCATCGCCATCGTGCCGGGCATCCGCGGCCGCAGCGAGAAGTTGTCCATCCGATGCTCGACGTCGGCGCTGAACGCACGCAGCGTCAGATTCGCATCGCCGATCGCTGCGCGATGTTCGAGCCGCACCGCATCGAGCTGCTCGTCCGGCGCATCCATGCCAGCTCCGGCGTACAGCACGTCGCGTGCCTCGCTGTGCTCGGCCGCCAGCTCGAGCTGGTGGCCCGCGCCAATCTGCCAGCCGACCCGGGCGCTGCCCTGCCGGCGCTCGAAGGCCGAACGCACCGGATCGCCGGCGCCGTCCTCGTAGTTGCCGTGATCCTCGGCACTGCCGCTGACGCGCCAGACGACCCGCTCGCCGCCGTGGTTCAGGTCGAAGCGGCCACTCGCGAGCGAGCCGTTGTCGGCGCCACCGAACGCCAGCGTGCCGGACAGACCGTCACGTTGCCACGGCAGGCCGCGCTCGATCAGGATCGCCCCGCCGCCACCACCGGGACCATACCGCAGCGACTGCACGCCCTTGTGCACGACCACCCGGTCGAGGCTGGCCGGCTGCACGAAGGCGGTCGGCGGGTCCATCCGGTTCGGGCAGCCGCCGTACACTTCCATGCCATCGATGCGGACGTTGATCTGCCCCTGTGACTGCCCCCGAATGACCGGCTCGAGCCCGTGCCCGCCCATCCGGCCGGCGCCGACGCCGTTGACGCTGCGCAGCAGTTCGGCAAGATCGCCGCGGTGCGGTGCCTGCAGTTGCTCGGCGTCCAGCACATCGACTTCGACCGGATCGACCGGTCGGCCGATCACCTCGATGTTCGGCAACCGCTGGTTGGCGGCAATCGAAGCGGCAACAGCGGCACTCAACAGACTGATCGATACCATGACGGGCGGACTCGTGCGGAGAACGGAATGACCACGGACAAGGCCGCTCACTCTAGTTCGCGGCGGGCCGCCGACGGGAGTGACACGTTGTCGCACCCGGCCGACCCCGGCGCCGGCAAGCGCGACCGCGTTGGCCTCGACCTGATGCTGGTGCGACTGCGCTGGTTCGCAGTGGCCGGCCATGTGCTGGCGATCGGCATCGTCCACTGGGGCATCGGCATGCCGTTGCCGCTGCTGCCGCTGGCCACCGGTGTGGCGACGCTGATTGCGATCAATCTGCTGGCCGGCCTGGCGCCAGCCGCGCTGGGCCGGTGGCGGTCGTTGCCGCTGCCGTGGCTGCTGGTCGACACGCTGGTGCTCGGCTGGCAGTTGTACTGGAGCGGCGGCCCAGCCAATCCGTTCGTGTCGCTGCTGATGGTGCCGATCGCGCTGGCCGCGGTGGCGCTGCCGGCCCGAGCAGTGGTGGCGACCGGCTCGCTGGCGGTGGTGGCCTACAGCGTGCTGTGGTTCTGGCATCGACCGCTGCCGCATGTGCACGGCGAGTTCGATCTGCACCTGTTCGGCATGTGGATCAATTTCCTGCTCAGCGCCGCGGTGATCGCGCTGTTTGGTACGCGCGTCGCGCAGGTGCTGGACCGACAGCGCCGTGCACTGGCTCAGGCGCGCGAGCGCAGCGTGCGCGACGAGGGCCTGCTGGCGATCGCGTCGCTCGCGGCCGGCGCCGCGCATGCGCTGAACACGCCGCTGTCGACGATGGCGGTCGTGCTCGCCGACCTGCGCGACGGGCTCGGCCAGGCCCCGCCGTCGGCGCACGAGGATCTTGAATTGCTCAGCCGGCAGGTCGATGCCTGCCGGCGCGCCGTGCGCGAACTGGTTGCCGAGGCCCAGCCGGAATCGTCCCCGCCGCCGCGCCAGCCACTCGGCGCCCGGATCGAGCAGGCGGTAACGCGCTGGCGCCTGCTGCGGCCGAGCGTGGACCTGCAGATGAGGATCGATCCCGCCGCCGCGACGCTGCCGGTGCGGGTCGATCGCGGCCTCGACTATCTTCTGATCAACCTGCTCGACAATGCCGCCGATGCCGCCCGCAGCAGTGGTGCACGCTCGATCGGTCTCGACGTCGGGGTGCATGCGCCATGGCTGCGGATCGACGTCACCGATCCCGGCAGCGGAACGCCGCCCGCGACCCCGCGCGCATTCGCCAGCGACAAGCCGGAAGGGCTCGGGCTCGGCCTGGCGCTGGCCAGCCGCATCTGCGAGCGGCATGCCGGTCGGCTCGGACTCGAGCACGACCCACACGGCACCCGCGTGCGCGCGGAAATGGCGCTGACCGCACTGGACGCCGCATGAGCATCGCTCCATGCATCCTGCTGATCGACGACGATGCGGTGTTCGTGCAGGCCCTGGCCCGCTCGCTGCAGCGGCGCGGCTTCGTCGCATTCACCGCCGGATCGGCCGCCGACGCATTGCAGCAGCTCGACGAGATCGAACCGACCCATGCCGTGCTCGACCTGATGCTCGGCAGCGACGACGGACTGCAGGTGCTCGATGCGCTGCTGCAGGCGCGACCCGCATTGAAGGTGCTGCTGCTGACCGGTTACGCCAGCCTCGCGACCGCGGTCGACGCGATCAAGCGCGGCGCCGACAACTACCTTGCCAAGCCGACCGATGCGGCCGGCGTGCTCGCTGCGCTGGGACTGGCCCAGCCGACCGCGGCCGCGGTCGAGGCGCCACGGCCGCTGGCCTGGAAGCGACTCGAATGGGAGCACCTGCAACGGGTGCTGGCCGATCATCAGGGCAACATCGCCGCCACCGCCCGCGCGCTCGGAATGCATCGGCGCACGCTGCAGCGCAAGCTGCGCAAGCGGCCATCGGGGTTCGGCGACTGACCGATCCGTCGCTCGGACCCACCGACGGATCGAACGTCGTCCGGGCCCGGTCTCAGATCACCGAGGCACCGCGCTCTTCGAGCAGCGCGCGCAGGATCGAGCGATGGCAGTGCCGCTCGTCCTCGCAATAGCAGCCGATCGCCAGGGCGGTCTGGTGCGACATCGCGGCGATCAGGTCGAGCATCTGGCTCGCCTCCGGCGATTTCATCTCGCCGCGGAAACGGCGTTCGAACACTGCCCAGGCCTTCGGATCGCTCGCCGCCCGGCCCTGCGCCATCAGCTCCGCGCTCGGCGACAGCAACGGCAGCCACAGGTCGTAGAAATCGCGGCGGGCATGGTCGGCCTTCGGCACGCCGCGCGGCGGTCGCCGCACCGTACCGAGCCGCAGGCCCTCGCCTTCGCAGCGCGGCGTGCCGAGTTGGACGATACGAATGGGCATGACGCAGCTCCGGCAACGATGTCGCTGCAGACAGTGACCGAAGCGCGGCACGCTTTCAATGTGTCGGCCGTGTCGTCGTATCGCCGGTTCAATCCGGTGCCGCGACCGGTCCCGCAGATGTGCACGATGTCACGTGGGGCGTCCGCGGGCGTCGTCGGCGACAATCGACCCATTCGGCCATTGCAGCGAACTTGCTCCATGTCGAAGTCGCCCCTGCTGGACCGCTGGCTGGCCGGAGTCAGCCTCACGCTCGGTGCGCTCGCCGTGCTCGCCGTGCTGTGTTTCCATTTTCCGGCGCTGCTGACCAGTGCCGAGTTCCGCGCCGTCTACAGCGAATCGTTCGTCCGTCACCTGCTGGCGCTCGGGCTGACCGCCGGTTTCATCAGCGGCACGGTGGCGGTGCTGCGCGGCGCTGCCCGACGCACCGCAGTGACCGGCGTCGGCCTTTCGACGCTGGCCGTGCTCGGCGGCGGCAGCACGGTGCCGTTCGGACCGATCGAGTCGACGCCGTGGTCGCTCGGTCTCGACTGGTTCGTGCTGTCGCTGTTCTTCTCCGCACTGGTGTTCGTGCCGATCGAGCGCATGCTCGGCCAACGCGAGCAGTCGCCGCTGCGGCCCGAGTGGCGCACCGACCTGGCCTATTTCTTCGTCGGCCACGTCGGCATCCAGTTCCTGCTGATCACGATCACCACTTCGAGCCGGACGCTCGCCGCGCTGGTCGCGTGGCCGCCGCTGCAGCAATGGATCGGCGCGCTGCCGATGCCGGTCGCACTCCCGCTGGCCGTGCTGGTCGCGGATCTGGCGCAGGCGCTGTTGCATCGCGCCTACCATCGGGTGCCGTTGCTGTGGCGATTCCATGCCGTGCATCACTCGGTCCGGCACATGGACTGGCTGGCCGGCTCACGGATGCACCTGCTCGAGATCGTCGCGACCCGCACGCTGGTGCTGCTGCCGTTGCTGGCGCTCGGCTTCCCGCAGCCGGTCATCAACGCCTACGTGATCCTGGTCGGGCTGCAGGCGGTGCTGGCCCACGCCAACCTCGGCCTGCACTTCGGCTGGCTCGAGCATGTGCTGGTGCTGCCGCGCTATCACCACTGGCACCACGCCCGCGATCCCGACTACGCCGACGCGAACTACGCGATCCACCTGCCGCTGGTGGATCGCCTGCTCGGCACGCATCGGTTGCCGCGCGATGGTCGCTGGCCCGGCGAATTCGGGCTGCTCGATCCGCAGCAGATGCCGGACGGGATCGGCCGCCAGCACCTGCAGCCGTTTCTGTCCGCTCGCGGCAGTGCCAGCTAACCACGCTCGCGGAAGGCGGTGACGCCGTCAGTCGCCGGACGCCAGCGTCGACTTCGCCTGTTCGAGCGCTGCACGCCGCGGTGGATAGTCGATCGATTCGAGCAACCGATCGATCGCCCGCCGATGCGCCTCGGCCAGTGCCGAAACTGCCGGCACTTCCGCATCGGGCGTAACGCCGACCTGCTCCCAGTTGCCTTGAGTCTTCGGACTGATCGCCTGCATGGTCGGCACGAACAATTTGAACTGCGGATGCACCCGCTGATCCGCGCCAGGATTGGCGCCACCGGCGGTGACTTCGCCGACTACCACCGCCAAACCGTGAGCCTGCAGGTCGTAGGCGAATTCCTCACCGGCGGAAACAGTTTTCTTGCTGGTCAGCACATAAACCGGGCGGCCCAGATAGCGTCGCCCAGGCACCATAGGTGCCGTGGTGATCGCCTCCTTGACGCGGCCATCCCGATCCCTCAGTTCGATCAACGTGACGCGCGGAACCTCGGGAAAGAAGTACGTTGCCAGAAACGCGACCGTCTCTGGCGCGCCGCCGCCATTCCGCCGAAGATCGATGATCAGCGCGTCGGTATCCGCAAGAAACGCCATCGCGTCGGAAATTCGCTGGGCCGCGAACTCGACCGGGTGGAAACCGGAGACTTCCAGCACACCGACGTTGCCCGGCAGCACTTCGAGCCGGCTCATGCCGAAGTTGCTTCCGGCGCCGAACATGCGCATCCGGTCCATGTCAGGCGGCTCGCGCACAGCAGGCACGTCGGCCGCCGGACCTTGCGGTGCAACCCGGAGCCGAAGGTGTCGATCACGGCCTGCAGCACGCAGATCGGCCGTTACGGCATCGGCAAATGCCCCCAGCTCATCCTGATCGTAACGTCCGGCTGCGAGCCCTTTCCGCAGCGCTTCGGCAATCGGCGGGACCATCTCCGGAAACACGTAGTCCTTCGACAGTCCTTCGACAATCGCTTCGATCACCTGCGGCCGATCGGAAGCGGACAGCCCGCTCGCCAGCGCATGCTGCGAACAAACCCCGAATGACGATACCGCCAACGCTGCAAACAGTACGCCGCAGTGATACCCGTTCGACATGTAACCCCCTCCGTGCGTGGTGTGATGATGGAAAAGCACGGAACATGCCATCAGGGGAAACCGGGGCAATCGCCGAGTGCCGACCGCCAGCGACACGGTCCGGACGTCCGCGCGGGCGTCCGCGGACACGGCTGGTTCCAGCCCTGCCCTCCTTCATGCGCTCTCACTCGGCCCCGCGGTCGTCCGTCCGCGGGCGTGGCTGCGGCTGCGGAATGTCCGCCCGCGGCTGCCGACCCGATCCGATCATTGCGACCGCACGCAATTCGACCGGCGCTCCGGGCGACAGCAGCGCCGTGGTGCCGACCGCGCTCCATGCCGGGTAATGCGACGGAAAGAACTCGTGATGAATCGGTGCGAAGCGGGCGAATTCCTCGTGGAATGCCGCGGTATCGGCAGCCTGTGCGTGGTAGCTGGTCAGCTCGACGACGTCGGCCATCGTTGCCCCTGCCAGTTCGAGCGTGACCCGGAGCTGATCGAACATCCAGCGCACCTTGTCCTCGTAGCTGTCGCCATGCGCGGCCGGAATGCCCGAGACGATGACCATGTCGCCGACCCGGATTGCCGGCGTGTAGTGATACAGGTGATAGCTCGCCTCGGTGCCGGGCGGCGCGAAATGCTCGCGGGTGGCATCGGCGGCCGCGACGGCGCAGGAAGCGGTCAACAGCATGGCGGACAACGCACGGTGGCGAATGGGCATGGCAACGAACCTGGGGCCGGAAGTCGAGCCATATCCGATGCCACGACCGCCGGCCCGGCCCCGTGCAGGAAGTCATGGCCGACGCCGAACCGGCACACGGCCGCGTCGGAACGACCGCCTTCCGGCTGACCCAGAGCCCTCGCGCGCCTTCCGCTGATGCAGAATGTCGGCTCTGTTCGTTCCGGACCCACCGCATGAGCCGTTGCCCGAGTTGTTCCGACCAGACCCTGGCCCCGATCCTGCTCGATGGCGCCGACCTGCCTGCGCTCGGCTGCAGCGGCTGCGGCGGCGCGCTGTTGTCGCTGGTCATCTATCGCGACTGGCGCGACCGCACCGACGGCGCGATCGATAGCGCGCCTGCCGAGCCGGCGACTGCGGCCGAGGTCAGCGACACGCAGAGCGCGCTGCGCTGCCCGAAGTGCAGCGGATTCATGACCAAGTACCGCTTCAGCAACGAAGCCAGCAACCAGATCGACCTGTGCTCGCACTGCGACGAAATCTGGCTCGATCACGGCGAGTGGGAACTGCTCGGCCGCTTCGCGCTCAGTACGCAGCTTGCCGCCGTGTTCACCCGCCCATGGCAACACCGGCTGCGCAGCGACGCAGCGCGCCAGCGCGCCGAGAGCCGCTGGCGCGACACCCTCGGCGCCGATTACGAACGCGCCCGCGAGATCCGTGGCTGGCTGACCGGCCATCCGCACGGCAAGCAGTTGCTGGCCTACCTGTATCTGTCGCAGACCGAAGGAAACTGACTCGACGCGATCGGGATCAGAGCGGATGCGACGCGGGCGACGCGAGCGAACGGGTGCGCGAAGCCATCGACGCGATCCGCTCAGGGTGACATCGTCGCAGCATGTTTCATGACGCTCGGACGTACACTCGATCCTTCCCGCCCGCAGGAGTCCCGCCGATGCCCGACGTGCCCGTGCTCCATACCAATCCCTGGTCGCGCGGACGCATCGCGCGCTGGATGCTGGAAGAGGTCGGCGTTCCGTATCGGGTCGAGATCGTCGCCTACGGCGATGCAATGAAAGGCGCCGAATACCGAGCGATCAATCCGCTCGGCAAGGTGCCGGCGTTGCGCCACGCCGGCCATGTCATCACCGAAACCGCGGCGATCTGCGCCTATCTGGCGGACGCGTTCCCGGCTGCCGCACTCGCACCGCCGACCGATCGACGCGCCGACTACTACCGCTGGCTGTTCGTCGCTGCCGGACCGCTGGAAATGGCCTGGACAATGAAATCGTTCGGCATCGAACTGAGCGACGAGCAGCATCGCCGAGCCGGCTGCGGCCGGCTGGAAGACGTGCTCGATATGCTGGAGGCGGCGCTGGGCAGCCGCGAATTCGTCGCCGGCGAGCGCTTCACGGCCGCCGATGTCTACGTCGGCAGTCAGCTCGGCTTCGGCATGCAGTTCGGCATCGTCGCGCACCGCGAGGCGTTCGATCGCTACTGGCAGCGCCTCGCCGCACGCCCTGCCGCGATCCGCGCGAACCAGCTCGACGACGCCGACGCCGCGAGACTCTCGGCCACCCACTGACGCCGAACGCCATGCCGCCGGAAGTGACCGATCGCATGCGCATGTCCCGGTCGCGCCCGATCTGCGGGCGAACGCGACCGCGCACTGCGTGAACGCCCCCATGCTCGATGCGGAACGCTGGCCAACGCCGGTCGATTGCGGCCACGCGACCGTGCGGCATCGGCGCTAGCGTGGACATGGCCGCCGCCCGCCGCGAAGCGGCCTCGAGCATGGACCATCAGGAGACGCGACATGAGCGCAATGCCTCTGGCGATCGGCACGACGGCGGCCGTCCTGCTGATCGCCTTCACCACCGCGAGCTCGCCTGCCCGCGCGCAGACCGGTGCGCAGCCGGTCGATCTGGACAGGATCACCGTCGTCGCGCCACGCATGGTGCACAAGCGCGATCGCGGCCGCAGCGCCTGGGTCGCCGAGCAGAAGGCCTACGTGCGCCACGGCGATCTCGACCTGCGGCGGACCGCCGACCTGCTCGAAATGGAAGTACGTGTCGCTGACGCTGCCAGACAGGTCTGCGAAGAGCTGTCCGGGCTGTATCCGGACGCAAGGCCGCGCACCGACGTCTGCATCCGGCGCGCGATCGACGACGCGATGGCGCGCGTGCACCAGCTCGCCCGGGAACAGACCGCGATCGCCGCTAGCGACGACGAGTGACCCGGCCAGACACGTCGGGCTCCAACGGCGCGGCGCCGCCCCGGCGCGCGCGCCGGCCCGCGGCTGGCTCGTCCGGTTCCGCGCTTCGGCAGCGCCTGCGGATCCGCGCCACGTCGCGGTGGCCAAGCCCGAGCGACCGCAGGAAGGCGGCATGCGCCTGCGGCATGCTGCGCTCGAATTCTGCGTGCCAGCGATGCATCGCCGCATCGTCGAGCCCGATCGCACGGAACATCGCCGACCATGCTTCCTTGCTCATCGGCAGTTCGTGGCCGCCCTCGCCGGTGCCGTCCAGCATCGCCGCGAGCACATCCCGCTGGGCGCCGAGCGCTGCCACCTGCGCGTCGATCTCGCCGACCCGCAGCGCCAGCGCTGCGGCGAGTTCGGCGCGCCCGCCGAGCACGTGGCGAATCGCTGCCAGCGAAAGTCCAGCGGCGCGCAATTCGACGATGCGCGCCAGGCGTTCGCCATCGACCGGCGCATACAACCGGTAGCCCGCCGGCGACTTCGCCGACGGCCGCAGCAACCCGATCCGGTGGTAGTACAGCAGCGTGCTGCGCGACAGGCCGAAGCAGCATGCCAGCGCGCTGATCGTCAGCGGGTAGCGTGCGCGCGCAGGTAGGCGTTCATTCGATCCTGCCATTCGATCATCATCTCCCGCCACGCGGCATCGGTGCGTGCCTGCACGGCCGGCACGCCGGTCGCCGCGGTTGCAGTGAAAAGATAGCGGATCCGCACTGTCGATCCGCCTGCAGCATTACCGTCCAGATCGATCGAAATGTCGACCAGCATGCCGTCCGGTTCGAAGCGGACGAACCGAACGTGGCTGCAGGGCCGATGATCGACGACGAGCCAGGTCGCCTCGCCTGCCGGGTGCGGTGTCGCGAAGATGGCACCCGGTTCCGCAACGCCGGAGCGCGAGTGGATCATCCTTGCCTGCCAGCCCGGCAACCACTCCTTCTCACGCTCGGGACAGAGCAGCGGAAACACTTCGGACGGCGGCGCGATGATCTGCTGTTCCCATTCATGTGCCATCTGCACGGCGCGTGTCGGATCGGGCACGGGTGCGACTCCATCGATTCGGGGCGAACAGCATCAACCGTGAAGCCGTGAGCGGGTCAAGCACCCGCTCACGGTCCGATGCGCCCAATCCGGTCAGTCATCGGCCCACCGGCGAAGTGCCGCCTCCCCTTGCCGAACCAGCGGCCCGGATCGAGAATCGTGCAGTCCCCGCTCCTGCACGACGCGCGACGATGATCGACTGGCACACTCTGCTCGCATTCACGCTGCTCAACATGAGCTTCGCGCTGATTCCGGGGCCGGATGTGTTCTGCATCCTCGGCAACGCGATCGCTCGCGGTGCGCGAGCCGGCGTGCTGGTATGCCTCGGCATCGCGAGCGGCGCGCTGTTCCATGTCGCCTGCGCGACGCTCGGCCTTGGCGCCGTGCTGCTCGCGGTGCCGACGCTGTTCGTGCTGGTCAAGGCCTGCGGCGCTGCGTACCTGATCTGGCTCGGCGTCCAGATGCTGCGCCATCCTGCATCGCCGAACTCGCTGCCGGCGCCGACCGGCCTGCGTTCGCCGTTCGCGCAGGGCGCACTGTCGAACCTGCTGAATCCGAAGATCGCGCTGTTCTTCGTCGCCATCCTTCCGCAGTTCGTGGTGCCGGAAAATGGCCGGCCGGAACTGCAGGCGCTGCTGCTCGGGCTCGTCTCGGTGACGTCCGGGACGGCGGTCAACCTCGTCACGGCGCTGCTCGGCGCCCGCACTCGCGAACTGCTGCAGGCGCGTGCTCGCGCATTCGAGCGGATCCAGCAGGCGGCCGGTGCCTGCCTGATCGGCCTCGGGGTCCGGGTCGCGCTCGATCGGGTGCGTTGAAGCGCGACGCCTCCGTCGCTGGGTCGGGCGCCCTCGGCTTGCCGTGTTCCGACGCGTTCCGGCCACCCGCAGAGATGCCGATCGCACCCTGGTGATCGCGAACGACATGTGCCCGGGGCGCGCAGCGACGTCGGCGCGATGGCGGCTGCGCGTTCCGATCATGACCAATGTCACGTCCGCCGCCTGCCGGGGCTGGCTACGCTGCCGCCCTTTCCACCATTCAGGTAATGCCGCAGTGCCGAACCGCACCATCTCCCGCAGCCGGCCGTCCTGGTCTGTCCGTATCATCACCCCGCTCGCGTTGCTCGCCTCCGGCGTCGCATGCGCGTCAACCGTGAGCGTGGTCGGCGTCCCGCACTTTTCCGCGCTCGACCCGGAGCCGACCGCAGCGCACCGCAATGCGGCGATCGAGCGGCTTGCACGCTTCGAGCCATCGCTGGTCTGCGTCGAGGCGATGCCCGGCGAGCGCGTCGAAGCGTTCTTGCGCGATCCGGCACGCCATGGCGAGCTGTTGCAGACGTTCTCGATCGATGCGGTCCGGCTTGCCGGCGAGCAGCAGATCCGCCTGCAGATGTCAGCCGCCGCCGCGCGCGACGAGGCGCGCACGCTCGTTGCTTCCGAAACACTGGACAGCAAGGCCCGCTTGCGATTGATCGGCCTGCAGATCGCTGCCTACGAGCCGTGGTCGGCCGTGCTGAACTGGACATACCTCGACGCCGGTGAACGCGAAGGCGGCAATGGCCGCCTCGGCAAGGTGGCGGTGCAGCGGCTCGAGCAACTGGAATCGTCGATCAACGAGATCAGCAGCCTGGCGATTCCGCTGGCGCGCCGGCATGGTCACCGGCAACTCTGCGCGGTCGACGCGTTCGTCGACGAGGCGGCAGTGCAGACACTCGCCGACGGCCTGATGCCGTTGCTGCAGCAGCCCGGCATCATGGATGCTTTCAACGCACTCCAGCAGGAATCCGCCAGCCAGTGGACGCCGAGCAAGCCCGGCGCTCTGGTCGACCTGCTGCTTTGGCACAACATCCCGGAGTTCGCCACCAAGGATGCCGCAGCCCAGTGGACGATCTTCGCTCGTGGCACCGGGCACGACGCCGGCAAGCGCCGCCTGATGCTGTGGCATGCCAGAAATGCCGAAATCGTCACGCATCTGTTTCGCGCGATGGCGCAGCCGGATGGGGCGCGGGTCATGCTGGTGATCGGCGGCGCGCATCGCCCGTTCATCGAAGCCGCGATCCGTGCGCAGCCGTGGACCGAGCTGGTCGACTCGCGCACGCTGCTCGCGCCGTGACTCCGAAGTCGTCGTGAACCTCCGCAGCGCCTGCCTGCTTGCTTGCGCACTGCTTCTGATCGCCTGCAGTCCGTGGAACGATGGTGCCTACTACGCACAGCAAGCCAGGAAGGAGGCCGACCGTCGCGAGCGGTTGATGCGGCTGTCGACCGCGCAGGTTGAGCGCGGAGAGCGCCTGCATGGCAAGGCGCTGGTCGCGTTTCTGTCCGGCCGCTCGTTCGGCTATCGCTACGGCAGTTTTCCGGACGGCAGCCGGGGCGACTACGTCGTCTACCGCCATTTCAACCCGGATGGACGGTTCATCGCGGTCGACAATCATCTGCACAACGCGCCGAATTCGGTCGATGGCGACGCCTGGAGCGTCGACGGCGAGCGGCTGTGCGTACTGCACCAGTGGGTTTCGAGTACGCCGCAGTGCTACGCCGCCGCGGTCGACGCTCGCGGAGGCCTGCAACTGTACATCGACGACCCGGCGTCGCAGTTCCATGGCCTTCTGACCAGCGTCAGCAATGAAATCATCGACGGGCCGCCACCATCGCTTGCGGCACGCGCGCGCTGACGACGGCGCTCGATCAGATCGTCGGCACGCCGATCAGCAGCAGGTGCAGGTAACGCGCGAACAGCGCCCACAACAGCGCACCGAGCACGATGGACGCGGTTGTCGACCATGCGCGCGATGGCGCGAACATGCGCCCAGCCAGTCGATCTCGCCGTCGCAGTCGCAGCAACAGCATCACTGCCCACAGCAGGAACGCGCCGAACAGCAACAGGTCGTGCGCGAAGCCGTTCGCCAGCAGATGGGCCACCGCCCACAGCACGACGGCAGCCAGCATCGGATGCCCGATCCAGCGGCGCAGATGATTGGCAGGCATGTACGCGGCAACCAGCAACACGAACGACGGCAGCATCAACACCCCTGCCAGATGGCGCATGCCGATCGGCGGCGTCCAGACCGGCACGGGCGCCTGCCGCGCCATGCCGTAGCCGGCCACGATCAGCACGAAACCCGCCAGCGAGATCACGCTGTAAACAGCTTTCCACGGCAAGGCTCCGAAGTGTGCGCGCTGCGCGTCGCGCCAATCCGGCGCAAACAACGACAGCGAGTGCGGGAGCAGGAACAGCACCAGCCCGGCGAGCAGGATCAGCATCGGAAGCATCTCCATGATGTGACAGCCCGACGATTGTGCCGCGGACGCGGCGCACTGGCGAGCCGGCCACCCGCGTCCCCACATATCATCGCGGGATTCTGCGCGAGGCTTTGTTCCCGTTCGTCTTTAAACCCGGATGCGCACCTGCGCATCACAGCCCTGTCCATCCCTGTCCCAAGGACCATCCCGATGCTGAAACCCGTACTATTCGCGTCCCTGCTGACGTTCACCGCGATCGCCTCGGCAGCGTCGCCGGAACCGGAAACGGCCGGTGCTGCGCCGGCGCGGGTCATGGTCGTGGGGCTGTTCCACCTGGCCAATCCCGGCCAGGACATGTTCAACGTGCAGGTCGACGATGTGCTTGCCGAGCGACGGCAGGCCGAGCTGGCCCGGATCGTCGACGGTCTCGCGCAGTTTGCGCCGACCGCCGTGATGGTCGAGTGGCCCGCGGCCGTGGCCGACGATCGCTACGCGAAGTACCGTGCCGGTACGCTGCCGGAATCACGCAATGAAGTCGTGCAACTCGGCTTCCGGCTCGCCGCGAAGGTAGGGCTCGAGCGCGTGCACGGCATCGACATCAATGGCGAGTTCCCGTTCGGCCCGGTCAAGGCCTTCGCCGACAGCCATGGCCAGAGCCACCGGATCGACGCCGGCATGGCCGCGATCGGCCGTGGCGTGCAGGAGATGAGTCGGCAGTTGGCCGAAGGCAGCATCGGTTCGGTGCTGCGCTACATGAACACGCCGGAACGGGCCGCGGACAGCCACGCGTTCTACATGGACATGCTGCGCTACGGCGAAGCCGACGAGCAGCCCGGCGCCGCGCTGGCCTCCGCCTGGTACGCCCGTAATCTGGGCATCTGTGCGCGCCTGCTGCAGGCGGTACCGGCCGGCGGACGCGCGATCGTGTTCTACGGCGACGGCCATTCCTACCTGCTGCGCCAATGCGTGATCGAGGCGCCCGGCGTCGAACTGGTCGAAGCGAACGATTACCTGGCTGAGTAGTAGCCGCCGGATGCCCGGTGCGACCGGGCTCCGATGGCACGCGAACGGTCCTCGCGTTCGCTGTCGCATTCTCGTGCGCATGCCGGCGGGCATACTCCCGAAGGAGGAGTCACTACCTCCTTCGGGTGAGCGGAATCTCACCCTTCCGCGCGATGTTGCTGCCGAATCCGTCTGCCTAAGCTGGAGTCCCCCGGCCAAGGACCGGATTCTGCAGGAGGCAGACCCATGTTCAGCACGCTCATTTCGCGCGGGACCCGGCGGGCGTTGCTTGCGCTCGCCATGGCATTGCCGGCCACGGCACTGGCAACCGGCTACGAAACGCCGAACCCGGTCGTCACCAAGTTCTACGGCAGCAAGACCTGTGCGGACCTCGCTCCCGACACGACCGGCTTCCGGATCAGCCCCGTCGCGGTCGGCGTGTCGCACCACCACGACGGCACCCTCAGCGTCACGCTGGACCAGTACAAGTCGGGCTACGACTGGCTGGTCGACTGGACCAAGAACCAGCCGCCGCAGTGCAGCGTTCATGCGGTCATCGTTGGCGGGCCGAGCAAGGGCAACTTCTACAGCTACGACCCGCCGCTGAGTGCGGATACCGGCCTGCATGCGCCGCCGTCGTACGACAAGTGCGCGAAGATCGAGTACGTCGAATTCTGCTACACCTGCGAAGTGGTCGAGCTGGGCGGTTGCACGCTCGGATACTGGAAGAACCATCTGGCATCGTGGCCGGCGTCGTATGCGCCGCCCGACCCGCTGTCATCGGTGTTCGCGACCGGTTGGAACGACAGCCTGCTCGCGGCACTGAAGTTCCACGGCGGCCCGGGCGTTGACGGTGCCAGGCGCATCCTGTTCAAGCAGGCCGTCGCGGCGCTGTTGAATGCCGCGCACGGCGATGTCGGCTATCCGCTCAGCGAAGCCGAAGTGATCGACGGCGTCAACGCCGCGCTCGCGACCGGCAACCGCGCGACGATGATTGCCTATGCCGGCCTGCTCGACGAGGCGAACAACACCGGCTGTCCGCTGAACTGATCCGGCTCGTTCACGCCATCCGACCCGCAGCGACCGGGTGCCACCGGCACCGGTCGCTGCGCGGTGGCCGCATGCTCGTCGCCGCGGAGACCGCACCGGCAATCAGACGATATGCCGGGTCTCTGCGTAGCAGCGCACCGCCACCCGACTGTTCACGCCGAGCTTGCGATAGACGTTTCGGACGTGGGTCTTGACCGTCACTTCGCTGATCTGCAGCGAACGCGCGATGGCCTTGTTCCGCATTCCCTGAGCGACCATGCGGACCGTATCGAGCTCGCGGCGGGTCAACCGATCGATGCCGACGGGCGCAGTGTCGCGGCCGATCGCCGCCGCCAGCGCTGCATGGATCGCCTGGTTCTCGACCCAACGACCGCCGCGCCGGACTTTCTGCAGGCATTGCAGGACCAGCCGTGTCGACAGCTCTTTCAGCACGATGCCCCAGATGCCCAGCCGCACCGCATCCTGCACGTCACGCTGCGAGATGCTGTCGGTCAGGAAGATCATCCGCGTCGGCGCGCTCCTGCGCTGCAGTTCGGCAAGCACGGCGAGTCCTTGCATTCCCGGCACGGCCGGATCCATCACGACGATGTCCGGTGCGTGCACGTCGATCGCGGTCAGCACATCGTCGCCGCGATCGCAGCGCGCGACGACAGTGAACCCGTCGCTGCCGCGCAACGCGTGTTCGAGGCCGTCCAGCAGCAGCGGATGGCGATCGGCGATGACCACCGAGGTGTCCACGGACTCATCGTTTCGCAGCCCGCGTGAACCGCTGCTGGCGGCGGTGCGGGCGCCTTCGGCCCGCGCTCAGCGCCGGTTCTGCAGCGCCCGGAACACGGCCAGGATCGCGGCGGCGCTGGATTCGACATCCTGCGCCGACGTGGACCAGTTCGAGACCGAAATCCGCATCGCGGCGACACCGCGCCATTGCGTGCCGCTCAGCCAGCAGGTGCCCTCCTGCTGTACGCCGGCCACCACCGCACGGGTCGTGTCGTCGTCATCGCCGAAGCGCACCAGCACCTGGTTGAGCACGACGTCGTTCAGCACGTCGACGCCGGGCTCCGCGGCGAGCAGATCGGCGAACTGCCGGGCCCGCTCGCAGCAGCGATCGACCAGCGATTCGATGCCGGTGCGACCGAGGTGGAGCAGCGTCGCATACACCGGCACGCCACGGCCACGGCGCGAGAAATCCGGCACCCAGTCGACCGCATCGCGTTCGGCCCCGGCGCTCTGGATCAGATACGCCGCGGCTGAGGTCATCGCGGCACGGTGGTCCTGCGGATGACGGACGATCGCGACGCCACAGTCGTAGGGCACGTTCAGCCACTTGTGCGCGTCGGTGGCCCAGGAGTCGGCCAGTTCGATGCCGTCGGCGAGGTCGCGCAGGCGTCGACTGGCTCGCGCCCACAGGCCGAACGCGCCATCCACATGCAGCCAGGCGCCGTGTGTGCCGGCCAGTTCGGCGATCTGTCGCAATGGATCGAATGCGCCGCTGTTCACGTTGCCGGCCTGCGCGCAGACGATGGTCGGCCCGGACAACGTGGCAAGCAACTCGGCCAGCCGGTCCGCCCGCATCCGCCCCTGCGCATCGACCTCGACTCGGCGGACCGCACGGGTGCCGAAGCCGAGATAGCGCAGCGCGACGTCGATCGTCACGTGCGACTCGGCCGACGTGACGATGTTCACCGGCGGCGCACCGTGCAGACCGTCGAGCTCGACGTCCCAGCCGACCCGGCGCAGCACCGCGTGGCGTGCCGCGGCGAGACCGGTGAAGCTCGCCATCTGGCAGCCGGTCACGAACCCTGCCTCGGACTCCGATGGCAGGCCGAACAGGTCGACCAGCCACTGGCCGGCGACCTCCTCGATCACCGAGGCCAGCGGCGACGTTGCGTAGATGCCGGCGTTCTGGTCCCAGGTCGTTGTCAGCCAGTCGGCAGCCAGCGCGACCGGATGACTGCCGCCGATCACGAATCCGAAGTAGCGCGGCGAGCCACTCGCGATCGCACCGCGCGCAGCCTGTGCCGCCAGCCGATCGATCGCCGATGCGGCCGGCACGCCGTCGTTCGGCAACGGCGTCCGCAGCGCGGCGAGCAGTTCGTCACGACTGGCGCGAGCGCCGACATGGCGATCGGGCTGCGCGTGCAGATACTCGAGTGCGCGCGCGTGGGTCCGTTCGAGAATCGGATCAAAATCGTCGACAGGCATCGAATCTCCTCGAAGTCCGCATCGCGACTGCGATCGGTCCAGCAATGTTTGACGCCGTGCGCGCACGTCCGACAGTGCCGGATGTCACCACCCATGACGTCACACCGCCCCGGCAGCGGCGTCGTTGGCTTCAGGATTCGATACATCGACAATCATGAACCGTACCCGCATACCGGACCACAGAATGCATCGACACCTGATCCTGACCTTCATGCTCGCCGTTCTGGCTGCGTCGAGCCATGCGAAACCGGCGCCCGAACCACTCAAGGCGAGCTTCCTGGCAGCCGTAGCAGTCGACGAGCACGGCCGGGTCACGGACGTGCAATTCCACCAGGAAGGAATGAGCGACGCGATCCGCATGCCACTTGAGCGCGACGTGCGCGGCTGGGAATTCGAACCGGCACGGATCGACGGCCAGCCGGCGCCGAGTGTCACGCAACTGCTGATCACCGTGCTGGCCGAGCCAACCGGTGTTGGCGATGCCTATGCGCTGCGGATCATTCACGCGAGCAACGGCCCGGCGTACGACCAGATCCAACCGCCGCGGTACCCGTTGACGGCGCTCCGGTCGCGGACCGCCGCCCGCCTCGTGCTCGCGGTCGAGATCGATGCCGACGGCAAGGTGGTTGCCGCAACAGTCGACTCGATCCGCAGCACCGGCAACCGGCACACGAAGATGTTGTCCACCCACACCATCGACGCGGTGTCGAAATGGACCTTCATTCCCGAGCAGGTCGCCGGACAGCCGATCGGCAGCTCCATCAAGGTGCCGGTCAACTTCTGCCTCGACGGCGTGCCGTGTTTCGAGGATGACGCAGCGAACGGTAGCGGCGGCAACGAGCCGATCGCAGAGCGGCCGGCCGTGCAACTGAAAACGGAAGTAACCGGCCGCCGGCTCTGACCGGATCGGAAACGCCTGCGCACCGGCCGCAACCGGCTGCGGTCGCGGTGCTGCTTGTACCGACCCGGCGCGCCTGCCGACATGGCGCGCCGGCGCCGGATGCGTGGCCCGGAGACTACTCGGTCAACCGGAACACGCCGATCTCGCAGACGTCGATGTCGTGCTTCTCGACCTCGTCGCCGTCTTCGAATCGGGCCAGAAAATCGAACCTGCAGTACCCGGAGCCGTCGTCGAAGTTGACGATCACCGACTGGCCCGGCAACAGCACGTCCTCGCCGAGCACGTCCTCTTCCCAGCTCCGGCTGCCGGCGTTCGAGCCGTAGAACTCGACCACCGTGTAGCTCGTTTCGTTGATGACCTTGACCCGCCGATCCTCGGCTGCCGCCGGGTCGCTCGCCAGCAACGCAAGCACCGCGGTGAGTGCCGCCGCGGCGACGCCGCGACCATACGTTCCAACCATCATGTTCCCCCTGGAAGCAGCGCCGTCGCTGCCATGCCAGCCTGCCACAACAGTCGCGTTCACACGAGTGCGGAGAGCCTCCGCGGCCCCGCGCGTGGCGGGTTGGCAGCCCGTCGAACGTAATGACTTGCGGCGCATGTCAGCGGGTCACCCGACCGGAAGACTGGCCGCCCGCGTCGCACACCGGAGTTCGCGATGTCCCTTCCAATCCTGCTGCTCGCCGCCACTGTTGCCTCGGCCGGCTGTCCGTCGGCCTTCGACGATGTCGTGTCGGCCACCGAAACCCACTACGCCGGATACGTCGTCAAGCTGGACGACGACGATGCGCGCGGCGCATACCGCCGCTTCCGCGAGCTGATGCGCGGACGCGCGCTGGCCGCCGCCGACCATGCCGCATGTCGGCGCGTGCTGGATGCCTACCTGGGCTTCTTCTCCGACCACCATCTGTTCGCCGCCAGTCGCGAGAACCCGACCTCCCCGCTGCCACGCCCTGCCCGTCGGTGGACAGCCAGGCGCATCGGCGCCTACTTCGACAAGACCGAAGCAATGGACCCGATCGAAGGCCGCTGGTTCGACGCCAGCGGCCGCATTGCCGTGGTGCGCGACCCTGGACTCCGGAGCGGTCAGTTCCTCGCGCTGCGCACGGACGAGCGCAAGAGCGCCGAACCGATCGCGCTGCTCGAGCGTGATGCAGATGGCTACCGGATTGCCTGGCAGCACGAAAGCTGGGGCTGGCAGCGCTCCGAAGCGCAGTTGCGCAGGGCGGGCGATCTGTTGACCTTCGGCACCCAGGGCTGGGGACGCGTCGGTGCCAGGCGCCTGAACACGAATGATCCGATGGCACCGCTCGCGCAGGACTTCGGCGACGGGGTCCATTACCTGTCGATGCCATCCTTCATGCCGCAGCACCGCGAGCCGCTGCAGGCGATCATTGCCGAGCACGGCACACAGTGGGCTGCGGGCCGCGCGCTGATCGTCGACGTCCGCGGCAATGCCGGTGGCGACGCGATCTACTTCCCGCTCGCACCGTATTTTCTCGCCAACGACATCGTGGTCAGTCGACCGACCAGCGTGCGTGCGTCACCGTGGACCGTGAGCTATTTCGAGACCTTTCGCGAGCGCCTCGGCCAGAACGGCTCATGGCTGGACGAACCGCTCGCACGCATGAAGGCGAATCCGGGCGAGATCGTGCCCTACCTCGAGAACCGGAGCGATGGCATGCCGTCCTATCCGGAGAATCCCGGTCAGGTCGTCGTCCTGCAGGATCGCGGAGTGGGCAGCGCGGCCGAGGCGTTCATCTTCCATGCGAGCCAGAGCCGCAAGGTGGTCACGATCGGCCAGCCGACTCGCGGAAACATCGACTACATGCAGGTATCGCTGCACCCGATCGGAAGCGATCAGTTCCGCTTCTGGTTCGGCTACCCGCTGTATTTCTCGCGCGAGCTGCCCGCCGGATCGGTCGACGACGAAGGCTATGCCCCCGACGTCCACCTGAACTCCGATGCCGGCGATCCGGTCGAGTTCGCCGAGGCGTGGATCACCACATCGACCGGCTCGCACTGAACGCGGCTCACGAAGCGAGGCGCGCCGTCACGCTCGCAACGGGCGGCGTACCCCAGCCGACTCGCCAATCGCCATTGCGCTGGCGAGCCGCTCAGCCGCCCGACGGCTTCAGCTTGCCTGCGGCTGATCGAGGAACCAGACTTCGACCGTACCGGACTGCTTCAGCGTCATCGGGCGGCCGCGGCGGTCCAGCGAGCGGCCAGCGGGAATCCGGACCCAGCCTTCGCTGACGCAATACTCTTCGATGTCGTTGCGTTCGGTGCCGTTGATGCGGACGCCGATGCCGCGATCGAGCAGTGCCGCGTCGAAATAGCGGCTGCGCGGGTCGGCGCACAGACGGTCGGGAGGGGTTTCGCTCATCTGGATGGCAGCCGGTTCGGATCAGCGGCGAATGATACCCGCGGCAGGCATCGACCGACGATCGCGGTGCCCGCCGGCAGGCAGTCGCGCAACCGCCCGCGGCCGGCGGTCGAGGCGCACCGAGTGTCCCGCTGCGCATCAATGACCGCTACGCCGGCAGTGCGTAGCCGTTCACCCGGATCATCCGGACTGCGGCGTCGACGACGTCGGCGTCGTATTTGCTCGCACGGTTCAATTCGATCTCGGCGAGCGCCAGATCGATGCCGAGTGCCGGCCGGTACGGCCGATGCGACGACATCGATTCGAGCACATCGGCCACCGCGAGTACCCGCGCCTCCGGCAGGATCTCGTTTCCGGACAACCCGCGCGGATAGCCCTGTCCGTCCATTCGTTCGTGGTGCGAATAGATGATCTCCGCGATCGGATGAGGGAACTGCACGTCGCGCAATATCTCGTAACCCCGCTCCGCATGGGTCCGCACGATCATCATTTCGAGATCGGACAGATGCGACGGTTTGGTCAGGATCTCGCTCGGAATCGCGATCTTGCCGATGTCGTGCACCAGGCCGGCGAGCTGTAGCGCACGGCAGCGCTCGTCGGACCAGCCGAGCTCCCGCCCGATGTCGAACGCGATCAGGCCGACCCGCCGCTCGTGACCAGCGGTGTACGGATCGCGCATCTCGACCATCGTCGCGACCGCCTGCAGGGTCTGCTCCATCGATGCCTCGAGTCGCCGCACGTAATCGGCCATCCGCTGCTCGGCCTGCTTGCGTTCGGTGATGTCGTGGAAGGTGGTGACGACCGCGCGCGGACGCGCATCGCCATCGTCGACAATCGGTTCGGAGTTGATCGAAATCCAGCGCCGCTCCCCGCTCGGCCGGGTGATGCCCATGACGACGCTGGTCTGCGGCGCGCCGGTGTTCAGCGTCACCATGGACGGGTGTTCGTTACCGGGGAACGGGTGGCCGTCCTCGCGCACCGCCTCCCAGGTCGGGGCGTCGGATGTCAGGCCCATCATCTCGTCGGCCGTGCGGCCCTGAATGCGCTCGGCGGCCGGGTTGACCGCAGTGATCCTGCCGTCTTCGCCCTGGATCACGGCCCCCTCGGCCATCGCCGTCACCAGCGAACGGTACCTCCCCTCGCTTTCGCGCAGGACCGACTCGGCCTGCTTGCGATCGGTGATGTCCTTGCCAAATACCGAGATGCCGATCGTTCGACCCCACGCCGGATCGTGTGCATGTTCAACAGCAGGAAGCGGTTGCCGAACAGCGCGCTGTATTCGATCGAGAATGACTGCTGTCGCAACGCGGTCCGGAAGTAGCTTTGCCAACGGTCGATGATCCCGCGATCGGTGATGATGTCTTCCAGTCGCATGCCGGGCTCGACCCGAATCGACCGATGGCGGGCGAAGTGATCGCGGAATGCATCGTTGCACCACTGCAGCGAGAAATCTCCCGGGTCGACCGACCAGACAAGATCATCGGTGCTGTTGACGATCGCGCTCAGCAGCGCCTGCGATTCGGACAGCGCCTGCTCCGAAGCCTTGGCTCGACTGATGTCTCGAAACATCAGGATCGTGCGCAGTTCGCCGCTGGCGTCGAGGAACTGTTCGGACGACACCTCGGCAGGAAACCGCGCGCCGTCGCCGCGCACGAGAACCAGCTCGCCGCGGGCGCTGCCGTGTCGGCGACGCTCGATCAGGAACTGCTGCAGTTGTGGCGATGATGGATCGACGACACCGTCGCGACCGGCAGTGCAGATCTGCGCCTCGGTGCGGCCGAGCAACCGGCAGGCAGACGGGTTCGCCGCGAAGATCTGCCCATCGGGCGCGGTCAGCAGTACACCGTCCATCGCATGCTCGAACACGGCGCGATGAAAATCGGACGAGTGTCCGATGGCCGAGTGCCGCGCAGACGTCAGGGCCGAACCGATCGATTCTCCTCGCAGCATCGCGTCTCTCCGATTCCGCGCCGCGGCAGGCAGATTGTGCAGCGACGTCCGCAGATTCCGGGTGGGGTGGCGCATCATGCCGCGGAGGGCACGGCTCAAGCACGCTCGACGGTGATCGGGCGTCTGGCAGGCACGGCCATCACGTCGACCGGTCGAGATCAATCGTCTGCTCGATGCCGATCGCCCGCAGGAAGCCTGTGCTGTGGCTCGCCACGACCAGCGCGCCGGGATATTGCCGCAGTGCATGCTCCACGATGGCCAGTGATTCGAGGTCGAGGTGATTGTCCGGTTCGTCGAGCAAGAGCACCTGCGGCAATGTCGCGCCGGCGAGCTGGCAGCACAGCATCAACCGCATCCGCTCGCCGGCGCTGAGCGTCGTGGCCGCCTGCCCGACCCGCTCGCCACCGAACCCGAACCAGGCCAACCGCTCGCGCAGCGCGTCCTCGTGCAGCGACGACTGAGCGACGCGGAAGTTGGACAGCACCGTGGCGTCGGGCAGCGGCAGCGCCGCGTGCTGATCGAGCCACGCGATCGGCAGCCCGCTCCGGTGGATTTCTCCGGCATTGGGGCGGTCGAGTCCGGCGAGCAGGCGCAACAGGCGCGACTTGCCGCTACCGTTGCGACCGACGATGCCGATCCGGACAGGGCCGTGCAGGACGATATCCAGCGACTCGAACAGCACGCGTGATCCTGCGCTCGCTCGCAGACCGCGTGCGTCAAGCAGGCGCTTGCCGGCCGGCGGTCCATGCCCCTGCAGACGCAGATCGAATCGCGCCGCGGTCCGCAGTCGCTCACGTGCGTTGCGCAGCTCGGTCTGCGCTGCATCGACCCGTTGTTCCACCGATCGGATGCGGCGGCCGGCGCCGTGTTCTGCGCGGCCCTGCATGAAGTCGTAGTACATCGCGCCGTGGTCACCGCCGCGGCGTCCACGGCGGCCGGATGCGGCTCGCCGTTCGGCCCGCTCATGGGCGATCTGTGCACGCTCGCGAACCCGTGCCTGTTCCTGACGCGCGGCTCCGACGGCACGCTCCGCGGCGGCCTGCTCGTGCTGGCGCAAGGCGATGAAGCCGTCGAAGTCGGTCGAATAGTCGTGCAGACGCCGACCGGACAGCTCCAGCACCCGACTCGCCACCGAGAGCAGTTCGCGGTCGTGGCTGACCAGCAGCGCACCGTCGCGATGGGCCCGCAGCCAGCCACGCAACCAGTCGCGGCCGGCACGATCGAGATGCGCGCTCGGTTCATCGAGCAGCAGGAAGCCGGCACCGGACGCCAGCACCGTCGCGATCGCCAGTCGCGTCGACTCGCCACCGCTGAGCGAATCGGTATCGCGCGACCAGTCCAGTCGATCGAGCCCGAGGCGGCCGAGCCAGCGCGGCAGCGACGGCTCTGCGATCCGCGATCCGAGCCATTCGCCGACGCTGCCACGATGGCGACGGATCGCGGCCGGGTCGACCAGACCGACCGCTGTCTGCGCCAGCAACTGGCCACCCGCGGCGGCGTCGATGCCGGCGAGCACGCGGCACAGCGTGGACTTGCCTGAGCCGTTGGCACCTACCAGGGCGGCAATCCGCCCGTCGAGCACGAGATCGGTGGCTTCGAGCAATGGGCTGCCATCGGGCAGCGACAGGCGTAGCGCCTGCAGAACGAGTCTGGACATGCAATGACCTGGGCGGTGTCATCACCGCGCATCGGTAGTACGCCGGCAGAAGCCGGGCGGAAATCGATGTCAGGCCGTATGGCGCATGGCACGCAGTCTCGGGAAGGACGACGCGAGTCTACACTGGATATCCGTCGAATCTGCGTCCAGCGCGGCGTGGCGCTGGTCGGGAATGGCAATGCCGGCAGCCGCGGCGACGCATCCGTGAGCGCCCCATTCCCGCGCGCCCACGCAGCGCGCGGCGTGGCGTATGCCGACACCGACACGGATCACGCAATCGTGTCAGCCCGACCGCGACTCATCGATCCGAACGATCAGGCGACGGCTCACCCTCGAATGCATCGACCGGCGCCTCGAAGGCAATGAACAGCACGCAGGGTTCGCTCGAGCGGCAGTTGGCCGAGTGCGGCATCCGCGCAGGTCCGAAGGCATAACGTCCGGCGCGCAGCGCGGCGGCCGGATGACCGTCGTAGCGAACCTCCAGCTCGCCCTGCAATGCTGCCATGCGCTCTTCCGAGCTATGCCAGTGACGCGGAATCACCGAGCCCCCGGGCACCTCAAGCAGCACGTCTGCGTTCGGCCGCGATGGATCGCCATGCACTACGGCGATCCTGCATCCCTCGGGCATGAATTCGGGACACGGCCCCCACGACAGCGCCGGGTCGTCGACCGCATGCACCAGCGGAACGTCCTCGGCCGAGGCCAACCCGCCTGACACGACCAGGAAGATGACAGCAAGACCGACTCTGCTCATCGCATGGTCCTTGACGACCTATCCCGAGCGCACACGATACGCCCTCGCTGCCTGACCGATCGCCCAAGCCGGAAGTCATGCAGGTATCGGTTCAGATCGGGCAGTCGCTCAGTGCACGGCAACGTCCGACCGTGGTCCGGCGACCGGCCAACGCGGTCACTCGCGTGACACGGATTCCGGCCAGTTCGCGTTACAGCTCGGAACACATCCAGCACGAGCCAGCCAGTATGAACAGCTCTTCCCGCACCATGCATCGACTCTCCCGCTTCGGGCTGCCGCTCGCCATGCTGCTGGCGGGCACCACCGGCGCGCAGGAGGCTCCCGCCCCGTCCCCGGCCCACGCCTATCCAGGCGACCGCATCGGCGTGCCGGCGCTGAGCGGCGGCTGCCCGCCGCTGCAGATCGATCCGGCGCGATCGCCGACCGTGCGGTTGACGCGGGTGTATGACACGCCCGGCTTTCCCGTTCCCCCACCATATTCCAGTTCGACTACCGTTCACGAGTACGCCCTCGACTACTGGCTGGTCCGCGACGACAACGTGCCGTGTCCGTTGCCGCCCCCGCTCGACTACGACACATTGATCGACGTCGGCGACCTGCCGGTCGGACTGCACCAGTTCACCGTCCGTGCATTCATCGGCGACGAACTGTTCGAGAGCTATTCGACCGAAACGTGGGTGGGGGGCTCTCTCAAGCCCGGCGCGGACATCAGCGGCGCATGGTATGCACCCGAGCAGGCCGGACGCGGCGCATTCGTGATCGCGGCCGGCAGCACGCTGGCGGTGTACTGGGCGATCCACGACGCCGCCGGCCTGCCGAGCTGGGTCGTGATGTCGGTGCCGTTCGACGAGGGCAACGCCTGGCAGGGCACCGCGTTCAATACCGACGGCGCACCGCTGGCACCGGGCGCCGCCGATCTGCAGGTGCGCGAATGGGGGCAGCTCGAGCTCCGCTATATCGGCTGCGGCCGCGCCCGGATCACCTGGGATGCAATCGAACCCGGCACGACCGACGGCGAGCTCGAACTGGCGCAACTGATGCTTCCTGACGGCGTGGAGCCGTGCGACATCACCGGCCGTACCGGCGCCCAGGCGGTCTGGGTCGAGTAAACGGAGCACCGAGCCGTCGGTCGCGGCCGGCGGCTCGCCCGCGTGCCGATGAGGTCGGCCGCCGCCGGGTAGCGGTCGGAGACCGGCGCGAACGCTGCCGGCTGCACGCAGATGTGCGTCGCTCCGATGCCGACTCGGCTGGCCCGGTAACGCTGCCGGCGCAGCGTGAGCCGCAACCGAGTATCGGCCGAGCTCAGCCCGGCCGCACTCACCGCAGCCAGTCGACGAGTCTCCGGCCCACCTCGTTGCTGCGCAGCAGGCCGACATGGCCGGTGCGACAGGCGATCCACTCCGAGTCGAACTGCAGCCTGCGTGCGTCGAGCTCATGCTGACCGAGTGCGCTGCGCAGCGGCACCAGGCCGTCGCCGACCAGCCGGTCGGCGAGCGCGCTGCGCCGGGACGCGAGCGTCGCGGCAACCGCATGACAGGCGACGCCGTCCGGCAGTGGCACGTGCCGGCGTTGATCCGGCTGTCGCCGAAACCGGTCGGTGTCCTGCCAGTCGGCATCGATCAGATTGCCGTGGCGCAGGTCGGTGATGCCGGAGCTGCGCAGGGCACCGAGCCGCGCGAACGGGGCCGTGAAGCGTGAGCCGGCCAGCAATGTTTCGAAGACGTTGCCGGCGCGTTCCAGCGGCGCGCCGTGGTGCGGCGTGCCGAGGAAGACCAGGTGCCGCAGGTGCCGCAACCACGCGGCATCCACGACCCGCGCATGGTGCGCGGCGCTGCATGCAACCAGTCCGCCCATGCTGTGCGCGAGCACGCTGACCTGCTCGACCGGCACCGGCCAATGCTGCAGAAGCGCGTCGAGCTGCGCCGACAGTTCGCGACCGTTCTGCGATATATGGCGGCCGCTGTTGTAGCGGACATAGACCGGCGTGTAGCCGAGCGTCGTCGCCAGCAAGCACCCGAAATCGGCCGCGTCGTCTTCGCTACAGGTCCAGTGCCGATCGTGCATGCAGAGCCCATGCACGAGCAGCAGGATCCGGCCACTCGCGCGGACCTCGCGGGCGTCATCGCCGATCCGCAACGACATCGGAATCGCCAGCGGGCTGTCGGTCGCGGCAAGGTGGTCACCAATCACGCCATTGAGCACGGCCAGCATCGCCAGCAGATCGCTTTCGCCGCCGTCATCGACGGGGGCGTCGGACGCCGTCGTCGATTCGACTGCGATCAGCGCACGCTCGCCAACCGCGCCGACACCACGCGCGACCGCGCGCACGCTGCGATAGATGGCGCCGGTCAACCCCGTGGTGCGACCTGCGGCGCGTCCGCCGATTCCGATGGCCTGCAGCACCGACTGATGCACACCTTCGGCGATATCGGCGACCCCGACGGTGGCATCGGTCGCCAGTTGCACCAGGCCGCGCGCGCGACGGGCCGCCAGTGCGATGTTCATCGGACCGCCCGGGCTCGCGCCGGGCTCACGGCATCGCCCGCCGACGGCTGATCACGGCGACGGGCCACGGTATCGCGGACGAAAACTGCCATGCGAGTTCAACCGCAAGCATCGGAGATGGGCTCATGTTAGCCCGCCGCCGGACCGGAATCCGCTCGCGCACCGCCCCTGGTCGGCGCGGACGCCGCGCCCAGCCGGCTGGCCCTGCCCGCTACCGCCGCAGCAGCAGGAACACCACGCCGACCAGCACCACGCCGACCGCGCCCCATTCGTACGCGGTCACGGTCTCGCCAGCGATCAGAATGCCTAGCAACAGTGCGATGACCGGATTGACGAACGTATAGCTCGATGCAAGGCCGGCCGATGCGCGCGCCAGCAGCACCATGTAGGCGTTGAACGCAATCAGCGAGCCGAACACGACGAGATAGAACCAGGCCGCGCTGGCCAGCGCAGTCGGCGGCCATTGCGGTGTCTCGCCCACCAGCCACGACAGCATCAGCAGCAGCACGCCACCGCACAGCATTTCGCTGGCGAAGCCCATCGCTCCGGGCGCAAGCGGCAGGCGCTGCTGGCTCAGCACGCTGCCGACCGACCACGCCAGGCAGGCGATCGCGATGGCGGCAAGCCCGGCGGGCGACGCACGAAAACCGTCCCCCTGGCTCAGCAGCAACACGCCGAGCAGGCCGATCGCGAT
Organism: Lysobacteraceae bacterium; assembly: GCA_041687455.1. Taxonomy (GTDB): domain Bacteria; phylum Pseudomonadota; class Gammaproteobacteria; order Xanthomonadales; family Xanthomonadaceae; genus JAWLBY01. Next base: position 232,814 of record JAWLBY010000003.1, on the reverse strand, counting down.
GCCGGCCGCTTCGAAACGGCCCGGCTTGATGCCGAACCAGCGGTTGACCAGCGCGATCATCAGCGGCACCACGGCGATGAACGCAACGACCAGTCCGGAATCGACGGTCTGCTCGGAATACGCGGTGCCGCCCATGCCGCCGCCGAGCATCAGTGCGCCGACCACCGCCGCATTGAGCCACTGCCGCCGGCTCGGCATCGGCGCGCCGCGGACCCAGCGCATCCAGCCGAGCAGCAGCGCGCCGGCGACCAGGAACCGCGTACCCATCTGGAAGAATGGCGGGAAGCTGACCAGCGCGAACTTGATCGCCAGATAGGTCGATCCCCAGACCAGCCAGGTCGCCGCGAGGCAGGCGACGATCAGCGGCGTCAACGAATGGCCGGCGGGCCGGGCGATGGTCAGGTCGGGGGCGGACACGGAATGCACCTTGGCGAGCGGCGGCGGACGCGCAGTCTGCTGCAAACGCCGACCGCCGAAAAGTACGGTTGCGCCATCCCGCCGCCGCCGTGCGACGGCCGCCCGGCAGCCGGCAGGCACTGCGTGCGGTGATCACCCCTTGCCGCCGCACGCCCGGCTGACGAACATCATCCAACCGTTGACTGCGGTTCGCCCACCGGATGCGCTTTTCCCGATCCACGATCGTGCTGCTGCTGAGCGGCGCGGCAATGGCTGCGCTGGCGGCGTACTGGTTCGACACGATGCCGGTCGGCCGCAGCGCGGGTCGTCAGTTCGACCGCTTCATGCATCTGCTGATCGCGATCTGGCTGCTCGGCTCGCTGGCTACCGGCATTGCCGGCACACCGCCACGCTGGCTGAAGGGCACGATCGGCGCCATCGTACTCGCTGCCTTCGGAGCCGCTGTGGCGTTGCTGCTGGCACTGGCCAAGGCCGGACCCGCCGGATAAGAGGGACGTGCAGCGGTCAATCATGACGGGCACTGCTCGCTCAGCGCCCGGGCGGAGCGAGCCGGTTGTGGAACTCGGGAATCATCATCAGTGCCGCCGAGCCGTACCATCGATGGAACTCGGCGACCATCTCGCCTTCGACGATCACCGGGTCTGTCGCGGTGATCGCCTTCGCCTGATCGAGGTCGTCGACGGCCAGCACGAACAGGCCGCGCCAGCCATCCGGGTCTGCGGTGAACGGCCCGGCGAGCACCAGCTTGCCTTCGTCCGCGAGCCGCTCCATGTTCGCGAAATGCCCGGCGAACATGGCCGTGCGCCGCTCACCTTCCGGCACCCGGTTCGGACCGGTCTTCAGAACCACCAGGACATAGCGACGCATGCCGCGCTCGTCGGCGCCGAGCCGAGCGGCGAGCGCCGGATCGAAGCTCGTGGCGCCATCGTCGACGGCGGCGGGCTGCGCCATCAGCGCACCGCAGCCAGCGCAGCACAGGGCGATCCCGATTGGTACACGCAACAGCGTCTTCATGCCGTTCTCCACGCGCTTCGGTGATGGAACATCGCCGTCCGCTCAGCGCGATGCAGCCGCGATGCGATCAACCTGGTAGCCCTTCGCCCGCAACCGCTCGACCAACCCCACTTCGCCGACCAGATGCAGCGCACCGACGACAACCAGCGTGTGCCCGTCGCCGTCCAGCATCGCCTCGATCTGCGGCAGCCAGCGCAGGTTGCGGTCGCTGTTCAGCAGCCGGGCAGTGTGCGGCGTCTTCTCGATCATCTCGTCGAGCATCACGCGCTCGATCGCGGCAGCGTCACCGCTGCGCCAGAACGCATGAAGCTCGTCGAAGCGCTGCCTGACCTGCTCGATCGGTTGCAGCACTTCCGACAGCCCCACCACCTGCTCGGCGATCGGTGCGCCTGACAGGGCCCTGATCTGGTCGGCAGCGGTCTCGAGTCCGGCCATCGGTTTGCCGTCGCGCGCAGCCCGCTGCATGAAATGGGCATCCATCCCGAGCGCGGGATTGAACCCGGCCTGCACGACCACCGACATCACGAGGTTGAGCGAGATGAACCAGGGCTTCACGCCGTCCGAACCGGCCACCGCCTTCGCACCCATGAACGCCTCGAGCCGCTGCCGCACATCGTCTGGCAGCACGCCGCGCAAGGTCTGTCCATCGTCGAACTGCGACGCCTGCAGCAAACCGCGAGCGAGGGCTGGCGAGCGCATCTCGGCCTGGTCGACCTCGAACACCAGCCGATCGGCGTCGGCGTAGGCCTGCTCGATCGCGGCATCCATCGGATAATCCTGCGGCTTGAGCATGTGGAAGCTGCCGAGCAGGCTGACCCGCGCCTCGCCCTTGCCGACCTGCCACATCAACGGCACCGGTCGCGCATGCGCCAGCCCGCCGACCAGCAACAGCACCAACGCGAGCAGCAGCGGATACAGGGTGCGCAGGCGCATTGAACTCTCCGAATGAGGCGGATCGATGAGGCGGAACGATCGAACCGCGGACAGCGCCGAAGGCCGGGCCAGTCGCCGGTGCAACTCCCGTGAGCGGCAGTCCGACGACGACCAGGAACGCCAACACGTCCGATCTTCGCCGACTATCGCAGTGCTGACCAGCCGGCGCCGTGGATGGCGGACCAGAGCACGAAGCCGCCAATCAGCAACGAGACCAGCGCGACCAGGGAACAGTAGCGAAGGACATGCGGAACCACTCGCAGTGCGAACCGCCGATGCCACCGCCACGGCACGAGAAAGAGCCCGGCCGTGGTAACGAGAAGCAGCCAGCCAAAGGCCGAGAACGCTGCCGGCAATGGCACTCGCGCGGCCTGGATGAGGAAGGCCGCTCCGACCAGCCACCGAACCAGCAACTCGACATAGTGCGTCGTAGCCGAGCTGGCGAATCCCGCCAGGAATGAGGAAGCGCGAGCAGGCGCGGCCAGGATGACTGCCGAGAGCACCACGAAGTAGAGACCGGCAAGCACGACAACGAGCAGGGAAAGCGTGTTGAGCATTGCGGCCGGCCAGTTCAGTGGTGGCTCAAACCGCCGATCAGGCGGCATGAGTCAGCCGCAACGGAGTCCGGCGCAGGGCCTCGGCTGCCGATCTTGACCGTCGCCGGCGACAGCAGCAAGGTGTGCGAGCGGCGCGCTTGCTCAGTGCAGGTCATGCGCCCTGCCCTTGGCTCCAGCCGTCGGCGACGCCAGCACACCATGCGACCAAGGGCATGCTGGCATGCGGAACCTCGCGCACGTCACTCTGCCTTCCCGTCATCTCGGCACGGCGTCGCGCGTCCCGACCGCGCGCCGCCACTCCGAGCCGCGTGCCAGGCACCGGCCATCAGCCTGGCGATGACGCATCGACCGTGCCTGCATGCGGCGTGCTGCGCGGTTCGCCTTTCGGCCCGATCAGCGTCTGCCGCGGCCGCGCACCGAGTCCGAACAACGGCCGCAGCCATCCGATCCGGCGGATCACCGCCTCGTGAAGCAGCAGGCAGCCGCCGATCGTCGCGACGATCACCAGCGTCGGCTCGAGCACCGGGCCGAGCGCCAGCGTGGCGAGGCCGAAGCCGGCGGCAACCGTGATCGTCTGGTGCAGGATGTACCACGGGTAGACCGCCTCGGTCGCGTACGGCAGCCAGCGGAACGGCCGGTTCAGCAGATGGTGGCCCCAGCCCAGCACCAGCAAGATCCAGGTCCAGCCGTTGAGCCGCTGCACGAAATCGAACGCGGCCCTTGCGACGCTCGGCTCCGGCACCGTGACGATCGCCAGCAGCACGAACGTCGCGAACGTCAGCCACGCGGCGCCGAGCAGCCACCAGCGGTGCCGGCGCAGCTCGTCCCACCACCCGGCGTCGGTGCCGATCCAGTAACCAAACAGGAACACCGCGAAGTACTGCGCATGGGTGTGCCAGTCGTTGATCAGGTCGTGGGTGGTCGGATAACGGCCGGCCAGCAGCCAGCTCGCCAGCGTCAGCGGCAGCGTCGGCAGCAGCCACAACGCGACCCCGCGCAGGCCGCGGAACGCATCGCGCAGCAGGCGGCCGGCGCGGCTTTCGAGCAACGGCAGGGCCGCGCCCAGCAGCAGCGAGTACACCAGCAGGTACGGCAGGTACCACAGATGGTTCCAGGTCACGCCGATGTCGGAGCCGTCGAACGCGCCTTCCGGCCACGGCCTGAAGGTGAAGTAATGGATCAGAAAATCAATGTATCCTCCTGAAAATGCATGGTTGGAGGTTGCCTGAAAGTAGGCCTGCGGCGGCACGACCACGGCCATGCCGAACAGCAGCGGCAGCAGCAGCCGGCGTACCCGCAGCGCCGCAAACCGCCCCGGACCGACCTTCCGGAGCAGGAAGGTGACCGCGACGCCGGAGATCAGGAACAGCAGCGACATCCGCCACGGGTTGACGACCAGCATCGGCCATTTGAGCCATTGCGCCGCGTGCTCCGACTTGATGTGCCAGCCCCAGTCGGCCACGTAGAACATGCCGACGTGATAGAAGATCAGCAGGCCGAACGCGAGCACGCGCAGCGCGTCGATATCGTGGCGGCGGCCGGTGCCGTCGGTGGTCGCAGCGTGCATGGGTGCACCTCCGTCAGTGAGATGCCCGCCAGCGTGGCCGCAGGCCGGCGCCGCCGGTAGCCGAATGTGACGGTGCGCGGTGCCACCGGGACGAATCGCGGGCTGCCGGGACGAATGGAAACCGCCACTGTGGCACCCGCCGGTTTCGGCGGGTCGGCGGGCGGCGCTGCCGGCTAGTGGACTGTAACGGATGAAGCGGAAGTGGGATCGCGACGGGATGGGCGTGGTGGACGCCGCTCCGGAGCGAGGCCGATAGCCGAAGCTATCGGTCGAGTGAGGAGCAAGTACAATGCGGCCAGACCGAGCGAGCTACTTTCGATTTGTCCGTTACAGCCCACTAGAATGCCGGGCCCGCCACCGGATCGTCCCGTACGCTCGTGAGCCCGCACACCTATCTTCGCCACCGCCGGGTCTGCGAAGTCGGCTTCTGGCTGGTGCTGGTCGCCGTCCACAGCATCGCCAACAGCATCACGGTCAATATCGACCTCGCCCGGATGGGCCAGCAGGTCGCGCAGTGGAAGCCGTGGGTCTGGGAATGGTCGAGCGGCCTGACCTGGCTCGCCATCATTCCGCTGCTGCTGTGGTTCGACCGCCGCTTTCCGTTGCAGTCCGGCCGCTTCCGTCGCAGCCTCGCCGCCCATCTGGCGTTCACGGTGCCGTTCTCGGTTGCCCACGTGCTCGGCATGGTCGCGCTGCGCGAGCTCGGCTACGCCTGGATGGGCGAGGACTACCGGTTCGGCGACTGGCCGGCCGGGCTCGGCTACGAGTACCTCAAGGACGTACGGACCTACGCCGGCTTCGTCGCGACGATCTATCTGTACCGCTTCGTGCTGCGCCGCTGGCAGGGCGAAGCCGAGTTCCTGACCCAGGGCCGCGAGGAAGAACCCGCCGAGCCGGTCACCGACCGCTTCCTGGTCAAGAAGCTCGGCCGCGAATTCCTGGTCCGGGTCGACGACATCGACTGGATCGAGGCGGCCGGCAACTACGTCACGCTGCACGTCGGCGAACGGCTCTATCCGCACCGCGAGACGATGACCGGCATCCTGCAGAAACTCGATCCGCAGCGCTTCACCCGCGTCCATCGCAGTGCGATCGTCAATCTCGACCGGGTCCGCGAGATCGAACCGTTCGACACCGGCGACGCCCGCGCCCATCTGACCACCGGCACCACGGTGCCGGTCAGTCGCCGTTACCGACAGGATCTGCGCGGCCGGCTGGCCTGACCGGTCGGCGCCGGGTCAGGCATCGTCCAGGAACTTCGGCACTCCCAGCCGCAATCCCTTGCCCGGCAGCGCCAGCAGTGTCGACGTGCCATGCGCGATCCGTTCGCCGTCGGCGTCGAACACGCTGGCCTCGGTGTAGCTGATCTGACGCCCGGCACGAAGGCACCGGCCCTCGGCGTGCAACTGCCCGCGGGTGACCGCCTTCAGGTAGTTGAGCTTGAGGTCGACGTTGACCAGCCCGGCGTCCTCGGGCAGGCGCAGGAATCCGGCCCAGAACGTCGCGGTATCGATCAGCGTCGCCAGCACTCCGCCATGCACGATGCCGAACGGTTGCAGGTGGCGTTCACCGAGTTCCAGTTCGATCCGGCATCGATCGAAGTCGATCGCAGCCAGCGTCATGCCGATCAGCAGCGGGTACGGTGCATCCCGGACGCTGTCCTGCAGCGCCCGCAGGTAGACCGGATTCGGGGTCATCGACGAGGCCTCCTTCGGTGCAGGGATGTCACGATACGGCATCACCGGGCTGACGCTGCTGCAGGCTTCAGCCGGAAACGGGCATCATCGGCAGACGCTCACGGACGGAACCACCGATGGCCCAGCGAGCAGGACCCGATGGTGCTCCCGCCGGTGGACGCGGTGCGATCGCTGGTGCAGTGCGTGCGTGGTCGCGCCAGGGCATCCCGGTCAAGCTGGTCGGCTCGTTCCTGTCGGCCAACACGGTCGGCGGGTTCGACTGCCCCGGTTGCGCGTTTCCGGACAAGCCCGGCCGGCCGCTGATCGACAGTTGCGAACAGGGCCAGAAGGCGATCGCCTGGGAGATGACCCGCAAGTCGGTCGATGCTGCATTCTTCGACGGCAGGACGCCGGCCGAGCTGCAGGCGCTCGGAGATTTCGATCTCGAGTTCCACGGCCGGCTGACCACGCCGGTGCTGTACGAACGATCGCGCGGCCACTTTCGCGCGATCGACTGGCCCGAGGCGTTCGCGATCGCTTCGCGTGAACTGTCGGCCCTGTCGCCCGACCACGTGGCGTTCTATGCCTCCGGCCGCAGCAGCAACGAGGCGGCCTTCCTGTGGCAACTTGCTGCGCGCAGTTACGGCAGCGCACACCTGCCCGACTCGTCGAATTTCTGTCACAAGCCGTCCGGCTTCGCACTGAAACAGAGCATCGGAACCGGCAAGGGCACCTGTTCGCTGGACGACTTCGAGCACGCCGACCTGTTCATCGTGATCGGCCAGAATCCGGCCAGCAACCACCCGCGGATGATGGCCGCGCTGTACGAGGCGCGTCGTCGCGGCGCCACGGTGCTGGCGATCAATCCGCTGCGCGAACGCGGCTTCACGCACTTCTCCGATCCGAAGAATGTCGGCGAACTGATCAGTGGTCACGGCATCGCAGTGGCCGACGCGATCTACCAGGTCCGCATCGGTGGCGACCTCGCGGCACTGAAGGGCGTCATGAAGGCGCTGTTCGAACTCGAACGCGCCACACCGGGCCGCGTGCTCGACCACGATTTCATCCGCAGCCACACCGAGGGCATCGATGCCCTGCGGGCCGATATCGAACGCTGCGACTGGGCCACGCTGAGCGCGCGCTCGGCCCTGACCAAATCGCAGATGCGCGAGATTGCCGCGCGTTACGCGACCGCTCACGCGACGATGCTGACCTGGTGCATGGGTCTCACCCACCATCCCGATGCGGTTGCGACGATCCAGCAGGTCGTCAACCTGGCGCTGCTGCGCGGCAACGTCGGCCGCCCCGGCGCCGGCGTGGTGCCGGTCCGCGGGCATTCCAACGTGCAGGGCGACCGCACGATGGGTGCGACCTCCCACGTGTCACCGGCCTGGCTCGACAACCTGCAGGCCGCCTTTCCGGGCGTCAGCCTGTGTCGTGACGCAGGCCGTGACGCCGCCGGCGTCATCGACGGCCTGTTCGACGGCAGCGTGCAGGCGCTGCTGTCGCTCGGCGGCAACTTCGGCGTGGCGGCCCCGGACTCACCGCGCGTGCTGGCCGCGCTCGAGCGTTGCCGCTTCACGCTGCACATCGCGACCAAGCTCAACCGGACCCACTGCCACCCGGGCGAAACCGCGCTGCTGCTGCCGACGCTGGGCCGGACCGACCGCGATCTGCGTGCCGGCAGCGAACAATGCGTGTCGACCGAAGATTCGATGAGCAATGTCCGCGCATCGCGCGGCGTGCAGGCGCCGATCAGCCACGCGCAGCTCGGCGAACCGGCGATCGTCGCCCGCCTGGCCCACGCGCTCGATTGCGCGCCGACGGTGCCGTGGCTGGCCTTGGCCGACGACTACGCGGCGATCAGGGACTGCATCGAGCGCTGCCAGCACGGTGTCACGGCCGGCTTCGATGGCTACAACCGCAAGCTCGCGCGCGACGGCCGCTTCGCGCTGCCCAATCCGGCCGCGCAACGACGCTGGAACACCGCCAGCAGCAAGGCGCAATTCGTCACCGCAGCGCTGCGCGACGACACACCGGTCGCCGAAGCCCGCCGCCGCCACGGTGACTCCGTGCTGACGCTGATGACGATCCGCGCCCACGATCAGTTCAACACGACCGTGTACAGCCAGGACGACCGCTACCGCGACGTCGTCGGCGACCGTCGGATCGTGTTCATGAATTCAGACGACCTCGCCGCCCGCGGCCTCGCCGACGGCGCCCGGGTCGACATCGAAACGCTGGTCGACGACGGCCACACCCGGCGGGTGCTCGGCTTCACTGCCCGTGTCCGCGATATCCCGTCCGGCTGCGTCGCCGCCTACTACCCGGAAGCGAGCGGGCTGATCGCGGCAAGCGCGCTGTCTCGGCATACGCGGACCCCGGCCTACAAGGAAATGCCGGTCAGCATCACGCCGAGTCGAGTGACCGACTGAACCGGACCGGGCCGACGCCGCGGCCTGCCTGGCCGACCGGCGGCGCCCGATATCCGGCGCTGGTCACAGCTTGGCCGTTCGGACCGACGCTATGATCGGGACTGAGAGCCTCAGGGTGGACCAATGGCTGCCGGGTCACTTCCGCTGATCGACATCGACCGTCTGCAGTTGGGCATGTACATCGTGCTCGACGTGGGCTGGCGGAACCATCCGTTCCTGCGTGGCAGCTTCACGATCCGCACCGACGAGCAGTTGAGCCAGTTGCGCACGCTGGGCCTGCAGCAGGTGCGCTGGTGTCCCGAGCGCAGCACCGCCGGGCCACTGCCGGAATCTGCGCTCGATCCGGCACTGCAGCCGATCGACGAACTTCCCGACCTGCCCGACAGCATCGATGCAGCACCGATGCCGGAGTCACCGGCAACCGCGCCGGCCGGACTGATCTGGTCGGCCGCCGAACCGGCAACCGAACTGCAGTGGCAGGAAGCATCGCTGCAACGGGTCGAGGACGAGTACCGCTACGTCTCCCAGCGGCATGGGCATCTGCTGCGGCAGTTGCAGACCGATCCGGCCGCGGCGCGCGAAGCCGCCGAAGAACTCGGCGAGACGGTGCATCGTTCGGTCGTCGATAGCCACGACCCGACGGTCCGGTTGCTGTCGGATCGCGTCGGACAACAGACTTCCGGCCATGACATCGCCGTCACGGCGCTGGCGCTGCTGCTGGCGCGCGACTGCGGTTTCTCGCCGGCCGAGCTGCGCGAGGTCGCACTCGCTGCGTTGCTGCACGACGTCGGCAAACTGCGGCTGCCGCGATTCCTGCACGAGGACAGCCGCCGGCTGACCGATTTCGAACGCCGCTCCTACCGCCGCCACGTCGAGCTCGGTGTCGATCTGGCGAAAGCGATCGGCCTTTCCGCAGCGGTCGTCCGCGCCATCGCCGAACACCACGAGCGCTGCGACGGCAGCGGCTTCCCGGCCGCGCTCGAGCGCGAGCAGATCACTCCCGCCAGCCGCGTGATCGCGATCGCCAACCGCTACCAGAACCTGCTCTGTCCGCTGCAGCAGGTTCACTCGGGCCTGACGCCGTACCAGGCGCTGCAGCAGATGTACGGCGTCGAGCGCGCGCATTTCGATCCGGAATACCTGGCACGCTTCGTCCGCATCATGGGCGTTTATCCGCCCGGCACGCTGGTTGAACTGACCGACCAGCGGATGGCGGTCGTGATCGCATCCCGTCCGGGCGCCTCGCTGTCGCCACGGGTGCAGATCATCGATACGCCCGACGACAACGCGCCGACCACGGCGATCGACATCGACGGTGAAGGCGAGCTGCGCGTGCGCTGCAGCGTGCATCCTGCGCAACTGAACCCGAAGTGGGCCCAGCGTTCACGGCAACTGGCGCGCACGCCGATCTACATCGAGCCGCAGTCCGCGCCCGAATGGAGCGCCTGGGGTGCGACCGAGATGGCCGAGACCGCGGTGTTCTGATCCGCAGGACGCGCTGATCCGCTCCTGCAGCGGGTATCCCATGCGGGCGGTCGATCAAGCGTTCCTGCCGGCGAATGCCGGTCGGAGTCGCTGCGACTGGAGGCCACCTCAACGACCGCCGATCCCGTACCACCCAACAATGTGGCGGAAATTGCCATCACCGCACCGGGCGGAGTGTGGCGGAACGGACTCGAGCCGCAGTGACGAAGACGCCACGCCCGGGGTCGGATTGCCGACTGCGGGCCCCGGGCCTGTCAGCGGGCAACCAGGTGAATCTCGCCGTCGACCAGCATGAAGTCGCCGGCGGCACTATCATCCGGTGTTCGCATGGTGCGATGACCGAGCCGGAGTTCGACGCCGGCGTGTGCGGCCTGCCCGACCACGACACGCGGATCCGCGCACATCACCAGGCGCGCCCGCGCTTCGGCGAGCCGGTCGAGCAGCTCGACATGGGTCTGCTCGCTGGCCTCCAGCGAGCGCAGCGCACGCTCGCGCAGCTCGCGATGGTGCTCGTCGGTCAGCGTCTCGGTGTAGGCGAGTACCTGGTGCAGGCTTTCGAGCCGGGTCTCGTTGCGGGCGATCTCCTGCTGGATCGCGGCGACCTGTGCGTGCGCCTCCGGCTCGTAGCCGACCTCGACCTGGGTCGGCACGCCGGCGTTCGAGCCGAGGACGCCGACCTGCAGCGCGACACCGGCCCGAGCGACGCCACCAATCAGTTGACTGCGGCGCCCGCCCGGCGCGCCGATGGTGATCCGCTGCCCGGCGGTCAGGTCGCTGTGCAGAGCGAACTCGCCGATCTGCAGATCGGCACCGGCACTGATGATTGCGTTCTCGCAGAACCGCACCGTCACGGTGCCGCCGGCGGCCAGCCGCGCCTGGTTCGAACTGGATGCACCGCGGCCGTCGACACGGCCGATCGCGCCGGCCGCGATCGTGATGCTGCCGCCCGCCTCGATCGTGGCCGCCTCGACGGTACCGGCCACGAACACGTCGCCGGTCGCCCGAACGTGCATGCCGGCTGCCACGTCGCCGCGAACGTTGACGGTGCCGTCGACGTCGATGTTGCCGGAATGCAGGTCCACGGCAGGCACGCTGATCGTCGGATGCACGGTCACGCCACGCACGATCGGCATCGGCTGGCCGGCAATGTCGGCCAGCAGCACTTGCGGATCGTCGGCCGACGGCGAAGCGCCGGTGATCGCCGCCGAGAAGTCCGGATCGGCGACCGACGGCGCGGGAATCACCCGTCCGAACACGTCTTCGCCGGCCACTCCCGGCACGGCCGGAACGCGCCGCATCAGCGGATCCCCGGCGCGCACGGTGACCAACGTACCGAGTTCGCGGTAGTCGGCAATGCCGCGCTCGTCGACGGTCGGGCCGCGCGTCTGCACGCTCGGCAGCAGGCTGTGGAATTCGGCGGGGCGCCCGGCAATCGCCACACGACCGCGCGCAACGACCACGCCCTGCGCGCAACCGAGCGTCAGTATCCGGTCGATCACGTCGTCGAGCACGCCGCTGACGACACCGGCCTGCTGCAACGCGGCGTCGACCTGCACGCGGGTCGGCTCGGCACCGCCGAAGGCCGGCGTCAGATCCATCTTCGCGGTCATCGCGTCGTCGGCGACCGTGACCGTGCAGCTCGCATCACGCCGTTCTGCGATCTGGATCTGGAATGGCTCGCGTGCGCAGGCGGCGAGCTTCAAGAGCGACTCCAGCGCTCCCGGATCCTTCTGCAGATCTCCCCAGCCGGCATTGGCGATCGCATCGGCCAATCGGTCCTGATCGAGCTGCGACGCGCCGCGCCCGGCCGGATCGAAGCATGCGAGCAGGCGGCCATCGTCGGTCAGCTCGAACTGCAACGCGGGCGTGATCGGATCGCTCATGCCGGTGGTGCTCGATCCCGTGGGGGCCGTGGCCTCTCGGGCCAGTGTAGACCGAGTGGCGGGCGGTCCGGTATCGACTCCGGCCGACCTGCGTTCGGGACATGCTGTCACGGCCCGGGAAGCGACGCCGCCATGATCAGATCACGCTGCGCGTCGCTGCCCACCATGAAGCGCTGTTCGCCTGCCTGCTCGAAGCCGAACCTGCGATAGAACGCAATCGCTCGCGGGTTGCGCTCCCAGACGCTGAGCCAGATTCGGTCACAGCCGTTTCGGCTCGCGGCGGCAAGCACAAGGCGCATCAAACCGGGTGTCACGCCGCGACCGTGCCAGCCACTCGACACGTAGATGCGATGCAGTTCGGCCGGACGGTCAGCAGCAACGCAGGCGATCGAGCGCATCCAGCGCGCCTGTGTGTACCCGATCAGGATACCGTCGGTTTCGGCCACGAGCGTCAGCCGGTCCGGATCGGCGATCTCGCCGAGCTGAATCGCTTCGGTGAACGATGACGCGCAGTGCGCATCCATGTCCTCGGCCGCGCAACCGGCTGCGAACGCCTCGCGGAACGTGGCTGCCGCCAGCGCCGCCAGCGCGGCGGCGTCGGAATGCCGTGCCGTCCTGAGCGTGAATGCGTCGGCATGCGGCTGGATAGCCACCCGTGTGGCGGGAGAAGGCCTGTCGTCGTTCATGTCGATTCGGCTCCGGTCGATCGGCCAATCGTACCGAAACGACTGGCGCCGCTTGGCTACCGGCGACCGCGGCAGTAGTCGATGAACCGACTGCAACCGCCGGCTTCAAGCGATGCTTCTGCCCGGCGCTCCGCTCGGCACAATGGCCGCCGACACCGCAGGCGCACCGGCAGGGAGAGCGGGCATGTTGAGAGCACTGGCGAGACGGGCGATCCGGCCGGACCACTGGCTGTTCATGAGCTGGTACCGCCAGCGGTTCGGCATGCTCCCTGCGGTGTTCAGCCAGGCCCGGCTGTTGCACGGCCACGGCGTCGCCAGCGCACCGAATCCGCTGAACGACCAGCGCGTGTTCCTGCGACCAGGAACGTCCGACCAGGATGTCTACGACGAGATCTTCATCGAGCAGGAATACGCTCTGGAGCTCGGCGATCCGACACTGATCGTCGACGCCGGCGCACACATCGGCCTTGCCTCGGTGTTCCTCGCCTGCCGCTATCCGGGCGCCACGATCGTCGCGATCGAGCCTGAGCCGGCGAACTTCGCGCTGCTGTGCCGCAACACGCGACCCTACCCGAACATCCGGCCACTCCGGGCCGGCCTGTGGAGCCACCGGACGCATCTGCGCATCGAGAACGCGAACGCCGCGACCTGGGCCTTCCGGGTGGTCGAGGACGAGTCCGGGGATGGCATCCCCGCCATCGGCATCGCCGACATCCTGTCCGAGCTGTCGAGCGAGCGCATCGACGTACTGAAGATCGATATCGAAGGCTCGGAGATCGAAGTGCTCGGCCAGTCGGAGCCGTGGATCGACCGGATCGGCACCCTGGTCATCGAGCTGCATGATCGGTTCCGACCCGGCTGTACGGAGGCACTGCGCGATGCGCTCGATGGCCATCTGTACGACGAATCGAGATCGGGCGAAAGCATCGTCATCAGCCGAATGAAGCGCCGTTTCACTGCCTGACGTCTCCGGGCGGGCTGGTCGGACAGCGGCGCCCGCCTTCGGCCGGCTGCCGATCGATAGAATGTTCGGCCTGCCTGCCCGAGGACGCACATGCAATCGGCGACCATTGCCCCGGCACCCGCCCCGCCCGGCTGAATGGAGCACACCCGATGTCGTCAGCACAGGTTCTCGACAACCCGATCTGGGAGTCGCTCAACAGCCGGCATCGCCCGTTTGCGCTCGGCGACGGCGATGTCCTGCGCTATCCGGCCGAGGTGGCGCCGTTTCTCGGCATCCGTTCGGAGACAGCCACGGCCGGTGCGCTGGAAGCGCTGGTTCCGCAGCAGGACAGCGTGTTCCTGCTCGGACCGGCACCACGGGTTCCGGCCGGCTGGCAGCTCGATGCACCGGTGCAACTGGCGCAGATGGTGTGCCCGGCGCGGGTCGTCGACGTCGACGGGCCCGACATCATCGAGCTGTCCGCCGAGCATCAGAGTGACGTGCTCGCGCTGACCGCGCTGGTCTATCCGCACTATTTCCGACCACAGACCACCGCACTGGGCCGTTATTTCGGCATCTACCAGGACGGACGGCTCGCGGCGATGATCGGCGAGCGGATGGGTACCGACGCCTGGCAGGAGATCAGCGCGGTCTGCACGCATCCCGACTTCACCGGCCGTGGCCTTGCGCGGCGGCTGCTCGCGTGGTTGTCGAACGACACCTTCGACCGCGGCCGCACACCGTTCCTGCACGTCAGCCAGCAGAACCTGCGGGCACTGCAGTTGTACGAGCAGAACGGATACCACGTCCGTCGCGAGATTCCGTTCCGGGCGCTGCGGCGGGAAGCGGCCGCGAAAAGCGTACCGCGAGGATGACTCTGCTGTTCCGGGTGTCCGCTGCTGCACGCTCGGCGTCCGAACGCTTGCCGGGGTCGCCGGCCGCACTCATGCTCGAACGGCAGGACCGACGCTCGCTCAGGAGAACTCCCCGATGAACCACGCCACGTCCATCGCCCTGACCGGATTCATCGCATGGACACTGGCATTGCTGGTGCTGATGGAACTGCTGCGCACCCGCCTGGTGCTGCGCCGGCAGGTCGCCCCGAACGGCTTCCAGCCCGACAACGCCAACCTGTCACCGTTCATGCAGCGGCTCGCGCGAGCGCATGCGAACTGCGTCGAAGGACTGCCGATCTTCGGTGGCCTGATGCTGGTGGCGCTGGTCAGCGACGCGGCCTCGGTGACCGATCCGCTCGCCTATGCAATGCTCGCGGCCCGCATCGTGCAGTCGCTGATCCATCTCGCATCGTTGAGCCCCGCCGCGGTCAGCGCCCGGTTTACCGCCTTCGCCGTACAGATGGCGATCGCGGTGGTCTGGTCCGTGCAACTGCTGGCCCGCTTCACCGGATAGCAGGCCTCCCGCCTCAAGCGTGGCCTGGTTGCATGGGCCGGCATCACTCGTAGTCGGTCGCCAGCGCCGACAACTGCTGTCTGACCTTGTCCGCGAAACGGGCATGGTGCGCTCCGAGCATGCGCGCCAGTTCGGCCCCGGTGATGTATCCGACCGAGGCCCGGTAGGCACGCTTGACGCGCTGACCCTCGCGCCAGCGGCATTCCATGCCGTCGAGGTCATCGGCCGTCATCGCAACGCTGGCAGGATGCGCGGACTTGTGTTCGGCCACGCGCTGCAGATGCCGTGCCACGAGATCGGGAATCGGGGCCCGTCGCGACATCCGCTCGATCCGAATGCCGTCGCCGAATTCGAACGGGGATGGGCTGTCGTACTGGGTCGACAGGTGCGTACCGTCGTCGAACTGACTGACACACTCGACCATGGAGGTCGGCTTCCATTTGCCGGTCAGCAGCAGGATCAGGAAACCGATCCAACCGGGCCACTTCGGCTTCACCGTGAATGCTGCCACGCCGACCTCGCCGCTGGCGTCGGCGAAGAAACGGATCACGACGTGCTGGCCAAGCATCGGAAACAGACCGCGCGCCTCGCCATCGGCGACATGCCGCAGGCCGGTCGGGGCGAGCAACTTCGACACCCGGTCGATGAAAACACGCTGATAGCGTGGATAGCCGCGAGCGTCGACTGCCTCGAGACCGGGCGGCGGCTCATGCGCGACATTCAGGATCTGCTGCGCGATGCTTGCCGCCAGCATCGTGTCGGGATCGTCGCTCAGTCGCGATTCCAGCGCCTCGCTGACTGTCTTGCCGGCACGGATCGCGTTGGCCGCTCCCATCAGCGCCTGTGCGGCCATGTCATCCTGCAGCGAGCGATCCGCGCCGTCACCGAGCAGTGCCGACTCCAGCAGTTTCGCCATCTGTTCGCGTTCGCCGGCGCCGTTGTTCTCGGAACGGGTGCGGGTTTCGATCACGGCCTCGCGCGCCGGATCGTCGGCCGGCATGCGTGCCAGAGCTTCGTCATACCGGGCCAGTGCCTCGGCGAATCGACCGAGATCGTGCAGCACCATACCCATCCGCACTGCATACCGATGGTGGTCGGTCAGCGCGAAACAGCGACCGTAGTCTTCGAGTGCCGACTCGAGCGCACCACGCGAATAGCGCATGCCCGAGTACGTCTGCACGATGTCGGCGTCCTCGCCGGTGTCTTCATCGAAGCGCATCGCTGCGCTGCGGCGGATCGTCGCCCGAGCCTCGATCAGGTCCGCACGGTCGGGAGCCAGCGCGATTGCCCGGTCGAGCAGTGCGTCGGCCTCGGCGACCTGTGCGTCTGCACCCTCGCGATAGCGGAGCACGTCCGACAGCAGATGCAGGGCATCGACCTCGTCCGGCGACAACGACAAGGCCCGGCGCAATTCCGCCTCGGCATGCATCGACCGTCGCCGCGACTGCTCGAGCCGCTCGCTTTCGCGACGCTCGCGCTCGACATCCGACAGCTCATCCGGAGCTTCATCGAAACCATCCACCACCGAGTCCGCATGACGCACCCGTTTGACGATCGCCGGCACGTAGTCCGGATCGAGCGCCAGCAGCAGGTCCAGCTCTGCGGCGATCTCGCCGTGGCGGCCGAGCTTCTCGAGGCAGTTGGCGCGGTGCCAATGCAATGGCGCCGTTCCCGGTCGCCTGACGATCAAGTCATCGATGAGACGCAATGCCTCGTCGTAGTGCCCACTGCGGAACGCAGCCGAGAATCGCAGGAAACCGGAATCGACCGTCATTGCCCATCACCTCATCGAGGCCAGCGAATGCGAGGGCGTAGCGTAAACCGGATCGGCGTCCGCGGTGGAGCCGGATCGAACCCCGGATCGCAGTTGCAGAATCAACCCACCGGTGCTCCGGGGCTCGGCCTGCGCCGGGCTGCCCGCCGCCAGCGCGATGCGTGGTCAGATTGCAGCCTGTCAGCACGGTCGCCACTCGGCGACTGGCGAACCGCGATCGGCAGGCGGCACGTCGACGACGGCGGCGCATATTCCGTTTCGCCAGCACAGCACATCACCGGCGCCTGGGCACTGCAGTGTGCGCCTTCACCACGCACGTCGTGCTCGATCGGGTCAAGGCCGGCGTCAGCGTGCCGATCGCGCGTTCCCGTCGATAGCGGCCTCGAGCCGCGGGCTCACTGCGCTCGGCAAGGCCGAGGCGAACCGTCGATGCGCCCTCAGCCGTTCGCCACGCCGCGAAGGTCCTTGTCGATTCCTGCACAGTCCATGCAATGCAATGCACCGATGCGGAACACGTATCGGCTCGGCTCTCCGGCACGGATCTCGGCACCGCAGGCATCGCACACGGCATCGATGTCGAGGCATTCGAGGCTGTGCGAACGAAGCGGCTGTTCGACGCCGTGCGTGATCAGTCCGCGGGCCCGTGACTTGACGATCTCGGCGCGGAACAGCTCGTGCAGAGCCAGCCAGCGATCGATCAGGTGCGGCGGGAATGCATGGTCCCGCAACACCTGCTCGAAAAGCGTTTCGCGGTAGTCGAACAGCTCGTCCGAGATCACCATCCAGTGGTGGGCGTTGTACGGATTCAGTCCGAAATACTCACCGGTTCCGGTGAACAGCGAGGCGAGGAACTCATACTGCTTGGTGGCCACGCGCTCCAGCGGAATCTGCTGGAAGAACGGCGCCAACCGATCGTCCTGGTACACCCTGCGGTAGAACGCATGCAGGAGCCGGGTCAGGCCGGGGCCGTGCTCGAGCGCCGCCCACATCTCCGGGTCGGCCTGGATCGCCTGCATCTTTTCTGCATCGCGCGGCGTCCGCGGCTCGGCGAACTCGAACGGGTCGGCATGGATGCGATCAGCCGGTACGCCGACCAGGCGCGCGCGATAGCGCGCCTCTTCCACCATCAGCGGCAGGCCGCACAGGAACAGCTCCGCATCGCGCATGACGGACGCATCCGCGAAGGCGGCCTCGACAACGCGACCGCGGAACGCGGCATCGACGACCGGCTCGCCGGACACGCACGGACGGTACGAAAAGCTCGGGTAGCTGCGTTCGAGTTCGCGCAATGCATGATGCAGGTACAAGTCGGCGCGCTTGCGCACGCCGTGGTAAAGCGTGACGCCGGCGACGTGCCCCTGCTCCAGCGCCTCCCGGGCGACTGCAGCCAGCGCCCCCGCGCCGCTGCCGGTGGCGAGCATCTGCAATGGTCGCTCGCGCATCTGCTCGGAATACACACAGTCCCCGGACGGACTCTGCAGCCGGAGGCGCTGCCCCGGTTGCAGCCCGCACAGCCAGCCGCTCACGCAGCCGCCATCGATCCGGCGGACGTGAATGGTCAGGAAGTAGTCGTCGGTAGCGCGACTGGCGATCGAGTACGGCCGCACGAGGCCGTCCGGATGCTCGACCCGCAAGGTCTGGCCCGCCAGATAGTCCAGCGAACGGGACGGCGCGATGTCCAGCGCGAACAGTCCTTCGCCCAGCTTCCGGCGCGCAACCACTTCCGCCTCGATCCACAGCTCGTCCGGCCGCGGGCGACGAATCCGCAGGCCGGGACCGGCCGGACGCGACACGCAGGGCAACACCAGCCGCCGCGCAGCCAGCGCCGGATCGAGCGCGCGGGTCGCGCTGACCTCACCGTGATCGACGTGCAGCAGACAGGTATGGCAGCTTCCGCGCCCGCACGAATGCGGGACGTCCGCGCCCTGCCGAAGCAGCGCGTCGAGCAGCGTTTCGGTGTCGTTGCAGCCGTAGCATCGACCTTCGTAATCGAACTGGATCATCGTCGGGACCTCACGCAGCCGCGGGAATCGCTGCGGCAACTTCCTTGGCGCAGATCCGGGCATGCCCGAGGACCAGGCCGAGTCGTGCCTCGTGCACCGCAAGCACGGCGAGCAGCAGCAGACCGCCGGTATCGGGAACGCTGCAGATCACCAGCTTGCCCAGCTCGCCTTCGATCAGCACGTGATCGAGGCCGCCGGACTTCAGCTCGCGCAGCACGCTCTGGCCCAGAGCCGCCAGCGAACTCGCCATCGCGGCGAATCGCCCGGGGTCGACGCCGGCCTGCACCTTGTCGACGAACGGGCGGCCATCGCGCAAGGCCAGCATCGCGGCCGCCGTCCCATCGCAGCCCTGCAGCAACCGGTCCAGCGCCGCGGCACAGCGGGCCCGGTCGGGAGCGCTCACGCCCATGTCGAGTTCTCCTTGCAGCAGTCTGCGAAGTCACCGTGTTCGATCAGCAGGAACAGCAGGTCGAAGAGCTTCACGACGTCCTCGCGCCGGCGCGCATCGACCGTCAGTACCGGCGCCACCACTTCGTGGCGACGAAGCAGGTCAAGGCAGCCCTGGCGCAGTTCCTGCGGGGGATCGTCATGCTTGTTCAGGGCCATCACGCAAGGCAGACAACGCAGTTCGTCGGCATACGTCCGCAAGGTCGTTTCCAGCCCCGCCATTCCGTGCTCGGCGGAAGCATCGACCAGGATCACGACGCCGAGCAGGCCTTCGCGCACCACATCGAACATGTAGCGAAACCGCGCCTGGCCCGGCAATCCGTACAGCAACAGCCGCCCCTGTTCGCCGAGGTCGAGTTGACCGTAATCGAGCGCGACGGTCGTGGTGTCCTTGCGCAGGGCCAGCTCATCGGTGCATCCGACGTCGGTCGTGACCGGCTCGATATCGCTGACGGCAGCGATGCAGGTGGTCTTGCCCGCCCCCGGCTCACCGATGAAGGCCAGCTTGTGATTTCGTGTCATCGGGCGAATCCGAGCAATTGGCCGACGCGAGCGGCGAAGCCGCGCCAGCCCACGACATCGTGTCCATCGATTCGTGAGACAGCGCGCCTCTCGACCAGCCGATCGAGCATCTCGTGTTTGCGCAGTTGTGCCAGCGTGGCCACGATCTCGTCGCGCGGCAATCCTGTGCGCAGCTCGATCTCCCGCACACAGCATTGGCGACAGGTGATCGTCGCCATCACTGCCCACGCGGTTCGCGGCCAATGGCCGAGGTCAAGCGGCCAGTGACGCAGCCGGTAGCGCCACTCGCCGCGGTCGTCCGCCACCGGTTCCCGCTCATGCGAGTGCACACTCGCCGTTTCGCTGAGCGTGGCGAGCACTTCGGCAGCGCGGAACGGCCGATGCACGGTGCCCGGCGAATGCAGACGAGGCCTTACTGCGCAACCGACCAGTCGGGCGCCGGGATAGTCCGGTGCAACAACCGGATTGTCGAGGTTGACGAACACGACGTCAGCGACCGCGCCATCGGTCACGGTCCACGGCTGCTTCAGGTACTCCTTCAGCAGTCTCATCAGTGAGCGCAGCGCATCCACTTCCTCGATCGAGAAATCGTGGCAGCGGACACGAAGCGCGTGTTTCGGTGACGCATCCATGGGAAAGTATCCTGCTCACCTCGAACAGTGCGGGCCGACCAGCGACCGGCCCGCACCACACCTCAGGCGGCGTTCTCGCAGGAGGCCATCGCAGCCCGCGACTTGACGAGTACCATGCCGATGTTGGCGGCAATCCGCGTGATGAAGACGCCAGCCTGATTCGGATTCTTCTTCGATCGAATGAAGACGTGGATCAGATTGGTGCTGAACACCAGGATTTCATTGAAATAATGGTGGTTGCGGCCCTGGATGCCGCGCGACTTGTCGAACAGCCGCTCAATCTCGGCCACGTTCTTGCCCTGGAAAAGATCACCGGTGGCCGCCGCCACCAGGTCGAGCACTTCGCCCGGGTGCGAGTCGACCGTTTTCACGCCCAGCAGCAAGCCACTGACCATGTCTACGTAGCCGGTGGCCACACACTCCGGAATTTCTGTCTGGGCTGTGGCCAGTGCCTTGTCGAGTGACATCGTTCTGCTCTCCTCAGTTTTCGTGTTGCGTCGGTACTACGTCATTGCCAACCGCGGATCCGGTCGGCAAATTCGGTCAGGAATCGTGTTTGCGCGGCGCTCTGGATCGCCAGCGGCTGCACCGCACGCACCTTGGCGACGGCGTCGTCGGCGCTGTCGCCGAACCAGATCAGGATGGCCGCCAGGCCGGTGCCTGTGCGGCCAAGCCCTCCGCGGCAATGCAACACGATGCCGCGGTTCTCGCCGATCGCGGACTCGGCCAGCCGGCACAGGTCGACCGCCTGCGAAAAACTCGGCGGGGCCATGTCCGGTACCGGAATGTGGTGGTGTTCGATGCCATGCGCACGGATCGCATCGGCTCGGTAGGCGCGCTCCTCGAGGCAGACCAGCAAGCCCACGCCGCGCTCGATCAGATGCCGGCATTGGCGATCGACGTCGCCGCCGATGCCGGGACGCGCCATGCCGGCAAGCAGTCCACCGACCAGCCACCAGATTCCATGTTGATCCCCGGAGCGGCGCGGTGACACCTGGACACCGCAGTTGCCGGTTTCGACATATGTCCGGCCGGCATCGCTGCTCGGCGAGGAAAAGAACTGACGGGTAGGAAGGCACTCCTGGACGGTGCCCCCGGCGAGCAGCGCGGTACGCCCGCAGAGTGCGAGGCAGTCCTGCCGGTTGTGCGTCGCCACCACGACGCTCGCCACACGGGCGAGATCGGACAGGCGCTGCCTGACAATCTCGACATGCGCAGGCTCCATGTTGGCCGTCGGCTCGTCGACCAGATAGATCGACGACTCGCGTTGCAGGCCGGCGAGCACGGCCAGCAGGCGGCGTCGGCTCGCATCGATGCCGGCCGCCGGAAGATTCATTGCCGCGCGCGGCATGTCGACGCCCGCCTTCGCCAGCAGAGCCGCTGCTCGTGCCGGCGACGCCTCGCTCAACTGCATGATCTGCGGGCCCATCGGCACGTTGCCGACCAACTGCGCGTGCTGTGGCACCCAGGTCGGACGGCTGTCGAGGGCAGCGAGTGAACAGCCGTCGAATTCGACGGTGCCGGTCAGCGTCGGCGCATCGTCACCCGTGTGACCCGCCAGTGCAGCAAGCAGCGATGACTTGCCGGCGCCGCCAGGCCCGACCAGGAAAAGAAGGCCCGGGCTGTCGGCATGCAGGGACGCCTGACTGAGCACGGTCCGCTCGCGTCGCCGGACGTGGATTTGGTCGATCACCAGCAATGTATCCACCTGCAACGGGTACGGTACATGTTCGCTGACGCTTCAATCCGGCTGCAGACGATAGGCAATACCCCGGGGGATGCCTATCAGGGAAGCACCGATGACAATTTCCCGTGTGGTTCGAAGTTTGGTGCGCCTCCGGCAACTGGCGCGCATTTAATTACTGCATTGCACCAATTTGGACCCGGGGATTCCCCGATGCACGATGGCGACTGCCATTGCGGACATTTCGCTTGTGACGTGTCAGGCTGCACGACCATTGGTGCCAGGCAGCTTCGTCACGATAGCCGCGACCAATGACGAGGTATGGATGCCCACGAAAAAGCCGGTAGCCGCACGACTGTTGATCGCCTCGCCAAGTCCGTTGATGCAACGAGGACTGTCCGGGCTGGTGATGGACATTCCCGGGATCAAGCTCGTCGGCCTGGCGCAGGATGCTCTGGGAGTTTTCACGCAGATCCGATCGGTCACCCCGGACCTGATCGTGCTCGACATGGCGCTCGCCCGAGAGCTGAAAACGCTGCCCGGCATTCACAGCCACCAACCACGCGTACTGCTGATGGCGACGCAACGCCACATCGGCATCGAGCCGCCGTTCGGGCGCGACTGTGCCTGTGGCTTCGTTCGCGATCGCTCATCGGTCGAGCACATCCGAACCATGCTGCGGGTGATCGCCAATTGCCGCGACGCCACCCCCGGCTCCAGCACCTGCGGTCAGTGCCCTGTATACAGTTCACTGAACCTGCCGCGGTTGCCGCTGTCGGAACGCGAGTACCAGGTGTTCGAACGGATCGGCTACGGCGAAGGCAACAGCGACATCGCCGGGGATCTGGGCCTGAGCGTCAAGACGGTCGAGACCTACCGCGACAGCATCAAGCGCAAGCTGGGATTGACCAGCGCACACGAACTGCTTCGCGCAGCCCTGCTGTGGCATTCAGGCGACTTCGTTCCCGACGAAGCGCTGCCGCGCCGGCGCCGCAATGCCGAATTGGCGCACTGACGCCGCCGCCGAAACCGGCGCCAGCCCTTTCACCGAGCAAGGCGCACCCGCGGACTAAGCGCACAGAACCGAAGCGCGAGCGAAATTTTCGGCACTCGCAACTCGATCGCGGGCGCTCCGAACGAGCCTTGTCGGCGTGCGGAACTACTGGATGCCGACCTTGCGTGCGGCATCGAGCAATCGATCCCCGCCGCGCCGTTGTAGTGCTCGGCCAGATTGTTGGCGAAGTACTCGGGGCCGTCGAAGCGCAACGCCGTGTCACCCGATACGCCGCTGAGATTGCCATCGAGCCACGGCAGCACCGCCGCGGCATCTTCCTCGCTGGCCTCGCCGAGATCACCCATGAACTCGCGACAGGTGACGGTGCTGAATTCGATGTTCTCGAAACCGCCTCGGCTCTTCCCGGCTTCGCCGGCGCGGCCGGTGCGGCAGTGATCGCCAGCACCGTGAATGCAATCCTGTTCATGATGCCCTCCGGCCGGGTTGGCCGATCGCCATCAGCCGGGTCCGACTTAAACCCTGCAGCGCCCGCCTGCATCCACCCGGCAGGCTGGCGCGAACGGGCATACGCCGGCCGCCGCCGAACCGTGCACGTCTTTCACGACCACCCGAGGTATACCCACCAATGTCCACGCTGAGCATTTCCCCGTCGCGCCAAGCCTCGGTGACCGACCTTCTGCTGCTCGGGTTGGTCGCAGTGCCCGTCCTGTACTACGGCACCCTGCTGATTGCGGCATCGCTCTACCCCGGCTACAGCCACGTCACCCAGTACGCGAGCGAACTCGGCAGTGCCAGCGCACGCTATCCGGGCATTTTCAACACCGGGACGATTCTCGGCGGCATCGCCGGCGTGCTCGGCGCTGTCGGCACCTGGCGCGCATTGCGCTCGGTCGGATCGGGACGGCTGATCGCATCGCTGCTGGCGCTCGCGATTGCGCTGCATGGCGTCGGCCTGATCTTTGGCGGCCTGTTTCCGATGCCGGACGACCGTCACGGCGGCTACGGGCTCGGGCTGGGCGGACTGTTTGGTCCGTTGCTGGGCGCAATCGCGCTGCTGCGGGCGCCGCGGACGTATCGGTGGCTGGCATGGCTGCTGTTCGCCAACGCTGCCGCTACGTGGACGATGTTCGCCATCATGATGGGCGTCGGGGAACTGGTGACGCTTGCCAACGTCGGCCTGTTCCAGCGCGGGTTTTCGCTGACGATCATGCCGTGGCTCGCGGTTCTCGGCTGGGTGTTGATCCGTTGGCATGGTGCATGCCGGGGCAATGGCGCGATCTGAAGCCTGGTGTCGTCGGCGCGTCGACGACGCGTACGCGGCATGCCTGATGTCCCGTCCACCGCATGGGACATCAGGCGCGCGGCCGCCGTTCATGCCAACCGACGCCGCCGTCGGGCCCGCAGACTCCCCCCTCTGAGGGACCACAGCATCGATTTGCGGTAAAGTCGCGGGCGCGCGCTCCTGACCGCGCTTAGTCGGCGTGCCGTCGTCCCCCGGCCGTTCACGGTCATTCGACACGCCCTGTCCGAGGCAGCCCATCCCTGCCCCTCCTGGTGAGCCCTGTGCGAATTTCGCCCGGCGCACCCCATGTTGGATCCCAAATGACCAAGCATCGAATCCCGAACTCGGCATCCCGTGCCAAGGACTCCGATTCCAAAAGCACGCTGACCAGCGAACGCATCCAGGCGCAGGTCAAGGCATTCATTGCCGCGGGCGGGAAGGTCGAGAAACTCGGCCCGACCCATGTATTGAAGAAGGTCGGCAACCCCGTCTGACCCTGCGGGTGACGCCTGCGTCGCCCGTTTTCCAGCCACTGCCGGGCGTGACGAGCGCACGCCCCGGATCCGCCCGGGCAAGTCCGGCCCGGGCCGGGTTTCGTGCGCCTGGCCGCCGCCGGCCGCGCCCGTTTCACGCTTTCGTGGCGCTTGCCGACCACCTGCCGGATCAACGGTTCGGCGCAACCCTGACTTTCGGCACTCCATGGTGTTGTAGCGCTCTATAACACTCAAGCTCCGTCCCCCAACCGGAGCATTGCGATGAATCGCACACTGCTGTCCCTGACACTTCTGGCTGCGCTGACCGGCCCCGCCTCCGCCGCCCCTGCCGTCGAGTCCACCGCTCCCGCCGGCTACCAGACGACCCGCTACGCGGTTCCCGATCCGGCGGTGCAGGTCCGTGAGTGGGCTCGCCTGTTCCGTGCCAGCGATGTCGCCGGCCTTGCGCGGGCACTGGTACCGCCGTCGCGATGGGAAGAAGCGAGACTGGCCTACGAGCTCAAGCAACTCGATCCGATCAGCGATCACGACCGTGCTGAGTACGCCGACAAGATCGAGATGATCACCGCACCGGACGCAGTCGATCTGCTGATGTTCGAGATCGAGCCCGAGCTCGAGAAGGCCCGCGTGCAGTTTCCCGGCGCCATGCTGATGGCGTTCGGCGCGATGCACGTGGCGCTGAATTCGCCCGACAGCGATCTGACCGAAGAGCAGCGCGAGATGCTGCAGAAAGTCGTCCCCGGCATCCAGACCTGGGCCAGCACGACCGACTTCCTGAGCTCCGACACGATGCGCCAGGCTCTGACGCTGGTGACCGACGCCGCACGTCGCGCCGGCATCGATGACCTCGACCAGCTCAAGGCGCTGCCGCTCGACGCCGCGCTCGATCGCGCAAGCCCGATGCTGGCGGCGACCAAGCAGGCGGTACGCCTGTACGGCATCGATCTCGATGCCATCGCCGATTCGCTGCACGTCGACGTGCTCGGGATCGACGGCGAGACGGCCCGCATTCGCGCGACCGTGATGCTGTTCGGCGCACCGGTCTGGGCCGAGCACGAGCTGGTGCTGGTCGAAGGCCGCTGGTACGGCAAGCACAACGCCGATCATTGGCGCATTCGATCGGTCGCGGCCGCGGTTCACTGAATCGGCATGGCAGGAGTGGCGGCAGTACCCGCCGCTCCTGCCAGCTCTCACGGCTACGCTGCGCGACGCACCTGCCGAACTCGTCCGGGCCTCGCATCGTCGCCCGGCAGGTGCTCCGGCCTGACGTCGATCATCCCTACCGCGCAACGTCGGCGGCTTGGTCGGATCAGTCACCGGGCCCCGCTTCGCCCGCCGCGGCGCTGCGCGCGCCGTCGAAGTCGACGGTCGGATCGCTGCGGCGGCGTTCGCGTCGTTCGTGATCGGACGTCGGTTCGAACTCGGCATCGAAACGCTGCCGGTCCACCGCGGCGCGGGCCACGTCGCACGCGCCACCGCGGCGCTGATCCGGCATTGCCTGCAGGCCGGCTTCGAGCCGATCTGGTCGTGCCGCCTCGACAACGCCGGATCATGCCGACTGGCAGCCAGACTCGGCTTCGAGCCGACCCATCGGATCGCCTGTTTCCGGCTTCCGCGCCGCGTATGAAATGCCGAGCGCGCGAGTCCGTGCGGTGCGGACCGCTGCATCGGCACGGACAGACTGCTGATCGCGCTCAGGCACGGCGAGCGATTCATCGCGCACTCACTGCGCTCGCCCGATCGTGGAGCTCCACCCACGATCACCGGACGCGACCATGGCGAGGAACATCCTGACCACTCTGAAGGCCGAGCACGATGCGCTGCGCGAGCTGTTCGGCAAGCTCGAAGCGACCACCGAGCGCGCCCACAAGGGCCGCCTCGATCTGCTCGATCGCATCGAGAAGCAACTGATCCCGCACGCCAAGTGGGAAGAGAACGTGTTCTATCCGGCGTTCGCCGAGCGCGCCGACCGCGACGGACTCAAGGCCCATGCCGAGGCCCTGCTCGAACACTCGGCGTTCGAGGACCTGGTGATTCCCGCAATCAAGGAAGCCGAGCCCGACACGCCCGAGTTCGCCGGCCGGGCCAAGGTGCTGGCCGATCAGGTCGATCATCACGCCTCCGAGGAGGAATCGACGATGTTCCGGATGGCGCGACAGTTGTTCTCAGCCGAGGAACTCGCGCAAATGGACGAGGACTACGAGGCCTGGAAAGACTCCCCCGCGGCCGATGCTGCATTTCTGCAGACACAGACCAAGGCCGGCATCAAGGCGACAGTCGGGAAGTTCTTCGGCCACTGAACGGCAACGCGCGGCGCCGATCCGGCGCCGTGCATCTCGACCCGGCTCACGCCGCGTCAAGCCACGTCGTCGGCACCGTCGGTCTGTGCCGGACGCTCCAGCCGCTCCTTGCGCTCATCCTCGAGCATCTGCAGATGCTGTTCGAGCGTGCGGCCTTCGGCATCGGCTTCGCGGGTCGCTGCCTCCCTGAGCGCGGTCGAATAGATCAACCGGACCGCTTGCCCCCTCGCCTCGAAGCCGGACGCGACGTGATGCAGCATCGCGAGCAGCATCGAAGCGCTTTCGGTGGCCGCGACCCGGCGCCCCGACAACTGCATGACCCACTCGTCGGACGTCCGGCCGGCGCCGGCGACGAGTTGCCCATCGGCGCGGATTTCCGCATGCGGATCGATCGCGGGCGCGGCCGGCCGCATCCCGCCCTGACCCGGAGTTGCGGGCTGTTGCTTTCTGCGCGCGTCGCGCCGTGCTTTGGAATTCTTCGACACCTGGACCTGCTTCCCGTGGTTGCGGCTGACGCTGCCGGCTCGGACGCAGCCGATCCGGAAGGACCAGTATCGCACCGCGCCGAACCGGCGATGCGCACCTCTCACGCCCGGACGAACTGAGCCGCCGCGACGTATTCTGGTGACTCACGGTTCGAATCCGTCCTGGAACACCCAATCGTCGTTGGCGGTAAATGTGGCGGTCACCGAGCGCGCAGCCGACATCGATACGGTGCAGCCGCCGGAACCCGAGCAACCACTGCCGCTCCAGCCGCTGAACAGGCTGCCGCTGGCGGCGCTGGCCGACAGCGTGACGGTTGTCCCGCTGCTGAAGTTCGCGCTGCACGTGCCGCCGCAACTGATACCGGCCGGCGATGAGCTGACCATGCCGGAGCCGCTGCCGGCTCGACTGACCGTCAGTGTGTAGGTCGGCGAGGAAATGATGCTGAATGACTGCGTCACCTGAACCGCCGCCGCGTAATCGATACTGGCCGCCTGGTTCGCCGCGATGGTGCAGGTTCCTCTCGCCAGACCCGTCACGGTGCTCCCGGATACGGAGCAGGTCGACGGCGTCAGCGAACTGAAGACAACTGCGTTGCCGGACCCGCCGCCTCGGCGCTGGGGCAGAGCACCATTGTGATAGCTACAACCTATCAATCAATTCACATCAATCGATTTGCCCATGGCCTGCGATTCACATAGCCTGTGCGGGCCGTTATCCACCCACCACCCACAACAAAGGACATCCAATGTCGCTCATCAACACCCAGGTGCAGCCGTTCAAGGCCAACGCGTTCCACAACGGCAAGTTCGTCGAAGTGTCCGACCAGACCCTGAAGGGAAAGTGGTCGGTGCTGGTGTTCATGCCGGCCGCGTTCACCTTCAACTGCCCGACCGAAGTCGAGGACGCGGCGGAGAACTACGCCGAGTTCCAGAAGGCCGACGCCGAGATCTACATCGTCACCACCGACACGCATTTCTCGCACAAGGTGTGGCACGAGACTTCGCCGGCGGTCGGCAAGGCGCAGTTCCCGCTGGTCGGTGATCCGACCCATCAGCTCACCCGCGCGTTCGGCGTGCACATCGACGAGGAAGGTCTGGCGCTGCGCGGCACCTTCGTGATCAACCCGGAAGGCGTGATCAAGACCGTCGAGATCCACGACAACGCGATCGCCCGCGACATGAAGGAAACGCTGCGCAAGCTCAAGGCGGCGCAGTACGTCGCGAACCACCCGGGCGAAGTCTGCCCGGCCAAGTGGAAGGAAGGCGAAAAGACCATCGCTCCTTCGCTGGATCTGGTCGGCAAGATCTGACCCCCCGACGGTGCGCCGCACGCGCGGCGCACCGTCCCGACCCCGGCTACGTGCCGGCACGGAAACTTCCTCGCCTACGTCCGGAGCGCAACGATGTTGAATGCCAACCTCAGGAACCAGTTGCAGACCTATCTGACCCGGGTCTCGCAGCCGATCGAGCTGGTCGCCACGCTGGACGCCAGCGAGCGCTCGTCCGAACTCGGCAGCCTGCTGAGCGAAATCGCCGCGCTGTCCGAGCTGATCACCTATCGCGCCGACGGCCGCGCTGCGCGAACGCCTTCGTTCGAGATCCGCCGCAGCGGCACCGACATCGCGGTGAGCTTTGCCGGCATTCCCCTGGGCCACGAGTTCACGTCGCTGGTGCTCGCGCTGCTGCAGGTGGGCGGTCACCCACCGAAGGTCGACGACGACCTGATCGAGCAGGTCCGCGCCTTGCCCGGCGAATACCGGTTCGAAACCTATTTCTCGCTGTCGTGCCAGAACTGCCCGGACGTGGTGCAGGCACTGAACACGATGAGCGTGTTGAATCCGAACATCCGCCACGTGGCGATCGACGGTGCGCTGTTCCAGCAGGAGGTCGACGAGCGCCAGATCATGGCGGTGCCGAGCGTCTACCTCAACGGCGAGGTATTCGCATCCGGCCGCATGGGCCTCGAGGAAATCCTCGCCAAACTCGACAGCGGCGCCGCCGCGCGCGAAGCCGGAAAACTGCAGGCGAAGGACGCCTTCGACGTGCTCGTCGTCGGTGGCGGCCCGGCCGGCGCCGCGGCTGCAATCTATGCCGCCCGCAAGGGCATCCGCACCGGAGTGGTCGCCGAGCGCTTCGGCGGCCAGGTGCTCGACACGATGGGCATCGAGAACTTCATTTCGGTCCGCGAGACCGAGGGACCCAAACTCGCCGCCGCGCTGGAACAGCACGTCAAGGAATACGAGGTCGACGTGATGAACCTGCAGCGCGCCGAGAAACTGGTGCCGGCGTCGGCGACCGCACACGGATTTCACGAAGTGCAGCTCGCGAGCGGCGCGTCGCTGAAGGCGCGCACGCTGGTGATCTCGACCGGTGCGCGCTGGCGGCAGATGAACGTGCCCGGCGAGAACGAGTACCGCAACAAGGGTGTCGCTTACTGCCCGCATTGCGATGGACCGCTGTTCCGCGGCAAGCGCGTCGCGGTGATCGGTGGCGGAAACTCCGGCGTCGAGGCGGCGATCGACCTGGCCGGCATCGTCCGCCACGTCACGCTGATCGAATTCGACGGCAAGCTGCGCGCCGACGAGGTACTGCAACGCAAGCTGCGCAGCCTGCCGAATGTCGACATCGTGGTCGACGCGCAGACCACCGAAGTGCTCGGCGACGGCAACAAGGTCACCGGCCTCAGCTACCGGGATCGCGGCGACGGCAGCCTGCACACGATCGAACTGGACGGCATCTTCGTGCAGATCGGCCTGCTGCCGAACACCGAATGGCTGAAGGACAGCGTGACGCTGAGCGCGCGCGGCGAGATCGTCGTCGACGACCGCTGCCAGACCTCGCTGCCCGGCGTGTTCGCCGCCGGCGACGTGACCACGGTGCCATACAAGCAAATCGTCATCGCGATGGGCGAAGGATCGAAGGCGGCGCTCAGCGCCTTCGATCACCTGATCCGCGAAACGGCGCCCGCCGAAGCGAGCGAGAAGAAGGCGGCCTGAAACGCCGCACCGGTTTCGCGATCGAGCAGGACGAGCCAGGTACGGCTCGGCCTGCTGCAAGCACCGTCGAACACAGGACGAAGCGGCGTCATGGCGCCTGCAGCAACGATCGTCGCGCTGCAAGCCTGCTAGTCTTGCCGCTTCGCCTCGCACCGACCGCGCATGCCCCGCTACACCGGCCCGCTGCTGACCCGCCCGCTCGCCGATGCGCTGCTCGCAGCACACGCTGCCGCGTCACCGATGTTGCAGGCATCGTTCGACCTCGGCCGCAGCACCGGGCAGGCGATCCTCGATGCCGATGGCTGGTGCCTGGACGGCCAACGCTACCCGTGGCCCGACGACATCAGGGAACGCACGCTGTACATCTGGGACGGCACCGCGTTCGCGCCGCTGCAGCGCTATGCCGGTTCGCTGATCAAGCTGGTGCCGACCGACTGGGGCGCGCCGACCTTCGAGATCGACGGCATCAAGATGCTGCCGACCGCGCAGATCTCGCCGTATGACG
This sequence comes from Lysobacteraceae bacterium, assembly GCA_041687455.1. Classification (GTDB taxonomy): domain Bacteria; phylum Pseudomonadota; class Gammaproteobacteria; order Xanthomonadales; family Xanthomonadaceae; genus JAWLBY01. The sequence continues at coordinate 201,669 of JAWLBY010000003.1, read as the reverse complement.
ACGCTGCGCGCAAGGTGGCGCTGATACAGCCGCGCGGAAAGCGCGTGCTCGATACCTGTGGCGGACTCGGTTATTTCGCGGCGTGTTGCCTCGACAGCGGTGCCGCGCATGTGCAGAGCTTCGAGAAGAACGCCGACGTGCTGTGGTTGCGGCTGCACAACCCGTGGTCGCCGGACCCGGACAGCCCCGAGGCGGGCGGCCGACTGCAGCTCGTTCACGCCGACGTCGCCGAAGCCATCGCGACGCTGCCCGATGAGTCGTTCGACGCCGCGCTGCACGACCCGCCGCGATTCGGCATCGCCGGCGAGCTGTACTCGCAGGCGTTCTACGACCAGCTCGCGCGGGTGCTGCGGCCGCAGGGCCGGCTGTTTCACTACACCGGCACGCCGAATGCGAAAACCAGCGGTCGCGACGTGCCGGGCGAAGTGGCCCGACGTCTCGACAAGGCCGGGTTCGCGACCGAACGCGTGCTGGACGGCGTGCTCGCGGTGAAGGGCGGACAGCGCCCGCGGCAACACCGTCGCTGACTCGCCTGCCGGCGCGCGGCCGACCGCTGCGGCCACCTCGGCACCGGCGCGGCTGGGATCGACGCAGCCGTTGCCGCCGCTCAGGGCATCGCGAAATCGATCGCCGCACAGACCGCCGCCACCTGCGCATCGACGCATTGTTCCGGCGTCGCACGCGGGCTGTCGGGATAGACCTCGGTGGTCGTCGTGTAGCGGGCGCCGGTGATGCCGGCACAGAGCCCGAGTTCCACCAGCGGATACAGGATCACGCCGGGCGCAACCACGCGCGAACCGATGATCTCGCCGTTGCGATCCGCAGGTGCGATGTGGGTGACGCGCGCCACGGCTTCGATCACCGCCTGCTGGAACTCGAGTTGCGGGCTCTCGCTGTCGCCGACGACGTAGAACCCGTCCGGAATCTCGCCGGGCTCCTGGTCCTTGCCGTCGCGCGCGGCGAGCGCCGGCCGGAACTCGGATTCGTCGGTGTCGGTGGTCTCGTGCAGGTCGATGTGCAGCACGAAGCGCCCGCGCAGCGGCGCGATCAGCCGCATCAGCGCAGCGGACTCGTCGGCCGCGCTGCCGTCACGGAATGAGCGGTTCGGATCGACCGCGTGCGCGTTCCAGCGGTGGATCCGCTCGTAGGCCCACGGGCTGACGCACGGTGCAACGAGCAGGTTGACCCGTTCGGCATAGCTCGCCGCGTGGCGCTCGACGAACGCCAGCGCGCCATGCACACCGCTGGTCTCGTAGCCGTGCACGCCGCCGGTCACCAGCACGCAGGGCCGGTCGTCACGCCAGCCGCGGCTGCGGATCGCAAACAGCGGATATCGGTCCGGTGCGTAGTCGAGCTCTCCGTACTGCTCGATGTCGAAGTCCGCCCGCAGGCGCTCGATCACGTCCAGCACGTCGGCCGCGTAACTGCGCTGCCGTTGCTGCCGCGAGCGCCAGGTCGCGCGTTCGTCGGCGCCCCAGGGCTGGCCGGGGATGCCGATCGGGTAGACCATCGCTGCCGTCGTCACTTCACTCGCTCCGCAGTTCATGCAAGGACGGCACTCTAGCATCGCGCCCTGCAGTCGATGACACAGCGACGGCAGGGCGCAGACACTCGCGCTGCGCCCGCTGTCGAAGCCGAGAGCGCCGCCGGACCCATTCAGTGAACGTGACCGTTCGGGCGCTCGCAGGCCCGCTACAATCCGCGCTCCGTCACTGCCCCGCTCCGCCATGGCCATCCGCAATCCGCTGCAGGAACAAATGCTCAAGGCCGGTCTGGTCAAGAAGAGCAAGGTCGCCGAGGTGGCCCGTGAGCAGGCCAGGCAGCGTCAGGGCAAGGGCGCAGCGGCCGATCCGGATGCGATCGATGTCCGCCGCCTGCAGGCCGAAAGGGCCGAACGCGACCGGGCGCTCGACGCCGAACGCAAGGCCCGGCAGCGCGCAGCCGAACTGCGGGCACAGATCCGCCAGATCGTCGACAGCCACCGGGTCCGCCGCGAGGGCGAGCTTCCGTACCGCTTCATCGACGACGGTGCCATTCGCGAACTGCTGGTCAATCCGGCGCTGCGCAGCCAACTCGCCAGGGGTGCGCTGGTGATCGTCCGCCACGACGACGGTTACGAACTGATTCCGCGCGCCGCCGCCGACATGGTGTATGCCCGCGAAGGAAACATCGTCGTCGATCACGGCCGCACGACCGACACGCCCACGGCTGCCGCCAGCGACGATTCCGATGACGCGTGGTACGCGCGCTTCCAGGTGCCCGACGACCTGAGCTGGTAGCGATGGTTGTGCGCGCCGTTCCCACCACCGCGCGCGCACTGCGCCAACGCGGATCGCTGCGTCTCAACGGGCGCCCGGTTTTCTACCCGCGCCAGTTCGCGTGCGTGCTCCAGAACGCGACGCTGCGCCGGTAGGCCTCGCGATCGATCGGCACGCCGGAGCCGCCCTCCTCGACGCCGAGCGCGTTGCGCATCATCGTGATAGGTGCCATCGGGATCTCTTCCGGCTCGCCGGTGTACATGCAACCGACCACGCCCCAATCGGCACTGATCGGCGTGCCCTCCTTTGCCAACTGTTCGCGGCTGTAGAGGATCACGATCAGATAGTCCGCCACCGGCGGCTCGACACCTTCGAACCAGCGCACCAGCACCGGCAACTCATCCGATGTGCGGGCCTCGTAGTCCGAGCGCAGCAGATGCCTGTTCTGCTCGGTGATCGGCACGGTCAGGCAGCGCGTCGAGGTCCAGTTCCGATGCACGTGCAGCTTGCAGAACGGCGCATAGCCGTCGAGGACCTGCAGCGCAGGCACGTCGTTGAGATGCTGCTCGAACTGCGCCGGCGTGATGTCCTGGATCGTGTTGCGACGCGGCTCGCGCGGAAACAGACGGGTGCGGGCGAACGAGGTCAATACGATCGACATGGCGTGCATCTGTTGCCGGCATCGACGCTGTCGGGGTTGTTGCCTTCACAGGCACGTTCGCCGACGCACTTGTCGATCTCCGCAGCCGGACTGGCCAGCGCAGCATCGCTCGCGCCCGCTGCGTGAGCATCCTGCGTCGGGCCGCTGCAGGCCGCCCAGATCACGAACAGCCATGCACACAAGACCCGTTTCATTGCGCGCTCCGAATATTCAGCTTCGGTAATTTATCCGGTACCCGGCCGACCCACAATCTGCGCCGCCCATCGCTTGCTCCGGCGCACCGAAATCGCCGGCGCGGCCGTGACCACTGGGTGAATCCTCACCGCCTCCGCGTCGACGAGCGCGCCCCGGACGCCGGCAACCGGGCGCGGGCACCGACGGTCGGCGCGGGAACGCTGCACCGCTCCGGCAGACCGCCCGTGCGGTGCGACGAACCGCCTTTGCCTGGCGTCCCGGCTCGCATAAAGTGACCAGTCCTATTCCCGGGCCAACCGGCCGGAGCCATACATGATCCTACGTTCGCTGAAGCCGCTGGCACTGTCGCTGGCTGTCGTCACCACCCTCGCCGCCTGCCAGCGTGAAGCATCGGCGCCCGACGCCGGCGCGGCGCCGCCCGCGGCGAAGCTGAGCATCGATCTCGCCAACGTCAGCGCGCAGCCGATCGCGTTCAACGCAGCCGACATCGACCCGAACGTCAATGCCTGCCAGGACCTCAACGGCTACGTCAACGCCAAGTGGCTGGCGGCCAATCCGGTGCCGGCCGACCGCACGAGCTGGGGAGCGTTCCCGGCGCTCGGCGAGCGCTCGCTGCATGTGCAGCACGAGATCGCCAAGGCCGCCGCCGCCGGGCAGTGGCCGGCCGGCAGCATGGAGCAGAAGGTCGGCGACTTCTTCGCCGCCGGCATGGATCAGGCAGCGATCGACGCCGCCGGCATCGCGCCGCTCGAGCCGGCACTCGATCGCATCGACGCGATCGCCGACGCAAGCGAGATACCGGCCTATCTGCGCGGCGCCTATGCCGAGGCCCGCGGCATGCTGTTCAACCTGTTCGGCGCACCGGACGTGAAGGATTCCGGCGTCAATATCGCCAACGTCAGCCAGGGCGGGCTGTCGCTGCCTGAACGCGCCTACTATCTCGAAGATCGCGACGACTACAAGACGGCGCGGGTCGCGTTCGTCGAGCACGTGGCGAAACTGCTAGAACTGGCCGGCAGCGAGGCCGCCACCGCCCGGGTGCAGGCCGAACAGGTCATGGCATTCGAGACGCGGCTGGCCCGGGCCTCGATGGAGCGCCTGAAGCTGCGCGATCCGGCCAATCGCTACAACCCGGTTTCGATGGCCGAGGCCGAAGCGCTGACGCCGAATTTCTCCTGGACCGCGATGTTCGACAGCCTCGGCGTCGCGCAGCCGCAGATGTTTTCGCTGGCCCAGCCGGACTTCTTCAGGGAGTTCGACCGCATGCTGGTCGACGTTCCGCTCGATGAGTGGAAGACCTGGTTGCGGTTCAAGGCGATCGACGATGCCGCGCCCTACCTCGGCAGCGCTTTCGAGCAGCAGAGCTTCGAGTTCTATCGCAAGACGCTGGCCGGCCAGCAAGAACAGCAGGAGCGCTGGAAGCGCGTGCTGGGCGCGCTCAATCGCAGCATCGGCGAAGGCTTCGGCCAGCTCTACGTCGCCCAGGCGTTCCCGCCGGAATCGAAGGCGAAGATGGAGCAACTGGTCGGCAACCTGCGCGAGGCGCTGCGCCATCGGCTCGACCTCGAGTGGATGAGCGACGAGACCAAGGAAAAAGCGATCGAGAAGTGGTCGACCTTCACACCGAAGATCGGCTATCCGGACAAGTGGCGCGATTGGAGCGGCCTCGAGTTCCGCCGCGACAGCTTCTTCGCCAACATCGAGGCGGCGGCCGGGTTCAACTATCGCTGGAACCTGTCGAAGATCGGCAAACCGGTCGATCGCAGCGAATGGGGCATGAGCCCGCAGACGGTCAATGCCTATTACCGCGCCACCGCCAACGAGGTCGTTTTCCCGGCGGCGATCCTGCAACCACCGTTCTTCGACCCGAACGCCGACGACGCGCTCAATTACGGCGGCATCGGTGGCGTGATCGGTCATGAGATGCTGCACGGCTTCGACGACCAGGGCAGCAAATTCGACGCCACCGGCAACATGCAGAACTGGTGGACCGACGACGACCGCCAGCGCTTCGAGCAACGCACCGCCCGGCTCGCCGCCCAGTTCGACCAGTACGAGGCGCTGCCCGGCCTGTTCGTCAACGGCAAGCTCGGCCTCGGCGAGAATATCGCCGACCTGGGCGGCGTGACGGTCGCTCTCGAAGCCTTGCGCCGGCAGCAGGGCGACAACTACACCGACCCGATGGTCGACGGCCTGAGCCAGACGCAGCGCTTCTTCCTGAACTGGGCCACCGTCTGGCGCATCGCCTTCACCGAAGCGCAGCTTCGCCAGCAGATCACCGTCGGACCGCACTCGCCGGGCATGTTCCGCGCGATTGCGCCGGCGTCCAACATGCCGGCTTTTTCCGAGGCATTCGGCTGCAGTGAGGGCGACAAGATGGTGCGCGGAGACGGCGAGCGCGTCAGCATCTGGTAACACGACCGCGCCGGTTCGCTGGAGCCGCGTTCACCCGGTTGTCGACATCCCCGCCGCCGTTCGTGTCGAGGTATCGAAACACGAACGGCGGCGGTGGCACATGGGCTTCGGCTTCGCCCTTCGATACCTCAGGGCGAACGGCTGCGATGGTGCTGTTGACGGTCACGGCATTCGCCCGGTTCGCGACACTCGCCCGGCTCGCGACATCCCCGCCACCGTTCGTGTCGAGGTATCGAAACACGAACGGCGGCGGCGGCACATGGGCTTCGGCTTCGCCCTTCGATACCTCAGGGCGAACGGCTCCGATGGTGCTGTTGACGGTCACGGCATTCGCCCGGCTCATGGCATTCGCCCGGTTCGCGACATCCCCGCCACCGTTCGTGTTGAGGTATCGAAACACGAACGGCGGCGGCGGCACATGGGCTTCGGCTTCGCCCTTCGATACCTCAGGGCGAACGGCTCCGATGGTGCTGTTGACGACTCATGGCATTCGCCCGGCTCACGGCGTTCGCCCGGCTCACGGCGATCGCCCGGCTCACGGCGTTCGCCCGGTTCGCGACATTCGCCCGGTTCGCGACATTCGCCCGGCTCGCGACATCCCCGCCACCGTTCGTGTTGAGGTATCGAAACACGAACGGCCACGGCGGCACATGGGCTTCGGCTTCGCCCTTCGATACATCAGGGCGAACGGCTCCGATGGTGCTGTTGACGACTCGCGACATTCGCCCGGCTCGCGACATCCCCGCCACCGTTCGTGTTGAGGTATCGAAACACGAACGGCCACGGCGGCACATGGGCTTCGGCTTCGCCCTTCGATACCTCAGGGCGAACGGCTCCGATGGTGCTGTTGACGGTCACGGCATTCGCCCGGCTCACGGCGTTCGCCCGGTTCGCGACATCCCCCCCGGTTCGCGACATCCCCTCCACCGTTCGTGTTGAGGTATCGAAACACGAACGGTCGCGGCAGTACGCGGCTTCGGCTTCGCCCTTCGATACCTCGGGGTGAACGGTTCCGATGCGTACCACCGGGATGTCGAACCGCTCCCGCGGCAGAGCCGGGGCGGCTCCGTCCGGTCTAGCGAGGGCTGTCGAATCCGCAGTCGATCGAGCCTGTCACTTCGCCATCCGGAGCGACCGACTCCAGCCGCACCGGGAAGCGCCACAAGCGGGCGACATGCTTGAGCACTTCCGATGCGTCGTCGTCGAGCGTCCTGCGCTCGTGCTCGAAATGGCGCAGCGTCAGCGCCCTGCTGCCGCGGATGTCCACATCCCAGACCTGGATGTTCGGATCGTTCGCCGACAGTTCGTACTGCGCGGCAAGCGCCCGTCGCACATCGCGGTAGCCGGCATCGTCGTGGATCGCCTCGACCCGCAGGTGGTCGTTGCGATCGTCGTCAAGCAGCGAAAACAGCCGGAATTCGCGGATCAGCCGCGGTGACAGGAACTGCGCAATGAAGCTCTCGTCCCGGTAGTTCCGCATTGCCGTGTCGAGCGTGCTGCGCCAGTCACTGCCGGTGATGTCGGGAAACCACTTCCGATCCTCGTCAGTCGGATCCTCGCAGATCCGCCGGATGTCGCGCATCATCGCAAAGCCGAGCGCATACGGATTGATCCCGCTGTAGTGCCTGTCGTGCACGGTCGGCTGATAGACGACATTGGTGTGCGACTGCAGCACTTCCAGCATGTGTGCCTCGGACAGCACGCCCTGGTCGAACAGCTCGTTCAGCAGCGTGTAGTGCCAGAACGTCGCCCAGCCCTCGTTCATGACCTGGGTTTGCCGCTGCGGATAGAAGTATTGCGCCACCTTGCGCACGATGCGGACGATCTCGCGCTGCCAGGGTTCCAGCAGCGGAGCATTCTTCTCGATGAAGTACAGCAGGTTCTCCTGCGGATCGGCCGGAAAGCGCTGCACGACTTCCTGCGTTTGGCGCGCAGGAGACTCCGGCAGCGTGCGCCACAGTTCGTTGACCTGCGCCTGCAGATAGCTTTCGCGGTCGCGCCGCCGCCGCGCCTCCTCCGCAAGCGAAAGCCTGCGCGGCCGCCGGTAGCGATCGACGCCCTGGTTCATCAGCGCATGGCATGAATCGAGCATTTCCTCGACCGCCTCGATGCCATGACGTTCCTCGCACTCGGCGACGTAGTTCTTCGCATAGACCAGATAGTCGATGATCGACGACGCATCGGTCCAGGTCCGGAACAGGTAATTGCCCTTGAAGAACGAGTTGTGGCCGTAGGCGGCATGGGCGATCACCAGTGCCTGCATCGCCATGGTGTTCTCTTCCATCAGATAGGCGATGCACGGATCGGAGTTGATCACGATCTCGTAGGCAAGCCCCATCTGTCCGTGGCGATACGACTTCTCGGTGGAAAGAAAGTGCTTGCCGAAGCTCCAATGCGCGTAGTTCACCGGCATTCCGACCGATGCATAGGCATCCATCATCTGCTCGGCGGTGATGATCTCGAGTTGGACCGGATAGGTATCGAGGCCGAATTCGCCGGCGACGCGGGCGATCTCGGCGTGATAGCGCTCGATCAGCTCGAAGCTCCATTCCGACGGCGCCGGCAGATGCGCGCGATCGACCCGGCTAACGGCACTCATCGGCGCATGCCCTGCTGGCGCTTGAACAGCTCGCGGAACACCGGGAATATCTCGCCGGCGTTGCGGATCCGCTGCATCTCGAAGTGGCGGTGTTCGGCAGCGAGCGCAGCGTACTCGTGCCACAGGCTCTGCGGCAATCGATCACCGATCTCGACGTAGGCGAAGTACTGGCAGGCCGGCAGCAGTCCGTCCGCCAGCAGCTCGCGGCAGCGTCCGGAATCGTCATCCCAGTTGTCGCCGTCGGAGGCCTGCGCGGCGTAGATGTTCCACTGCTCGGTCGGATAGCGCCGGGCGATGATCTGCTGCATCAGCAGCAAGGCCGACGACACCACCGTGCCGCCGGTCTCGCGCGAACGGAAGAAGGTCTCCTCGTCGACTTCCTCGGCCTGCGTGTGGTGGCGGATGAACACCACGTCGATCTTCTCGTAGACCCGCTCGAGGAACAGGTACAGCAGGATGAAGAAGCGCTTGGCGATGTCCTTGCGCTCCTCGTCCATTGATCCGGAGACATCCATCAGGCAGAACATCACCGCCTGGTTGCTCGGCTTCGGGCGCAGTGCGCGATTGACGAACCGCAGGTCGAACGGATCGATGAATGGAATGCCGAGGATGCGCCGCTTCAGCCGATGGATTTCCTCGTCGAGCTGGCGGATCTCGATCCGGCAGTCGTCCGGCGAGGCCCGCAACCTCGCGACTTCGGCCTCCAGCTCGCGCAGCCGGCTCATCATCGGCGCCGCCAGCGCGATCCGCCGGCCGATCGCGCCTTTCAGGCTGCGAACGATGTGCAGGTTGGACGGCGCGCCATCGTTGACGTAGCCGGCCCTGACCGACTCGAACCTGTGCGGTGCGCTCAGGTGCTGCTTGACCAGATCGGGCAGCTCGAGATCCTCGAACAGATAGTTCAGGAACTCGTCGCGGGTCAGCGTGAAACTGAAGGCATCTTCACCCTCGCCGCTGTCGGAGGCACGATCGCCCCTGCCCTGCCCGCCGCCGCGCTGCCGCGGCAGGCGATCGCCGGCGACGAAGTCGACGTTGCCGGGATGCACGACCTCGCGTCGCCCGCCGGGTCCGTGGTGGAACCTCGGTTCGGACACATCCTTGCGCGGCAGATGGATATCCTCGCCACTGCCGGTGTCGGTGATGCTGCGACCGCGCACCGCCCGCGCCACCGCTTCCTTGATCTTCGCCCGGTAACGCCGCAGGAACCGCTCGCGATTGATCGCACTCTTGTTCTTGGCGTTCTGGCGGCGGTCGATGATCAGGTGCATGGGGAGCCCTGCCGGACGGTGGCACCGATGCGTGCTCGGCGCGCTGCTCTGCAGGAATGTCCACGAGCGGGCATCGAAGCCCGGACCGATGCAGCAAGCGCTCGATCGTCCTTCGATGCCTCGGGACGAACGGTGCTGCGCACCTCGTGGCTCACCTCGCGACGCACCGCGTCAACTGCTCTTCCGCACGCGCAGGTACCACTCGCACAACAGGCGCACCTGTTTCGGCGTGTAGCCCTTGGCGACCATGCGCTCGATGAAGTCCTGGTGCTTCCTGATGTCCTCGGCACTCGCCTTGGCATTGAACGAGATCACCGGCAGCAGCTCCTCGGTGCTCGAGAACATCTTTTTCTCGATCACCCGGCGCAGCTTCTCGTACGACGTCCAGAGCGGATTGCGGCCGTTGTTGCCGGCGCGCGCGCGCAGCACGAAATTGACGATTTCGTGGCGAAAATCCTTCGGGTTGGCGATCCCGGCCGGCTTTTCGACTTTCTCCAGTTCGGCGTTCAGTGCCGAACGGTCGAACGACTCGCCGGTATCGGGATCGCGGAATTCCTGGTCCTGGATCCAGTAGTCGGCAAAGGTCACGTAGCGATCGAAGATGTTCTGCCCGTACTCGGAGTAGGACTCGAGATAGGCGGTCTGGATTTCCTTGCCGATGAACTCGACGTAGCGCTGTGCCAGGTATTCCTTGACGAAGGCCAGGTACTGCTGCTCGATCTCCGGCGCGAACTGCTCGCGTTCGATCTGCTGCTCCAGCACGTACAGCAGATGCACCGGGTTGGCGGCGACTTCGGAATGATCGAAGTTGAACACCTTGGCGAGGATCTTGAACGCCCAGCGCGTCGAGATGCCGGTCATGCCCTCGTCGACACCGGCGTAATCGCGATACTCCTGGATCGGCTTGGCCTTCGGATCGGTGTCCTTGAGGTTCTCCCCGTCATACACCCGCATCTTGCTGAAGATGCTGGAATTCTCCGGCTCCTTCAGGCGAGTCAGTACCGAGAACTGGGCCAGCATCTGCAACGTGCCGGGCGCACAGGGCGCCGCCGCCAGCGAGGAGCTGCGGACCAGCTTCTCGTAGATGTGCACTTCCTCGGTGACGCGCAGGCAGTACGGCACCTTGACGATGTAGATGCGGTCGAGGAACGCCTCGTTGTTCTTGTTGTTGCGGAACATCTTCCACTCCGATTCATTGGAGTGGGCGAGCACGATACCGTCGAACGGAATCGCGCCGAAGCCTTCGGTGCCCTTGAAGTTGCCTTCCTGGGTTGCGGTCAGCAACGGATGCAGCACCTTGATCGGTGCCTTGAACATCTCGACGAACTCGAGCAGCCCCTGGTTCGACAGGCACAGGCCACCGGAGAAGCTGTAGGCATCCGGATCGTTCTGCGCGTACTGCTCCAGCCGGCGAATGTCGATCTTGCCGACCAGCGAGGAAATGTCCTGGTTGTTCTCGTCGCCCGGCTCGGTCTTCGATACCGCGATCTGTTTCAGGATCGACGGATGCCGGCGGACGACGCGGAACTGGCGGATGTCGCCGCCGTACTCGTCGAGCCGCTTGACCGCCCACGGCGAAAGGATCTTGTTCAGGTAGCGGCGCGGAATGCCGTATCGCTCCTCGAGAATCGGCCCGTCCTCCTCGGCGTTGAACAGCCCGAGCGGCGATTCGTTGACCGGCGAGCCCTTCAGCGCATAGAACGGCACCCGTTCGATCAATTGCTTGAGCCGTTCGGCGATCGAAGACTTGCCGCCACCGACCGGACCCAGCAGGTACAGGATCTGCTTGCGTTCCTCGAGCCCCTGCGCGGCGTGCCGGAAGTAGGCGACGACCTGCTCGATCACTTCTTCGAGCCCGTAGAACTCGCGGAAGCTCGGATAGACCTTGACGATCTTGTTCTGGAATATGCGTGACAGTCTCGGGTCGTCACGGGTATCGAGCAACATCGGCTCGCCGATCGCCGCGAGCATCCGCTCGGAGGCGGTGGCGTAGGCCATGCGGTCGGACCGGCACAGTTCGAGGTATTCCTCCAGGGAAAACTCGTCTTCCCTGGTGCGCTCGAAGCGGCTGGCGAAGCTGTCGAAGATATCTAACGTGCTCATGGCGTACTCCTCGATCCGGGATCCGTCTGTGGTGCCGCATCGTGGAAGAATTGCCGGCGTCGACCCCTGTCCGATTATGTCCACAGGCCGCCGGCGAACTGCCGCACGAAAGGCGCAAGAGCACTGTTTCGGCAGACAAGTGGGGACGCCCGGCGAACTCCGGTGCCGGACCGGACCGGGATAACATTTCGTTCACGCGAAAACGTCGACGGCAGCGATTTCGCCGTCACGCCGGAATGCGACTGCGGCCACTGCCTGCATGTCGAAAACGCGGCAGAGTCGTAGGGACCAGGCTGCGGCCGGCGGCCGCGCCGAGCACGGTGCACAGTCGCCGTTCGCTCAACCGACCGGCGGCCACCGTCACTCGCGCGGCGGTGAACGCCATGCAAGGCCCGGCGGTTTCCACCGAGCCGTTCGTCGCTCAGTGCCGTGCATCCCGCGCGGCACGCCGAAGCCGCCGCGCCGACAGCAGCGGCAGCCCAGCGAAGAATCCATTCACCGCCAATGTCACGAGCCCGGCACCAAGCGCGATCAGCGTGACCAGCAGATGCGCCGAAGCGGCCGCGACCATTGCCTGCGCCATGCCGTGCGCAAGGCGAGCGTGGATGCACCGGCGATCCCGGCGACGATCCCGCCGACATGCATCGGATTGACCGGGCAGGAAGCGCCGAACCGAGCGGCAGCCCGCGCGCGACCGGGCCCTGATCCGGAACCGCATCTCGTCCATTGGAACGGCCAATGCCAGCTCGGCCGGCATGTCTCGGGGAATTCCCGGCAGACCCGGCGGGCGCGAACCGTCGATACTCGCGTTCGGCAATAATGCCGCGTCCGGCCGCTTGCAGCGGTCACGCAGCACCTGATCAGCCAGCGCACATTACCGGCGCACTGCCGTCTACCGGGACACTCCATGCACAGCATCCGCGTTGACCTGTCCGCCCTCGACGGAGCTCGCCGGTGGGCGGCCGGCATGCTATTCACCGCCGCCGTCGCGGGCCCGGTGACGGCGGCGCAGACCGACATCGTCGGCCCGCCCGGCAGCGGCGCATTCGGTACCGCGGTCGCGGTGCTGCCGAACGGGCATCTGGTCATCACCGATCCGGAATTCGACGCCGGCGCGCTGGCCGATGTCGGCGCGGTGTACGTCTACACCGAGCAGGCGGTGCTGGTCAGCACGCTGACCGGCGATGCGGCCGGCGACCGGGTCGGCTGCGGCGGCATCGTGCTGCTGCCGGGTGGCGACGTGCTGGTGGCGAGCCCGGCCTGGTCGCAGCAGGGCAGCCAGCCGGGCGCCGGTGCGGTGACCTGGATCGATGGCGACAGCGGACTCTCCGGCGTCGTTTCGGCCAGCAACTCGCTGGTCGGCAGTACCGCAGGCGATGCCGTCGGCGCGCTGCCGCCGACCGTGCTCGCCAACGGCAACTACGTCGTCGCCAGCCCGCAGTGGGCGAACGGAGCCAGCAGCGCCGCAGGCGCGGCGACCTGGGGCGATGGCACGCTCGGCGTTCGCGGCGCAGTGTCGGCGGCGAACTCGCTGATCGGCAGCAGCGCGTCCGACCAGGTCGGAAGCACGGTGGTGGCGTTGCGCAACGGCAATTACGTGGTCGCCAGCCCGGGTTGGTCGAACGGCGCGACCAGCGCGGTCGGCGCGGTGACCTGGGGCAGCGGCAACAGCGGCGTGGTGGGTGCCGTGTCGGCGGCGAATTCATTGATCGGCGCTTCCGCCAGCGACCGCATCGGCAGTGCGCGCGTGATCGCGCTCGACAATGGCAACTACGTGGTCGGCTCGCCGCTGTGGGACGACGGAGCGCTGTCCGACGTTGGTGCCGTGACCTGAGCGGACGGCAGCACCGGCGCCACCGGTACGGTATCGGCAGCCAACTCGCTGGTCGGCAGCACCGCGCTGGACCACGTCGGCGAACGCGGCGCGATCATCGTCGCCAACAGCAATTACGTGGTGCCGTCCTACCGCTGGGCGAACGGCACGGCGACCGAAGCCGGCGCGGTGACCTGGGGCAATGGCGCGACCGGCATCAGCGGCCCGATATCGGCGGCGAACTCGCTGGTCGGCAGTTCGCCGTACGACCGCGTCGGCAGCTCGACGCTGCGGCTCTCCAGCGGCCATTTCGTGATCCGTTCGCCGCAGTGGGACGACGGCCTGCTGCCCGATGTCGGCGCGGTGACCTGGGTCGACGGCACCAGCGGCGCAGTCGGCGCGGTGTCGGCCGCCAACTCGCTGATCGGCAGCACGCCCTATGATCTGGTCGGCAGCTCGTCAGTCGTGCCACTGGCGAACGGCCATTTCGTCGTGCGCAGCCCGCTGTGGCGCAACGGCGCGGTGGCCGGCGCCGGCGCCGTGACCTGGGTCGACGGCACGCAGCCGTCGACCGGCACCGTCAGCACACTGAATTCGCTGGTCGGCAGCAGCGAGAACGACAATGTCGGCAGCGCGGTCACCGCGCTGCGCAACGGCCATTACGTGCTGCACACCCCGGACTGGGACAACGATGCCATCGTCGATGCCGGCGCCGTCACATGGGCCGATGGCACCGGCCCCAGCAGCGGCGCGGTCGGCCCGGCGAACTCGCTGGTCGGCAGCACTGCCGGCGACCGGGTCGGCAGCGCGCTGTCGCTGCTGCTGAACGGGCATTACGTCGTGCGCAGCCCGGAATGGAACAACGGCGCGCTGGTCGACGCCGGTGCGGTGACCTGGGGCGACGGCCAGGCCGGCGTCGTCGGCACGGTGTCGGCCGCCAACTCGCTGCTCGGCAGCAGCGCCGACGATCGCCTCGGCGAAGACTACTCGAATCCGCCAGTGCTGATCCCGGCACTCGAGCAGTTGCCGAACGGCGGCTATGTGCTGACCCATCCGAACTGGGACGACAACGGCGTGGTCAACGTCGGCGCCGTTACCTGGTCGGACGGCAGCGCGGCGCTGACCGGATCGATCTCGGCATCCAACTCGCTGGTCGGCTCCGCGGCCGGCGACGCGATCGGCAGCGGCGGCGCGGAAGCATTCGGCGACAATGCCTACATCGTGCGCAGCCCGGACCATGCCGGCGGCGCCGGTGCGATCACGCTGGCGCCGGGCGACGAACCGCTGCTCGGCGTGCTGGACGCCGCCAACAGCGTGCTCGGCAGCGCGATCGGCGGCGGTGCGTCGATGGTCGCGGACTACGACATCGCACTGCAGCGCGTTGCGGTCGGCCGCCCCTCCGACAACCGCGTGACGTTGCGCACGCTGCGCCGCGACGCGACCGTCGTCACGCTCGCCGCCAGCGACAGTCCGTCCACCGTCACCAGTGCGGTCACGTTCACTGCCACGGTCAGCGGCGCCGTGCCAGCCGGCAGCGTGACGTTCCAGGCCGATGGCGTCGACATCGCCGGTTGCACCGACGTCGTGCTGGCCGGCGGTGGTGATGCGCCGACTGCCGCCTGCAGCACCGATGCACTGGCGGTCGGCCTGCGCAGCATCACGGCGATCTACCCCGGCGATGCCGGCAACGCGCCGGCGACCGGCGTACTGGTGCACGAGGTGGTCAGGATCGCGCAGATCATCACCTTCGATGCACCCGCCGATCGCGCGATCGCGGCGCCGGCCTTCATGCTGGTCGCCAGCGGCGGCGGCTCCGGCAATCCGGTGACATTCGCGTCACTGACCGACGCGGTCTGCGTGACTTCCGGCAGCGACGGCGCGCGGGTGACGCTGGTCGGCGTCGGCATCTGCACGATCCGCGCGAGCCAGGCCGGTACGGCAATCCATGCTGACGCCACCGACGTCGAGCGCAGCTTCGCGGTACTGCCGGCGATCGAGCTGCTCGGCATCACGGCGGCACCGGCGGTCGGTGACGCGATCTCGCTGGTCGCGGTCGTGCGCGGCGCGTCGCCGGGCGGCACGGTGGCGTTCCGCGACGGCGGCGTCGACATCGCCGGCTGCGACGCGGTCGAGCTGGTCGGCACCGGCGACACCCGGGTGGCCAGTTGCACCACGCCTCCATTGGCGGCCGGCCTGCATGCGTTGACCGCGCACTACGCCGGCGATGCAACCAATGCGGCAGTGGACAGTGCAGTGCTGCCGATCGATGTCCGCGTCGACCGCATCTTCGCCGACGGCTTCGATTGACCCGCCATTCGGCCGGGCCTGACGCGCGACGGCGTGAGGCCCAAGCCGCCCGCGGCACGACCGACGTGCGCGGACGCGTGCCTCAGGTCACGTGAAGCGCGTTCGGCGCACGGCGGCGGTCGATCACTGCATCACCGGCATGGAAGGCTCGATGGCCTCGCGCAGATCACGGTGCGGCAGCAGCCATGAGGGGACACCTGCATCCAGCGCAGAGCGAAGGATCACTCCCGCTCTGCCCCGCGGTCGGGAACTGCTGCAGCCGCTCAGGCTAGACCGGCGTACAGCGTCTGCACGTCGTCCTCGTCATCGATCGCCTGCAGGAAGGCCTCGACCTCCTCGCGCTCGGCGTCGCCGAGCGCGACCGGATTCTTCGGACGGTAGCCGAGGTAGGCCTTCTGCACTTCGAAACCAAACTGAGGCAGTGCCTTCTGAACCGCGTCGAGGTCGGTCGGCGCAGTCAGGAACAGCACGCCATCGTCCTCGACGACCAGGTCCTGCGCGCCGGCCTCGATTGCCGCCAGCTCCGGATCGGCGTCGGACGAGCGCGGTTCGGCTTCGATCATGCCGAGATAGTCGAAATCCCACGACACCGACCCTGAGTTGCCAAGCTGGCCCTTGCGGAACGCCACACGCATGCTGGATGCCGTGCGGTTCGGGTTGTCGGTCAGGCATTCGACGATGACCGGCACCCGGTGCGGCGCGTAGCCTTCGTAGGTCAGTTTTTCGTAGCTCGCGCCGTCATCGAGCTGGCCGGAGCCCTTCTTGATCGCTCGCTCCAGCGTGTCACGCGGCATCGATGCCTTCTTCGCCTGCTCGATTGCCAGCCGCAGCCGCGAATTCATCGACGGATCGGCCCCGGCCCGCGCCGCGACGGAAATCTCGCGCGCCAGCTTGGTGAACACCCGGCCGCGTGACGCCGCCGACGCTTCCTTGATCTTGGTCTTCCACTGCGCACCCATCGGGCCACCATCCGAATTCAGGGAGCGCGCATTCTAGCGCCGCGCCAGCGGGCACAGTGCAGCACTGCCGACGAACGCCGAACAGAAATCTGTTTCATCCGTATCAGACCGCCATCCAGCCGGTGCCGCCGGCACGCCGGCATGCCGGCATGCCCCCCGCCCGGAACGGAATACGTCAGCGCCTGCGGCCGCAGCTCGACTGCGGCAGACGCAGTCCAATGGGCGCGAACCGGCCCGGGCGAGACCGAGCACGACGGCGCGACTCCTGCGGCCACCGCCTGGTTAACCCGGATATTTCATGAGGGGGTGCGGGTGATCGCGCCGGGCTTTGCGGCGAGCGCAAGGCGCGACGACCCCGAGTGCAGGCCCCACTTGGGGGAGGAGCAACGCAGCGATCGCCGCAAAGAACAAGCGAGGGCCGCGCCAGCGGAGAATCGCGGCGGACCAGCTTGTACCTCGCGCGTTCTACCGGCGCAGTGAGCGATTCCCGCGAAATCCATGGCGATTCTCCGCGACCTCATGAAATCCGGGTTAAGAGTCGCTGCATCCGACCGTGCAATCATTGCTGCACGGAGCTGCATGCAGTGCCGTGGCCCGGCCAGGCTGCACCGGCCACGGTCGCAACTCCATTTCCAGTCCAGTTCAGTTCAGGAGGCGAACGGCATGAACAAGGTCGTGCATTTCGAGATCCCGACCGACGACCACGCACGGGCGAAGCGATTCTACGGCGACGTGTTCGGCTGGCATCTGCAGGACATGCCGGCAGGCGCGGACATGTACACCTTTGCCATCACCTCGCCGGTCGACGATCAGTTCCGGCACAAGGAATCGGGTGCCATCAACGGCGGAATGTTCCAGCGTAGGCCACAGCTCCCGGTGACGAACCCGGTGATCACAATCGAGGTCGATTCCATCGACGAGCACGCGAGCAGGATCGAAGCGGCAGGGGGCACGCTGGCGGCTCCGAAGGGCGAAGTGCCGGACATGGGTTACTACGCCTATTTCATGGACACCGAAGGCAACCTGATGGGGCTGTGGCAAAGCATGCGCAAGTAACGGTGAGCAGCAGCATTCACGGCCGGCGCCCGGGATCCCGGGCGCCAGCCCGGTGACGATCGCCACCCGGTCCCGGAACGGCCCCGAGTGGTAGTCGAATCCGACGATCGTCCGCCATGGAATCCCTTCCTCCCGGCGGATGAGGTTGAACAGCCCGGCCTGCGAACGACGCGCTTGTCGCGCATCAGCTCGATCGACTGTGCGAGCAGCCGGTGACGCTGCAGCACGGTTGCAGACACGCTGGCCTGCACCGCGAATGGGCGTGTGCACTGGCGCGAGGCTCGTCGAAGCGGTGGATGGATCGCCTGCGGCCGTTACCGTTACTTGATCGGTGTTCGCTCCGGTGGTGCACGCATGGATCTGCTGATCAACATCGACGTCGATGACCTGGACCGCGCGATCGCGTTCTACACGCGCGTGTTCGAACTGACGCCCGGACGCCGGTTCGGCCCTGCGGCCGTCGAACTGCTTGGCGCGACGTCGCCGGTCTACCTGCTCCGCAAGCCGGCCGGCAGTATCCCCGCGCGGGCAGCCGAGCAGCTTCGCACCTATCAGCGCCACTGGACGCCGGTGCACCTCGACTTCGTCACCTCCGACATCGAGTCCGCCATCCGACGTGCACTCGACGAAGGTGCAACCCTCGAACGACCGATCGCAGCACAGGCTTGGGGACAGCTCGCGCTGATGGCCGACCCGTTCGGCAACGGGTTCTGCTTCGTGCAGTTCGTCGGGGACGGCTATGACGCGATTGTCGGGTAAGCCGTCGCCGGGCACCGAGCTGCGATGCTTGGACCGCGAGTCGATAACAGATGACGCCGTCACTCGTCCCGAGAGCAAGGGCTCGCCGATGGCCGCTGCGGCCCACAGGCTTGGGAGGTGCCGCAGGCCCCGCTTTCCGTTGGCGGCTTGACCCGATTCGTCCCAGGTTTACGTCAACTCGGGTTGGGGCATGGTCCCCCGCAGGTTTTACCCACCCGACACAGGGCCGTTCCGACCGAGGATTCGAATGATGACGAACAAGATTTCAGTCTGTACCGCTTTGCTGGCCCTCGCACTCGGCGTGCCGACAGTCGCCGCCGCCGAGTTGACCATCGTGCCGCCCGATCCGCGCGAATTCGAGCCGATCGCCGTCGTCTTCGACACGGGTTTCTGCAACCGTATCGGCGAGGTGCGACACGAACAGGGTCGAATCCGAATCCTCGACGGATCGGTTACCTGCGTGGCGACACCGCCGCCGGGGACGTACCCAAACGAAGTGTCGATCGGACGACTGCCGGCAGGCGAGTACGTCGTTGAGTACGGTGACAGCGAGGTCGCGTTCACCGTGCGCCGTTCGGCACTCGAGATCGATCCGCTATGGCCCGACGAACCGTTCGGCGAACGCCTCGAGCTAACCGGCAGTTGGTGGGACCCGGCCCGCCCGGGGCATGGCGTGTTCATTGAGCACTCGACCGATGGCGTCGCCTTCGTGGTCCTGAACACGTACGACGCAGCGGGCGCAGCGACCTTCCGCATCATGACGCTGGACGTCGACGATCGCGGAGACGAGCGCTTCCCACTCAAGGGCGCATTGATGAGCGTGCAAATGGTCGACGACCAGCCGGTGCCGACGCTGATCGGCAGCGCCTCGCTGCAGCCGACCGACGTCGGCAAGCTCGAACTGACGCTCGTCCTGGACGGCGGGAATACTCAAACGATGGAGCTGCAGCGAATCGGGTTCTAGTGGACTGTAACGGATGATGCGGAAGTGGGATCGCGACGGGATGGGCGTGGTGGACGCCGCTCCGGAGCGAGGCCGATAGCCGAAGCTATCGGTCGAGTGAGGAGCAAGTACAACGCGGCCAGACCGAGCGAGCTACTTTCGATTTGTCCGTTACAGCTCACTAGTTGCGCATCGGGATATCGCTGCAGTCGCAGCGCCGTTCTTCGACTGGCGCTGCCCCGGACGGGTGTCGAACGGCACGCAGATCGTCGAACCCGACCCCGGGCTGCCGGACAGGTTGAACGGGAACGAGACAGCGGCGGCGAGACGGTTGGCCAATGGTTGTCTAGTGCTCGCTCCCCGGTGGCATCGGCAGGACTGGTCCTGCGCCCACTTCCGGCTCGCCGGTCCGCTCGAGCAGGAACGCGCGCGCGGCGCTGGCGAGGGACAGCGTAGCGGTCCACGGATCGGCGTCGGCAGGCGGCGTCAGGCCCGCTCCGATATCGACCTGCAACGCGCCGCGCCGCGGAAACCACTCGCGGAGCATCGATCGCGTGCCACGCAGCGCAATCGGCACCAGTGGCCGACCGGCGTGCGCGGCGGTCGCAAACGCACCGAGATGAAACGGCAACAAGCCCGGCGCACGATCGAACGTGCCCTCTGGGAAGAACAGCACGTCACCGGCATGCGTACGCGCAACGGCCACTGCGTCCATGCTGCGCAACGGGTCGAATCGATCGACGAACAGCGCCCCCATCCGCACCAGCAACCAGCGCAGCCAGCGCCGCTCTCCGAGTTCCGCCTTGGCTATGAATCCCACCGGGCGCGGCAGCACATGGGCGACGAGCAAGGCATCGAGGTAGCTCGAATGGTTGGCGACGAACACGCATGGCGATGGCGGCAGCGGTGCGTCCAGGGTGACGGCGATCGGGGTCGCGGTTGCGGCCCGCAGCACACCGAGCAGACCGCGCCCGGCCCGCCACCGCCAGTCGAGCCGCGGCAGCGCGGCGATGGCGACCGTCGCCACGACGGCGAGCAATCCGAACAACAGCCATGCGTAGCCGGCGAACGCCAGCGCGCGCAACATCCGGCCCCGGACACGCAGCCGCGCGCGCAGCCCGCGGCCAACAAGGATGACGAACGCACGGACATTTGCCGTCGTGCGGGTCCGCCGGCCAATCTGCTGGCGACCGCGCTCATAGGCATCGCGGCAAGCGGCTCGACGCAGCTTGCCTGACGAGGTTTTCAGCACCGATCCCGGGGCGGCCAGCACGACATCGTCGGCAGGGTCGCCGGCCACGGCGATGACGACTTGTTGAATCCGCTCACGAAGCGCTGCGCAGGCGGATGCGTCATCGAGGCGGGTCTCGGCGACGACGATCAACCGTTCGGTGCCGGCGCTCGCATCACCGCTGCCGAACACCGCGATGCGACCGCGACGCACACCGGGCACGTCGCCAACTGCCTGCTCGAGCGCCTGCGGATGCAGGTTGCGCCCGGCGCGAATGATGATGTCCTTGACGCGGCCGCTGATGTACAGCTCGCCGTCGTGAATGAAGCCGAGATCGCCCGTGTCATGCCAGCCGTCGCGGACCAGCCGCCTGTTCGCGTCCGGATTGCGAAAGTACCCGCGGCAGGCCGACGGGCCGCGGAACTCGATCCGGCCCTGCTGGTCATCCGGCATCTCGTGCCCGGCGTCGTCGGCGATCCGCAACTGGTGCCCCGGTAGCGGCAGGCCGCAGGACACCAGCGTCGTCGTCGGCCGCCCGAATGACGGTGGCGCGACGCGTCCGTCGCGCAGGAAGCGATCGCGATCGAGCTGGAGTTCACGCGGACCGCGACCGGGCGGTGCAAAACTGACGCCCAGCGTGCTCTCTGCCAGCCCGTAGACCGGCATCATGGCTTCGGGCCGGAACCCGGCAACGGCGAATCGGTTCGCGAAGCGTTGCAGCGTTTCCGGAACAACCGGTTCGGCACCGCAGAAACACAGTCGCAGACTGTCGAGCGACACGCCGGCAAGCAGGTCCTCACCGATACGGTGGTTGCACAGTTGCAACGCGAAGTTCGGCGCCGCTGTCAACGTACCCTGGTAGCGATCGATCGCCTGCAGCCAGCGCTCCGGCCGCAGCAGAAATCGCTGTGGCGGCATCAGCACCAGCGGAATGCCGAAATACAGGCTGCCGAGCCAGGCTCCGATCAGCCCCATGTCGTGGTAAAGCGGCAGCCAACTGACGAACACATCGTCGGCCTCGATGCCGATGACCTCGCCCATCGCACGCAGATTGGCGAGGATGTTGGCGTGACTGACGCAGACGCCTTTCGGATCGGCCGTGCTGCCCGAGGTGTACTGCAGCAGCGCCAGTGCATCGGTCGACAACGCAGGCAACGGCGCCGCGGTTGTCGCCTGCAGCAGTGCCGACACGGTGTGAATGCGTTCGACACCGCCGGCAATCGCTCGCAGCAGCCTCCGTCGAGCATGCAGCAGCGGATCCGCGATCAGGTGCCTGGCACCGCAGTTGTCGAGAATGCCGGCCTGTCGGCGCCAGTAATCGGCCACGTCGTCGGCGCGCAGCGGTGGATACAACGGCACTGGCACCGCGCCGGCGTACAACACCCCGAAGAACCCGATCAGCAGGTCAGGATGCGTCGGCAGCATCAAGGCGACGCGGTCGCCGGTCTGCACCCGTTGCGAGCGCAGGCTCTCGGCCACGATCGCAGCCTTGCCGAGCAGTTCCCCGAACGACATCGGCACGGCGTCACCGTCACCGCTGTCGAAATGAACATGGACCTGGTGCGGACGGCGCGACGCGTGCCAATGCAGTACGTCGAGCATCGACGTCGCTGTCGTCGGCAGATCCAGTGCAACCGCGGGCTGCGTGCTCACCGGCGCTGCCGCGGTGGTCGGAGCGCGCGGAACGGCATCGGCCAATGCGCGAACGAGGTCGGCCGGTGTGCGCGCGGTCAGCCCGATCTCGTCGGGAATCCGGCGATCGAAGCGCCGCTCGAGGCGGGACAACAGCTCCATCCTGCCGAGGCTGTCGAAGCCGAGCGCCTGGTCGAGGCGGGAGTCCGCAGCGATCGCCGGCGTTGCCTTGCCAGGATGCAGTTCGACGAGCAAGCCGGCAATTTCGCCGATGACGACCTGCGTGGTCGACGGCTGGGGATGGCTGCTCACCATCGACGCCACGCGACCGGGCAAGTGCCCACGGCCGAACCGCGGCGATGACCCGGACGCTGCGGACGCGCGCCGGATCGACGCGTCGTCAGCGCGCGCACACCGCGGTCGCCCCGGCCCATGTGCACACGCAGTGCACATGCGCGGCGTCGGCAATCCGCGCGGCCATCGAGCACGCTTGCTTGTGACGGATCCATTGCATCCACCCGTCCGCACTATAGGACTCGCGCGCAGGCCGAGTTCAAACGCAGTGTAAACACGCCGGAACGAGCCGTCGCTGGCCGCAGCCGCGAAGCCGTCGGTCCGGGCCGCAGTCACGCCGAACGATGCGAACGCATCGGGCACCTGACGAACCTGCACGACCTGAGGCCTGTTCCGAATTCGCCGCGAGCGGCAGCACATGCGGACTCGACCTACCGTCGGCGTCACGTTGCAGGTTCCGGACTGGCCGCTACCGCTGCGCGCCCTGAGCTTCGGTTGAGACGAACGTGCCAGGCCGCGTCCATGCGTGCTGGCGAGGCACGATCGTGTGGCGCAAGCGTTGGGTTCGCTGGCTGGCGGCGATGACGGTCGCGGGCCTGAAGCGGGCTGAACACTGTCGCTCGGCCGGCGGCTGCAGCGCCTCCACACTGGCTGCATCGCGGTCCGCCATCGGCGGCGGCCGCTTCGACGTCACACTCGGCGGCCGGCTTCGTCAGGGCCGCAAGCCCCTGTATCCTTGAAGCCATGAAGACCGACGCCCTGCTCAGCCTGATCGAACTTCATCTGCCGGCGGCACAGGCCGGCGACCAGCAGGCGTTCAGTGAGATCGTCGCCGGCTGCCAGGGCGGCATCACCGCGATCGCCCTGTCGATCGTGCGCGACATCCAGACCAGCGAGGACATCGCGCAGGAAGCGTTCCTGAGCGCCTGGTCGAATCTGAAGCGGCTGCGCAATGCGTCGTCGTTCCTGCCGTGGCTGCGGCAGATCACCCGCAACCTGGCGCGCGACCACCTGCGCCGGCGGGCTACCGAGAAGCGCTACGACGGCGACATGGACGACATCCTCGCCGTCGTGGCCGACCCGTCGCCGGACGTGCCGGACCGGCTGTCGCGACAGCACGAGGAAGAGGTCGTCGCCGAGCTGATCGACGAGTTGCCGGAGGAAACCCGCGAAATCCTGCTGATCTATTACCGCGAGGGGCAGTCCTCGAAGCAGGTCGCCGATCTGCTCGGCATGCGCGACGCAGCGATCCGCAAGCGACTGCAGCGGGCTCGCGACAGCCTGCGTGCCGACCTGCTGACGCGGCTCGGCGAGTTTGCCCTCAGCACGGCCCCGACCGCAGCGTTCACCGCGTTGGTGGTCGCCGGGCTGACCGTCAGCCCGAGCGCGGCAGCGGCCGGTTTCGCGGCCGGCAGTGCGGCGGCCAGCAAGGGGCTGAGCAAGCTGCTGCTCGGCGCCGGCGCGGCCGGCAAGGGGCTGGGCAAGGTCGCGATCGGTGCCGGCGGCGCCGGCAAGGGCATGTCGAAACTGTTCCTCGGTGCAGCCGGTGGGCTGGTGTTCGCGCTGGTCGCCGGCATCGCCGGCATCCTGTTCGGCGTGCGGCGCTACTGGATCACCGCGATCGATGCCGAAGAAAAGCGCGCGCTGGCGCGCTACGCACTGGTTGGCATCGGCTTCGTCGTGCTGTTCACGGTCGCGATGGCGATCACGCTGCACGGCGAGCACTCGATCGTGCTGCCGACCCTGTCGTTCATCGCATTGCTGGGCAGCGTCGGCGCAATGAATCTGTGGTGGATGCCGCGGATACTGTCGCGCCGGCACGCGCTCGAGGCGACCCGCAACCCGGTCGCCGCGCGGCTCGCGCGGCGTGACGAGCGCCGCCAGGCCTGGATCAGCATGGTGCTCGGCATGGCCTTCGGCGGTATCGGCCTGTCGGTGGCCTACGTGCTGATGGGAACGATCTGACGACAGCGATCGCGGATCAGTACCTGTTGCCGACGTAGTTGGCGATCCAGCGGTCGATGCGGCCGTCATCGACCATCCGCTGCAATGCGTCGCGCCAATCCGGGTGTTCGGTGGCGAATGCCGCGGAAAACGCGCAATGCACGGGATTGTCGTCAGTCCACAGCGGCGACACATGCAGTTCGTCGGCCCAACCGGCCGTCGCAATCGCGTAGCGCACGGCGAGGTCGACGTCGAGCACGGCATCGATCCGCAGGCTGCGCAACTTGACCAGGTTCGCGCCCACCGATGGCGCGTCGACGCGGGTCGCCGCACCGCTGTCGAACAGCGCCTGCAGCTCGGGATATCGATAGTTCAGCAGCGTTCCGATGCGACGTCCGCGCAGGTCGTCGGCCGACATGACCGGGCCGACCCGCTCGTTGCTGACGATGACCTGCCGGATCCGCAGCAGTACCGGCGACCACTGCAATGCCGCCGGCTCGGCGACCCAGTCCGGCGCGAGGAAGCAGGCGGCATCGAGTTCGCCCGATCGCAGAGCGGGCTCGATCCGGCCGCGGGGCGTATTCAGGTAAACGGGCTGGCGTCCGAGCGTGGTTGCCAGCGCGTCGACCATGTCGCGCGCGAGGCCGCCGACGAACTGCCGCTGCGCGTCGTACAGCACGAACGGCGGGCCGTTGAGCTCGCTGACTGCGACCCGCAACGGGGCGCCGGCCGACGCATCGGCGGCCGCCAGCAGGAACAGCGCAAGCAGGGCGCGGAACACGCTGCTCGCGCTACCAGCGTGCTCCGACCACTTCGCCTTCGCGCTTGCGATCGTAACGCCGGAGGTCTTCGCGGATGTGGGCGATCCGCTGCCGGCCGAGCGCGTTGCGCTGCTCGTCGAGCACGATCGCATCGAGCAGTTCGGCCATTCGCTGTGCGGTCGGCAGCATGGTGTCCCAGGCATCGAGGCCGGACAGCGGTCCCGGCAGGGTCATGAAGAAACTGAGGCCGGGCGTTGCAAGCTGCTCGAGCGCGCTGAGATCAAAGGTGCCCGGCTTGACCATGTTGGCAACCGAGAAGATCGCTCCCTGCTCCGGCCGGCCGTCGACCATCCGGTGGAAGATGCTCATCGCACCGAACCGCAAGCCGGCCTTTTCGGCGGCGACCACCAGATCGCAGCCGCGGATCATCGCCCCTTCGCGCGCCGCGACATGCAGCGAGACGATCTTGTCGAAATCGGGCGGGGCGTCGTTTTCCGGCGGCGCCGGGCCGCCATCGTCGGCGGTGTCGGCATCGGCCGGCCCGCGCATCGTGCGGTCGAGGCGTTCCAGCTCGCGGACGATCGCGTCGTGATCGGCGGTCGGCTCGCCAGTCTCGTCGAGCTGCGGCTCGCGACGACCTCCGGAGAACAGCCGCCGCCCCTGCCCCGCCCTGCGCGGCTGGCCGAACAGGAACACCAGGCCGAGGACGACCAGGCCGACAGCGGCGACAATCAGCGCAATGGTGGGATCCCAGGTCACGGTTCGCACTCGTGGGTTCGAAGTCGGAACGATTATGCCGCGCCGGCCAGCCGCGTGGCTTCCGCGAGGTCGACCGAGACCAGCCGGCTGACGCCGGGCTCGCGCATGGTGACGCCGGCGAGCTGGCGTGCCGCTTCCATCGTCGCCTTGTTGTGGGTAACGAACAGGAACTGCACCTTTTCGCTCATCTCGGCGACCATGTTGCAGAAGCGGCCGACATTGGCCTCGTCGAGCGGGGCGTCAACCTCGTCGAGCAGACAGAACGGTGCCGGGTTCAGCCGGAAGATCGAGAACACCAGCGCGACCGCGGTCAGCGCCTTCTCGCCGCCGGACAGCAGCGAGATGTTCGACACCCGCTTGCCGGGCGGGCGCGCCATGATCGCGACGCCGGTGTCGAGCAGGTCGTCGCCGGTCAGCTCGAGATAGGCGTGGCCGCCGCCGAACAGCCGCGGATACAACTCCTGGATGCCGCTGTTGACGCGATCGAAGGTGTCCTTGAAGCGGCCGCGGGTCTCGCGGTCGATCTTGCGGATCGCGTCCTCCAGCGTTTCCAGCGCCGAACTCAGGTCGACATGCTGGTTGTCGAGGTATTCCTTGCGCTGCGCCTGCTCGCCGTACTCCTGGATCGCGGCCAGGTTGACCGGTTCGAGGCGACGGATCTTCGCTTCGATCTCGATCAGCGACTGCTGCCAGCGCGCCATGTCGGCCTCGGCAGGCAGGCCGGCGATGACTTCGTCGAACTGCATGCCGGCCTCGGCCACCGCCGCTGCCAGCCCCTCGGCACGCAGCGCCAGCGCCTGCTCCTCGAGCCGCAGGCCCTGCAGCGACTCGCGCAAGGCCAGCGCCTGCTGGTCGGCGCGCTGGCGCTGTTGCTCGTAGCGACGCAGCTCGGCGTCGATCGCCTCGACCGCCGAGCGGGCACCGGCCAGCTCCTTCTCGACCAGCACACGCTGCTCGAGCGCGGTCTGCCGTTCGCGCTGCAGTTGCTCGATCGGTTCGTCGCCACCGGCGAGCTGCGCGGCCAGTTCGCCCTGCCGCGCCCGCAGTTGCTCGCGCTGCTGGCTCAGCCGCCCGAGCTGCTGCGTCAATGACTGCAGCCGGGCGCGCTGCGACTCGACCTGCAGCGCCAACTGGTGGCCGCTGTCGCGAGCCTCGCG
The DNA here is from genome assembly GCA_041687455.1 of Lysobacteraceae bacterium. Taxonomy (GTDB): domain Bacteria; phylum Pseudomonadota; class Gammaproteobacteria; order Xanthomonadales; family Xanthomonadaceae; genus JAWLBY01. Next base: position 174,555 of record JAWLBY010000003.1, on the reverse strand, counting down.
GGCCGCGGCGCGGACCGCCTCGCGCTGTTCGATCAAGCGCTGCCGGCCGCCATCGAGTTGCAGGCGCTGCTCCTCGAGCTCGCCCATCCGCTCGACCGCCAGTTCCAGCGTCGAACGCGCCTCACGGGCGCCGCGCTGCGCCGTCTCGACCGCATCGGCGAGCTGGGCCAATTCGCTGTCGATCCGCGTCAGCCGCGTCTGCGCCGATTCGAGCTTGCCACGCTGACTCTGCAACTGGCCGCCGAGTTCGGACACGCTGCGGTGCGCAAGGTACAGGCTGCGCTGGGCGTCTTCGCGGTGCTGCTCGGCTTCCAGCAGCCGCGAGCGCAGCTCGGCCAGCTCGGCGTTCAGCTCTGCCTCGCGCTGGGCGAGCTGTTCGATCTCGACGCGCAGCAACTGGATCTCGCGCTCGCGCGCCAGCGCACCGCGCTGGGCGTCACCGGAACGGATCAGCCGCCACCAGCCGGGGCCGACCCACTCACCGTCGCGGGTGATGCCCGGACGCTCGGCGCCGTCGACCCGGGCGCGGGCGTCGCCGACCGACTCCAGTGCATCGACCGCCGCCAGCAGCCGCATTGCGGCCGCCGGACCCGTGACCCTGGCCGCCAGCGAACCGGGTGGCACGTCGATCGCGGACTGTTCGCTCGCGATCAGTGACAGCCTGCCGTTCCGCAGTTCCAGTGCCGGCTCGAACCAGTCGGCCGGAGCCTCGACCGCGGCCGCCTCGAGCAGACTGCCGAGCACGGTCTCGACTGCCGATTCCCAGCCCGGCTCGACCTGCAGCAATTCCCCCAGGCGCGGCGCGCCGGCCAGTCCCTGCGCCCGCAGCCATTCGAGCCCGGCGCCTTTCTCCTGGCCGAGTGCGGCATGCTGCAGGGCTTCGAGCGACGCCAGCCGGCCGCGTGCGGCCTGCGCCGTCTTGCGGCTTTCGGCCAGCTCGGCCTGCTTGCTGCGCTGCGTTTCCTGCAGGTCCGCAACCGCCTGCTTGCGCGTTTCGAGATCGAGGCCGAGTGCATCGACGCGCTCGCGCTGCAGGTCGTGTTCCTGCTGCATGCCTTCGAGCGCGCTGGACAGTGCCTCGACGTCGAGCGCGGCCCGCTCGCCGAGCAGCGCGTCGCGACGCGCGCCGGCCTCCTGCGCCTGCCGTTCGAGCAGTTCGATCCGGGCCCGGCCGACGTCGGCACCGCGACTGGCCTCGGCCTGTGCGCTCGAATACGCATCCCACTCGCGCTGCCACTGGGTCAGCGCGGCCTCGGCGTGCTGCAGCGCGTCGCTGCGGGTCAGTTCTTCTTCCTGCAGCGCTTCCAGGCGCGGTTCGGCCTGTTCGATCGCCTGCTGCAACTGGTCGATCTGCAGCCGGTCGCCGGCAATGTGGCCGTCGATCTCCTGCAGGTTGCTGGTCGCTTCGTCGCGGGCCCGCTGCAGACGGCTGGACAGCTCCCGCTGATGCTGGATCTGCTGCTCGATCCGGGCGATCTCGGCGCCGACCCGGTAGCTGTCGGCCTGCACTGCGTTGAGCCGTTCCTGCGCGTCGACCTGCTGGCTGCGGCAGGTCTCGATCTGCGCTTCGGCATGGCGCTGGTCGGCGATCAGCGCCTCCAGCTTGACCTCGCTCTCGCCGACCGCTTCGCGCTGCCGGCGCAGGTCGCGCTCGACGCGCTGGAATTCGAGCGCCTTCAGTTGCGCGTCCTTTTCCCGCTGTTCGGCCTTCAGCGCCTGGTACTGCTCGGCCTGGCGGGCCTGCCGCTTCAGATGCTCGAGCTGCTTGTCGATCTCCTCGCGCAAGTCGCCGAGCCGATCGAGATTCTCACGCGTATGCCGAATGCGGGTTTCAGTCTCGCGCCGGCGTTCCTTGTACTTGGAAATCCCGGCGGCCTCTTCCAGGAACACCCGCAGATCCTCGGGTCGGGCCTCGATGATCTGCGAGATCATGCCCTGCTCGATGATCGAGTAACTGCGCGGGCCGAGGCCGGTACCGAGGAACAGGTCGGTGATGTCGCGCCGACGGCAGCGCGAGCCGTTCAGGTAATAGGCCGAATTGCCGTCGCGACTGACCGAGCGCTTGACCGAAATCTCGTTGTAGCGGGCGTACTCGCCGACCACCGTGCCGTCGGAGTTGTCGAAGATCAGCTCGACCGTGGCCTGGCCGACCGGTTTGCGTGCCGACGAGCCCGAGAAGATCACGTCGGTCAGATTGTCGCCGCGCAGGCGGCTCGCCGAGCTTTCGCCCATCACCCAGCGCACCGCGTCGATGATGTTCGACTTGCCGCAGCCGTTCGGACCGACCACGCCGGTCATGTTGGTCGGCAGATGCAGCGTCGTCGGGTCGACGAAGGACTTGAAGCCGGAGAGCTTGATCGTCGTCAGGCGCATGGGAGACAGGGAGTCCGAACGGTCGGGGCACAGCCGCCGAGCGCCGCCGCGCTCGGGCCGGCGATTCTACACGTCGCCGCGCACGGCCGGGCCGGCTCGGGCCGTCCGCGGGACGCCGACGGCGGGCCTCGGCAGTATCGCCGAGACCGTTTCCGGATACGCGTGAACGGCCTCGAAAAGCCCCGATTGCTTGGCGGAAACCCGCCAACCAGACTGGCAACGAGGCCCCCGACGAGGGCGCTCATCCGTATCCGTCAGACTGAAGAGGGAGGTTTTTCGCATGATCAGGAAGACCTTGTTCGCCATCGCGGTCAGCTCGCTCGTCGCATTGCCGGCGGCGGCGCAGAGCACCCGCAGTTACGACGAGCGCAGCACGTTGCGGCAAAGCGAAGAACGGGTGATTCCGCGCGAGAGCGCCCGGCTGCGCTCGGCGCCCGAGGGCTCGTTCATCACGCTCACCGGGCGGGTCGTCGAAGCACACCCGGACGGCTTCGTGCTCGACTACGGCACCGGCAACGTGACCGTGCAGATGAACGACTGGGACTGGTACGAGCGTGATTACCGCAGCCTCGAAGGCCAGCGCGTCACGGTTCAGGGCCGGATCGACGACAACTGGACGACCCGCCGCAGCATCGACGCGCAGACGGTGCTGGCCAGCCACACGAATCGGCTGTACTACGCGCCGATCCCTGGCCGGGCCGCGACGATCCAGTCGTACGAGATGCTGGTGCCGATCGCCGATGCCAACACGCGCATCATCGGCACGGTCGCCTCGATCGATCCGCGCGAGCGCGAGATATGGCTCGAAAGCGGCGGCGTCGAGTTCGCGGTCAACACCGACAAGCTCGACTTCGATCCGTTCAGTCCGCGCGCACCGCTGCGGCTGAATGTCGGTGACCGCGTGATCGTCGGCGGCAACCTGCTGTCGCCGGATCCGCGCGGGCGGACCAGTGCCGACCGCCGACATGAGCTCGACGCGACATCGCTGGTGCTGCTGACCAGTGACCGCAAGCGGATCGACGCCAATCTCGCCCGACTCGAGGACGAACGCTGAGGTTGTGTGCCGGGCCCGGCGATCCGGGCCCGGCACATCGATCAATTGCCGGACGGCGCCGTCGTGCTGCCCGGCGCGGCGATCTGCGCCTTGGCCTTCAGCGCTGCCACCTGATCGGCGATCGCGCGCTCGATCAATTGCCGCCGCGCACCGGCCTCGACCTGCTGCAGCGGCGGCGGCGTGAACGGCCGCTGTTCGAGCAGCCGCACCACGTGCCAGCCGAAACTGGTCTCGATCACGACCGGCGCAACCTGGCCCGGCGTGAGCTGCCGCGCCGCACCGACAAGTTCGTCCGGCAACTGCATCGCGTGGCCCCAGTCGAGGGTCTTTGCCTGCCGCGCCACACCGGTGAATTGCTCGATCAGCCGATCGAAGTCCGCCCCCGGCTCGAGCGCCTGCGCCAGCGCCGCCTCGGCCTGTGCGCGATCGGCAAACAGCAGGTGCTGCAACCGCCATTCGGTGTCGCCGGCGCGTCGCGCTTCCTCGCTGTAGAACTCCGCGACCTGCTCGTCGGTGATCGTCAGCGAGCTGCGCAGCGTCGACATCGTGCGGCCGGCCAACTGCTGCATCCGGACCAGCGCCAGCTCGGCCTGCACCTCGGGCTTTGAAGCAACGCCGGTCTCGATGCCGTGCTGGGCCAGCAGGATGTTCTCGATCAGGCTGTCGAGCGCCTTCTGGCGCTCGGCCGGATCGGCAGGATCGAGCCCGTGACCTCGCGCATAGACCATCAACACCGGCTCGGTGACGGTCTCGCCGTTGACGCTGGCGACCAGCGGGCCGTCGGGCGCTGCGACCAGCGCACGCGCACCGCTGTCGACCTCCGGCGCCGCGCCACAGGCAGCCAGCAGCAGGAGCGGCGCGAACATTGCCGCGCGGCCGAACGCATCGAATCGTTGCACGGATTTGTCGATTGCTTTCATCGGATGCCGGCCTCCCGCGGGCTCAGGGTCTTCAGGCTCAGTGCGTGAATATCGGTTTCCATCAGCCGGCCGAGCGCGGCAAACACGCGCCGATGACGTGCCAGCGGCAATTCGCCTTCGAACGCAGCGCTGACGATCTCCACTGCGAAATGACCGCGACCGTCGCGCGCACCGGCGTGGCCGACATGCTTGTGGCTCTCGTCGATCAGCGCGATGCGCAGCGGCGCCAGGGTTTCCAGCGCGGCACGGATCCTGGCCTCGCGGGTGGCGCGATCGCCGACGGCGCTCACGGCAGCACCTTGCGGAACGGCAGCACTTCAGTCGACGCGTAGACGCCGGCCGCGCAGTACGGGTCGTCGTCGGCCCATTGCCGCGCCTGTTCGAGCGAATCGAACTCGGCAACGATCAGGCTGCCGACGAACCCGGCCGGACCGGGATCCGTCGCATCGATCGCCGGCAGCGGGCCGGCCAGCAGCAGCCGGCCGGCGTCGCGCAGCGCCTCGAGCCGCTGCAGGTGCTGCGGACGCGCCTGCAACCGGCGTTCCAGGGCATGCTCGGCGTCGCGGCCGATGATCACGTACCACATGGTCTGGTGTTCGAAACCGTAAAGGCCGGGCATGATAGACGGCCGGCCGTGCCACCGCCACGCCGGTTGGCGCCGAGCTTTGCGCGCAAACGAACGCCCGGTCCGCTGGATCGCCCGCTGCAGGATGCAGGCATGAGTGAACGTCTCCCGATCCACCCGGCGCATCCGGCGCCGCGTCCGCTGCGCATCGCGGCCGAGCGGCTCAACGCCGGTGCGCTGGCCGTGCTGCCGTCCGATGCCGGCTACCTGCTGGCCTGGACGCTCGAAGCGCGGCAGGCCGAGGAACGGGCGATCCGGATGCGCCGACTGGACACGCGTCACCCGTTCACCGTACTCTGTCGCGGGCTGAGCGATGTAGGCAATCTCGCCAGGCTCGACGATCAGGCCTTCCGTCTGATCAAGTCGCTGGGACCGGGGCCGTACACCTACATCCTGCCGCCCGGTGCCGGGCTTCCGAAACGACTCAAGCAGGCCAAGCGTCGCACGATCGGCTGTCGGATTCCGCAGCACGCCGTCCTGCACGCGCTGCTGGAGATGATCGACGCCCCGCTGCTGTCGACCAGCCTGTCGCTGCCCGGCGAGGAGCTGGACAACCACGAAGCGGAAGCGGTCGCCGAACGGATGTTGCGACAGGTCGATCTGATGCTGGACGCCGACGACTGCCCACCCGGCCCGACCAACGTGATCGATCTGACCGGCGATGCACCGCAACTGACGCGGCCAGGATGGCAACCACTGCAGTTGGACTGAAACACCCGTGGCGGGCCACTGAAGCCCGGCAAGGCGAACGACACGAGCAGCAATCGAGCACCGGCGGTATCGCGCACGCAGTTCGCGCCGCGAGCACCCGCCCCGGACCTACCCGCAAACCGCGAGCCTGATGACGCGCCACGGTCGACCCCGTCGCCGCCACGCAAAACCGAAACGACCCGATGAGCCCGGACCCGGCGCACGACGCCGTCCAACCACCGAACCGGCCAGCGACCGCGCCGCAGCAGCAGGAAATGCCGCTGGCGCTGGTCCGTGGCCTGCCGGTGCTCGAGATTCCGCAGGACCTGTACATTCCGCCGGATGCGCTCGAAGTCATCCTAGAGTCGTTCGAAGGGCCGCTCGACCTGCTGCTGTACCTGATCCGCCGGCAGAACCTCGACATCCTCGACATTCCGGTGGCCGAGATCACCCGCCAGTACATGGGCTACATCGACGCGATGGCCGAGCTGCGCTGGGAGCTGGCGGCCGAGTACCTGGTGATGGCAGCGATCCTGGCCGAGATAAAATCGCGCTTGCTGTTGCCGCGCCCGCCGAGCGAGGAAGGCAGCGAGGAGGATCCGCGCGCCGACCTGGTTCGCCGGCTGCAGGAATACGAACGCTTCAAGAAGGCGGCCGAAGACATCGATGGCCTGCCGCGACTCGATCGCGACACGGTGGCTGCCAGTGCCTTCGTGCCGGACAAGAACACGATCCGGGTGCCGCCCGAGGTCGACCTGCGCGAATTGCTGCTGGCGTTGCGCGACGTGTTCAAGCGTGCCGAGTTGTTCTCACGGCACAACATCCGCCGCGAGGCACTCAGCGTCCGGCAGCGGATGGGCGACGTGTTGCGCTCGCTCGGCGACGGCGAGTTCCATGAGCTGAGCCGGCTGTTCAATGCCGAGGAAGGCCGGCTGGGCGTCGTCGTCACTTTCCTGTCGATCCTCGAACTGGCCAAGGAACTGCTGGTCGAGATCGTGCAGGAAGCCCCGCTGGCACCGATCTACCTGCGCTCGCTGGCCGTCATGAACGACGAGCCCGCCGGCGATCCCACCGCCACCGTCGAAGAGCCGACCTGATGGACGACACCCTCGATGCCCCGCTGGTTCGCCGCATCGTCGAGGCGGCGCTGCTCGCCAGCCACACGCCGTTGACGCCGGCCCAGCTCGCGGAACTGTTTCCCGAGCAGCAGCCGGCACCGGCCGGCAGCATCGAGAAGGCACTCGAGGCGCTGCGCGAGGAAGCACCGCAACGCGGCATCGAGCTGGTCGAGGTGGCGTCGGGTTTCCGTTTCCAGGTGCGCAGCGAAGTGCAACCGTGGGTGGCCCGCCTGTGGACCGAACGACAGACGCGCTATTCGCGGGCGATGCTCGAAACGCTGGCACTGATCGCATACCGGCAACCGATCACCCGCGGCGAGATCGAGCAGATCCGCGGCGTCGCGGTCAGCAGCAACATCATCAAGACGATGGAAGAACGCGAATGGATCCGCGTCGTCGGCCATCGCGACGTGCCGGGCAAGCCGGCACTGTTCGGCACGACGCGGACCTTCCTCGACTACTTCGGCCTGAAGAGTCTCGACCAGTTGCCGCCGCTGGCTGAACTTGCCGAGCTGCCCGACCTGGAGCCGCAACTGCCGCTCGAGGGCGCCGTCGACGGCGCCGCAGTCGCGAGCCGGGTCGACGACGCAACGGCCGCGCCGAGCGAACCGATCACCGCCACCGTGGCGGATGAATCACCCGGCAGCGAAGCCGACGCCGCCGAAGAAGACGTCGACAACAGCCTCGACGACACCGTCATTGAGCACGGCGACCAGGCATCGCGCCCGGACGCCGAGCTCGCCGCCCCCTCCACCGATTCGCCGCACGCCGCGGCCGATTCCGACCTCACCCCCGACACCACCGATCCCACGGACGATGCCACCCGCGCATCGTCGGAGCAGAACGCATGAACAACCCCAACCGCCGCGTGCTTTCGCTGAAGCGCGACACTGCCCCCCGCGTCGAAGAACGCCTGCACAAGGTGCTGGCGCAGTCCGGCCTCGGCTCGCGCCGCGCGCTGGAGGAGCGAATCTCCACCGGCCAGGTGCGCGTCAACGGCGAAGTCGCCACGATCGGCAGCAGCGTCAAGGGCGGCGACCGGATCGAGCTGGACGGCCGCACCTTCGTCGCCACGCCGCAGAGCGAGCCGCCGCGCGTGCTGGTCTACCACAAGCCGGACGGCGAAGTGACCACGCGTGAGGATCCCGAAGGCCGCCCGACCGTGTTCGATCGCCTGCCGTCGCTGAAGGGCGCTCGCTGGATCGCGGTCGGCCGGCTCGACATCAACACCACCGGCCTGCTGCTACTGACCACCGACGGCGATCTGGCCAATGCGCTGATGCATCCGTCGGCCGAGGTCGAGCGCGAGTACGTCTGCCGTATCCACGGCGAGATCGACGACGCAGCGGTGCAGCGCCTGCGCCGTGGGGTCGAGCTCGAGGACGGAATCGCCAAGTTCGACGAGATCGAGCGGATCGGCGCCAGCGACAGCCATGCCTGGTTCCGCGTCGTGCTGCACGAGGGCCGCAACCGCGAGGTCCGGCGGCTGTGGGAAGCGGTCGGCTACCAGGTCAGCCGGCTCAAGCGCGTGCGCTACGGCAGCATCGAGCTGCCGCGCGGCCTGCGCCGCGGCCACAGCGAGGAACTGTCGCCAGAACAGACCATCGAACTGCGTCGTGCGCTCGGACTCGACGAGGTGGCGCCGGTGCTGACGCTGCAGTCGGTGATCGGCCAGCGCCGCGCCAAGGCCTATGAGCACCGCCCGGCGCCGCGCCAGCAGCAGGCCTGGACCGGCAACGAACGCAACGACGAGGCACGCGAGCTGCGTGCATTCGACAACCTGCGCGACGATCGCAGTGCGCGCCCGGGCCGTCGGCCCGGCAAGCCCGGACCGGGCAAGCCGCGACGCGGCGGGCCGAAGCCGGACAACTACGGCAATACGCTGACCGCGCCGGCCGGACGGGCGAACACCAAGGGGGGCGGTGGCGATGGCCGCCGCCGTGGCGCCGCCCCGGGCTACGACAACCCGAATGAATTCCGCTCGTGGTACGTGCCGGAAGGTGTCACGACGACCAGCCCGTCGGCGCAGCGGCCGCGCGCCGGCAAGCCCGGCAACCGTCCGGCCGGTGCACGGCCGGGGGCGGGTCGTCCCGGCGGCGGCAAGCCGGGGGCACCGGGCGGTCCGCGCGGTGCTGCTGCCCCGCGTGGTGCTGCCCCGCGCGGCGCCGGCCCGCGTGGCGGCGGCGGTCCGCGCCCTGCCGGCGGAGCGCCGCGTGGCGGTGGCCCGCGTCCGGCCGGTCCGGGCGCGCGCGGGCCGCGTGGCGGCGGCCGCGGTCGCGGCTGACCCTCAGGAGCTGCAGGACAGCATCGAGCAACCGGGCCGCGTCCGCGCCCAGTCCGGACGCTTCTGCGCGAACGCCTCGCGCCCGGGCTGCTCGTCGTACGGACGCCTCATGACGTCGAGCAGCTCGGCAACGCCGGCTTCGTCGCCGCGCTCGGCCCGGTCGATCGCCTGCTGCGCCAGGTAATTGCGCAGCACGAACTTCGGATTCGCCGCATTCATCTGCGCCACGCGATCGCCCGAATGGCGGCCGTCCTCCCGCACCCGTGCCGCATATGCGCGCAGCCAGGCATCGAACGCCGCCTGCACTCGCGCCGACGCGGCCTCGTCGTAGAACGCATGACGCAGCGGCGCCAGCGACGGTGCGTCGAGGTCGATCCCTGCCAGCGCGCGAAACCACAGCGTCATGTCGACCTCGGCCTGGTGCAGCAGTGCCAGCAACTCCTTCATCCGTTCGACGTCGTCATCGCGGCATTCGGCGAGTCCGAGCTTGGCGGCGACGTTGCCGCGATCGGCCTCGGTGAAGGCGCGACCGAAACGCTGCAGGCCGTCCTGCAACGGCGACGCATCGGCGAACAGGCCGGACAGCGCTGCGGCCAGGCGCGACAAGTTCCAGTACGCGATCCGCGGCTGCCAGCCGAACCGGTAGCGCCGGCCTTCGGCATCGGTCGTGTTCGGCGTCCAGTCGGGGTCGTAGTCGTCGATCCAGCCGTACGGGCCGTAGTCGATCGTCAGGCCGAGGATCGACATGTTGTCGGTATTCATGACGCCGTGCACGAACCCGACCCGCATCCAGCCGGCCACCGTCCGTGCGGTGCGCTCGCAGACCTCGGCGAACCATTCGGCGCGACGCTGGCCCGGGTCGATCAGTCGGCTCAGATGCGGAAAATCCCGCGCGATCGTGAATTCGACCAGGCGTTCGAGCAGCGGCTGGTCGCCGCGCGCCGCCGGCAATTCGAAGCTGCCGAAGCGGATGAACGATGGCGCGACCCGGCACACGATCGCGCCCGGCTCGGCCCGCGGATGGCCGTCGTAGAACATGTCGCGGACCACCGGCTCGCCGGTCGCCAGCAAGCACAGCGCCCGCGTGCTCGGCACGCCGAGATGCTGCATTGCCTCGCTGCACAGGAACTCGCGGATCGACGAACGCAGCACGGCGCGCCCGTCGGCACCGCGCGAGTACGGCGTCGGCCCTGCCCCCTTCAACTGCAGCTCCCAGCGCTGCCCGCTGCGATCGATCACTTCGCCCAGACTGATCGCGCGTCCATCGCCGAGCTGCCCGGCCCAATGGCCGAACTGGTGACCGCCGTAGTTCGCCGCGAACGGCACCATCATCGGCAACAGCCGATTGCCGGCGAACACCGCCGCGAACTCGGGCGAGCGGATCATCTCGTCATCGAGCCCGAGCACGGTCGCCATCTCGGCCGAATAACCGATCAGGCGCGGCGCGGACACCGGCGTCGGCTCGACCCTCGAGTAGGCGGCGCCGCGCACCTGTCGCGGCGCGGGATTGCGGTCGGGATCGCCCGGCAGTTCGCGAACGAAACGATTGTCGAATTGCAGCGCGCTGCTCAGATGCTGCACAGCGGTGTCCGGCTCTGGGCGAACTGCACTCTAGCGCGCATCGGCGAACCAGGTTCGGGGCGGCCGAGCCGCGATGAGCCTAGGTTCGGGGCGGCCAGACCGCGATGAGCCGAGGTTCGGGGCGGCCTGGCCGCGATGAGCCGAGGTTCGGGGCGGCCTGGCCGCGATGAGCCGAGGTTCGGGGCGGCCTGGCCGCGATGAGCCGAGTTTCGGGGCGGCCTGGCCGCCCCCGGGGACTCCGGACTTACCGCTATCGCGCAACCGATCAGTCTTCCTCTTCCTCACCGAGGTCGAGGTCACTGTCGAGGCTGGTGTCGGTATCGATGTCGGTGTCGAAGTCCTCGTCGATATCGGCGCCGGCCAGCGACATGTCGCGATACTCGGTCTCGGACAGCATGCCGTCGCCGTCGCGGTCGTACATGGTCATGTTGTCGGCCACGGTCGCATCGCTGAGCCGCAGTTCGGCGTCGGACAGCTTTCCGTCGTTGTCGGTATCGAGCTCGTTGAAGTCACGCCTGGTCTGCGCGACCTGGCTGGCCGACGACGTGTCGGTCACCGTCGCGGCGATCCATGCGTCGTACTCGGTCCGCGAAAGCCGGTTGTCGTTGTCGAGATCGTAGGTCGCGAAGCTTTCAACCAGCGGAGAACCGGCCTCGAGATCGGTGACGACGATGAATCCGTCGTTGTTGGTATCGATCGAGGCGAAGTCTCGCGGCTGCATCCCGCCGGACACCGAAAGCCAGCTCTCGTACTCGGTGCGCGACAACCGGTTGTCGCTATTGGTGTCATAGGTCGCGAAATGGGTCTTCAGCGGCGAATCGTCGTCGAGGTCGGAGATCAGGATGTAGCCGTCGGCGTTGGTATCGAGCGTGCTGAACTCGACCTTGCTGGCGGCCTTCAGGTCGCGGTTCTGCTTGGAGACGTCGCCGACCATCTGGCCGTGCGTATCCTTCGACTGCGCCGAGGTCGAGCTCGAGGTGGTCGTCGTGGTGCTCGTCGTGCGGTCCTGCCGCTCGTTGTTCACGGCCTGATCGTTCGCCTGCACGGCTCCCGTGCCGAGCGCCAATGCCAGGGCACCGGCCATCATCGTAAGTGTCTGCTTGGTCATGGCGTTCGTCCTCCTGATGCAAATGGATGGTTGGAGGGCATTTCGCCTCCGCCCTGCACCAAGCAGCGCGCATGCCACCATCGGCACCCAGGTCGTTGCCGCGATCGCTGCGCACAGCGTCCCGATCAACGCCATCGCCCCGATCTGCGTGCGTTTCCGCACGATGGCAGCCAGGCGCAGCCGATCGATCCGTCAGCCCGGCCCGACAGTCACCTGCGGCTGCGGCTGCTGGATGCAAATCGCATGCGTGCGGCGAGCCGGCAGTGCAGCATGCAGTCGCGACCGTCGACCGGACCCGCCCGTCGTCCGCGCGGCGCTTGCGCGCGCCGGCGGCGGTCGACTGGAACGCGCCTTGCTGGAGCACGACGACGCCAGCCCCGACGGAGGGCAGAGACATGCGATTCCCCGCCGCGATCGGCCCTTCCGTCGTAGCGGCCGGCCGCAACGATGTTCTGATTCCGTGCGCCGACGTGCTGCTGGCGGGCGAACTGAGCATGCCGGACGACGGCCACGGCGTGGTCGTGTTCGCGCATGGCAGCGGCAGCAGCCGGCACAGTCCGCGCGATCGGGTGGTCGCGCAGACGCTGCGTTCGCTCGGGCTCGGCACGCTGCAGTTCGACCTGCGCACCGCCGACGAGGAGTCGCTCGACCGCCTGATCGGATGGCTGCGTTTCGATACCGAGCAACTGGCCGCGCGGGTGGTCGCAGCGACTGCCTGGCTGCGCCGGCACCCGGGATGCGTCGGCGCGCAAATCGGCTATTTCGGTGCCGGCAGCGGAGCGGCCGCGGCGTTGCTGGCAGCGGCCGCTCCGGCCAACGACATCGCTGCGATCGTCTGCCGTGGCGGCCGCCCCGATCTTGCGTCGGCACATCTGCCGGCCGTGCGCGCGCCGACCTTGCTGCTGGTCGGCGACCGCGACACGCCGACGCTCGGCATCAACCGGCAGGCGCTGCCGCAACTGCGCTGCGAGAAGGAGCTGGTGGTGATCCCGGGCGCCAGTCATCTGTTCCGCGAGCCGGGCACGCTGGACCAGGTCGCGACACTGTCGGCAACGTGGCTGCGTGGTTTCATGGCCGGCGACCGGCAACGGCACTGACTCAGCCACCGGGGCCGCAGTCGAGGCAATCGCGGCTCAGCGCGCCGCCTCGACGCAGCGTGTGCCGAAGGTCGACCAGCGCGGTGCGCAACCCTTCCTCGACGACCGGATGGTAGAACGGCATCGCGAGCAGTTCGTGCACGTTCAGCTCCTGCTGGATCGCCCACGCCAGCAAGTGCGCGAGATGCTCCGCGTACGGCGACAGCAGTTGCGCTCCGATCAGTTTGCTGCTGGCCGGATCGCCGTACAGCCGGGCGATGCCGACATTGCGCGCGACGACCTGACTGCGACCCTGCGTCGCAAACGATACCTGCCCCACCGCAGCGCCGCGTCCTGCCGGCTCGTCGAGCTGCACGCCAATCGTCGCCCACTGCGGATCGGTGAATGCGACCGCCAGCCGCACCTGCCGCCGATGCGCACGGACCTCGGGAAAGCGCGCGGCATTGTCGCCGGCAATCCGACCGTCCTCGGCGGCGACATGCAGCAGCGGCTCGTCGCCGTCGACGTCGCCAGCAATGAAGATCGTGCTGTCGCCGCAGCGCATCGTCGCGCGATCGAACACCGGCACGCCCCGGTCATCGCACTCGATGCCGGCGGTCGAGAGCCCCAGCGCATCGACGTTCGGCTCGCGGCCGATCGCGAGCAGCAGGTATTCGAAGCTGTCGCGCTGCTCGCGGCCAGCGTCCGACCAGACCAGCTCGACTCCGTCGGCGCTTGCGGTCGCCTTCAGTTTGACGCCGAGTTCGCACGGCAGCGAGGCGCTGAACTGCGCGGTGGCGAGCGCCGAAACTTCCGGGTCGCCGCGCGGACCGAGCTGCCGCTTGCGGTCGAACAGCCGCACGCGGACACCGAGCCGATGCAGCGCCTGGCCGAGCTCGAGGCCGATCACCCCGCCACCGAGCACGGCGACCGAATCCGGCAACCGCGCCAGCTCGAACACGTTGTCGGATGTCAGCAACCGGTCGCCGAGCGCGGCGAAGCCGGCCGGAACCCGCGGCCGCGAGCCGGTCGCGATCACGATCCGTTCGGCTTCGACCTGCTGGCCGTCGACGTCGAGCCGGTCCGGCGCGACGAATCGCGCATGGCCACGCAAGCGCTGCTCCGGCGCGATCCGCTTGACGACGTCGAGAACGCTGCCGACGAAACGGTCGCGATGACTGCGAACCCGCTGCATCACCGCAGTCCGGTCGACCTCGACGCCCGGCACCGACAGACCGAACTCGGCCGCCCGCGCGACCGCCGCACGCGCATCGGCAGCCGCGATCAGCAGCTTGCTGGGCATGCAGCCGGAGCGGGCGCAGGTAGTGCCGTACTCGCCGCCTTCGATCAGCAGCACGTCATCGCTTCGTCGCCGCGCCATCGCGTGCGCAGCGAGCCCGGCGCTGCCGGCGCCGATGATCGCCACTTTGCAGCGTCGTCGCTTCACCATGGCTCAGCCCCGCATCGGCTTCAAAGCCTGTGCCCAGCGATGCAGCTCGTCGAGCATGCCGGCGGCGGCCCGGGTCTGTGCGTCGCTGGCAGTGAATCGCCGTTGCTCGTCGAGTTGTTTCTGCACGAATGGAACCGATACCTGGTCCGGCAGCGGCATCACCTTCAACGTCGTCAACGTCAGCTTCTCGACCTGCACCGCGCGCAGGCCGCCGCTGATGCCGCCGTAGCTGACGAATCCGGCCGGCTTGTAGTGCCATTCGTGGTACAGATAATCGAGCGCGTTGATCAGCGACGGCGGCGGCCCGTAGTTGTACTCCGGCGTCACGAACACGAAGGCATCGGCGCTGGCGACGCTCGCGCTCCAGCGCCGCGTGTGCTCGTGCCGATAGTCGCGCTTGGCCGGATGTTCGGGCTCATCGAGCAACGGCAACGCGACTTCGGCCAGGTCGATCGGCACGATCTCGAAACGGCCGTGCTCGCGTGCGCGCTCGACGAACCACGCGGCGACCGACGGCCCGACCCGGGTCGGACGGGTGCTGCAGGTGACGATGTGCAGGCGAAGCGCCATCGGTTCCTCCTGGTGATCAGCCGGTGCTGCGAGGCGGATAGTGCTCCTGCTGGATCGTGCGGATGCCGTCGAGCAACTGCCGCAGATCAGGTCGCGCGTACGGCGCGTTGGAGATGTCGATGATCTGCATGCGGCCGCCCGGATTGACGACGATCACCGCCGGCTCGGCGAACGGCCGGTCGGTTTCGTCGGGCGACAGCGGGGTCGAGATGTACAGGCCGAGCTTGCGCATGTCCTCGATGCCGAGCTCGTAACCGACCGCGAAGCGCCAGCGCTGCTGCTCGGCCTGCTCGCGAGCGCGCGATTCGGGATCGGACGAGACCGCATGCACCGCGACTCCGAGCGCGTCGAACTCGGGCAGCAATTCGTCGAGCGTCTGCAGATAGGCCTGGCACAGCGGGCAGTGGCGGCCGCGGTAGATGACCAGCATCCGCCAGCCGTCGAGCGCGTCGAACTGTACGCGACCGTGTCGCAGCGTCTGGTAGCCGAGTTCGATCATCGGGGCGCCGGCGATCGGTTTGACGAACGACTGCATCGGACCGCCTCAGCGCCCGACCGGCTGGCTGCCGGACAGCAGGTCGAGGTAATCGGGATGCCGCTGCATCCAGTCGCGGACGTACGGACAACTCGGCACCACCACCAGCCCGGCCGTGCGGCTCCAGTCGAGCGCCGCCTTCGACAGTGACGATGCAATGCCGCGGCCCTCGACCGGCGTCGGCACGAGCACGTGCGCGATGTCGACGACGGCGCCGTCGCGTCGGTATTCGAGCACGGCCGTGTGGCCGTCGACCACGGTCTCGAATCGGTTATGGGTCTCGTCGTGGGCGATCACCAGCGTCATGCGGTCTCCTTGGCTCCGTGGGGTGCACCGTAGCGGCTCGCCGCCGAACATCAGCGAAACGCCTCCGGCGGAATCATTTTCTACCGCGCGCGATACCGGGAACGTCAGTCCGGATGACCAGGCCCGATCAGCCAACGCCCCGCTCGTTGTAAGCTCGGCGGTTTGAACGGCCGTCGTTCGGCCGAGCCATCGAGCATTTCATGTTCATCGAATTCGCAGGCGTGCTGCTGATCGCCGCCGTGATCGGACTGCTGGCCGCACGGCTGCGGCAGCCGATGATCGTCGCATTCATCGTGGTCGGTATCGTGGTCGGGCCGGCCGGTGCCGGCTGGGTCACCGAGACCGAACCGATGGAACTGCTGGCCCAGCTCGGCGTGACCGTGCTGCTGTTCCTGGTCGGCCTGAAGCTCGATCCGGCGCTGGTGCGCAAGCTCGGCCCGGTGGCGCTGGCGACCGGCATCGGCCAGCTCGCCTTCACGATCGTGTTCGGCTATCTGCTCGGCCGCGCCCTCGGCATGGATTCGATCAAGTCGCTGTACGTCGCGGTCGCGCTCACGTTCTCGAGCACGATCATCATCGTCAAGCTGCTGTCGGACAAGCGCGAACTCGATACGCTGCACGGCCGGATCGCGACCGGCTTCCTGATCGTGCAGGACATCGCGGTGGTGATCGCGATGATGGTGATCGGCTCGTGGGATGTCGGCGAGGAAGGCGGCGGCTTCGGCTCGGTGGCGATCGGCCTCGGCGGACTGCTGCTGGGACTGGGCTTTCTTTATGCGGCGGTGCGCTGGCTGCTGCCGCATGCGCTGCGCCTGGCCGCATCGAGCGGCGAGCTGTTGCTGGTGTTCTCGGTCGCATGGGGCGCGACGCTGGCCGCCGCCGGCGAAATGCTCGGCTTCAGCAAGGAGGTCGGCGCATTCCTGGCCGGGTTCGCATTGGCGGCCACGTCGTTCCGCGAGGCGGTCGGTGCGCGGCTGTCCGGTCTGCGCGATTTCCTGCTGCTGTTCTTCTTCGTCGATCTCGGCGCGCGACTCGAGTTCGCCGATCTCGGTGCCGAGCTGCCGGCGGCGATCGCGTTCTCGATCTTCGTGCTGGTCGGCAATCCGCTGATCGTGCTGATCATCATGGCGTCGATGGGGTATCGCCGCCGGACCGGCTTCCTGGCCGGCCTCACGGTCGCGCAGATCAGCGAGTTCTCGGTGATCTTCATCGCGATGGGCGTCGCGCTCGGCCACGTCGGCAGCTCGGCACTGAGCCTGGTCACGCTGGTCGGACTGGTGACGATCATGCTGTCGACATACATGATTCTCTACAGCGAGCGGCTGTACGCGCTGTGCCAGCCGTTGCTCGGCCCGTTCGAGCGCCGCGTGCCGTTCCGCGAGCAGGCCTGGGAACAGGCCGAGGAGCAGGAGCCGGACGTCGTCGTCTACGGGCTCGGCCGCTACGGCGGACGACTGCTGGCACAACTGCGCGAGCGCGGCATCGGCGTGCTCGGCGTCGACTTCGATCCTGACGTGGTCGCCGCGGCTCGCCACGCCGGCCTGCCGGCGCGCTTCGGCGATGCCGAGGACGTCGAGTTCGTGCATTCGCTGCCGCTGCGCAACGCGCGCTGGGTCGTTTCGACATTGCCGTTGCCGGAAGCCGTCGCAGAACTCGGCCACGCGCTGCAGCGCTCGGATTTCAAGGGCCACTTCGCCGTCGCGCTGCGGGCGCCGTCGGATCTCGGCCAACGACTGACACCGACGCCGGACATGCTGCTGCGGCCTTACGAGGATGCCGCGGACCGCGCCGCCGAACTGATCGCAGAACGAATGGCAGAACCGGAGGACGAATCCGCATTCGGCGACGAATGAGCGGCGGCAGTGGCGCGCCCCGGAAGTGACTTCGCGCACGATCGAGCGCCACGAAGAAGCCCGGGCAGATGCCCGGGCTTCGCACCGATGACGTCCGGTCGCGACCGCGACCTCCGTCAGTCAATCACCGGTTCGACGCGCAGACCTTGGCACCGTCGAAGCTGATGTCGGTTCCGCGCACATCGGTGACACAGAACGTCGCGGCGGCGCCGTCGCGACGGCGACCGCCGTCGATCGACGCGATGCCATTGCCATCGGTCACGCCGCTGGCCTCGCGGGCACCGGCATTGGTCCAGAGACCATCGACGATCGCGTTCGACAGCGGCTTCCCGCCGTCATCGACGACCTCCGCGATTGCACGATAGTACGTGTTGCGGCCCTTGCGCCAGGCGCTGACCTGCAGCGAACTCACGCTCGCGATCTGGCTGATCGGCTCCGGTGTCGGCTCCGGTGTCGGTTCCGGTGTCGGTTCCGGTGTCGGTTCCGGTGTCGGTTCCGGTGTCGGTTCCGGTGTCGGCTCCGGTGTCGGTTCCGGTGTCGGTTCCGGACTCGGCTCCGGCTCGGCACCGGCCGATGCACCGTATTCGATCGCTCCGATGTCGGCCGTGCTGCGGGCGTAGTTGTGATAGTCGACCGTGGGCGCGACCGCGCCGTCGGCGGCATCGATCAGCGGGCTACCGGACAGCGGTGTCGGATCGAACCCGTTGTACGACGCATTGGCGATCTGCGGCGACGTGCCGCACAGGCTGCCGCTTGGGCAGGTGTTGTTCTTGACGCCGCTGACGTGGTTCTTCTTCCAGCTCAGCGCCTCGCTGCCGCCATCGGAATACTGCAGGCAGGTCCGCTCGCCCGAGCCGGTGCGATCGACCTCGCCGATGAACACGTTGTTGGAAATGTTGAGCCTGGAACCGCTGCCGCCACCGGTCAGCAGCAGGCAGTCGCCCTCACCGCTGATCGTGTTGTTGACCAGATCGACGGTGTCGTTGGCAAACAGGCCGATCGACAGCGTGTTGCCCATCGCTCGGCAATGATCGCCGGAGATCATGGTCGAGAACCTGCCGTCGAAGTAGCCGCAGTTGCCAACCACGACCGAATTCTCGATCCGTGCCTGGCCGTTGGTCTTGATCTGGTTGCCGGCATTGCCCTCGGCCCAGACCCGGCGCAGCGTCACGCTGCCGCCATCGGCCATGTACAGCAGGTCGATGCCGTCGGACGTGTTGTGGTGCACCAGCGTGTCCTCGAACAGCCAGTTTCCTCCAGTCCGGTGGGTGCCGAGGCCGTCTCCGTAGCCGCCGGTCTTCTGCGCCCAGCAGGCGTGAATTTCGGTACTCGGGTATTTCTCGGCACAGCCGTTCCAGGCGATCTCCGACTCGCGGAAGATCATGTTGCCGCTGTTCGAGCTGACATCGGCACCGATGTCGCCGTCCCAGCCGACCCAGCCGTTGGCGCGCAGCGTCACGCGGGTCATCGTCCAGTCCTTCAGCCGGCCGGCGTGGATGCCCTTGTTGGCCATGCCGCGGATCTTCAGGTCGGTCAGCTTGACGTTCGACGAGTCCTGCGCGATCAGGCCGCGGCCGGCCCACTTTCCGCTGCTGCCGCAGGCCGCACCGCCGGTATGTCCCTGGATGCAGGCTTCGTGGTCGGTCACGTCGAAGCAACCGATCTCGACATTGCTGGAACCGCGCAGATCGAACACCGTCCACGCGCGCTCGGTGCCCCACAATTCCGGCGGCGCCTTGCAGCCGGCGTCGTGGCCCCTGCCGAGGATCCGGGTCGGCTGCGTGGTCGATGGGCCGCTCGGGACCTTGGCCATGAAGCAATCGTACGAATAGCTGGAACCGCAACTGGCGGTGTCCGGGGCACCGATGCCCATCATGTAGCTGCCGGCGCCGACGATCAGCGTATCGCCACCGGCGATGCGCGGGCTCTTGCCCGGCGGCAACGCATTGAACGGGTGCTTCCAGGCGCAGGCCTGGCCGGTGCCACTGCCCGGATAGGCCGCGTCGGCCTTGCCGGTGCACTGGGTGGTGTCACCACCATCGGTGCGCACGTAGTAGGTCGCGGCCGTGGCCGAGCCGGCGAAGGCAGCGGCAGTCAGCAGCGACGCGAAAGCCAGCACGGTACGAGCCGTGCGATGGCGGCGGGCGGTGTTCGTCATCTGGGTCTGTACTCCGTCGTTCGGGGCGCCAACTGATCGGCGCCGGACGGAGTGTGGGGACGGACAGACTCAGCATATTGTGGCGTCCATCACGAACGCGACCGGATAACATGCAGCCAACTGACAGATAACGTCGTCGTAATGGCGATTAATTGACGCATAACGTCAAATCGGGGACGGGCGGTTGCCGAGCCCGCCTGGCCAGCGGACCCGGCCATGGAGCGGCCAGCGATCGATCAGCCTGCCGCTCGTCGCAATGCGGATCAGGCCGGCGCAATTCTGTGATCGATTCCGCCACTTCGGATGCCCCTGACCGCTAGCCTGAACTCGACCTCGTCGCAAACGAGGCGAGCACGGGGAACAGACAGGAACTTGCATGAAGAACTCGATGGTCCTGAGCGGTCTTGCGCTGGCGGTGTCGATGCTGGGGAACACGCCGAGCGCAGCCACGGAGCAGGAACAGAAGAACGATCGCACGCGGGCGATGCAGGCCGCGATCGCTGTCTCCCCGGTTCAAGCCGAGCTGGCGCGTGCGCTGGCGTTCGATCGCGAGATCGAACTCGACGCACCGCGTCCGAATCAGGTCGCCAGCCTTGCCGACGTGCTCGGCATGAAGTGCAGCTTCAGTTCGAAGAACCCGTTCAGCCTGCGTCGCGCGGAGTGTCGGCGGGTCTGAGCGGCGTCTCGGCGGACTCCACAATCACCGCCCTCACGAGTCCGCATGCTGGAGGCCCGGCCGACACTCGCGGCAACAGAGTTGCCCTGACGCTCGGATCATCTGAGCCCGGCCGCCACGCGGCGCCCGGGGCCGGCAATCCTCTCGAACACCTCGGCCGCGGCAGGCGTCCACACCGACCAGGCGTGGCCGCCCGGTAGCCGCACGGTCTGCTCGGGCCGCAGCACCGGCGCTATCGCCGGCAGCGCATAGTCGTAACGATCCTGTTCGCCATAGACCAGCCACAGCCGCTCGGCCCGCTGCGGGTCATCGAGCAGTTCCTTCAGTGACCGCCACAGCTCGCGCCGGAATGTCGTTGCCGTCAGCGACCGCGGCGGACCCGGCTGCCACGCCGCCAACCCGCCGGCATCGAGAATCTGTTCGACGGCCCTGCGCTCGCCGAGGTACGGCCCCAACAGAACGATGCCGTCGACCTCGCCCGGATGCGCGCGCTCATACAGCAACGCGCCCGTCCCGCCGATCGACGCACCGACCAGCCAGATGGATCCGACGCCACGATGACGGGCCGGCTCGATGATCTCGCGATGCAGGCGCTCGACCAGCACACCGTCGCGGTACCAGGCCATGCCCACGCCAGTCAGCAGCACGTCGGCATCCGGCCAGCCTTGGCGGATCGCCGATACGATGCCGCTGGCCGCCAGCGTGCCGAGATCGTCGTACCGCCCCGGCAGCACGACCACCAGCGGCGCCGGCCGGTCGGCGAGCGGTGCCGGGTCGAGCCGGGTCGGAATCGGCTGCCGCGGATCGCCTCCGCTGGCGCATCCGACCAGCAGCAGCACCGGAACCAGCCATTTCCAGCAGCGAATCATCGGGCAACCTCCGTGGCAGGCACCGGCGATCGTTGCAAACACGGGCGATGATCACGGCGCCGGCAGCCATTGTCTCCGGAATATGTGAACGCCGTGCCGGAAGGCCGGTCGGCGGCCAGAAAACGAATGCCAGGTGAACGGCCTGAGCCGCTGTCCGGCACGTTCAAGCGTGGTATGGCTGCGACTGCTTGCCAGCGCGCAGACTCGCAACACGTCAGCAGACGGAGCCGTTGCCATGAGACTGCACGTCGAGGACCACCTGCACGAGGCCCGCAAGCAGGCCGCGTCGCTGCTGCTGCGCGCCGAACGGCCGGTCACGGTGCCGCTCGCCAGCATCGCGGTGGCTGCGGCTGCGCTGTTTGCAGCGGCCGTCGTGGCCGGTTTCGCGATGCGGGCGCACGACATCGAATCGGTCGACCGCGGCGTACCGCTGGAGGATCTGCGCGCCCGCCAGGAAACCCGAATGCAGTTGCGCTGGAACGCCAGCGAGCGGCCGATGGCGACCCGTCTGGTCGGCGCCCGCGAGATGCATCAGCGCTGACCTGATGGCTCTTTGCGGCGGCGTCGAGCAGCGACGCTCACAGCACCGTGCTGCCAGCTTCCTCCGCCGCGACGACGCGATTGCGCCCGCCCTGCTTGGCCCGGTACACGGCATCGTCGGCACGCTTGAGCAGCACGTCGATGTCGCTGTCGAGATCGTCCAGCACCGCGACACCGATGCTGACACTCGGCTGGAACGAACCTTCGAGTCGCGGACAGACCAACGCGCCGGTTGCCCGGCGCATCCGTTCCATCACCTGCACCGCCACCGATCCGTCGGTATGCGGCAGGATGGCCAGGAACTCCTCCCCACCGATCCGGCCGAAGCAGTCGGTCTTGCGCAGGCTGCCCGCCGCCATCGACGCGAACGCGCGCAGCACCTGGTCGCCAGCGGCATGACCGAAGCGGTCGTTGACCTGCTTGAAGTGATCGAGGTCGAGCATCGCGATCGACAGCGTCGTCCGGTAGCGCCGCGCGCGCTCGAACTCCGCCGCCAGCGTGGCCATCACCTTGCGACGATTGGCGACGCCGGTCAGCTCGTCGGTCAGCGCCTGCACCGCCAGACGACGCCGCACCTGCTTGCTGCGCACCGCGAGCAGGACCAAGAAGCCGAGCAGCAGCGACAACGCCACCATCGAGACTATGTACAGCCGGGTGGTCTGGGTCTGTTCGGCGAGCTTGGCCGCGTTGAGCTGGTTCTCCTTCAGCAGCAGGATGTTCTGCTGCCGCTGCCGCTCGGTGTCGAACCGCACGCGCATCTCCGACAACGACTCGTTGTTGCGCGCCTCGAGCCAGGCCTGCTTGATCTCCGCCGACCGCCGCAGGCTGTCGAACGCGGCCCGGTAGTCGCCGAGCGCGAACTGCGCATCGGCACGCAGCGCCAGCAGCTTGTGGTTGAAGTCGAGATCGACGACCTGCTCCATCAGTCGCAGCGCCTCGCCCGAATGCACGACCGCGTCGCGGAACGCGCCGCGCTCGAACGCGATGCGCGCGAGCCCGTGGTAGACATTGGCCTGCGGCAACAGGTCGCCGGCGGCCTCGAACACCGGCAGGGATTGCCGGTACATCCGCTCGGAGCGGTCCAGATCGCGCAGTTCGAGTGCGACCTGGGCGAGGCCGAACTCGGCGTAGGCGACACCCTGCACGTCGTCGGCCGCCGCGCTGTGCTGGCGTGCACGCTCGAAATAGTCGGCGGCCTTTTCCCACTGTCTGGCGCGCCGGTACACCGCGGCCAGGCTGTACTCGGCGATGCTGGCGCGGACCCAGCTCTGCTGCTGCAGCGCATGCTCGATCGCCTCGAGGTAGAACTGCTCGGCGTGCGGGTAGTCTTCGATTGCGGCGTAGACGTTGCCGAGCGCGGTCGCGACATCGGCGCGGATCGTGCGTGGCCCCTGCTCCGGCGCGATCGGATAGACCCGCAGCAGGTCGGCCAGTGCGGCGCGGTAATTGCTGATCGAATAGTAGGCCGACGCACGCGCGGTCAGCGCATCGACCAGGAACTGCGGGTCGAACTCGCCCTGCTCGAGCGTTGCGACCACCGTCATCAGCAGCTCGATGCTGTGCTCGGCACGACCGGAAATATCGAGCCCCTGCGCGCGGGCGATCGACAGCCGCTGCTGCAGTTCGGCCGACAGCAGCGGGCTGGCCAGGCCCTGTTCGGCCTCGCCGGCGGCGACCTCGGGCAAGGCCAGCGCGTAGCCGGCCTCCGATGCGATCGCATGCCAGCGCGGGCGATCGGCGTGGTCCGGCGGCAGCGACGCCAACTGCTGCTGCGCCATCTCCAGCGCCGGCTTCGGTGTGTGGATCAGCAGTTGCTCGGCCTGTTCGGGCGTGGCCGCGAACGCGAGCGTAGCGACCCACGCCAGCAACCAGCCGAGACGTGCCGGGCGGACGGCACCATCGCCGCGCCGCAGGCGCACGCGCCGGTTCCGATGCAGCAGGCCGGCATCGGCCGCTCGCTCGCTCGTTCCCATCGCCACTCGATGCTCCTCCGGACAGCCGATCCGCGACCGCGAATCCGATGCCGCCCGCCCCCGCCGCCTATCGAAGTTCAATTGCAGCGCAGATGCAAGAGCGCCGCTCGCAGATCGCACCGTTCGCGGCGCAAAGACGCTCAGCCCACGGCCACGGCCGTCGGCGTCCCGGTCGAGCGCAGCAGTTCGGCCGGCCGGAACCGGAACAGGCGGGCGAACAACAGCTCGGGAAACTGCTGGCTGCGCGTGTTGTAGCGCTCGACCGAGTGGTTGTAGCCGTCGCGCATCAGGGCCAGTTCGGTTTCCAGCCGCACCAGCGTGGCGATCAGCGCACTGGCGGGCACGTTGCCGCGCAGATCCGGATGTGCCTCGCGCAAGGCCTGGAAGCGTCCCAGCACGGCCTGCTCGGCACCGATCAGCTCGGCCGCGGCGGCCGGGGCGATCTGTTGCCGGTCGCTCAGTTGGCGCAGCAGCGCCAGTTGCTGCTGCAAACCACGCTCGTGATCCAGATAGGCCTGCAGCACCGACTGCAGCCGCGGCACCAGATCGGCGCGCTTCAACAGCGCGACTTCGATGTTCGCCCACGCGCGTCGCACGCGCTGGCGCAGCATCACGAGGTCGTTGTAGATCAGGATCGCGAGGAATACCGCGAAGAAACCGAGCGGGACCAGCGCGGCGGCGAGGAAGCCGGCCCCGTGCATCGCCGCCCAGCTCGCGAGCAACGCCAGCGCCGCGCCGTTGCCGGCGTTGACGCCGAGGTTCAGCAGCAGGAACGCCGAGCGCGCCTTGCGCAGCATCAGCTCCGATTCGCCGAGATCGCTGATCAGGAACGGCTGTTCGGCCGGGCCGCGGGCCAGTTGCAGCGAGTCGCCGGTGTCGGGATCGATCTCGGCGCTGCCGAGCACGTACAGCTCGGTGCCGGGAGCGATCCAGCGTTCGGTGTAGCGCATCCGGCCGCGCCGCTCGCGCTTGCAGCAGGTCACGATCGTTTCGGCGCCGGCCGGTTCGACCGGCATCGCGCCTTCGTCGTCGAGCAGGCGGAAACGCCGGTCGACGCGGGTGTCCTGCACGGTGACCCAGCGCGCGTTGCGGCCGGAACCGCGCCGCTCCTCGACCAGGTAGTGGTACCAGACGCAGGCATGGCTCGACAGCGGACCGATCAGCGGCTCGTGGCCGGCGGCGACCTCCGCCCGCCCCTTCAGTTCGGCCAGACCACAGGCGACACCGGCGCTGCGGCTGGTCGGCAGGTTTTCGATGGTCCGTTTCAGGCGCACGCGACGGAATCCGAACCAGGCCAGCAGCGTGGCGATGACCAGCAGCGCGGCGGCGACACCATGGCCGAGCAAGGCCCGACCGCTGCGCGCCCGTTCCCGATCCGGATCGTGTTCGAGCTGCGGCGCGACGGCGATCTGCGGCAGCTCGGGAAGCTCCAGGCCGCCGGCGACCAGTCGCTCCGGCCATTGCCGGCGAACCGCCTCGGTGCGGGCGACCTGCAGCGCGATCCGGTCGCGCAGGTGCTCGACGACACGCTGCTCGAACGCGGCGAGCCGGGACAGCCTGACCTCCGGGTCGCGCAACCGGTTCCAGTCGCCGGGCCAGTCAAGACCCGCCCGCGTGAGCCGGTCGCCGATCAGCGCCTGCGCCGCCGCGACGTCGCGCGCGGTCCGTGCGAACGAGTCGCGCAGGTCAACGCGCGCCGCTCGCACACTGAGCCCGACCAGCGCGGCCGCCATCACGATGCTGAGGATCGCGAGATAGACCGTGCTGACATGCACGCGCAGCCCCCACAGCAGTGCATAGATCGCCGCACTGACCAGCAACAGGCCGAACCACAGCCACAGCAGCGTTGCCAGCATCATGCCGCCGTGCACCGACTCGGCACCGTAGGTCGAGATCACCGGCCAGTACTGGCCCGGCGTCTCGAACTCGACCCGCGGCGCGCGACCCCGGGCGTCGATGTGCCCGAACACGAACACCTGGTCGGCCGGCTGGAGCCTGTACTCGGTGTAGCGCATGTCGCCGTGCCGCCGCTGCGAGCGCTGCGGCACGTCGAAGCGCACTCGCGAACCCGGTTGCACCAGGATCTCGCCACTGTCGTCGACCAGCATGAAATCGACGTACTCCGACTCATCGAGCACCGTCCGCCATTCGGTCCGGCCTTCCGAGTCGCGGCTTTCGCGCTCGACGTGGTAGCGGTAGTAGACGACCTCGACGCCGCTGTCCGGCGCCTGCAGCAGGGGCCCGGCCGGCACCACCCGGCCGCTCAGGTTCACCTCGCCCGGCAACACCGCCGCGACCAGGCTGCGCGGCGTGCGCTCGAGCTGCCGATACTCGCGCAGCTCGGCGAAGCCGGCACCGAGCGCGAGCCAGGCGAGGCCAGCCAGCAACGCCGCCAGCAGCAATGCCAGCAGAAACACCCCAACGATGCGAATCCAGCCCGGCGACGACTGCGGACGACTCATCGAACACTCCCCACGCGCGGCGGACAGCAACCGCCGGGCCCGCATTCTGCGATATCAGCGCCGGCCCGTCGCCCCGGCCGAGCCGGACCGCCGCGATCGGCCTGCTGACCACGCAAGGTGCGCGCCGGTCGGCCCCAGCGGTCGCTATGGCCGCCGACGACTGGCATTTTTGCACTGCAGCACGTAGAGTGCGCGGTTCGTCGGAGGCGGATCTCCCGATGAATGCGTCCGGGCGACATCCGCCGTCGGTGCTTCGACCCCTCCGCCATCGACCTTCGCGATGCTGCACTCGGCATCGCCTTTCCTGCAGCGCGGTGTTCGGGACGCTCCGGGTTCATCATCAACGGAGCCAATCCATGAATTTCGAAGCGCTCGGGCTGCTGCCCGAACTATGCCGTGCCCTGGGCGAACAGGGCTACACCGAAGCAACCGCGATCCAGCAGGCCGCAATTCCGCAGGTGCTGGCCGGTCACGACCTGCTTGCCGCCGCGCAGACCGGCACCGGCAAGACCGCCGCCTTCGCGTTGCCGCTGCTGCAGCGGCTTGCCGATCGCCGTGGCGCGCCGCGCTGCCCGCGCGTGCTGGTGCTGACACCGACCCGCGAACTGGCTGCACAGGTGCTCGAGAGCGTGCGCGACTACGGCCGCCACCTGCGCGTGCGCAGCGCCGTCGTGTTCGGCGGCGTCGGCATGCAGTCGCAGATCGACGCCCTGCGTCGCGGCGTCGAAGTGCTGGTCGCGACGCCGGGCCGGCTGATCGACCACATGCAGCAACGCACCGTCGACCTGTCGCAGATCGACGTGCTGGTGCTCGACGAGGCCGACCGGATGCTCGACATGGGCTTCCTGCCGGCGTTGCGGCGGATCCTGTCGGCGCTGCCCGCCGATCGGCAGACACTGCTGTTCTCGGCAACCTTCGCGCCCGAGATCAAGGAGCTCGCGAAACAGTTCATGCGCGATCCGCGCGAGGTGCAGGCGACGCCGAGCAACAGCGCGGCGCCACGCGTGCAGCATGTCGTCCATCCGGTCGACCTGGCAAAGAAGCGCGACCTGTTGCTGCATCTGCTGGCGCAGGACAGCCGCCGGCAGACGCTGGTGTTCTGCCGCACCAAGCACGGTTCCGACAAGCTGTGCCGGGTACTGCAGCAGCACGGTCACGGCGCCGCGGCGATCCACGGCAACAAGTCGCAGAATGCCCGAACCCGCGCGCTGGCCGACTTCAAGTCGGGCCGGATCACGGTGCTGGTCGCCACCGACATCGCTGCCCGCGGCATCGACATCGAACAGTTGCCTGCGGTGATCAACTACGACCTGCCGATGGTGGCCGAGGACTACGTGCACCGGATCGGCCGCACCGGCCGCGCCGGCGCCGACGGGCTCGCCCTGTCGCTGGTCAGTGCCGACGAATCGGCGCAGTTGCGTGCGATCGACCGGCTGCTCGGCACGCCGATCGATCGCACCGAAGTCGACGGTTTCGTGCCGACCCAGCCGTTGCACACCACGCCGTCGGGCGACCAGCGCCGGCGCGGCGGCCAGCCGCAGCATGCGCCGCAGCGACCGCACCGTCCGCGCGGCAACGGCCAGCCGCACCACCACGGGCAGGGCCGCAAGCGCCAGGACGACGGACGGCGGCGTGGCAACGGTCCGACCGGCTGAGTGCAACGCGGCACGGCTTGACGGCCGTGCGAGCATGGCCGGATGCAGCGGCAGGCAACACGAATCGCGGTGATCGGCGGCGGCCCGGCCGGGCTGATGGCTGCCGAAACCGCGCGCGCGGGCGGCGCCGAAGTGGTCGTGTACGACTGGCTGCCGTCGGTCGGACGCAAGATCCTGATCGCCGGCAAGGGCGGCCTGAACCTGACCCACTCGGAACCGTTCGAGCACTTCGTCTCGCGCTACCGCGAGACGGCGCCGCAGGTGCGCGGCTGGCTCGGCGACTTTGACGCCGACGCGCTGCGCGGCTGGGCGCGCGAACTCGGCATCGAGACCAGGGTCGGCAGTTCCGGCCGGGTGTTCCCGTCCGACCTGCGCGCGGCACCGCTGCTGCGCGGCTGGGTACGGCGACTGCGCGAACAGGGCGTGCAGTTCGCGGTCCAGCACCGCTGGCTCGGCTGGGCCGCGGACGGCGCGCTGCGCTTCGCGGCCGCCGACGGCGAGCGCCGTGCAAGCGCCGACGCGACGATCCTCGCGCTCGGCGGCGCCAGTTGGCCGAAACTCGGTTCGGACGGCGGCTGGGTGGCGCTGCTGCGCGAACGCGGCATCGGCGTCGCCACGCTGAAGCCAGCCAACTGCGGCTTCGCATGCCGCTGGAGCCCGCACTTCAGCGACCGTCATGCCGGTGCACCGGTCAAGCCGGTCGCGCTGTCGTTCGCTGGCAGCGCGCCGGTGCAAGGCGAGTTCGTGATCACTGCCGATGGTATCGAGGGCAGCCTGGTCTATGCGTTCTCGGCCGCCCTGCGCGACGCGATCGACGCTGACGGCCAGGCGACCATCACGCTCGACCTGTGTCCGAACCGGTCGCACGCCTCACTGCTTGCCGCGCTGGCCCGGCCGCGCGGCAAGCGCTCGCTCAGCGAACACCTGCGTCGCACGATCGGCGTCGACGGCGTACGGCTCGGCCTGCTGCATGAACTCGGCGAGCGCTCCGCGCTGGCCGATCCCGCCGCCTGCGCAGCGCTGCTGAAAGCGTTGCCGTTGACATTGCACGGCACCCGGCCGATCGCCGAGGCGATCAGCAGCGCCGGCGGCGTGTGCTTTTCGGCGCTGACCGACGGCCTGATGCTGCGCGCACTGCCGGGCGTCTACTGCGCCGGCGAAATGATCGACTGGGAGGCCCCGACCGGCGGCTATCTGTTGACCGCCTGCTTCGCCAGCGGCCGGCGGGCGGCCCGCAGCGCGCTGGCCCAGCTCGGCCTGGTCGGCCCTGTCCCGTGATCCACTGCCCGCACTTCGTCGCCGGTCGCTGCCGTTCGTGCAGCGAGATCGAAACGCCCTACCCGGAGCAACTGCTCGCCAAGCAGGCGCATGCGGGCAGACTGCTGGCCGGTCACGCCGGACTGCAGTGGTTGCCGGCGGTCGCGAGCGTCGAACGGGGCTTCCGCAACAAGGCCAAGATGGTCGTCAGCGGCAGCAGCGATGCTCCGGTGCTCGGCCTGGTCGATCCCGACCTCGGCAGCATCGATCTGCGCGACTGCCAGCTTTATCCGCCGGCGCTCCAGTCCAGCTTCGACCCACTGATCGAGTACGTGCAGCGGGCCCGGATCGCTCCGTACGATGTCTCGCAGCGGCGCGGCGAACTGAAGTTCCTGCTGATCACACTGGCCGAGGACAGCGGCGAGCTGATGGTCCGCTTCGTGCTGCGCTCGCAGGAGCCGCTGGGACGGATCCGCAAGCATCTGCCGGCGCTGCTGGCGCGCATGCCGCAGTTGCGGGTGGTTTCGATCAACCTGCAGCCGGAGCACAAGGCGGTGCTCGAAGGCGAGCAGGAGATCGTGCTCGGCCCGGACGCGACGCTGACGATGCCGGTTGGCGGCCTGCCGCTGCACCTGCGGCCGCGCAGTTTCTTCCAGACCAACACCGCGGTCGCGGCGGCGCTCTATCGTCAGGCCCGTGCCTGGGTCGACGCGCTGCAACCGTCGGCGCTGTGGGATCTGTATTGCGGGGTCGGCGGCTTCGCACTGCATTGCGCCGCAGCGGACCGCGACGTGCTCGGCATCGAACTGAGCGCCGAGGCGATCGACAGCGCCCGGCAGACGGCCGACGGCATCGGCGCGACACGGGTCCGCTTCGTCGCCTCCGACGCAACCACGTACCTGCTCGGACAGCCCGCGCTGCCGCCGCTGGTGATCGTCAATCCGCCGCGCCGCGGCCTCGGCGCGACGCTCGCCACCCGGCTGCAGCAGTCCGAAACCCGCTGGCTGATCTACTCGAGCTGCAATGCCGAAAGCCTCGCCCGCGACCTCGCGGCGATGCCGTCGTTGCGACCGCGCGTCGCGCAGGTACTCGACATGTTCCCGCATACCCGCCACTACGAACTGCTGTTGCTGGCCGAGCGCGGCTGAGCGACGCGACGGGGCTGGTCAGAGGCATGGCATCGCTTTAGCATCCGTTGGATACGGGCGGCCAGCCGGCCGATCGTCTGGATTCACGCCGGCCGGCGCGTCGGCCGTTGCGACAGCTTTTCGGGGGAGACTGTCATGGTCGACAAGGAACGCCGCGCCGATACCAAGGCGAACCAGGCCGCATTGAAGCGGCAGCTCAACGACGCCCAGTTGCTGACCTTGAGCGAGCTCGAGCATTTCGGCTGGGAACTCAAGTTCATCCGGCGCAAGCCATTCCAGCCGGCCGTGCCGGTCGTGTTCGATGCCGAGCGCAAGCGGTTCGCCGTGCTCGAGGAAGACGGCACGATCAACGACAAGCCCGGCTTCGAAATCCGCGGGTGACTGCGATGCTGGGCCGCCGACCGGCGCCGTTGCCGTTTCCGTCCGTCGGCACGCTCGCGGAGTTCCGCTCGATGCCTGTGTTAGGCTGCTTGCGCGCGTGATTTCCGCGCGGCCGGCTCGCAGCGCTTGCCACTGCCGGCACCGGAGGCTTCACCGATGATCGTGACGGTCGCGAATCACAAGGGTGGCGTCGGCAAGACCTCGCTGGCGGCGCATCTGGCGTTCCGGGCCGCCGACTACTGCCGCGTGCTGGCGGTCGACCTCGACGCACAGGGCAACCTGACCGCCACCCTCGCCAGCCGCGCCGAGGCCAGCGGGCAGCCTTCGTCCGACATGCTGTTCTCCGACGAAGCCGCGCCGCGGCCGATGCCGACATCCGACGCCAGCATCGATCTGCTGCCGGCATCGGCACGATTGACCGGAACCGACCGGCTCAACCTGTCGGCGGCGTTCCAGGCCCGCACCCACCTGCGCTCGCTGGCCGAGGCTTACGGCCTGGTCGTGATCGACAGCGCACCGGCGCTCGGACTGCGGCTGACGATGGCGCTGGCCTCGTCGCAGCGGGTCGTGGTGCCGCTGATTCCGGAGTCGTATGCAGTCGACGGCGTAGCCTCGCTGCTCAGCGAGGCGGCAGCCATCCAGGAGCATCTGAACCCTGCTCTGGCGCCGGCCGATTTCGTGCTGAACCTGGTAAACCGGCAGGCGGCGCAGCATGCCCGCATCGCCCACAAGCTCGACAGATCGTTCCGGCTGGTCAAGCCGTACCTGCACCGGCACGTCGCGGTCGCCGAGGCGCTGTCGGAATGCCGGCCGGTCTGGCGGCGCCGCCGGCATGCCGGCGCCGCGCGCGAATGGACCGAACTGTGCGACCGGCTGCTGGCCAACTATGGCGTGATCGCGGCACCGGCCATCGAGTCCGCCGCCGCCGCGGCATCACCCGTTGCCCGAGCCGAACAGACATGAGCAGAAAGCGCAAGGCGCCGACCGGTGCCACCCGGGTCGAAGTGCCGGAAAAGGGCAGCTTCGGCTGGTTGATGCGGATCCGCCGCGGCGAGCAGTTCTTCCAGGAGTTCTACGCCGACAACGCCTACGGCGGAAAGCGCGCTGCCCAGCGCGCCGCCCGCGCGCGCTACGACGAACTCGCTGCGCAGTTGCCAGCGGCCGGTTCATCCGAGGGAAAGCTGTCGTCGCGCAACCGTACCGGCCACGTCGGCGTGCGGCTGGCGCACAGCGCCGACCCGCGCGGCAGCGGGCACGTGTACGACTCCTATGTCGCGTTCTGGCGCGAGGCAGGACGCGACGCGACGATGCGCTTCGCTTGCAACAAGTACGGACCGCGCAAGGCGCTGGCACTGGCGATCCTGGCGCGCGAGTTGCGCTGCCGCGATCGCGAACGGATCGAACTCGAATACACGACGCGCCGCAGGCAACGCGCGGCCGCGAAGGGTACCGGCGCCGCACCGCCGGCCAGGCGCAGCCGTCGCGCGGGCTGAAATCGCTCCGCCCGCAGCGGCCGTTCGGCACCGGCACACCGGACGGCCTCCACCTGCGTCAGTCGTGGTACGGCGCGACGGCAACGCGGATCTGCTCGCCCGGATGGGCGTCGGTCCGCGCGTGGAACAACTGCCCTTCGAGTTCGTAGGTCACGTCGTAGCCGACCACCCGCTGCTCGGTATGCTCGGTGGTCCGGGTCTCGCAGACTTCCTCGTAGCCTTCCCGCGCACGAGGCTCGCCAGCCGCGGTGTCGGCCCGCGTTTCGGAGATGTTCCTGCCAACCGCGCCACCGGCCACGGCACCGGCCACGGTCGCCGCGGTGCGGCCGCTGCCGCCGCCGACCTGGCTGCCGAGCGCACCGCCGATCAGTGCGCCGACCAGCGTGCCGGTGGTCGGATCACGCCGGTAGGTCGGATAGGCCCGGCCCGGCTGGTAATGGGTGACCGGCTGTTCCCAGCACACCTCGCGCGATTCCGGACTGCTGGTCCGGGCGACGATCGGGTCGACCGACACCACCCGCGCCCAGACATAGCTGTACTCATCGACCGCCAGCGCCGCTCCCGGCAGCACCAGCACGGCACATGCGACCCAGCTCGTGATCATTCTGTTCATCGCAACCTCCTTTGGCGTTCAGCCGGTTGGCAACCAGCGTCGCGTCCGTCCGCCCCGCGGCCGAGCGGCCGCGGAGCGCGACGTCGCCGCTGCCCGACCGTTCCTGCAGCGCCCATGCCAAGGCATTGAAAGCGCTGCTGCGCCGCAGGCATACGGCAGCGCTGCGGGTGCAGGCGGGCGACTTGCAAGGATCGCTGGCAGGATCGATGCAGCTCCCGGACCAGCCTGCTACCAGCCCGCATGTCGCCGGCAACGTGACCGGCTCCGCAGATTCATGCAATGCTGATGCCGACCGCCCGAGCCCGGTGATACAACGGTGCCAAGGCACGGAAACGGTCGCCGCAAGCGCGCCAGGAAACCTGATGATCGCCGCGCTTGCCCGTCCGACGGTCCGTCGCTGATCAGGAACTGGCATGGTTGAATCGCGCTCGATGGTGCTTCAGCCCGAAGGAACCGGCTTCGATCCGTCCGAGGAGACGCGCTTGGTCGAGTTTGCCGGCGACCTGATGGAATCGGCCGATGTGCCGGCAGTGGCCAATGCGATTGCCGCCACCGCCAGAACCCTGCCCGGCTGCCGCGAAGCTCTGGTGCTGTGGTCGCTGAACTGGCCCGGCGAGCGGCAGAGCGCGCCGCAACTGGCGCTGTCGTCCGAGCGGCTGGCGCTGGCCGACGCCGCCTTCGCTGCCGACGACGGGCGCGCGGCAAGCGGCCAGGCGCTGGCCTTGACGCTGCACCGCGAAGACGATGGCGCCGGTGCCGTGCTGTTGTGCCGGCTCGATCGCGGCGTCGATGCCAGTCAGGCCGAGCAGCACTGGCGGGCCGTCACCCGGCTCGCGCGGCTGCGGATGGCCGCAGTTCTCGAAGTCGCCCGGCTGCACGATTCGGTCGAGCGGATGGAGCAGGCCGAGAAGCTGCAGCGGGCGCTGTTCGCGATCGCCGACATGGCCGGCTCCGAGCTGGACATGGCCGACATGCTGCGCGGGCTGCACCGGATCGTCGGCGGCCTGATGTACGCCGAGAACTTCTTCATCGCGCTGTACGATCGATCGCGCGACGCGCTCCGCTTCATCTATTACGTCGACACCGCCGATCCGGACGCGATCGATCCGGACACGTGGTTCACGATGGCGCAGTTCGAGCGCACGCTGAGCTGGTATCTGATCCGCGACGGCCGTCCGCTGATGGGGCCGACCCACGCGCTGCGCAAACAGGTCTCCGGCAAGCTGCGGATCCACGGCCCGGACAGTCCGGACTGGCTCGGCGTGCCGATGCTGCGCGGTTCCGAAGTGCGCGGTGCGCTGGTCGTGCAGACCTACGTCGACAACGTCCGTTTCAGCGCCGCCGACCAGGCCCTGCTGTCGTTCGTCGGCAGCCACATCTGCACTGCGCTCGAACGCAAGCAGGGCCAGGAAGAGCTCGAGCGCCGGGTGGCGCAGCGCACCCGGGAACTGGCCGATACGGTCCGGGTGCTGAATGCGGAAGTCGACGAACGGCAGCGCGGCGAACGCCTGCAGGCCGCGTTGTTCCGGATTGCCGAGCTGTCGTCGTCGGATGACAGCATGGACGTGTTCTACCGCAGCGTGCACAGCATCGTCGGCAGCCTGATCGTCGCGCGCAATTTCTATATCGCGCTGCTGTCGGACGACGGCACGCATCTGCACTTTCCGTATCACGTCGACGAGGTCGAAGCCGCACCGGTGTCACGACCGCTCGGACGCGGTGTCACCGAGTATCTGTTGCGGCTGGCCAAGCCGTTGCTGGCCAGCGCGGCCGACCTCGCCCGCCTGCACGAGGCCGGCGAGTACGACAATGCCGGCACCTATTCCGAATCATGGCTGGGCGTGCCGCTGACCGCCGGCGACCGCGTGCTCGGCGCGATCGTCGTGCAGAGCTATTCGGCCGACGTCCGTTACGGCTGGCGCGAGCAGGAACTGCTGACCTTCGTCTCGCACCAGATCGCCAACAGCCTGCAGCGCCGCAATGCTGCCCAGGCGCTCCGCGACGCCTACGCGAGCCTGGAGCAGCGGGTCGCCGATCGCACCGCGGAGCTGCGCGAGCAGATCGCCGTGCGCGAGAAGATCGAGCAGCGCCTCAAGCACGAGGTCATGCACGATTCGCTGACCCAGTTGCCGAACCGCGGCTACCTGCGCGATCGGCTGGAACGGGTGATGGCGCGGGCACGTCGCTCAGCGCAGCCGACCTTTGCGGTGCTGTACTGCGACGTCGATCGTTTCAAGATCATTAACGACAGCCTCGGCCATCTGGCCGGTGACGAAGTGCTGAAGGAGGTGGCACGGCGACTGTCGTCGTGCGTACGCGAGCCGGATGTGGTCGCCCGGCTCGGCGGCGACGAGTTCGCGATCCTGATCGAGGACGTCGGCAGCGCCGAAGTGCCGATCCGGATCGCACAACGGATCATCGACGTGATCGCAATGCCGATGCAGGCGCTGGGCAAGGAGATCCAGACCTCGACCAGCGTCGGCGTCGCGATGGGCGATCGTCGCCACCACAGCGCCGACGACGTATTGCGCGATGCCGACGCCGCGATGTACCGCGCCAAGAAGGCCGGCCGGCACCGCTTCGAGATCTTCGACGAGGCGCTGAACCAGCAGGTCATGGACGTGCTGGAACTCGAATCCGAATTGCGGCACGCGCTGGCCCATGGCGAGTTCGCGCCGTACTTCCAGCCGATCGTGCGGCTGGCGGACCAGCGCGTGGTCGGCTACGAAGCACTGTTGCGCTGGTTGCATCCGCGACGCGGTGTGCTGGCGCCGGGCGATTTCATCCGCGTCGCCGAGGACAACGGCAGCATCGAGGCGATCGACTGGCAGTTGTTCGAGCTCGCCTGTCGCACTGCCGATGCGGTCGGCGGAGAGCATTACGTCACGTTGAACGTATCGCCACTGCATTTCCGCCAGCCGGACCTGGACCAGCGCCTGCTGGCGATGATCTCGCGCAGCGGGATCGATCCTCGCCGAGTCCGGATCGAACTGACCGAGGGCACGCTGCTCGACAAGCCGCAGCAGGTCAGCGATGTCCTCGAATGTTTGCGGGTCGCAGGAGTACTGGCCGCGATCGATGACTTCGGCACCGGCTTCTCGTCGCTGTCCTACATCCACCGCTTCCCGCTGCAGATGCTGAAGATCGATCGCTCGTTCGTGTCCGAGCTGGGCACCGCGCGCGAAGCCGGCAGCACGGCAGTGATCCGCGCGATCCTGACCCTGGCCCACTCGCTCGGCATGGAAGTGATTGCCGAAGGCATCGAGACCGAACAGCAGCGCGACGCGTTGCTCGCGCTCGGCTGCGATCACGGCCAGGGCTTCCTGCTCGGTCGACCGCAGCCGATCTGAACCCCTCCCCCGCGCGCGCCTGTCCCGTGGCGGAGCGCGGACATGGCGTCAGCGGCACGCACGCATCGGCCGCCGGGCGACGGCACGCCAATTCCTCCCGACTGACGCACGCCGCGCAGCATCAATGCTGCACTGCCGCGTGCGGCTGCCGGCCGCGCGTGAGCTAATGACCGACATTCGGTCCGGTATGGACGGGCGGACGGCAGGAAGCCGGCGGCGTCGCAACGCCGCAGCGGATCGAACACATCATCCGGTTCACCCGCTTTCCGGGAGGGGAATGCAGTGAAGTTGATCCGTTCGAAACTATCGTTGTCGCTGTCCCTGTTGCTGCCTTTCGCTGCGATCGCCGGGGAGCCGATCCCGAAGCAGCTCGCCGGTCCGCCGAGCGAGTTCGCCGCGATGCAGGCACCGGATCCGGCCGCCGCCGCGATCCATTCGAAGAGCGCACTGCTGCCGATCCGATTCGCACCGACCAAGTCCGGCGCTGCAGAGTTGAACCTGGACCTGCCGGTGGAAAACGGTCGCCTGCGTTTCATGCTGTTTTCCGGCGCGCAGGCCGGCCAGTGGCAGGTCGGACTCCGCGATCCGGCCGGCCGCACGCAGCCCTCGGTGGCGGCCAAGCACTCGCGGCGCGCCGAATTCGGCATCGAGCAGGCGCGCTTTCCGGGTGAACAGTTCACGCTCGACGGCGTTGCGAACGGCCGCTGGAAGCTGACGCTGCGCGCTGCGGCCGATGCTCCGTCCGAAGGCTACCTGCTGCTCGAAGGCGACCCGACGACCGAGCTCGCCTCGTACGCGACGCACCGCCGGCATCTGGTCGGCGAGCGGATCGGCTTCGCCGCGCTGCTGACGCACAGCGACGTCGATGGCAAATCGATTGCGCTCGGCCGCGACGCCGGCGAGATTCGCGATGCGTTGCTGCAGGTGACGGCGCCGGACGGTACGGTCGCCACCTATCCGATGTTCGACGACGGCAAGCACGGTGACGGCGCGGCCGGCGACGGCGTCTACGGCGGCGAATTCGTCGCGCACGGCAGCGGGCAGCATCTCGCGCAGGTCCGTGTCGACGGCATCGACGTGCGCGGCCAGGCGGTTGTCCGCACCGCCGAACACGTCGTCCCGGTGGTGCCTGCCTCGATTTCGCTGCGGCAAGCGAAAGCGAACGGGCGCGCCGGCGAACCAGGTCGCTTCGCGATCGAGCTGCCGGTCGCGGCGAGCCGCCACGCCGGCCACTACCGCGCGTTCGCCGAAGTCTGGGGCCGCGACATCGACGGCAACGCGATTCCGGTCGCGTGGATCGGCGGCATGGCCACGCCGCAACGCGGGCGGTTGAAGCTCGGTCTCGACCAGCGCTGGATCACGCTGGCCGGCGCCCGCGCGCCGTTCGAACTGCGCAACGTGCGGATCGAGGATCCCGATCACTTCGTCGCGATCGCCGAGGCCGCGCGCATGCCGTTGCGGCTGCCCGCCGTGTCGAGCAAGGCGCTGCCATCACGGATCGTCGTCGACGACCTGATGACGATGGGTCCGAAGCCGGAGCGTGTCGTCGCAAAGGGCGTCGGCAGCCGGCTGCTGCTGGTGCACGGCTACTGCTCCGGCGGCGTCTGGCCGGCATCGCAGTTCAGCAACGCGTCGACTTTCCTCGATGCCAACGCAAACCGCACGCATGACCAGTTCGCCAGGATGATCGCGAGCTTCGGCAGCACCTGGAACTCGTTCGGCACGGTCGCCCACAGCCAGGGCGGAGCCGCTTCGCTGCATCTGTACACGTACTACTGGAGCGGCCTCGACTACGCGACCGGCAACCGCCTGATGCAGTCGGTCGGCACGCCGTACCAGGGCACCAACCTGGCTGGCATCCTGGCCGCGCTCGGCTCGTGGTTCGGCGTCGGTTGCGGCACCAACGACAACCTGAGCTACAGCGGTGCGTCGACGTGGCTGGCTGGAATTCCGAGCTGGGCGCGCAGCAAGGTCCACTACTACACGACCTCGTTCAAGTACACCAACTGGTGGAGCAACGACTACTGCAACTTCGCCACCGACCTGGTTCTCAGCGACCCGGAAGACGGCACCACCGAAAAGGCCTACGGGCAGTTGTCGGGTGCGGTGAACCAGGGCCATACCAGCGGCCAGTGCCACACGACCGGAATGCGCGACCCGGCGCAGTATCTCGATGCCAACCGCAACTCGATCATGAACGCCAACGCCGCGCGCTGACCAGCGGCATTCAACGGCAGCACGGACGACGCCTCCCATCCGGGAGGCGTCGTCGTTTTGGCAGCCGGACACCGGCAGCAGAGCATTCGCGATCGGCGCCCGCCTCATCCGACCTTGCGCCGGCGGCGAGCATGAACGGTGCGTACGATCGAACGCGGCATGCACGCAGCGCCGACGCTATCCTTGATCGCCCTCAGCCCGATCATGGCCGCACCGGCGACAATGGCGAACACGACCGAAGTCCTCCCGACCGAGCCCGCCAGAATGAGCACTGCGGACACTCACGCTCCGGGTTGGCGCGGACCGCATGATGCGACCCATGCGCAGCCCGCCGACGAGGTCCTGCAGCAACTCGGCACCGCCCGGTCCGGGCTGACCCCCGACGAGGCGGCACGCCGGCTGCAGCAGCACGGCCGCAACGAGTTGCCGCCGCCAAGACGGCGTCATCCTTTGCTGCGGTTCCTGAGCCAATTTCACAGCGCACTGATCTATTTTCTGCTCGCGGCCGCCGTGGCGGCCTGGGTGCTCGAGCACCCGATCGATGCCGCCGTGATTTTTGCAGTAGTCGTGATCAATGCGCTGGTCGGCTTCATCCAGGAAGGCAAGGCCGAAGATGCGCTGGAGGCGATCCGCGGCATGATCGCGCCGCATGCGAGCGTGTTGCGCGATGGCCACCGGGTCGGCGTGCCGGTCGCGGAACTGGTCCCCGGCGATCTCGTGCTGCTCGAACCGGGCGACCGGGTGCCGGCCGACCTGCGACTGATCCGCGCCCGCGGCCTGCTGATCGACGAGGCGATTCTGACCGGCGAGTCGGTCGCGGCGATAAAGAGCATCGATCCGGTCGGTGCCGAGGCGGCGCTCGGCGATCGCCGTTCGATGGCCTACTCCGGCACGATGGTCGCGGCCGGCCAGGCGGTCGGCGCGGTCGTCGCGACCGGCCTCGCGACCGAGATCGGCAAGATCAGCACGCTGATCGGCGGCGTGCAGGCACTGGCGACACCGCTGCTGCGGCAGATCAACCGCTTCGCGCGCCAGTTCACCTGGGTCGCATTCGGCGGTGCGCTGCTGATGTTCCTGTTCGCGGTGTACGTGCGCCGCTACGAATGGACCGACGCGCTGCTCGCGGTCGTCGCGCTGGCGGTCAGTGCTATTCCGGAGGGACTGCCGGCGGTGATCACGATCACGCTGGCGATCGGCGTGCAGCGGATGGCGGCGCGCAATGCGGTGGTCCGCCGGCTGCCGGCGGTCGAAACGCTCGGTGCGACCTCGGTAATCTGCTCCGACAAGACCGGCACGCTGACCCGCAACGAGATGACGGTGCGGCGAATCGTCACCGCCGGCGATGAACTGCTGCTCGCCGGCAGCGGCTACGCGCCGCACGGCGACGAGCATGTCGCCGAAGCGGTGCGCGATGCGCCGCCCGGCCCGGGAGGCGTGCTCGCGGTCGTGCGCGCCGGACTGCTCTGCAATGATGCTCACGTCCGCCGCGTCGACGGCCACTGGCGGGTCGAGGGCGATCCGATGGAAGGCGCGCTGGTCACGCTGGCAATGAAGGCCGGACTCGACCCGGACGCGATGCGCGCCGAATGGCCGCGGCTCGACGAGATTCCGTTCGATGCCCAGCATCGCTTCATGGCGACGCTGGTCCGCGACCCGCTCGGCGTCGGTGTCGTGCTGGTCAAGGGCGCACCGGAGCGGCTGCTCGACATGTGTACGCGACAGGCGACCTCGCACGGCGACGCCCCGCTCGATCGCGAGGCATGGCATGAGCGGATCGCGACAGCGGCCGCCGAGGGCGAGCGCGTGCTCGGCTTCGCGATGAAGCCGGCCGCCGACGCCATCGAACTGGACTTCGCCGACGTCGACGACGGCCTGCTGCTGCTCGGCATCGTCTCTTTCATCGACCCACCGCGCGACGAGGTGATCGATGCGATCGCGCAGTGCCACTCGGCCGGCATCACGGTCAAGATGATCACCGGCGACCACGCCGCGACGGCGTCGGCGATCGCCCGCCAGCTCGGTCTCGGCGATCCACCGCAGGTGCTGACCGGACATGCGCTCGACGGCATCGACGAGGCCGGTTTCGCGGCGGCGATCGATCGGACCGACGTGTTCGCCCGAACCAGCCCGGAACACAAGCTGCGCATCGTGCAGGCGCTGCAGTCGGGCGGCGCAATCGTCGCGATGACCGGCGACGGCGTCAATGACGCGCCGTCGCTGAAGCAGGCCGACATCGGCATCGCGATGGGCCGCAAGGGCACCGAGGCGGCCAAGGATGCGTCGCAGATGGTGCTGCTCGACGACAACTTCGCCTCGATCGTCGCCGCGGTGCACGAAGGACGCACCGTCTACGACAACATCCGCAAGGTCGTATCGTGGACGCTGCCGACCAACGGCGGCGAGGTGCTGACGGTGATGGCGGCGATCCTGTTCGCGTTCACGATGCCGATGAGCCCGGTGCAGATCCTCTGGCTCAACATGATCACCAGCGTCACGCTCGGGCTCGCACTCGCATTCGAGCCGGCCGAGCCAGGGGTGATGCGCCGGCCGCCGCGACCGGCCGGTGCCGGCCTGCTGTCGCCGCTGCTGGTCTGGCGGATCGCGTTCGTGTCGATGGTGTTCGCGGCAGCCGCGCTCGGCATCTTCTTCTTCGCACTGAGCCGCGGCAACGATGTCGAGACCGCCCGCACGCTGGTCGTCAATGTCATGGTCGTGCTGGAGATCTTCTATCTGTTCAACGTCCGCTACCTGCACATGAGCTCGTTCACGTGGCGCGGCGTGCTCGGCACCCGACCGGTGCTGATCGCGGTGTCGGTGGTCGTGTTGGCGCAAATCGCATTCACCTACTGGCCGCTGATGCATACGCTGTTCGGAACCCGGCCGGTCGATCTGGCCGATGGCGCGCTCGTGATCGCCATCGGGGCCGTCGCGATGGTGCTGTTCGAGGGCGAGAAGCATCTGATGCGCCGGCTCGGCTGGTCGCATTGACAGAAAGACCACCGACCCGCACGGCGCCGCTCCGCAGTGCGGCCGCCGCTGCTTGCACACCCGCTCTGCTGCGGGCATGCTCGGCGGTCCCGTGCGCCGCCGGTCGTGGCGGCGCGACCCATGACCTCGCACAGGCCGACCCGACAGGCCGCCGAGAGACTGAGCGATCAGCCTCGACCCTGCCGGTCGGCCATCGATCAGGAGCTGCTTGTGACCCGTCGTTCCCTTGCGCCGTTCGCGCTGAGTTTCGCCATATCCGTCGCCCTTGCCGCATGCGGCGGCACTCCCGCAGAGGTTCCGGCCGACGGCGACGCGAGTGCATCGACGATCACGCTCGACAGCAGCACGCTGCCGGGGCTGATCCGTTTCGCTGCATCCGACATCGATGCCGACGCGCCGATCTGCAGCGACCTGAACGCGCACGTCAACGGCAAGTGGCTGGCCGCCAACCCGGTCCCGGCCGACCGCACGACCTGGGGCAGCTTCGAAATGCTCGGCGAGCGCTCGCTGGCCGTGCAGAAACAGCTCGTCGAGGGCGCCGCGCGAGCCGACGCCGCGATCGGCATCGAGAAGATGATCGGCGACGTCTGGGCGACCGGCATGGATGAGGCCGCGATCAACGCCGCCGGCATCGCCCCGATCCAGGACCGCATCGACGCAATCGCCGCGCTGGCTGACACGCAGGCGGTCGCCGACTACCTTCGCAGCAGCGCCGCGCGCGGCGAAGGCTTCCTGTTCGGCTTCGGACCGAATGCCGACTTCAGCGACTCGTCGGTCAACATCGCCTATGTGACGCAGGGCGGCCTCGGCCTGCCGGACCGCAACTACTACCTCGGCGATCGCGAGGACCACGTCAAGGCCCGCGAGGCCTACCTCGAGCACATCGCGAACATCCTGACCCTGTCCGGCGTCGATCAGCCGACCGCAGCCGAACAGGCCCGGGCGGTGATGGCGTTCGAAACCCGGCTCGCCGGCGCCTCGCTGTCGCGCGAGGAGCTCTCCCGGGACGTGTCGAAATGGTACAACCCGGTTGACCTGGCGGCCGCCGATCAGGTCAGCCCGAACTTCCCGTGGTCGCGCTTCTTCGAATCGCAGGGTGTCGCCGCGCCGACGATGTTCTCGCTGGCGATGCCGGACTTCCATGCCGAAGTCAGCAGGATGCTGGCCGACGTGCCGGTCGGAACCTGGCAGGCCTACCTGCGTTTCCACACCGTCGACAACGCCGCACCGTACCTGTCCGATGCGCTGGCGCAGGAGAACTTCAACTTCTACGGCAAGACCCTGCGCGGCCAGGAAGAAATGCAGCCGCGCTGGAAGCGTGTGCTGAACACGATCAACGGAACGATGGGCGAAGCGCTCGGCCAGATCTATGTCCAGCATGCGTTCCCGCCGGAATCGAAGGCGAAGATGCAGGAACTGGTGGCGAACCTGTCCGCCGCACT
The DNA here is from genome assembly GCA_041687455.1 of Lysobacteraceae bacterium. GTDB lineage: Bacteria > Pseudomonadota > Gammaproteobacteria > Xanthomonadales > Xanthomonadaceae > JAWLBY01. The sequence continues at coordinate 131,790 of JAWLBY010000003.1, read as the reverse complement.
GAAGAACCGCATCGAGAACCTCGAGTGGATGGGCGAGGAAACCAAGCAGAAGGCGCTTGAGAAGCACGCGTCGTTCACGCCGAAGATCGGTTATCCGGACAAGTGGCGCGACTGGAACGGCCTGCGAACCTCGCGTGACAGCTACGTTTCGAACCTGATCGCGGCCAACGAGTTCAACTACCGCTTCGAGCTGGCCAAGATCGGCAAGCCGGTCGACAAGACCGAGTGGGCGATGTCGCCGCAGACCGTCAACGCCTACTACAACCCGCAGGCCAACGAGATCGTGTTCCCGGCCGCGATCCTGCAGCCGCCGTTCTTCGACCCGGCTGCCGACAACGCCATGAACTACGGCGGCATCGGCGCCGTGATCGGCCACGAGATGATCCACGGCTACGACGACCAGGGCAGCCGCTTCGCCGCCAACGGCAACTTCGAGAACTGGTGGTCGGAGCAGGACGCGAGCGGCTTCAAGCAGCGCACCGGCAAGCTGGTCGAGCAGTTCGACGGCTACGAGTCGATCGACGGCATCCACGTCAACGGCAACCTGACGCTGGGCGAGAACATCGCCGACCTCGGCGGCCTGTCGGTCGCCTACGACGCGATGATGCGCGCCAACGAGGCGAACCCGCAGCCGGAACAGATCGACGGTTTCGCTCAGAACCAGCGCTTCTTCCTGAACTGGGCGACCGTCTGGCGCCGCAACTTCAAGCCGGAGGAACTGAAGGTCCGGCTGTCGACCGACTCGCACGCCCCGGCCAACTTCCGTGCAATCGGCGCGCCGTCGAATCTGCCGGCATTCGCCGATGCCTTCGGCTGCAAGACCAGCGACGGCATGGTTCGCGATGGCGATCTGCGACTGACGATCTGGTAGCCGCCACCACCTGAACGTGGGTGAGCACGGGCGGCCCTCGGGCCGCCCGTTTCATTTGTGACCGCGGCCCGCCCCCCTCTTCGAACAGGCGTGATCCCGGTTAACTGCGAAATGAGCACCAAGATGGATCCCGGCGTTCGCCGGGATGACCGGCGATGGATCGAGTGCCTGTTGGCGCGATGGCGACCGGCGACGCGATTGCGCGATGCACTTGCTCGTCATCCCGGCGAACGCCGGGGCCATGTTGCTTTTCGCTCGATTTGCTCCCAAAAGAGATTGGATCCCGGCGCGGCCGCAGGCCGGCCTGTTCTGAGTGACGTTCTTGCGAGATTGCCGCCAGGCATGTTCCCTGGACGGCAGTGGGCGTTCGCCGGGATGACGGCGGGTCATGTCGCGGACGACGTCAGCTCACGTCACCATCACCTCACCGGCAGCGGCCGGCGCTCCGATCAACCGCCGTTGCGCTCGGTTCGTGGATCGATGCCAGGGTGCCGGTCGCGCGCGTTCCGCCGGGCATCGTCGCGCCTGTCGCGGTCGCGATCGGAGCGTTCCGGCCGTCGCTGGCGAACTTCGAGCTGGTCGGCGAGCGTGCGGCGCTGCTCCGGACCGAGCTGCAGCAGCGCGTCGAGCAGCATCCGATGGCCGGCCTCGACCATCAGCAGGTCATGCGCGCGCGAGTCGGCCAGCGCGCGCTCGAGCGTTGGCCGATCGAGCTCGTCGGCACGCAACGCGTCCAGCAGGCTGCGCCGCGCCTGCCGCGCCTCGCGAATCGCGTTGCGGACCTCCGGTCGATGCTGGTGCCACAACGGCCGGAGCTGCTCGCGCTGCTCGGCGGTCAGCACGCGCCGCAGGCTCATCGGCGTGAACGCGTTCGGCGTGTAGCGCTGTCGATCGGGCTCGTCGACCAGGCCGAGCCCGGGCGCGACCAGCGCGGCGGCCAGCGCGACGTTCAGTCCGAGCGATCCGAGCAGGATCCAGCGCAGCGTGCGGCGGGGCGCGGGCGTGGTCATGGCAGCCAGTCCTGATAGTCGGACTCGTCCAGCACGATCGCCAGCTCGGCGTCGGCAGGTTCGTCGATACCGGTTTGCCAGACCGCCAGCATGATGCCGAGCGTCAGGCTGGCAGCAAATGCCGGCCCGGCATAGCGCAGGCCGCCGAGTTCGGCCCACAGGCTCCGCAGCAGACTGACCCGCGGCTGCGGCGCGGCGGCGAGCAGTCGCGTCCGCAGACGCGCCGAAGGCGGCGGTGGTGCAGGCAGCGCGTGCAGCGTGGCGTCGAGCGCGGCGGCGTGTTGCAGCACGCGCTGCGCCGAAGGCGAGCTGTCGAGCAACTGTCGCGCCGCGGCGCGCTCGGCCGCCGGCCAGCGCTGCAGGTCGCCGCCGTAGCTGTCCGCCAGCTCGGCGAAGCGCTGCTCAGTGATCGATCGTTCAGTCATCCGGTTTCTCCGTCCGTGCCGACCTGCGCCCGCAGGCTGCGCCGCGCGCGTGCCAGCAACGATTCCAGCGCATCGACCGAGATCTGCAGTATCGCCGCAGTCTCAGCCTGGCTGTGGCCCTCGAGATGGAACAACAGCAGCGCCTCGCGTTGCCGTTCGGGCAAGCCGTCGACCAGCGCATGCAGATGGCGTCGACGCTCGTCCTGCTCATGCCGGCTGGCGGGATGCTCGGCGTCGCCGGCGGCTTCGGCATCGATCCGTTCGACCGGTTCGATCGGCCGCCGCTGCCGCAGCCGGTCGCGACAGCCGTTGATGACGACGCGATACAGCCAGGTCGCGATCTTCGCCCGCCCCGGCTCCCAGCGCGGTGCCTGCTGCCAGAGGCCGAGAAAGGCTTCCTGGCAGGCGTCCTCGGCTTCGCTGGGGTCGTCGAGCATCCGTGCCGCGTAGGCGTGCAGACGCCGCAGGTGACGATCGACCAGGCGCCGGCAGGCCGCCGCATCGCCGGCGGCGGCGGCCTGCATGTCCGGCAGGTCCGGATCGAGTTCGTCGCTGTGGACCTGATCGGCCGCCATCGATCGTTTCCCTCGACCTCACCTGCCGGTGTCGATTCGGACCAGCATCGCACCGACCGGGCACCGCGGCCAACCATCGACCGAGGCCATTCAGTCGCGCATCCGCCGCTGGCCTTGCTTGCGCTGACCGCGCCGCTCGTCGGCGCTGATCAGCCCGTCGCCGTTGCGGTCCATGCGGGCGAAGCGCTGTTCGGCCATCGCGTCGAGTTCGGCGACGGTGACCTTGCCGTCACCATCGGCGTCGAGCCGGGCGAAATGCGCCCGCTGGCGCTGCTCGCGTTCGGCCTGCCGGAACGCCTGCATCTCGTCGAAGCCGATCACGCCGTCGCCATTGGCGTCGATCTGCGCCAGCCGCGACTGATGGGCCTGCCGAGCTTCGTCGCGACTGATCATGCCGTCGCCGTCGCTGTCCGCGCCGGCCAGCATCGAGTGTCCTCCGCGCTTGCCGGGCCCGTGCATGCCCGGACCCGGTTCGGCCTGGCTGGTCAGCGGTGCAAGCACCAGCAACGCGAGCAGCGCGGCCAGCGGCCGACCGGTATCGATGACGCTCATGGGTGTCTCCTTGCAATCGAGGCGGACCGCCTCCGTGCAAGGTCCAACGCGCGAGTGCGGGAAATCCGTCGCTGCGTCGCGCAGTCAATGCAACGACAGCCGGGCGCGGTCGTAGCTGATCCGATAGATCGCGCCCTGGCTGTCGTCCGACACCAGCAATGCACCATCCGGTGCGACCTCGACATCGACCGGCCGGCCCCAGACCCGGTCGCCCTGCATCCAGCCGGTCGCGAACGGCCGGTAGCCGACCGCCCGGCCATCCTGCACCTCGACCTCGGTGATCCGGTAGCCGAGCCGCGGCCGCCGGTTCCACGAACCGTGCTCGGCGATGAAGATCCGTCCGCGATATTCGATCGGGAACATCTGTCCGGTGTAGAAACGCATGCCGAGTGCCGCGACGTGCGAATCGAGCGGCTGCGCCGGCGCGACGAAGCGCTCGCAGCGGCTGCGCATGCCGAATTCCGGATCCTGCAGCTCGCCGGCATGGCAGTACGGATAGCCGAAATGCGCGCCATCGGCTGCCAGCCGGTTCAGTTCGTCGGCCGGCGCGGCCGAACCGAGCAGATCGCGGCCGTTGTCGGTGAACCAGAGTTCGCCGGACTGCGGGTCGAAATCGAGCCCGACCGAATTGCGGACGCCGGTCGCGATCCGCTGCGGTGCGGCGCCGTGCTGACCGATCGGCAACCGGTACAGCGAGGCATACCCGGGTTCCGGCAGGCAGATGTTGCACGGCGCACCGACAGCAAAATACAGCGCACCGTCCGGGCCGAACCGCAGCGGTCGCAGTCCGTGATGCTTGTAGCGCGGCAGCTCGGCGACCGGCACCGCCGGAGGCGGCTCGCGCAGTCGCGTCTCGATGCCGTCGAAGCGCAGGATCCGCCCGGTTTCGGCGACATACAGCGCGCCGTCGCGGAACGCGACGCCATGCGGCCCGTCCAGCCCGCTCGCGACCACCAGCGGCGTCGACTGTGCGCCGACGCGGTAGACGAGCGCGTAGACCGTGCCCGCATCCTTGCTGCCGACGAACAGCGTACCGCGATCGCCGAACGTCATCGATCGCGCGCTCGGCACCTGATCGCTGAGCAGCTCGATCGAGAACCCCGGCGGCAACGCGATCTGCTCCAGCGCCATCGCCTTGCCCGGGCGCGGCGGCGCGATCACGACGCGATCAAGCCGCGGCAATCCGCAGGCGGCCAACAGCATCGTCAGCAACAGCATGGCGCCGATCGACATCGCCGACGACGCCAGCGAGTCACCGAATGGCATCCAGTGCGGGCCGCGCGCGAGCGGCGGCGTCGCGAGATCGTGCACCTGCGGCCAGACCCGGCACAGCCAGCGCCTCGATGCCGGCCGCAGCCGATGACGTCGACCTGCAAGCAGCCCGCTGACGGCCGCGCGGTCGACGGCTGGCCGGCTGCACCGCGCGACCTGCTCAGAACGCGCCGTCGATGTCATCGCCGTCGTCCGCGATTCGCACCAGCGCGGTTGCAGGGCCCGGCCGGCTGTCGATCCGCGCCGCCTCGCCGAAGCGCCCGGCCAGCGCCAGCGCACGGGCGCGCTGCGTCTCGCTGACATCGCCGTGCAGCACGACCTGCATCAGGAACACGTCGACATCGATCGCTGCGTGGCGCAGCAGCGGATCGGCGAGCAGCGCGCCGCGGATCTTTGCCTCGAGCTGCCGGTCGTTGCGATATTGCTGTTCCTGGGCTGCCAGTTTCAGCAGCTCGACGGTCTGGCAGCCGCCGACGGAAACCATCACGGTGAGCGGCAGCGCACAGCGAACGAACGCAGTGGACGCGTGCATGTCGTGGTCCTGATGCGAAGGCTTCCCAGCGATGCTTGCCGGACGCGGCTGAGTCTCGACTAAACGGACGACCTGCGCCGCCGGTCTGCCGGACGACACGCAGCCGCTACGCAATTTCGACTCGGACAACGATGCGGCGGATCGTGCGTGTTCGTCGCAGATGCGAGAGAACGACATCCTGCTGTTCGGAAATCCGCCGATCGCCTGGGCCTGGGCGCGCACGGCGGTCGGCCTCGGCATGCTGGCGGCGAGCGTGGCGCGCACGACGCCTGTTGCGCCGAGGCGCGCGACCGGTTCGGTGAGGTCTTCGAGCTCGAGGTCGATGCCGGGTCAGGGCGCATCGTCCATCTCGAAGACGACGGCGAGGGCCGGCGATCCCATCCGCGCGCAGCTCGCACGATCGTTGCCGGCACCCCATGCAATTCGCACTGACGCCGCCACCCTGCCCGCCCGCGGCTGGCCGGCGGCGGGCGCCGGATTCGGCGGCGTGGCGAGCAGCCGAGCCCGGGCCGGCAGACCCGACCACGACACGTGACGGCTGGCACGCGATTCGCAGACTCCGCTCGACAATCCGTGATCGCGCTGATCGGCGCCGACAGGAGGATGCGATGGATCTGCACGAGATGGCCGACGCGGTGCGTGCGATCCCGCCGAGGATGGCAGCCGACCGACGCCGGATCGCACAGGCGATGGTGGCACCGGAGACCTGCTACGCGGCGCCGTGCGACGTGCTGCTCGATCTCGCTCTGGACTGGGAGGAAAAGGTGCAGTTGCTGCGCAACTGGAAGGCCGATCTGGAACTGCGCTCGATCGCACGCGACGAAGGCATGACCGGACGACCGGACGAGGACCTGGCGCGGGCGATCGCATCGGCGAGCTCGGTGCTGGCACGGCTGGAATACGCGGACACCCGCTCTCGGGGATTGGCATGGAGCGTCAACCCGGCCCATGGATGGGCCGTCTCCGGCCACTGACTGCGCAACTTCGACATCCACTGAGGAGGCACGACATGAACCACAGCAACGGCAACCCGAATCCGGGCGAACACGGTCCCGGTGGCAGCACGTCGCACAGCGCCGCCGCTCGCGGCAAGCTGTCCGAGGCCGGCGAACACCTGAAGACGGCGGCCCAGCTCGCCGGCAATACCGCGCGCAGCGCGGCCGAAGTCGCCGGCAGCGAGCTGCGCAGCGGCGGCCGGGCAGTCGGCGACGAACTGCGCGAAGCGGCCCAGTCCAGCCGCGTGGCGGCGTCGGAAGCGCGCGGTGTCGCCGACGAACAATTGCACGCCGCGATCGAGCGTGGTCGCGGCTTGTTGCAGAGCACTGAAGACCTGATCCGGGCACGGCCGCTCGCGTCGGTCGGCATCGCCGTGGTCGCCGGCGTGCTGCTGTCGCGGATCGGTCGCCACGAATGAGCCACGTCCGGCAGGAGTTGCCGGCCAACGCGCCCGCGGCCGACCCGGCGGGCGCCACGGAGCCGGCCGCTGCAGCGTCAGCCCCGGGCCTGTTCGAGGCGATTCGGCAACTGATCGGAGAAGGCGGCGAGATTGGGCAGGCCGCGCAATCGGCGGTCGGCTCGCTGGCTCGCCTGGCGTCGGCCGAGGCGGCGCTGGCACGCAGCGCCGTGGTGCGCGGGCTGGCGATGGTCGCGCTGGCGCTGGTTGCGGCGCTGGTCGGCCTGCTCTACCTGCTCGCCACCGCGACCAGCCTGCTCGTTGCCGCCGGGCTGCCGTTGGCGGCGGCGCTCGCGGTCTCGACCGTCGCGGTGCTGGCCCTGACCGGGCTGCTGCTGTGGCGCGCGCGGCGCCTGTTCGGACTGGCCACGTTCGAGCGGACCCGGCACCAGCTCGGCCGCCTGCGCGAGGGCTGGCAGTGATGCTGCAGGCCGAACAGCAACGCGTCGAACAGGCCGAACGGACGCTGCTGGCCGACCGTGACCGGCTGCAGGCGCACACCGCGGCATTCCGGCGCGCCGGTCGCGACCTGCTGACACCCACCCGGCTCGTTCTCGGCGGTCTGACAGCCGGCTATCTGTTCGGTCGCCTGTGGGCACGCCGGGCACGCCGATCGGCCGCGGCCCCCGCCCCGGCGGATGCGCCGCCGTCGCCGCTCGAGACACTGGTCCGCGGCATGAACCTGGCCGCCGCGGCGATGCCGATGCTGATGCCGCTGATCGCGCGGAAATCCGCCGAGAAAGCCGTCCCGATGCGGTGACCCGACCGGATCTGCACGGCGCGTGAGTCGTGCCACCGGCACCGCCGCGACCGAGCGCGATGGATGATCGCGAACTGACCTTCGGGATCGAGGAAGAATATTCCCGATCCACCCGCACATCAGCAACTGGCGGAGTTCGATGCGCGGCGAGCGCCCGGATCGAGCACAATCGAGGCCCTGCGCGCGGTGGTCGACTGGCTGGCCGACGCGACCGTCGAAGACGCCCCGGAGTGAGCATGAGCACGTCCCGCAAGTTGCTGATCGGCCTGACCCCGCGCCTGCTGCGCGACGTGCCGCAGGAACTCGGCTTCCGCGGCAAGACGCTGCAGTTCCTCGAGCAGTCGGTGCCGCACTGGGTGATGGCGAACGGTGCATTGATGGTGATGCTGCCGACCGTCGAGGCACAGCAGCCGTTCCATCGTGCGACGGTATCGATCGATGACTACGTCGACTCGCTCGACGGCCTGCTGCTGCAGGGTGGCGCCGACATCGATCCGGCCCTGTACGGCGAACCGGTCACGCATTCGCGCGGCCGGATGGACACCGTCCGCGACCGCTTCGAATGCGAGCTGCTGCGCGCGTTCGTCGCTGCCGGCAAGCCGGTACTCGGCATCTGCCGCGGCCTGCAGTTGATCAATGTCGCGTTCGGCGGATCGCTGTACCAGGATCTCGGCGAGGATGCCGCGACGTCGGCCGCGCACCATGTTGCCGATCTGTACGACGAACACATCCACCCGATCCGGATCGGCGCCGACAGTTGGCTGGCCGGCGTCTACGGCGGCCTGCCGGGCGGCGCGGTCAACTCGATCCACCACCAGGGCATCAAGCAGCTCGGCAACGGCCTGCTGGTCGAAGCCCGGGCCGATGACGGCGTCGTCGAAGCGATCCGCTGGCAAGGTGACAGCTTCGTCGTCGGCGTGCAGTGGCACCCGGAGTTTCACGATCACCGGCATCCGCACCTGCTGCCGTCGGCGCCACTGCTGCAGGCATTCTTCGACGCCTGCCGAGCGGCGCGCGGACACCGCCGCTCCATCAGTATCGATTGGCTCGGGCGGCCGGTCGACGCCGGGGCCTGACAGCGAAGGCGGCGATCGCCGCTACGGCGACGGCATCGCTCCGGAATCGATCCACGGGCGCAGCCGGGCAGCCGCCGCGCGGTCCTCGATGCGCCGGCCCGGCGCGCCACCGTCGGCGACGGCGCGCATCCGGATACCGCTGCGTCGATGCTGCTGGCGACGCTCGCCGACCTCGATGCCGGGCATCGCGGCCCGTCCGTCGTCGGTCCATGCGATCAGCCGACCGATCTCCTCGAATGCGCTCGGCGTCAGTGCATCGGGGCTCAGCACCCGATGCGAGTTGCGCAGGCCCTCGAGGTTGCTCATGTGCAGCTCGGCACGGCCGGACGCGCGATCGGCGACCGCCCGCAGGCGCAGCAGCAGGCGACCGCGCGCACGAAACTGCGCCGAGGTGGCTTCGCCATGGTCGTTCGACTCGGCATGCAGCACGCCGAACAGCCGCTGCTGCCACAGCGCCGCCGCGACTCGGGTGACCTCGCAGGTATTGCCGGCCGTGACCAGCGGGCACTCGGCGGTGGCGACGTCGGCACCGAACTGCAGGCTGATCTCGTAATCGCCGTCGCCAACCCGCGACTGCAGGCGATACTCGTGGTCGGAATAGGCGACCACCTCGCCGTAGCCGGGCAGCTCCGCAACCATCCGGGACACCGGCCGCAAGCGTTGCAGCTCGGCCACCAGCCGCTGCAGGAACAGGTCGAAAGTACGCATGCCGGGCAGCAGATGCTCGGCCCAGACCTGCTGCCCCTGCTGACGCTCGGCGGCGGCCCGGGCCGCCGCGCGACGTTTCTGTTCGGCCTCCTGTTCGAGCTGTTCGAGCAGACCCATGACGAGCGCTCCGAGTGCTGCGACCGCTCGAAGCTTCCACGCGACGAGCACCGCCGCATGAGGGATTTCCCTCATTCGTTACTGAGGGAAAACCCCCAGGGCGCACGCAAGTCCGCATGATTGCTGGCGATGCCGAGCCCGGGCGCCCCGCGGATCGTTGTCCTGCCGTTCACGCCCGTGAACAGACTGAAATAATTTCACGGCCATTCAGCCACTTGGCACGGCTTGCTTGCGCGAAATAGCAACAATGTCGCGCAACTTCATCAACGCAGGATCCGGCCGCCGGAAGCGCTTCGCCGCTACCATGCATGGCCCCGCTACCGTGCCGATGACCGTGGATCCGCGCTACGCCCCGCTGTTCCAATCGCTCAGGATCGGTCCGGTGACTGCGCCGAACCGCTTCTACCAGGTGCCGCATTGCAACGGCATGGGCTATCGGATGCCGCTGGCGCTGGCGGCGATGCGGGCGACCAAGGCCGAAGGCGGCTGGGGGGTGGTCTGCACCGAGGAGGTCGAGATCCACCCGAGCGGAGACCTCGCCCCATGCTTCGAGGGCCGGCTGTGGGCCGACGCCGACATGCCGATGCTGGCGCGGATGGCCGATGCGGTGCATGCGCACGGCGCGCTGGCTGGCGTGCAACTGGTCCACAACGGCATCGATGCGCCGAACTGGTATTCGCGGATGGCACCGATCGGGCCGACCTCGATCGGCGTGATCGGCGGCAGCGGCTTCGAACCGATGCAGTCGCGGCGGATGGACCGCGACGACATCCGTGCCTTCCGCCGCTGGCACCGCGCGGCCGCGCGTCGCGCCGCCGACGCCGGCTTCGACATCGTCTACTGCTACGCCGGCCACGGGCTGACGCTGCCGTTCCACTTCCTGTCGCGACGCTTCAACGACCGCAGTGACGAATACGGCGGCTCGCTGACCAACCGGGTCCGCCTGCTGCGCGAAATCCTCGAGGACACCCGCGACGCGATCGGTGACCGCTGCGCCGTCGCGCTGCGCCTGGCGGTCGACGAACTGCTCGGCGCAGAGGGCATCGAAGCCGACGGCGAAGGCCGCGAGATCGTCGCGATGCTGGCCGAACTGCCGGACCTGTGGGACGTCAACCTGAGCGGCTGGAGCAATGACTCCGCTTCGTCGCGCTTTGCCGGCGAAGGGCACCAGGAACCCTGGATTCGCTTCGTCAAGTCGCTGACCAGCAAGCCGGTGGTCGGCGTCGGCCGCTACACGTCGCCGGACCGGATGCTGTCATTGCTGTCGACCGGCGTACTCGACCTGATCGGTGCCGCCCGGCCGTCGATTGCCGATCCGTTCCTGCCGGCAAAGATCCGCGACGGCCGGATCGACGAGATCCGCGAATGCATCGGCTGCAACCTGTGTGCGGCGTCCGACAACAAGCAGGTGCCGATCCGCTGTACGCAGAACCCGAGCATGGGTGAGGAGTGGCGGCGCGGCTGGCATCCGGAACGGATCGCAGCGCGCCATGCCGACGAACCGGTGCTGGTGGTCGGCGCCGGCCCGGCCGGGCTTGAGGCGGCGCGCGCACTCGGCCAGCGCGGCTACCCGGTCACGTTGACCGATGCCGACCGCGAACTCGGTGGTCATCTGCGCACACTGTCCGCCCTGCCCGGCCTGGCCGCCTGGCGCCGGGTGCTGGACTGGCGGCTGGAGCGGATCGCGCAGATGCCGAACGTCGCGGTCTATCGCGACAACCGGCTCGATGCCGCCGACGTGCTCGCGCTCGACCACCCGCACGTGCTGATCGCGACCGGCGCGCGCTGGCGCCGCGATGGCCGCGGTCGCAGCCATCCGCTCGGCATACCCGGGCTGTCGAACCTGCCCTGCTTCACCCCGGACGACCTGTTCGCCGACCGCCGACCGACCGGCCGGGTGCTGATCGTCGACGACGACCACTACGTGCTCGGCGGCGTGATTGCCGAACGACTGGCGCTCGACGGCTGCACGGTGACACTGGTCACGTCGGCACCGCTGGTGTCGGCCTGGACCCAGTACACGCTCGAACAACCGGCCATCCAGCGCCGACTGGCCGAACTCGGCATCGGCCTCCGGACCCAGCATGGCGTGCAGGCGGTGGCCGAAGACGGCGTCCGGCTGCTGGACATGATTTCCGGCCGGATCGGCACCTGCGAGGTCGACGCGATCGTGCTGGTGACCGACCGAGAGCCGCTGCGAGCGCTGTACGACGCACTGCGACCGGCCCGCGACGACGGCCGGCTGCGGCACCTGCGACTGCTCGGCGACGCCGACGCGCCCGGCCTGCTCGCCCAGGCGGTGTTCGCCGGGCACCGCGCGGCACAGGAACTCGGGCATCCGGTCGACGACGACGCCGTGCCGTTCCGGATCGAGCGCACCGGGCCGATGTGAGCGACGTGGCACTCTGCGCGGTCCGCTGCACTGCGTGCAGCCGCCGGATCAGTGCAGCGTCGGCAATCGCGATCCGCCGCCGCTGACGCCGGCGACCGGCTGCGGGTCTGCACCATCGAGGTGCGTCCGCAGGAATCCGGCCACCGCATGCCACAGCCTGACGCGGTTGTGCCGCATCTCGATGCTGTGCCCCTCGCCGTACAGCGGCAGCAGCACCGGCTCGCGACCGGCCAGGTTCAGCATCCGGACCAGGCGCCGGGTCTGTTCATAGTCGACCCGCAGGTCCTCTGTGCCGTGTGCCAGCAGCAGCGGCAGGTCGAGTTCACGGTACCGGTACAGCGGCGAAGTCGCCTGCATCCGCTCGAACTCGGTGTCAGGATCGCCCATGAAGGTCTCAAGGATCCGCCGGACCTCCGGCGAGCGGCCCGAATCGCTGGCGGTGAACTGCAGCAGGCGATCGCTGAAGCCGGCAATCGACACCGCGCAGCGGAAGCGACCCGGCCAGCGCAATGCCATCATCATCGCCGAATAGCCGCCATAGCTCGACCCGAGCACGCAGATCCGCTGTGGGTCGAGTGCGCGCTGCTGCAGCGCGTGGCGGATCGCGGAATCGATGTCGTTTTCGATCAGCGTACCGAGTTGTGCATGCCCGGCCTCGCGGAACGCCCGGCCGAAGCCGGCCGAGCCGCGGTAATTGACCTGCAGCACCGCGTAACCGAGCGAGGCCAGGAACTGCACCTCGGGATCGAACTGGCGCAGGTTGCGGATGCCGATCGGCCCGCCGTGCGGCATCACGATCAACGGGCGCGGCCGGTCGTCCGGCACTACCGGCATGGTCAGGTACGACTCGATCCCGAGTCCGTCGACACTGTGGCTGCGCAGCACTTCCGACGACGCCAGCCGCCGTCCGGCCAGCCACGGCCGCGCCGACTCGATCAGCGTCGCGCGGTCGCGCTCGCGATCGTAGTGATGGAGCATTTCCGGCTGGTCGGTCGCCTCGACCGCGATGATCAGATGCCGGCCGCTGCGGTCTCGATCGAGCAGACGGACGCTGCGGCCGGGAAAATGCCGCTGCAGCGCCGCGTCGAGGCCGCGATCGGCCGGATCGAGGAAGGCCGTCGCGACGTGCCCGTTCTCGACGTAGCTGGCGCCGATCACGCGCCGCTCGAGGTCGAACACCGGAGCGACGATGTCGACGCCGGCACGGCCGAACAGCGTCGTCATCCGGCCGTTGCGCGGATCGAGTGCGACCAGCTCGCGCTGCTCGCGACCAGCCTCGCTGAGGCCGTAGATCAGCGCACCGTCAGCCGACAACTGGATCGGCTGGAAGCCGTTCTCGTCGTGGCCGCGCAACACCGCCGCGAATGCGGCGCCGTCGCCGTGATACAGCACGCTGGCGCCGTGCGGATCGGCCGCCTGAGCGGCCCGCAGCCGGCCGCGGCCATCGCTGAGCCACAGGAAATCGCCGTCGATCGCGCGGTTCAGGCGCTGCTCCCAGGCGTAGTCGAAGCGGTCGAGTGCGGCCTGGCTCGCGATGTCGAGCCGATGCACGGCAGTGCGGTCACCGATCCGCCGCGCGAACAGCAGCCGATCCGGCACCAGCGGCAGCAGATCGACGACGTAACCGCGGTGCGGCAACTGCAGCCTATCGATCTGCACGCGCTCGCCGCGGTCGTGGATGCTGTAGATGTCGACCCGATGCAGCTCGCGCCGTCCGCTGCCGACCACGAGCTGATGGTCGCTGGCCCAGCCGAGCTCGCGGACGACCGTGGACAGCTCGGCGACCACCCGCGTGGAGCGGTCGCGCAAGTCGATCAGCTCGATGCTGGCGCAATCGCCGATCAGGCTGTGCCGGGCCAGCCAGCGCCCGTCGGGACTCAACGCGACGCGCTGGACCGCCGGCTCGCGCCACAGTTCGTCGACCGCAATCGGCGGCGAGTCGAACGATGGCACTGCTGCCGTGCGCGGCGGCACGAGCGCCGTGTCATCACCCGCCTCGCTGCGATAGAAGGCCGGAAACGGATCCGGATAGTGGCCGGCATGATGGAACGGCAGCGCCGCCAGCGCCGGATGTGCGGTCGCGACGTGATCGATGATGCCGAGCGCGCGATTGGCCAGATGCAGCACCGCACGTCGGGTGCCTCGAGGTCGAAACACCAGGTCGCCCGGATAGTTCAGCACACCGGGCCGCACCTCGAACACGAACTCCGGATCGTCGCCGAGCGGGTAGACCGCCTGGTCGCGTTCGCGGACCCCGAACCATCGATAGCGTCCGGCGTCGACGACGAACAGCGCGATCCGGCGCCCGGCCGGCAGCGCGTCGAGCTCGATCCGGCCGGCCCGACCGGAGCGCAGCGGGCGGACCTGGACCTGCTCGATCGGCAGGCTGCTGTCGACCGCGAGCGCGAGCAGTCCCTGGCTCGGTGACAGCGCGACCGCCGCGCCCGGTGGCAGCTCGCGGACTGCCGCCTGCACCGCCGGCAGCAGGCACAGCAGCAAGCTCAGCCCTGCGCCCTGCAAGCAGGCGCCCAGCCGCACTCCGATGCTCCGCTGTAACGACACCGCTGCTCCTGCGTTGTGCGTCGAGTCGCCGCGGGCGGCCGAACGCAAGCGAGCGCCGGCAACCGCCCGACGCCCGGCAAGCTTAACCGTGGCTGAGCCAGCGGTTGTGACCGCTGCCGCAGAAATATCGGCCGCCCGGCGGCATCCGTCATGCACCACGGCGGCAGGCCCGCTTGCCGACGCTCGCCGCAGCCGGCAAGTTAGGCAGGTGTGCAGGCCGGTGGAATGCCTGAGGCCGCGACGGCACAGCAAGTCGACCGGCCGTCGGCCTGCCCTTCCGGAGCCGCCGAACGCCCCGGCACAGTTCACTTGCTCGACCATCCCACGGAACCTGCGAGCCCGACCATGTCCATCCCCGCCCCGTCCGCCACTCTGTCGCGCATCGACCACCACATCGGCGGTCGCCGAATCAGCGGAACCGGCCCAACGGCACCGGTGTTCGATCCGGCCACCGGCCGCCAGACCGGCGAGGTCGCCCTGGCGACCCCCAACGAGGTCGACGCCGCGGTGGCTGCGGCACGTACCGCATTCGAAGGTTGGGCGCAGACGCCGCCGATCCGTCGTGCACGCGTGCTGTTCAAGTTCCGCGAACGGCTCGAGGCCGAGGCCCGGACGCTGGCCGCCCGGATCACCGCCGAACACGGCAAGACGTTCGACGACGCCCTCGGCGAGGTGGCGCGCGGGCTGGAAGTGGTCGAATTCGCCTGTGGCATACCGCAATTGCTGAAAGGCGAATTCACCGACAACGTCGGCGGCCGGATCGACGCCCACGCGTTCCGGCAGCCGCTCGGCGTCGTCGCCGGCATCACGCCGTTCAACTTTCCGGCGATGGTGCCGCTGTGGATGTTTCCGATCGCATTGGCCTGCGGCAACTGCTTCGTGCTGAAGCCGTCCGAACGCGACCCGTCACCGTCGCTGCTGCTCGCCGACTGGCTCGCGGATGCCGGGCTGCCACCCGGCGTGTTCGGCGTCGTGCAGGGCGATCGCGCCGCGGTCGACGCCTTGCTCGAACACCCGGATATCGCCGCGATCAGTTTCGTCGGTTCGACGCCGGTGGCCCGCCACATCCACCGGACCGCCAGCCAGAACGGAAAACGCGTGCAGGCGCTCGGCGGCGCCAAGAATCACATGGTAGTACTGCCGGATGCCGACCTCGACCAGGTCACCGACGCGCTGCTCGGCGCCGGCTACGGCTCGGCCGGTGAACGCTGCATGGCCATTTCGGTCGCGGTCGTGGTCGGCGATTCGACCGCAGACGCACTGCTCGAACGGCTCGCGCCACGGGTTCGGGCGCTGAAGATCGGCCCCGGCGACCAGCCCGGCATCGAGATGGGACCACTGGTCACCGCCGAGCATCGCGAACGGGTGCTCGGCTACGTCGACGCCGGCATCGCCGAAGGCGCCGCACTGGTCGTCGACGGACGCAACGCGGCGCTGCCGGACCACGGCTTCTTCCTCGGCGGCTACCTGTTCGACCGCGTGACGCCGGCGATGCGGATCTACCGTGAGGAGATTTTCGGACCGGTGCTGTCGGTGGTCCGGGTCGAAAGTGCCGAAGCGGCGCTGGCACTGGTCAATGCACACGAATTCGGCAACGGCACGGCGATCTTCACCCGCGATGGCGGCGCTGCCCGCGAGTTCGTCCAGCGCGTGCAGGTCGGCATGGTCGGCGTCAACGTGCCGATCCCGGTGCCGGCGGCGTTCCACAGCTTCGGCGGCTGGAAGGCATCGCTGTTCGGCGACCACCACATCTACGGCCCCGAAGGCGTGCGCTTCTACACCCGGCAGAAGGCCGTCACGACACGCTGGCCGGGCGGCATCGAAGGCGGCGCGCAATTCGTGATCCCGACCGGCGGCTGATGCCCGTGGTGGCACCGCTGCCAGCATCACTGGAGGACGTTGAGGCAGGCCGGGTCAAGCCGGTCGCCGATGTGGTGGCGCGCCTGCGCGCGAAGTGCGCTGCGGCCTGAAGGTCGGCAGGCCGATGCGCTACGAATTCGCGGGGGCAGCCAAACACCACTGTTTGAAGCTCCGAAGCAGCCCAACGAACACGCTGTTGCTCCTCGATGCCGGCGCGGCTCCGGTTCCCTCCGCCAGTGCAGCGCCAGCCGGCGAGCCGCGTGTCGCGCCCGATCGACGTCTCTGACCGACCATCGGCGCCGCCGCTCCGGCAGGCCACCGATCGCAACATCAGTCGAGCAGCTCGAACCGATCCGCGTCGAGCTGCGCCGGGAACCGCTGGCGGTGGCCGGCCAGCGCCACTGCCGACAGCGACACGGTCACGACCAGCGGCTGCGGGCCGCAGTCGACCAGCGGCTGACCCAGGACGTCGATCGCCATGCTGTCACCGGCGTACGTGATGCCGTTGCCGTCCTCGCCGACCCGGTTGACGCCGACGCAGTAGCTCAGGTTCTCGATCGCGCGTGCCGCAAGCAGCGTGCGCCATGCATGGCGACGCGCAGCCGGCCAGTTGGCAACGAACAGCACCAGGTCGTAGTCGAATCGATCTGCTGCCGCGTGGCCGAAGCGGTTGCGGACGAACACCGGAAAGCGCAGGTCGTAGCAGACCAGCGGCCGCACCCGCCAGCCGTGCAGGTCGACATCAATGCGCGAACGACCTGCCGCATAGCGCTCGTGCTCGCCTGCCATCCGGAACAGGTGGCGCTTGTCGTAGTGCAGGTGGCTGCCGTCCGGACGCACCCACAGCAGGCGATTGAATACGCCGGCGGGAGTCCGGCATTGCAGGCTGCCTGTGACCACCGCATCGCAACGGCTCGCGACCCGGCGCATCCAGTCCAGCGTCGGGCCGTCGCTGCCTTCGGCCTCGGCCAGCGCCTCGTTGCTGAAGCCGGAGGTGAAGGTTTCCGGCAGCACGATCAGGTCGCTGTGGCCGGCCAGCGGCGCGACCAGCGTCTCGTACATCGCGCGATTGGCGACCGGGTCGCGCCAGATCGTGTCGGCCTGCACCAGCGTTACCCGCAGTTCGTCTTTCATGGCTGCTCCGATGTCTGGGGAAGCCCCTCGTGGGTCGATGCGACCGCGGCTACAGCGTCGCCAACCGCTCGACCGCCGCCTCCAGCGTTGCTTCGTCCTTGGCGAAACACAGCCGCGCGAGCCGCTGCCCGGCTGGCGGTGCGGCATAGAACGGCGACAGCGGAATGCCGGTCACGCCCTTCTCGATCGTCATCCAGCGGCAGAACGCCGTGTCACCGAGATCGCTGATGGCCGAGTAGTCGACCAACTGGAAATAGCCGCCCGCCACCGGCAGCGGCCGCAACCGGGTACGCGCCAGCAGCGCGCGAAAATGGTCACGCTTGGCCTGGTAGAACGCCGGCAGCTCGAGGTGGTGCTCGGGATGCTGCTCGATCATCTCGGCCACCGCCCACTGCGCCGGAGTGAAGCTGCAGAAGGTGTTGTACTGATGCACCTTGCGGAACTCCGCACTGAGCGCGGCCGGTGCGACTGCGTAGCCGAGCTTCCAGCCGGTGCAGTGGTAGGTCTTGCCGAAACTCGACACGACGAACGCGCGCGCGGCCAGTTCCGGATGACGCAGCACGCTTTCGTGGCGGGCGCCATCGAACACCATGTGCTCGTAGACTTCGTCCGACAGCAGCAGGATGTCGCTGTCGCGCAGGATCCCGGCCAGCGTGTCGAGATCGGCCTGCGCCAGCACCGCGCCGGACGGATTGTGCGGCGAGTTGATCATCAGCATCCGCGTGCGTGGCGTGATCGCGTCACGAACCCGCTGCCAGTCGACCGCGAACGTGCGTGGATCGAGCGGCACGTGCACCGGCACGCCGCCGGCCAGCACGATCGCCGGCTCGTAGCAGTCGTAGCACGGATCGAGCACGATCACTTCCTCGCCGGCCCGCACGGTCGCCGCGATCGCGTCGAAGATCGCCTCGCTGCCGCCGCTGGTGACGGTGATGTCGCTATCGGCATCGACCGTCGCGCCGTAACAATCATCGATCTTGGCCGCGATCGCCTGCCGCAACGGCGCAATGCCGGTCATCGGCGCGTACTGGTTCCTGCCCTCGCGCATCGCCCGCAACAGCGCATCCACCAGTCGCTCCGGCACGGCGAAATCGGGAAAGCCCTGCCCGAGGTTGATCGCACGATGCTCGATCGCGAGCTGCGACATGACGGTGAAGATCGTGGTCCCGACCTTCGGCAACTTGGTTTCGATCATCGGCGGTCCGGACGAAGCGACGGAAAGCGCCGCAGTGTATCGGTTGGCCGCACGGCGGATCGAGCACGTGGCCCGACCCGCCGTGGCGCCGTTCACGGACAGCCGGCCGGATCGGTCAGTCGTGCCGACGGCAGCATGAACGACCACTGCCCGGCCAGCGGTGCCGGCAAAGCGTATTGCACCCCGATCGTGCCGCTCGCGGAATCGGCATAAGCGCGCTGGAATGTTCCGACCTCGACCGTATTGGGCGGCTCGTACGGGCACAGCGGACAGAAGCCCTCGAACAGCGACAGCGGGAAGCTGTCGGCGCCGAATGGCGAGGTGTGGCCGAACAGCCAGCGGGCGACGCCATCGGCGTCGTACAGATACGCGGCGACCGACTCGATCCCGGCGCCGACATTGATGCTGTAGCCGATTCCGGGCCGGCTCGGCGGATACCACATGCCGCTGGCATCGAATGGCTGACCGCCGACCTGCGGGCAACTGCCGGTGTCGATCCGCACGTAACGCTCGCTGCCGGTTTCGCCGTCCAGATTGAACGTGAACTGGAATGCGTCGGAATCACCGAAGCTCAGCAGTGCTTCACCGACCTGGGTCGCCCGTGCCTGCGAGCCGTTCCAGACGTAACGTTCGAGCGGAACCGTCCAGACGCCCTGCTGCGGTCCGGGTGCGGTGGCGACGCCGAGGTACCAGGTCGGGCTGCCGTCCTGCAGGAACGTGTACCAGATGAAGCCCCAGGCATCGCCGGCTTCGTACAGGAACGCACCGGCGCCCGAGCGTGCCGGATTGAAGTACGCGCCCGGCGTCATCGGGACTCGGGCAGCTTCGTATTCGATCGTCGTCTGCAGTTCGATCGAGGCCGCGGCAGCACCGCGGTTGACCGGCACGATGTACCAGCGGCCCGGTTGCAGCGTCGCGCCGTCGACCCGCAGCGACTTGTTGCCGCCAGCACCGAGTGCACTGGCCTGCGCTGTGCCGAGTGACGGCGCGGCCGGAACCGTTGGGCCTTCGGCCGGGTCGGTCCGGATCGCGTACAGCTCGATCGAGCCGGCCGAGCGGGTCGTCATCTGCAGCGCGCCCGCATTGCCGGGCACGTCGACGAACAGACCGCCATGCTGGGCACCGGCCGGCAACGCCAGCGTCAGCGTTTCGCCGGATTGCAGCGCGCGGCGGGCGACCGCGCCACTGCCACCGCGCCGGATCGAGACCGGGATCGATGCGAATGCTGGCTCGTCGCCGATCGCCAGCGTGAGGTAACCGACCCGGCGGTCGCTCGAAGTCAGGCTCGGTTCGTCCCAGCTCACGCGCAGCGCGAACGCGGCGTCGGCCTCGGTCATCGCCGGCCCGGTGACGACCAGCGAGCGATCGGACGGCGCCGCGAGATCGACCAGCAAGGTTTCGACCAGCACGCGATCGTTGCCGCTGACGCCGGCCTGCCAGTTCTGCGCCAGCACCCAGATGCTGCGTGCGTCGGCGCTGCCGCCAAGTTCGAGCACGCAGCGCTCGTTGGCATCGGGGCCGCCGGAATGACAGAGCTCCTCGTCGGCGTCGGGCAGCCGGTCGCCGTCGAGGTCGATGCCGACGTAGAGATCGACGTCGGGCGAGGTCGGCGACGAGGTCGTGACTTCGAGCCGGTAATCGGCCGCCGCGGAGGCCGGCACGTCGACCACGTGCACGAAGCTGCCGCTGCCGATGTTGTCGTAGATGTCGGAGCGGGTCGGATCCTGCGGCAGCACCTGTTCGACCGCCTGCGGGGCGGCCAACGGCGTCGTGCCGATCCGCAGGTCCTGCAGCGCGACCAGCCCCTGCAGCGTGACATCGCGGAAACCGCGCTCGGCGCTCACCGCCAGATCGATCGCTGCCGGCACGCCGCCGGGGTCGGAATACAGCGCCACCGGCAGCCGCGACTCGGACACGTCAGCGGCCGAGCCGTCGTCGCGGCGCAGCACGATGGCCGCTTCGACCCAGCGACCGAGCAGCGCGCCGGACGTGAACTCGGCCTCGATCTGCAGCGCCTGCTCGGCGTTGGCGGCGAGCGTGAACACCTGCGGGCTCACCGTGACCGCGAGTCCGGCCGGAGCGACGACCTCGGCGTGCCAGGTGCCGCCGCCGGCGATGTCCTTGACCCGTCGGCCGAAACTGCAGCGTTCGCGACAGGCGTCGTTGACCAGTGCCGGCTGGTTCAGGCCGCGACCGCGGCCACCGAAGGCCGGATTGGCGTTCTGGAACTCAGTGCGAGTCACAGGAAACGACAGCCCCGCCTTCAGTGCGCCGGCCAGATCGACCCGCCCGCCGCCCTGATCGAACACGCTGGCGTCGCTGCCGGCATCCGGCAAGCGGATCATCTTGTCGGCCGTCGTGATCAGCGCCGACTCGATCTCGGTCGGCGTCCATTGCGGCCGCGCCGCCTTCAGCAGCGCATAGGCGCCAGCCACATGCGGAGATGCCATCGACGTGCCGGACAGGAAGCGCATGGCGGTGCCGGACGGACCGGCCGCGAGGATCGAGCTGCCCGGCGCCGCGAGCGCCGGCTTCATGAAATCGCCGGCCGCGACCGGGCCACGGCTGCTGCTCGACGACAGCCGGTCGGCGAACGACGGATCATGCAGCAGCCGCGCCGCTTCGATGCGTCCGCGATGGCCGCTGCCGGCGCCGAGCCAGGCCAGCAGTGCACTGCCGTCGGTGTAGCCGAGATGGCTGGATGGAATGCCGTGGGCATCGGCGACCACGCTCTCGCCCTCCTCGGCGCGGTTCAGCAGCAGCATTCCGCCACCACCGGCGAGGCTGACGTTGTTGCTCTTGGCGACCCGCGCCTGAGTGCCGCGCATGCAGGCGACGATCTCGCCGCTGAAGCGGCCCGGCGACCACGGATTCGACACCCCGCTCGGCGGCGAGTCGAGGTCGGTGCCGATGCTGCAGCCGGGGTGGTCGAGCGGGACCACGATCGGCGCCGGGCCGTAGCCGCCGGTCAGGCTGGCACCGATCAGCACGCCAGCGGATGGCGGCGCCGTCGCGCCGCCGCTGAGCTCGACCAGCCGGTTGGCAACGGCGCGGTCGTGGGTGGTGTTGGCGACTGCCAGCACCCACGGCGCGTTGGCCGGCGAACCGAGCGAACCGGCGGCCGGACCGTCGTTGCCGGCCGCGGCGACCACCATCACGTTGGCGTCGCGGGCGGCCAGCATCGCCAAGGTCTCGCTGCCATCCCACGGGTTGTACGCCGACCCGCCGAGCGAATAATTGATGACATCGACGCCATCGGCGACGGCTTGCTCAATCGCCGCCAACACCCAGCTCAGGCGGCACTGGTCGACTTCGCAGGCCTTGTAACTGATCAGGCTGGCCCGCGGCGCGACTCCGGACACCCGCACGAGCTGGCTCTGGCTGCCGACCGTGACCTGCGTGTCGAGCGGATTGCCAACCGCAGTCGACGCGACGTGCGAACCGTGACCGTCGACATCGGCGCCGGTGTCCGCTTCCTTGTTCTCGCAGCCGTCGCTGGCATGGCGGCCGGTACAGACGGTGAAGTCGTAGACACCGATCCGCTTGGCATTGCACGAGGCCGGCGTCGACGCGCACAGGCCGAACAAGCGGCCACGCGGATTGCTGTGCGTGTAACCGTCGATCGCGCTGGCTGCGAACGATGGATGCGACAGGTTGATGCCGGTGTCGATCACGCCGACCACGCGGCCCTCGCCGCGCGTCGCAAGCCCCGGCGCGGCGCTCCAGACCTGGCCGGCGCCGATCCAGCCCGGCCCGGCATCGGTCAGCGGCCGGATGATCCGCTCGCGCTCGACCGAACGGACCCCCGGCAGCGCCGCGAGCCGTGCGGCTTCGTCGGCATCGAGCGTGACGGTGACCGCATGCAGCGCGATCTCGAACTGCCGGCCGACCGCGAGCGGCCGGCCGAGCACGGCCTCGGCCGCGGCCAGATGCTCACGGCGCCGCTCGCCGAGCCAGGCGCGGTAATTGCGTGCAGCCAGGTTGTCCGGATCGAGCCGATCGGCGCCGGTCACCGACGGGCTGGTCGCCGCCAGGCCGAGCGCCTTCTCGCGCCGGTCACCGGCGGCCGGCCCGCGATAACTCGCCAGCGGCGCTTCGGCGAAGCTGACGATCCAGGTCGCACGGTCGTCCGGCGCCACGGCCGTGGCCGGCAGCATCGGCGCGAGCGACGCCGCGGCAGCGGCGGTCGCGAGCAGCAGGAGTCGTTTCATATCGGGATTCGTGCATGGTCAGTCGCGATGGGCCCGAGTGTAGTGCTGGCGGGGCCGACCGTGGGGGCCACGCATCGGCCCGCCGACGCGCGAATCGGAGCCTCGCTTGATCGGGCGCAGCACCGATCCGCCCCGGCCTGCTAGCATCCGCGCCCGATGAACACCGCCGCTCCGCTGCTCGATGCCACCGGCCTGACCCTCGCCCGCAACGGCGAGCCGGTGTTCGGCCCGCTCGAACTGCATGTCGAGCGCGGCGAGGCGTTGCTGATCGAAGGCAGCAACGGCTCCGGCAAGACGACCCTGCTGCGCGTGCTGTCGGGCCTGTTGCCGGCGACTGACGGCCAGATCCGGATCGGCGGCCGCGACGCCGATCGCGACGGCGTCGCGCGGCACGTCGCCCTGCTCGGCCACCAGCTCGGGCACAAGGGCGAGCTGACGACCACCGAGAACCTGCGCTTCGCGATAGGCCTGTTCGGCCGCCGCGATGGCGCCGAAATCGAACCGACGCTGGCCGAAGTCGGCCTGGCCGGCTACGAGGACCATCCGGCACGGATGCTGTCGGCCGGCCAGCGCAAGCGCCTGGCACTGGCCCGACTGCGGCTGATCCCCGCCCCGCTGTGGCTGCTCGACGAACCGTTCGCGAATCTCGACCTCGAAGGGATCTCGCTGGTGAACCGGCTGATCGAGCGGCACCTGGCCGATGGCGGCGGCGCGCTGGTCACCAGCCATGGCGCCTACGCGACCGGCGCCTACCGGACCCGCACGCTGCGACTCGGAGCGGCCGCATGAGCGCGCCGTCGGCACTGGCCGCATTCACGGCGGTGCTGCGCCGCGACCTGACGCTGGTCTGGCGCCGCCGCGGCGACAGCGTGCAGCCGGTGCTGTTCGCGTTGCTGGTCGTCAGTCTGTTTCCGCTGGCGCTCGGCCCGGAACAGGCGACGCTGGCGCGCATCGCGCCCGGCATCGTCTGGGTCGGCATGCTGCTGGCCGGGCTGCTGTCGCTCGACACGCTGTTCCGCGGCGATCTCGACGACGGCAGCCTCGAACAATTCCTGCTTGCGCCGCAGCCGCTGTCGGCGCTGGTGTTCGCCAAGGTGCTGGTGCACTGGACGACCAGCGCGTTGCCGCTGCTGGTCGCGACGCCGCTGCTCGGCGAACTGCTGTATCTGCCGCGCGAACTGCTCGGTCCGTTGTGGCTGTCGCTGGCGGTCGGAACGCCGCTGCTGAGCCTGATCGGCGCCGTGATCGTCGCACTGACGGTCGGCATGCGCCGCTCTGGTATGCTGCTTGCGCTGCTCGCGCTGCCGCTGTATGTGCCGGTGCTGATCTTCGGCGCCGGCAGCGTGATGGCCGCCGCCGAAGGCTTGCCCTACGCCGGCGCGCTGCTGGTGCTCGGCGCCGGGCTTGCACTGTCGCTGGTGCTGGCGCCGCTCGCCGCCGCCGCCGCATTGCGGATCGCGCTCAGTTGACCGCCGTGCCCGAACATCCGACGCTCCCGCTCTCCGCCACGCTTCGGCGCGGCCCTGACGCCTGCCACCGATGAATCCGCTGCTGCTCTGGTTCCACCGCCTCGGTTCGCCACCCAGTTTCCACGCCTTCGCCGGCCGCTGGATGCCGTGGTTGTACGGCAGCGGCCTGTTGCTGATCCTGTGGGGTCTGTACGCGGCGCTGGTCGAGGTGCCGCGCGACTACCAGCAAGGCGACAGCTACCGGATCCTGTTCGTGCACGTGCCGAGCGCGTGGATGAGCCTGTTCATCTACATCGCGATGGCCGTGAACGGGTTCATTGCGCTGGTCTGGCGGATCAAGCTGTCGGAACAACTGGCGATGGCCTGCGCGCCGATCGGTGCCGCATTCACTGCAGTCACGCTGGCGACCGGCTCGCTGTGGGGCAAGCCGATGTGGGGCACCTGGTGGACCTGGGACGCCCGACTCACCTCCGAACTCGTGCTGCTGTTCCTGTACCTCGGTGTGATGGGCCTGTACGGCGCGATCGAGGACCGTCGCAGCGCCGCCCGCGCGGCCAGCTTCCTGGCCCTGATCGGCATCGTCAATCTGCCGATCGTGCATTTCTCGGTCGTCTGGTGGAACACGCTGCACCAGGGCGCGACGATCAGGCTGATCGGCGAATCGACCATGGACCCGTCGATGCTGCCGCCACTGATCGCGCTGACGGTCGGAACCAAACTGTGGTTCGCCGGGTCATTGCTGTCCCGCACCCGTACCGCCGTGCTCGAACTCGAGCTCGGCAAGGACTGGGTCCGCAAGCTGGCAGCGGCGCGCCGATGAACGACTTCTTCGCCATGGGCGGCTACGCCTTCTACGTCTGGACCAGCGTCGCACTGTTCGTGCTGATGCTGGTCTGGGACGGACTGAGCCCGACCCTGAAGATGCGCCGGCTGCTGCGCGAACTGGCCCGCCGCGAGCAGCGCGAGCAGGCCGCCGCAGCACGCCGCGCGCCGACCGATAGCCGAGGAACATCGACATGACCCCGACCCGCAAGCGCCGACTGATCCTGGTCGGCCTGCTGCTCGCCGCGTCCGGCGTCGCCGGCACGCTGATCGCGCTGGCGCTGCAGGAAAACATGACCTACCTGCACACGCCAAGCGAAGTTCACGACGGCAAGGTGCCGGAGGCGGCATTCCGGCTCGGCGGCGTGGTCGTCGAAGGCAGCGTCCAGCGCGCTGCAGGCGAGCTCGACGTGCGCTTCCTGGTCACCGACCGCGTGCACGACTACCCGGTCCGTTACGCCGGCATCCTTCCCGACCTGTTTCGCGAAGGCCAGAGCATCATCGCCCGCGGCCGCATCACTGGCGGCGAGTTCGTCGCCGAGGAAGTGCTGGCCAAGCACGACGAAACCTACATGCCACCGGAAGTCGCCGAGAAAATGGCCGAGGCGAAGGCGCGCGGCGAACAGGCACCGCATGCGGCGCCGGCCGGCGGCGGCAACTGACGTCGCGCGGGCCTCTGCTTTCGGAACAATCCATTGCGGAAAAGCCACATGGATTCCGGAGCGGCCGAAGGCCTGCCTGTCCTGAGCGGACGCGGTGCCGAAGGATGCGCCCGCAATTCACCCATCACGAATCACATCACGGCCTTCCATGATCCCCGAACTCGGTAATTTCGCGCTGATCCTGGCGCTGATGCTGGCGCTGAGCCAGGCAGCCCTGCCGCTGCTCGGTGCCGCGACCGGCCAGCGCCGGCTGATGGCGGTGGCGCGGCCGGCGGCCTTCGGGCAACTGGTGTTCCTGGCGATCGCGTTCGGCCTGCTGACGACCGCGTTTGTGCAGCAGGATTTCTCGGTCGCCTACGTGGCGCAGAATTCCAACTCGCTGCTGCCGATGGCCTATCGCGTATCGGCGGTCTGGGGCGGGCACGAGGGCTCGCTGCTGCTGTGGGTGCTGGTGCTCGGCCTGTGGACCGCCGCGGTCGCGGCGTTCAGCCGCAGCCTGCCGGACATCGTCGTCGCCCGCGTGCTCGGCGTGATGGGTCTGGTCAGCATCGGCTTCCTGCTGTTCACGCTGGTCACGTCGAATCCGTTCGTGCGCCATCTGCCGGCACTGGCCGATGGTCGCGACCTGAACCCGCTGCTGCAGGATTTCGGGCTGATCGTGCATCCGCCGATGCTGTACATGGGCTACGTCGGCTTCGCGGTCGCGTTCGCGTTCGCGATCGCAGCGATGCTCGGACGCGAGATGGATCCACGCTGGGTGCGCTGGTCGCGGCCGTGGACCAACGTCGCGTGGGCGTTCCTGACGCTCGGCATTGCGCTCGGAAGCTGGTGGGCCTATTACGAACTCGGCTGGGGCGGCTGGTGGTTCTGGGATCCGGTCGAGAACGCGAGCTTCATGCCGTGGCTGGTCGGCACCGCCCTGATCCACTCGCAGGCGGTGACCGAAAAGCGCGGCAGCTTCCGCGGCTGGACCTTGCTGCTTGCGATATCGGCGTTCTCGTTGTCGCTGCTCGGCACGTTCCTGGTCCGCTCCGGCGTGCTGACCTCGGTGCACGCGTTCGCGTCCGACCCGGACCGCGGCATGTTCGTGCTGATCTTCCTCGGCCTGGTCGTCGGTGGCTCGTTGGCGCTGTACGCGTGGCGCGCGCCGACCCGCCACGAGGGCCAGCCGTCGGCACCGCTGTCGCGCGAAACCCTGCTGATGATCAACAACCTGCTGTTCTCGGCCGCTGCCGCGATGGTGCTGATCGGCACGCTCTATCCACTGCTGCACGACGCGCTCGGCCTCGGCAAGATCTCGGTCGGACCGCCGTACTTCGGCCTGCTGTTCACGCTGCTGATGATCCCGGTAGTGCTGCTGCTGCCGTTCGGCCCGTTCACGCGCTGGCAGTCCGAAACCGTCGATCGCTGGCGGCCGCTGCTGAAACTCGGCACCGCGGTCACCGCGTTGGCGCTGCTCGCGACTTGGCTGCTGGTCAGCGATGCGAGCCTGAAGGCATTCGCCGCGGTCGCCGGGTCGGCGTGGATCGTGTCCGGCACCTCGCTGTATCTGGTGCGCCGGATCCGCCAGGCACCGAAGGGGCGTCGCATCAGCGCCGAAGTCGCCGGCATGCTGCTGGCGCATGCCGGGGTCGGCGTATTCCTGCTCGGCGTGCTGATGACCGAAGGGCTCAGCATCGAGAAGGACGTGGCGCTGGCGAATGGCCAGAGTGTCGAGCTGCGCGGCTACCGCTTCGAGTTCGGCGGCGTCGAACGTGTCCGTGGTCCGAACTACATCGCCGATCGCGGCACCATCCGCGTGTACTCCGGTGACGACGAGATCGCCGAACTGCATCCGGAGAAGCGCGCCTACGCCAGTGGTGGCCAGATCATGACCGAAGCGGCGATCGCCCCCGCGCTGCATCGCGACCTGTACGTCGCACTCGGCGAGCCGCTCGGCAACGGTGCGGCCGGCGAAGCCTGGGCAGTGCGCGTGTACCTGAAGCCGTTCATCCGCTGCATCTGGCTCGGCGCATTGATGATGATGGCCGGTGGCTTCACGCTGGCGGCCGATCGGCGATTCCGGCGCAGCAGCGTGGCCGCCGCGCCCGCCGCGCGCGCAGCCGAGCCGCTCGCCGCCGCCCCGGTGTCGGCCTGATGTTCAAGCGCCTGCTGCCGCTGCTGGTGTTCGTCGCGCTCGCCGTACTTCTGTACGTCGGCATCGAGATGAGCCGCACCCGCGATCCGAACCTGATCCCGTCGCCGCTGATCGACAAACCTGCGCCGACCTTCGCACTGCCGAGCCTGCACGAACCGGATCGCGTGCTGAGCAACGACGACTTCCGCGGCGAGCCGTACCTGTTGAACGTCTGGGGAAGCTGGTGCCCGGCTTGTCGCGTCGAGCACCCGTACGTCGATCTGATCGCCAAGAGCGGCCTGGTCCGAGTGGTCGGCTTCAACTGGAAGGATGACCGAGGCGACGCGCTGCGCTGGTTGCAGCAGTTCGGCGATCCGTACGACCCGATCCTGGTCGACCGCGACGGCCGCGCCGCGATCGAATGGGGCGTCTACGGCGCGCCCGAAAGCTTTCTCGTCGACGCCGAAGGCATCATCCGCTACAAGCACGTCGGCCCGATCGACCCGTCGGTGATCGAACGCGAGATCAAGCCGCGCCTGGAGGCGATGCGCCGATGATGACGACAGCAGTAACACGAAGCGCGCTTTCCTCCCCTCTCCCACCGGGAGAGGGGCCGGGGGTGAGGGTTCGTGAACCCAGCGCCGCCCGATGGGACAGCAAACCAACCGACCGCCCGCTGGAACTACCTGCTGGCGGTAACCACCATCGCGGCCAGCCGCTGCCAGCGCCCCCCTCCCGGGAACCTCCACGCTCGTCGCTCCCGCTAAGGCGGGAGCCCAGTGCCTTTGCTGCGGTCGAGTCGCCAGACTCCCGCCTTCGCGGGAGCGGCGGGGTTGCGGGGCCGCGGTTGGCAGCGCCGACGCCGCACGGATCTGTACCGGGCGGAGATTGGACCCAGCGCGCGAACCGAGCCCGGCTGATTGCCAGCACGTTGTCGCTGCTACTGCTGGCGCTCGTGGCACTGCCCAGCTTCGCCGCAATCGAAGCCCTGCCCTTCGACAGCCCGGAACAGGAGCAACGCTTCCGCGCACTGACTGCCGAGCTGCGCTGCGTGATGTGCCAGAACCAGTCGCTGGCCGATTCCAACGCCGGCATCGCGCAAGACCTGCGCCGCGAAGTGCTCGACCTGATGAAACAGGGCAGGAGCGACGACGAGATCAAGCAGTTCCTGTCCGAACGCTACACCGATTTCGTGCTGTACCGGCCACCGCTGCGCGGCAACACGATGCTGCTGTGGTTCGGGCCGATGCTGGTACTGGCCGCCGGTGCGATCGCGGTGATCGTGATGCTGCGCCGGCGGGCCCGCCAGTTCCGCGAACAGGGATCGTCCGCGCCACCGCCGGAGGGAGACGACTGGTGAACACTTTCTGGCTGCTGACTGGCCTGATGAGCCTGCTGGCACTCGCTTTCGTGCTGCCGCCGCTGTGGCGCAGCAACGGCGACGGAGAACCGTCGGGCGACGACGCGCGTCGCCTGCACGCGCTCGAACAGGCACACGCCGCCGGCGTGCTCAGTGACGAGGAGTACGCCGCCAAGCACGCGGCGCTCGACACGATCGAGCCGGCGCCGGCCGACGGCGGCCGTCGGCCCTGGATCGCCGCCGCGCTGCTGGCGCTGACGATTCCGGCCGGCGCCTGGATGATCTACCGCGAACTCGGCCAACCGGCCGCGCTCGATCCGGAGGCGCACGGCGCGCTGCCGACGATGACGGCCGACGACGGCAGCACGCCGCCCAGCATGGACCAGGCCGTCGCCGGACTCGCCGAGCGGCTCCGCAACGAACCGGACAACCTCGAGGGCTGGCTGCTGCTCGGCCGCGCCTACAAGTCGATGGAACGCTTCGAACCGGCACGCGAAGCGCTGGCGAATGCGTACCGGCTGGCCCCGGACCAACCGGACGTCATGATCGAATATGCCGAGGCGCTGGCGCTGTCGACGCCGGAACGCCGCTTCGACGGCGAGTCGCTGGCGCTGCTGCAGCGCGCCACCGCGCAGGTCCCCGACCACCAGCGCGGACTGTGGCTGCTCGGCATCGCCGCGATGCAGGCCGGCGACTACGCGCAGGCGATCGAGCGCTGGGAATACCTGCAGACGCTGCTGCCCGACGATGCCGACGCGATCGCGTCATTGCAGACCCAGATCGACGCCGCCCGCGAACGCGCCGGCATGCCGCCGCAGGGCGCCCCGGCCGGCGCGGCGGCATCGTCGACCGGTGCCGCATCCACCGCTGCGTCGCAGGCTGCGGCGGCCGACGGCCCGCGACTGACCGTGCAGGTCGACGTCGCGCCGGGCCTCGCGGAGCGCATCGGCCCGTCCGACACGCTGTTCGTGTTCGCCCGCGCGCCGAATGGCCCGCGCATGCCGCTGGCGATCCAGCGCCTCGCGGCCGGCGCTCTGCCGACCACTGTCGTGCTCGACGACAGCAGCAGCATGATGCCGCAGCTCAAGCTGTCGTCGCTGCCCGAGGTCGTGATCGGCGCGCGGATTTCGCGCAGCGGCCAGGCTACGCCACAGCCGGGCGATCTCGAAGTGCTGTCGGCACCGGTCGCAACGTCGCGACGCGAAGCGCTGCGACTGACGATCGACCGGGTCGTCGAATGACCGAGCATCCACCGCCGGGCACACGCTGGCACGCGCTGCCGTCGCCGTTTCCGATGAAACGCGGCGGCGCACTGCAGCAGGCACGGCTCGCATTCGAAACCTGGGGCACGCTGAGCGCCGAGCGCGACAACGCGGTGCTGATCCTGACCGGCCTGTCGCCAAGCGCACACGCGGCCAGCCATGCCGAGAATCCCGAGCCCGGCTGGTGGGAGATGATGATCGGCCCGGGCAAGCCGATCGATACCGGGCGCTGGTTCGTCATCTGCGTCAACTCGCTCGGAAGCTGCAAGGGCTCAACCGGCCCGGCGTCGGTCGCCCCCGACACCGGCGCGCCGTATCGCCTCGAATTCCCGCCGCTGTCGGTCGAGGACGGCGCGCACGCCGCGTTCGACCTGGTCCGCGCGCTCGGCATCGAACAGCTCGCCTGCGTGATCGGCTGCTCGATGGGCGGAATGACCGCGCTGGCGCTGCTCGCGCTGCATCCGGCGTCGGCACGCGGCCACATCAACGTGTCCGGCGCCGCCTGCGCACTGCCGTTCTCGATCGGTATCCGCTCGCTGCAGCGCGAGGCGATCCGGCTCGATCCGCAGTGGAACGGCGGTCACTACAGCGACGAAGCCTACCCCGATGCCGGCATGCGGATCGCCCGCAAGCTCGGCGTCGTGACCTATCGCTCGTCGCTCGAATGGAGCGGCCGTTTCGGCCGCGTCCGGCTCGACAGCGATGCCCGTCCGGATGATCCGTTCGGATTCGAATTCCAGGTCGAGTCCTACCTCGAAGGCCACGCGCGCCGGTTCATCCGCCAGTTCGATCCGAACTGCTACCTCTACCTGTCGCGCTCGATGGACTGGTTCGACCTCGCCGAGCTCGGCCACGGCGACCTGCGCCGCGCCTATGCCGCGATGGGCCTGCAGCATGCGCTGTCGATCGGCGTCACGACCGACATCCTGTTCCCGCTGCAGCAGCAGCAGGAGATCGCAGACGGGCTGCTCACGGTCGGCTGCGACGCGCAGTTCGCCCCGCTCGACTCGCCGCAGGGCCATGACGCCTTCCTGGTCGACTTCGACCGCTTCGGCCCGGTCATCGCCGGCTTCATGACCCGCCTCTGAGCCTGCGCCCCGGCAGCAGCGGCCTCGGCCGTGACGCACGGGCACATCCGCCGACGGTTGCGCGTCCGCGCTCGCCGCCCTCCCCGGCCACCACCGACCCGGCTGCTAGAATGGCCCGACCATCTTTGCAGCCGCGCCCATGCTGACCCTCGACTTTCCCGGCTCCCGCCAGCTCATCGACGCCATCGACCACGCAGTCGCCCACGACTGCCCGCAGGCGCTGACCGACGACCTGCGCCACGCGCTGTGCCGGTTGATGCGCGAGCATCAGGTCACGCTGCCGTCGTGCTGCTTCGAACCGGTCGCCGACCACTACGCCCGCCGCGAGCTGTACCGCAGCGAACAGCATGGCTACAGCGTCGTCTGCATGACCTGGGGACCCGGCCAGGGCACACCGATCCATGACCATTCCGGCATGTGGTGCGTCGAAGGCGTCTGGCACGGCGCGCTCGAAATCACCCAGTACGAACTACTCGAGCGCGACGACGAGCGCTTCCGCTTCCAGGCAGTCGGTTCGATGCAGGCCGGCCCCGGCTCCGCCGGCAGCCTGATCCCGCCGCACGAGTTCCACACCATTCGCAACCCGAGCCACGACGCCGTCGCGGTGTCGCTGCACATCTACAAGGGCTGCATGAATTGCTGCTCGGTGTTCCGCCCGCTCGACGACCAGTGGTTCAGCCGCGACGTCCGCCAGCTCCGCCTCGACGGCACGCACTGACCTGGAAATCGCCTATAATCTCGCGCCCACGGCCGAAGTGGCGGAATCGGTAGACGCAGCGGACTCAAAATCCGCCGCCCTTAAAAGCGTGAGGGTTCGAGTCCCTCCTTCGGCACCATCGCGCGAACCCGTTCGCGGTTGAACACACAGGCGTATCGCGGGCGGCGATCATCGCGCCGGAAGCTCGCGCAATCTCCAACCTGGCGCAGGTCGCTTGCCAGTTCCGGCAGAGTCGCGCAATTCCCGTTCGATGGTTCGCGTTTGGCCTTGGCTACCGGGCCGCACCGCACTGCCGTGTCTTCCAATCGGCCAGCGCCCGCTGGTAGTGCTCCAGTTCCTCGGCGTAAATGTCGAACACGCAGCGATCGCAGCCGCTGTCGCAACAGTCGGACGGCAGTGGTTGCTCCGGCGGCGACGGCTTCGGATTGAGACCTGTGTCCTGCATTCGCTCATCGTAACGCCGCCGGCGCGCGCGGCCGCATTCGTGGCAGACGCGCCGCGGCGAAGCGGGCCGATACAAGGCGGGTCTTGACTGTCTTGATCCGCCGCGCCGGGGTTGACCCGCCGTTGCGGGGCCGCACGGGGCCGGTTTGGCGGGTCAGGACGCGCCGACGCAAGTACAGCGCCTGAGCATTTCCTCGAAACGGCGACCCCATGGGCTTCGCAAGACCCCGTTCCCGACCGGGCCTACTTGGCGAATGCTTCGGCGAAGAAATCGTCCATCATTCGGTAGGCACGCCTGGCCGAGCGTTCGTGGTAGACGCAGCCCGGCGGAGTGTTGGCGTCGGCTTCTGCGAAGCAGTGCACGGCGTCGGCGAAATTGACGAAGGTCCAGTCGGCGTTGGCGTCGTCCATTTCCTGCTGGAAGCCGGCGATATGCTCGGCGCTGACGTACGAATCCGCAGCGCCATTCAGCACCAGCAGCGCGGCCTCCATGTTCCCGTCCTTTGCCGGCATCGAAGTGTCGAGTGCGCCGTGGAACGTGACGACGGCGCCGATGTCGGCGCCACTGCGTGCGAGCTCGAGCGCCGTTGCGCCGCCGAAGCAGAAGCCGATCGCGCCGATCCTGCCACTGTCCAGCGGCGCGCTGCCGACCTGTTGACGCAGCACGTCGAGTGCCTTCTGCGTGCGCGCGCGCAACACGCTGCGATCGGCGTACATCTTCTGCGCAGCGGCACCGGCTTCGCTGGAGTCGGATGGGCGGACATCCCTGCCGTAGACGTCGGCCACCAGTACGACATAGCCGCGTTCGGCAATCTGCTTCGCCTTGTCGACCGCAGACTCGTTGACGCCCATCCAGTTCGGCACCATCAGCACGCCGGGGCGCCGCTCCCCTTCATCGTCGAAGACGAGATAGCCCTGGAATTCGGTGTCCTGGTGCGACCACTCGACCGGCCTGGCCTGCATCGCGGCGAAGGCGGCGGGACTGGCGAACATCGCGGCAATCAGCAGCAACCGTTTCATGGCGAGACTCCGTTCCGTGGGGACCGGGGGATGGTAGCGCCGCGTCGATGACGGGAGCCAGCATGCTGTGACGCGATTCGGTTCCGGTGGATCCGGATCTCGATACGGCTTGCAGCGGTTACGGGCAGCCGACCGCGACAGCGATCACGGCGACAGCTACCGGATGCCGAGCCCCGGCATCGCATCGGACATCGAGTCGTGGAAGCCGGCAAGCTCGGCGAATCGGCGGCCACGGTCGGCGTAATCGCGGAACGTCGGGAAAGACGGCGCGCCCGGCGACAGCAGCACGACACCGTCACTGCCGAGAGCGCGCCTGGCCGACGACAGCGCGGATTCGAGGTCGCCGGCCAGTTCGAGCCGGTAGCCGCGCCGTGCCTGCGCAGACAACAGCGCATGGATGCGCGGACCGTTCTGGCCCATCGCGATCACCACCAGCGGCGGATCGACCGCGACCCGCTCGGCGAACGCCTGCCAATCAACGCCACGATCATAGCCGCCGACCAGGATCGCCACCGGCCGATCACGGAAGCAGTCGAGCGCTGCGAGGCTCGCGTGTGGCGTCGTGCTGATCGAGTCGTCAACATACTCGATGCCGTCACGAACGCCGAGCCGTTGCAGCCGGTGCGGCAGCGAATGAAATGTCGCCGCATGCCGCGCCAGCGGCCGCGCATCGATGCCGAGCGCGTCGATGGCGGTCAGCGCGGCGCACAGATTGATCCGGTTGTGTTCGCCCGACAGCGGCATCCGGGCGGCGTCGAACACGCACTCGTCCGCTCGGTAGGCATGCTCTCCGCGCAGATGCCAGCCGGAACGGTCGCCGAACCACGCCACGTCGCGATGCCCCTTGGCCCAGGCCTGCAACCTCGCATCGCGCGCATCGAGCAGCACGTGGCCCGGCCGGGCCCGATCGATCAGCGCGAGCTTGTCGGCGAAGTAGCGGGCCTCGGAACCATGCCAGTCGAGGTGTTCCGGAAACAGGTTCAGCACCATCGCGACGTCGGGCGCGCGAGCGTCTGCGGCCTGGTAACTCGAAAGCTCGATCACCCAGACATCGGGCACCTGCGGCGCATCGATCAGCTCGAGCAGCGGCAGGCCGATGTTGCCGGCCAGACCGACGCGCAGCCCAGCGGCGCGCAGCAGGTGTGCGGTCAGCGCGCTGGTGGTGCTCTTGCCCTTGGTGCCGGTGATGCACAGCGTGCGCCCCGGAAGTTGTTCGGCGAACCACAGCGCCGTACCGCTGGTGAACACGGCGCCGAGCGCCCTGGCCTGCTCGGCCAATGGCGAGTACGGGCTGATGCCCGGCGACTTGATGACGACGTCGAAGCCGGCCAATCGCTCGGGCGTCGGCTCGTGCTCGATCTGCAAGGCCGCGTCACCGAGCGCATCCACCTGCTCGCGCTCACCGGCCGGACAGAACACGGTCAGCGGCTGGACGGGAAACCGCCGACGCAATGCCGACCAGGCAGCCCGGCCCTCGCGACCGAAACCCCACAATGCGACACGCTGGCCCTCAAGCGCGGAAATGCGCATCGACCCGACTCCAGAGTTCCGCTGGAATCCCATGTTCGCCACTCGGGACGAGCAGTTCGGATGGCGGCTCGACGTGATCGATCTGCGGCAGCACCTCGCGAGCGAAGCGCGCGACCAGTGCATCCTCGCGCCAGTCGGCCGATGCCGCCAGCGCCGTGAACGCCGCACGCGACTCGCGCGCCTCGCCGACGCATTCGAACGGCTTGTGGTCACGGTATTCGATCAGCGCATCGAAGCCGGCGGCCTGCACCGGTTCGTCGAGCAGGTTGCGACCGAAGATCGCGACCAATCGCGGCTTCGGCATGAACGGCGCAAGCGCGAGGAACACGAAATGGCACTTCGGGCAAACGCCGCACCAGCGACTGCTCGGCCGCTCGCCGAGCAGATGGAAGTTGCGGTTGCAGCTCGAGAACACGCCGTCGTAGCGTTCGAGGCGGGCGAACTGCCGCGCGACCGCGAGCTCCGACAGCGGCCGCAACAGCGAGTAATAGTTCAGGTCAGCCGCGATCGTCCGCCGCACCTCGGCCGCGAATGCCTGCTCGAAGCCCCAGCCCTTCGACCATTGGTGGTTGACCTCGCCGACACCGTCGATCCGGCTGCCGTAGCTCGCTGAACGCTCGTTCGAGAACACGACCTGGTCGGCATCGACCAGCAATGCGGC
This sequence comes from Lysobacteraceae bacterium, assembly GCA_041687455.1. GTDB lineage: Bacteria > Pseudomonadota > Gammaproteobacteria > Xanthomonadales > Xanthomonadaceae > JAWLBY01. The sequence goes on along the minus strand of JAWLBY010000003.1, from coordinate 95,933 downwards.
GAGCACGAGGATCGCCGAATTGATCGCAGTGACCGGAATATGGCCGTTCCATGCACCACGGCGGTTGTAGTCGAACAGTGCCGGCGCAAGCTTGCGCTCGATCTGCAGCATCGGCAGACCGGTGCGATCGGCGCAGGCGCGGATCAGCGGCGCCGCGCCGATCCAGGCAACGGTCTGCTCGACACCGAGCGCGCGCAGCGTCTCGATCGAAACCAGCGAGTCCTTGCCGCCGCCGATCGCGATCAGCGCGTGATGACACAGACCGAGCGGCGACGCGTCGTCGCCCGACGACACGCTACCCGCCGTTGAGCCCCTCTCCCGCCGGGAAATGGGTTGGGGTGAGGGGCCGACCGGAGCGCAGACAGTCGCACTTGCAGCGCACTCGACGAACGGAGCGTCGAGCGACCGGCCAGCATCCGTCGACTCCAGGCCTCCCGGCACCCCCGCACCCTCGCCCCCTGCCGCTCTCCCACCGGAAGAGGGGGCAATGGCGGGGAAGCGGATCCTGCCGCGCAGCGCCAGGCCGTTGCGATAGGCGAACTCGCCGAGACCGTTTTCGTAGACGTCGGTCAGGAAAGCCGCAGTCTGCGCATCGATCGCATACGACTCGATCGCGATCTGATCCGGAACTGCCGCCTTGTAGTAGCTGACGCCGGCGATCAGGTGCAGCAGTTGCAGCGCACGCTGGACGCCCCCCCTGCGCTCGGGAGACAGCGCGAACGGCGCACCGGGTATCCGCAACGTCTCGACCAGCTCCGGGCCGTCGTCGAACGCATAGACGAGCTCCACCTCGCCGCTGCCAGGATCGAGCCGGCAGCGCACGAACCGGAACTCGCGGATCGCGTCGCGCTCGAATTGCCAGTCAGTCATCGATCACCTCTTCTGCCGGCAGCTCACGCAGGTTGTATCGGCTCGCCATCACCGCGCCGTAGGCACCAGTGTTCGCGATCAGCAGCACGTCGCCGCGGGCGGTCGCAGCGGGCAAATGACGACGGCGACCGAGCACGTCACCGGTCTCGCAGATCGGCCCGACCACTTCGGCCGCCGCGCCCGCTGCGTCGTCGAGCCGGCTCAGGTTGACGATCTCGTGCCAGGCGCCGTACAGCGCCGGTCGCAACAGCGTATGCATACCGGCGTCGGCGCCGATCCGTCGCACGCCGGACTTGTCGGTCACCTGGGTGACCCGGGTCAGCAGCACACCGGCCTCGGCGACCAGGTAACGGCCGGGCTCGATCCACAGTTGGTACTGCGGATACAGTGCCTTCATCTCGTCCAACGCGGCCGCGTACGCGGCCAGATCGAGGCCCTCGGCTTCCGGTTCGTAGGCGATGCCGAGCCCACCACCGACATCGATGCTGGCCACCGTGCCGATCGAGTCGGCCAGCGTCGCAAGCCGCGCGTATACGGCGCGCCAATGCTCGGCATCGACGATGCCGCTGCCGATGTGCGCATGCAGGCCGACGATCCGGACACCACAGTCGCGGGCGGCGGCCAGCAACGCGCCGACGGCATCGATCGGCAGCCCGAACTTCGCCTCGCGCCCGCCGGTACGGACCTTCTCGTGGTGGCCGTGACCGAAGCCGGGATCGATCCGCACGATCAGCTCGCGGCCGCGGAACAGCTCGGCGGCGTCGCGCAGCAGCTCGACGTTGTCGATGGTGACGCGTACACCGAGTTCCAGCGCACGCCGGTACTCGTCGTGAGCTGCGAAACTCGGCGTGAACAGGATCCGTTGCGGATCGATGCCGCGGATGCTCGCTAGCACATGCTCGACCTCCGGCTGCGACACGCATTCGAAGCCGAAACCGAGATCGGCCAGCGTGCGCAGCACGGCCGGATGCGGGTTCGCCTTCAGCGCATAGAAGTGCCGGTCGACCGCCGCGATCGACTGCAGGCGGGCAGCGCGCTCGCGCACGGTCTTCAGGTGGTAGACGTAGCGTGGCGTGCCGTCCTCGGCGGACTGCAGCAGCCGTGCGACCGACCCGCGCCACCACGGCACCGGCACAACCACCATCTCGCCACGCAACGCGCGCCAGCTCGGGCCGAACACCCGGGTCTGGTCGACCGGCATCGCGCCGGACTGCATCAGCAACTCGTGCAGGTGCGGCAGCAGGCCCTCGGCCAGCGCCTCGTCGACGACGAAGGTCAGGTTGAGGTCGTTCGAACTCTGCGAGATCAGGTGCACCCGCTCGCGCCCGAACGTGGCCAGCACGCCGGACAAGCGGTGCAGCAATGAACGCATGCCGCGGCCGACCAGCGTGATAGCCGCGCACGGCGCGATCGCCTTGACCCGGCACACGCCGGCCAGGTCGCCACACAGCGCCGACAGCACGTTCGAGCTGACCAGGTTGTCGCTCGGATCGAGCGAAACGGTGACATTGGTCTCCGACGAACCGATCAGGTCGATCGACAGGCCGTGTTTCTTGAAGATCGCGAACACGTCGGCGAGGAAGCCGACCTGCTGCCACATGCCGATCGTCTCCATCGACACCAGCACGATGCCGCGGCGCGAACTGATTGCCTTGACGCCGGGCACCGCGTCGGCACCGCCGTCGATCACGGTGCCGGCCAGTTGCGGCCGCTCGGTGTCGCGTATCCACAGCGGCACGCCGGCATCGCGACAGGGCTGGATGCAGCGCGGATGCAGCACCTTGGCACCGGTCGTGGCGATCTCCTGCGCTTCCTCGAAATCGAGCCGCGACAGCAATCGCGCCTGCGGCACCTGGCGCGGATTGGCACTGAACATGCCGGGCACGTCGGTCCAGATCTCGACCCGCTGCGCGCCGAGCAGCGCGCCGAAGTACGCGGCCGACGTGTCGGAGCCGCCGCGGCCGAGGATGGCCGTGCCACCGGCCTCGTCGGCAGCAATGAAGCCTTGCGTCAGCAGCAATTCGCCCTGCGCGGCGAAGCGCCGCCGCCAACCCGGATCGACGTCGCCACGGCAACTGGCCGACAGCCGCCGCGACCATGCACTCTGGTTCGGCAACGCAATCGCCTGCAGCCAGTGGCGCGCATCGACCCACTGCAACGGCAGCCCCTGCGACTGCAGGTAGGCGACGCCGAGCCGGCTCGACAGCAGCTCGCCGAGCGACAGCAGCTCGGCCTGCCAGCGCAGTGCAGCGTCGGAATCGGCGACCGATCGGCGCGGGTCGTCGGCCACGGCATCGAGCGTCACGAGCAGGTCGCCGACGACCGCGTCGGCGTCGACACCGAGCCGCTCCGCAAACGCGCGGTGACGCTCGCGGAGGCTGTGTGCCGTCTCGCGCAGCAGCGCAGCGGTCGCGCCCGGCTCGCAGGCCGCCTGCAGTGCATTGGTGACACCGGAGAGTGCCGACACGACGGTCAGCACGCGGGCGCCCTCGGCCTGTCGCTCGCGTATCCGTTCGCCGATCCGGTCCCAGCGCGCACGCTCGGACACGCTGGTTCCGCCGAACTTCAGGACTATCCAACCGGCCCCCGAAGCGACCGGATCTGCACTGTTCATCGTGGACGATTTCTGCGACGCCGCGACTGCCATGCGCGGCGGCGCAGCATGACAAAACGGCGCCGCTCGCGCCACCGACCGGGCCTGCGGAGCGGGCGTCGACCGGCCCGGCGGACGCGGCAGGCGGCGCGGTTCAGCCGGGCATTCGCTACCGGACGTCGCCGGCGGCCGGCTGCCGCCAGCGGAGCTTCACTGCGACCTCAACAGTCCGGCCACTCTGTCCTGGGCGCCGCTTTCGGCGGCTCCGGCGGCGGCGTCGCTGGAGCATGCGGCCGCGTTGGTGGGGACTGCGGCTCCAGCGCGTTGCCGTGCGGTGAGCCGCTGGCCGGCGCCGCGCCAGCCGGCGGCACTGCCCTCGCGTGCCGCCACTGGCGTTCCAGCCAGCGGCGCAACACCCGCGCCTTGCGCGAACCGGTGCGCGGATCGCGCAACACCGCTTCGACGTGGGCGATCATTGCATCGACCCGCTCGGGCTCGACCCCGTAGCGATCGCGGGCCAGCGCCGCCCACAGGTCGATCCATTCCTCGCTGCGTCTGCCGGCCCGCATCACGGTACGGAAAAAGCGCGGCGGCTGCGCCCGCAGCAGCAACAGATCGAGCGCACCGGCAATCAACGCCAGCGGACTCAGCACGACATCGCGCAACGCATCGAGCAGCAGCTTGAACTGGAACTGCGCGACGTCGCGCACCAGCGGGCCGAGGCGGTGATCGCGCGGCTTGCTCACGGTCGATCCCGCCCGGCCTCGAACACCGTCGCGCCGTCGACCCAGGTGGAACGGATCGGCAACGAGCGGAGGCGATCGCTGCCGAGCCGGCGCGGGTCGCCATCGAGCACGACGAAATCGGCGCGGCGCCCGGGCTGCAGTGCACCGACCTCGGCCTCGGCAAACCCGGCATGGGCGGCCTCGACGGTGAATCCGCGCAGCGCCTGTTCCAGTGTCATCCGCTGCTCCGGCAGCCAGCCGCCCGGCGGATTGCCGTCGGCATCCTGCCGGGTGACCGCGGCGTGCAGGCCGAGCCGAGGGTCGACCGCCTCGACCGGGAAATCCGATCCGAACGGCATCCGCACGCCGGCCTCGCGCATGCGTTGCCATGCGTAGGCGCCGCCCAGACGTTGCGGGCCGAGGCGATCGCCGGCCCACGGCATGTCGGAGGTGGCATGGGTCGGCTGCATCGACGCCAGCACGCCGAGCGTCGCGAAACGCGCAATATCGTCGAGCGCGACGACCTGCGCATGCTCGACGCGCCAGCGCGGCTCGCCGCCAGAACGATCGAGATGCTTCGCATACAGATCGAGCACGGCGCGATTGCCGGCATCGCCAATTGCATGCACCGCGAGCTGCACGCCACAACGCTGCGCCCTCGCGACGGTCTGGTCGAGCTGCTCCGGCCGGGTCACCCACAGGCCGCGGTGGCCGGGCTCATCGTGATAGTCGGCGAGCAGCACCGCACCGCGGCTGCCGAGTGCGCCGTCGGCATACAGCTTGACGCCACGCATCTGCAGCCGCCCGCCCGCATGCTGCATCGGCCCGAACGCGCACAGCGCAGTCAGCGCATCGCCGTCGCCGTCCGCGTAGGCGGTGATCCGCAGCGGCAATGCGCCGGCATCGGCGAAGCGTCGATACAGTGCGAGATCGTCCAGCGACACGCCCATGTCGTGCACACCGGTCAGGCCGAACCGCACGCTCTCGGCCAGTGCGCGATGCAGCGCCTGTTCGCGGGTCGCGTCGCTCGCTTCCGGCACCACCGCATCGAGCAGGTCCATCGCGGTATCGATCAGCACGCCGGTGGCGCGGCCGTCGCGCCGCAGGATCCGGCCACCGTCCGGTTGCCAGTCGCCGTCGAGCTCACGCTCGACCCGTCGCAGCGCCGCGCTGTTCGCCCAGCCGGCATGTCCGTCGACCCGACGCAGCCAGACCGGGCGGTCGGGAAACGCCGCATCGAGATCGGCCGCAGTCGGAAATTCCCGCTCTGCCCAGCGGTTCTGGTCCCAGCCACGGCCGAGCAGCCAGGCGCCGGGCGGCAGTTCTTCGGCAAACGCCTGCAGGCGCTCGACGATCTGCTGCTTGCTGGTCGTGCCGGCGAGATCGACCCGCATCAGTGCGTGGCCCAGGTTCATCAGATGCGCATGCGCGTCGATCAGGCCCGGGATCACGAAGCCACGTGCGCCGTCGATCCGCTCGGCGGACGGAAAGCGGCCGAACAGCGCGTCGGCATGACCGGTCGCGATGATCCGGCCATCGCGGCCCCAGACCATCGCGGTCGCCTCCGGCTGCGCCGGGTCGAGCGTCCAGATCGTGACGTTGTGCAGCAATCGCTCGCTGGCCGGCAACGCCTCCGCGCCGAGCGCCGTCGGCCCCGACAGCATCGATCCGATCGCCAGACTCAGCAGCAGTGCGCGCATCCGTTCGGCCTCTCTGGGTGTCGTCGATCACGCATGGTGCGTGCATTCGACGCGGACGACAACGTCGCGTGACACGGTCACGACGGCAGCGTGCCGCCAAGCGCCGACCAGCCGGCGCCGATCGCCGCCGCGGCAACCACCAGCCACGGCAACGACAGGCGCGATCGCTGCAGCAGCACCAGGCTGGCCAGCGCCACCGCGAGCACGAACAGCACCGCCGCGAGCGGCTGCCGCACCAGCAACTGCATGCCGAACCACAAACCGAGGTTTGCGATCACGCCAACCACCGCTGCGGTAACACCCGCCAGCGCCGCCGACACCCGCGGCAAGCCGCGCAGATGGTCGACCCACGGCGCCACCGGCAACACGAACAGGAAGCACGGCAGGAAGGTCGCCCACAGCGAGATGCCGGCCGCGAGCAATGCGGATGGCAATGCCCCAGCGAGATCCGGCTGTTGCCAGCCACCGGCGAATCCGACGAATTCGAGCACCAGGATCAGCGGCCCCGGCGTCGTTTCTGCCAGTCCGAGTCCGACCAGCATCTGGCCGGTATCGACCCAACCGTGCACATCGACCGCCTGTTGCGCAACGTAGGGCAGCACTGCATACGCGCCGCCGAACGTCACCAGCGCCGCCTTGCTGAAGAACCAGCCCATCTGCCACACGGTGCTGTCGGCACCGAGCCACCAGCGCGCCAGCAACAGTGGCATCCACCACGCCAGCAGCAGCACGACGGCCAGCCACAGGCTGTCGCCGACCGTCGCGCGCGGCGCAATCGCCTCGGTTGACGCGACCCCGGACGGGACCGGCAGCCAGCGCCGACCCAGCACACCGAGCCCGGCAGCGACGCTGATCACGAGCGGAAACGGCACGCCGACCAGGCCGATCGCGAACAGGGCGGCCGCCGCGATCAACACTGCGAATGGCGTGCGCAGGATCGTGCTGCCGATCCGCCAGACCGCATGCGCGACGATGCCGAGCACCGCTGCCTTCAGGCCGAACATCGCACCGGCCACCGCCGGCAGCGCGCCGAAGACGAGGTACAGCCACGCGAGCAACACGATGACGACGGCACCAGGCAACACGAACAACGTGCCGGCAGCCACGCCTCCGGGCAAACCGTGCAGGCGCCAGCCGAGGAAACAGGCGAGCTGCATCGCTTCCGGCCCCGGCAGCAGCATGCAGTAGTTCAGGCCGTGCGCGAAGCTGCTCTCGTCGATCCAGCGCCGACGCACGATCAGTTCGTGGTGCATCAGCGCGATCTGACCGGCCGGCCCACCGAAACTCAGCAGTCCGATCCGCCACCACAGACGCAACGCCGCAGCGAAGGTCGGCGTCGCAGTCACCCGGCCAGCTCGCGCTGCAGTTTCCTGGTCAGCCGGGCGAACACCAGCTCGTAGGAGCGGCGCAGCAGCGCCCGCAGTTCCGTTTCGGGCAGCACGTCGGTCGACTCGAGCATGATCCACCGCGCACGCGCCATGTACGGCGCCGGCCGAATGCCCGGTCGATCGGTGAATTCGAGAAAGCGGTCATCATCGACCTTGAAGCTGATCCGGCCGGCATCGACGCCTTCGCTGCACCAGACGCAGAACATCTTGCCGGCAACCGTGAACACCAGGTCGACCTGCCACTTGATGCCGGCCGCAGTGCCGGGCCAGGCGAGCAGCAATGCACGCAGTTCTGATTCGGTCATCGGACATTCTCGTTCGGGGAAAGCGACTCGCGCGACCCGCCCGCTCAGCGGCATGTCGATCACGGTCGCGGCAGATTCATTGTGCTGCATCCGTGGCACGCGACGACACGCAGCAGCGCAGCGGCATCATGATGGCATCGGACGAACCGTCGCCAGAAATGTCGGCCATATGCTCGCCGCACAGTTTCGGGACCGGCCGCAGGATGGCCGTCGGCGCGTCGTCGAACGGCCGGGCGGCCGGCGGCGCATCCCGCAGCGATGCTGCGATGCAGCGATGTGGCGATGCGGCGATGCCGCAGCTTCGCATTGGTCGTCGCAGGCAGCCGAGCCGGTCGCACCGCGATCACCCGGCGGTAGGAAAACTCCTACACGGTGTCACAGCTTTCTCCGATGCCTCGTCGTTGCCGGCACTGGCAGGCTGACGCAGTCCGGCCACCAGCCATCGCCGAACCCGATCGAAATCGAGGAACCGACACAATGCGAGTTCGCTACTACGTGCTTGCCAGGGAGCTGCAGTTCGAGGTGTTCAGGGAGAGCGTCAGCAAGAGCTCGCACACGATCCACGCCCGCGCCATCGATGCGGCCCGGACGATGGCGCGGCTGGAAGCGCGGCTGGCGCGAACGCCGACCCAGGTACTGGTCGAAGACGAGCAGGGACAGCTCAGGATCGAGGCGGAGTACGAGCTGGTCGATGCTGTCCGCCCGACCAGGAAATCGGCCGTCGCCTGACGCCACACATGCCGGCATGCGGATGCGTTCTCCCCGGAACGTTCGGTCCATGAATCGGACCAACCACCGCCGGAGATGCCAACGCCAAGACAGGACGCAAGGGCGTCGCGAAACCCGAAAAAACAAAGGCCCGCTTTCGCGGGCCTTTGTTCTTGTTGGCGTCCCCACGGGGATTCGAACCCCGGTCGCAACCGTGAAAGGGTTGTGTCCTAGGCCTCTAGACGATGGGGACGTTGACCTTTGAATTTTCTGGTGGAGCCAGCCGGGATCGAACCGGCGACCTCTACAATGCCATTGTAGCGCTCTCCCAGCTGAGCTATGGCCCCACTGCTGGAAAGACGCGCATCTTAGGGGGCGATTTCCGACTCGTCAAGCATCGGCAACGGCGAATTTGCGCTCGCCCGAAGAATCATCCGGCAGCGGCGACGCGTCGGGCTGCAGCGTGAAGCGCGAATGGCCCTGATCGGCGAGAAACTCGAGCCACTTCGACAGGAACGCGTTCATTCGCAGGCGGTGGCCGACCACCTTGCGCGTCGAGGCATTCAGTCCCAGCACGTCCTGCCAGCGCCGTCCGATGTAGCAGTGGGTGACTTCGGCCACGCGCGCGTCGCGATAGCAACGCAGGTAGGCCGACGGATCGGGTTCGCCGGTGACCGGGTCGGTCAGCTCGTAGGTCATCCGCAGTTCGATCGTGTAGCGATGCCGTTCGATGACCTGCAGGCGAAGGTCGAGCCCGTCATCGATGCTCGAACGGAAACCGTCGGCGGCCAGCGACTCGACGCCGAACAGGCGATCGAGGCGTTGGTAGTTTTCCGCGTACAGCCCCATCAGGTAGGAGAACCGGCTCAGGCGGTACGCGGCGCTGGCGGCAATGATCGGCATGGCTCGATCATAGCACGCGGAAAACGCCTGGCCAGCGACACAAATCGCTTTTCAGAACATGTACTTATCGATGCCGAGCACGGATAATATCTTGCTCGCGATCTCCTCGATCGAGGTGTGCGTGGTGTTCAAGCACGGAATGTTTTCCTGCCTGAACAACTGCTCGGCGGCGGTCACTTCGCGACGGCAGTTGGCGGCGTCGGCGTAGCGGCTGCCGGGACGCCGCGCCTCGCGGATGTGCCGCAGGCGCTCGGGATCGATCGTCAGGCCAAACAGCTTGCGCCGATGCGGCAGCAGCTTCCGCGGCAACACGCCGGCGTAGAGGTCGTCGTCGGTCAACGGATAGTTGGCCGCCTTGACGCCGAACTGCAGGGCCAGATACAGGCAGGTCGGCGTCTTGCCGCTGCGCGACACGCCGACCAGGATCATGTCCGCATCGCGATAGTCGACGTCGACGCCGTCGTCGTGGCTCAGCGCGTAGTTGGTCGCGTTGATGCGCGCCTCGTACTCGCCCATGTCGACCATGCCGTGCGCGCGACCGACCTGTGGCAGCCGCTGCACGCCGAGTTCATGCTCGATCGGCGCGATGAACGGTGCGAACACGTCGAGCATCAGCGCTCCACTCTCGGCCAGCACCGCCGACAGCGCGCTGTCGACCACCGTGTTGACGACGATCGGCCGCGTTCCCGACTGCTCACCGGCGGCGCGGATGCGGATCGCTGCCTTGCGGGCCTTGTCCTCGTTGTCGACGAACGGCAGCCGGTAGGTCCGGAATTCGACGCCGTGGAACTGCGTCAGCAGACTGTGCCCGATCGTCTCGGCAGTGATGCCGGTGCCATCTGATACATAGAAGACCTGCCGCATTGGAGCCCTGCCCTGTGTGCCGGAGCGGCAGTGTAGCTTGGGGGATCGATCCGGTCGCCGCCGAGCGCCGCGTTCGCAGTCCGCCTCGACACCGCCCGGATTCTTCACGAACGGAACCACGACCGCGACCGGCCCCGGTGCGCTGCCGCGCGGCCGCGGAGGCCGCGACGGCAACGCCAATCCTCGCGGCCCTGATCGCTCGATAAGCCGTCAGTCGGCTCCACCTTGTACAATTGCCGGCTTTCCGTCGCCCGTTCGGCGGGCTTCGCCAAGGAGAGCGGTTTGAACGCACACGTCCTCTGGCTGCACGAGTTGCGGCTTTCCGATCTCGCCCAGGTCGGCGGCAAGAATTCCTCGCTCGGCGAGATGATCGGTCACCTGAGCAAGCTCGGGGTCAGCGTGCCGGGCGGCTTCGCGACGACCGCCGACGCCTTCCGCGAGTTCATCGCGCACGAGGGCCTGTCGCAGCGGATCTTCGACCGGCTGGCGAAGCTCGATGTCGAGGACGTCGATGCCCTGGTCGCGGCCGGCCGCGAGATCCGCGGCTGGGTCATCGATGCACCGCTGCCGCCGGCGCTCGACCAGGCGATCCGCGACAGCTACGCGAAGATGTGTGCCGATGCCGGCGGCGCCGACCTCGCCGTGGCGGTGCGCTCGTCGGCAACGGCCGAGGACCTGCCGGATGCGAGCTTCGCCGGCCAGCAGGAAACCTTCCTGAACGTCAGCGGCGTCGATGATGTCGTGCTCCGGGTCAAGGAAGTGTTCGCGTCGCTGTACAACGACCGCGCGATCGCCTACCGCGTACACCATGGCTTCAAGCACGAGGACGTGTTCCTGTCGGCCGGCGTGCAGTTGATGGTGCGTTCGGACGTCGGCGCATCGGGCGTGCTGTTCACGCTCGACACCGAGTCGGGTTTCCGCGACGTCGTGTTCATCACGTCCAGCTACGGACTCGGCGAAAACGTCGTGCAGGGCGCGGTCAATCCGGACGAGTTCTACGTCTACAAGCCGACCCTGCAGGCCGGCAAGCCGGCCGTGCTGCGGCGCCAGCTCGGCTCCAAGCAGATCCGGATGGTCTATTCCGACCAGCCCGGCGAACGGGTCCGCAACGAGCCGACCCCGCTCGAGCTGCAGCGCCGCTTCTCGATCGACGATGCCGACGTCGAGGCACTGGCCCGGCAGGCGCTGGTGATCGAGCAGCACTACGGCCGGCCGATGGACATCGAATGGGCCAAGGACGGCATCACCGGCAAGCTGTACATCGTGCAGGCTCGACCGGAAACGGTGAGATCGCGCGCGCACGCGACGCAGATCGAACGCTACGTACTGAACAGCCGCGGCCCGGTGCTGTCGCAGGGGCGTGCGATCGGCGCCAAGATCGGCACCGGCCGGGCGCGCGTGATCCGCAGCCTCGACCAGATGAACACGTTCCAGGCCGGCGACGTACTGGTGGCGGACATGACCGACCCGGACTGGGAGCCGATCATGAAGCGGGCCGCGGCGATCGTGACCAATCGCGGCGGCCGCACCTGCCATGCCGCGATCATCGCCCGTGAGCTCGGCGTGCCGGCCGTGGTCGGCTGCGGCGACGCGCTGCAGACGATTCCGGATGGCCACGAAGTGACCGTGAGCTGCGCCGAGGGCGACACCGGCGTGATCTATGACGGCCGTTGCGAGTTCGAGCACATCGTGACCGATCTCGGCAACATGCCGCCGGCGCCGCTCAAGATCATGATGAACGTCGGCAACCCGGAGCGCGCATTCGACTTCGCGATGCTGCCGCACCAGGGCATTGGCCTTGCCCGGCTCGAGTTCGTCATCGCGCGACAGATCGGCGTGCATCCGCGTGCGCTGCTCGAGTACGACCGGCAGCCGGCCGATATCCGCAGCCGGATCGACGAACTGATCGCCGGCTACGCCGGCCCGGTCGAGTACTACGTCGAACGGCTGGCCGAAGGCATCGCGACGCTGGCGGCGGCATTCGCGCCGCATGCGGTGATCGTCCGGATGTCCGACTTCAAGTCGAACGAGTACGCCAACCTGCTCGGCGGCAGTCAGTACGAGCCGCACGAGGAGAATCCGATGATCGGCTTCCGCGGCGCCAGTCGCTATGTCGACCCGAGTTTCCGCGAATGCTTCGCGCTCGAGTGCCGGGCGATGAAGAAAGTGCGCGACGAGATGGGCCTGACCAACGCGTGGGTCATGATCCCGTTCGTGCGTACGCTGGACGAAGGCCGCAAGGTCATCGAGGTGCTGGAACAGAACGGCCTCAAGCGCGGCGAGAACGGGCTGAAGCTGATCATGATGTGCGAGGTGCCGTCGAACGCGCTGCTGGCCGACGAGTTCCTCGAGATGTTCGACGGCTTCTCGATCGGTTCCAACGACCTGACCCAGTTGACGCTCGGCCTCGACCGCGATTCCGGCATCGTCGCGCACCTGTTCGACGAGCGCGATCCGGCGGTCAAGAAGCTGCTGTCGATGGCGATCTCGACCGCGAAGGCCAAGGGCAAGTACATCGGCATCTGCGGCCAGGGCCCGTCCGATCATCCGGACCTGGCCGAGTGGCTGATGGACCAGGGCATCGAGTCGGTGTCGCTGAATCCGGATACCGTCATCGATACCTGGCTGCGGCTGGCCAAGCATCGGGCCGAGTGACCGCTGTCCTGCGGCAGGTGCCCCCGCCTGCCGCTGCAGCCCCCGGTGACGGCGCCGGGGATCGATCAATGCTGGCGCAGCCGGCGGAGCGCGACCGGCAGCCGCGCCGGGATCGTCCGCGTCAGATGCAGACCCGGTTGCGGCCGCCCTTCTTGGCCCGATAGAGCGCCTCGTCGGCGCGCGACAGCAGCCTGTCGTGCTGGTCGACGCCGTCGCTCGACGCCACGCCGATCGACAGCGTGATCCTGAGGCCGGGCGCCAGGTCGCTGCAATCGAGCGCCTCGATCGACGACCTCAGCCGTTCGCAGACCGCAACCGCCTGGTCGACCGCCGTGTACGGCAGCAGGATCGCGAATTCCTCGCCGCCCCAGCGCGCCACAGCGTCGATCGCGCGGCACTGGGTGCGGATCCGCTCGGCAACGCGGCGCAGCGCGGCATCGCCGACCGCATGCGAGCAGGTGTCGTTGATGCGCTTGAAGTGATCGATGTCGGCGAGCGCCAGGCACATCGGCTGGCCGCTGCGGGCGGCACGGACGAACTCGGCGGCCATCACCTCGTCGAAGGCACGGCGGTTGGCGAGGCCGGTCAATGCATCCTCGCGGGCCTGGCGCTCGAACGCGACCGACTGCTGCCGCAATTGCGCCAGCAGCGCGTTCTTCTCGGCATCGGCTTCCTGCAACCGCTCGGTCTGGCGGCGCAGGTCGCTGGTTCTCACTTCGACCAGCTCGAGCAGGCGTCGCTCGCGTGCCTGCAGGCGGCGCACGCGGGCGCCGTATGCAGCGAACAGCGCGACCAGCATTGCACTGACGACCACCCACCAGAACACCGGCCGCTGCCACGGCAGCGGCGCGACCGAAAACGCCACGCCGCCTTCTGCGCCGCTCCACGTACCGCCCGGATAGGCCGCCCGGGCGCGGAACCGGTAGTCGCCCGGCGGCAGATTGGTGAACTCGGCATTGGCCTGGGTGCCACGCTCGATCCAGTCGTGATCGAAGCCCTCGAGGCGATACTGGTAGCGGATCCGGTGCGGCATCACGTAACCGAGCCCGGCGAACGCGATCTGCACTCGGCCGGTGCCGGCCGGAAGTGTCAGGTCCTCGGACACCCGCAGATCGCTGCCGTCGGCCCGCAGCCGCTCGATCACGACCGGCGGATCGACGCTGCGGAACTGCGGCAGTGAATCCGGCGTCACCGCGCTGGCACCGAGCGCGGTCGCGAACCAGATCGAACCGTCGGCGCGACGCAGCACGGCCTGCTGCGAGCCGCCGTTGCACTGTGCGCTGGCCATGCCGTCCGGCTCGGTGAACAGCTCCACTGTCAGCCGCTCGCGGCGCCGGTCGGCCACGGCCTCGGCGTCGGCAATGGCGATCCGGATCACGCCGCGGTTGCTGCCGAGCCAGAAGTGTCCGGCGGCATCCTCGACGACATTGAACACCTTGTCGAACGGCATGCCGTGGCTGCGCCCGATCGGCCGCAAGTCGCCGTCACGCAGACGCAGCAGCCCGCGATCGGTCGCGATCCACAAGGTGCCGTCGGCGCGCTCGTGGAAGCCGAACACGAACTCGGCATCGCCGGTATCGTCGAGTGCGACGGGCTGCAGCATGCCGTCCTGCAGGCGAGCCAGCCCGGTGCCGGTGCCGATCCACAGGGCGCCGTCACGCGCGCGGTGCAGCGCGACGACGAACTCACCCGGCAGGCCGTCGGCCATGTGCAGGCTCCGCAACTCACCGCTCGGCGAAACATGGGTCAATCCGTTCGACGTACCGACCCAGGCGCCGCCATCCGGCTCAGCCAGGATGGCGCGCACTTCGTTGCCGCCGAGCCCATGCTGCCGCGTGTAATGCGCCGTCATCCGGCCATCACGCCAACGCACCAGTCCGTTGGCGTAGGTGCCGATCCACAGTTCGCCACCGACGCCGCGCGCCAGACTCAGGACCGACGCGCCGGGAAGCGCCTGCTGGCCCGGTGCCTCGATGAATCGGTGATCGCCAGCCTCGATCGCAAGGCCGCGACTGGTACCGACCCACAAGCGCCCGCGCTCATCCTCGACCAGCGCACGGACGTAGTCGTCCGGCAGCCCGTGTGCCCGCGTGTAACTCATGAAAGGCGCGACCCGGAAGCGGATCAGCCCGCCATTGGTACCGGCCCACATGTGACCGTCGCGGTCGGTCAGCAACGCCAGCACGCGATTGTTCGGCAGGCCCCGGTCGGCATCGATCCGCTCGACGCCGGCCGCTGACCAGCGCAGCAGCCCCTGGTTGACGGTGCCGAGCCACAGCGCGTCGTCGCGATCGGCCTCGATCCGGGTGATCGCCTCGCCATTCGGAAAGGCCCCGACCCGCTCGGCACGATCCCCGCGCACCGAGAACAGCCCCTGCTCGGTGCCGACCAGCAGTTCGCCGTCCGCACGCCGGTGCAACGCGAATACCCGCGCGCGCGGCAGGCTGCCGGCAGCAATCGGCGTGATGCGCCCTCCTTCGATCTGCGCCAGCCCGCGCGCGGTTCCGAGCAGCATGCGGTCGCCGTCGAGTTCGAGCAGGCTGTAGATGCCGACCGCCGGCAGTCCGTCGTCGACGCCGTACCGGTGCCGCGAGCCGTCCGGATCCAGCCGTTCAAGGCCATCGGTTTCGGTCGCGATCCAGATCCGTCCGCGGCGGTCGTCGAGCAGATCGTTGATCAGGCTCGACGCCGGCTCGAAGAACTGCCACTCGCCATCGCGGTAACGCCCGAGGCTGCCGCGCGAGCCGCCCAGCCACAGCGCACCGTCGTCGGCGACGTGAAGCGCGCGGACGCCGGCATCACTGAGCTGCGGCAGTGACTCGCGATCGAACACGGCGAACTCGCGCCCGTTGAAACGCGCGAGGCCTTCCCAGGTCGCGAACCACAGGTAGCCGTCCGGGGTCTGGGCGATGCTGTTGACGAGGTTGTGCGGCAGGCCGTCGACGGTGCGCCAGGTTTCGCGGAAATAGTCCGACAACGGCGGCGATCGCGGCGCCGCGCCGTGGGCCCCGCCGGGCAGCAGCACCGACAGTACGAGCAGCAGCCAGCAAGCCAGCACGGTGCGCATGGAATTTCCAGCTACAGGCCCGATAACGGCCCCATGTATTGCCGGTAATAGCGCAGCTCGTCAAGCGAATCGCGAATATCGGAAAGCGCTGTGTGGGAACTGTTCTTGTTCAGGCCGCCGGCGATCCTCGGTGCCCATTTGCGGGCCAGGATCTTGATCGTCGAAACGTCGAGATTGCGGTAGTGGAAATGCCGCTCCAGCGCCGGCATCAGCCGGGCCAGAAAGCGGCGATCCTGGCAGATCGAATTGCCGCAGATCGGGGATGCATTGGCCGGCACCCAGCGCTGCAGGAAATCGAGCGTCTTCCGCTCGGCCTGTTCGATAGAGATATCCGAATCGAGCACGCGCTGCCACAACCCGGAGCGCGTGTGCTGGTTGCGGTTCCAGTCGTCCATCGCCTGCAGCCGTTCGAGCGGATGATGGATCGCGATCTCCGGCCCCTCGGCCAGCAGGTTGAGCTGACTGTCGGTGACCAGCGTCGCAATCTCGAGAATGGAATCGCCGAGTGGATCGAGACCGGTCATCTCGAGATCGATCCAGATCAGGTGGTCCGGGCTCGGCGCAGGGGCTGGCTGGCTCATGTCGCGACTCGTTCGGCAGGCCGCACACGATACCGAAATCGGCCGGCGGCGCGAAACGTCGGATGACTCAGATCGGCGACTTTCCGCGCTTGCGGCGGAAGTAGTTGGTCAGGCGCCGGCCGGCCTCGTCGCCGAGCACGCCGCCAAGCACTTCGATTCGATGGTTGTGGCGCGGATCGTCGATCAGGTCGAATACGCTGCCGCAGGCGCCGGTCTTCGGATCGGCGGCACCGAACACGAGCCTCGCGACGCGCGCGTGGATCATCGCCATTGCGCACATCGCGCACGGCTCGAGCGTGACGTACAGCGTGGTGCCGATCAGGCGATGATTGCCGAGGCGCCGGCCGGCCGCGCGCAACGCGACGATCTCGGCATGCGCGGACGGATCCTGCTCGACGATGTTGCGGTTCCAGCCCTCGCCGAGCAGCTCGCCGTCGGCCGACACCAGCACCGCACCGACCGGGATCTCGTCATCTTCGCGCTCGGCGCGCTCGGCCAGCGCGAGCGCGTGGCGCATCCAGTGTTCGTCGGTGGTTTCAGTCACGGGTACTCGGGCTTGCAGGGGCGGAGCGGCGAGCAGAGTCCGCCGAAGGTATCGCGGATTTGCCGCGACTTCCGTCGCGCGCTCGCCACTGGCGCCGGCACCGTGGCCGCAACCACTCACTCCCACTCGATGGTGGCCGGCGGCTTGCCGCTGATGTCGTAGACGACCCGCGAGATGCCGCGCAGCTCGTTGATGATCCGCGACGAGACGCGGCCGAGGAAATCGTACGGCAGGTGGGCCCAGTGCGCGGTCATGAAGTCGATCGTCTCGACCGCGCGAAGCGCGATGACCCACTCGTAGCAGCGTGCATCGCCGACCACACCGACCGACTTGACCGGCAGGAACACCGCAAAGGCCTGGCTGACCCGGTCGTACAGATCGGCGGCACGCAGTTCCTCGATGAAGATGTGGTCGGCCTGCGCCAGCAGATCGGCGTATTCCGGCCTGACCTCGCCGAGGATGCGCACGCCGAGGCCGGGACCCGGGAACGGATGGCGATGGACCATCTCGCGCGGCAGGCCGAGTTCGACGCCGATCCGCCGCACTTCGTCCTTGAACAGCTCGCGCAACGGTTCGATCAGGGCGAGCTTCATCCGCTCCGGCAGGCCGCCGACGTTGTGGTGGCTCTTGATGACGTGGGCCTTGCCGGTCTTGCTGCCGGCCGACTCGATCACATCCGGATAGATCGTGCCTTGCGCCAGCCACTTCACGTTCGGCAGCCGATGCGATTCTTCCTCGAATACCTCGATGAACAGCCGGCCGATGATCTTGCGCTTGGCCTCCGGCTCGTCGACACCGGCCAGCGCAGCGAAGAACCGCTCGCGGGCGTTGACCCGGATCACCTTGACGCCCATGTGCTCGGCGAACATCGCCATGACCTGGTCGCCTTCCTGCCAGCGCAGCAGGCCGGTATCGACGAACACGCAGGTCAGACGGTCGCCGATCGCACGGTGCAGCAGCGCGGCGACCACCGACGAATCGACGCCACCGGACAAGCCGAGCAGCACTTCGTCTTCGCCGACCTGCTCGCGGACCCGGGCGATCTGGTCCTCGATGATGTTGGCAGCGGTCCACAGCGTCCGGCAGCCGCAGATGTCGACGATGAAGCGGCGCAGGATCGCCCCACCCTGCCGGGTATGGGTCACCTCCGGGTGGAACTGCACGCCGTAGTAACGCCGCTGTTCGTCGGCCATCGCGACGATCGGCACCGTCGACGTGCGGGCGGTGACCGTGAAGCCCTCCGGCACCGCGTCGACGCGATCGCCGTGGCTCATCCAGACGTCGAGTCTGGGCGGCGAACCGGCATGGTCCTTCAATCCGTCGAGCAGACGACAGGCACCGGCCACTTCGACTTCGGCATAGCCGAACTCGCGATGCGAGCCCGGGACGGTCCTGCCGCCGAGCTGCGCCGCCATCGACTGCATGCCGTAGCAGATGCCGAGCAGCGGCACGCCGAGCGCAAAGACCTCATCCGGAATCCGCGGCGCATCGTCGAGCGTGGTCGACTCCGGCCCACCGCTCAGGATCACGCCCTTCGGCGCGAATGCAGCCAGCTCGGCCGGGTCGTGGTCCCAGGCCCAGATCTCGCAGTAGACGCCGATCTCGCGAATCCGCCGCGCGATCAACTGCGTGTACTGCGACCCGAAATCGATGATCAGGATCTTGTCGGTATGGATGTCGTGCATGGGGCCGCCGGGAATCGGGAATGGGGAATGGGGAATCGTCGAAGCGACTCCGCGCCTTGCTCGTCATCCCGGCGCAAGCCGGGATCCATTGGCTCTTGGTGGGGTGATCGAGAATGGATCCCGGCTTGCGCCGGGATGACGGCAACCTTGCCGCGAGGCAACGATTCCCGATTCCCGATTCCCACCGGATGGGCTCAGCCCATCCGGTAGTTCGGCGGTTCCTTGGTGATCTGCACATCGTGCACATGGCTTTCACGGACGCCGGCATTGGTGACGCGGACGAAACTCGGGCGGGTGCGCATGTCATCGATCGTGCCGCTGCCGACGTAGCCCATCGTCGCGCGCAGGCCACCGACCAGTTGGTGGACGATGTTGCGCAGCGGTCCGCGGTACGGCACGCGGCCTTCGATGCCTTCCGGCACCAGCTTGTCGGCGTCGGAGGCGTCCTGGAAGTACCGGTCCTTGCTGCCCTTCTCCATCGCGCCGAGCGAGCCCATGCCGCGATAGCTCTTGTAGCTGCGCCCCTGGAACAGTTCGACCTCGCCCGGGGCTTCCTCGGTGCCGGCGAACAAGCCGCCGATCATGACCGTCGATGCGCCGGCCACTATCGCCTTGCCGATGTCGCCCGAATAGCGGATGCCGCCGTCGGCGATCAGCGGGATCCGGCCCTGCAGCGCATTGGCGACCATCGCGATCGCGGTGATCTGCGGCACGCCGACACCGGCAACGATCCGGGTCGTGCAGATCGACCCCGGGCCGACACCGACCTTGACCGCATCGGCACCGGAATCCATCAACGCCAGCGCGGCGTCGCCGGTCACGATGTTGCCTCCGATCACCTGCAACTGCGCATAGGTGCGCTTGATCCACGCGACCCGATCGAGCACGCCCTGCGAATGACCGTGCGCGGTGTCGACAACGACCACGTCGACGCCGGCCGCGACCAGCGCCTCGATCCGCGCCTCGGTATCGCCGCCGACGCCGACCGCGGCGCCGACCAGCAACTGCTCGTCGGCATCCTTGGCCGCATTCGGGTTGTCGCGCGCCTTCTGGATGTCCTTGACCGTGATCAGTCCGCGCAGCCGGAACGCGTCGTCGACGACCAGCACCTTCTCGATCCGGTGCTTGTGCATCAGTTGCAGCACCTCGTCGTCGCTGGCGCCTTCACCGACCGTCACCAGCTTGTCGCGGCGGGTCATGATGTTGCGGATCGGGTCATCGAGCTTCTTTTCGAAGCGCATGTCGCGGCTGGTCACGATGCCGACAAGTTGGTCGCCGTCGACCACCGGAACGCCGGAGATGTTGCGGGCGCGGGTCAGCCGGATCACTTCGCCGATGGTCGCCTGCGGACCGACCGTGAACGGCTCGCGAATCACGCCGGCCTCGAAGTTCTTGACCTGCATGACCTCCGCCGCCTGCTTCTCGACGGTCATGTTCTTGTGGATGATGCCAATGCCGCCGAGCTGCGCCATCGCGATCGCGAGTCGCGCCTCGGTGACCGTATCCATCGCCGACGAAACGATCGGCAGATTGAGCGAGATGCCCCGGGTCAGCCGCGTCGCGAGGCTGACATCCTTCGGCAGGATCGTGGAGTGGGCGGGAACGAGCGAGACGTCGTCGAAGGTCAGGGCTTCGGCCTGGATGCGCAGCATGGGCGGTTCCGGCAGGTAAATCGCGGCATTATACCCGCTCGGGGCCAGCCCGATCGGTGGCAGGACACTCGCGTCCTGCAGCAAACGATCAGCGGTTGCCGACCAGCTCGGCTGCCTCGACGGTGTTCTGCATCAGCGTCGCGACCGTCATCGGCCCGACTCCGCCCGGCACCGGCGTGATCCACGATGCGCGTTCGCGCGCGGCGTCGAAGCCGACGTCGCCGCACAGGCTGCCGTCGTCGAGCCGATTGATGCCGACGTCGATCACGATCGCACCGGGCTTGACCCATTCACCCGGCACCAGTCCGGGCCGACCGACCGCGACAACGACGATGTCGGCCTGGCCTATCTGCCGCTCGAGCTCGTCGCGCGGCGTGAACTTGTGGCAGGCGGTGGTCGTCGTACCGGCGATCAGCAGCTCCAGCAGCATCGGCCGGCCGACATGGTTGCTGACCCCGACCACCACGGCATGGCGGCCGCGGATCGGCCGGTCGGTGTTGGCCAGCAAGGTCATGATGCCTTTCGGCGTGCACGGCCGCAGTCCGAGCTGGCGCAGCGCCAGTCGGCCGACGTTGGCGGCATGGAAACCGTCGACGTCCTTGTCCGGATCGATCCGGTTGATCAGCGCGGTCGAATCGATGTGCGGCGGCAGCGGCAACTGGATCAGGATGCCGTGCACGCGCGGATCGGCATTCAGCCGGTCGACCAGCGCGTAGAGTTCGTCCTGGGTCGTGCTTGCGGGCAGGTCGTAGTCGAACGCCGCCAGCCCGATCTTTTCCGAGGCGCGGCGCTTGTTGCGCACGTAGACCGCCGACGCCGGATCGTTGCCGACCAGGATCACCGCCAACCCGGGCGCCTGCCCGCCGCTGCGGACCGTCGCGCGGACGCGCCGACGCAGATCGCCGATCAGTTCATCGGCAATCCGTTTGCCATCGAGCAGGCGGGCGGTCATGCGGTCTCCGACAGGGGCGCGCGGCGCGGGGCCGCGAATTATCGCCGATCGAGCGCGCGCATACGAATCTGTCGGGCCCGGCGTTCATCGACGACATCGGTCGGGCAGCGCCTGCAACCGCTCGCGCCGTTGCAGCGAATGCGGTCGGCGCCGTCGGCACGCCGACCATCGCGGATCCGCGACGGCGCGCGTCAGCGGCAACGCGCACTGCGCGAAACCGGGCAATTCGGCGATCCCGGCGAACCGGATGGCTGCAGACTGCGGGCGGCGCGCCGCTGCCGCAGCCGGATTCGCTCAGTGCGAGTGGCCGCCCTCGCCATGCGGGTGACCGTGGGCAAGTTCTTCACTGCTCGCCTCGCGCACGTCGGTCACTTCGATCGCGAAATGCAGCGTTTCGCCGGCCAGCGGATGATTGCCGTCGATCGTGACGTCGTCGCCTTCGATCCGGGCAACGGTGACCGACATCGCGCCCTGCGGGCCGCTGGCGTGGAAGCGCATGCCCGGCTCGATCGCGTCGACGCCCTGGAACGCCGAACGCGGCACGACCGCGACCAGGCTTTCATCACGGGCGCCGTAGCCCTCTTCCGGCGCGACTTCGACATCGAAGCTGTCGCCGATCGAGCGACCATCCATCGCCTTCTCGAGGCCCGGCACGATGTTGCCGGCGCCGTGCAGGTAGGCCAGCGGCTCGCGACCGCGGGAGGTATCGATGACCTGGCCGTCGGAATTGGTCAGCGTGTAATGAAACGCAGCGATGGAGTTGCGGGCGATCTGCATGTCGGCTCCTGTAGCGATCGACGCCGGCGGCGCGCAGTGCGACCGGCAAAAAAAAACGGTATCGGACTGAGCCGATACCGCTGCTGATCGCAACAGCGTAGTGGCTCGCCCGGCCCAGCGCAAACCGCTGCTTCCGCCGCAAGCGCCGACTGTGCCAAACTCGGCCGATGACCACTGCTGATGCCGACCCGGCGACTAGCCGCGCCTGCACGAGCGGGCCCGCCCGATGAATGCCATCCCGCTCGAAGTTCTGTTCGGCGCGCTGGCCGTCCTGGTAGTCCTCTCCGCGTTCTTCTCCGGCTCCGAAACCGCGCTGATGGCGATCAACCGCTATCGGCTGATGCATCTCGCGCGCGGCGGACACCGCGGCGCGCGATTGGCCGAGCGGCTGCTCGAACACCCGGACCGGTTGATCGGGCTGATCCTGCTCGGCAACAACTTCGTCAACATCTCCGCATCGGCGATCTCGACGATCGCGTTCGTGCAGTTGCTCGGCGAAGCCGGCGTGCTGGTTTCGACCGTGGTGCTGACGGTGATCGTGCTGATCTTTTCCGAGGTCGCACCGAAGACGCTGGCGGCGTTCAATCCCGAGCGGGTGGCGCTGCCGGCGGCCTACGTACTGTGGCCGCTGCTGAAAATCAGCTATCCGATCGTGCTTGCGATCAATGTCGTCGCCGGGCTGGTGTTGCGTCCGTTCGGCCACCGCGACAACAGGCGCCACGACAGCTCGCTGTCGCCGGACGAACTCCGCACGCTGCTCGAGGAAGGCGGCCGGCTGATTCCCGACAGCCATCGACGCATGCTGCTGAACATCCTCGCGCTCGAGGAAGCTCGGGTCGAAGACATCATGGTGCCGCGCAACGAGATTCGCGCGATCGACCTGAACCAGCCGCTGGACGAGCTGCGTCGCGCGCTGGTCGATTTCCCGTTCAGCCGGGTCGTGGTCTGCCGTGACGGCCTCGAGAACGTCGTCGGCATGCTGAACCTGCGCAGCATGCTCGATCTCAAGGGCACCCAGGATTTCGATGCCGCACTGATCGAATCACGGATCCGCAAGCCGTATTTCGTACCCGAAGGCACCCGACTGCCGCAGCAACTGGTCGAGTTCCAGCGGCTGCAACGGCGCTCGGCGCTGGTGGTCGACGAGTACGGCGAGATCATCGGACTGATCACGCTGGCCGACATCCTCGAGGAAATCGTCGGCGAGTTCACGACGGCGCCGAAACAGAGTTCGCGGCGGATCGAGCTGCAGCCCGACGGCAGCGTGCTGGTCGACGGCCGGATCGCGGTGCACAGCCTGAACCGGCGACTCGGCTGGGATTTGCCGACCGAGGATGCGAACACGCTGAGCGGACTGATCGTCAATCGGCTCGAAGCGTTACCGCAGGTCGGCGACGAGCTCGATCTCGACGGTTTCGCGATGCGAATGCAGCAGGTGCAGGACAACGTGATCCGGCTGGTGCGGATCCGGCCGCCGCAGCCGCGGCCGGAGCACGAGATCGACTGACACTCGGCGCGTCGCCGCGCCGGTTCTCAGGTGGCAAGCACCGGCGCCCGTTCGGTCGGCTGTTCCGCTTCCCGCTCGGCCGCCTCGAAGACCTGCCTGGCCACGAACAGCGGCGCGCCGTGGCGCAGCGCCAATGCCAGGCCGTCGCTCGGCCGCGTGTCGACCAGCCGCACGCTGTCGCCGCGTTCGTTGCGAAGCTCAAGCGCGGCCAGGAACTGGCCGGCGCGCAATTCATCGATGATCAGCCGCTCGACCCGCCAGCCGGTCGCCTGCAGCAGGTCGCCGAGCAGCTCGTGGGTCAGCGGCCGCTCCGGGCGCAGCTTGCGCCAGGCCCGCTCGATCGCAGCGGCCTCGGCGTTGCCGGTGAACATCGGCAATTCGGCGGCTCCGTCGGTGCTGCGCAGCAGCAACAGGGCGATCCCGGCCTCGGGCACGCCCTGCACCGCGACCAGCTCGGCCGGCTGCAGATCGCTGGTCGGCACCGCCAGCGTTCGCGCCGACACATCGAGCGCCAGCAGGCAGGCCAGGCCCAGCAGCAGCATCAGGCATCGACGGTGGCAGGCCATGGCAGTTCCATGCGACTCTCGCTCGATGGTAACCCCGCCCGGCAGCCGGCACCGCGCGACACGGCACAGTCGGACCGACCGTCGGAGTCGGGCGGCGGCGCTGGATACCGTCGCACCGGGGCCGCTATAGTGCGGATGACACGGGGGACAGCCGCAGTGGGGCGGCGTGTCGGAGGCACACGTCGGGGGCTCGAGGGGGTGAACCGGACGCGCGAACAGCATCGGAGGCGATCCGCCACGAATCGGCTTCTGCCGGCCACGTGCGCCACGCGCCGCCGTTCCGCTGCCTCGCGCAATCCGCTTCACGCACGCCGGACAGCCGACACCCGACCCAGGGGACATGGGTGACGCAATGCTCGACGCGGACGATCTGCTTTTTTCCGAACAGCCGAAACCGGCCGCGCCAGAGCCGACCCGGCCGCCGTGGCGAGTGCTGGTCGTGGACGACGAGGACGAGGTGCATCAGGTCACCCGGCTGGTGCTGCAGCACTTCGAGTTCGATGGCCGCCCACTGGAGCTTCTGCACGCGCACTCCGGCGCCGATGCCTGCCGGCAACTGGCGCAGGAACCCGACATCGCGCTGGTGCTGCTCGACGTCGTGATGGAAGACGATCATGCCGGGCTGGCGGTCGTGCGGCATATCCGCGACCAGCTCGGCAACCGGATGGTCCGGATCGTGCTGCGAACCGGCCAGCCGGGCCAGGCGCCCGAACATGAAGTCATCGCCGCCTACGACATCAACGACTACAAGGAAAAGACCGAGCTCACGTCGCAGAAGCTCAAGACGCTGCTGTTCGCCTGCCTGCGTTCGTATCGCGACCTGCTGATCATCGATGCCAACCGGCAGGGACTGCGCCGGGTCATCGAGGCGACCACCCACATCTTCGAGCAACGCGAACTGCAGCGCTTCGCCTCGGCGGTACTGCTGCAACTGACCGGCCTGCTGAACCTCGAACGCAACGCGGTGTACTGCAAGGCGGCGCAAGGGTTCATGGCACGGCGCGACAAGCACGGCCTGATCATCGAGGCCGGCAGCGGCGACTTCGAGCCACTGGTCGACCGGAACGCGCTCGACGTGCTGCCGGAGCCGGTCCGCAGCGACATCCGCGACGCGTTCGCCGGCAAGCGCAGCATCCAGCACCCGGACCGACAGGTCATCTACTACCGCAGCAGCGCCGGTGAAGAGGGCGTCATGTACGTCGGGCACTCGGCGCCGCTCGAACAGTTCGAACGCGAGTTGCTGAGCCTGTTCTGCACCAATGTTTCGATCGCGTTCGAGAATCTGCATCTGAACCGCGAGCTCGAGGAGTCGCAGCGCGAGATGGTCTACGTGCTCGGCGAAGCGATCGAGCGGCGCTCCAACGAAACCGGCAGCCATGTCCGGCGGGTCGCCGACATCTCGCATTTCCTCGCCCAGCAGGCCGGCGTCGACGAGGCCGGCGCCGAGCTGATCCGGATCGCTTCGCCGATGCACGACATCGGCAAGATCGCGATCCCCGACGCGATCCTGAACAAGCCCGGCAAGCACACGCCGGAAGAATGGGAGGTCATGAAGCGGCATGCCGAGTTCGGCTACCGGATGCTGCAGCACTCGAACCGCCGGGTGTTCCAGACCGCGGCCGCGCTCGCCCACGAGCATCACGAGCACTGGGACGGCGGCGGTTACCCGCGTGGCCTGGTCGGTGAGGCGATCAGCATCGAAGGCCGGATCACGTCACTGGCCGACGTGATCGATGCGCTGCTGTCGGAGCGCTGCTACAAGGCGGCCTGGGCGCCGGACAAGGTGCTGCAGTTCGTCCGCGGCGAACGCGGTCGGAAATTCGACCCGCTGCTGGTCGACATCGTCGAGCGCGAGTTCGAACAGATCATGGCGATTCGCAACGCCTATCCGGACTGAGCGTCCCGGTGGCCGATCGATCGCCACCGGCCGCGTGCCGCGCTGATCGATCGGCACGCACGCGAGGCTGCTGCCCGCTGGATTCGGTCGGTCGCCGGGGGACTTGCGACCGGCGCCAGCGCCCGCTCAGCCCCGGCTGGCGCCATTGGCCGCGACCGGAGCTGTGGCGTCCATCGCACCACCTGCAGTCGCGTTGCGCCGCTCGTCGAGCAGTGCCGACACCGCCTGCATCGCCTGCGAGGCGACCTCGTCGGCACCGGCCGACGCATCGATGACGACGCCGTGATCGGCCGCCAGCCGCTGGAAGATCTCGCGCACGCGCTCGAGGGTTTCGGTGCTCTCGAACGCGTTGGCGCGATCGCCGCGCGCAGCGATCCGCTGCAGGCCGGCACGCACCGGCAGATCGAGCAGCAGCAGCAGGTCGGGCGTCGGCGCGAAGCGCCGGTTGGCGTCGAGCACGTCGTCGACGTCGAGGCCGGCACTGCCCTGATAGGCAGCATTCGAATAGTAGTAGCGATCGAGGATCACCAGCGCGCCGCGCGCCAGCGCCGGGCCGATCAGGTCGCGGACGTGATCGCGGCGATCGGCCAGCAGCAGCTCCAGTTCGCGGTCCGGCGCCAGTCGCCCGGTCGCCGCGGTGGCCCGCAGCGCCTGGCCATGCGGGCCGTTGGTCGGTTCCTTGCTGCGGACGACCTCGACGCCCAGCGCAGTCAGCCGCGCGGCCAGCGTATCGGCGAGCGTGGTCTTGCCTGCACCGTCGATGCCTTCGATGACGACCAGCAAACCTCCGGGAATTGCCGTCACACCTGAACCGTCCGTCCGAAACCGGCGCGCAGGTTAGCACGGCCGACGCGGGCGGATCCGGCGTTCGGCACGGCAGTCGACTGCCTGCCGCAACTGCCGGAACCAGGCGGCTGCGGTGTCCGGTCGATAGACCCCGGCAGGCACTGGATCCTGCCGCTGTCATCGTCAACCAGCTTGCGCCGACCGGAATCGAACAGGTCCGCGCTGGCAGATCGGGGCGCTGGCCTCGCCTGCCGCGCTACATGCCGCCGAGCAGCCCCAGCACGCCGACCACGATCAGGTAGACCGCAACGATGTAGTTCAGTAGCCGCGGCATGACCAGGATCAGCACGCCGGCAATCAGGGCGATCAGTGCTGCCAGGTTCAACGTGACCATGACGCCTCCTCGGTGGGCGATCGCGGAACTCCGATATCGGCCGGGCGCCATGCATCCGGGCTGAACCATGAATGCCGGGCCGGATTTCTCGGCGCCGATTCGTGAACAGCGGCTGATAATGAACCCATTACATGAACAATTGATTTTTTTCACGCTGATCACGCCCTGAATCCGCCCGTTCGGCGATGGCACCTGTCTTGCTACACAGCCCCCACCCGTTAAGAACTCGTGTACCTCTGCCCTCGGCGGATCGGGATCAACGCCATCACCTCGACAGGAGTCAGACTCATGCGTGGGATTGATCAGCAGCGCACCAACAGCTTTATCGAAGCGATGCCTGATGCAGTTCGCGAGCGTCTTTATCCGCACCTGGAGCTGGTATGGATGAAAATGGGCGAAGCGTTGAACGAGCCGGTCAGTAAGACCGGCCACGTCTATTTTCCCGTGACCGCGATCGTGTCGATCGTCTATGTCATGCAGGACGGCGCCTCGGGCGAGGTCGCGCTGGTCGGCAACGAGGGAATGCTGGGCGTTTCGCTGTTCATGGGCGGACAGTCACGCTTCACCCGGGCGATCGTGCAGACCGCCGGGTTCGTGTTCAAGCTGCGCGCGCAGCATCTGATCGACGAGTTCAACCGTACCGGACCGATGCTGGAGCTGCTGCTGCGCTACAGCCAGGCGCTGTCGACGCAGACGCTGCAGATTGCCGCCTGCAACCGCCGCCACCGGATCGACCAGCAATTGTGTCGATGGCTGCTGTCGAGCCTCGACCGAATGGCCAGCGACGAGCTCGAAATCACCCAGGAGTTCCTCGCGACCATTCTCGGCGTGCGCCGCGAAGCGGTCACGATCGCCGCCAGGAAACTGCAGGACGACGGCCTGATCCATTGCCGTCGCGCGCATATCAAGGTAATCGACCGGGCCGGGCTCGAGCGCAAATCGTGCGAGTGCTACCACATCGTCAGGTCCGAATGCAGCCGGCTGCTGCCGGGCCCCGGCCACGACACTCATCCGGCATGCCGAGTGCCGCGCATGATTCCGAACCAGAATATATACGGACAGGGCGGTTATCGTACCCACTCACACGCCTGAGTACGGCATTACCTGCTCCTGCCAGCAGAATGTCTTTCGATAATCCGCCAATACGATCGGATCGTTTTGTCGCCCCGGGATGATCCGGGCCCGCGGCATGCGCGACGGACCGAGGCCGGTCGGGCAGCCTGCCAAACCGGCCTCGTGCACTCGTGCAATCCGCACGTCGAGGCCGCGGCCATCGCTCCGGCCGCGGACAGAATCCGTCCACCGCCGTCCGAACACGCGCTGATCCCGCCCGGGACCACGGTGCGCCAGCGAACAGATGGCGGAGTCCGCCGCTCCTAACGTTCGAAGCCGTCCTTGCGCAACGCACAGGAGATCCGCGGCAGTGAAGCCTGAGCACAGCAAACCATTGCAGAGCATCACGATCGGCGTGATCGGCCTCGGCTATGTCGGCCTGCCGTTGGCGACCGAGTTCGGCAAGCGCTTTCGCGTGGTTGCCTATGACATCGACTGCAACCGGGTCGCCGAGTTGCGCGAAGGGCGCGACCACACCTGCGAAGTGGCGGCCGACGAGCTTGCCGCCGCGACCGGGATGACGGTCACCACCGATGCCGGCGCGCTCGGCGAGTGCGATGTCGTGCTGGTCACCGTGCCGACGCCGATCGACGACTTCAAGCGCCCCGACCTGAGCCCGCTCGAATCGGCCAGCCGCACGGCCGGACGCAACCTGCGCGACGGCGCCATCGTCGTGTTCGAGTCGACCGTCTATCCCGGCGCGACCGAGGAAGTCTGCGCGCCGATCATCGAACGCGAGTCCGGCAAGCGGCTCAACGACGGCTTCTACCTCGGCTACAGCCCGGAACGGATCAACCCGGGCGACAAGCAGCGCCGGCTGCCGGACATCGTCAAGGTCACGTCCGGATCGACGCCGGAAGTCGCCGACTTCGTCGATCGGATGTACGCCAGCGTGGTCCGCGCCGGCACCCACCGCGCATCGAGCATCCGCGTCGCCGAGGCGGCCAAGGTGATCGAGAACACCCAGCGCGACGTCAACATCGCGCTGATCAACGAACTTGCAGTGCTGTTCCACCGGATGGGGATCGACACCGGCGAGGTGCTCGATGCGGCATCGACCAAATGGAATTTCCTGCCGTTCCGACCGGGGCTGGTCGGCGGCCATTGCGTCGGCGTCGATCCGTTCTACCTGACCCACAAGGCACAGCAGGTCGGCCACCACCCGGAGATGATCCTGGCCGGACGCCGGATCAACGATTCGATGGGCAGCTTCGTCGCGCAGCGGCTGATCAAGCTGCTCGAGCAGCGGCGCCGGCTGGTCTGCGACGCCCGCGTGCTGGTCATGGGACTGGCGTTCAAGGAGAACTGCCCGGACCTGCGCAACACGCGCGTGATCGACATCATCCGCGAGCTGCAGCAGTTCGGCACCCGGATCGACGTCTGGGATCCGTGGGCCGATCCGCGGATCGCGCGCCACGAGTACGGCGTCGAACTGGTCGATCGACCCGAGGGCGGTCGCTACGACGCGATCGTGATCGCGGTAGCGCACAGGCAGTTCGCCGAGCTGGGCGCGGCGCGGATCCGTGCGCTGGCCACACCCGACGGCGTCGTGTTCGACGTCAAGCATCTGCTGCCCCTGGACCAGGTCGACGGGCGGCTCTAGCCCGGATATTTCATGAGGTCGCGGAGAATCGCAATGAATCTCGCGGGGATCGCTCACTGCGCCGGAAGAACGCGCGAGGTACAAGCTGGTCCGCCGCGATTCTCCGCTGGCGCGGCCCTCGCTTGTTCTTTGCGGCGATCGCTGCGTTGCTCCTCTCCCGAGTGGGGCCTGCCACTCGGAGTCGTCGCGCCTTGCCCTCGCCGCAAAACCCGGCGCGATCATCCGCACCCCCTCATGAAATATCCGGGCTAGGCCGCCTGCCCTATTACCGACGGAGGTCGAGATGAAAGTGCTGCTGACTGGCGCGGCCGGCTTCATCGGCGCCGCGCTCGCCGAGCGACTGCTCGCGCGCGGCGACGAGGTGCTCGGGTACGACAATGTCAACGACTACTACGACCCGACCCTGAAGGAAGCACGGCTGGCCCGGCTGCGCCGGCATCCGGATTTCGGCTTCGTCCGCGCCGCGCTGGAAGACCACGGGGCCATGGAACGCGCGTTCCGCAACTTCGAACCGCAACGGGTCGTCAACCTGGCCGCCCAGGCCGGCGTGCGCTACTCGCTGGAGAATCCGCGCGCCTACATCGACGCCAACATCGTCGGCTTCCTGAACGTGCTCGAATGCTGCCGTCATGCCGCCGTCGAGCATCTGCTGTACGCATCCTCGAGTTCGGTCTACGGCGCCAACGTCAAGCTGCCGTTCTCGGTCCGCGACCCGGTCGACCACCCGGTCAGCCTGTACGCGGCGAGCAAGAAGAGCAACGAACTGATGGCGCACACCTACAGCCATCTGTTCGGCCTGCCGACCACCGGACTGCGCTTCTTCACCGTGTACGGTCCGTGGGGCCGGCCCGACATGGCGCTGTTCAGGTTCACCCGCAACATCCTCGCCGGGCGCCCGATCGAGGTCTACAACCGCGGCCGGCACAGCCGCGACTTCACCTATATCGACGACATCGTCGAAGGCGTGATCCGCACGCTCGACCGGCCGCCGCAACCCGACCCACGGTTCGATCCGCTGCATCCGCATCCGGGCTCGTCGAGCGCGCCGTACCGCGTCTACAACATCGGCAACCAGCGACCGGTGCCGTTGCTGCGCTACATCGAGGTGATCGAACAGGCGCTCGGCCGGCGCGCCGAGCTGGAGCTGCTGCCGATGCAGCCCGGTGACGTGCCCGACACCGAGGCCGACGTCACCGAGCTGCAGCGCGATACCGGCTACTGCCCGTCGACCCCGGTCGAAGTCGGCGTGCAGCGCTTCGTCGACTGGTACCTCGACTATTTCGGGGTCGCTGACGCGCGCCACGGCGGCGCGTCGCCGCAGCCGCGCCGCGACGACGACCGCGGCCCGACCGCCGCCGCGGCCGGCTTCTGAGCACTTCCAGGGCAGCCCGGAACGGCAGTCGCCGCACTGCCGACGCTGGCCGACACCCGCGTGAATGCGCCGGCGATCACTGTGCGTCGACGCACGGAGCCTGCCGACAGCGCCGCGTAGCGTCCCGAGCTGTCTGCAGCGGTCGCGTCCGACCGTGACAGCCACCGCATCTCCATCGACCCACAGGTGAGCGCCATGGACCGTCCATTCCTTTCCATCCTCGTGCTGGCCGCCGCGGCGATGCTGTCGGCCTGCGCCTCGACGCCGGTGCCGTCCAACGGCATGCCGACCGCCGCCGCCAATGCGCGCGAGAACTACCTGATCGGCGTCGACGACATGGTCTCGGTGCGCGTGTGGCGCAACTCGGATCTCGACGTGACCGTGCCGGTGCGGCCGGACGGCCGCATCTCGGTGCCGCTGATCGGCGACGTCCGGGCCGGCGGCCGCACGCCGGACGAGGTCGCCGCCGACATCGAGAGCGCGCTCGGCAACTACATCCGCGAACCGAAGGTCGCCGTGATCCTGACCGAGCTGCGCAGCCACGAATACCTGTCGCGGGTGCGGGTGACCGGCGCGGTGCGCAATCCGGTGTCGCTGCCGTACCGGCCCGGCATGACCGTGCTGGACGCGGTGCTGGCCGCTGGCGGCCCGACCGAGTACGCGGCCAAGAACCGCACCGAGCTGCATCGGCGCGGCAGCGGCGATGCAACCAGCTACGAAATCCCGCTCGGCGCGATCCTCGAACAGGGCGACCTGACCGCCAACCACGACGTCATGCCGGGCGACGTCATCACGGTGCCGGAACGCTTCTTCTGACGCGGCTGGAGGGACCCATGCACGACATCCACGGTGAGGATCGCCAACCGCTGTCCGAGACGCTCCCGGCGATGGCACGCGACGGTCGCCGTCGCGTGCTGCCGCTGGCCCTGCTGTTCTGCATCGTCGCGGTCGTCGCGCTGGTGGTCGGGCTGTCGTGGCCGAAGAAGTACTTCGCCGCGACCACGATCCTGATCGCCGAGGACAACATCATCCAGCAGTTGATGGAGGGCGTGGCGGTACCGACCAGCGTGACCGACCGCGCGATGATCGCCCGCGAGGTGGTCTTCAGCCGCAAGGTCATGGACCAGGTCATGACCGCGGGCGGCTGGCTCGACGATGCCCCGAGCCCGGCCGAACGCGACCGGATCGCCGAGGAGATCGAATCGCGCACGCTGATCGGCTCGCCGCGCGAGAACCTGATCCGGATCCAGTACTGGGACACGGTGCCGGAGCGCGCGCATCTGGTAACCGAGCATTTCGCCGAGCTGTTCATGACCGAATCGCGCGAGGCCAAGCTGCGCGAGAGCCGCGACGCCTACCAGTTCATCGCCGACCAGGTGGTCGAGTACCAGACCAAGCTGGTCGGTGCCGAACAGAGCCTGCAGACCTTCCGCGAAGAGAACCACCACGCCCGCCCCGGCACCGCGACCGACGTGATGACCCGGATCAGCGAGCTGCGCCGCTCGATCGAAGCCGGCCGGATGCAACTGATGGATCTCGAATCGCGCGCAGGCTCGCTGAGCTACCAGCTCGGCAGCGAATCGGCCACGCTCGGCGTGGCGACGCGGACGACGCAATACCAGGAACGGATCGCGTCGTTGCAGGACGAGCTCGACCGGCTGCGGCTGAACTACACCGACGAGCACCCGGATGTCGTGCGCGTGCGGCACCAGATCGCCGACCTGCACGGCGAGATCGAGCGCCAGCAGCGCAGCCCGGCCGCCTCCGCCGACGACGCCAGGCGGATCCAGATCAACCCGTTCCATCTCGAACTGAAGAGCCAGCTCGCCAGCGTCCAGCGCGACATCGCCGGCGTGCGCACGCGGGTGGCGGCCAGCGAAAAGCTGCTCGAGCAGGAACTGGAACGTGCGCACCGGGTGGCATCGACCGAGACCGACCTGAACGAGCTGACCCGCGACTACGAGGTCAACCGCGACATCTACCAGGATCTGCTGCGGCGGCGCGAGAACGCCCGTCTGTCGATGATGCTCGACGAGCAGGGCCGCGGCCTGACCTTTGGCGTGCAGGAGCCGGCGATGGTGCCGGCACGGCCGTCCGGCATCCGCTTCGTGCACTTCGCGGTCGGCGGCCTGGTGGCCGCGGCGGCGATGCCGCTCGGCCTGCTGTTCCTGCTGGTCCGGTTCGATCCGAGGGTCCGCTCGGCGTCGGAACTGGAACGCACCACCGGCCTGCCGGTGGTCGTCACGGTGCCGACCTATTTCAACGACGCCGACCAGCAGCGGCGCTCGGCGCAGCTACGGACTGCGCTGGCGATCGTGGCGATCACGCTGGCCGGCTACGGCGCCGCCGGGCTGATCCGGTTCCTGCAGGGCGCGTGAACCGCCGCAGAGCGGGCCGCGCGATCGGAATGACGACGACAAGGAAGCACGCCTGATGAACGACTCGATGGGTAACGACGGCGAACGCTACGGTCCGGACCCGCGCGGCGAGCCGGAAGGCAACGGCTCCGGCGGCCGCAACACCTCGATCGCGCGGATGAACGAGCGCCACGCGCTGGCGCCGCATCACCTCGAGGACCGCCGGATGATCCATCCGGAAATGGACGATCCGCGCCACCTCGACATCTTCCGCGAGATGCGGGTCGGGCTGCGCTCGCGTCATGCGGTCGAGAATCCGGTCATCGTCGTGACCGGCGTGTCGGCGCGCTGCGGCACGACCTTCGTGGCGAAGAACCTGGCAGCCGCGATCGCATTCGACGAAACCCGCACCGCGCTGATGATCGACTGCAACCTGCGCCGTCCATCGCTCGAACGCGAATTCGAACTGGACGCGACCGGCGGCGGGCTGATCGAGTTCCTGCGCACGCCGGCGATCGGCCTGCCGGCGATCATCCACCCGACCGGGGTGCCGCGATTGCGGGTGATCCCGGCCGGCCGGCCGGGTCGCGCATCGGGCGAATTCTTCGCCTCGTTCCGGATGCGCGCGCTGGTCGACGTGCTGCGAAACCGCTACGCCGACCGCGCGTTGGTGATCGATGCGCCGCCCGCACTCGGATCGCCCGATGCACGACTGCTGGCCGAGCTGGCCGATACCGTGCTGCTGGTGGCCGGCGACGGACTGCATCGACCGGATGCGATCAGCGATGCAGCCCGGGCGTTCGCGCCGAACAAGTTCGGCGGTGTCGTGTTCAACCAGCTCCCGTGAGCGGCCGAGCGGACCAGGAGACGAACCCGCATGAAACGTTCCGCTCTGTGTATCGCCCTGATCGCCGGCCTGACCGCTGCCGCGGCGATCGGCCAGCCGCTGCCGGAATTCGAGGATCCGCGTGGCGACCGGATGGAATACGAGATCGAGTTCGCCACCGAAGTCAGCGACAACCGCGCCCGTACCGATCCGGACAGTGATTCCGGCGTCGACCTGGTGCCGCGGGCGATGGTCTGGATCTTCCATCACGGCAGCCGGTTCGAAGCGCGTGCGATCGGCCTGCTCGAGTACTACAACCGGATCGACAGCGACTTCGGCAACGACCTGCAACTGCGGCTGGCCGCAGTCGCGGACTGGGCGATCATGCCGCACCGGCTGTACTGGACCTTCCAGGATTTCGCCGACGTGCAGCCGGTCGACCTGCTCGGTCCCGACACGCCCGAGAATCGGCAGCAGGTCAACACGTTCGTGACCGGGCCGACGCTGCTGGTCAGCCCGGGCGGGGTGTGGAGCGGCGAACTCGAAGGTCGCTACGTGCGGACCGATGCCGAGGAGTCGGGAAATTTCGACAGCGACCGGGTCAGCGCCGCGGCTCGGCTGATCTTCGCGCCGCGACCGAGCCGCTCGTTCGCGCTTGGCGTCGAGGCCAGCGAAGTCGACCATCGCGACGACACCCCGCTGACCGGCGACTGGGATCGGGTCGATGCGTCACTGCGCTTCCGCAACTACCTGCGCCGGCTCGGCCTCGAGCTGACCGCCGGCCACAGCGAGATCGATTTCGACAACGGCGAGCGACTCAGCGGCCCGCTGCTGCGGGCCTGGCTGCGCTGGGCATTCAACGACGACAATCTGTTGATTGCGCGTATCGCGCGCGAATTCTCCGATGCCGCGCGCGACATGGTCTACGGCGCCGAGCCGTTCACGATGCTGCGCGAGGATCGTGGCCGGCCGGAGCCGCGCGCCGAGCTGTATCGGGCGCGCCGCGCCGAACTCGAGTGGAGCAGCAGCGGCCGCCGCAGCGGCTGGTCGGTCGCGGCCTACGCGCGCGACTACGACTATCCGTTCGAGGTCGAGCCGTTGAGCCACGAAGCCGGCGGCGCGATCGGTCGGATCGAATACCGGCTCAACGCCAGCCACCGGCTTCGCGGCGAGCTCGGCTACGAGCGGCGCGACTACGACACCACCGACCGGATCGACCGCGACGCGGTGCTCGGCGTGACCTACGAGCGCGATCTCAACAGTCGCTGGTCGGTGCGGGCCGGCCTGCAGCGCTACGACCGCAATAGCAGCGGAACGCTCGAGACCAGCTACACCGAGAACCGGCTGCTGCTCGCGCTGGTGTTGAAGGGCGGCCGATGAACGCAGCCGCCAGCGAGCTGTTCCGGCCCTGTCTGGAAGTCCGCAGCGGATCGCCGACCCGGATCCTGCTGCTGATCGACACGCCGGTGCTGGCGCCCGGCGGTACCGAGCGGTTCGTCTGCAATCTGATCGAGCGACTCGATCCGGCGCAGTTCGAGATCGACGTCGTGCAACTGTCCGGCGCCCCGCCGACCCGCTGGCGCGAACTGCCCGGCGGCCATCACGTGCGGTTCGAGCACCGGCCGGTCGACGCCGTGTACGGACCGGCCGGGATCGCGCTCTACCGCGAACTGCGACAGCGCGTTCTGGATGGCCGCTACCGGATCGTGCAGTCGCAGCTCGAAAAGTCGGACATCCTGTGCGCGCTGCTGCCGGACGTGCCGGGCTGCATCCGGATCAGCAACCGCCGCGACACCGGATTCAAGAAGGGCCGCCTGCTCCGCTACGCGTTTCGCGTGCTGAACCGCCGCTTCGATCGCGTCGTCGCACCGTCGCAGGCGATCCTCGACGGGCTGGTCAGCCACGAGTCGGTCCGCCGCAGCCGCACCCGATGCCTGCCGAACGGCGTCGACACGATGCAGTTTGCGCCGCTGCCGCTGGCGCGGCGCGCCGGGATGCGTGCCGCACTGGGCCTGCCGCCGCACGGTTTCCTGTTCGGCAGCGTGTCGCGGCTGGTCGAGGTCAAGCGGCAGCGCGACATGATCGATGCCTTCGCTCTGGCGACCGGAAACCGGCCGGAAGCGCATCTGGTGCTGGTCGGCGAGGGACCGCTCGAGGCCGCGCTGCGCGCGCAGGTCGCCCGCCACGCGCTGCAGCAGCGCGTGCTGTTCCTCGGCGGCCGCAGCGACGTGCACCAGTTGCTGCCGCTGCTGGACGTATTCGTGCTCAGCTCCAGCACCGAAGGTATGTCGAACGCGGTGCTGGAAGCGATGGCCTGCGGCCTGCCGACAATTGCCACTGCGGTCGGCGGCAACCCGGAGACTCTGGACCCGTCGACCGGTCTGCTGGTGCCGCCGCTGGCACCCGAGCGACTCGCCGAAGCGATGCGCGCGCTGCTCGACGATCCGCAGCGCGCATGTGCGCTTGGGCGCCGCGCACGGCAGCGCGCGGTCGAACAGTTCTCGATCGATGCGATGGTCCGGCGATTCGCCGAGCTGTACCGGCACGAGGTGCCGGCATGAAGCCTTCGGTGCTGCACCTGCGCTCGACGGTCGGCATGTACGGTGCCGAACAGATGCTGCTCGGGCTCTGCATGCAGCAGGGCAAGCAGCACTGGGAGCCGACCATCGCCGCCTTTGCCCATCGCGGCCACGGGCGGCCGGAACTGCTCGAGGCGGCCGCCCACGCCAGCCTGAACTGGCTCGCCCTGCCCTGCCGCGGCCCGGTCGACACGCACTGCATCCAGCGGCTGCGCGGCCTGCTCGCCGAGGGCGGTCACGAGGTACTGCACTGCCACGACTACAAGTCGATCATCTACGGCTTCCTGGCCACCGCCGGCATGCCGCAGGCGCGCGTAGCGACGCTGCACGGATGGCTGCAGGACAGCTACCGGCTGCGCATGTACCGCTGGCTCGAGCTGCGCATGCTGCGCGGCTTCGACCGGGTCTGCGCGGTGTCGGAGCGGATCGAGATCGAGCTGCGCGAAGCCGGCCTGTCGGAAGCACGGATCCGTCGGGTCGACAACGGCATCGATACCGACCGCTTCGTGCCACAGCCGGCCGGCACCGTTCGCAAGACCCGGCCGGCGCGCGTGCGGCTCGGCGTCGCGGCACGGCTGTCGCCTGAGAAGAATCTCGCCAAGCTGGTGATGGCGGTAGCCGAGTGCCGTGCGCGGGGTCGGGCAATCGAATTGACCATCCTCGGTGACGGCCCGCTGCGCGCCGATCTCGAACGACTGGTCGCGCGGCTCGGCCTGCAGGGCAGCGTGCGATTGCCAGGCGTGACCCGCGAACTCGAGCGCTGGTATCCGACGCTGGACGCCTTCGTGCTGCCGTCGTTGTCCGAGGGCATGCCGATGACGGTGCTGGAGGCGCTGTCCTGCGGCTGCCCGGTGGTCGCGACCGCGGTCGGCGCGATCCCCGAACTGCTGGCCGGATTGCCCGACTGCCGGACGATCCCGCCGGACCAGCAGGACGCACTGGTCGATGCGCTGATGGCGGTACCGATGCGCTCGTCGCCGCGGCTGCAGGCTCGCACGCGGATCGTCGAACGCTATTCGCTGGCACGGATGGCCGAGCGCTACGAGAAGGTCTACGCCGAGGCGCTGCGCAACCGCGCCGAACGCCAGCACCTGCCGATCAGGCCGGCCGCATTCGAACAGGACGACGTACTGGCGGTACTGCCGAAACCGCGCAGCCCGCGCGACACGCCGCCGGCGGAACAGCCCGGCCCGAAGCCGAGGAACTGAGATGGCCGCGGTGACCACCCTGCGCCGCCACGGCGAGCCGGCTGCGACCGGGCAGCCGCTCGCCGTGGCAGCCACGTCGCACAGCACGCGGCACAACTGGGCGTTCTACGCCTTCGTGATGCTGATCCCGCTGCAGAACATCTACAGCCAGTACCTGCCGAACCTCGGCGGGGGCCTGAATTTCCTCAACGTGATGTTCATCGCGTCGTTGCTGATGGCGATGCAGGGTGGAGGCCGGCTGGTCCGCGGCACCGGCGTGAACGGCTGGACCGGCATGTACATCGCCGCCGGACTGCTCGCGACGTTGATCGGCTACGGCACGGTCGCCGATCCGGCAGGCCACTTCAATGCGTTCAAGGACCAGGCGATCGCGATCTCGTTCCTGTTCCTGGCCCAGGCCAGCGCGACCGACTGGAACGGCATTCGCCGCCTGCTGCTGCTCTCGCTGGTGCCGGTGCCGTACATGACCTACGTGCTCTGGGACCAGCACAGCGCAGTCAGCTCTTGGCACTACGACCACGCGCTGCGCGTGTCCGGCACCTTCATCGAGCTCGGCGCCAACGAGTTCGCGGCGTTCTGCACGACGCTGCTGGCGCTGACCGGCACCCTGCTGTTTGCCGTTCGCAACGGCCCGGCCTGGCGCTGGTTGCTGCTCGCCGCAACGGTACTGGCCGCGACCGGCGTCGTGCTGACCTATTCGCGCACCGCCTACGTGGCCGTGCTGCTCTGCTTCGGGACGGTCGCCGTGCTGTATCGGGCGCGTGCCCGGCTGCTGCTGCCGGGCCTGCTGCTGGTGGTGCTGGTGCCGATGCTGCTGCCGAACTCGGCAGTGCAGCGCTTCGAGAGCATCGAGGTCGAGGAAGGACAGCGCGACGAGAGCACCGACGATCGCTTCCGCTACTGGGATATCGCCTATCGCCGCTTCCTCGACGACCCGGTCATCGGCACCGGCTACCACACGTTCCATCACTGGGAGATCAATCCGTTCCGCACCGACACGCACAATTTCTATCTGCGTGAACTGGTCGAGAAAGGTCTGCTCGGTGTGGCGGTGCTGTTCGGCATGCTGCTGTCGATCGCCCGCCTGCTGCTGCGCATGCTGCGCCGCTCGGCCACCGGCAGTTGGGCCTACGGACTGGCGCTCGGCATGCTCGGCGCATTCGTCGCGCTGCTGTGCGGAAACCTGTTCGGGGATCGCTTCACGCACTACCCGATGATCGCCCACTTCTGGCTGTACCTCGGACTGGCGCTGCGCGGCCACGCGCTGCAGGAACAGGTCCGACAGCACGAACGCGCGTTGCGACGCGAACCGTCACGGCAGACAGGATGGGCTCATGGAAGATGATCGCCACCGCCACGGACGGCTGCTGGTGCTGATGTATCACGGCGTGCACCGGAGCAGCGCCGACCCGGGCCGCTTCGATCCTCGCTACAGCGTCACGCCGGCGGCGTTCGGCACCCAGATGGTGATGCTGAAGGAGCGCTGCGGACAAACCTGGCTTCCGCCGCCGGACACGCCGTTCCGACTGCCTGCGGCCGGCACCACGTCGCCGATGATCACGTTCGACGATGGCGACGTGTCGAACGCACGCGTCGCGCTCGGCTGCCTGCAGCGGCTCGGACTGCGCGCGGCGTTCTTCGTCACCAGCGATTTCATCGGCCAGCCCGGCATGCTGTCGCGACTGGAACTGCGCGAACTGGCCGACGCCGGCATGGCGATCGGCTCGCACGGCGCGAGCCACCGGTTCCTGAGCACGCTGTCCGAGCGCGCACTGGCCGCCGAACTGGCCGAAAGCCGCGATGTCCTCGAGCAGCTCAGCGGCCGGCCGGTGCGCTGGCTCGCGTTGCCTGGCGGCCGCGGCGGCGCGCGCGAGCTGCAGGCGGCGCAGGCGGCCGGCTACGACGCGGTGTTCGGCTCGGTACCCGGTGACAATCGCGACCTGCCGCCCGGCCAGCCGCTGCAGCGCGTCGCGATCACCCGCGGCCTCGACGACGCCGGCTTCGTGCAGGTGCTCGACTGGGGCGGCCCGGTCGTGCGCCGGCTGGTCTGGCGCCATTCGCTGCTGGCGATGCCGAAACGCGTGCTCGGCGACGATCGCTACGACCGCCTGCGCCAGGCGCTGGTGCGATGAGTGCCGAGACGCTGCTGCTGCTGGCGCTGGCGTTGGCCGGATATGCCTATCTCGGCTATCCGCTGCTGGTGCTGCTGGGCGCACGGCTGTTGCGCCGGCCTCGCAGTGCGCGGGTTGCCACCGACGAGCCGCCGGCGCTGACCGTCGTGATCGCAGCCCGCAACGAAGCGGCCGGCATCGCGGACCGCCTGCGCAACCTGCTCGATTGCGACTATCCGGCGGACCGCCTGCACATCGTGGTCGCCGACGACGGCAGCGACGACGCTACCGCGGACTCCGTCGCGTCGCTCAGCGACCGTCGAATCGAGCTGGTTTCGCTGCCGCGCCCATCCGGCAAGGCGGTTGCGCTGAACGCCGCGATGGCGCGCGTCGGCACGCCGTTGACCGTGTTTGCCGACGCACGCCAGCGCTTCGAACGCGGCGCATTGCGCGCGCTGGCCGCTCCGTTCGCCGATTCCAGAATCGGTGCGGTGGCCGGCGAGCTGCAGATCGTCGACGCCGGCGCGGAAGGCGATCCGGTGGCGGCCGACGGCGCCTACTGGCGCTTCGAGCGGGCGTTGCGCGAAGCCGAATCCCGGCTCGGCTGGTCGCATGCGGCCAGCGGCGCGATCTATGCGATCCGGACCAAGCTGTTCCGCCCGCTGCCTGCCGGGCTGCTGCTCGACGATGTCTACACGCCGCTGCAGGTGGTCCGCAGCGGCGCGCGGATCGAAGTCGCGGCCGACGCGATTGCGTTCGATCGGGTCGGCCGTGAACTGCGTGGCGAGTTCCGGCGCAAGTTGCGCACGCTGACCGGCAACTGGCAATTGCTGGCGCACCTGCCGTGGCTGCTGAACCCGATCGGCAATCCGCTGTTCTTCGCCTGGCTGTCGCACAAGTTCGTCCGCCTGCTGGCGCCGTGGGCGCTGCTGCTCGCGCTGGTCGCGGCGGCCCTGTCGACCCATCCGCTGGCGCAGCTCGCGTTCGTGCTGCAGGTCGCCGCCTACCTGCTGGCGCTGAGCGCCATCTTCGCGCCGCGGCTCGCATGCCGGATCCCGCTCGCCAGCACGGCGGGCAGCTTCCTGACCCTCAACGCGGCCGCGCTGTTGTCGTTGCCGGTGTACCTCGGCCGCCGCGACCTCGGCCACCTGTGGAAATCACGCTGATGCCCCGGATCCTCTACGTCACCAGCCGCCTGCCCTATCCGCCGCGCGAAGGCCACCAGTTGCGCTCGTGGCACCTGTTGCGCGCCGCCGCCAGCCGTTACAGCATCGACCTGCTGAGCCTGCAGCGACCGCAGGATCCCGAGGTTCCCGATCGCACGCTGACTGACCTGGTCGACAGCTTCCACGCCGTTCGGCTACCGACCCTCAGCAGTCCGCCGGCGGCGCTGGCGATGGCCGGCCGCTGGCTGCGCGACCGGCAGCCGTTGCTGGTCGCCCGCTACGTCAGCGGCGAGCTGCGCGAAAGTTTCCGCGAGCGACTCGAACACGCCGACCTGGTGCACATCGACATCCTGCCGCTGGCCGGGCTGATGCCGCTGGTGCCGTCGAGGACGCCGATCGTGCTGAACGAGCACAACGTCGAGAGCCGGTTACTGCGCAGCCGTGCCAGGATCGAGGCCAGAAGTTGGCACCAGGCCTTGATGCAGCAGCAGATTCCGGTGCTGACCCGGTTCGAGCGCAGCGCCTGCCACGCCGCCGACCGGGTGCTGGCCTGCTCGCAGCCAGATGCCGAACGGCTGCGCGAACTGGCGCCGGAAGCCGATGTCCGGGTAGTGCCGAACGGCGTCGATCTCGACTATTTCTACGGCCCCAATCCGCAGGCCGAGGGCGATCGAACGCTGGTGTTCGTCGGCCAGATGTCGTGGTTCCCGAACCGCGACGGCGTCGAGAATTTCCTGCAGCAAGCCTTGCCGCGGATCCTCGAACGCGAGCCGGCCTCGCGCCTGCGGGTGATCGGACGCCACGACGGCCTGCAGGTGCCGGCAGCACTGCACAACGCGGTCAAGTTCACCGGTTTCGTCAACGACATCCGGCCGCTGGTGCACGAGGCGGCAGTCTACGTGCTGCCGCTGCGCGCCGGCAGCGGCACGCGGCTCAAGCTGCTGGAAGCGATGGCGATGGGCAAGGCGATCGTCAGCACCACGATCGGCGCCGAAGGCATCGATCTGCGCGACGGCGAGAACGGCCTGCTGGCCGACGATCCGGACAGCTTCGCGTCCGCCGTGTGCCGCCTGATGGCCGACCGCAACCTGCGCCAGCGGCTCGGCTCGGCGGCCCGC
The DNA here is from genome assembly GCA_041687455.1 of Lysobacteraceae bacterium. Taxonomy (GTDB): domain Bacteria; phylum Pseudomonadota; class Gammaproteobacteria; order Xanthomonadales; family Xanthomonadaceae; genus JAWLBY01. The sequence goes on along the minus strand of JAWLBY010000003.1, from coordinate 53,361 downwards.
CGTACCGCCGAGCAGCAATACGGATGGACTGCGATCGGGCGTCGATTGCTGGATGTCTACGACGAACTGCTGCCGTCGGGGTGGCGCGCCCACCAAAGCTCCGGCCGTGCGACACCGGCGCCGGCGAGCCGCCTGCCGCATCGGGTAGTGGTCCGAGCGCAGCACCGACCGACACCGTTGCCGCCGGGGCCTTGAGGCGCCGACCGGCGGGCAACCAGCATACTGACGACCCGCACCGGGGGCGCAACGTGATCGAGCAGGCGATACGGCAACGACGCAAGGATCTCGGCGGCATCGAGGTCGGCCGGCTGCTTCCGAATGCGCGGCAGCGGATGGTCGGCCCGTTCGTGTTCCTCGACCACATCGGCCCGGTCGAACTGGCGGCCGGACTGTCGCCCTCGGTCGACGTCAGGCCGCATCCGCACATCGGCCTCGCGACACTGACCTGGCTGTTCGCCGGCGAGATCATGCATCGCGACAGCCTCGGCTCGGAGCAGCCGATCCGCCCCGGCGAAGTCAACTGGATGATCGCCGGACGCGGGATCACCCACTCCGAGCGCTTCGAGCGCGCGCGTGCCGAAGGCGGCCCGCTGCACGGACTGCAGGCCTGGGTCGCGCTGCCCGAAGCCGACGAGGAATGCGACCCGGCCTTCGTCCACGTCGGCCGTGATGCGGTACCGACCTTCGAGCAACCGGACCAGCGCGGCAGCCTGATCGCCGGGCGCGCCTACGGCATCGACGCACCGGTCGATGTCCGATCGCCGCTGTGTTACCTGCACTGGCAGCTCGACGCCGGCGCGCGCTGGCAACTGCCGGACGAATACAGCGAGCGCGCGCTGTACGTCGTCGAAGGCGAGGTCGACATCGACGGCCAGGCCTGGCCGGCCGGTCATCTGCTGATCTGTGCGCCCGGCACCGCGATCGAGGTCGGCGCGCGGCAGCCTGCGCGACTGATGCTGCTGGCCGGCGAGCCGCTCGGGCCACGCCACATCGAGTGGAACTTCGTGTCGTCGTCGCCGGCACGGATCGAGCAGGCCCGGCGCGACTGGCGCGAAGGACGCTTCAGATTGCCGTACAACGACGACCGCGACTTCATTCCGCTGCCGGAGCGTCGGTTGCCACCTGAACCGATGTCGTGAACGGGTCGATGACGTGACCGGGCCGATGCCGTAACGGCAGCCGTGATCGATCGACGGCGGCCGATCAGCCGAATCCCTGCTGCCACGCGATCCGCACCCGATACCACTGCTCGCCGACGATTTCGTACAGCGCCCGCTCGCTCTTGCGCAGTGCCGACGACTGCGGCCACCAGGCGCCAATCCCGCGCGCATCGACCCAGCGCGACGCAAGTGGCAGGCTGCAGACCTCGAAGCCGACGCGACGGAACACCAGCGCCGCGCGCGACAGGTGCAGCGCTTCGCTGGCCAGCGCGATGCGCCTGACGTCCTCCGGCAGCAGCTCACGCACCGCTTCGGCGCTGCTCCAGGTGCTGTCCGACTGCGATTCGAGCAGCAGCCCGCGTCGGTCGACGCCGAGCCGGACCAGCAGATTGCCGAGCACGTCGGCCTCGGCCGCTGCGAACGGTCCGCCACCGGACACCAGCAGCGGCACCGGCGCCAGTTCGGACTGCCGCAGCAGGCCGAACACACGGGCCAGCGACGCCGCGGTCAGTGCCGCGTAGTCGTCACCGTCTTCCGGCGGCCGCGCCAAGCCGCCGGACAGCAACACGACCGCTTCCACATCGGCGCAGGCGTGATCATCGTTCGCAGCCCGCTGCTCGACCGACCGCACCAGCACATTGGCCAGCACCGGCGTCATCAACGCGATGCCGGCCAGCGTCAGCAGTGCCGCGAACAACAGCAGCCAGCGACGCCGGGCGGCGAGCGCCAGCGCCACCAGCACGATTCCGATCAGCAGCAGCGTGATCGGCGACAGCCACGGACTCATCGTGCACCTCCGGCCTCGCGTCGCAAGGCGAGAAACTCCCGGGCCCGCCGCTGCAGGTCCGTGTCGAACCAGACCAGCGGCACCGCGAACAGCATCACCATCGCACTGCCGAGCAGCATGCGCGGCAGCGTCGACAGCTCGAGCAGCGGCTCGACCTGCCGGAACAGCCACCACATCGACAGCGGAAACAGCACCGCCACCGCGAACCGCCACGCCGGCGGCAGATAGCGCAGCTCGCGCGGGCAGTGCCAGACCTGCAACAGCACCAGCAGTACATAGCTCACTGCCGTCGCGACCACCGCGCCGATCACGCCGTAATGCACTATCAGAGGCACGTTGAGTGCCAGGTTGAACAGCGTCGCGTACAGCGAATTCAGCATGAAGCGCAGCGGCCGCTTCTGCAGCACCAGCCCGTACTGGGCGATCTCGAACAGCGAGTACCAGACCACGATCAGCGCGACCCAGACGAACACCGGCGCCGACGCCGCCTTGGATGGCCCGGCCAGCACCAGCAGCAGTTCCTCGCCGCCGGTCAGCAGCAAGGCCGAGACGATCGCGATACCGACGATCCAGACATCGAGCATGTCGCGCTTGAGTTCAACCACCGCGGCCGGCCCGCGTGTCTCGAACAGCCGCACCGCGGTCGGCGTGAACGCCTGCGCCAGGGTCTGGCCGAGCACCGCTGCCACCGCCATCGCGAGGCCGTAGCCGATCGTGTAGATCCCGACGATCGCGAAGTCGCCGGTCAGCACGCGCAGCAGCACGCGATCGCCGAGCCCGAACACCACCTGCAGCAACTCGTTGGCCATCATCGGCAGGCCGAACGCCAGCCCGGCCAGCCAGGCATCCCGACGCGGTCGCGTCAGGCTGCCGCGCAACCAGCGCCGCAGCCACCAGCCGAGCCAGGTCGCGACGATCAGCAGCACCACCAGACGTGCGGCGAACACGCCGACCGCACTGCGCTCGATCAGCAGGATCGTCAGCAGCACCAGACCGAGCTCGCCCCAGCGCCAGGCGCTCTTCAGCCACAGCGTGATGTCGGAGCGCTCCATCGCGAACATCACCGCTTCGACGAAGCTGCACCATATCGTCAGCGGCACCATCAGCAGCATCAGCCACAGCACCGGGCGCTCGCCGTCGGCGACGTATTCGATCAGCAGCCAGGCGGCGCCGGCACAGGTCAGCCACAGCATCAGCGACAGCGCAAACGGCAGCAGCAGGTGGTCGCTGCGGAAGCGCAGCAGTGCATCGCGACCGCCGTTGTGCGGGTAGAAGCGCAGGATCGCGTGCTGGGTGCCGAGCTTGAGCACGCCGGCCAGCAGCAGCAACCAGGCCTCGTAGTATCCGAGAACGCCGAACTGGTGATTGTCGAGCAGCCGCGTCATGAACGGAAACGACACGAACCCGGCTGCGGTCACCAGCACGTTCGCGCCGAGATAGCGCGCGTAATGCACGCCGATGCCGGTGGGGACCGAGGCCGAAGTCGAAGACACAGGACGGACGCATTCGCGATGACGACGATCCGTCGAGGCTAGCGGCGGCCCGGTCCGGCGTATGTGCGACAGGACACCGCGGCCAATCAGCTCCGGTTCGGTTGCCGCATAGCCGTCAGCCCGGCGCGGCACGGCTCCGGCCCCGGTTCCGGCACACAGTTCCCGCCAGTCGCGCCGGCATGAAACCTGCTCAGCGTCCGACATTCCTGCCGATGGAGGCCGCCATGCAAGCGCAACCGGACCGTGTTCGCCGACACACCGCCAGGGCCGTGCTGCACCGGATCGACGACGCGACGGTCACGCACCTCAGCCACTGCACAAGCGCGGGGCCGGTCGCGGTACAGGCACGAATGGAACAGCTCGATCGCGAATGGGATACCGACCGGGTGATCGAGACCGAGGCCGCCACGATCGGGCTGCTCGGAATCGCGCTCGGCAGCTTCGTGAACGCGCGGCTGCTGCTGTTGCCGGCGATCGTCGCGTCCGGCGTGCTGCTGTACGCGACCAGCGGCCGCTACCCGCTGCTGCCGTTGCTCCGTCGGCTCGGCTTCCGCAGTTCGCGCGAGATCGAACGCGAACGCTACGCGCTGAAAGCGCTGCGCGGCGACTTCGCCGGCATCGCCGAGCATCAGCCGGCAGCACCAGCCCACCGCGTCGGCGCGCCGCACTCCGCGACACCGCTGCATTGACGGCAATCTGACAGATTCGCCGCCCACGCACTTCCCAGCCGCCGACCCGGAGACCCGCCATGGGCATCGCCGAATACCTGCCACCCACCGCCACCCGCGTCGAACGCAACAGCGCAGCGGAACTGAACCGCCGCATCCGCGAGCACGGCGATTCCGAACTGCATCGGCTGGAGAATGCCGAGCCCGATGAAATTGCTTCCCGGCTGCGGCAACTCGAACACGAATGGGATGTCGAGCGGGTGCTGCAACTGAACGCATCGATCGTTTCCGGGCTTGGCATCGTGCTCGCTGCACGCATCGACCGCCGCTTCATGCTGCTGTCGTCGGCGGTGTTCGCGTTCCTGGCCCAGCATGCGCTGCAGGGCTGGTGTCCGCCGATTCCGCTGCTCCGCCGGCTCGGCGTCCGGACTGTGCGCGAGATCGAGCGCGAGCGGCATGCGCTGAAGGCGATGCGCGGCGACTTCGACACCGTTCCGGCCGCCGGCCAGGCGCCGCCTTCAGCTCGGGTGCGGGCGGCGCTGGCCGCGGTCGACCTGCAGTGACGGCACGCGCCGTGTCGACACGATCCGGCCGGCGGCCGCGGTGCGGCCGCGCAACGGCCGATGCCGCCGGCTGCTTGCGGCGCAGGGCGGCTGTTACGCTATCGACCACCACGGACGACACACGGAACACGGCATGTACTCGGTACCGGTCCAGGCCGACAGCCAGCACGGCATCGGCGAACTGAAAGGCGTGCTGCGCTTCGACGGCCACCGGCTGACGCTGCAGTACCAGCTCGCCGACCCGATCCTCGCCGAGTTCCGCACCGCGCCGGTGGAGCTGGAGCTTCCGGCCGACGCGCTGGTCAATGCCCGCTACCGCGCCGGCTTTCTGTGGTTGCGCCCGTCGATCGAACTGCGCGCGTCCGACATCGGCACGATCGCCACCTTGCCGGCAGAGGAAGCCGGCCGCCTTCGGTTCCGCGTCCCGCGCGGCGAGCGCGTCGACGCCCGCAAGATCGTCGATGGTGTCAATGCAATCTGCGCCGAAGTCCGGTTCGCCCGACTCAATGATTCGATCAACCGGATGACCGCGAGCACGCCCGAAGTGACGATGCAACCGGCTCCGGGCGCGGCCGCTGCGCGCCGCGGCGCCGACGGCGAGTCGCAATAGAGCCGTTGCACCGCATGGCGAATGACGGGAGCCATCGATGTCACCCATGGCAGCGCTTGCCGGACTCGTGCACCCTCGACCGAGGCTCGGTCGGCACCCACGGTCGATGGCCGGTCAGGCGCATCGGCCTGGCGAACCTCGCGGCCAGCCGCCACGATCCGCCCGCGCGGCCGCCGACGATCTGCTGTACGAGGCCAGGCGAGCCGGACGAAACCGGCTGGTGACCGCAGCGCCGGTCCCGGCGGCCGGACCGGCGCTCCGACTGCGGGGTCCGGCGTGACATTCCGTTTCCGGCCGACCGCGCGATCGGCCACCCCCGAGTGCCCGGTCTGCCATTCGGACCGCACGTCGCCGTTCGTTCGCTGCACTCCGTACGACTACTGGCAGTGCGCCGGGTGTCGCGCGCTGTTCGTCGACCCGGCGCAGCGACCGGACCGCGATGCCGAGCATGCCTACTACCGACTGCACCGCAACGCCGTCGACGACCCGGGCTATCGCCGCTTTCTGGCCCGACTGGCCGATCCGTTGCTCGAGCGACTGCCGGCGCGACGGCATGGACTCGACTTCGGCTGCGGCCCGGCGCCGGCGCTGGCCCGGATGCTGGAGCAGGCAGGCCACACGGTCACCGTCTACGACCCGCTGTTCGCTGACGATGCAACGGCGTTGCAGCGACAGTACGATTTCATCACCTGCAGCGAAGTCGCCGAACACCTGCACCAGCCGGACCGGACCTTCGCGCAGTTGTTCGCGCTGCTGCGGCCCGGCGGGCTGCTCGCGGTCATGACCGGCTTTCCGCCCGATGCAACCGCGTTCGAGCGCTGGCACTACCGTCGCGATCCGACCCACGTCGTGTTCTATCGCCCGGACACATTCCGCTGGCTGGCCGAACGGCACGCTGCCGAATGCGATATCCCGTGCCCGAACGTCGCACTGCTGCACAAGCGAGTGCGCTGAGACGCGCCGGCACTGTCCGGTCGGATTCGCCGCCAAGCCGAAGCCGGATTCCGGCGATCAGCGACCGCGCGCCGGGACCGCCGCTGCCACCCGATGTCGATGATTGAACGTGTCGCGCTTCGCACACGTTGCGCGCTCCACACGCGGAATGCCGACGCTCAGCCGCCGACCGGCCGCATGCTGCCGGTGCGCACGTAACGCTGGTGCCAGGCCAGCGCCTCGTCGAGCAGGTGCGGCGTGTGCTTGCCGTAGCTGTCGCGGCAGGCGCGATCGAAGTAGTCCTGCAGCGCCGGCCGGAAGTCCGGATGCGCGCAGTTCGCGATCACCTGTCGCGCGCGTTGCCGTGGCGACAGGCCGCGCAGGTCGGCCAGCCCCTGCTCGGTGACCAGCACCATCACGTCGTGCTCGGTGTGGTCGACATGGCTGACCATCGGCACGATCGACGACACCGCCCCACCCTTCGCGGTGCTCGGCGTCATGAACACCGACAGATAGGCGTTGCGGGCGAAATCTCCGCTGCCGCCGATGCCGTTCATGATCCGGCTGCCGGCAACGTGGGTCGAATTGACGTTGCCGTACAGGTCGGCCTCGATCATGCCGTTCATCGCAATGCAACCGAGCCGCCGGATCACTTCCGGATGGTTCGAGATTTCCTGCGGACGCAGCACGATCCGCTGCCGGTAGAACTCGATCTGCCGATGGAACTCGGCCAGTCCCTGCGTGCTCAGCGAGAACGACGTCGCCGACGCGGTACGCAGCACGCCGTCGCGCAACAGCGCGAGCATGCCGTCCTGGATCACCTCGGTGTAGGCGCTCAGGTTGCGGTAGCCGCCGTCGGCCAGTGCGCCCAGCACGGCATTGGCGATGTTGCCGACCCCGGACTGCAGCGGCAGCAGCGCCGGCGTCAGTCGTCCGCGCCGGATCTCGTGGGCAAGGAAATCGGTCAGATGCCCGGCGATCTGCCGCGAGCATGCATCGGGCGCGGAAAACATCGTATTGCGATCGGGCGCATCGGTTTCGACCACCGCGACGACCTTGGCCGGATCGACATGCAGGTACGGTTCGCCGATCCGATCGTCCGGACGCAACAGCGGGATCGGCCGCCTCTGCGGCGGCAGCGCGGTACCGTAGTAGATGTCGTGCATGCCCTCGAGTTCGGCCGGCTGCCGACGGTTGACCTCGAGAATCACCTTGTCCGCGCGTTCGAGCCAGGTCCGGTTGTTGCCGAGCGAGGTCGACGGGATCAACCGGCCCTGCTCGTCGATCGCGGTCACTTCGACCAGCGCGACGTCGATGTCGCCGAAGAACCCGAACCAGGTGTGCTGGGCGACGTGGCTCAGATGGATGTCGATGTAATCCAGTTCGCCGGAATTGATCCGTTCCCGCACCTCCGGGTCGGACTGGTACGGAAGCCGCAGCTCGATGCCGTTGGCGCGTGCCAGCGCACCGTCCAGTTCCGGCGCAGTCGATGCGCCGGTCAGCACGCGGACCTGGAACGGTGTACCGGCCTCGTGCGCCTGCTGGATCCGCTCGGCCAGCGCCTGCGGCACCGCCTTCGGGTAGCCGGCGCCGGTGAAACCGCTCATCGCGACGGTGTCGCCCGGCGCGATCAGCGCGGCGGCGGCGTCCGCCGTGCAACGACGGGCGAGCAGGCCGGGATGGCGGATACGGTCGGACACGGGGCGATTCTCCATCGGGTACGGGCGAGTGCGGCGCATCAGACCGCGTCATGGCCTAGCGACCGGACGCATCGAACACGTCGTCGCGGCTCGCCACGATGATGCCCCGAACCGACGCCACCCGGGTTGATCAGACCACGTGAAGGCTGCAAGCGTCAGAAAAAAAGCGCCCCCGGCATCACTGCCGGAGGCGCAACCCCACCACAATCGATTCCGGATCAGATCGCCTGGAAGCCGTTGGCGAAGATCTGGTCCGGGACGGCGCCGCCACCGCTGCTGGTGCCGTTGCGTTCGACGGCGCCGATGTCCGGCTGGCTGCGTGTCTTGTTGTAGTAATCGACGCTCGGCGCCTTGCTCGCGTTGGCCGCGTTCAGCAGCGGGCTGTCGGATGCCGGCATCGGGTCGAACCCGGCGTAGGACGCGCTCGCGATCTTCGGCGAACCGCACAGGCTGCCGCTCGGACAGGTGCCGTTCTTGACCCCGCTGACCGCATTCTTGTCCCAGCTCACCGCCTCGCCGCCCTGCGTGTAGTGCAGGCAGCTCTGCTCGCCAGAGCCGGTGCGATCGCGCTCGCCGATCATCACGTTGTTGACGAAGTTGAGCTTCGAGCTGCTGGTGCCGCCGGAGAACACGAGGCAATCGCCCTCGCTGCTGATGGTGTTGTTGACGACGTCGACGGTGTCGTTGGCGAACAGGCCGATCGAGATCGCATTGCCCATCGCACGGCAGTGGTCGCCGCTGACCATGGTCGAGAACTTGCCATCGAAGTAACCGCAGTTGCCGACCACCACGCTGTTCTCGATGCGGGCCTGGCCGTTGGTCTTGATCTGATTGCCGGCGTTGCCTTCGGCCCAGACGCGACGCAGCGTCACGCTGCCGCCATCGGCCATGTACAGCAGATCGAGTCCGTCGGACGTGTTGTGATGGATCAGCGTGTCCTCGAACAGCCAGTGGCCGCCGGTCCGGTGCGTACCGAGGCCGTCACCGTAGCCGCCGAGCTGCTGGCCCCAGCAGGCGTGGATCGACGTACTCGGATAGTTCTCGGCGCAACCGTTCCAGGCGATTTCCGATTCGCGGAAGGTCATGTTGCCGCTGTTCGAGCTGTTGTCGGCGCCGATGTCGCCATCCCAGCCGACCCAGCCGTTGGCGCGCAGCGTCAGCCGCGTCATCGTCCAGTTGCTCAGGCGACCGGCGTGGATGCCCTTGTTCGCCATGCCGTGGATGTTGAGGTCGGTCAGCTTGACGTTGCTCGAATCCTCGGCGTAGATGCCGCGCGCGGCCCACTTGCCGCCGGTGCTGCAGGAAGAGCCGCCGCCGTGGCCCTGGATGCAGGCATCGTGGTCGGTGACGTCGAAGCAGCCGATCTCGATGTTGCTGCGGGCGCGCAGGTCGAAGATCGTCCAGGCCTGGCCGGTACCCCACAGTTCCGGCGGTGCCGAGCAGCCGGTGTTGTAGCCCTTGCCGAGGATCCGGGTCGGCGCGCTGGTGGTGCCGCTCGGGATCCGCGCCATGAAGCAGTCGTAGCTCCAGCTCGAGCTGCAACTGGTCGCCCCCGGGGCGCCAATGCCCATCATGTAGCTGCCGGCTCCGACGATCAGCGTGTCGCCGCCGGCAATGCGCGGCGAGCCGCCCGGCGGCAGGGCGATGAAGGGATGCTTCCAGGCGCAAGCCTGGTTGGTGCCGCTGCCCGGGTAGCGGGCGTCGCTCTTGCCGGTGCACTGGGTCGCGTCGCCGCCGTCGGTGCGCACATAGTAGGTGGCGGCCTCGACGGTCCCGGCGGCGCCGAGCCCGGCGAATACCAGGAACGCTCCAGCGAGCAGGGCGCGCGGGGCGCGGCCGCCAAACGAAAACTGACTGGTCTGAGTCAAAACTGCTTTCTCCGATCAACGCCCGATGAACAGGCGGGCTGCACGGTGGGGTGCAGGTCGAGGCGGAGTGTGGGCAGTCGTCCTCAGCCGCTATTGTCGAGCCGATCACGGTTCGATCGACGAAATACTGGCTTGATGACGGGAATTTGGCGCCGTTAGCGACTAACTAACCGCCGTGACCGATCGGCGGAAGGCGTTCAGCGTGCGCGACCGATGAGCGGCAGCGGCCGCTGCGCCGGCATTGCGGTGAAACCGCGCTGAATATGTGCTCCGGTTCGCAGTATGCGCCGACGAGCGTGGGCGCCTGGGCCGAGTCGAGGCCGGGCATGATCAGATGCGGATGTGCTGCGCGCCTGGCTTCAACCGGCCGTTCGTTCGACACAACGAGCGGCCAGGCGGCGCGCGGGTTCGCCCTTCGATACCTCAGGGCGAACGGCTCCGATCGGTACTGCCGGCGGCTGCCGGCGTTCGCCCTGTGCGCGACATTCCTGCCGCCCGTTCGTGTCGAGGTATCGAAACACGAACGGCCGCGGCGGCATGTGGCTTCGGCTGCGCCCGTCGAAACCTCACCTGTCGATACCTCAGGGCGAACGGCTCCGATCGGTACTGCCGGCGGCTGCCGGCGTTCGCCCTGTGCGCGACATTCCTGCCGCCCGTTCGTGTCGAGGTATC
>JAWLBY010000003.1:0-42807 GCA_041687455.1 Lysobacteraceae bacterium | reverse complement strand
GAAACACGAACGGCCGCGGCGGCATGTGGCTTCGGCTGCGCCCGTCGATACCTCACCCGTCGATACCTCAGGGCGAACGGCTCCGATCGGTACTGCTGGCGGCTGCTAGCGCGCCCGGTGCGCGGCTGCCACCCGCTCGTGTCGAGGTATCGAAACACGAACGGCCGCGGCGGCGTGTGGCTTCGGCTGCGCCCGTCGATACCTCACCTGTCGATACCTCAGGGCGAACGGCTCCGATCGGTACTGCTGGCGGCTGCTAGCGCGCCCGGTGCGCGGCTGCCACCCGCTCGTGTCGAGGTATCGAAACACGAACGGCCGCGGCGGCATGTGGCTTCGGCTGCGCCCGTCGATACCTCGGGGCGAACGGCTCCGAAGGGCACACGGCTCCGAACGGTACTGCCGGCGGCTGCCGGCGTCACCCGGTGCGCGACAGTCCTGCCGCCGTTCGTGTTGAGGTATCGAAACACGAACGGCCGCGGCGGCGTGTGGCTTCGGCGCCCGCGTCGACCGCGAACTTGCCCCGTCACTCCGGCGCCGCCAGCGCCCGGCAGCGGCTCCCGCTCGGGCAGGCGCCGCGGGTCTGGATCAGTTCGTTGTCCTCGAACAGCAGCCGCGCGCGGCTCTCGTGCGCATAGAAGCCGCAGACCAGCCGCTTCGGGTCCGACCACAACGGCGCGCCAAGCAGCGTGTTGCCATCCATCGCCAGCCGGCTGCTGGCGTCGCCGCCCTCCAGCACGACCAGGCAGTCGCCGACGCCGGTGATCCGGTTGTTGCGCAATCGGGCCTCGGTGCCGGGGCGCAGCACGACCGAAACGGCGTTGCCGAGCGCGCGGCACTGGTCGTTGTGGTTCATGTTGTCGCGGCCGTTGAAGTAGTCACAGCGGCCATCGATCGTCGAGTCGACCAGCACGGAGTCGCCGGCCACCTTGAACTGGTTGCCGGCATTGGCTTCGGCGCGTAGCCGGGTCACGCTGACCCGACCGGGCGCTTCCATGTACAGCAGGTCGAGCCCGTCGGACGTGTTGTGGTGCACGTGCACGTCGACGAACTCCCATTCTCCGGCCGTCTTCGCGGTGCCGAGGCCATCGCCGTAGCCACCACTGGTCTGCGCCCAGCAGCCGACCGGCTCGCGATCGGGATAGCGCTCGGCGCAGCCGTTCCAGGCGATCTCTACCTGTTCGAAGCGCAGCCGACCGGCGTTCGAACTTCCGCCCGTTTCAGCCAGGTCGCCGTCCCAGCCGGCCCAGCCGTTGCCGACGATCCTGACCCGCTGCAGCACCCAGTCGCGGACCCGGCCGACCTGGAAGCCGCGACTGGCCAGCCCGTGCACGTCGAGATCGCGCAGCACCACGTCGCTCGAATCGCGTCCGTAGACGCCGGTGCTGGCCCAGTCGCCGTACGGAAAATGCTCGCGCGGACAGCGCAGCACCTGGCCGCTGCAGTCGCCGCCGTGGCAGTGTCCTTCGATGCAACTGCTGTGATCGGTGATCTCCAGGCACTCGACGACCACGTGCTGGCTGCCGTCCAGATTGAGCACCCGCGATGCGCGCTCGGCGCCCCACCATTCCGGCTTCTGCACGCAGCGACCGCTGTCGTCGGCGCCGCTGAGCCGGGTCGGCCGCTCGGCGCTGCCGCTCGGCAGTGCGGCCGGGAAACAGTCCCACGGCCAGTTGCGGCTGCAGGCCGCGCCCGGTGCATCGATGCCGATCCGGTAGCTGCCCGGACGGATGACCAGATGATCGCCGCCGGCGATCCGCGGCTTGCCGCCCGGCGGCAGCGCCACGAACGGATGCAGCCAGGCGCAATCGCGCGTCTTGCCGGCCTCCGCCCGCGGCCGGTCGACCAGGCCGCTGCATTGCCGGGCCGTGCCGCCGTCGGTGCGGACGTAGTAGGTCGCCTGCGCGTGGCTGGTCGCCGCGACCAGCAGCAGCGCCAGCGCGACCACGATCGGCGGCCACGCCGGCCGCCGCGACGCCGACATCGAGGCAGCAATCATCGCCGCGGCCTCGAAAGCGACGCGGCCCGGCGCTCAGGCCGCGCGCACATGCAGCGATCCGGTCAACGGCTGCTGCTGCCGCTTGCGCTCCCAGGCCAGCGCGCTGCGGACGATCAGCTCGAGGTCGTCGCGCTCCGGCGTCCAGCCGAGCCGGCTGCGCGCCAGCGATGAATCGGCGACGATCATCGCCATGTCGCCGGGCCGTCGGCCTGCTTCGCGGGTGACGATGTCGGCGCCGTGCACGCGACGCAGCACGTCGATCACCTCGCGCACCGAGTAGCCGTGGCCGTAGCCGCAGTTCGCGACCAGCGAATCGCCGCCGTCGCGCAGGTACTGCAGTGCCGCGACGTGCGCCGAGGCGAGATCCTCGACGTGAATGTAGTCGCGCACGCAACTGCCGTCCGGCGTCGGGTAGTCGGTGCCGAAGATGTCCAGGTGCGGGCGCAGTCCGACCGCGTGCTGGCAGGCGACCTTGATCAGATGCGTCGCATTCGGCGTGTCCTGCCCGATCCGGCCCTGCAGGTCGGCGCCGGCGACGTTGAAGTAGCGCAGGATCACGTGCCGCATCGGGCAGACCCGGGCCAGGTCGCGCAGCATCCATTCGGTCATCAGCTTGGAACGCCCGTACGGATTGATCGGCGACGGTGGGGTCGTCTCGTCGGCAACGCCGCCGACCGGATCGCCGTACACGGCCGCGGTCGACGAGAACACGAAGCAGCCGGCACCGTGGCGCCGGCTGGCGTCGAGCAGCACCCGCGCCCGCGCGGTGTTGTTGTCGTAGTAGTCGAGCGGATGGGCGACCGACTCCGGCACGACGATCTTGGCGGCGAAGTGCAGCACCGTGTCGAACCGGTGCTGCGAGAACAGCCGGTCGAGCAGCGCCGCGTCGCCGACGTCGCCGATCACGAGCTCGCCGAACAACACGGCGTTGCGATGTCCGGTGCTCAGGTTGTCGAGCACGACGATGTCCTCGCCGCGCTCGCCGAGCTGGGCGACGACGTGACTGCCGATGTAGCCGGCACCGCCGGTGATCAGGATCTTTCCTTGCCGGGCCATCGTGTTCTCCTTGCTCAGAGTCCAAGCACGAACGCACCGAACAACGATGCGGTCGGACGCAGCATCCGGCGCCAGACGCGCGCGGTGTGCGGGCGGATCCGCAACGCACGCACCTGCGCGCGCAGTGCCGCGGAGTAATTGCCTTCCTGCAGGTATTCCATGCCGAGGTCGCTCTCGATCATCGCCAGCCCGTGGCGGGCCAGTCGCGCGCCGCGCGGCGATTGCGCGATCTTTTCGAGCAGGCGCCGGCGCGCCTGCAGCATCCGCTCGCGGTTGCGGCTCATGCTGGTCGGATGGATCCGGTAGTAGGCGACGACCCGGTCGATGTAGTGCACGTCCCAGTGCTCGGCGATCCGCAACCACATGTCGCGGTCCTCGCAGCCGAGGCCGGTGAACTGCAGGTCGAACGCGCCGAGCTGTTCGACGCAACTGCGTCGGAACACCGCGGTCGGGCAGCAGACGTGCTCGTGTCGCAGCAGCAGCGTCCGGAACGGATCCATGCCCGGCCGCCAGTCGCGCGGGTCGTGCTGCAGGAACGCGCCGGCCTCGTCGATCAGTTCGCAGTTGCCGTGCACGAGTCCGACGCTCGGATGGGCGTCGAACACCGCGACCGCCTGCTCGAGGTGCGCCGGCGTCCAGATGTCGTCGGCATCGAGCAATGCGAAGAACTCGCCGCGCGCGACCGAGATCGCCGCATTGCGCGCCGCCGGCAGGCCGCCGTTCGGCTGGTCGATGACGCGGATCCTGCCCCCGGAGCAGTCGGCGTAGTCGTGCGCGATCTCGCTGCTGCGGTCGGTCGAGCCATCGTTGACGACGATCACCTCGAATGCTTCGTAGGTCTGCGCCAGCGCGCTGTCGAGCGCCTTCGCCAGGAAACGTTCGCCGTTGTAGCAAGGTACCAGCGCGCTGACCCGTGGCGTTTCGCTCATGCGGGGCCCTCCGCGGCAGTCGCGGCCGGGTCGGCCGCGTGGATACCGAGTACCCGCGCGATTCCGCGGGCCAGCTCCGGTTGTTCGATGACGGTGTTGTGCGTGCCCGGCACCGCCTCGATTCGCAGCCGCGCACCGGCCACCGTCGACCAGCCGAGGCAGGCGTCGTAGGCATGCAGGTGCCGCGATGCAAGTTCGGATGCGCGGAACAGCGTGATCGGACCGTCGTACGGCGCCGGACGGTAGCCGAAGTACGCCTCATGGTTGACCGCCTGCAGCACGCGATAGCGCATCGCGTGCGGCAACGGACGCCGCAGCATGCGATAGCCGACCAGCCGCAGGCGGTCGAGCCAGCGACGGCCGCGCTGCGCCAGCCAGTTCGAGGTGCTGCGCAGCACTCCCTGCGGGCGCCAGTCGCCGTCGCGGCTGAGCCGGGTCAGCATGCCCTGGCGGCGTACGCCGGTGGCGATCGTGTGCCGCAGGTCGGAGTCGAACAGCAGCAGGTGTTCGATCTCGGCGCCGCACAGGCGCAGCCGGCGCGCGATCTCGAATGCGATCACGCCACCCATCGAGCCGCCGCCGATCCGGTACGGCCCGTGCGGTTGCACGGCGACGATTTCCTGCAGATAGCGTTCGGCCATCGCCTCGATGCTGCGCAGTGGCGCGGTCACGCCATCGAGACCGACCGCCTGCAACCCGTACACCGGGAGCCCGGCCGGCAGCCGCGCCGCCAGCCCGCGGTAGTTCATGACGTTGCCACCGACGGCGTGGACCAGGAACAGCGGACGCTCGTTGCCGCCAGCCTCCGGCGTGCGGATCGGCACCAGCGGATGCCACGGATCGGCGTCGGTCGGCAGCGCTCCGGCCCGCCGATGCGGCACGTTCGCGCCGGCGGAAGCGAAGGCATCGGCCAGCGCCTCGATCGACGGCGCGCGGTACAACGTTGCCAGCGGCAGGTTGACGCCAGTCCGCTCGGCCAGCGCATGGAACAACCGGACCGCCAGCAGCGAGTGTCCGCCGTGGGCGAAGAAGTCGTCGCGGATGCCGATCGACTGCCGGCCCAGCAGCTCGACCCACAACGCGTGGATGACGTGTTCGAGCGGCGTGTTCGGCGCCACGGTGTCGGCTCCGGCGATCGCCTGTCCGGCATCGTCGCCGGGCGCCGGCAGTGCTCCGCGGTCTGTCTTGCCGCTCGGCGTCCGCGGCAGATCGGACAGTGGCACGATACGTTGCGGCACCATGAACGCCGGCAGAAAGGATGAAAGACGCGCGCGCAACTGCATGGCATCGACCGGCGCGTCCGGCGCCGTTTCGACATACGCGACCAGTTGCGCATCGCCATTCCGATCCGGCCGCAGCACCACGGCCGCATCGGTGATGCCGTCGACGCCGCGCAGACATACCTCGATCTCGCCGGTCTCGATCCGATGGCCGCGCAGCTTGATCTGGCCGTCCTTGCGGCCCATGCATTCGAGCAGGCCGTCGGCGCACCAGCGACCGACATCGCCGGTCCGGTACATCCGTGGATGCGGCTCGTCCGCACGCCGCAAGCAGTCCGGCTCGGCAACGAAGCGCTCGGCATTGAGGTCGGCGCGGCCGAGATAGCCGAGCGCGACGCCTTCGCCGGCGATGCACAGTTCGCCCGGCACACCGAGCGGGCACGGCTGGTCATGCTCGTCGAGCACCCAGACCCGCCAGTTCGGGATCGGCCGACCGATCGACATGCCGGCTTCCCGCGCGACGACCTTCCAATAGGCTGCATGCACGGTCGCCTCGGTCGGTCCATACAGGTTCCAGACCTCGGCGCCCTGCCCGATCAGCCGTTCTGCGATATCCATCGGCAATGGTTCGCCGACCGTCATCGCGCGGAACCCGGCCTGGGCACGAAAGCCGGCGTCGAGCATGATCCGCCACGTGGTCGGCGTCGCCTCCATCGCGGTGACGCCGGCCGTTCCGACCAGTGCCGTGAGCGCATGCGGATCGCGCGCTTGCTCACCGGTCGCAAGCACCAGCTCGGCGCCGATCGACAACGGCAGCAGGATGTCCTGCACCGAGACGTCGAACGACAGCGTGACCACCGCGAGCTGTCGGTCGCGCGGGCCGAGCCCGAGCAGGTCAGGCATCGAATGCAGCAGGCAGGCCAATGCCGCATGTGGCACCTCGACGCCTTTAGGACGCCCGGTCGAACCGGAGGTGTAGATCAGATAGGCCGCGGTCTGCCATGGATCGGCGTCAGTTTCGAATACGCCGTCGAAGTCGGCCGGCGCCGAATCGATCGCGCCGGCATCGCGGTCGAGCAGCAGCGTCGCGGTGCCGTACTCCCCGCCACGCAACAGATCGCTGCGCGACAGCAGCAGGTCCAGGCTGGCGTCCTCGACCATGAATTCCAGTCGCTCGCGCGGGTAGTCCGGGTCGAGTGGCACCCAGGCGGCACCGCTGCGCAGCGCGGCAAGAATTGCCGCAATTGCGTCGGCGCATCGGTCGAGCAGCAGGCCGACCCGCCCGCCGGGTCGCAGGCCATGACTGCGCATCACCTGCGCCAGCCTGCCGCTGCGTTCGAGCAACTGCCGATAACTCAGCGTGGCGTCGATCGCGCGCAATGCGATGCGATCGGCGGACTGGCGCATCACCTGTTCGAGCTGCCGGTGCACCCAGCGTTCGCCGACATCGGTGGCCGGTGGCTGCAACGCGCGCAGCTCGGCCAGCATGTCTCCGGCCACCATCGGCAGCGTTCCGAGCGGTGCCGCAGGGGTCCGCTCTGCCGAGAGCAGCAGTTGTTCGAACGCATGCAGCCAGTGGCCGATCGTCAAGCCGTCGTACAACGCGGCGGCGTAGTGGCAGTGCAGCGTCAGCTCACCGCCCTGCTCCAGCACTTCGAGACCCAGCTCGAACGGCTCGAACTGGCGCGGCAGCAGCCGATACTCCGCCTGCAGCTCCGGAAACGCGCGTGCGCCGACACCCGGGCCATGGCAATGGTCGAAGCTGACCGCCGCCAGCGCCGGACGTGACGGATCGCGCGCCCCGCCGATCATGCCGAGCAGCTCGGAGAGCCCGATTCCGGCGTGCAAATCGGCATCGCGCAGTTGCAGCTCGACCTGCGTGACCAGTGCGTCGAAGCCGTCGGCAGCATCGACCGCGATCCGGATCGGCAGCCAGTGGCTGCACGGCCCCACCAACCGCGTCCGTCCGCTGCGCGGCTGGTCGGCGGCCGGCACCGCGACGACCAGATCGGTACTGCCGCCGAGCCGGTGCAGCCAGACCGCCTGCGTGGCCAGCAGCACCGCGAACGGTGAACAGTCGTGCCTGGCGGCCAGCCGGCGCACCGTCGCAGCGGTCGCGGCGTCGAGTCGATGGTCGACCCGTGCGGCGTCCAGCCGGCGCTGCGCCGGACGCGGCCGGTCGGTCGGCAACGTCAGCGGGCGCGATGGATCGCGGTAGCGGCTGCGCCAGTAGTGCTCGGCAGCCCGCCGCTGCGGCGAATCGCCGCGCAGTGCGTCCTCGTCCGCGTATTCGATGAACGAATCCGGCGCCGGCAGCTCGATGTCGCCGCCAAGCCGCCGCGTGTACAGCGCACTCAGCTCGCGCCCGAGCAGGCCGAGCGACCAGCGGTCGCAGACTGCCGCGTGAGTCGTCAGCAGCAGTTCGACGCACTGGTCTTCGATCCGCAGCAGCTCGGCCCGCAGTAGCGGCCCGCGGCGCAGATCGAACAGCGCGCCCATCGCGGCCTCTCGGATCTGTTCGCGGCGCAGCTCGCGACGGGCCGGGGCCAGCGCGCGCAGGTCATGGACCTGCCACGCCGCCGCACCGGAATCGGCCAGCAGCAACTGCTGACCATGGTCGGCCAGCCGCACCCGCAACGCCTCGTGGCGCTGCACCAGTTCGTCGAGTGCGGCCCGCAGCGCATCGATCCGCAACGCACCATGCAACTCGATTGCAAGCCCGTGGTTGAGTGCCAGCGAGGCCTGCACCGACAGCGAAGCCGACAGCCAGATGTCGCGCTGCACAGCCGGGCTCGGACGCCCGCCGGCGTCGATCGCGGCCGGCTCGTCGCAGTACGGCGGCAAGCCGGCCGCAGCGGCGGACGAAGCGGACACCTGTGAGGCGCGAAACGCATCCATCGTCTACTCCTCGGTCCTTGACTGGAAAACTCCGAGCTGGCCCGGCGGCAGCAGTCGGGCGGCCAGTGCCCGGGCCAGCCGGGCGGCACCGCTCGTGCCGCGCGGCGCGTCGATCGGCACCAGCAGCACCCGTGCACCGGTCGCGCCCAGTGCGAGCGCGGCCTCGCGGCCGTCGCTGCCCGGCGCGAACACGGTGATTTCGCCGTCGTAACGGGCCGGCGGCTGCCGACGAAGCGCCCGCAGCAGCCACGCCCGCTGCTGCGGGCGGCGTGCTGCGGCGTCGTTGCTGCTGCCCAGGCCGGCCGCCAGCGTCTGCGCCGCCGTGCCGAGCATCGATGCGCGCCGCGCCAGGTCGCTGCACAGTTCGGTCGCCGCGCTGCGGGCACCGGCCTCGACCCAGCGGGCCAGTGCGCCGTGCATACGGCGGGCGATCGACGGCCGACGCGGTTCGAGCATGCCGAGCACGGCGAGCAGATCGACCTGCTCGCCGTCGGCGCGCAATGCCGATGCAACTTCGAGCGCGAGCCGCGCACCGGTGGCGCTGCCGGCCAGTCGATACGGACCGCCTGGCTGCCGGCGGCGGATCGCATCGGCCAGCCCCTGGACCAGCTCGGCCAGCGTGCCCGGCGGCGCTCCGGTCGGGGCGATGCTGATTGCCACGCACGGCAGGTCGTCCGGCAGCAGGCGACGCAGCTCGGCGCCGTCGTCGGGCGCATCGGAATCGTCATGCAGCAGGAACAGCGGTCGCGGGCCGACGGTGCTGGCGCCATCGACGCTCCGCGCACGTGCGGCATCGATCGCCCCTGCTTGCCGTTCGAGCACGCCGTCGGCACGCCAGCGCGCCGGGCCGCCCATCGCGACGACGGCTCCGTTGCCGTCGTGGGCGTCGGCCTGCAGCCGCAGTTGTCCATAGACGCCGATCGGCACCGCTTCGCCATCGTCGTCGACGATCTCGACCCGTCGCGCCGGCAGCACACGGTCGACGCCTTCCAGTGGACCGAACAGCGACCAGACGCCGGCAGCCAGGTCACCGAAGGCCCGGAAGTGGCGCCCGCACAGGCCCGACGGCACCGCTTCGCCGGCCGCGCCGCCGGCATGGTCGATCACGCAGGTCAGCCGCTCGTCGCCGCGCCAGCCGTCGGCGTACAGCCGTTGCCAGTCCCCGGCGTCGGCGACCAGCAGGTTGATCGCGGCATCGCCATCGGTGGTGTCGCCGGCCGGGTCGGGCAACCAGTCCGACAGCTTCCGGCGCTCGGCCGCGAACACCACCGCACCGCCATCGAGCAACGGCAACAGCGTCTGGATCAGATGATGCGCATCGTGCACGTGCGCCGACGCCGCCACCCGCGACGACGGACCGAACAGCGCATGCTCGCGCAGTCCGCTGGCCAATGCGAGCAGGCTGCGTTCGGGCACCATCGCGAGCGTCGTCGGCCGCCATTCGTCGACCAGCACCAGCAGTTCGCCGCAGTTCGGCGCCCGCAGCAGCTCGGAGCGGGAGTCGGCCGGACGCTCGAACCAGAGCGGATCGATCCGGCGCTCGTCCGGCCAGCGCAGCGCGCGCCCGAGTGCCGCATCGGCCAGCAGCCAGCGACGACGGCGCCCGCTTCGCTCATCACGGATACTGGCATCCAGCGCACGACGCAGACCGGCCACCGGTGCCGCCGGATCGAGCAGCAGGCAGCGCGCCGCGACCGACAGGCCAGCCAGCACGCCGGCAATGCGGCCGGCACCATCGGCAAGCGCGACGACCAGCACGTCGCCGCGCGCGATCACGCTGCGTAGCCGCACCGCGACGTTGGCGACCGCGCGCGACATCTGCCGATAGCTGAGCCGCCGTTCGCCGTCGACGACCGCCGGTGCGCCCGGATGCGTCGCACAGACCCGGCGGAAACGCGCGGTCAGCGAGTCGGCCGCAATCTCCGGTGCCGGCCGGCCGTGGCTCCAGCCCTGCAGTCGTTCGCGCTCCAGCGGCGCCGGCCGGGACAGTTCGGCCAGTGTCTGCTGCGGCTGATCGGCGATCGCCGTCAGCAGGCTCAGCCACTGGTCACGAAATGCAGCGACGTGGCAGCGCTGGAAGCGACCCGGATCGGCGATCAGCATGCCGGGCGTGCCGTCGCCGAGTGCGTGGATCTCGAGCTGCAGCTCGCAGCGCGTGGTCGCGGCGGCGGTCAGCACCAGCGGTTCGATTTCGAGGTCGTCGCCCCACTGTCGCGGCAAGCCGCGCAGATCGCGATAGCAGAAGCGGATCCGGCACGGATCGAGCGGATCGGCATCGAGCAGGTGCCGGTGCATCAGGTCCGGCTGCGCCCGCAGCGCCCGGAGTCCGTCGCGAGTGGCTTCCGCCAGTGCGAGGAATGCCGCAGGACGCTCGATTGGCAACGCCAGCGGCAACCATTGCGTGTACGGTCCGGCCAGATGCTGCAGCGGTTCGCCGTCGCGGCTCGACACCGGCACCGCGACCACCGCCACCGTTGCATTGCTGCAGCGGGCCAGCCAGAACGCATAGGCCGCCAGCAGCAGCACATCGATCGTGGTGTCGAGCGATGCCGCGAGTGTGGTCAGCGCCGCATCCAGCCAGCCTGGCAGATGCAATGCCTCTCGATGCAGCGCGCCGGGTTCGGTACGCGCAGCGCAGTCGCGCGGCAAACGCGCTCGCTCGCGTGCCTGCCAGTCGGCCAGCCGCGCGAGCCAGATCGAACGCTGTGCCTCGTATTCGGCGCCCTGCAGCCACTCGACATGCCAGTGCGCGCGTGCAATCGGATCGAGCGTCAGTTCCGGCAGCCGCGCCGGCCGCTGGTCGGCCGCGGCCCGGTAGGCTTCGGCCAGCTCGGCGGCGAGCAGCAGCAGCGACTCGGCATCGGCGATGACCGGATGGACCACCAGCACCAGCACGTGCTCGCGCTCGGCGAGCCGGAACAATGTCGCCCGCAGCAGCCGCGACCCGTCATCCGGAAAGTCGCCGTCGGCCAGCGCGTGCAGGCGCTCGTGCAGGACCGCTTCGCGTTCGCTCTCCGACAACCGCGACAGGTCCTCCGGCACCCGCAGCGCCCGTCGCAACGAAGCCAGCACGGCGTCGGTCGTCTGCACCTGCTGCTGCCAATGGCCGTCTCCATCGCACAGCAACCGCACGCGCAACGCGCGCTGGCGCTGCAGCACGCGCCGGGTGACGTCGAGCAACCGTTCGAGGTCGAGCGGCCCACGCAGACGCTGCGCCAGCGCGTGGTTGGCGCCGCCCTGCCCGCGTGAGGCATTCCAGCAATCGCACTGATCCGGCGACAACGGCGCCCGGTCGGGCGGTGCGGCGAGCGCGCCGGTCGCAGCCGCCGGCCGGCCGTCCGCGCCAACGCTGCGCGGCAGGCCGGCCAGCGCCTGACCCAGCGGCAGGTCGGGGTCGATCACGACTGCCTGCAGCAATGCCACCAGCCGGCTCACCTGCTGCGCATCGGCGACCGGGTTCCCGCCGCCGCGCCATTCGACGAACGGACCATGATCGGCCTGGTCGACCGTGACTGACGCGGCGAACTCGGCGGCATCGTCTTGACCGTCGCTGCCGAACGCCTGCAGGTCGGCGAACACCACCGGTGTCGGCGCCGAGCGACGCAGCCGGAACAGCATCGACGCGAACGGCCAGCGCAGGTCGGTCGTCAGCGGCAGTCGTGCGAGCAGATCGTCGACCTGCGGCGGCGAGCGCCGGGCGCCCTCGGCCAGCCGCGACTCGATCTCGGCGGCCAGTTGCAGGAACCGCGCATCGACATCGACCGGCAACTGCAGCGGCGCCACCGCTGCGCACATGCCGACCGGCCAGCGCTCGGCTTCGGCGTCACATTCGACTGCCACCCACTGCACGCCGGCCCGACCGGGCGCTCCGCGCAGCGCCAGCAGCAGCGTCAGCCAGCCGGCCCTGGCACTGATGCCTCGCGCTCGCAGGCAGTCGTCGAACGCCCGCACCAGTGCCGGATCGAGCGCGCGACGGACCGCGCGCGGCAGCGGCGCATCCGGATCCAGCCGGCATGCCGGCTGGTCGGTCGACCCCGCGTCGACGAGCTGCTCGGCCCAGAACGCCTGCGAGGCCGGGCACATCGGCCGCAGCGCGCAGTCGCGGGCGTGCGCAGCGAACGAGCCGGCACCCGACAACAGCCGCTGACCGGAGCCGAGCTGGCGCGCATACAGGGCGCCGAGATCGGCCAGCAGCACGCCCATCGATCGCTCGTCGCAGATCAGCCGGTGCAGTACCAGCAACAGTCGATGCTCGGCGTCGCCGAGCCGCAGCAGCGTCGCCCGCAGCAACGGCCCGACGCACAGTTCGAACGGCAGTCGGCAGGCCGCGGCGACGACCTCGGTCAGTGCCTGCTCGCGCTCGGGTGCATCGATCCGACGCAGGTCGTGGCAACGCAGCTCGACGTCGCGTTGCGGAGCGAACCGCATCGAACGGCCGTCGTCGAAGAAGCTGACCCGCAGCGCATCGTGGCGGGCGACCAGTTCGGCGACCGCGGCGGCCAGTGCCGCTCGGTCGAGCTCGCCGCGCAGATGCAGCCAGCGGGTCTGCACCTGGTGCGACGGCGGCAACGATGCACCGCACAGCGCATGCCAGAGTCCGCGCTGCGCCGGCGTGCACGGCACCTGATCGCTCGATTGCGCAGCGGAGAACTCCAGCGCTGCGGGCATCGACGCATGACGGAAGCGCAGCGGGCCGGTCACGGTGCCGTCCCCCCCGCTTCCGCCCGGCCTCGGGTGGTGACCGCGACCGGCGGCGCCAACGTGAACTGCCGGCCCGCAGGCATGATCCGGATCGGCTGCCCGGCAGCGGCGATGCCGCACTGCCGCAGTTCGGCGATCGCGCTGGCGAGCGTCGCCAGCATCTGTTGCACGACCGCCAGATCGTGCGCGCTGCTGACGAATGCCGGCTGCCGTTCGCCCACATGCAGACCGTGGTAGCGCAGCATCGGATAGGTCCAGCGGTGACGCGGGTCGGCATTGGCGAAGCGCAGGTTCCAGCACGACGAGAACGCGACCAGCTCGAACGGCGCACGCTCGCGACGACAGATCCGGTTGGCATCGCGGACGAACACCGCCGTGCGCGCGTTCAGCTCGTGCTGCCACTCCGGACCGGCGAGCTGCAACCGTTCCAGCACTGCAGTCGCCGCCGCCAGCGCCAGCGGATGGCCGCCGGCGACGCTGCGGTCGATCTCCGCCGGCTCGAGGCACGGCTCGGCGGCCGCCACCGCGCCGATCGGCAGGCCGTTGGCGAGGGTCTCGCCGAATACGGCCAGGTCGGCCTCGAGCGCGAAAAACTGCCGCGCGCCGCCGGGTGCGCAACGCAAGCCGGCCAGGCGCTCGTCGAGGATCACGCAGGCGCCGGCGTGGTGTGCGCGGTCGACCAGCTCGGCCATGAAGCGCCGCGAATGACGGGACGGGTCACGGGCATCGATCGGCACGATCACGACGGCGGCGAGCGATTCTCTGGCCGCGAATACTGCGTCGATCGAGGCCCGGCGGTTACGTTCGAGCGACGGCAGCGCGGGATCGCTTGCCGCGCTCGAGGCAGGCGCATCGCCACCGAAAATCGCTATGCGCGAATGGCCGGTCACGCGCCGTGCGATCCGCACCGCGACAGCCAACGCGTCGCTGCCGGACCGGCACAACGCGATCTGCGGGTAGCCGGTCGACGCGGCCAGCCGTTGCCGCAGCGTGGCCGCGAGCGGATGCACCGATCTCGGCATGCCGCGATCACGCTCGGCCTGCAGCGTGTCGATCAGGAATGCCGGGTTCCAGCCGAACAGGCCGCAACCGATCCCGCCGATCGCATCGATGTACTCGTTGCCGTCGATGTCGACGATCCGCGCGCCGTCACCGCGCTCGACCACGATCGGATAGTCCAGTCGTAGCCACGCCGACTGCGCAGCGACGCATTGCAATGAACCGGCGGTGCGGTGGCGGTAGCGATCGCCGAACTCGAGCAGCGCGGCGCGGCCGTCGACGGCTCGCAGCGGTGCCTCCAACCGAGAATCGATCGTTTCGCGACGCGGTGCCGGATGCGCGACGACCGTTCCGGCGTCGAGTCGCCCGAGCCACTCGATCCGGCCGTCCGGCAACCGCCGGCCGCGGTCGCCGGTGCAGAACAGTCGGTCGCCATGGCGGCCGAACGGATCGACGACGAATCGGCGGTCGGCCGACCGGTCCGGCAACGGGCCGATCGCGACGGCGATGCCGCCGATGCAGATCGCGCCGGCCGCTCCGACCGGCAACATGCCGCCATCGGGCGCCAGTACATGCACGATCGACTCCGGCATCGGCCGGCATGCCGGCATCCTGTCGGCCGCGTCCGGCCCGCCCGCAAGTCGCCCCAGCAACACCAGCCCGGAACAGCCGGCGCGGCCATACGCGAACCAGATCCGGAGTGCCGGCCAGCGCTGCCGCATCGCGCGCAGCGATGCGCCCGACGGCGGCTCCGGACCGACCAGCAGATCGGTCAGCGACGCCAGCGACTCGGCGTGCTGATCGACGACGCGCTGCCACAGCGGCGTCGGCAGCCAGGCGATCCGCGGCCCCAGACGTTCAATCTCGGCGGCCAACGCGGCCGGCTGTGCCCAGCCGGTCGAGGCCAGCGCACAACAGCCGCCACGCAGCAGCGTCGCCCAGCATTCGACCAGCGCCTGCGCCGACGACAGCGGCGCGGCATTCAACAGCCGCATGGCCGCTCCGGTCGGCAGCGCGTCGTCGCCCGCGGCGAACCGCAACAGCGCCCCCGACGCGATCGCGATGCCGTGCCAGTGCGACGGCGACGCCGGTGCGTCGTCATCGACCAGCCAGGTCGGCGAACCGGACGCCGGCGCCACAGCGACCGCCGCAACTGGACCGGCCGGGTCACGTTCCAGGGCGTCGATCGCGAATATCGGCAGCGACGACCCGGTCGCCACATCGTCGCCGGTGGCCAGCACGGCGGCGGCCTGCGACCGCTCGAGCCGCGCCGCGACTCGACGCACATCATCGCCGGCGTCGATCGCCAGTCCGACGGCACCGGCGCGCAATACGGCCAACGCAGCGACGACCTGCTCGATCGACCGCCGGCCGAACACGGCGACCGTATCGCCCGCACCGACACCGCGAGCCGCCAGTGCATGCGCGATGCGCCCGCTGCGCTGCCACAGGGCGGCGTAGTCCAGCGACCGAAAACCATCGTCGAGCGCCGGGCGCGCCCCTTCCCGCTCGGCTACCCGTTGCAGTCGCTCGACCAGTGATGATGTGTCGGCGATCGGCAGCCGCCGCCCCTGCCAGCGGCAGATCAGGTTCGCGCGCTGCTGCGGCGCCAGGATCGACAGCGCGCCGACCCGGCCGGGTCCGGCGTCGCGAAGTACCTGCCATGCCTGCACGATGGCGTCGCGCAGTGCCGCTGCCGCTGGCGAGTCGACGCGTTCGCGGTCGACGTCGATCGACAACGACTGCTCGACCACGCCGATAGCCGCCAGAACTCCGGCCGGTCGCCGTGGCCGCCGACCCCAGGCGATCGCCAGTTCCGCGCAGGCCGGCGCACCGGCCACGCGGCCGGTCGAACCGGCGAGTGTCGCGAGCCAGTTGATGACCGGCGCCGATGGCTCCACTTCGACGTCGCGCGTGCGCCAATTGCGCCCGTGCAGTTCGAGCATCCGGACCGCCGACACGCCGGTCAGGCGCGCCTGCGCCAGCGCAACCGCGCCGATCAGCAGCCGTCGGGAACCAGCCCCGATCCCGATCGATTCCGCCGGCACCGGCTCGGCTCGTCCGGTCGCAACCAGCACGTCGGCCAGGCGCCGCAGCGCGCACACGTTCGAAGTCGCAGCGACGGCGATCATCGGCGCAGCGCTCCGGCGCGCTCGGTCCGGCCACTGCGATCGGCGGCGTTCGGCATCGGCTGCCGGTTACGGGTTATCGTCTGCGCCGTCCGCCCCGTGCGCCGAATCAACGTCGTGCCATGCCCAAGCTGTCGGACCAGAGCAACATCGTGCGTCTGTATGAAGAGCTCGGCGTGCGTCCGGACCAGGGCGTCGCCCGATTGACCGAACGCTACCGGCAGCGCCTTCGCGAACTGCATCCGGACGGCCGCGACGACATCACCCAGGTGGCCGACGAAGGCATCGGCTGGATCACCCGCAGCTACCGCGACGCGGTCGCCTTCGAGCGCCAGCACGGCCGTTTGCCGGGCGCCGGTCAGGCCGGTGGGATCGGCACGCCGGCGGCCACGACGCAACGGCGGCCGCGGCACCGCACGACCGGGATCGGCGTGCCGGACGTGGCGCCGATCCGCCAGTTGTGGCGCTGGCTGGTATTCGCTGCGGCGCTTGCACTGCTGATCGCATTCATGGCGCCGGAGCTGGCACCGATCTTCAGCGACGGCACGGACAGCGCCGAGCGCACGCCCGGCACTCGCCGGCCCTGAGCGGCGGCTGCAACGACCCGCCGCCGGTGCCGCTACCGACGGATCGTCGTCTGGCCAGGCCGTGCTCGCCATCATCGCGCTCCGTCAGCGACCGCCACGACCGAACAGCACGACCTCGACCGTCTGCAGCAGAATCATCAGGTCGAACTGGAAACCGTGGTTCTTGACGTAGTACAGGTCGTAGCGAAGCTTCTCGATCGCGTCCTGCTCGGAAGCACCGTACGGGTAGCGCAGTTGCGCCCAGCCGGTCAGGCCCGGCGCGACGCAATGGCGCAGCCCGTAGTACGGAATCCGCTTCTTGAACCCTTCGACGAACTCCGGCCGCTCCGGCCGTGGCCCGACGATGCTCATGTCGCCGCGCAGCACGTTCCACAACTGCGGCAGTTCGTCGAGGCGGGTCTTGCGGATGAAGCGGCCGACCCGGGTGACGCGGTCGTCGTCGACCTTGGCCCAGCGCGCGCCGCCGACCTCGGCATCGGTGCGCATGCTGCGGAATTTCACCAGCGTGAACACGCCGTCGTTCTCGCCGACCCGCTGCTGCCGGTACAGGATCGGGCCGAGGCCGCGTGATTCCAGCGCGATCGCTGCCGCCGTCAGCAGCATCAGCGGCCACGCGAACGCGAGCAGCAGCAGCGCCGCGCCGATGTCGAAGCCACGCTTGACCACCCGCCGCAGCACCGAGCCGGTGCAGACGCGGGCGAACACGAACCACGAAGGATTGACCAGTTCGAGCGTGACCTTGCCGGTCTCGCGCTCGTAGAACGTCTCCAGTTCGAGCACGTCGATACCGGACAACCGGCAGGTCATCAGGTCGGCCATCGGCAGCGTGCCGCGACGGTCGTCGGCGGCGATGACCAGCTCGTCGACGCCGTGCGAGTAGGCGAAGCGGACCAGGTCGCCAGCCGGGTCCAGCAGACGCTCGGCGACTGCGCCGGCACGATCACCCGGCATCGGAACGAAGCCGATGATCGACGCGCTGCGCATGTCCTGCTCGCGACGCATCCGCAGCAACGCCAGCGCGGCATTCTGTCCGGCGCCGAGGAACATCGTCCGCCGCTTCAGCCGCGCGTCGCCGACCAGCCGCCAGAAGCTCGCACGTGACAGCAGCAACAGCAGCAGCGCATAGCCGAGCGACAACGCCAGCAGTCCGCGACCGAGCTCGAAGCCTGGCAGCAGGAAATACACCACCATCGACGCGACTGCGGCGATGCCGAGCCCGAGCATGATCCGCGCGATCGTGCCGGGCGCGGTGCCGCGGATGTCGCGGCGGTGCCGCTGGTAGAGGCCGAGCGCGACCAGCGTGACCCAGCAGCTCAAAGCAAACAGCGCCGCACGCATCGGCAGCGTCGACAGTTCGTGGCTGACCGCGTCGGGATCGCCGATGAAGCGGGTCTCGACCGCCAGCCATGGCGCGAGACCGAGCAGCAGCAGTTCGAGCGACGCCAGCACCGCGAACCAGCGCAGGCTCTGCTGACGCAGCAACTGTCGGAATGCCGCCAGCCGGACGCGACGGCGCGGCACGCGTACCGCCTCGAGGTTGTAGATCGCTGCGGTCGTCTCGTTGCCGTGGCTGTCGCCAGCGCCTGCTGCAAGTCCGCCGTTGCGCGTGATCGGTGTCTCTAGCATCGCTGCGCTCCGTCGCTGCCGCTCGCCGGCACCTGGCCTGCGAGGTGGCGTGGGCAATCCATTGCGGCCATTTCCGCTCCTTCCGCGTGCATCGCATCGGTTCGACGCCGTGATTCACGCTAAGAAGCGACCCTGTGGGGGTCTGTGCGTGGACACACAGTGATCCGCGACTACCGACGGCGCCGGTTCACCTGCCACGCCGGCTGTCCGGTGCCGTTCGCTGCACCGCGCACGACCGTCGCGATGCGGCGCCCGCCGTATCCGCGGCGAGCGGCACACGCGGCTCAGTCGCCGAAGCCGTCGCGGAAGATCCGCGCCTCGAACTCGCCGACCGTTATGACGAGCGAGTGAGCGTTGTTGCCGGCATCGCTGTCCGGCGTGCTCGACGTCAATGACGAAGCCACCGAGATGATCCTGCCGTTGGCCTCGGCTCCGATCTGCAGCTCGTAGCCGAGCATGGCCTGTTCTCCCGGAGCGAACGCGTCGTGGCTGCAGAGCAGTTCCTGCAGGTCGGCGGCGGCACTCGAGCAGGTCCATCCGGTCGCGCCGGTCACGCTGCCGAACTGCGCTCCCATCGGCCGCTGCACACGCAACTGCACGGCCTCGGCAGTGCGCAGACCGAGGTTGTTGACCTGCAGCGCGAAACCCAGCGTGTCGCCGACCTGCGCCACCGGGCTCGGCCCGTAGACGATCAGCCGCAGGTCGGTATCCGGCACTTCGATCGTGATCGTGGTCTGGTCGCTGTTGTTGCTCGGATCGATGTCATCCGGCGCCACGCTGGCCGATGCGGTCAGCAGTGTGCCGTGCAGCAGCGGGTTGTCGACCACCGCACTGACCGTCACTGCATTGCTGCCGGGCGCCATGCTGGCCAGCGTGCAACTGACGACTGCCGAGCGCGGCTGGGCCGGCGCCGCGCAGCTCCAGGGGCCGGCCGCGGTCGACTGCCAGGTCGATTGCCACGGCAGCGACAGATCGAGCTTCAGGGACTGCACGGTCTGCGGCCCGGCATGGCTGAGATCGGCAGTGATCGCGATCGTCGCACCGGGCAGAACGCTGACAGCGTCGGCATTCAGCGCGAGCACCAGATCCGCCTCCGGATCGCAGGCGTCGCCGATGCCGTCGCCGTCGAAGTCGGCCTGGTCCGGATTGGCCACCAGCGGGCAGTTGTCGTCGGCGTTCAGTATTCCGTCGCCGTCGATGTCGTCGTCGCAGACGTCGCCGGCTCCGTCGCCGTCGATGTCGCTCTGATCCGGGTTCCGGGACCGCGGGCAGTTGTCGATCTCGTTCGGGACCAGGTCGCCGTCGACATCCGGATCGCAGACGTCGCCGAGTCCGTCGCCGTCGAAATCGACCTGGTCGTTGTTGACGATGGCCGGGCAGTTGTCGAACAGGTCGCACCAGTCGTCGCCGTCCTGGTTGGTGTCGATCGAAGCGCGGCAGTCCGGCTGCACCTTCAGTACCAGCGCGTCGAACGGCGAGCTGCCGACCGCGCCGCTACCGGTTTCGAGCAGGGTTTCGGGTGCATCGGCATTGGCCCGGCCGACGCCGACTTCGACCACCGTCTGCCGCGAGTAGTAGGTGACCAGCATGTGGTCCTGCGCCGACATCGCCACGACCCGGCGGTCGATCTCGCCCTGCACCGGCCCGAACGAATGTTCGGTCGATACCGTGATCCGCTGCTCCTCCGGCACCGCGTCGAGCACGTCGGTCAGCATCGGCCAGACCGGATTGAACGGATCGACGTCGTACAGGTTCTCGCCATTGAAATAGGTGCCGCTCAACAGCCCGAGGATGTCGACGTAGCCGTCGGTGAAGCGGCCGCTGTGCAGCTTGCCGGCGACATACAGCGGGGCCGACGCACCCTGCGCATCGTCCTGCATCGACTGGATCAGGTTCGCAATCGACAGTGCCTGCTGGAAACGTCGGTCACGCGCACCGGGCAGATTGTCGTCGACTCCGGCGCGGTCGGCCGGCTGCACGTTCAGCAGCCGCAATCCGATCGTGCCGCCGCTCCAGCCGAACTCGCCGGTCAGCAGCAATGGCGGCATCGGATGCAGCGTCGTTCCCGGGCCGGCGACCGGGTCGTTCCAGGTTTGGTCGGCTGCCAGCGTCTGCAGCGACAGCACGGTGATGCGGTCGGTCCTGACCAGGAAGCCGATGTCGCGACCGCTCGGGTCGCTGCCTTCGATCAGCAGGCCGTCGTACAGAGCACTGCCACCGACCGCAGCCGCCACCGCCGCAGCCAATTGATCCAGCAGCGCCTCGTTCTCGACGTTCTGCACCGCCACCAGCTCCGGTGCGTCGAGCACGTCGACGAGGTAGTCGGAAAGTCGGGCGATGCGCTGATCGACCTCGGCCGCCGAGCCGGGCTCGGGATCGCGGCACGGCGTGCTGCTGTTGCCGGGATCGGCGTCGCAGAGCCCGCCGAGGTCGAAGGTAGCGATCCGGAACTCGTCGCTGTTTGCCGCCACACCGGTCGCGATCGGCAGCACGTGCCCGGCCGTGTCGAGTGTCAGGTCCCGCGGCCACAGGCTGTAGCTGCCGCCATCGATCGCAAGCACGCCACTGGCCGAGAACGGTGTGCCGGCAACGATGCCGGTGCCGGCCACCACTGCACCAAGGCGATCGGCGTC
Organism: Lysobacteraceae bacterium; assembly: GCA_041687455.1. GTDB lineage: Bacteria > Pseudomonadota > Gammaproteobacteria > Xanthomonadales > Xanthomonadaceae > JAWLBY01. Next base: position 22,033 of record JAWLBY010000003.1, on the reverse strand, counting down.
CATCTGCAGTACTTCCGGATTGCCGTCCCACATGCCGGCGAAGCGGTTCGACTGGTCGACGCTGTTGCCGAATTCGACCCCTTTTTCGCGGAACGAGCGCGCGCCGAACGGCGACACGTGGACCGGTCCGTAGGGATCGCCGGCTTCGGCGCGGTTGCCCGACACCACCATGCCGTCGGGAATGCGGATGCGCATGCCCTCGAAACATTCGAAGTTGCTGACGTTCAGATAGCAGTACAGGTTGTCGGCGGTGCCGCGAGGCCTCGCCGCCGCCAGGCTGAAATCGATCTCTTTCGGCAACGCGTTGCCGGCGCTGATGAAGGTCGCCGGGCCGCTGGCGAGCAGACGGGTTTCGCCCTCGACTTCGGCCACCACACCGGTGACGTCGAGCAGGTCGCCGATCTGCACGGTGGCTGCGCTGTTGGCATAGCCGGGTGTCCCCGAGGTCGCGACGCGGATGCCGTTCGAACTCAGCACCGTCTCGCTGTCGGCGCGCGCGTCGGGGGTCTGCAGGAAATAGCCATCGTCGACGACCGCGGTCACCACGCTGGAGGGAATCGTCACCGTGCCGCCCACCATCGGCGAGCTCATGCCGTTGCCCTGGATCTCGTAGATCTCGGTCGCTGCGAATGCCGCGCCTGGGAATCCAAGACACAGCAACGCGGCGCAGGCGGAACCGGTGGGATGGATGTTCACTGCGGTCTCCATTCGAAAGCGGCGGAAAGGTCGAGCAGACACCGACACTGGATGGGTCCGCGTACGCGGACTCGACGGCCATTCCGTCACCAGCGGACGCTACGCAGCGCCGTCGGAGCGCTCTGTGCGTGGCCGAACACGCCGGGCGCGGCCATTCATGCAGCGGCGTGACCGCATCGATGACCAGCGCACGCGGGTGCCGTGCATGGCCCGAACGTGACCGGCCGTCCGGTCATCGCCCCGTCCGTGCGTGGTCGCACCGACCCATCCGTTCCCGACCTGCAGTGTCGAGGCAGCGCCTCGTCGCCGTGCCGGAGACAGTGAGTGCAGATACTTCCGTTCGAACGCCGCCGGCGGAACCAACCGTCCGAGCTGGCGCTGAAGCGAGCGCTGACCGCCGACCAGCTCGCCACGCTGCTGACGCTCGAGCGGTTCGGCTGGACCTTGCGCTTCATTCGCCGCAACGGTGCGGCGAGCCCGATCGCCGCGCTGTACGACCCGGACCATCAACGCTTCGCCGTGCTCGAGGCCGATGGCCAGGTCAACACCAGCCCGGCCGCCCGCTTCCGCTTGCAGTGAGTCGACAGTCGGACCGGGCCGCTTCGCTGGCGCCGAACCCGCGGCCGACCGGCCGACCGCTTTAGAGCACGGGCTCGACGGCGCGCTGCCAGCCTGTCATCCATGCTGCAATACCGCTCGCCGCCACTTCGGCTCCCGCCCGTGCCGACCCACACGATCCGCTGTCGCCCGCTGCCCGAACGCTGGACCGAAAGCCTGACCCTGCCGGATGGCCGACAGATGACGCTGCGGCCGATCGTTCCGGACGATGCCGAGCCCCTGCGCGCCGGCTTCACTCTGCTGCGTCCGGATGAGGTCCGGATGCGCTTCATGTACGCGATCAAGGAACTGACACCGGACGCCGCACGGCGCCTGACCTCGCTCGACCCGCGCCGCGAGTTCGCGCTGGTGGTCGCCGAACCGCTGCCACCCGGCGAAGCGCTGATCGCAGGTGTCGTCCGGGCATCGGTCGATGAATCCGGCCACGCCGCCGAATTCGCGATCCTGGTCAGCCATTTCATCGCCGGCCAGGGGGTCGGCCGGCTGCTGATGAAGCGCATCATCCGCTGGGCCCGGCTGAAGCGGCTCGACGAGCTGTACGGCGACGTGCTCGAGGACAACGCGTCGATGCTGCTGCTCACCGACTCGCTCGGCTTCCTGCGCGAGTACCGCCGCGAAAACCCGGGGCTGATCCGGGTCCGCCTGCCACTGCGCTGAGCGGCGGCGCCGCGCCGGCGCGCGCCGGCTCGGGCGCTGCGGGCTACACTGCGCGGCCTCCGACCCGAGATGGACCTGCGCCGGTGACCGCTCCGAGCCTCCTGCATCCTCCGCTGCCACGCCCCGGCCAGCAACGCGCGTTCTGGCAGGCGCCGTCCAGCCCGAGCGCGCTGGCGCTGGCGATCGGCAGCGCGGCCCGCGAGCATGCCGGCCTGCTGGTCGCGATCGTCCGCGACACTCACTGCGCGCAGTCGCTCGAAGTCGAACTGCAGATCTTCGCCAGCGAGCTGCCGGTACTGCATTTCCCCGACTGGGAAACGCTGCCCTACGATCTGTTCTCGCCGCACCCGGACATCATTTCGCAGCGCGTGGCGGCGCTGTACCAGCTACCGTCGACACGTCGCGGCGTGCTGGTCGTACCGGTGTCGACGCTGATGCAGCGGCTGCCGCCGACCCGCTTCATCGGCGGCAATGCACTGGTGGTACGAACCGGGCAACGGCTCGACCTCGATGCCGAGAAGCGCCGCCTCGAATCGGCCGGCTACCGCAATGTGCCGCAGGTGATGGATCCGGGCGATTTCGCGGTCCGCGGCGCACTGCTCGACGTGTTCCCGATGGGCGCCGGCGAACCGTACCGGATCGAGCTGTTCGACGACGAGATCGACTCGATCCGGACCTTCGACCCGGAGACCCAGCGCTCCGAAGGCAAGGTCGATTCGGTGCGCATGCTGCCGGCACGCGAGTTTCCGCTCGACGACGCCGCGACCCAGCGCGTCCGCGAGATCCTGCGCGAGCGCTTCGACATCGATCCGCGGCGCTGCCCGCTGTACCAGGACCTCAAGCAGGGCGTCACGCCAGCCGGCATCGAGTACTACCTGCCGCTGTTCTTCGAGCAGACCGCGACGCTGTTCGACTATCTGGCCGAGGACACACTGCTGCTGCTCGGCGACGGGGCGCTGGAAGCAGCCGATGCGTTCTGGCAGCAGACCGGCGAGCGCCACGAAAGCCGCCGGCACGATCGCGAACGGCCGATCCTGCCGCCGGCCGAGCTGTACCTGCCGGTCGACGCACTGCGCGAACGGCTCAACCGCGGCCGACGGATCGAAGTGCTGCAGCGTGAGCATCCGAAGTTCGCCGAGGCGACTGCGCTCGGCGACCAGCCGGCGCCGTCGCTGCCGCTGGTCGAGCGCGGCGAACCGAGCGGCGCGGCGCTGCGGCAGTTCCTCGACAGTTACCCTGGCCAGGTGCTGATCGCGGCCGATTCGCCCGGTCGTCGCGAAGCGCTGATCGAACGGCTGGCAACGCACGAGTTGCGACCGGACACGGTCGACGGCTGGTCGCAGTTCGTCGAAGCGCCCCACTACGCGATCACCGTCGCCGCGCTGGAAGCCGGCTTCGCGCTGACCGAACCGGCGCTCACCGTGCTGACCGAACGCGAGCTCTTTCCAGAACGCGCGACGCAGCCGCGCCGCCGCCGCCGCGCCGCGCGCGACCCGGAAACGATCATCCGCGACCTGGCCGAGATCGCGATCGGCGCACCGATCGTGCATGAGGATCACGGCGTCGGCCGCTACCAGGGCCTGACCACGCTGCAGGCCGGCGGGCAGACCAACGAATTCCTCTGCATCGAATACGCCAAGGGCGACAAGCTCTACGTACCGGTAACGCAACTGCATCTGGTCAGCCGCTACTCGGGCGCCTCGCCGGACCTCGCGCCGCTGCATTCGCTCGGAGGCGACCAGTGGGAAAAGGCGCGCCGCAAGGCGGCCGAGAAGGTTCGCGACGTCGCCGCCGAGCTGCTCGAGATCCAGGCCCGGCGCCAGGCCCGGGCCGGCCTCGCACTCGAACTCGACCGCGACATGTACGAGCAGTTCGCCGCACAGTTCCCGTTCGAGGAAACGCCCGACCAGCTCGCTGCGATCGAATCGGTGATCCGCGACCTCGCTTCCAGCACGCCGATGGACCGGGTCGTCTGCGGCGACGTCGGCTTCGGCAAGACCGAAGTCGCCGTCCGTGCGGCATTCGTCGCCGCCGCCGCCGGCAAGCAGGTCGGCGTGCTGGTACCGACGACGCTGCTGGCCGAGCAGCACTTCCGCAATTTCCGCGATCGATTCGCCGACTGGCCGATCCGCGTCGAGGTGCTGTCGCGCTTCAAGAGCAGCAAGGAGATCAAGGCCGAACTCGACAAGCTGGCCGATGGCCAGATCGACGTCATCGTCGGCACCCACCGGCTGCTGCAGAAGGACGTCCGCTTCAAGGATCTCGGCCTCGTCATCGTCGACGAAGAACAGCGCTTCGGCGTCCGCCAGAAGGAAGCGCTGAAGGCACTGCGCGCCGAGGTGCACCTGTTGACGCTGACCGCGACGCCGATCCCGCGCACGCTGAACATGGCGATGGCCGGGCTGCGCGAGCTGTCGATCATCGCGACGCCGCCGGCCCACCGGCTGGCGGTCAAGACCTTTGTCGGCCAGTGGGACGGCGCGCTGCTGCGCGAGGCGTTCCAGCGCGAGCTGGCGCGCGGCGGCCAGATCTACTTCCTGCACAACGAGGTCGAAACGATCGAGAAGATGGCACGCGAGCTCGGCGAGCTGGTGCCGGAGGCGCGGATCCGGATCGCGCATGGACAGATGCCGGAGCGCGAACTCGAACAGGTCATGCTCGACTTCCACCGCCAGCGCTTCAACGTGCTGGTCTGCACGACGATCATCGAGTCCGGCATCGACATCCCGAGTGCCAACACGATCATCATCAACCGCGCGGACCGCTTCGGTCTCGCCCAGTTGCACCAGTTGCGCGGCCGCGTCGGTCGCTCGCATCACCGTGCCTACGCCTTTCTGGTGGTGCCGGACAAGCGCTCGCTGACCGCCGATGCGGAGAAACGACTCGAAGCGATCGCGTCGCTCGAAGAACTTGGCGCCGGCTTCGCGCTGGCGACCCACGATCTCGAGATCCGCGGCGCCGGCGAACTGCTCGGCGACGAGCAGTCCGGGCAGATCGCCGAAGTCGGTTTCAGCCTGTACACCGAACTGCTCGAGCGCGCGGTGCGTTCCATCCGTCAGGGCAAGCTGCCCGACGTCGACCAGCCGATGCAGCACGGCGCCGAGGTGCAGTTGCACGTGCCGACGCTGATTCCCGACGACTACCTGCCGGACGTGCATACCCGCCTGATGCTGTACAAGCGGGTCGCATCGGCGAAGTCGCCGGAGGCACTGCACGAACTGCAGATCGAGATGATCGACCGCTTCGGATTGCTGCCCGATCCGGTGAAACACCTGTTCGCCGCGGCCGAGCTCAAGCTCGATGCCGACCGACGCGGCATCGTCAAGCTGGAGCTCGGCCCGAGCGGCGGCCGGATCCAGTTCGAACCGAAGCCGCCGATCGATCCGCTCAACATCATCAAGCTGATCCAGGGCCAGCCGCGGATCTTCGTCATGGATGGCCCGGACCGATTGCGGCTGCGCCTCGACCTGCCCGATGCGGCGAGCCGGATTCGCACCGCACACGACCTGTTCCGTTCGCTCGGGCCCGGCCATGCCTGAGCGCGTCGACGCATTTTCGACATCGACTCGCGTCTACTGAGCGAACACTCACGCCGAGCCGCCAATGGACACCCTGGACGCCCTCGCCCGCTGTCGCTCGATCGCGCCGCCGCCGGCCGGCAGCGAAGTCGAGCGTGACGCACTGGCTCGCTTCACCGACCTGTTCGCCGATTTCCGCGCCGAACGGATCGCGCGGCTGCTCGACGACGTCTACGCCGAGCAGGTCCATTTCGATGACACGCTGAAGACCGTGCGTGGCCGCGAGGCATTGCGACACTATCTGCTGGACAGCGCTGCGGCGGTCGAGCAGTGTCGGATCGACGTGCTCGACGTCAGCCGCAACCAGGCCGGCGAGCATCTGCTGCGCTGGAAGATGCTGATTCGTTTCAGACGCTTGCAGCGCGGCGTTGACCACTGGAGCAGCGGCATCAGCCACCTGCGCTTCGATGGCGACGGCCGGGTCGTCTACCAGCAGGACTACTGGAACAACGCCGACCACCTGTATCAGCACATTCCACTGCTCGGCACGCTGATCCGGCTGGTCAAGCGGCGGCTGTAGCGCTGCCGCCGCAAGTCCCGATCGTCCCGGCGGCAGCGCCGCCTACTCGGCCGGATCGCCGAGCAACCGCTCGACCTCGGCCAGCAGCTCGGGATCATCCGGCTTCGTGCGACTGCCGAAGCTGGCCACGACCCGGCCGTCGCGATCGACCAGGTACTTGTGGAAGTTCCACGCCGGCGATTCGCCGGTCGCATCGGCCAGCCGCTGATACAGCGTGGTCTTCCCGCTGCCGATCACCGAGACCTTCTCGAACATCGGGAACTTCACGCCATAGGTCAACGTGCAGAACTCCTGGATCTGCTGCTCGGTGCCGGGCTCCTGTCCGAGGAAATCATTGGATGGAAATCCGAGCACGGCGAACCCGCGCGGCTCGAGCCGTGCATGCATCGCCTCGAGGCCCTCGTACTGCGGCGTGAAGCCGCACTTGCTCGCGGTGTTGACGACCAGCAGCACCTTGCCCTGGTAGGCATCGCAGAGCCGTACCGTCTCGGGCTTCGCCAGCCGGCGGTATTCGACATCGAGCAGGGGACTGCAATCGCCGGCGAGCGCCGGCAGCGCGGCCAGTGCAAGCAGGATCGTCAGGATCGGCTTCATCGGAGCATCCACGGCTGGAGGGGACGGCCAAGCTTAATGGAGCCGATCGTGAGTCGACGGTGAAACCGCGCCGCGGGTCAACAGACCGAACGGAACCTGAACGCGGCAGCCCGCCCCGGAGTCGGGACTTGCGCCGCCCCGATTCGGTGTTATAGTTGCCTACAACACCCCACCGTTACCTCACCTCGCCGGGAGGCACAGATGAACCGATTGAGTATCACGACCCGGGCGCTGGCGCTGACTGGCGCGTTGCTGATGAGCGCGCTGCTGCCGCCGCCGGCGATCGGTCCGCAGCAACACGCGGGCATCGCCGATGTCGCGACCGAGCTGACCCCGATCGCCGCCAAGCTGACGCTGCAGGCGGCCCACTGGACGCTGTCGACGACGCTCGACGCCCTGTCCGCGGCACCGGCCGCCGAACGCAACGCTGCAGTCCGCCGGCCGACCAAGATCCGGCGTCCGCTGCTGATGCCTTTCTATTCGTTCGCGTCGGCGTCCTCGCGGACGCGGGAGAGCTGAAACCCATGAGCGTGACCTGGAACGACAACACGCCGATCTATCTCCAGCTCAAGGAGAAGGTCGTCGCGATGATGCTCGACGGCGTACTGAAACCCGGCGACGCCCTGCCCTCGGTACGCCAGGTGGCCGCCGACTTCCAACTGAATCCGATCACCGTCTCGCGGGCCTATCAGGAACTCGCCGACGAACAACTGGTGGAAAAGCGCAGGGGACTGGGCATGTATGTGACCGAAGGTGCGACCGACAAGCTGCTGGCCAGCGAGCGCGAGCGGTTCCTGAACGAGGAGTGGCCGATGGTCGTCGAACGCATCCAGCGGCTCGGCCTGCAGATCGAACAACTGATGGCGCAGGTTGACGAGCGCCGGGAGCGGACGCAATGAGCGCGGTGATCGAAGCACGCGGCCTGACCCGCCGCTACGGGAAGAAGCCGGCGCTGAACGGCGCCAACTTCAGCATCGAACGCGGTCGCATCGTCGGCCTGATCGGTCCCAACGGCGCCGGCAAGACGACCGCGCTGAAGGCGATCCTGGGGCTGTCCAACTTCGAGGGCGAGCTCACGGTGCTCGGTCTCGACCCGCGCACGCAGCGCGACGAGCTGATGGAACAGGTCTGCTTCATCGCCGACGTCGCGGTGCTGCCGCGCTGGATCCGGGTTCGCGAGGTGGTTTCGTTCGTCGAGGGCACCCATCCGCGATTCGATCGTGCCAAGTGCGAGGAAATGCTCTCGCACACCAAGCTCAATCCGGCAATGCGCGTGCGCGAGATGTCGAAGGGCATGATCGTGCAGTTGCACCTCGCGATCGTGATGGCGATCGACGCCAGGCTGCTGGTGCTCGACGAACCGACCCTCGGACTCGACATCCTGTACCGCAAGCAGTTCTACCAGCACCTGCTGAACGACTACTTCGACCACGAGAAGACCATCCTGGTCACCACCCACCAGGTCGAGGAAATCGAGCACATCCTGACCGACCTGCTGTTCATCCGCGACGGCCAGATCTCGCTGGCAACCACGATGGAGGAGATGGCCGAGCGATTCATCGAGGTGATGGTGCCGGCCGACCGGGTCGATGCCGCCCGTGCGCTGAAGCCGCTCGACGAGCGTGCCGTGTTCGGCAAGACCGTGTTCCTGTTCGACAACGTATCGCGCGGCGAACTCGCCGCACTGGGTGACACCCGCACGCCGAACGTCGCCGACCTGTTCGTCGCGACGATGAAGGGGGCTTACGCATGAAAACGATGAAATGGCTGCTCAAGCGCGAGTTCTGGGAGAACAAGGGCGGCTTCTTCTGGGCCCCGCTGATCGGCGGTGGCGTGTTCCTGGCCATCAACATCATGATCATGCTGGCTGCCACCGCCGCAGCCGACCGCGCGCACCTGCACATCGGCGCGATCAAGATCGGCGAGTTGATGAAGCACGCCGATCCGGCCGCGATGGAGGCGATCGGCACCGGCGTCGACATCTCGATGGTGACGACCGCCGGAATGATCATGATGATCACTGCGGTCGTCGTGTTCTTCTACTCGCTCGGCACGCTGTTCGACGAGCGCCGCGACCGCAGCATCCTGTTCTGGAAATCGCTGCCGGTTTCCGACCGCGAGACGGTCGTCTCCAAGGTCCTGTCCGCCGCCGTCGTCGCGCCGGTGATCGGATTCGCAGCCGGTCTGGCGACCGCGCTGCTGCAGCACCTGCTGATCGGCGTATTCATGCTGTTCCACGGCCAGAACGTGTTCGGCCTGCTGTTCGGCTCGGCGCATCCGATCCGGATCACCGCGGTGCTGCTGTCGATGCTGCCGATCTATGCGCTGTGGGCGCTGCCGACGATCGGCTGGCTGATGCTGGTGTCGGTGTGGGCGAAATCGAAGCCGTTCCTGTGGGGCGTGCTGCTGCCGCTCGGCGCCGGCGTGATCGTCAGTTGGTTCGACCTGATGCGCGCCGTCGCGCTGCCGGAAACCTGGTTCTGGAAGCACATCGTGGCGCGCCTGCTGCTCAGCATCGTGCCGGGCGGCTGGCTGGATTTCGAGCGCTTCGAGAACCTGCAGATCCGCGGGCCGGAGGCGATCCCGGAGCTGTTCTCGCCGTCCTTCATGTACGGCGTGCTGGCCGGGCCGAACATCTGGATCGGCGCCGCGGCCGGCATCGCGATGCTGATCCTGGCGGTCCGGCTGCGCCGCTGGCGCGACGACGCCTGATCGCGCCATCCATTCCCGACCACGAACCAACGACCACGAACAACAAGGAAACCGCGATGACGATGAGCCGCGCTGTTCCGCTGCTGCTCCTGCTCGCCGCTTCAGGCGCGCAGGCAACCCAGGAGTGCAAGCATTCCGCGCCTCGCGAGGCGACGCTCGACCTGACCGGGATCGAGCGCGTCGTGATCGAGCTCGGCCGCCACGAACTGGACCTGCTCGGCACGGCCGGCAATCCGGGCGTCGGCACGCTGACCGGCCGCGCCTGCGCGACCGACCCGGAGTTGCTGCCGCATCTCGACGTGCGACAGTTCCGCGAAGGCAGCACGCTGCGACTGCGCGCCGAGCATGTCGCCGAATCGCATACCACATTCGTGTTCTTCGGCAGCCACTGCGAGTACCTGAGCCTGAAAGTGGAGTTGCCGTCGAACCTGCCGATCCTGCTCGATGTCGGTTCCGGCGATGCGCGGGTCGACGGCTTCGATACGCTCGAACTCGATCTCGGCAGCGGCGACGTCGACATCGTCAGGCTGGCCGGCAAGCTGACGGCCGAAGTCGGCTCGGGCGACCTGGTCGTCGCCGAGGCCGGCAGCCTGGAGTTGTCGTCGCTCGGATCCGGCGACGCCGTCGTGCGCCGGCTGCGCGGTGATGCCATGGTCGGCCGGGTTGGCTCGGGCGATCTCGGATTGGCCGACCTCGATGGCGACGTCCGGATCGATTCGATCGGCTCCGGCGATGTCGCCGTTCGCAACGTCGGCGGCAATGTCCGGCTCGATCGGCTCGGATCGGGCGATTTCGTCGTTCGCGGCGTGGCCGGCGACCTGACCGTCGATCGCAAGGGCAGCGGTGACATCCGCCACTCCGACGTCCGCGGCCGGGTGTCGCTTCCCAGCCGCTGAGTCGGCCGGCGCGCCGGCGCTCAGCGCGCCGGCATGCCGCCCCGGGTCAGTGCTGCCGGATCGAGCAGTTCGCGCAACTGCGCTTCCGGCAGCCCGCTCATCTGCAGCGCCACGTCGAACACCGGCCGGCCCTCGGCGTAGGCCCGTTTCGCGATCGCAGCGGCCTTCTCGTAGCCGATCACCGGGTTCAATGCAGTGACCAGGATCGGGTTGCGCGCCAGCGCCTGATCGACCCGATCCTGCCGCACCGTGAAGCCGGCGATCGCCTGCCGGGCCAGCGCACGGCAGGCATTGCCGAGCAGCGCGATCGCATCGAGCAGGTTCGACGCGATCAACGGCAGCATCACGTTCAACTGGAAGTTGCCGCTCTGCGCCGCCAGCGTGATCGCACCGTGGTGGCCGATGGCCTGCACTGCCGCCATCGCGACCGCTTCCGGAATCACCGGATTGACCTTGCCGGGCATGATCGATGAGCCGGGCTGCAGCGCCGGCAGTTCGATCTCGCCGAGCCCGGCCAGCGGACCGGAATTCATCCAGCGCAGGTCGTTGGCGATCTTGATCAGCGTCGTCGCCAGCAGGTTGATCTGCCCGGACAGGTCGAGCGCGGCTTCCTGGCCGGCGATGCCGGCGAACTTGTTCGCGCTCGGCTGGAATTCGAATCCGCTGGCAATCGACAGCAGGTCGACGAACTGCACCGCGAACTCCGGATGCGCGTTGATGCCGGTACCGATCGCGGTGCCTCCGATCGGCAGGTAGCGGGCACGCGCGAGGCTGTCGTCGATCGCCGTCTCGACATGCGCGAGCTGCGCCGACCAGGCCGACAGCTCCTGGCCGAAAGTCAGCGGCATCGCATCCATCAGATGGGTGCGGCCGGTCTTGACGATTCCGGTCAGCTCGTCGCTGCGCCGGTCGATCGTCGCCCGCAGCTCCGCCAGTGCCGGCCGCAGGTGCTGGTCGATCTGCAGGCAGCCGGCGACCTGGATCGCGGTCGGGATCACGTCGTTCGAGCTCTGGCCGGCGTTGACGTGGTCGTTCGGGTGCACCGCGCTGCCGCTGGCACGCGATGCCAGCGCGGCGATCACCTCGTTCGCGTTCATGTTGGTCGAGGTGCCCGAGCCGGTCTGGAACACGTCGATCGGAAACTGCTCGTCGTGGGCGCCACCGGCGACCGCCATCGCCGCATCGCGGATCGCGACCGCGAGCGGCTCGCTCAGCAGCCCGAGCCGGCGGTTGGCATCGGCCGCGGCGGCCTTGACCAGGCCGAGCGCATGCAGAAACGCGCGCGGCATGCGCCGACCGGAAATCGCGAAGTTCTGCACCGCACGCTGGGTCTGCGCGCCCCACAGCGCATCGGCCGGCACCGCGAGGCTGCCCATGCTGTCGTGTTCGATGCGGGTCTTGCGGGTCATCGGAAAGCCTCCGTCGCTGGCGGCAGCGGGATCGGTCCGCCGCCGTGATGCCTGGCCGGATTCTACGGTCGCCGGCGTCGGCTGCTGCCGGGCCCGGTTCGCGGCGCGCGCCGGCCGAGCGCGCCCGAGGCGGTACAATCCGCGGCCTTCGCACCGCCGCAGCCTCGTCCGCCATGACCGAACACCGCCTGACCGCCCTTTCCCCCGTCGACGGCCGCTACGCCGCCAAGGCCGATCCGTTGCGGTCGATCTTCTCCGAATACGGACTGATCAGGGCCCGCGTCAAGGTCGAGATCGAGTGGCTGATCGCGCTGGCCGGCGAGCCGGGCATCGTCGAACTGGCACCGTTCTCCGCCCCCGCCACCGCGCGGCTTCGCGAGCTCGCCGCCACGTTCGATTTCGCCGCTGCCGCACGGGTCAAGGAAATCGAGCGCACCACCAACCACGACGTCAAGGCGGTCGAATACTTCATCAAGGAGCGCCTGCGCGGCGATGCCGAGCTGGCCCCGGCACTCGAGTTCGTCCATTTCGCCTGCACTTCGGAAGACATCAACAACCTGAGCTACTCGCTGATGCTCGGCGAGGGCCGCGACCGCGTGATGCTGCCGGCGCTGGACGGCACGATCGAGACGCTGCGCGCGATGGCGCACGCCCACGCCGCGCTGCCGATGCTGTCGCGCACGCACGGCCAGACCGCGTCACCGAGCACGGTCGGCAAGGAAATCGCCAATGTCGTCGCGCGGCTCGAACGGCAACGCCGGCAGCTCGCCGCGGTCGAACTGCTCGGCAAGATCAACGGCGCGGTCGGCAACTACAACGCGCACGTCGTCGCCTATCCGGAGGTCGACTGGCCGGCGTTCGCCCGCCGCTTCGTCGAGGGCCTCGGCCTGACCTTCAATCCGTACACGACCCAGATCGAGCCGCACGACTGCATCGCCGAGATCTGCGACGTGATGCGCCGGATCGGCACCGTGTCGATCGACCTGTGCCGCGACATCTGGGGCTACATCTCGCTCGGCTACTTCAGGCAGGCGGTGCGTGCCGGCGAAGTCGGCTCGAGCACGATGCCGCACAAGGTCAATCCGATCGACTTCGAGAATGCCGAAGGCAACTTCGGCATCGCCGGCGGTCTGTACGAGCACTTCGCCGCCAAGCTGCCGGTCAGCCGCTGGCAGCGCGACCTGACCGACTCGACCGTGCTGCGCGCGCTCGGCACCGCGTTCGGCCACAGCCTGATCGCGTTCGACGCACTGCAGCGCGGCCTCGGCAAGCTGTCGGCGAATCCGGAGCGACTGGCCGCCGATCTCGACGCCGCCTGGGAAGTGCTGGCCGAACCGGTGCAGACCGTGATGCGTCGCCACGGCCTGCCGAACCCGTACGAACAACTGAAGGCGCTGACCCGCGGCCACGGCATCGATGCCGGCGCGATGCGCGCGTTCATCGCCGAGCTCGAGCTTCCGGCCGCGGCGAAGGAGCGCCTGCTCGCGCTGACGCCGGCCGGCTACACCGGGCTGGCCGAGCAGTTGGCCCGCACCCTGTAGCCGCCTCGGCGGCGACTGCCACCCACACGACCCGCGGCGTCGTTGAACACGACGATCGCCGCTGAAGCGGCTCCTGCCGGGGTCGCACCGGAATCTGCCGCATGCCCACGCCCCCGATCGAAATCGACGCCCGCGACCTGCCGCCGCTCGGCATGCCGGCCGAACGCTTCCTGCGCGACTACTGGCAGAAGCATCCGCTGCTGATCCGCAACGCGTTCCCCGGCTTCGAGGCGCCGCTGGCGCCGGAAGACCTCGCCGGCCTCGCCTGCGAGGACGCTGCGCTGGCGCGGATCGTCATGCACGACCATGCCAGCGATCGCTGGAGCGTCCGCCACGGCCCGTTCGCCGAAGACGCATTTCCCGGCATGCCGGACCACGACTGGACCCTGCTGGTACAGGACGTCGACAAGTGGGATCCGGACGTGCGCGCGCTGCTCGAGCATTTCCGCTTCCTGCCGCGCTGGCGGATCGACGACGTGATGATCAGCTTTGCCGCGCCGGGCGGCTCGGTCGGTGCGCATACCGACCAGTACGACGTGTTCCTGCTGCAGGGGCTCGGCCGGCGCCGCTGGCAGATCAGCACCGACCGCGCCGCACCCGATGCATTCCGCGACGATGTCGAGCTGAAGCTGCTGCGCGAGTTCACGCCGACCCACGAGTGGGTCCTCGAACCCGGCGACATGCTGTACCTGCCGCCCGGGCTGCCGCACCACGGCATCGCGGTCGACGCCTGTCTGACGCTGTCGGTCGGCATGCGGGCGCCGGCCGAGGCCGAGCTGATCGGCGACTTCGCCGACACGATCGCGATGGCGCTGCCGGAGACGGCCCGCTACGCCGATCCCGAGCTGACCCCACCGTCCGACCCGAACGAAATCGACGATGCCGCGATCGAGCGGGCGATCGCCGCGTTGCGTCGGCTGCAGACCAGCGACCGCGCGCAGCTCCGCGACTGGTTCGGCCGCTTCATGACCCGCTACCGCAGCGCTGCCGAGGTGGCCGCACCACCGCGGGTGCCGAGCCGCTCGCAGATCGAAGCTGCGCTCGCCGCCGGCGCTGAGCTGGTCGCGCACCCGTTCACCCGGCTTGCGTGGAGCAGAGACGGCGACGCCGCCCGACTGTTTGCGCAAGGCGATGCGTTCGACGCGTCGATCGCCGCAGCGCAGCGGCTGTGCCGCACCGGGCAACCGATCGACGCCGCCGAGTGGGCCGCGCTGTCACCCGCCGACGCCACCCTGCTGCACCGGCTGGTCGAAACCGGGCACTACGTGCTCCCCGACTGATACGAGGCCTCCGCTCCCCCTGCAGGAGGGGCTTCAGCCCCGACCGCGCCCATCCACCCGCCTTGGTTCGCGTGTCGTCGCGATGCTGCGGGCGCTGTCGAACACCGCTGCCTCGTGGTCGGGGCTGGAGCCCCTCCTGCAGCGGGGGCCGCTTTGCTACGCTTGGACGCTTTCCCCTGGCCACATTCCATGTCGCTGCCGAGCACCGACTTCTTCGTCGAAACCGCCAACTACGACACCGACATCGACGCGCTGCGTGCGGTGCGCGAGCCGGTGTTCGTTCACGAGCAGCAGGTGCCGCTCGACCTCGAATGGGATGAGCTCGACCCGAAGTCGATCCACGTCCTGGCCCGCGAGGCCGCGACCGGCACACCGATCGGCACCGGCCGGCTGACGCCGGAGCGGAAGATCGGCCGAATGGCGGTACTGCCCGAATGGCGCGGCCGCGGCGTCGGCGGCGCACTGCTGATCCGGCTGATGGATATCGCCCGCGAACGCGGCATCGACGAGGTCAGCCTGCATGCGCAGGTCGCGGCGATGGACTTCTATTCCGCGCATGGTTTCGAGCCGTACGGCGAGCGCTTCATGGAGGCCGGCATCGAGCACCAGAGCATGCGCCGGCAACTCGAACGCGCGGAACCGCTGCAGCGACGCGCGGCCGGACCGTCGACCGCCGGCACCGAGCAGGAATTCAGCACCTTCACCGACTGCCGCGACGCACTGCTGAACCTGCTGCGCAGTGCGCGCCACCAACTGTGGATCTACAGCCGCGACCTCGACCCGCTGCTGCTCGGCGATCCGGCGGCGCTGGAGGAGATCCGCCGGGTCGGGCTGTCCGGCCGCGGCGCCGACATCCGGATCATCGTGCACGACCCGGCCGCAGCGGGCCACGAACGCTCCGGCCTGCTGCCTCTCGCGCAACGAATGAGCAGCACGGTGCAGATCCGCCGGCCGACCGAGGACGTCGACCTGCAGTACCCGTCGGCATTCGTGCTGGCCGACGCCGGCGGCTACCTGTTCCGTCCGCTGGGCAGCCGCTACGACGGCAACATGAATCCGCACGCCCCCGGCCGCCAGCGGCAGTTGCTCGACTATTTCCGCGAGGTCTGGGAGCGCAGTGCGGTCGCCGAGGAGCTGCGGCAACTGCGGCTGTAATCGCGCCGCCGTGCAGGAGGGGCTTCAGCTCCGACCATGCGGTTGATGCTGCCAGACTGCTCGGGCCTGGATGGCGCTCGGCGATCGGCAGGCCCGCGGTCGGGGCTGAAGCCCCTCCTGCAGGGGCGGCCTGCAGGAGGGGCGCTGAACTGATCGCGGTCAACAACCGCTCACCGGGGCAGCCAGCTCCGCCGGCAGCCGCTATAATTCGCGGGCTTTGCGCCCACCTCCCCCTCCAGCATGGACCCGCGCTCCGCAACGGGCTCGGGCAAGGCTACCGTGACGAGCTTGATCGAGCAGTTCCAGCAGTCCTCGCATATCTCCGGCGGCAATGCCGCATTCGTCGAATCGCTGTACGAACAGTACCTGCTCGACCCGACCGCGGTGCCCCCGGCCTGGCGGGCCTATTTCGACGGCATGCGCGGTCGCGAAGCCGGCGACGTGCCGCATTCGCCGATCATCGAGCAGGTCGCCCGCAGCGCGCGCGAACGCCGCGCGGTCACCATCGCCGCCAGCGGCGACGACGACGCGGCGCGCAAGCAGGGTGGCGTCCGCAAGCTGGTCACCGCATTCCGTTCGCGCGGTCACCTGCAGGCGCAGATCGATCCGCTGGCGATGATGGCCAAGCCGGCCGCGCCGGACCTCGATCTGGCGTTCCATGGTCTGGATCAGGCCGATCTGGATCGCGAATTCGAAACCGGTGCGTTCGTCGGCCCCGAGCGGATGCGGCTGCGCGAGCTGGTCGCCAGGATGCGTGCCAGCTACTGCGGCCCGATCGGCGCCGAGTTCATGCACATCACCGATGCCGAGCAGCGCCGCTGGGTGTACGAGCGCCTGGAACGCGCCGCCGGCAGCTTCGGCCTCGACAACGACACCCGTCGTCGCGTGCTGGCCAAGCTGACCGAGGCCGAGGGCCTCGAGCGTTACCTGCACACCAAGTACGTCGGCCAGAAGCGCTTCTCGCTCGAAGGCGGCGACGCGCTGATTCCGCTGATGGACCAGTTGGTCCGCCGCGGCGGCAGCAATGGCGTGCGCGAGATCGTGATCGGCATGGCGCATCGCGGCCGCATCAACGTGCTGGTCAATACGCTCGGCAAGCCGCCGCACCAGTTGTTCGCCGAGTTCGAGGGCAAGCACGAAGGCCCGCGCGACCCGGCCCACTCGGGCGACGTGAAGTACCACATGGGTTACTCGTCCGACGTGCAGACGCCGGGCGGTCCGGTCCATCTGGCGCTCGGCTTCAACCCATCGCACCTCGAGATCGTCGATCCGGTGATCGCCGGCAGCGTGCGCGCGCGACAGACCCGCCGGATGGATGCCGAGCGCGGCCAGGTGGTGCCGGTGCTGATCCACGGCGACGCCGCGTTCGCCGGCCAGGGCGTGGTGATGGAGCTGCTGCAGATGTCGCAGGCTCGCGGCTTCGCGGTCGGCGGCACCGTCCACATCGTCATCAACAACCAGGTCGGCTTCACCACCCACCGGACCGACGATTCGCGCTCGACGCTGTACTGCACCGACGTCGCCAAGATGGTCGGCGCGCCGGTATTCCACGTGAACGGCGACGATCCGGAAGCGGTCGTGTTCTGTGCCCAGCTCGCGTTCGACTTCCGCCAGCGCTTCAAGCGCGACGTCGTGATCGACCTGGTCTGCTACCGCCGTCACGGCCACAACGAGGCCGACGAGCCGGCCGCAACGCAGCCGCTGATGTACCAGATCGTGCGCAAGCACAAGACGACCCGCGAACAGTACGCCGAGAAGCTGGCCGCGACCGGCGTGCTGTCGGCCGACGATGCCAGGGCGCTGGTCGACGAGTACCGCAACCGGCTCGACCGCGGCGACGTCGGCGTCGAGCTGGTCAGCGGCGTGGTCGACGAGTTCGCGGTCGACTGGCGACCCTACCTCGGCGGCACGCTGGAGAGCCCGACCGACACCGGTGTCGGTCGTGAGGCCCTGGTCAAGCTGGCCGAGCAGATCAACGCGATTCCGGCGTCGGTCACGCTGCATCCGCGCGTCGCCAAGATCTACGAGGATCGCCGCAAGATGGCGGCCGGCGAACTCGCGATGGACTGGGGTTTCGCCGAGAACCTCGCCTACGCGACGCTGCTGCGCGAGAACTACAAGCTGCGCCTGGTCGGACAGGACTCCGGTCGCGGAACGTTCTTCCATCGCCATGCCGTGTTGCACGACCAGAAGTCCGGCGACACCCACTGGCCGCTGCGCGAGCTGGTGTCGAATCCGGCCCATGTGACGATCATCGACTCGCTGCTGTCCGAAGAGGCGGTGATGGCGTTCGAGTACGGCTACGCAACCGCCGATCCGACCACGCTGACCATCTGGGAAGGCCAGTTCGGCGACTTCGCCAACGGCGCCCAGGTCGTCATCGACCAGTTCATCGCCTCGGGCGAGGCCAAGTGGGGCCGGCTGTGCGGGCTAGTGCTGTTCCTGCCGCACGGCTACGAGGGCCAGGGTCCCGAGCACAGTTCGGCCCGCCTCGAGCGCTTCCTGCAGCTCTGCGCGCTGGCCAACATGCAGGTCTGCACGCCGACCACGCCGGCGCAGATGTTCCACATGCTGCGGCGGCAGATGAAGCAGCCGACTCGCAAACCGCTGGTCGTGATGACGCCGAAGTCGATGCTGCGGCACAAACTGTCGGTCTCGACGCTGGATGACCTGAGCAATGGCGGATTCCAGCGCCTGATCCCGGACAGCCGCATCGCCGACCCGAAGAAGGTCAAGCGCGTCGTGGTCTGCGCCGGCAAGGTCTACTACGACCTGCTCGAGGAGGCCGGCAAGCGCGAGCTGACCGACGTCGCACTGGTCCGCGTCGAACAACTGTTCCCGTTCCCGCGGCCGGAGCTGGTCGAGGAGCTGAAGCGCTTCGCCAAGGCGACCGACGTGATCTGGTGCCAGGAGGAACCGCAGAACCAGGGTGCGTGGTACCAGATCCAGCACCATCTGCAGTTCTGCCTGCAGGGCAAGCAGCGGCTGTCGTACGCCGGCCGCGCGCGCTCGCCGGCGCCGGCGGTCGGCCACTTCGCGACCCACGTGGTCGAACAGAACGCGCTGGTCGAAGCCGCGCTGGTCGCGCCGGTCAGCACCGATCTGTCGGAATGACCGAACGGTGACGACGCATCAGCCGACCACCGGGCTTCCGCTCGCGCCTCGATACCTCGGCACGAACGGCCCCACCTGTGCACTCACCGGCGCGCGGCGCGCCCATGCACTGCCCATGCATGTGTGGCGAGGTCTGCCGAACCGTTCGCCCTGAGGTATCGAAGGGTGAGCGGTTCGCACCGGTCGCCCGCGCTTGCCCCATCAAGACATAGCTGCCCCGCTCGAAAATTTAGGTAAGGACCTGCCATGAGCATCGAAGTCAAAGTCCCGGTACTGCCGGAATCGGTTTCCGACGCCGTCGTCGCCACCTGGCACAAGCAGGCCGGTGAAGCGGTCAGCCGCGACGAGAACCTGGTCGATCTCGAGACCGACAAGGTCGTGCTCGAAGTACCGTCGCCGGTCGACGGCGTGCTGAAGTCGATCTCGGTGCAGGCCGGCGACACCGTGACCAGCCAGCAGGTCATCGCGATCATCGAGGAAGGCGCCGCCGCTGCCGCTCCGGCCAAGGCAGAGGCGCCGAAGGCCGAGGCGCCGAAGCAGGAGGCCGCGAAGCCGGCCGCCGTGAAGCACGACACGTCGGACCTGTCGCCGGCCGGCCGCCGCGTCGCCGAGCAGGAGGGCATCGATCCGTCGCAGGTCGAGGGCACCGGCCGTGGCGGCCGCGTGACCAAGGAAGACCTGGTCAAGCACGGCGCCGGTGGCGGCAAGGCCGCCGCACCGGCCGCCGCCGCCGCGGCGAGCGCCGCGCCGGTCGGTCCGCGCAGCGAGCAGCGCGTGCCGATGACCCGGATGCGCACGCGCATCGCCGAGCGCATGATGCAGTCGAAGAACTCGATCGCGATGCTGACCTCGTTCAACGAGGTCAACCTTTCGCAGGTCATGAAGATGCGCAAGGCGATGGGTGAACAGTTCGAGAAGACGCACGGCGTACGCCTCGGCTTCATGAGCTTCTTCGCCAAGGCCGCTGCCAATGCACTGCAGCGCTTCCCGGTCGTCAATGCCTCGGTCGACGGCAACGACGTGATCTACCACGGCTACTCGGACATCTCGATCGCGGTCGCGACCGACAAGGGCCTGGTCACGCCGGTGCTGCGCAACGTCGAGCAGATGGGCTTCGCCGAAATCGAGCAGCAGATCGGCACCTACGCCAGGCAGGCCCGCGAAGGCGGCCTGAAGCTCGAGGATCTGCAGGGCGGCACGTTCACGATCACCAACGGCGGCACGTTCGGTTCGCTGCTGTCGACGCCGATCGTCAACCCGCCGCAGTCGGCGATCCTCGGCATGCACGCGATCAAGGATCGCCCGATCGCCGAGAACGGCCAGGTCGTCATCGCACCGATGATGTACATCGCGCTGTCCTACGACCACCGCATCATCGACGGCAAGGACGCGGTGCTGTTCCTGGTCGACATCAAGAACCAGCTCGAGAATCCGCACAGGATGCTTCTCGCGCTCTGATGAGCGCTTCCGGGAATCGGGAATAGGGGATCGTTCAAGCAGCTCACGCGCTGACTGATCGCTTCCCGCCCAGCCCGACTCCCGAAGCCGTCATTCCGGCGAAAGCGTTTCGCTTTTCGCCCACAACAGCACGATGGATCCCGGCTTCCGCCGGGATGACGGCAGCGCGAAGCCACTGCTTCTGACGATTCCCGATTCCCCATTCCCGATTCCCGCGAGCGAATGCAATGAGCGAGCCCAACCACTACGACCTCATCGTCATCGGCGGCGGCCCCGGCGGCTACGTCGCCGCGATCCGCGCCGCCCAGCTCGGCATGAGCGTGGCCTGCATCGACGCCTTCAAGGCCAAGTCCGGCGACGGCCCGGCGCTGGGCGGTACCTGCCTCAACGTCGGCTGCATTCCGTCGAAGGCGCTGCTCGATTCATCACGGCAGTTCCACAACCTGACGCACATGTTCGGCGACCACGGCATCAGCGCCGACAACGCGCAGATCGACGTCGCCAGGATGGTTGGCCGCAAGGACAAGATCGTCAAACAGTTCAACGGCGGCGTCGCATCGCTGTTCAAGACCAACAAGGTCACTGCCTTCCACGGCACCGGCACGCTGCACAAGGATCGCCGCGTAACCGTGCAGGGCCACGACGGCAAGACGCATGCGTTGACCGCGACCAACGTGATCCTGGCGTCCGGCTCGGTGCCGATCGAGCTGCCGTTCGCGAAGTTCGACGGCAAGCACATCGTCGACAACGTCGGCGCCCTCGACTTCGACAGCGTGCCGAAGCGGCTCGGCGTGATCGGTGCAGGCGTGATCGGCCTCGAGCTCGGCTCGGTCTGGAAGCGGCTCGGTGCCGAGGTGACGATCCTCGAAGCGCTGCCGGAGTTCCTCGCTGCTGCCGATGCCGACATTGCCAAGCTCGCCGCCCGCGAGTTCAAGAAGCAGGGTCTCGACATCAAGCTCGGCGCGAAAGTGTCGAACGCCGAGGTCAAGAAGGGCGAAGTGCACCTGACCTACAACGACGGCAAGGCCGACCATCAGCTCGTCGTCGACAAGCTGCTGGTGTCGGTCGGTCGCCGCGCGTTCACCGCCGGCCTGCTGGCCGACGATGCCGGCGTGCGGCTGACCGAGCGCGGCCTGATCGAGGTCGACGACCATTGCCACACCGGCGTCGACGGCGTCTGGGCGATCGGCGACTGCGTCCGTGGCCCGATGCTCGCGCACAAGGCCAGCGAGGAAGGCATCGCGGTCGCCGAGCGGATCGCCGGCCTGCCGGGCCATGTCGACTTCAACACCGTGCCGTGGGTCATCTACACCGAGCCGGAGATCGCCTGGGTCGGCCGTACCGAACAGCAGTGCAAGGCCGAAGGCATCCCGTACAAGACCGGCACCTTCCCGTTCGCGGCGATCGGTCGTGCGGTCGCGATGAACGAAACCGCCGGCATGGTCAAGGTGATTGCCCACGCCGACACCGACCGCATCCTCGGCATGCACTTGTGCGGTCCGAACGTCTCGGAGCTCGTGCACGAAGGCGTCGTCGCGATGGAGTTCAAGGGCTCGGCCGAAGACCTCGCGCGGATCTGCCACGCCCACCCGACGCTGTCGGAAGCCGTGCACGAAGCGGCGCTGGCGGTGGACAAGCGGGCGATCCACAAGGCGAATTGATCGCCAGGCGTCGGTCCCGTTGCTCTTGCTCGTCATTCCGGCGCACGCCCACTGCTGTCCGGGGAAAATCCGCGCGCGCCTCACGAAAGTGTTGCGATGTCTGGAGTTCGGGGTTAAACCCCTGAGCGCCAACTCACTTCCAGA
>JAWLBY010000002.1:0-345967 GCA_041687455.1 Lysobacteraceae bacterium | reverse complement strand
ATGACGCCGTCGAGCGACGACGAAGAAGCCGTCGGATAGCACAAGTCGCTGTTCAGCCGGGACTTTTCTGATGACGATTTCCCCGGACAGCAGTGGGCGCACGCCGGAATCCATCTTGCTTCTGGCTTTGTAACGGCGAACGTCAAGATGGATCCCGGCTTTCGCCGGGATGACGAGCGTGGGAGTTTGTCGCTTTGGCGAAGCAGCCGGCGGTCTACATTCTTGCAAGCGGTGAGCGCGGTACGGTGTACATCGGCGTCACGTCAGATCTGCCGGGCCGCGTTCATCAGCACAAGCACGACCTCGCCGATGGCTTCACCAAGAAGTATCAGGTTCACACGCTTGTCTGGTACGAGCTGCACGATTCGATGGAATCGGCGATCACGCGCGAGAAGCAGATCAAGGAGTGGAAACGTGCCTGGAAGCTCGAATTGATCGAGCGTTTCAACTTGCGGTGGGCTGACCTGTACGATTCGATCCTGTAGCGCGCGATGCCTCGGCCAGCGATGCGCTTTGCTCGTCATTCCGGCGAAAGGCGGAATCCTTGACCTTCGCCGTCGACGTCGCGAGAAAGCAAAATGGATCCCGGCTTTCGCCGGGATGACGGTTCCCTACCCTTTTTCGGGAGAACGATGACCATGGCCATCCCCTCCTCCTTCACCGCCTTCCGCATCCACTCCGACGGCCGTGACGACTACCGTGCCGGCCTCGAGCAGATCGGCTTGAACGACCTGTCCGCCGGCGAGATCGTCATCAAGGCGTTCCACTCGTCGATCAACTACAAGGACGGGCTGGCCGGCACCGGCAAGGGCAAGATCCTGCGCCGGTTCCCGCTGGTCGGCGGCATCGACGTCGCCGGCTATGTCGTGCAGTCATCGGATCCGGCCTTTCGCGAAGGCGACGCGGTGCTCTGCACCGGCAGCGGGCTGTCGGAAACCCGCGACGGTGGCTACAGCGAATACGTCCGGCTCGAATCGAAGTGGGCGATCCCGCTGCCGGCGGGCCTGACGCTGCGCGAGTCGATGATCCTCGGCACCGCCGGCTTCACCGCGGCGCTGGCGCTGTACCGGATGCAGCAGAACGACCAGCGGCCGGAGATGGGGCCGATCGTCGTGACCGGTGCGACCGGCGGGGTCGGCATGCTGGCGCTCGACATCCTGACCCGCGCCGGCTACGAGGCGCACGCGATCACCGGCAAGTTCGACCAGCTCGACTTCCTGACCTCGATCGGCGCCAGGCAGGTGATCTCGCGCAAGGACCTGCACTGGGGCCAGAAGCCGCTCGAGAATGCACTGTGGGCCGGCGCGATCGACAATGTCGGCGACGAGATGCTGGCCGGACTGACCCGGGTCATCAAGCCGTACGGCAACATCGCGAGCTGCGGCCTGGCCGGTGGCCATGCGCTGGCGACGACGGTGATGCCGTTCATCATCCGCGGCGTGTCACTGCTCGGTGTTGCCTCGGCCGGTACCGCGCGACCGATCCGCGAGGCGGTCTGGCAGCATCTTGCATCGGACTGGAAACCGGCCCATCTGGAGCGGATCTGCACCCGCGAAGTCAGCCTCGAGCAACTGCCGGACGTGTTCGACACGATGCTGGCCGGCGGCTCGTTCGGAAGGACGCTGGTCACGATCGGCCGGAGCGGGGTTTGACCGGGCAGGCTTCTAGCCGGGTCGGCTTGCCGCTATCATCGACCGCATTGCCGCCTGAACGGCGCCGAAGTTCTGCTACAGGGGAGACCGCATGGCTCGTGTGTTGATCGTTGACGATTCCCCGTCCCAGTTGATGGGCATGAAACGCATCATCGAAAAGCTGGGGCACGAGACCATCACCGCCGAAGATGGCCAGCAAGGCGTCGACGTCGCGAAGAAGGAGTTGCCCGACCTGATCCTGATGGACGTCGTGATGCCGAACCTGAACGGCTTCCAGGCGACCCGCTCGATCTCGAAGGAACCGACCACCGCACACATTCCGATCATCCTGGTCACGACCAAGGATCAGGAAACCGACAAGGTCTGGGGCATCCGCCAGGGCGCCAAGGCCTATCTGACCAAGCCGGTCAACGAGGCCGCGCTGATCAAGCTGGTCAAGGAACTGCTGCCGGGCTGAAATCCGCAGCGGTCGACGCGACAGCCCGCGCACCGCGCGGGCTTTTCGTTTCAGTTGGTCGAAACCATTACCGAGCTGCCTGACGGACCGGTGATGTGTCGAGTGGATCGCGGTTGTCGACCGGGTCGCTCAACGGCGCGAAATCGGCATGGCTGCGCACCCATCGTCCGCCGGCCGGTCCCGGGTAGCGGATATCGCTGTCGACGCTGGCCCGCTCCGGGGTCAGGAAATGCATCCGCAGTCGCCCGGCCGGTTGCGACTGCAGTGGCATCTGCGCGGCGTCGCAATCGGGGCAGAAGCCGGTGAAACTGGACATCTCGAGTTCGATCGCGTCGGCCGCCGAACCGGAGCCGAGCACCCAGCGCATCGTGCCTTCGGCATCGTAGTAATAGAGCAGTGCCGCGGTGACCTCGCCACGCCGGAACACCGACGCGCCGTAGCCGCTGTCGGAGGGTGGATACCAGTGGCCGGTGACTTCGAACCGCGGTTCGCCGGCGGCGAACACGAACGCGGTCACGGTCTCGTACCCATCGACGCCGCGTGCGTCGAACCGCCACGACAACTGCGCCTCGGTGTTGCTGACGAAGTCGAGCCCGATCCGACCGACCTCATGTTCGCTGAGCTCGCCCGATTGCGGATCGCGGCGAGTCTGCTTCAACGCCGCTTCCCACTGTCTGCCAGCCAGCGCCGCGGCGGCGTGATACGCGGTCGGTTCGCCGGCGTCGTCGTAGGTGTACCAGAGCACGAACAGCGTATTGCCGAGCGTTTCGATATCGATGCCGTGGCCGTCGCGAGCGCCATTCCAGATGCCGCGATACGGGTTGACGCCCTGTTCGACGGCGCCGCTGTCGCAGCGGGCCGGCGCTGCGGCCGCCTGCGGGCGGGGACGCCCGTGCAGATCGGTTCCATCGCAGCTTGGCGCTGCGTGACTGTCGGCTGCCGCGCTGCCTGCCGGCGGCGTCGGGTCGACCGCGCCGAACGACTGCAGCCCGGCAAAATCCTCACCGACGAAGCGCTCGCCGGCGGCGGCGGCGATGCAACCGCTGGCCGCCAGCGAGCCAGCGTCGCCGCCGGCGTAGCGCGCCGCATACAGGTTGCCACCTTCGCCGAGCACGACCGGATGCTCGCAGGCCTCGCGCGTGAACGGTGGTGGCGTGGCGATCGATGTATCGAGGCGCTCGAATAGTACCGACCCGGCGATCCGTGCCTGGACATCGCCGTCCGCGACGATCGCCGGATAACCGGCGACGGTCGACTGGCTGATCCGGACATCGTCGCTGCCGATCCGGATCGCGATGCTGTCGCCTCCCGCCGCCAGCACGGCGGAATTCGGCGCAGCGATCAGCGACCCGGCAATATCGGCGCTGCCGGCCTCGACCCGCAACGAGCCGAGCGCGGCGCTGCTGCCCGACCGCGTGATTCGACTCCGGCGAATCTGCAGCTCACCGCTCGAATCGATCGAGTAACCGCCTTCCGGATCCAGCTCGGCGACTTCAGAGCGTTCCAGCCGCAGCACGCCACGGTTGCGGATGCCACAGCGGTCGCGAGCGGGATCGCCGCGCACGACGACGCCGACCAGCCGCAGTTCGGCGCCGGCTGCAACGTCGATCAGCGCAGGTTCGCTGCAGCCGCCCTGCGGGTCCAGCGATGGGTACAGTGTCGCCCGATTGCCATGGATGGTCAGCGGACGCTCGACCGTCAGCCGCGCCGCCGCCGTGGCGGGACGATCGAGCCGATAGCTCCGGTCACCGTCGAGCACCAGTTCGAGCGGTGCCTCGGCCGGCAGCGATGCCGCCGCGACGAAACTCAACGGATGCGCCGCCGGCCGCAACACCGGCCGGCCCGGCCGGTCGTTGTCCAGCACCCGAACGTCGAATTGTGCGAGCAACTGCGGCCCGCCGTCGCGCAGGTCGCTGAGACTGATCTCGAACGAGCGTTCGCCCTGCACGTCGACATCATCCGACAGCCGGATCGGCAGCAGCTTCTCACCGGTTTCGCCAGCCGCCCAGCGGATCTCCGGCGCCGGCGGCGGCGGCGGCGATGCCGTCTGCCGAAACAACCAGCTTTCCGGCGACTCGCCGATCACGACCGTCTCGCTGGCCGACGGCTGCGCCCGGCGCAGACGCAGGTGCAGCAGATCGCCCTCGCCGGCCACCGAAGGCATCGCCAGCAGCTCGACGCCTCCGGCCTCGCCGGCGACGTTGACCCGTGCGGTGCGGAAGTCGGCGCCACCGGTCGCGCCCGGGTCGCCGAACTGGTCGTCCCAGGCGCTCCAGTCGCCGGCCGACCAGTCGACCGGCGTTTCCGGATCGCCGTCGGTGTACAGCCCGACCATGTCCTGGGCCAGCACCGCGAGACTGAAATCGCCTACGCCGGCCGGCACGGTCGCCTCGAACTCGAAGCTGTCGTCGCGGTAGCGCAGCCCGTCGCTGCCGGTCCAGCGGCCGGTGGCGGTATCGAGCAGCGCGCCCTCGCCGTCGTCGCGAAGCAACGCGACCTGCGGCACCAATTCGACCTGACGCCCGGGCAACTGGGAGATTTCACCGGCGACGCGATGGCGCATCGGCTTGTTGAACGACAGCAGGATCCGCAGCCGCTGGCCGGCCGAGATCACACCCGGCGACGACACCTGCAATTCGCGCCGCTGGGTTGACGGATCGTAGTGCCAGCTTCGTTCCTGCAACAGTCGGCCGGAATCGGCATCGGCGATCCGGACCCGCGCCAGATGCGGCGCGCCGGCCATGTAGTAGAACGCGATCAGGTGGGTCTCGGCCCAGGCTTCGCGGACCCGGCGGATCTCGCTGGCCGGCAGGATGAAGCCGTCGTGGCTGACGCCGGCGCCGCCGTATTCCCTGGAGCCATTCTGCGGCTCAAGCTCGAGCGTCCAGGCCGGCACCAGCCACTGGTAGGCAAAATACTCGGCGGCCGCTCCGATGCCGCTGTTCGGCGGGTCGGTGATGTCCTGATAGTCGGCGCCATTGACACCGCCGGAAACCGGCACTGCGCGGTGATGGCCGCGCAACACGCCGAGCAGATCGGACTGCACTGCGTTGAGCCGGCTGCGCGCGGTATTCGACGAGAAAAAAACGCGGGAGAAACTGTGGATGTCGATGCCCAGCCGGAGTCGCGAAACCGGTGCCAGAGCGGCCGCCTGCAGCAGCGCCCGGCTCTCGGCTTCGCCATGCGCAGCGGTGCCGTGGAACAGCAGGTTGTTCGGATTCGACGACGATCCGGACGGACAGCGCGTGGTCGACATCGACGTGGTCCAGAACGGCGGATGGTTGCGATTGAGATCGATGCCTGCCAGGTGATCGCCGAGGGTCGCCAGCAGTTCGTCTGCGCCGTTCATGTTCTTGCGCCGCATCCGCCCGTCGCGCGGCCAGGTGCTCGGCGAACACGGATCCTGGCCAATCAGCGCCTCGGCCGGGTGACGCTGCGTCTGCAGCAGGCCGTCGATGTTGTGCACCGGAATGATGACCAGCCGCGTGTTGTCGAGCAGGTAGCGCACCAGGCCTGCATCGTTGGCGCCGTCGACCATCCGTTCGACCAATCCGGTGGCCACTTCCGGCGCCGCCCACTCGCGCGCATGGGTGGTCGCATTGATGAAAAACGCGGCCTTGGCGCGGCCTTCGATGTCGGCCGGCCCCGGGGAGCCGACCACATAGGCCCAGAGGTCACGACCGTGATCGGTCTGACCCACGACTTCGGCGGCCAGTTCGTCACTGGCCAGTGCGAGAGACTGCAGCCGCGCCTGCAGGCTGGCGTAGTCGCGGAAGCCGTCGACCGGTGTCAGCGACGCGACCGGGGTCGGCACCGGATAGCCGAGCGCGACCCTGCCCTGCCCGCTGTCCGCCTCGGTGTAGGTGGTCAGTGTCTGTGCGGCGCCAACGGACGCCGCGAGCAGCAACACGCCGCCGAGCAGACCGCACCAGCCGCGGCTCATCGTTGCAGCTCCTTCCGCATCGGTTCGGGCAGGCGCGGATCGTCGGCCCAGCGTTGCAACACTGACTGCGCCGCCGAACTGCCTTCGAGCCGCAACGCGAGCACGAGGTGGGCGGCGCGGGTCGGCGATGGATGCTCGCCGAGCAGCTTCTCGATCCGCGGAACACGGTCGTCGACCGGCATTCTCGCCAGCGCCGCCGCCGCGCTGGCGCCGAGCTCGCGCTGTTCGAGCCGCTGCTGCAGCAGTTCGAAAGCCGGTGGATGCCGTCCGGCGAGTTCCGCAAGCGCCAGCGTGGCCGCGGAGGCCAGGTCACGGTCCTCGGCGGCTTGCAGCAGCACGGTGTGTGCATCTGCGGCCGCGAGCAGCACAGTCACCCGCTGCAGTGCCGCCAGCCGATCCCGCTGCGTGCCGCGGGTGAATATCTCGATGAACGCTTGCCGATCCGGCCGCCGCTCGGCGACTGCCAGCCACAGCCCGGCCGGCGCCTCGTCATGCTGCAGCAGCGCGCTGCGCAGCCGGTCCAACGAGGCGCGATCGAGCGCCCCTACCGCATCGGCGGCCGCCTGACGCTGCGCGTCGTCGACAGCCGCCAGCGCCTGCACCGCCGGCACTGGATCGCGTGCGAAACGCTCGCGCCAGGCATCGGCGAGCAGCCGGCGCTGCCAGAGCTGCAGGGTGCCGCTGGCGCGGCGGTCGAGCTGGTAGACCGGGACGAACCAGTCGGCAGAGGTTTCTTCATGACGCTGCCACACGCGCACCGGCTGGACCTCGAGCCATTCGAGCCAGTGCGTTCCGGCCACGCTCGGATCGGCCTGCCGGAGCGCGTCGACCACCACCGTCGCCATCTGCTCGAAGCGGAGCGGGTCGGCCTCCGCGGCCGACAGCGCGATCGCGGTGTCGGCGTCGCCGTCCATCAGCGACGACAGCACGCGATCGGCAGCCACGCGGGCGCGGCTGTCGTCGGCCAGACCTTCCGGACCGACCAGCACCCCGCCGTGCGGAACGACCGGCGACGAGCCGGCGGCGATCGCGGCGAATGCCAGCACCAGCACAACGACGGCGACGAATCTTGTCATCGGCCGAGTATAGGATGCCGTCCGCGCCGGCTACGAGCCGCCGTTCGCTCCGGTACGACGCTTCATCGCAGCCACCGCCCGAGCGGAGCGGCCGACAATCCGAAGTCCGGGCACCGGCCCGGACTTCGGTCCGCAGCGTCTACCGCTGGCTCGGCCGGTGGGCACGAAGCGCGTGCCCACGCCAGGCCAGCGCCATCACGCCAAGCGCCAGCAGCCAAAGTGCCCACGGATGGCTGGCCGGGATGCGGGTCACGGCGCCGGCCGCTGATGCGTTGGCGACCCCGCCCGGCCCGGATCCGGCCGCATTGCTGGCCACCACGGTGAACGAGTAGCTGACACCGGGTTGCAGGCCGGTGATCTCGCAGCTCGACGGCGGCGGAGTGCCGCTCACCGTGCAGGTCATTCCACCCGGCGACGCGGTCACGGTGTACCCGGTGATCGGCGCGCCGCCGTCGTCGGCAGGCGGAGCCCAACTGACGGCCACGCTGGAGCCGCCGCTGCCTACCACGACGACGTTGGTCGGCGCCGCCGGCACACCGATCGGCGTGGCCTCGGTCGCTGCAGTGGCCGGATCGCCGTCGCCGACCGCATTGGTCGCCACGACGCTGACGATGTAGGCGGTGCCGTTGATCAGGCCCGTGATCGTGCAGGTCGTGGCACCGGCCGTGCTGCAGGTAGTCGGCGCGTCGCCGGGCGATGCCGCCGGCCGCGCGCCCGCGGTGTAGCCGGTCACCGGGCTGCCGCCGTCGTCGGCCGGAGGATCCCAACTGACGACGATCTGGCTGTCGCCGGCCGTCGCGATCACGTTCAGCGGCTGCCCCGGCAATGCCGAGTCCGCCTCGAACGTCGCCGTCACGGTGCAGTCGGCCTCGACCGCAGCGGTCGTGTAGACGTTGCCGACCAGCGATCCGCCGCAGCCGCTGACGCTGGCGATGCGGAACCCGGCGTCAGCGGTCACCGTGAACGCGATCGTCTCCCCCTGCCCGACCGTCTGCGGCGTGGCCGGCGACAGCGTGCCGTTCGGCCCGGCGCTCGGCGTGACCACGAAGGTGGTCAGGCCGACGCTGACGTCGATGGTCGCGCTGGCCGGATGGAACGCGGCATCGCCGGCCTTGGTCGCGGTCACCGTGCAGACGCCGACCGAGGTGCCGGTCAACGTCGAACCCGAAATCGAGCAGAAGCCGGCGCCGGCCGTGATCGCGAAGCTGACCGTGCCGCTGCCGGAACCGCCGGTCGTACCGAGCGCGCTGCTGCCGCCGACCTCGATCGATGTCGGATCCGCGGTCGCCACCAATGCCGTCTGGTTGCCCTTCGGGATGACGCTGTTCGACGCCGCGGACACCGGTCCGTCGCCGGCGGAGTTGGTCGCGAACACGGTGAACGTGTAGGTGGTGCCGTTGGTCAGGCCGGACACTGTGCACGGCGACGCCGCACAGCCACCGGTCAGCCCGCCGGGCGTGCTGGTGGCGGTATAGCCGGTGATCGGCGCGCCGCCGTCATCGGCAGGTGCAGTGAAGCTGATCGTGGCCTCGCCGTCGCCGGCGACTGCACTGCCGATGGTCGGAGCACCCGGCACTGCTGCCGCACGGGTCACCGTGACCGAGTAGGTCGTGGTGGTGATGCCATCCTGTGCGGTGACAACGATCGTGATCGTGTTGGCACC
The DNA here is from genome assembly GCA_041687455.1 of Lysobacteraceae bacterium. Taxonomy (GTDB): domain Bacteria; phylum Pseudomonadota; class Gammaproteobacteria; order Xanthomonadales; family Xanthomonadaceae; genus JAWLBY01. The sequence continues at coordinate 337,176 of JAWLBY010000002.1, read as the reverse complement.
GATCGCCAGTGCGATCGGACCGGCCGCGGCCCCGCTGGCGGAAGCAACCCCATTCACCGTCATCGTAGCCGTCAGGTCAGCAAGCGTTGCGGTGACGGTGATGGCTGAAACCGCGTTTGCCACGTCGGCCGTGTAGTTCGTCGTACCGGCCGCGAACAGCGGTGCCAGCGTGCCTGATGACAGCACGAGATCGGCCAGTTCGGCGCCGCTCGACGCCGAGCGCTCGACGGCGACGCTGTAGCCGGTGGTGGTGACACCGTCCTGCGCGGTCACGACGATCGTGATCGTGTTGGTGCCGACGGCGAGCGCAATCGGAGCGGACGCGGCACCGCTGGCCACCGCGGCCCCATTGACCGTGATCGTTGCCGTGGCATCGGCCGCAGTCGGCGTGACTGTGAGCGAATCCGTTGCGTTCGGCACGCTCGCCGTGTAGCTGGTCGTGCCGGCCGCGAACACCGGGCTCAGCGTGCCGGACGACAGCACCAGGTTCGACAGGTCGGCATTGACGCTCGCCGCCCGCGTCACGGTGACGGTGTAGGTCCTGGTCGTCGTGCCATCCTCGGCGGTCACGACCGTCGTGATCGTGTTGCTGCCGACCGTCAGTGCAATCGCGCTGGACGCATTGCCGCTGGTCACGGCGCTGCCGTTGACGGTCACGCTCGGGGTCGAATCGGCAACGGTCGGCGTCACCGTGATCGAGGTCGTCGCATTCGAGACGCTCGCCGTGTAGCTGGTCGTTCCGGCCGCGAACGCCGGGCTCAGCGTGCCGGACGACAGCACCAGGTTCGACAGGTCGGCGTTGCTGCTCGCCGCCCGCGTCACGGTGACCGTGTAGGTCCTGGTCGTGACGCCATCCTGCGCGGTCACGACCGTCGTGATCGTGTTGCTGCCGACCGTCAGCGCGATCGCGCCGGACGCATTGCCGCTGGTCACGGCACTGCCGTTGACGGTCACGCTCGCATTCGAATCGGCGACGGTCGGCGTGACCGTGATCGAGCTGGTCGCGTTGCTGACGTCGGCGGTGTAGCCGGTCGTGCCGGCCGCGAACGCCGGGCTCAGCGTGCCGGAAGACAGCACCAGGTTCGACAGGTCGGCATCGGCGCTCGCCGCGCGCGTCACGGTGACCGTGTAGGTCTTCGTCGTGACGCCATCCTGCGCAGTCACGACCGTCGTGATCGTGTTGCTGCCGACCGTCAGTGCAATCGCGCCGGACGCATTGCCGCTGGTCACGGCACTGCCGTTGACGGTCACGCTCGCATTCGAATCGGAAACGGTCGGCGTCACCGTGATCGAGGTCGTCGCATTCGACACGCTCGCCGTGTAGCTGGTCGTGCCGGCTGCGAACACCGGGCTCAGCGTGCCGGACGACAGCACGAGGCTGGACAGGTCGGCATTGGCGCTCGCCGCGCGCGTCACGGTGACCGTGTAGGTCTTCGTCGTGACGCCATCCTGCGCAGTCACGACCGTCGTGATCGTGTTGCTGCCGACCGTCAGTGCAATCGCGCCGGACGCATTGCCGCTGGTCACGGCACTGCCGTTGACGGTCACGCTCGCGGTCGAATCGGCAACGGTCGGCGTCACCGTGATCGAGGTCGTCGCATTCGAGACGCTCGCCGTGTAGCTGGTCGTTCCGGCCGCGAACGCCGGGCTCAGCGTGCCGGACGACAGCACCAGGTTCGACAGGTCGGCGTTGCTGCTCGCCGCCCGCGTCACGGTGACCGTGTAGGTCCTGGTCGTGACGCCATCCTGCGCGGTCACGACCGTCGTGATCGTGTTGCTGCCGACCGTCAGCGCGATCGCGCCGGACGCATTGCCGCTGGTCACGGCACTGCCGTTGACGGTCACGCTCGCATTCGAATCGGCGACGGTCGGCGTGACCGTGATCGAGCTGGTCGCGTTGCTGACGTCGGCGGTGTAGCCGGTCGTGCCGGCCGCGAACGCCGGGCTCAGCGTGCCGGAAGACAGCACCAGGTTCGACAGGTCGGCATCGGCGCTCGCCGCGCGCGTCACGGTGACCGTGTAGGTCTTCGTCGTGACGCCATCCTGCGCAGTCACGACCGTCGTGATCGTGTTGCTGCCGACCGTCAGTGCAATCGCGCCGGACGCATTGCCGCTGGTCACGGCACTGCCGTTGACGGTCACGCTCGCATTCGAATCGGAAACGGTCGGCGTCACCGTGATCGAGGTCGTCGCATTCGACACGCTCGCCGTGTAGCTGGTCGTGCCGGCTGCGAACACCGGGCTCAGCGTGCCGGACGACAGCACGAGGCTGGACAGGTCGGCATTGGCGCTCGCCGCGCGCGTCACGGTGACCGTGTAGGTCTTCGTCGTGACGCCATCCTGCGCAGTCACGACCGTCGTGATCGTGTTGCTGCCGACCGTCAGTGCAATCGCGCCGGACGCATTGCCGCTGGTCACGGCACTGCCGTTGACGGTCACGCTCGCATTCGAATCGGAAACGGTCGGCGTCACCGTGATCGAGGTCGTCGCATTCGACACGCTCGCCGTGTAGCTGGTCGTGCCGGCTGCGAACACCGGGCTCAGCGTGCCGGACGACAGCACGAGGCTGGACAGGTCGGCATTGGCGCTCGCCGCGCGCGTCACGGTGACCGTGTAGGTCTTCGTCGTGACGCCATCCTGCGCAGTCACGACCGTCGTGATCGTGTTGCTGCCGACCGTCAGTGCAATCGCGCCGGACGCATTGCCGCTGGTCACGGCACTGCCGTTGACGGTCACGCTCGCATTCGAATCGGAAACGGTCGGCGTCACCGTGATCGAGGTCGTCGCATTCGACACGCTCGCCGTGTAGCTGGTCGTGCCGGCTGCGAACACCGGGCTCAGCGTGCCGGACGACAGCACGAGGCTGGACAGGTCGGCATTGGCGCTCGCCGCGCGCGTCACGGTGACCGTGTAGGTCTTCGTCGTGACGCCATCCTGCGCAGTCACGACCGTCGTGATCGTGTTGCTGCCGACCGTCAGTGCAATCGCGCCGGACGCATTGCCGCTGGTCACGGCACTGCCGTTGACGGTCACGCTCGCATTCGAATCGGAAACGGTCGGCGTCACCGTGATCGAGGTCGTCGCATTCGACACGCTCGCCGTGTAGCTGGTCGTGCCGGCTGCGAACACCGGGCTCAGCGTGCCGGACGACAGCACCAGGTTCGACAGGTCGGCATTGCTGCTCACCGGCGTGCCGAGATAGGTCTGGAACACGGCGTCTTCATTCGCCTGCTCCGGCGCGGCAGCGTCGCTCATCCAGGCGTCCGCGTCCTCGTAATGGAGCCGGCCGCCCGCGTACGGGCTGCTGCCGGTGATCCACCACCGGATATCGAAGTCTCCACTGGCGCCGGCATCAGGAGCAAGAACAAGGTAATAGGTCGAACCCGAGGTAACCGATATCGCGCTTGACATCGCGATGTCGTGCCAGCCGTAACCGGCGCCGATGCCGCTGATGTCGATGCTTCCCTGTCCGAGACAGCCGGCCAGGGTACCGACGCCGGGCAGGCTCGTGCAGATCGCGGCAACCAGCGAGCCGGTGCCGCCCACCCGCTTGACGTAGACGCGGACCTTGCTCAGGTTGTTGGTGCCGCCCGCGGTGAACGTCTGGGCGATCCGGTTGGCGGGTCTGACGTAGGTGAATTCGTCGTTGGACTGCGGCGCCGTTACCGTGTTGGATTGATCCAGCGTTTCTGCCGCCGATGCAATCGAAGGCAGCAGCAGCAGACAAGCCAGCGCAAGTGTGGCGCGCAGCGCTTCGCGCACGAGCTTCGACAGCAGCGTCGCAATGGCCGGATTCGACATTGGGTGAATCTCCTGCGAAAACTCGACAACCAGTGGATGGTCGGTATCAAGATGAAAGTGCCCCGGGCATACACTGCCCGGGGGCTTGCTGCATCAGCCGCGCGGAGGGAAATCTCCCTGCAGCGCAATGATGAACGACACGCCGAGATACGGCTGCATGTTGTTGTGCGGCTGACTGCCACCGGTGGGACCCAGTGCCTGTGCCGCCATTGGCGTGCTCGCCGAGGTGGCACAGGTCGGCGCGGGATTTTGTTGCCCGCCGCGACCCGCCGTCCACCCCTGCGCCCAGACTGCGCCATCCGGTCCCTGCCCGGTCGCACCGTTGGCGGAAACCGCCTGCGGCACGTGATTGTGTCTGGGCATCTGGCTCTCGAGCAGGGTCACGCTCGGCGCACCACCTCGCTGCCCGAGCATGCGTGGCGTCAGGCCGCGACCGGCCCCCTGGTGCATCGGCGCGCGGCCCTGCAGGTCGGGCAACGCGAAGGTGCTCTTGCCGTCGCCTCCATAGGTGACGCCGAGAATCGAGAACAGCGCGGTGTTCTGGCTGATCGCCATCAGTTGGCCGTTGCAGAAGGCCCAACCCCTGGGGGCGAAGTTTCCGCCGAACATGCGGATCTCGCCGATGTATTGATCGGACATGATGCTCTCCAGTCGTTCGGTCAGTTGCGGGACGGATAGAGGCCCTGCAGGGCCATGCAGAAATTCATTACCAGCGACGGCTGCATGTTTGAATGCGGCTGCCCCTGGCCGGCCGTGCCGATCGCCGACGCACTCATCGTCGCGCTGGCGGCATTGGCATAGAACGACTGCCCGGCAACGGTGCCCCAGACATTGCCTGACGGCGACGGGGCCGTGGCATCGGTACCCGCCGATGCCTGGTGGTTGTGCATCGGCAACTCGGCGACCGCCAGCGCGTGGCCCTCCTCGCCGGCCGATTGGCCGAGCGTGACGCCGTTGCCGAAATGCACCGGCGTGCGGCCGCGCAGGTCCGGCAGCGCGAACGTGGTCCGGCCATCGCCACCGTAGGTGTTTCCGATCAGCGAGAACAGCGCCTGGTTCTGGTTGATCGGCAGCAACTGGCCGTTACAGACAGCCCAGCCGCGCGGAGCAAAGGCGAACGAAAAGAGACGGACTTCCGCCAGGAACGGTTCGGACATGGATGTGCTCCCTCAGTTCTGCGGCGGAAAGACGCCGTACAGCGAGATGATGAACGTCAACGGCAGGTACGGCATCATGTTTTCGTGCGGCTGCGAGCCGCCCACCGCACCGATGCAGTCCGGCCGCATCGACGTCGTCGGCGCGGCGGTGCTGAAGCGATTCAGCGCATCGCCGGCCCAGACCGCATTGGTCGGGCTTTCGGCATTCGCGGTCGCACTGGCATTGGCCGGATGGCTGTGCACCGGCATCTGTGGCTCGATCAGCGCAACCGTTTCGGTGCCGACTGCCTGCGCCAGCGGATAGTTCGTGCCGGTCGCCGGGTTGGTGCCCTGGTTGACCGGCAGCCGTCCACGCAGGTCAGGCAAGGCGAAGGTGGTCTGTCCGTCACCGCCATAGCTCGTTCCGATCAGCGCGAACAGCGCATCGAACTCGGCGATCGACAGCATCTGCCCGTCGCACGTCGCCCATCCCTGCGGCGCGTAGTTGCCGGCGAACAGCCGGATCTCTCCCAGATAGGCTTCACTCATTCTTCCCCTCCCGAATTGTTGTTGGTTGTTGTCGCTTTCAGGGAAACGCTCGAGCCTGGCATCACACCGTCGTCCGACCGGCCCGAACGCCGGACGACCGGAATCACTCAGCCTTCCGGCGCCGGACGAACGCTGTTGAACACCGCCTCGTAGCGAATGACCTCGGCGTCGCGCGCAACCGGCACCAGCAACAGCACCTGCTCGCCGAGCGCATCGTGCGCCAGCCGGAACAGGCCCTGCGTCAAGGGTGCATCGGCCGGGCCAGCGAATTCGATCGCGAACTGTACGTGCGCATCAGTGGAACCATGGTCGGCCACGTCCAGCAATTCGAGTTCGATCGGCGAGTGTTGCTCCAGCAGCGCGCGGAAGCGCGTCCGCAGATGCGGCCGGAACAGATCGGGTGTCATCGGCTCACGCATGCTTCACCTGCTTCATCGATCGGCGCGCCGGCCGTGGCGCACCAGAGCATTGCGACATGCGTCGCGCTGCCGCGGTCGACCTGGAATCCGAGCCGCTGATACAGCCGCTGTGCCGGATTGTCGACAGCGACGCTGAGTCTCAGCGGCTTCCGCTCCCGGGCCGCCTCCGCCTGCAAGTTCCGAACCAGCCACGTACCCAGCCCCTGCCCGCGCCACTCCGTCAGCACGGCGACATCGACCAGCCGCAGTGCATCGATAGAGCGATCGACGACCAACCGACCGACCGATGCGCCGCGGTGACGCACGATCCACCAGGACGCGGACGGATACTGCAGCGCGTAGCCTTGCCGCTGGATGCGGAACTGCATCTGCAGGAAATCTCGCTGCTGCGCGTCGCTCCAACCCCAGCCGGCCACTTCTTCGCTGCGCGTCTGCGCGTACAGATCGAACAGGAACGACTCGTCTTCCGGCCGGTCCGGCACGAGGAACGGTGATTCGCGGGCCACCTCGGACATCGAGATCAAGCGCATCCTCCGCAAGGGCTGCAGACGCTAGCACATCGGCGCGTTACCGTGATGCACCTGCGGCAAACCGACCTTGAGCGCAATCAACATCGCAGCAGCAAGTGACGCAGAGCGTCAGCATCAGGCCGCAATGCGGCAGACCAGGAACCGCATTGCCGGACCGATCATTCACGCGTCGCCGTGATGATGGCGCAAAGCAATCTGCAGCGTGTGGACAGGAAGCAGCTTCTCGAAGGGTTCGGGCTAAGATCGGCTTCGACGACTCCGCGATCCCGGCATTGATGGACCACACCGACATCGACCGTCTGCAGACCGCGCACGAAGAGCGCCAGGCCAGTCCGTCCTCGCGCCAGCGCGGGCGAGCCTTGTGCCTGTCCGGCGGCGGCTATCGCGCAGCGCTGTTTCATCTGGGCGCCTTGCTGCGGTTGTCCGAGCGCGGCCTGCTGCGCGGCGTCGAATTGTTCAGTGCCGTGTCGGGCGGCAGCATCGTGTCGTCCTGGCTCGCCTGTCGTTACCTCGACTTGCGACGCGAAGGCGAGTCGTTCGCCGACTGGACCGACCGAAGCGACTTCCGCAACGATGTGGTCGAGCCGTTCCGCAGTGTCGTGAGCCGAGACATCCGAACCGGCGCGGTGCTGAAGACACTGTGGCGGAACTGGCTCGCCCCGCGTGCGCGCGTCGATCGCCTGCAGCAGGCCTACCGGAGATTTCTCGGCGAACGCACGCTGGCGGACCTGCCAAGCCAGCCGCGTTTCGTGTTCTGCGCGACCGACCTGACCTTCGGCGTCAACTGGGAGTTCTCGCGGCAGCGGGTCGGCGACTACCTCGCCGGCTATCTGCGCGAACACCGCGACATTCCGCTGGCACTCGCGGTGGCAGCGTCATCGAGTTTCCCACCGGTGTTCGGACCGCTGTCGATCGATGCCGGCTCCGCCGACTTCCGTCGCGGCAGCTATCGAGGTGCCGATGCCGACGCATTGCGCGGCGCGGTCGAACTGACCGATGGCGGCGTCTACGACAATCTCGGGCTGGAACCGGCACTGCGCCATTACCGCGAGATCCTCGTCTCCGATGCCGGTGCGCCGTTCGCGTTCACCCCCGGTCGCCATTACTTGCGGCGCCTGCTGCGCTACACCCAGGTGATCGGCAACCAGGCCGCCGCACTGCGCAAGCGCCTGCTGTTCACGACGCTGGCACGTGGGATCGACGGCGCCTACTGGAACCTGACCGATCGCAGCGATGCCGGAGCGCACGGCTACAGCCCTGGCCTGATCCGTGATGTGCTGGCCCGGGTGCGTACCGACCTCGACCGCTTCGACGCGGCCGAGTTCGAGGTGCTGGTCAACCATGGCTACTTCGCCTGCGAGAACGGACTCGCCGGGCATTCCGGCGGCACCGTCGTGGCGGCCGACTGGCCGTACCCGCAGCATGCCGACGAGGCAGGCGTGGCCCGCGCGCTGCACCGCAGCCATCGGCGGTTTTCGCCCGACCGCTGGTTCGGCCGACCCGCCCGCGACGCTTGACCAAGGCCGTCCGGCGGGCGCACCTTGCAACGATCCGCGAATCTGGGGGATGCGCGCTTGAACGACGACGATGCAGCGCTGGTCTTCGACGACGTCGGCCTGGCCCCGGAGCCGGCCGTCGGCGCCCCGTGGAAGGTACTGATCGTCGACGACGAGCCGGAAGTGCACGCGGTGACCCGCCTGGTGCTGTCGAACTTCCGCTTCGAGAACCGCCCGCTGCAGTTCCTGTCGGCCTACTCCGGCAAGGAAGGCATGGACATGCTGCAGGCGAACGCCGATATCGCGCTGGTCCTTCTCGACGTCGTCATGGAATCCGACCACGCCGGACTCGACGTGGTCCGCTTCACCCGCGAGGAACTGTGCAACCACTTCGTCCGGATCGTGCTGCGCACCGGCCAGCCGGGCCAGGCGCCTGAAGCGCGCGTCACCAACGACTACGACATCAACGACTACAAGGAAAAGACCGAGCTGACCACGCAGAAACTCAGCGGCACGGTCCGTGTCGCGCTGCGTGGATACCGCGACATCATCACGATCGAACGCGCACGCCAGGGACTGGAGCGGGTGATCCAGGCGTCGGCGCAGGTGTTCTCGCATCAGGAGAGCGCCGAGTTCGCGTCGGCGGTGCTGTTCCAGCTCACCCACCTGGCCGGGCTCGAGTGCGGCACCCTGTATTGCCGGGTCCAGCCGCCCGACCGCAGCGCGGCCGATTCCCTGCCGGACCGCTTCGAGATCACCGCCGCGACCGGCGAATTCGAACGCTTCGCGCATGACGCAGCCGAACGGACGTTGCCGTCGAAACTGGTCACTTCGCTGCACGAAGCGTGGCGCAGCAAGCAGCACCTGTTCCGCGACGACCACTACGTGCTGCACTTCAAGGACAGCCACCACGGCGAGAGCCTGCTGTATGTCGGCGAGGCGTGGAACCTGCAGCCGGATGACTTCAAGCTGGTCGAGCTGTTCTGCACCAACGTATCGATCGCATTCGAGAACCTGCATCTGAACCAGGAGCTCAGCGAGTCCCAGCTCGAGATGGTGTGCCTGCTGGCCGGTGCTGCAGAGACGCGCTCGGCCGACCGGGCGCGACGGATCGCCCGGGTCGGCTCGATCGCGCACGAACTGGCGTGCCGGCTCGGTCTCGACGCACGCACCGCCGCGGCACTGCGCTTCGCGGCGCCGCTGCACGACGTCGGCAAGCTGCGATTGCCGCTCGACATCGTCGAAAAGCCCGGGCCGCTCGACCAAGACGAACTCGCACTGGTCCGCCAGCATGCCGAGATCGGCGCGCAGATGCTGGCCGGATCGCGCCATCCGATGGTCCGGCTGGCTGCCGAGATCGCGCTCACCCATCACGAGAACTGGGACGGCAGCGGCTACCCGCGGGGGCTGGCCGGCGACCACATCCCGCTTGCCGGCAGGATCGGCGCGATCGCCGACGTGCTGGATGCGTTGTCGAGCGAGCGCGCCTGGCGCGGCCCGTGGTCGACGGATGAGATCCGCGCGCATTTCACCAGCGAGCGCGGCCGCAAGTTCGACCCGGCGCTGGTCGACCTGCTGCTGGCCGACTGGGACGCTTTCGCAGGCTGAACCCGCGCAGCGAGTGGGCCAGCGCGACGAGCTGCGGGTCGGCGCTCAAGTACCTGCTCGATCGCGAGTGTTTTCCAGTCGATCGGCGGCAATCCGTTGCTGGCCACATTCAATTCTGCTTGGGCCGCGGCGGCCGGATTCACCTGCATGACGGCCGAACTCGCCCGGCGGAACACCGCCCAGCAACCCGACCCGAGCCGCGGACGCGGTAGAATCGGCGGTCTTGTCTCGTGCCCGGCGATTCCATCCGGGCAGGCATTTTCAGGAGATCCGCCATGTCCGAGCAGAACCCCGTCAAGGCCAGCGCCACAGCGGCCGACCCGATCGTGATCGCAGCCGCCAGGCGCACCGCCATCGGCGCGTTCATGGGCCAGTTCACCGGCGTGCCGACGCCGACGCTCGGCGCGACCGCGATCCGCGCGGCGATCGAGCAGGCGGGAATCGCCGCGGCCGACGTGTCCGAGGTGATCATGGGCTGCGTGCTGCCGGCCGGTCTCGGCCAGGCGCCGGCGCGGCAAGCCTCGCTCGGCGCCGGCTTGCCGCCCTCGACCGGCTGCACGACGATCAACAAGGTCTGCGGCTCAGGCATGAAGGCGATCATGCTCGGCGCTGACCTGATCCGCGCCGGCAGTGCCGAGATTGTCGTCGCCGGCGGCATGGAGAGCATGACCAACGCGCCGCACCTGCTGAACGGCTCGCGCACCGGCATCCGCTACGGCAGCGCCGAGTTCCTCGACCACATGGCCTGGGACGGCCTGACCGATCCGTACCAGAAGCAGGCGATGGGCGTGTTCGGCGAGATGTGCGTCGACAAGCTCGGCTTCACGCGTGAGGAACAGGACCAGTACGCCGCAGAGAGCGTGCGCCGCGCGCAGGCCGCGGTTGCCGACGGCAGCTTCAAGGACGAGATCGCGCCGGTCGTGGTCGCCGGCAGGAAGGGCGACACGACGATCGACACCGACGAGCAGCCGTCGCGCTGCATGATCGACAAGATTCCAGGCCTGCGCCCGGCGTTCAAGAAGGACGGCACCATCACCGCGGCGAGTTCGTCGTCGATTTCCGACGGCGCGGCCGCGACCGTGTTGATGAGCGAGAGCACCGCCAAGGCGCGCGGCGTGACGCCGCTGGCACGGATCGTCGGTTACACGACGCATTCGCAGGAGCCGGAGTGGTTCACCACCGCGCCGGTCCATGCGATCGAGAAGCTGCTGGACAAGACCGGCTGGAGGGTCGCCGACGTCGACCTGTTCGAGGTCAACGAGGCGTTTGCCTGCGTCGCGATGGCGCCGATCAAGGAACTCGGCGTGCCGCGCGAGAAGTTGAACGTGCACGGCGGCGCGGTCGCGCTCGGCCATCCGATCGGCGCCTCCGGTGCGCGGCTGCTGGTCACGCTGGTCCACGCGCTGAAGCAGCGCGGCGGCAAGCGCGGCATCGCATCGCTGTGCATCGGTGGTGGTGAGGCGACGGCGGTGGCAGTGGAGCTGGTCTGACGATTCGCATATATGCGCTTCGCTTCCCTCTCCCCTCGGGAGAGGGGCCGGGGGTGAGGGTTGGTGCCCCTGCGGTGCTGGCAATGGCCGCACGGCAGGAAGCACCACGCGACCAGCGCGCCCGCTGCCGGCCTTGACCAGCACGCTCCGTTCGGACCCTCACCCCAACCCCTCTCCCGGGGGGAGAGGGGCTTTCTTCCGGGCGCAGGAAGAGCCGCTCGCGGTGACGCGATCACCCGCTGCATGATCACGGCATCTTCTTACACCCCACGATCACAGAATGGATCCCGGCTTTCGCCGGGATGACGGCAGCGAGCAACGCCGCCACAGCCGGAGATCCCGATGCCTGCCCTGCAAACCCAGGTCGATAGCCGCTCCCCCGACTTCATCGCCAACCGCGAGCACATGCAGTCGCTGGTCGACGAACTGCATCGTCGGCTGGAACGGATTGCAATGGGCGGCGGCGACAAGGCCCGCGCCAAACATCTCGAGCGCGGCAAGCTGCTGCCGCGTGATCGCATCACCGCGCTGCTCGACCCGGGCTCGCCGTTCCTCGAGATCGCGCCGCTGGCCGCCGAAGGCATGTACGACGACGCCGCGCCGGGTGCCGGCATGGTCGCCGGCATCGGTCGCGTGCACGGCATGGAAGTCGTGGTTGTCGCCAACGACGCGACCGTCAAGGGCGGCACGTATTTCCCGATGACGGTCAAGAAGCACCTGCGCGCGCAGGAGATCGCCCGCGAAAACAAGCTGCCATGCATCTACCTGGTCGATTCCGGCGGCGCGTTCCTGCCGCTGCAGGACGAGGTATTCCCGGACAAGGAACACTTCGGCCGGATCTTCTACAACCAGGCGCGGATGAGTGCCGAGAACATTCCGCAGGTCGCGGTCGTGATGGGCTCGTGCACCGCAGGCGGCGCCTACGTGCCGGCGATGTGCGACGAGTCGGTGATCGTCCGGGAACAGGGCACGATCTTTCTCGGCGGCCCGCCGCTGGTGAAGGCCGCGACCGGAGAAGTCGTCGATGCAGAGGCGCTCGGCGGCGCCGACGTGCACACGTCGGTGTCGGGCGTGGCCGACCATTTCGCCGAAGACGACCGCCACGCGCTGCAGATCGCCCGCGACATCGTCCGCCATCTCAACCGCAGCAGGCCGCGCCAGCTCGCGCTGCAGACTGCGGCCGAGCCGCTGTATCCGGTCGACGAACTGTATGGTGTTGTGCCACGCGACACGCGCCGGCCGTTCGATATCCGCGAGGTGATTGCCCGCGTCGTCGACGGCTCGGAACTGCAGGAATTCAAGGCACGCTACGGCAAGACGCTGGTCACCGGCTTTGCGCACCTGTACGGCATGCCGGTCGGCATCATCGCCAACAACGGCATCCTGTTCGCCGAAAGCGCGCTGAAAGGCGCGCATTTCATCGAACTGTGCAACCAGCGCAACATTCCGCTGGTATTCCTGCAGAACATCACCGGCTTCATGGTCGGGCGCAAGTACGAGAACGCCGGTATCGCCAAGGACGGCGCAAAGATGGTGACCGCGGTGGCGTGTTCGCACGTGCCGAAGTTCACCGTCGTGATCGGCGGCTCGTTCGGTGCCGGCAACTACGCAATGTGCGGTCGCGCCTACGGCGCGCGCTTCCTGTGGATGTGGCCGAACGCGCGAATCAGCGTGATGGGCAACGAACAGGCTGCCAGCGTGCTCGCCACGGTCCGCCGCGACGGACTCGAAGCGGCCGGAAAGAGCTGGTCGGCCGAGGACGAGGACGGCTTCAAGGCGCCGATCCGCGAGCAGTACGAACTGCAGGGCAATCCGTATTACGCCAGCGCACGGCTGTGGGACGATGGCGTGATCGACCCGGCGGACACCCGTCGCGTGCTCGGCCTCGCGCTGTCGGCCAGCCTCAACGCACCGATCGAGCGCGATCGCTTCGGCGTGTTCCGGATGTAGCCGTCCGCGGTCGATCGTGCCGGCCGGGTTCGCCGGTTTTCGGGGATGTCTGCGGCACAGACAGGGACGACCGCGTTGGGGAGAGCGTCGATGCAGCATGCGAACGAGGCAGCCGCGCGGCCGGTGGCCGACGGCGGCCGTGGCTGGCGTCGGCGTCGCCTGCTGTTGCTGGCTGGCTGGATCGCGCTGCTGGTGCTCGGCTCGGCGCTGCTGCGGATCGGCACGACAGCCACCGGCCATCCCGGCGTGCAGGCGATCGACCGCGCGACGCTGCTGTCGATCGATGGCGATATCGCGATCTCGCTGCCGCATCAATGCAGGCCGCGGGACAGCATCGAATGCCATCATCGGCTGCAGATCGCGTTCGCTGCGCCGCACGACGGCGACGAGCGGATCGCGTTGTTCGTGCCGAACTTCAGCGGTCGCCTGCAGGTGTCGCTGAACGGCACGCTGCTCGCCGACAGCCAGTGGGAGCAGGCGCATTACGATCTCGGCCGCAGCACGCCGCTGCTGGTGCCGTTGCCGACCTCGCTGCTGCGCACCAACGACAGCAACCGGATCGAACTGATGCTGCGCGGCACGACCGTCCACGGCGGCGCGGTCGGGACGGTCGAACTCGGCCCGGAACGGCTGCTGCGGCCCGAGTACACGCACGGCCGACTGCTGACCCATACGCTGCCGCGCCTGATCGACGGTCTGCTGCTGGCGATGGCGGTGTTCGTGCTGGTGGTCTGGTCCGCGCGCCGCGGCGACCGGCTGTACCTGCTGTACGGCCTGATGCTGGTCGCCTATCTGCTGCCATCGCTGCCGGCCTACGCACTCGAACTGCAGAGCGAAACGCTGCTGCGGTTGCTCAACGTGGGCCGTTTCGTGCCGGGCTCACTGGCGATACCGATCGTCTGCCTGTTCCTCGGCCGCAGGATTCCACTGCCGCTCGGCTGGTTCCTGCTGCTGCCCGCGCTGGTCGTCCTGTCGGTACTGCTGCCGGGACGCTATGCGACCTGGCTCGTGCCGCTCGTGTTCGCTCCGGCCACGCTGCTGCTGGTCGTCGTCGCCATCGCGATGCTGGTGCGTGGGGCATTCGCCACCCGCAACGACCAGGCCCTGCTGCTGTTCGGCGCGGTGCTGGGAGCCGCGGCATTCGCCGTCCACGATCTGCTCGGGCTGCTCGCCGTCATCGAGCCGGGCTACGTGTTGCTGTCGCGGTTCAGCGGGCCGCTGCTGGCAGTGGCGATCGGCGTGATCCTGCTGCGCCGGATCGCCAGCTCGCTGTCGGCGGTCGAGCGCTTCAATGTCCGCCTGCGGCAGACCGTCGAGGCGACCGAGGCCAAGCTGCGCGAGACCTTCGCCCGCGAGCAGGAGCAGGCCCGCAAGGTCGCGCTGGAAACCGAGCGGGTGCGCTTGATGAGCGACCTGCACGACGGCATCGCAGGCCATCTGGTGTCGATCGTCGCACTGTGCGAACAGCACCGCGCCGCCGACGACGAGATCACGACAGCCAGCCGGCGTGCGCTGGCCGACCTTCGACTGGTGGTCAATTCGCTCGAGGACATGGGCGATGATCTCGGCCTGATGCTGGCTGCGTTCCGCGAACAGATCGCGCCGCAACTGCGGCGTGCCGGGGTCGGTCTCGACTGGCAGGTGCGCGCCCTGCCCGACCTGCCCGGCCTGCATCCGACCGCGACGCTGACGATCTTCCGGATCCTGCAGGAGGCGGTCATGAATGCGATCCGGCATGCCGGTGGCGACCGGATCACGATCGACGCCGATAGCTCGCCTCGCGTCGGCTTCGGTGTCCGGCTCCGCGTGCGCGATCACGGCCGCGGTGGAGCCAGCGGGCGGCCTGGCGGCTTCGGTATCGACAACATGCAGCGGCGGGCAAGCGCGATCGGTGCGGCGCTCGACATCGACAGCACGCCGCAGGGCACGACCGTGAAGCTGGACCTGCCGGCGCGACTCGATGCCGGCGCCACCGAATCACCCGCGACACTGGTCTCGCACCCCGCTAGAGCCGGATCAGCTTCTGCCTGACCGCCTCGAACACGGCCTCGCCACGACTGCCGACCTCGAGCTTGCGATAGATGCTCTTGATGTAGTTCGGCACCGTCTTGCGCGAGATGCCGAGTTCGTCGGCGATTTCGTTGTAGCTGAATCCCTTCGCGATGCCCCACAGGATGTCGGTTTCGCGTGGCGTCAGCCGTGCCGGGCTGTCGCCACCGTCGTCCCGGTCCGGATGCAGCCGGCGCAGGATGAAGCGGGCGATCGCGCTCGATATCGGCGAATGGCCGCGCAAGACAGCGCGGACGGTATCGCAGATGTCGCCGGGTAGCGCATCCTTCAGTACGTAGCCGCTGGCCCCGGCCGCGATCGCGGCGACCACGCTGCGTTCGTCGCAGAGCACCGATATCACCAGGATCTCGATCCCCGGCAGCGTCTGGTGCACTTCCTCGATCAGGCTGTTGCCATGGCCATCCGGCAGGTTCAGGTCGGTGATCAGCACGTCGGGCGGTGCGACTGCGAGCAACGCCCGTGCCTCGGCCAGCGTCGCGGCCGCGCGAACCTCGAAGCCGGAATCGGCCGCCAGTGCCGAGCAGAGTCGGCGCCGGGTCGGCGCATCATCCTCGAGCAGCAACACCTGGGTCGGTGCAGTCACGCGGCCTCCAGATCAGAACCAGTCGGCAACATCCAGCGCCGGCGTCTCCGACGGCAGGCGCGACACCCGCGACACCGCCGCCGGCGCGAATCCGAACAATCGCATCGACAGCGCCTGCTCGTCGACCCCGACACGATCCTGCCGATCGCGACGCGCGGTGACCAGCACCAACACATCGTTGCGTGCGGCCGCGGCACTGGCGTTGCCGAACAGCCGGCCGATCGCCGGCGCGTCGCGCAGCGCGGTCACGCCGCCGTCACCGCTGCGGGTGGTCATCTTGGCCCCGGAGCCGAGCGCCATCGCGCGTCCGAACGGCACGCGGGCGAATGCCTCGGCGGTGGTCTTCTCGGTCTGCAGCAGTTGCGCACCGCCGCCGCCGACCGTCGACGCGGTCAGGTTCGACAGCTCGATCTGCACCGACAACCCGACGTGGCTGTCGGTGATCTCGGTCGGCGTCACCTTCAGCTCGATGCCGATGTCGCGCTCGACCGGTTCGGTCTCGTCGCCCGAAGGCACGATCAGCACGTTGGCGCCTTCGAAGAAGCGCGAGGTCCGGTCGGCGATCGCCACCACGCTCGGACTGGCCTCGATGCTGAACGTGCTGGTGTCCTCGGTCGCCATGTTCAATGCGTAGCTGACGGTCGGAATGCTGACCTGCAGCGAGCGCTCGCGGCTCCGTTCGGGCTCCTGATCACTGCTGTCGACGAAATCGTTGACCAGCGTACCGCCGAACTGCAGCCGCAATGCTTCCAGCAGGTTGATGCCCTGCGCACTGCTGCTGCTGCGGCTCTGCCGGATCACGTAGGCGTCGATCGCGACGTTGCCGGTCTGTTCGCCGTCCGCCGCCTGGCTGCGTTGCAGGCGCTCGCGCAGCGCAGCGGTCGATTGTGCGCCCGGCGCATCGGCCAGCGCGGCGGACAGGAATTCGTCCGCGCTGCGCGCGGCGGCGGTCTGCGGTGGCCCGGCACGCTGGGCGCTGTGCAGCGCGTTGGCGGCCAGCCCGAACTGGCCGGCCCGGAACGCGACCAGCGCCAGCGAATAGCACAGCTCGTCGCAGCGTCCGCGCCGTTCGACCGCTTCGGCCAGCGCCGACAGCGCATCGAGATGGCGGCCGAGCCGGTATTCGGTCACGGCGAGGCCGACTTCCGGCGCCCACCAGTCGGGCGCCAGCCGGCTGGCATTGGCGAACGCGACGCGCGCCATTTCGATGTCGGCGTGGCGCCCGCGGGTCAGAAGGTACCGGCCGTTGTCGAAGTGCAGCCGGGCATTGCTCGGTTCATTGCCGATCCGGCGGAACAGTGTGTGACCGTCGTCGTCCGGTCGGTCCAGACCGATGCCCTGCATGTTGCGGACGAACTGGCGATCGGCCGATGCGCAGGCTCCGAGCAGGATCACCAGAATCAGACAGGCAAGACAACGAATCGACACGTGGAATCCTTTGGGCGGGGCACGGCCGATCGATGCGAACGGACCGCTCCCCCGCTTGGCGTCCGCTGCGGCACCACTGTCCCACGGCCGCTGCGGCAACCGAACACCATGGATATGGCAGGGCGGCACGCCCCGATGCCATATCCATGGTGTTGGCGTCCGGACCGCAGAACGCTGTAGTGGCGGCGCCGGCAACGGCCGTGTCTTGGTTCGATGCACGGCCGGCCTGCGCGACCCTCGACCACAGAAGGATCATCATGAACAAGTTCGCCCTGCTGACCATCGCCACGCTCGCCGCCCTGGCTGCACAGCCGGCTGCTGCAGCCAAGTACAAGTGCGCCTGCGAGACCAATGCGAAGAGCGGCATCGAGTCGTCGTCCGATCCGAAGATGAGCTGCGCCGAAACGTATTCCGGCTACAACAGCAGCGTCTCGGTGCAGGAGTCGCACCTGAAGATCTATGTCGACAGCGACAACACGATCCAGGGCGACAAGGACGCCAACATCCGGTTCCGGCCGCGTGACGGCAAGTGCCTCGAGCGGGTCGCCGACGGCAACGCCGAAAAGGTGCTGTGGGAAGGCGCCTACTGCAACAACGACGCCTACAAGGACATCGGCCAGTTCAAGCTCAAGGAGAAGAACGGCAAGTGGACCGCGACCTTCGAGGCCCGCACCGGCGGCAAGGATTACACCGGCTTCCTGACCTACGCCGAGAACAGCGGCAAGCGCTACATGCAGGCGGCCTGTCTCGAAGACAAGTAAGCCATCCCGCCCGATCGGCCCGGTGGACGCGCTGCGTCGCCGGGTCGCCGGCCCGCGCTACGGTGCCGGCACGTCGATCAGACCCTTGCGCACCGCATAGCGGACGATCTCGGCGCTGTTGCGTGCGCCGAGCTTGGCCATCACGTGCGAGCGGTGGTTCTCTGCAGTCTTGACGCTGATCTCGAGCCGGCGGGCGATTTCCTTGGTGGTCAGGCCTTCGACCACGAGATGGAAGACCTCGCGCTCGCGGGCGGTCAGGTCGCCGTACGGATCGCTGACCTGGCGATCCGGCCGGTGCACCTGATCGGCGATCACGCGCGCCGCGTACGGACCGAAATGGGCCTTTCCGGCGCTCAGGTTGCGAACCGCCTGGATCAGTTCGGTGGTCGGGCTGTCCTTGACCAGATAGCCGGATGCACCAGCCCGAACGACGTGCAGGACGTATTCCTCGTCCTCGTGCATCGTCAGCACCAGGCAGCGCACGTTCGGCGCCTCGCGATGCAGCCGCCGGACGACCTCGACGCCGGACAGCCCCGGCATCGAGATGTCGATGATCGCGACGTCCGGCTGCAGCTCCAGCGCGCGGGCGATCGCACTGCCGCCATCGGCCGCCTCGGCGACGACCTGGCAGCACCCGCTCGCGTTCAGCACGCCGACCAGACTCTCCCGGACCAGCGTGTGGTCGTCGGCGATCAGGACCCGGATCGGCTTCATCGGCCTAACTTGCCACCGTCGTCAGGCAGCGTCTACCGGCAGCGCCGCGCGCAGCCGGCAGCCGCCCGCCTCGCCGGGCTCGATCGCGAGACTCCCACCGAACAGGCGTAGCCGTTCACGCATGCCACCGAGCCCGGAACCGACGCCGGAAGCGATCCTGGACGGATCCATTCCGCGGCCGTCGTCCTCGATGTCGATCCGCAGCAAGCCGGCGTTGTGGCGCACCCGCACGGCAACCGCCTGGGCATCGGCATGGCGAACGACATTGGTCAGCGCTTCCTGCACGACCCGGAACACGACCGTCTGCAATTCGCCGTCGAGTTCGGGAAGTGCATCGAGGTCCAGGCGGCAGTCGATCCCGGCCGGATCGAGCAGACTGCGGACCAACCAGCGCAGCGCGGCCGGCAGTCCGAGATCGTCGAGTATCTGTGGACGCAGCAGGCGCGACAGTTGCCGGGTGTCGTCGAGCGTCTGCACACAGGTCGCGAGCGCCAGCCCGGCGCGGTCCCGGGCTTCGCAAGCATCGGCCGGCAGCGCATCGAGCAGCAGCGACAACTGGTGTTTCAACGCGGTCAGGTTCTGCCCCAGTCCGTCGTGCAGTTCGCGCGCGAGCCGCCGCCGTTCGTCTTCCTGCAGCCGGTACACCGAACGCGCGAGATGGACGAACTCGCGCTGGTTGCGCTCCAGCCGCTCGACCAGTTCACGGTAATCCGAGCGGAGCGATTCGAGCATGCGGGCGGGATCGGCGTCGGTCATCGGCGGTCGCCTTCGGATTCGGTATCGAGCGCCCACAACAGTTCGACGGGCGTGTTCTGCTGCAGTTCCGCCAGCGCGGCAGCAGCGGCCGCAGCGGCGGTGGCGGCGTCCTCGTTCAGCCCGGCTGCCTGCAGCGCCCGTTCGCCGAGCCGATGCAGTTGCCATGCGCGCCGATAGCGGCCGCCGCCGTCGGCGACGCGTTCGAGCACCTGCAGGTACAGTTCGACCGGCTCGCCATCCACGGCGCCGTCGAGCCGGGCGGCGAGCGCCAGCTCTGCCCACAGCAGCCACAGCGGACGGTGGCCGAGTACCTGCAGTTCGCCTCCCAGCGCGGCGTCGCGCCGTCCACCGAGCAGCTCGATCCACAGCAGCAACGCTCGCCCGCCGCTGCTGACCGCATGCCGACGTGCGTCCGCCAGCGCCATTCGCTCGGCGACCGGATCGCGTTGCGCCTGCGCCAGCTCGGTCCGCAACAGCGCACCGAGCGCGCGCTGCTCGACCGACGCACCCGGCAGCACCGCGTCGACCGCGGCGCTGACTTCACGCGCCCGTTGGCCGGCGCCGGCGGCAAGCAGCAGCCGTGCGCGCAGCAGCATCACATCGATCAGGCCGCGCTGATCCTGTCGCTCCTCGAACAGACGGCCGGCACGATCGATGTGGTCGAGCGCCGCCGAAAGCTCACCGCGCAACAGTGCCAGCTCGGCCAGATTGCGCCGGCTGACTGCTGCCTCTTCGGCCATGTGCTGCTGTTCGGCAGTCGCCAGCGATTGCAGCAGACGCTGCTCGGCGTCGTCCCAACGCCCGCGAACGGTATCCAGCAGGCCGAGGTTCTGCGAGGTCCGCACCACTCCGTTCAGATCGCCGAGCTGTACGAAGGCCTCGTTCGCCTGGCGCCAGAACACCTGCGCACTGTCATAGTCGCCGAGCTGATAATGCGCGAAACCGATGTTGTTCAGGCTTTCGGCGCCGCCGCGACGATCGGACAATGCCTCACGTCCGCGCAACGCGAGGCGGAACGCTTCGAGCGCGCGGACGTAGTCGCCGCGCTCCTCGGCCAGCAGGCCGATCTCGTTGTCGACCGCGGCCAGTCCGGCCCGATCGCCGAGATCAGCGAACAGCTTGCGCGCCCGGTCCAGTAACTGCTCTGCTTCGACCAGATCGCCGCGAATCGTCGCCAACTGGGCGAGATTCCGCAGGCTGCTCGCGACACCGCGGCGGTGGCCGATCGCCTCGCGCAGTTCCAGTGCCTTGCGATACTGCTCGTCTGCGTCGCCGATCTGGCCGAGCCGGGCGAAGCCGACGCCGAGCGCATTGACCGCTTCAGCCTCGCCGAACCGGTTGCGGTACCGCTTGAACAGCAGCACTGCCCGGACCAGATAGTCGTCGACGGCCGGCTGCACCAGCCCGCGCAGAATGGCGTTCTTGCCGCGCAGGAACCAGCCGCGCGCCTCACCCGGATCGCGATCGACCAGATCGGCCAGCAGGGCCTCGACCGCCGGGTATTCGCCGCGCTCGGCGAGCACATCGGCCAGCATCAGGCGGCTGGCGAAATCGTCGGGCGCGGCGGCGATGCGCCGCTCAAGACGCTGCCCGGCCGCGGCCCAGTCGTTGGCGTCGAGTTCGGCGAGCAGAGCAAACTCTCCGGCCAGCATCGGACTCGGCAGGGCCCGCCCTCGGCTGATCGCGGTACGCATGCGTTCCGGCGCACCGGCCAGCCGCGCGACCTCGGCGGCAGCGAGCCAGGCCGATGCATAGTCCGGCTCGAGCACTGTGGCCGCCTCGAATTCGCGCAATGCGTGCTCGAGTTGCCCGAGCCGACGCAGCCGCAGGCCCTCACCGTAACGGGCCAGCGCATCTACTCCGGCCGGCAGCACACCGTGGCCGATCACGACCGGCGCGGCGCCGTACTGCGCGCGCAGTTGCGGCAGCAGAGCTTCGGCGGCTTCGATCAGCCCCGGCTGCCGGCCGCTGTCGGCCAGCCGCGGAGGCTGTCCATGTTCGCGCCATTCGCCCTGCATGCTGAAGCGGCCATCCGGCGCAGCGTGCAGCACGAGTCGCAGGCTGCCTTCGGCCGGCACATCGTGCAGCAGCAACTGGTCGCTGACCGGATCGCCTTCGGCCAGACCGAGCCGGGTCAGCGCCTGTGCGGTGCGTTCGCCGTCGACGATCGCGGGCCCGCCGGAGGCTGCCAGCGCGCGCCGCATGTGCTCGGCCAATGCCGTCAATGCCGGGCGCGGCAGGTCCGGCTCGTCGAATTCAATCGGCAGCAGCAGCAGGCGATCGGGCGGCGGCACCGGCATCGGGCCGGACATGCCGGCCGGCCACCACCACCACAGCGTTGCCAGCAGGGCCGCGGCGGCGGTCGCGAACAGTGCCGGCCGCAGCCACGGCCGCCAGTCGCGGGTTACACGCCGGTTGGCGATCGCGGCGATCACCTGCTCGGCGGTCTGGAAGCGGTGCGCCGGGGTCGGACGCAACATTCGCGCGACCAGACGAGCCACCCACGCCGGCAGGTCGCGACGCTTGCGCTCGATCGGCGGCAGATGGCCGCTCATCCGCTGCGACACCGCTTCCGACGCGGTGCAACCGGCATGTGGCAACTGCCCGCTCAGCATTTCGTAGAGCAGAAGCCCGAGCGTGTACAGGTCACTGCGGGCGTCGATCCGGGCGCCGCGGGCCTGCTCCGGCGACAGGTAATCCGGCGTGCCGACTATCGCGCCCGTATGGGTCAGGCCGGTACTGCCCAACGAGCGGGCAACGCCGAAATCGGCGATCACGGCCTGGCCACGCGCGTCGATCAGCACGTTCGACGGCTTCAGGTCGCGGTGGACGACGTTCTGCGCGTGCGCAGCCGCCAGACCGGATGCGATTTGTGCGGTGATCGCCAGCGCTCGTTCGAGCGGCAGCGCCCCTTCCCGATCGAGCAGGCGATCGAGCGGCTCTCCGTCGACGAAGTCCATGCTGATGAACCAGTGCTCGCCATCGCGCGCCATGTCATGGATGCGCAACACATGCGGGCTCGATACCTGGCGGGCCAGCAGCAGCTCCTGCCGGAAGCGTTCGAACGCCTCGCCGCGGGTCGACAGCTCCGGTCGCAGCAGTTTCAGCGCCACGTCGACGCCGAGCGACAGATCGGTGGCGCGATAGACCATGCCCATACCGCCGATCCCGAGCAGGCCTTCGATCCGGTAGCGCTGCGCAAGCACAGTGCCCGGAGGCAGGCCGTGCGCCGAGTCGGCTCCGGTGATCGTCGAAGTCGCGCCGGTCGCCGGTGCCGGAGTCTTCACGCCTGCTCTGCGACGATGCGGGGCCAGTCGAGCGGCGGCAATTCGGTCAGCGCCGCGATCCCGCGCCGTGCCACGATCCACAGCGCGGCGCGATCGCAGAACGCCTGCAGCAACTGGACGTCGAATTCGGTCAGCGGTTCGGCGACGCCGCTACGGTCGGCGTAGATCAGCCCGAGCAGCTCGTCATCATTGACGATCGGCAGGGCCAGCAGACTGCGGATGCCGCCGGTCACCACCGAAGCACGACGCGCCAGCGACGGATCCATCCGGGTATCGTTGACCACGAATGCACGGCGTTCGGCAAGTGCCCGCTCGAGCGCGCCGCGACTGCCGGAGAATTCCGCCTCGGCCAGCGCGCCGCCGGTCAGTCCCTGCCAGGCACGCACCCGCCAGCCGGACGGCTCCGGCTGCAGCAGGAATCCGCGGTCGCATTCGGCCAGCGCGACGACCGAGCGCAGCGTTTCGTGCAGCATGTCCGGCAGCGTGGCCTGCCGGGCGACTCGCTCGCCGAACGCGGTCGACTGCGTCAGCCGGTCATGCTCGCGCTGTGCGGCCTGGGCCGCGGCGGCCGCGTCAAAGGTCGAGAATTCGCAGTGCACGTCGCCGAAACGCAGCCACGCGCGGCCAGCCAGATCGGCCTGACCAACCCGTTCACCATCAACGAAACTGCCATTCTTGCTGCCGCAGTCGCGCAGCCGCCAGCCGACCGCGGTGCGCTCGATCTCGGCATGTTCGCGCGAAACCGACGGATGATCGAGGCAGACGTCGGCAGCAGCGCCTCGTCCGATCCGGATCGGCCCGTTCTCGTCCAGCCAGCGCGTCGCGGCAGGACGATTCGGAACGAAAGCTGTCAGTCGAACCGGCATGCCGGAATCATACACGGCAGCCTGTGGCCGCTTGCGCGACGACAGAGCACGCGGCCGCTGGCCGGGACGGCGGCCGCGGCCGGAAGCTTCAGATGCCGAAATCGCGCAGGTACCCGATGCTGAATCGGAGCGTCGCGGCCAGTGCCTGCAGGTCGCCGGCGACGTTGTTGTTGCGGTCGCTGGCCTGCCAGGCATTCGGCAGTTCGGTCCCTGCATTGGCCGACACTTCGGCGCGGAAGTTGTCGAGCATCGCGATCGCGTCGGCGTACTGCCCGGCCGCCACGGCAGCCTGCACCGCATCGATCTTGCTCTGCAGCGAGGCCTGCAGCGTGCCACCGACCGAGCCAAGCCGACCGTCGATGGCATCGAATTTCTGCGCCATGACGGTCGAGGTCGGCCGCAGATCGGCAACCACGATGAACTGCGAGAAGCCGCCAGTCGTGCCGCGGGTGCGCACACTGCCGGGTGCCACCTCGTCTGTGATGTCGGCGAACTGACCGCCGAGAGGCGCCTTGAACAGCCGGTAGTTTGACCCGGCCGTGTACGGCAGCAGTTCGGTATGCAGCTCGACGCGCACGGTGTTTTCCATGAACAGTCCATCGACCGGCGGCTCGACCGTCACCATCAGCGGCAACTGGCTCGGCAGTGACACCAGCGAGGCATCGGGCAGGCGTGCCGCAAGCTCGAGGATATCCATCGCCCCGAGCACCCGGGCACTTATGCCGAGGTTGGCCGGCGTCAGGCCCTCCGGGCGATCGAAGGTCAGGATCAGTTCGGCCGTAACACCGGAGAGGTCGATCGACGCGGTCGCCGTGTTGCCGGCGGCGTCGACGGTCACCCCGGCCCGCGCCGGTGCAGCGAGCACGGCGGCGGCAGCGAGCAGCGACAGCAGAGCAAGATGGCGCAGGTTCACGGGAAGTCCTCCGGATGATTCGGGTCGCGACCAGACGGTCGGACCGGTGCGGTCGAGTGTAGCGAAGCCGGTTCGGATGAACATGAGGACTTTCCCTCACCCGTCATGAGGGATCGACCGGATGTTCCGGGGCCGCCGGAGCGGCGACGCTGGCAGCCACCGTGCCAGCAGGCACCCACCACCGGAGCTGTTCCATGTCGCCTGTTTCCCGTCTTTCCGTTCGCCGGCTCGCGCTGGCCGCCGCCGCGTTCGCTGTCAGCAGCCCGGCCCTCGCCGATGCCGAAATCGGTGCCGCACTCGGCGAACGGCTGCTGAGTGCGCTTCCCGACGACCAGCTCGAGATCGTCGTCAGCTACGGCCAGTCCGGACCGCTGACCGATGCGCAGATCGCCGATCTGCAACTGATCGGCATCGAACGTGGCGTGCTGATGCGCAGCCTGCCGATCGCCGGCGCGCTGGCGACCCCGGCCGAGATCCGGACACTGGCCGGTCGCGACGACGTCGTCTCGATCCACCTGAATCGTCCGCTGCGCTACTTCAACGCCGAGGCGCGGCAGTTGACCGGGGCGGCACGGGTGTTCGAGAACCCGGGCGAATTCGGCCGCGCAGTACCCTACAGCGGCCACGGCGTGACCGTGGTCGTCAACGATTCCGGCATCGACGCGACCCATCCCGACCTGAAACTTGGCCAGAACGTGGTCGAGAATGCCCAGGGCCTGACCAACCTGAGCGCGTGGAGCGGCCTGCTGCCGGTGACCTGGCTCGAGGGCCAGCCGAACACCGAACTCGGCTCCGGCCACGGCACCCATTGCGCCGGCACGGTCGGCGGCACCGGCGCCGGTTCCGGCGGCCGGTACCGCGGCGCCGCCCCGGGCGCCGACATCGTCGGTTACGGCTCCGGCGGCGTGCTGCTGATCCTCGATGCGATCGGCGGCTTCGACTACGCACTGACCCATCAGTTCAGTTTCGACCATCCGATCCGGGTGATCAGCAACTCGTGGGGGTCGTCAGGGAAATTCGACCCAACCGACCCGGTCAACATTGCCAGCTACGAGGCCTACAAGCGGGGCATCGTGTCGGTGTTCGCCGCCGGCAACGATGGCTCCGGCGAGGACACCCACAACCCCTATGCGCAGGCGCCGTGGGTGATTTCGGTCGGCGCCAGCGAAAAGGACGCCGTGCTGACCGACTTCTCGTCGCGTGGCAAGCGTGGCGAGCACGCCACGTTCACGATGCCCGACGGCCGCGAGTGGACCTACTACAACGAGCCGACCATCGTCGCGCCGGGTGTCGACATCGTGTCGACCCGCGCACTGACCGGCGCGCTGCCGCTGCTGGCGAGCGAGCAGGACGTCGCGACGCTGGAGCCGGCCGAGCTGCCCTACTACACCGTCATGAGTGGCACATCCATGGCGACCCCGCATGTGGCTGGCGTCGTCGCATTGATGCTGGAGGCCAACCCCGACCTGCGCCCGCTCGAGGTCACCGACATCCTGCAGCGCACCGCGACCAACATGACCGGCCGGCTGGAGTGGGAAGCCGGTGCCGGTCACGTCAACGCGCATGCCGCGGTCGCAATGGCCGCCGGCCTGCGCGACGACTACGGCAGCACCGTCAACGCACTGCGCAGTTTCCACGCCAGCGCGTCGCTCGCCGCCGGCGCCACGATGCCGTTCGAACTGACCTATGTGCCGGTCGGAGAAGAACAGCTCGTGCAGTTCGAGGTCGGCGCCGAGACGGCCTGGGTTGCTGCCCGCGCAGAAATCGACGCCAACACCGTGGCGCTATCGTTGGTCGATCCGGAAGGCAACCGCTACGGCTCGGCGATCGCGCTGCCGGTGCTCGGCAGCACCGTTGTCGCTGGCGGCCCGGGCAAACCGGGAACCTGGACCCTGCGTGTGCGCGGGATCGGTTCGCTGTCCGGCGTCGCGCTCGACCCGCTCGGCCTGACCAACGGTTACGCGCTGCCCGGCCCGGTGGCCGGCGAAATCAGCTTCCTCGACAGCGCCGGCTACGACGGCCTCGACGACATTGGCAACCATCCTGTGCGCGGCGCGATCGAGCATGCGGTCAGCTACCGGCTGGTCGACGGCTATTCCGACCGCCAGTTCCGCCCCGATCAGGTACTCAAGCGCAGCGAACTGGCCCAGTACCTGCTGATGGGCGCCAGCGTCCGGCAATCGCTGCCGCTCGACGGCGTGCCGAGCTTCAGCGATCTGTCGCCGAACCATGCCGCCTACCCGTTCGCCGAGGCGGCGGTCGCCCGGGCCGCACCGTTGCGCGACCTGCTGCAGACCGATGATGGCGTGATGCGCCTGATCAACGGCGCATTCAAGCCGAACAGTGACGCCACCCGACTCGATCTCGCCTACGGCCTGGTCCAGGCACTCGGCCTGCAGCGCGATGCCGAGGCGTTCTCCGGAACCGTCCACGTGCAGTACGGCGATCAGCGCATCGCGCTGTCGGACAACGAGGCGATTCCGGCCGCGCTGCGTGGCCATGTGCAATTGGCGCTCGATGCCGGCGTGATCAATGCCCGCTTCACGCTGACCCAGGGACCGTTCGATCTGAGTCCGACGCTGCAGGCCTGGTTCGAGCCGTCGCAGGGCGTCAGCCGGGCAGCCTACGCAGTCGCCGCCGGTCGCTTCATGCAGCAATACCTGAACGCGACCGACTGACGGCCGGCACGCCAGCCACGGCGCGCCTGCGGCGGCCGTGGCGGCGACTCCCCCCGGAATGGCAAACGGCCCGGTGCTCCCGGGCCGTTCGTCGTTTCAGCGCCAGCGGCGGTCGAGCTAGGTGAACAGATTGATGCCGAGCAGCATCAGGACCAGGAAGATCAGGAAGATCGCAACGCCGATGAAGAAGATGATCTTGGCGATGCCGACCGCCGCGCCGGCGACGCCGGTGAAGCCAAGCGCACCTGCGATCAACCCGACCACCAGAAAGATCAGGGCAAGCTTCAACATGGCGGCCTCCGTGCGGGATTACGGTGCAGTTCGATCGTGCCTGGAAGGCACTGAACCCGCCGACAACCCGGAGCCCGGCGCCTGAACGTTGTGAATCGCTGTCTTCCGCGCCCTGCCAGCCGCTACCATGGGGACGACGGCAGTGCCGTTGGCGCCGCTCGTCGCTGTCGCATCCCGTCCCGACCGGAGACCAGCCGATGGAACCGCTTTCCGTACTGCTCTGCGACGATTCCCGCGCGCTGCGCATGGTGACTGCCCAGGTGCTCGAGGATCAGGGCTTTCGCGTGGTCGGCGAGGCCGCCGACGGCATCGAGGCGGTCGACCGGTTCAAGGCGCTGAAGCCCGATGTCGTGCTGCTCGACCTGGTGATGCCGAACCGTGACGGCAAGCAGGCCCTGCACGACATCCTCGCCATCGACCCGGACGCCCGCGTAGTCGTGCTCAGCTCGCTCGGAGCGCAGAGCGACATCGAGGAATGCCTGCGCGCCGGCGCCCGCTCCTATCTGCAGAAGCCGATCGATCCGGACGCGCTGCGCCGGGTGTTGTCGCAACTGACCGACTGAGCAGGGAGAACATCGATGGCGGCGAAATTCTTCGGCCAGTTCCTGCTCGAGAAGGGCCTGATCACGTCCGCGCACCTGTTGCAGGCGCTCGAACTCCAACGCACCAGCAACCCGCTGCTCGGTGAACTCGCGGTGGCACTCGGCATGCTCGATGCGGCCGATGCCGGACGCATCAACGATCGCCAGCGGCGCGAGGACAAGCGCTTCGGCGACCTTGCGCTGGATATGGGCCTGCTCGATGCGAGCCAGCTCGAACGTCTGCTCGCCGAGCAGGCCGCGCGGCGCCGACTGTTTGGCGAGATCCTGCTCGAACTCGGCGCGCTCGATGCCGCGGTGCTCGAACGCGAACTGGCGCTGCACCGCAACGAACGCGATGACGCGGCCCACGCGCTCGAACTCGGGCTCGCCGGACACCCGCGCGCGCGGTTGGTCGGCAGCGCGATCGACACCGCATGCAAGCTGTTCCTGCGCGTGCTGAAGACCCCGTGCCAGTTCTCGGCAATGCTCGACACCGCCGACGCCGGCCGCCGGTTCGACGCCGGTGTCGAGGTCGCGATCAGCGGCGATGCCGGATTCCGGATCGCACTGCTGTGCCAGCGCGCGGCGATGTTCTCGATCGCCGACGGCTTCTTCGCCGGCAGGGTCACCGAGATCGACCCGGAACTGGCACAGGATGCGTTCGGCGAGTTCCTGAACATCGTGATGGGCTATGTCGTGCAGGACAACCTGCCGCACGATGCACGCTATCGACCGAGCCCGCCGCGCGCGCTCGGCGGCGCCGCAGCACTGTCGCTGTCGGGCGAGCCGGTCGCGGTCGAACTGACCACGCCGATCGGCGAAGTCGCACTGGTGCTCGCCGGCCCCTGAGCGAGGCTTCGCAGCAAGCGTGCGGCGCCGCTGGCCGAGCGGTCGCCGGCGACGTGATCGACTTCGATCAAAACGCGCGCTCAGCCCGCGCGGTGATACGGATGGTTGGCCAGGATGCTGGCCGCACGGTAGAGCTGCTCGGCCAGCACGATCCGAACCAGCGGATGCGGCAACGTCATCGGACCGAGTGACCAGCGCTCGTCGGCACGCTGGTCGACCGCGGCGTCGAATCCTTCCGGGCCGCCGATCACGAACACCAGATCCTGACCCTGCATGCGCCAGTGTTGCAGCCGATCGGCCAACGCTTCGCTGCTGTAGCCGCGGCCACGCGCATCGAGCAGGACCGCACGCGCCGGGCCGATCGCGTCGAGCAGCCGCTTGCCTTCTTCAGCGCGCGCACGCTGCGGGTCGCGCCCCTTGCCGCGCATGCCGGGCGCGATCTCGACCAGCTCCAGCGGCAGCCAATGCGACAGCCTTCGCGCATAGTCGGCGTAGCCTTCCTGCACCCAGCCCGGCATGCCGGTGCCGACCGCGAGCAGTCGCGCCTTCATCGCTCCGTCGCGAACCGGCCGTCAGGCCGCCGGTTCGGTCGGTGCGCTGTCGACAGCGGCCTCGCCGCCGCCTTCGTCCGGTTCCTGGTCGCCAACCGTCCACAGCCGTTCGAGCGCGTAGAACTCGCGCACCCGCGGCAGCATGATGTGGACGATCACGTCACCGAGATCGACCAGCACCCATTCGCCCTCGCGCTCGCCCTCGATGCCGAGTGGCGCGTTGCCGATTTCCTTGGCCTTGACGATCACCTCGTTCGCGATCGACTTGACGTGGCGGTCCGAGGTACCGGTCGCGATGACCATGTAGTCGGTGACGCTGGTCTTGCCGCGGACATCGATCTCGCGGATGTCGCGCGCCTTGAGCTCTTCCAGCGCGTCGTTGACGGTGCGCCGAAGCGTCGCGGCCGGGGCCAGCTTCGGGGCGGGGGTGGTGCGATGGGGAACGGCGCTGCGTGGACTCAAGCGGGGACGACCTCGTCAGTGGAAACGGCAGCGGCGATATTCGCCGCCTGGGTGCCAGTATAGGTCATGGCAGTCCAACGGCATCCGGCCCGGCCGAACCGCCGTGCCGATCGCTACCCGGCCCGCGCCAGCCGCGGCCAGCCCACGGCCAACGCGAGCAGTGCGGCCGGCAGCAGCGCCGCATGCCAGCCAAGCGTGGTCAACGGATCGTCCAGCGGGTTCAGCGCCAGCGCCCCCTGGATCGACACGTAGGCCAGCAGCAGCATGGCGAGCTCATACAGCCGCGGACTGCGCGCGACGGTGGCCGAGGCGAGCCCCCACAGCGCCACCGATGCGCCGCAGACCAGCGTCGCCAGTGCCGCCATCGGCGCATCCTCGGACAACCGCAGCATCGCCGGCAGGGTGGCTGCCCAGGCCGGCGTCAGGCCGACGGCGATCCGCACCGACAGCAGCCGCCAGCGGATGCCGACCGCCGTGAACAGCAGCGCGGCGGTGTCCGACTCGCGCTCGCGCAGCGCGCTGCGTGAGTGGATGTCGAGCGGCAGCAGCCAGGCGAGCAGCACGCCGGCGAGCAGGCCTTTCGGCGCGGCGAACACCTGCAGAACGAACGCGACCAGCAGCGCCAGCCACCACCAGCGGCGGCGCTGCCGCAGCACCAGGCTCAGTTCGGCTGCATACAGCCCGCCGAGAGCGGTTCGGCGCAGCGGCGACAGCAGCCGGTCGAGCCATCCGAGCCGCAGGCCGGGAGACTGGCGCCTGGCCGACGAAGCCGGCACACCGGCGCGCGCAGCGGCACGGTCGAGCCACGGAGCGCCCAGCACGACACCGGCCAGCGCCAGCCCGAGCCAGAACGCACGGCCGCCGATATCGGCAGCGCGCACATCCCAGCGTGGCCAGTCGAAGCGGGTCGGCAGGCCTTCGATGTTCTGCACGCCGATGCTGACGCCATCGCCGCGTTTCGGTGTGTCGATGCCGAGCTTGCGCTGCACGTCGCGTACGACCAGCGCGACGCCGTTCGGGTCGCTCATCCAACTGTCGCGCATGTCCGGCGCGTCGGACGGATCGAAGCGCGAGATCGCGCCGGCGATCAGGAATGACCAGACGAAGAAGATCCGCGATGACCATCACGATCCGCCACAGCGAAGCCCGCGACATCGACGCAATCCGGAAGCTATGCGCGCAGCCGAGCAACTACGCCAACACGCTGCAACTGCCATTCCCGTCACTTGAACGCTGGCAAGCGCGGCTCGGCCAGCCACACGAGCATTTCTACAGCCTGGTCGCCTGCGACGGCGATGCGGTGCTCGGCCAGATCGGCGTCGAAGCGCTGGCCAATCCGTCGCCAACATCGGGATGGTGGTGGCCGAATCGGCACGGCGGCGCGGTGTCGGCAGCGCACTGCTCGGCTCCGCAATCGAGCTGTGCGAAGGCTGGCTCGGGATCGGCCGGATCGAGCTTGAGGTCTATACCGACAACGACGCAGCGATCGGGCTGTACCGGAAACACGGCTTCGAGATCGAGGGCACCGCGATCGACTATGCCTGGCGAGCCGGCCGACTGGCCGACGTGCACCTGATGGCGCGCCGGCGCGCGCGCTGACGCACCGATCCACCGATCCGGGCCTCAGCATGACGCCGACTCTCGATTCCGCCGAATTGCAGCCGCAACCGCTCGCGACCGCGTGGGCACTGCCAGCGTGCAGGACGAGGATCGGCTGACCTGCGAGCAGCGGCAGCGCGGACTGGAATCGGGCTGCATCGTCCCGGTCGACTGAATCCGCTGCGCGAGAGCGCGCGTGCATCATTTCCACGAACTGCGGGCGACGTGGCGCTGATTCCACGGCAAATCCCGGCACCACGATCGTGCCCGACCAGCCGCGGTCATCCGGGCTCGATATCGCCGCGACGCAGGATCTTGGCCACCGTCTCGGCGCCGCTGACGTGTTCGGCAATGATCCGGATGCAGGTCAGCAGCGGCAACGCCAGCAGCACGCCCGGGATGCCCCAAAGCCAGCCCAGCGTCGCCAGCCCGACGAACACGACGACCGGATCGAGCGCCAAGCGCTTGCCGACCGTCAGCGGCGTGAACAACTGGCCTTCGATGATGTTCAGCAGCAGATACAGGCCCGGCAACCACAACGCCTCCCACGGCGAATCGAAATGACCGACGCCGACCAGTGTCAGCAGGATCAGCACGATCAGCGGCCCGATGTACGGAGCGAAATTGAACAGCGCTGCGACGGCTCCCCACAGCAGCGGACCCGGCACGCCGAGCGACCAGACGATCGTGGCGGTGGCGACGCCGACCACCGCATTGATCACGGTGATGCTGAGCACGTAGATCGACAGGTCGTGCTGCGCGCTGCGCGTGGCGACGACGATCTCCTTCTTGAACCGCAACTCCGGCGCCAGCTCGACCAGCTTGCGCAACAACGAGTCGCCATGCAGCAGGAAGATGAAGATCAGGATCAGCGTCATCAGCACGGCCGCAGCCAGCGCCGGGGTCGCCTTCAGCACGATCGCCAGCGGCCCGGGCTCGGCGGCGACCACCCGCTGCGATCGCGTCTCGTCCGGGCCGGCGAACTCGGCCAGTCGCTCGCCCGCCTCGCTGGCCTGCCGCAGCGGCTGCTCGATCGAGCGCAGTGCCTGTTCGATCCTGGCCATCGAGCGCGGTGCCTCGTCGAGCCACCGCTGTGCCGGCGCCGCGAGGCTGGCGATCACGGCACCGATTGCCGCGATCACGCAGGCGACCACCAGCAGCGTCGCGATGACCCGCGGCAGACGGGCCGCGCACAGCACCCGAACCGCCGGCGCCAGCATCAGGCTGACCAGCAATGCAACCAGCAATGGCACGATCAGCGTCGCCGCGGCAGCGCAGATCACCAGCACCAGCAGGATGAAGATCGCCGCGAGCAGCCGGTTGCGGGTCGGGCTCTCGGCGATCACCTCGGGCGTCGGCGGCGGATTCGGCTCGACCATGGCTCCGCGCAGGCAACGGCGACGTGGCCGCCACGCGCATTGCCCGCTGTGCTGGACTGACCACGAACGGTAGTGGCGGACGTCGACGCCGGCGGTGCGCTTTCGCACCAAGCCGGTCGTCTGCTGGCGTCCTGCTCAGCCGCTCGCGGCGCGCCTGGCTTCGCGGCGGTGGTAGCTGCGCCAGGTCAGCCAGGCGAACAGCGTGAACATCGCCGACACCGCGGCCATCAACCAGGCCCGATCACTGACCATCGGCGACACCAGCCCGGCGACCGCGGTGTTGAACGACAGCCCGACCACGGCCTGCAACGACGAGGCGCCGCCACGCTGCCGCGGATACATGTCGAGCACGCGCAGGGTCAGGATCGGGAACACGATGGCGATACCGAACGCGTACAGCGTCAACGGCAGAATCGCCCACGGCACGCTCGGCTGCTCGACCGCGAGGTTGTACAGCAGATTGCCGACGCCGGCCGATCCGCACAGCGCGAAGCCGAGCCGGACCGACGCCTCGCTGCTGATCCGTCCGGCCAGCCGCCCGGACGTGAACGCGCCGACGCTCATGCCGGCAATGGTCGGCACGAAGAACCAGCCGAACTGCTGCTGGTCGAGTCGCAGCGTGCCGAGCACGAAAGCCGGCGCCGACGCGATGTACAGGAACAGCGCACCGAAATTGAAACCACCGGCCAGCGACAGGCGCAGGAACTGGCCGTTGCGCAGGATCCGGACGCTGTCGCGCGCCAGTTGCGCCGGCGCCAGCGGGCTGCGCTGCGCCGGCGGATGCGTTTCCGGCAGCCCGAACGCGACCATCAGCAACAGGCCGACCGCGAACAGCGCGAGAAACCAGAAGATCGCCGACCACGGCGCCCAGGCGATGATCCAGCCGCCGATGATCGGCGCGATCGCCGGTGCGATCGAGAAGATCATGCTGACCCCGGACATCAGCCGCTGCGCCGCATCGCCCTCGAGGCAGTCGCGGATGATCGCGCGGCCGACGATCAGCCCGACGCCGGCCGACAACCCCTGCAACGCGCGGAACACCAGCAGTTCGGTCATCGATGTCGACAGCGCGCAGCCGACCGAGGCGATGCCGAACAGCGCGGTGCCGGCCAGGATCACCGGTTTGCGACCGAGCGCGTCCGACAGCGGCCCGTGGATCACGCCCATCAGTGCGTAAGCGATCAGGTAGCTGCTGATCGTCTGCTGCACGGCCAGCGGCGACACCTGCAGGTCGCGCGCGACATCCGGAAACGCCGGAAACAGCGTGTCGATCGCGAACGGGCCGAACATGGCCAGCGCGCCGAGAATCAGGACCAGGCGGCGCGGCGGAGCGGGGGCGGAAGTCATCACGCCAGAATAGCAGTGCGCCCGGCCGCCACCTGTGCCATTGTTCACGCGCACGCCTTGAGTCCGGCGCGGCCGCCCTCATCTGGCACCGATGGCCTCGCCTCCCGAATCCGCCCAGGTCGCTCCGCTCGAACGCAGCGCCGATGCGCGTCGCGAGTGGGCCGTAATGCGCGAGCTGCTGCCGTTCCTGCGCCCGTTCACCGGCCGCATCGTGCTGGCGCTGCTGTTCCTGCTGGCTGCCAAGCTGGCCGGGCTGACCGTGCCACTGCTGCTCAAGCGACTGGTCGATGTGCTGAATGTCGACGCGAGCCTGCTCGCGATTCCGGTCGCGCTGCTGCTCGCCTACGGACTCGCGCGGCTTTCCGAGCGGGTGTTCGCGGAACTGCGGCAGATCGTGTTCGCGCGCGTCATGGCACGGGCATCGCGAACGGTGACGCTGCAGGTATTCCGGCACCTGCATGCATTGAGCCTGCGCTTCCACCTCGCACGGCGCACCGGCGGGGTCGCCCGTGACGTCGAGCGCGGCGGCACGGCGATCTCCGACCTGCTCGACTGGACGATCTACACGATCCTGCCGACCCTGCTCGAGGTCACCCTAGTCACGGTGATCCTGGTCGTCATGTTCGATGTCGGCTTCGCGCTGCTGGTGCTGCTGACGCTCGCCGGCTACATCGCCTGGACGATCGGCGTCACCGAATGGCGCACCCGCTACTACCGCGCCGCCGTCGAAGCCGACACCCAGGCCAGCGCCCGCGCGGTCGATTCGTTGCTGAACTACGAAACCGTCAAGTACTTCAACAACGAGGCACACGAAGCGGCGCGCTACGACCGCAGCCTGACCCGGCTCGAGGAAGCCAACGTAAAGAAGTACAAGACTCTGGCGGTGCTCAACATCGGCCAGAACGCGATCGTCACGCTCGGCGTGACCGCATTGATGTGGCGCGCGGCGGCCGGCGTTGCGGCCGGCACGATGACGGTCGGCGACCTGGTGCTGGTCAATGCCTACCTGCTGCAGCTCGCGATTCCGCTGAACCTGCTCGGCATGATGTACCGCGAGGTCAAGCAGGCGATGACCAACATGGAGCGCCTGTTCGGCCTGCTCGACGAGCAGCTCGAGGTGCAGGACCGCAGCGACGCGATCGACCTGGTTGCCCGCCAGCCGCAGGTGCGCTTCGAAGGCGTCGAGTTCGGCTACGACCCGCGACGACGGATCCTGCACGGCATCGACTTCGAGATCGGACCGGGGCAGACCGTCGCCGTGGTCGGCCATTCCGGCTCCGGCAAGTCGACGCTGTCGCGGCTGCTGTACCGCTTCTACGACGTCGGTGCCGGCCGCATCACGATCGACGGCATCGACATCCGCGACCTGAGCCAGGCGTCGCTGCGACGTGCGATCGCGATCGTCCCGCAGGATACGGTGCTGTTCAACGACACGATCTACTACAACATCCTGTACGGCCGCCCGGACGCCCGCCGCGACGAAGTCGAAGCGGCGGCACGCGCGGCGCATATCCATGATTTCATCGTCGGACTGCCGGACGGCTATGAGTCGCCGGTCGGCGAGCGCGGCCTGAAACTGTCCGGTGGCGAGAAGCAGCGCATCGCGATCGCCCGGGCGCTGCTGAAGAACCCGGCGATCCTGATCTTCGATGAGGCGTCCTCGGCACTGGACTCGAAGTCGGAGAAGGCGATCCAGTCCGAGCTCGAGCGCATCGCGGTCGGCCGCACGACGCTGACGATCGCGCACCGGCTGTCGACCGTCATGCATGCCGACCAGATCCTGGTCATGGACGCCGGCCGGATCGTCGAACGCGGCAGTCACGCCGAGCTGCTTGCGGCCGACGGCCGCTACGCGCAGATGTGGCGGCTGCAGCAGCAGCGCCGCGACGAACCGCCGAGCCTGTCGGCTCAGCCGGACCAGTCGGACCAGCCGCAGCGATAGCCGGGAGGTCGGCGCCGGCCGCAGCCGGTGGCCGACCCCGGTAGAATCCGCGGCTGCCTTTGCCGCACCACCGGACCGCAATGACCGACCTCGCCCGCCCGAGCTTCCACGGCTTCGAACAGATTCCGCTGCACGAATACGCCGAGCGTGCCTATCTCGACTATTCGATGTACGTCGTGCTGGACCGCGCGTTGCCGTTCCTCGGCGACGGCCTGAAGCCGGTGCAGCGGCGGATCATCTACTCGATGAGCGAGCTCGGACTGAACGCCGCGGCCAAGCCGAAGAAGGCCGCGCGCACGGTCGGCGACGTGATCGGCAAGTACCACCCGCACGGCGACAGCGCCTGTTACGAAGCGCTGGTGCTGATGGCGCAGCCGTTCTCGTACCGCTATCCGCTGATCGAGGGCCAGGGCAATTTCGGTTCACCGGATGATCCGAAATCGTTCGCCGCGATGCGCTACACCGAGGCCAAGCTGACTCCGATCGCGGAGGTACTGCTCGGCGAACTGGGCCAGGGCACGGTCGACTGGTCGCCGAACTTCGACGGCACGCTGGAGGAGCCGAGCTGGCTGCCCTCGCGGCTGCCGCACCTGCTGCTGAACGGCACCACCGGCATCGCGGTCGGCATGGCCACCGATGTGCCGCCGCACAACCTCAACGAAGTGGTCAGCGCCTGCATCCGGCTGCTCGACGACCCGGACGCGACCACCCGCGACCTGTGCGAGCACCTGCGCGGCCCGGACTATCCGACCGCCGCCGAGATCATCACGCCGGCCGACGACCTGCTGAAGCTGTACGAGACCGGCGGCGGCAGCGTCCGCGCTCGCGCGGTGTACAGCCGCGAGGACGGCCGGATCGTCGTCACCGCACTGCCGTACCAGGTCAGCCCGAGCAAGATCCTGGAACAGATCGCGCAACAGATGCGGGCCAAGAAGCTGCCCTGGCTCGAAGACCTGCGCGATGAATCCGATCACGAGAATCCGGTCCGGCTGGTGCTGCTGCCGCGCTCGAACCGGGTCGATGTCGACGCGCTGATGGGTCACCTGTACGCCACGACCGACCTGGAAAAGAGCTTCCGGGTCAATTTCAACGTGATCGGCCTCGACGGCCGGCCGCAGGTCAAGCCGCTGCGCGCGCTGCTGTCCGAGTGGTTGCAGTTCCGCCTGACGACGCTGACCCGCCGGCTCAGGCACCGGCTCGACAAAGTCGAGAAGCGACTGCACCTGCTGGAAGGCCTGCTGGTCGCGTTCCTGAACCTCGACGAGGTGATCCGGATCATCCGCAGCGAGGACGAGCCGAAGCCGGTGCTGATGGAGCGCTTCGTGCTGACGGAAGCACAGGCCGACTACATTCTGGAGACGAAGCTGCGCCAGCTCGCCCGGCTCGAGGAAATGAAGATCCGCGGCGAGCAGAGCGAACTGGCCCGGGAACGCGACCAGTTGATCGCGACGCTCGGCTCGCCGGCCCGGATGAAGAAGAAGCTGAAGGACGAACTGCTCGCCGACGCGAAGAAGTTCGGCGATCCGCGCCGCTCGCCGCTGGTCGAACGCGAGGCCGCGCAGCCGCTGGCCGAGAACGAACTGGTCGCCAGCGAACCGATCACGATCGTGATGTCACAGAAGGGCTGGATCCGCGCCGCCAAGGGACACGACGTCGATCCGGCCGCGCTGAACTACCGCGAGGGCGACGCGCTGGCCGACTACGTGCGCGGCCGCACGACCCAGCAGGTCGCATTCCTCGATTCGACCGGCCGCGCCTATTCGACCGCCGCGCACACGCTGCCGTCGGCGCGCGGCGCCGGTGAGCCGCTGACCGGCCGCTTCGCTCCGCCGACTGGCGCGTCGTTCGTCACCTGCGTGACCGGCGAGGGAGACACGCGTTTCATCGTCGCGTCGAGTTTCGGCTACGGCTTCGTGACCCGCTTCGACAACTTCGTCGGCCGCAACAAGGCCGGCAAGGCACTGCTCAACGTCGACAAGGACGCCGACGTGCTGCCGCCGGCCGCGGTCAGCGATCCGGCCACCGATCTGATCGTCGCGATCACGTCGGCCGGCCACCTGCTCGCGTTCCCGGTATCCGAACTGCCGGAACTGGACAAGGGCAAGGGCAACAAGCTGATCCAGGTGCCGCCGACCCGACTGAAGTCCGGCGACGAGCGGGTCGTCGCGATCGCCTGCGTCCGCAACGGCGGCGAACTGACGCTGTACTGCGGCCAGCGCAAGCTCTGCATGAGCTGGCGCGACCTGCAGGCCTACAGCGGTACCCGGGCCAGCCGCGGCAACCTGCTGCCGCGTGGATTCCAGCGCGTCGACAGCGTCGAGAGCGCCTGATCGATCGCCGCCGGCGGCCGGACCGGGCGGCCGGCAACCGCATGCCCGGGCTTGGCCGCGGCCCGGCCGCGCTCCGTCCGGGCGGCCCTGACGATCATCGACCCGTGGCTGACCCGCCGTCGCCGCACCAGTCTCTTGCGTTGGATTCGTGATTCATATCACACTACGCAACCGCGCTGGACGTCACTATCTGACGCACGCGGACCGATTGTTGTTGATTGACGTCAGTTTGGCCGCGCAGGGATGGACGCTGCAGGGGAGCGTGCTGTCGGGCCTGTGAGAATGACTTCGGGCGAGGTAGTCATGCGGATCCTGATCACGATGTTGGCGCTGACGCGCCTGATGCAGCTCAAGCGGCAATGGCGCGAAGTCATCGGCCGACTGAACGAACTGCCGGAGAACAGCCGGATGCTGCTCGCGGCGTTCGTCTACGGCGAGGCACAGCGCGCCGCGAAACACCCGTTGCCGCGCTTCTACGGCTCGAGGCAGATCGACACCTACCGGCCGTGGGGCGATGCGGTCGACACCGCCTTCACCCGCATCCGCAACGACAACATGCAGTTGCGGATGAAGGGCTTGGCAACCTGGCTCGCGGTCGTCTATCACGAAACCCGTGACACCACCCATCCGGGCCTGCGCGCACTCAACGACGACGTCGGCCATCACTTCACGCAGTTGCGCGATC
Organism: Lysobacteraceae bacterium; assembly: GCA_041687455.1. GTDB lineage: Bacteria > Pseudomonadota > Gammaproteobacteria > Xanthomonadales > Xanthomonadaceae > JAWLBY01. The sequence goes on along the minus strand of JAWLBY010000002.1, from coordinate 298,125 downwards.
TGCACCAGCGCGTGCTGGCGATCCGGATGGCGGCCTGACTGGCCGCATCGACGGCACGGTCAGCCGGGCAGCATCCGCTCGATGATGCTGCGATAGATCGTCGGCAACCGCTCCAGCTCGGCCAGTGCGATCGATTCGTCGACCTTGTGGATCGTCGCATTGAGCGGGCCGAGCTCGACCACCTCGGCGCCGAGCGGTGCGATGAAGCGGCCGTCCGACGTGCCACCGCCGGTGTTTTCGTCCGGCACCTGGCCGGTCGCGGCGACGACCGCCGCGCGCACCGCCTGCCGTAACCATCCTTCGGCGGTGTGGAACGGCTCACCGCTGCGGTGCCAGTCGAACACGACATCGATGCCGGCCGCCCGCGCGTCGGCCTCGATCGTTTCGATCAGCAGCGACGAGGTCCAGCACGGTGAGTAGCGCAGGTTGAACTGCACGACCGCTTCGCCGGGAATCACGTTGCTGGCGCCGGTGCCGGCACGGAAGTTGGCGATCTGGAAGCTGGTCGGCGGGAAATCGGCCACCGTGCCGCCGTCCCAGTCGCGCGACACCCAGTCGTCGAACAGCGGCAACGCCAGATGGATCGGATTGCGGGCCAGCTCCGGGAATGCGACGTGGCCCTGCACGCCGCGGATCGAGGCGGTGCCGGTCAGCGAGCCGCGCCGACCGATCCGGACCTGATCGGCGAGCCGCGCACGCGACGACGGCTCGCCAACCAGACAGGCGTCGATGCGCTCGCCGCGTTTGCGGAACCGCTCGGCGACGGCGCGAATACCGTCGATCGCGGCGCCCTCCTCGTCCGAGGTCAGCAACAGCGCGATCCGGCCGCGATGGCCCGGTCGCTCGCGCACGAAGGTTTCGGCGGCACAGACGAAGGCGGCGACGCTGCCCTTCATGTCGGCCGCACCACGGCCGACCAGCATGCCGTCGCGCATGACCGGTTCGAACGGATCCGATTGCCAGGCCTCGCGCGGCCCCGGTGGCACCACGTCGGTATGCCCGAGCAGCACCAGCGTCGGCGCGTCGTGCTCGCCATGGGTGGCCCACAGGTTGTCGACGTCGCCGATCCGCAGCCGTTCGATCGCGAAGCCGGCCGCACCCAGCCGTTCGGCGATCAGCTCCTGGCAACCGGCATCGTCCGGCGTCACCGAGCGGCGCCGGATCAGCTCGCAGGCCAGAGCGACGACCTCGGCCGGCGCGCTCATCGGCGGAAACGCAGCTTGTACGCGTTGTCGCTGAATCCGACCGTCACCGCGCCGTCATCGGTCACCGTGACCGGCCGGCGCAGCAGGGCCGGATATTCCTTCAGCAGCAACGTCCATTCCGGGTCGCTGCCCGGCGCCTTGCGCGCCGCGGGCAGGTTGCGCCAGGTCGTCGAGCTGCGGTTGATCAGCTTGTCCCAGCCGCCCAGCAGCCCGGCCCATTCGCGCAGCGTCGCCGCCGGCAGCGGATGGGCGCGGTAGTCCACGAACCGATGCTCGATATCGAACCGGGCGAGCCAGTTGCGCGCCTTCTTGCAGGTGTCGCAGGAGTCGAGGCCGTACAGCGTTATGGTCATGGGGGGAGTATCCGGGCTTGGCCGCGGGAATCAGGTCAGCTTCGAAGCAGCTCGTTGATCGAGGTCTTGCTGCGGGTCTTCTCATCCACCTGCTTGACGATCACCGCGCAGTACAGACTGTGCGAGCCGTCGGCCGCCGGCAGCGATCCGGCGACGACGACGCTGCCGGCCGGCACGCGACCGTAGCTGATCTCGCCGGTGGCGCGATCGTAGATCCGCGTGCTCTGGCCGAGGAACACGCCCATGCCGATCACGCTGCCGCGTTCGACGATGACGCCTTCGACCACTTCCGAGCGCGCGCCGATGAAGCAGTCGTCCTCGATGATCGTCGGCGCCGCCTGCAGCGGCTCCAGCACGCCGCCGATGCCGGCACCGCCGGAAATGTGGCAGTTCGCGCCGACCTGCGCGCAGGAGCCGACCGTCGCCCAGGTATCGACCATCGTGCCGGCACCGACGTGGGCGCCGATGTTGACGAAGCTCGGCATCAGCACGACATCGCGGCCGATGTGCGCGCCACGGCGCACCCAGGCGCCCGGCACTACCCGCGCACCGACCGCGCGGAACTCCGCTTCGCCGGCGCCGGCGAAGCGCGCCGGCACCTTGTCCCAGAACGGCGCCGGCTGCGCTTCCATCACCTGCATGTCGTTCAGGCGGAAATACAGCAGCACGGCCTTCTTCAGCCATTCGTTGACGCGCCAGCCGACGCCGCCCGGCTCGGCCACGCGCAGTTCGCCGGACTCGAGGCCGGCCATCGCCTGCTCGATGGCGACCCGCAATGCGTCGTCCTGCGTCGACGGCGACAGTTCGGCGCGCCGCTCGAACGCGCCCTCGATGATCGCCTTCAGTTCGTTCATGCCTTGCCCCGGTTCGGTTCGGGCGGATCGAGCGCCTGGGTCAGCGCCTGTCGCAGGGCATCCTGCGCGTCGGCACCGAGCGGCCGATCAGCCTCGTCGGTCAGTTGGAAGAAGTCTTCGACGCGCTCGCCGAAGGTGGCGATGCGCGCATCGATCACACGCAACCGCTGGCTGCGAAACACCGACGACACCAGTGCCAGCAGGCCCGGCCGGTCGGTGCAGATCAGGCTCAGCTCGGTACGACCGGCGGCATTCTCGCCGAACTCGACCCGGGTCGCGACGCGGAAGTGCCGAAGCTGGCGCGGCATCGCCCGCCGCACCGGCACCACCTTGCGCAGGTCCCGGGACAGTGTCTGCGACATCACCTCGGCGACCGTCGCGGCGCGCCGCTGCGGCGATACGAACTCGGTGCCGGCATCCAGCACCTGGAACGTATCGAGGCTCATGTCGCGGGTCGACGTGACCACGCGCGCCTCGACGACATTCAGTCCGAGCCGGTCGAGCGTGGCCGCCGCCGCCGCGAACAGGCCATCGCGATCGGGCGCGTGGACGAATACCTCGAGTGCGCCGGGGCGGTGATGCGGTCGCACCAGCACGGTCGTCTGCCCGGGCCGCGCATCGGCGATGCCACGGGTCTGCCAGGCGAGCTGCTGCGGTCGGTAGCGCAGGAAGCTCTCGTCGGGAAACTCGCTCCAGACGCGGTCGATCGCCGCATCGCCCATCCCTTCTGCATGCAGGATCTCGCGCGCTTCGTCGCGCGCCTCGCGGATCCGTTCCTCGGCATGCATCCGATGTTCGAGACCACGCCGCAACGCATAGCGCGTCGCACCGTACAGGTCGGCGATCAGCCGATCCTTCCAGGCGTTCCACAACTTCGGACTGGTGCCGGCGATGTCGGCGACGGTCAGCAGGTACAGGTAATCGAGCCGCTCGCGCTCGCCGACCAGCGTCGCGAAACGGCGGATCACGTCCGGATCGGCGATGTCCTGCCGCTGTGCGGTCACACTCATGTCGAGGTGATGCAGCACCAGCCACGCCACCAGTTCGCTGTCGGCGGTCGACAGCCCGTGGGCGGAGCAGAAAGCGAGCGCGTCGTCGGCACCGAGCACCGAGTGGTCGCCGCCGCGGCCCTTGGCGATGTCGTGGAACAGCCCGGCCAGCAGCAGCAATTCCGGCTTGCGCAGCCGCGGCCAGATCTCGAACGCGAGGCTGAAGCGCTGCTTCGAGGCCTCGTCGCGAAAGCTGGCAATGTTGGCCAGAACAGCCAGCGTGTGCTGGTCGACGGTATAGACGTGGAACAGGTCGTACTGCATCCGGCCGGACACCCGGCCGAATGCCGGCAGGTAGCGCGCCAGCACGCCGAGTTGCGCCATCCGCGCCAGTGCCTCGGCGGCCTGCGGGTGCTTCAGCAGGGCAAGGAACTCGCGCCGCTGGTCGAGCGGCCAGGCATCGTACGGCTCGATCCGCGGCAAGGCTTCACCGAGCGCCCGCGCGGTGGCCGAATGCAGGCCGCGGCAATCAGCCAGCCGCTGCCAATGCTGGAACAATCCGAACACCGCCGCCGGTTCGCGCTGCAGCAGCCCGGTGTCGCGCAGGCGCAGGTAGCCGCCGGCCAATGCGAAGCGCTCGTCGAGCATGACCACTTCCTGCTCGCCGCCGAGGCTTTCCTCGAAACGCTGCAGCAGTCGCTCGGACAGCCGCATCACCATCGCAGCGCTGCGGAAATAGCTTTGCATCAACTGCTCGACGGCAAGGTTCTCGCGATGCACGTCGCGCAGCCCGAAGCGTTCGGCCAGCGATTTCTGGTACTCGAACAACAGACGTTCCTCGCGACGTCCGGCAACCAGGTGCAGGCCGAAACGCAGCCGCGCGAGCACCCGGTGCTCGCGCGCCAGCGTTTCGCTCTCGTCATCTCCGAGCAGGCCGAGCGGACGCAATTCGCCGAGCCGGCGCGCGCCGAACAGCCGTTGCGCCATCCAGCCGAGCGTGTGCAGGTCGCGCAACCCGCCCGGCCCGTCCTTCAGGTTCGGCTCGAGGTTGTACGCGGTGTCGTCATAGCGGGCATGGCGCTGCCGCAGTTCGTCACGCTTGGCGACGAAGAAGGCCGCGGCGGGCCACACCTCCGGCGCACGCAGCACGGCATCGATCTCGCCCATCCGGTCCTCGCCGGCGAGCAACCGAGCATCGAGCAGCGACGTCGCGACGGTCAGGTCTTCGGTCGCACATTGCCGGCAGTAGTCCGGACTGCGCACCGCATGGCCGGGCGCCAGGCCGATATCCCACAACGCGGCAAAGAAGCGCTCCAGCGACGCTCGTGCGGCTTCCTGCGCCGGCAGGTCGCCGAACACCAGCAGATCGATATCCGAATGCGGATACAGCTCGCCACGCCCGTAGCCGCCGGTGGCGACCAGCGCGAGACCGGGCGGACTGCCTGCGATCACCTGCCAGGCGCTGCGGCAGACTGCGTCGACCGCCAGCCGGCGACGCGCGAACAGCCGCTCGATCGGCTCGCCGGCATCGAAGGCGGCGGTCAGGGCCGCGCGTTCGGCGTCGAGAAAACGGCGCGCTTCGGCCGGCCAGTGTGCGCTGTCGACGGTCTCGAGCATGGCGGTGCGACTTCCCGTTGACTGATGCGACAGCGGCGGCGACCCGGGATGCGGTGCCGGCCACCGCGGCGGCCGGCACAGGTGCAGTTACGGCTGCGTGGCGCTCACAACCACGGCGCGTCGTCGGCGCGCGGCGTCAGGATCTCGTAGCCGTCGTCGGTGACCGCGATGGTGTGTTCCCACTGCGCCGACAGCGAGCGGTCCTTGGTGACCACGGTCCAGCCATCCGGAAGCAGCCGGGTGTGCCGTGCGCCGGCATTGATCATCGGCTCGATCGTGAACGTCATGCCCTTCTGCAGCTTCATGCCGGTGCCGGGCTGGCCGTAGTGCAGGATCTGCGGATCCTCGTGATAGACGCGACCGATGCCATGGCCGCAGTACTCGCGAACCACCGAGAAGCGCTCGCCCTCGGCGAAGCTCTGGATCGCATGGCCGATGTCGCCGAGCGTCGCGCCCGGACGAACGGCACGGATGCCGCGGTACATCGCCTCGCGGGTCACCTCGACCAGCCGCCGCGCAAGCACCGACGGCTCGCCGATGCAGAACATCCGGCTGGTGTCGCCGTGCCAGCCATCCTTGATGACGGTGACGTCGATGTTGACGATGTCGCCGTCCTTCAACGCCTTGCCCGGGCTCGGAATGCCATGACAGATGACGTTGTTGACTGACGTGCAGATCGTCTTCGGGAAGCCGCGGTAGCCGACGTTGGCCGGTACCGCGCCCTGCACCTCGACGATGTGCCGATGGCATATCTGGTCGAGTTCTTCGGTGGTGACGCCGGGTCTGACATGCGGTGCGATCATTTCGAGCACTTCGGCGGCCAGACGGCCGGCCACCCGCATCGCGGCGATTTCCTGTTCGGACTTGATGGTGATTGGCATAGACGCCGAATGATCCCATAGCGCGGCCGAGCTGCCCACCTTGTGAGCGGTTTCAACCGCGATCTCCTGCTCCTCGGTCGGCCAGCCAGGACAAGAATTGCGGTTGAAGTCGCTGCAGCCGCTCCCGCGGACCTCTGCCCCCCGGTTGCGGCGCGGCGGGGATGCTCCTACAATTCCCGCGCTTCGCGCACCGGCCCATCCGGTCGCGTTCGCCAACGCCGGGCGTCACCGGCGAATTCACACCTGCGTCGAACCGCCGTGCCGGGGTGTTCCGGGCCGATGAGCCCGGAATCTGTCACGGTAGCCGCAGGGAGGACCAACCCCGGAGCCACACCGCCCCCAACGACACCGGGCGGCTGCTCCACTTTGCAAGGAATTTCCCATGCCCCAGGTCACCATGCGCCAGATGCTCGAAGCTGGCGTGCATTTCGGCCACCAGACCCGTTACTGGAACCCGAAGATGGCGCCGTACATTTTCGGCGCCCGCGGCAAGATCCACATCATCAATCTCGAGAAGACGCTGCCGCTGTTCACCGACGCGATGAACTTCATGTCGGGTCTGGCGCAGAAGCGCGGCACGATCCTGTTCGTCGGCACCAAGCGTTCGGCCCGTGATTCGGTCAAGGAGGAGGCGATCCGCTGCGGCATGCCGTTCGTCTCGCAGCGCTGGCTCGGCGGCATGCTGACCAACTTCCGCACCGTCAAGCAGTCGATCGCGCGCCTGAAGGAGCTCGACGCGATGGAGGCCGAAGGCACCTACGGCAAGCTGGTCAAGCACGAAGTGCTGGGCCTGCAGCGCGAGCGCGAGAAGCTGGAAGGCACGCTGGGCGGCATCAAGAACATGGATCGCCTGCCGGACGCGCTGTTCGTGATCGACATCGGTCACGAGAACATCGCCGTGCAGGAAGCCAAGAAGCTCGGCATTCCGGTCATCGCGGTGGTTGACACCAACTACGATCCGGCGCGGGTCGACTACGCGATCCCGGGTAACGACGACGCCATCCGCGCGGTGCAACTGTATGCCCGTGCCGCCGCCGATTCGGTGCTCGAAGGCAAGGCTGCGGCGCCGATCGTCGGCCGCGCCGAGGACGAGTTCGTCGAACTCGACGCCGAAGGCAATCCGGTCGTCGTCGACGCCTCCGAGGGCGAGCGCAAGAAGCCGGCCCGCCGTCCGGCCGCCAAGCGTCCGGCCGCCGGCAAGCCGCGCGGTCGCGACGGCGAGTAAGCGACGCTTCACCGTCGGAGCAGCACAACCACTGCTCCGGCGTCCCGATGACCGATCGGGACGGTTGCCCGACAGCCGTCCGTCATCGTCTCCCGCAACCACCCGGCACCGGCGGGTGATTGCTCGCGGTCGAACGCCCGCGCGGCACCGCGCGCCGTCCGCATTCGCACGAATCCCAGCCGCTGACGCGGCCCCCTTTCCCCTCGAGGTAAGCCCATGGAAATCACTGCAAGCCTGGTCAAGGAACTCCGTGAGCGCTCCGGCGCCGGCATGATGGAGTGCAAGAAGGCGCTGACCGAAAACGGCGGCGACATCGAAGCCGCAATGGAGCACCTGCGCAAGACCGGCTTGGCCAAGGCCGACAAGAAGGCCGGCCGCGTCGCCGCGGAAGGTCGCCTGGTCGCAGCCCACGACGGCGGTCGCGCAGTCATGGTCGAAGTCAACTCCGAAACCGACTTCGTCGCCAAGGACACCAACTTCATGGCCTTCGCCGATGCCGTCGCGCAGGCCGCGCTGGCCAGTGGCGCCGCCGATGCCGAAGCGCTGAAGACGGTCAAGCTGGCGTCCGGCGAGACCATCGAGGAAGCCCGCCTGGCGCTGATCACCAAGGTCGGCGAGAACGTCCAGGTGCGCCGCCTGTCGCGGATCGACAACGGCGACAACGTCGGTGCCTACGTGCACGGCGGCCGGATCGGCGTGCTGGTCAACCTGAAGGGCGGCAGCGCCGAGCTGGCCCGCGGCGTCGCGATGCACGTCGCGGCGATGAACCCTCCGTATCTGTCGCCGGCCCAGGTGCCGAGCGAGATTGTCGAGAAGGAGAAGGAAATCGCGCTGGCGCAGATGACCGACAAGGACCGTGCGAAGCCGGCCGAGATCCAGGAGAAGATGATCTCCGGCAAGATCAACAAGATCCTGTCCGAGATGAGCCTGACCGGCCAGCCGTTCGTGATGGATACCAACATGACGGTCGAGGCGGCGTTGAAGAAGGAAGGCGCCGAGGCGCTGTCGTTCGAGCGCATGGCGGTCGGCGAAGGCATCGAGAAGAAGGAAGAAGACTTCCACGCCGAAGTGATGAAGCAGGCCGGTCTGGCCTGATCCATCCGGGTGACTGCATCCAGCGGATCGCACCGCCCGCGTCGAATCGACGAGCCCCCGGCAGCACTGTCGGGGGCTTTTCGTCTGCGTGATACCGGTCGCCGCAGGATTCGCCGCGCCGAACGCGACGACGGTCGCGCGGTCTTGCCAAGCCTGGCTCCCGCCACCGACACTTCGCCGCCATGAGTCGCGAACTGGAAGAACGTCTGGCCCTGTGCCGCACCCTGCCGAGCCTGCCGGCGGTCGCGCTGCGGATCATCGAACTGGCCGAGAACCCCGACGTTGAGCTGACCGAGGTCGCACAGGCGATCGCGCTCGACCCGGCGCTGTCGACCAAGCTGTTGCGGATCGCGAATTCGCCGCTCTACGCAAGCAAGCGTCGCATCGACAACCTGCGCCAGGCGCTGACCCTGCTCGGGCTGAACGCGACGCTGAGCCTGGCGCTGAGCTTCTCGCTGAGCAAGACGCTGCGGCAGCCGTGGGGGCAGCGGTTCGATTTCCAGTCGGTCATGCGGCGCAGCATCCTGGCAGCGTCGGCGGCCCGCTGCCTCGGCGAAAGGATGGGCCTGCATCGCGGCGAGGATCTGATGCTGGCCGGCCTGATCCAGGACATCGGCATCCTCGCGCTCGGCCAGATAGAACCGGACATCTACGCCACCGTGCTGGCCGATGCCGTCGACAACAGCCAGCTCGTCGCGCTCGAACGGCAGCGGCTCGGCACCGACCACGCCCAGATCGGTGCCCGGCTGGCGGCGAACTGGGGCCTGCCGGAGTTCCTCGTGCAAGCGATCCGGCAGAGCGAGAGCGCCCAGCCGGAGGGCGAGTTCAACCTCTGCATCGCGCTGTCGGGCCCGCTGGCCGACATCTGGGTCGTCGACGATCCGGCGCCGGCCCGTGAAGCAGCCGCCGCGCTGTGCCAGCGGCATCTCGGCATGGACGAGACGGCGTTGGCCGAGCTGACCGCCGAGATCTCGGCTTCGATCCCGGAGATCTCGTCGTTGTTCGACATGACGCTGGCCGATCCACAGCGGATCGATGCGATCCTCGAACTGGCCCGCGAGCTGATGGTGATCCGAAACCTGCGCGGCGTGCAGGAAGCGACCCGAGAGCGGCGCGAGGCCGAGCGGCTGCATTCGGCCGCCCGGGCCCTGCAGGACAGCGCGCACCGCGATCCGCTGACCGGGCTGTTCAGCCGTCCGCATCTCGAAACGCAGTTCGAGACGGCGTTCGCCGCGGCCAGCGCCAACGGCCGGCCGCTGAGCCTGGCCGTGATCGACATCGACGACCTGGCCTCGATCAACCAGAAGCATGACCGCATGGCCGGCGACGCGCTGCTGCGCGGTTTTGCCGACCTGCTGCGGGCCAACGTCCGCGACAGCGATTTCGCCGCCCGGTTCGGCAGCGATGCATTCTGTCTGCTGCTGCCGAACACGGCCGACAACGCCGCGTTCTCGCTGTGCTGGCGAATCCTGCAGGCGACCGCCGGCGCGCCGCTCGCGCAGCACGACAAGCAACCGCTGCATGCGACCGTGTCGATCGGCGTCGCGACGCTGGATCACCTGCATCATTACGCGACCTCGGCCGCGCTGCTCGACGCCGCCGAGTACGCCCTGCAGTTCGCCCGCGATGCCGGCGGCAACCGGGTCGAGCGCGCCGGCTTCTGAACCGGCCGAGCGGGCGATCCGCAAGGCGAGCTGATCCCGCGCCGCCGACCGTCCTGGTTTCCACGACCGTCATCCCGGCAAGAGCCCACACTGCTGTTTCCAGGTTCAGAAGCATCGCGCATGCTTTGAACCGGGAAAAATCGTCAATTGCCGACGGCCAGCAGCGTCATCCCGGCGACAGCCCACTGCTGTTCGCGGGAAACTTGCACCTCCGCGCCGCGAAAGCAGTTGGCGCCCGGCATTCGATGCGGTCGGCTCGCCGGCAGGGCCCGGTCCCCGACGCACTTGCCCGTCATCCCGGCGAATGCCGGGGATCCTTTTGATTTCTGTGTCAACAGACTGTTTCAAGAGGAAGACCGAGGTGGACCCCGACTTTCGCCGGGCTTGCGCCGGGATGACGGGCGTGGGAGATATGGCCGAAGCGGGACAGGCGCCGACACCGGCCCTGCATGAAGCGGAGTGTGCAGCCGCATCGCTGATGTGGATCGAGGCAGGCGCCCGATCAGCGAACCGATGACGACGCCGAACTGCTAGAATTCGGCGGTTTTTGTCTGCCGGAAGCCCACCGTGAACGACTCGCCGATCAAGTTTCGCCGCATTCTGCTCAAACTCAGCGGCGAGGCCTTGATGGGCCGCGAGGATTACGGCATCGACCCGGAAGTGCTGTTCCGGCTCGCCCGCGAGATCCAGGAGATCAGCCGCGCCGGCGTGCAGGTCGGCGTCGTGATTGGCGGCGGCAACATCTTCCGCGGCGCCGGGCTCGCCGCGGCCGGCATGGACCGCGTGACCGGCGATCACATGGGCATGCTGGCCACGGTCATGAACGCGCTGGCAATGCAGGACGCGCTGGAGAAGCTCGGCTCGTACGCGCGCACGATGAGCGCGCTGAAGATCAACGAGGTCTGCGAGGACTACATCCGCCGGCGCGCGGTGCGCCATCTCGAGAAGGGCCGCATCACGATCTTCGCCGCCGGCACCGGCAACCCGTTCTTCACCACCGATTCGGCCGCCGCGCTGCGCGCGATCGAGATCGGTGCCGACCTGATGCTGAAGGCGACCAAGGTCGATGGCGTCTACGACAGCGATCCGCACAAGAACCCGGACGCCAAGCGCTTCGACACCCTGACCTACGACGATGTCATCACCCGCGACCTCAAGGTCATGGACACCGCCGCGATCGCGTTGTGCCGCGATTACGCCATTCCGCTGCGGGTCTACGACATGAGCCGCCCTGGCGACCTGATGCGGATCTGCCGCGGCGAGGAGATCGGCACCCTGGTCAAGAGCCGGGATTCCTGATGCGGGCCTGCTGATCCGACGCGACCACCCCGCTCGGCCGAGCCGGAAGCCGCAGCAACGCCCGATCCACCGCGCCCCCTTGCCGCTCCGGGCGCAACGGCCAGCACGCGCCGGCCGGCAATCACGAATCACCAATCCCGCTTCACATATAATCCTGCCCCTTTTCGACCATCTGCCGGAGCCGGCCATGATCAACGACGTCAAGAACGACGCCCAGACCCGCATGCAGAAGAGTCTCGAGGCGCTGCGCCACGATCTGACCAAGCTGCGCACCGGCCGTGCCAGCACCGCGCTGGTCGAGCACCTGAAGGTCAACTACTACGGCTCCGACGTGCCGCTGTCGCAGGTCGCCAACATCGCGATCGCCGATGCCCGCACGCTGACGATCACGCCGTGGGAAAAGAACATGGTCGCAGCGGTCGAGAAGGCGATCTTCGGCTCCGATCTCGGCCTGACCCCGAACACCGCCGGGCAACTGATCCGGATCAACCTGCCGCCGCTGACCGAGGAACGCCGCCGCGAGCTGTCGAAGGTGGTCGCGCACGAGGGCGAGAACGCCAAGGTCGCGATCCGCAACATCCGCCGCGACGCGATCCACCAGATCAAGGAGCTGCAGAAGGCCAAGCAGATCACCGAGGACGACGAGCGGCGCGCCGAGGACGAGATCCAGAAGCTGACCGATCGTTTCGTCAAGGACGTAGACGGTGTCGTGCGGGCCAAGGAAGAGGAGCTGATGGCGGTCTGACGACCGTCCATCGGCCATGGGCACGCCGCCTCCCGGACCGTCGCTGACGCGCTGTCCGCGGCACATCGCGATCGTCATGGACGGCAACGGCCGCTGGGCCAAGGCACGGCGGCGGCCGCGTACGATCGGCCACCGGGCCGGCGCACGGGCGGTCGACCGCTGCATCGACTGGTGCCTCGAACGTGGCGTCGAAGCGCTGACGCTGTTCGCATTCTCGAGCGAAAACTGGCGCCGGCCGGTCGATGAGGTCAGCGCATTGATGCAGTTGTTCATGCGCGCACTCGACCGCGAAGTCGACGAGCTTGCCCGCCGCGGGGTTCGGTTGCGCTTCATCGGCGAGCGCAATGCATTTTCGAGCGACCTGCGCGAACGCATGAGCCGTGCCGAACAGATCACTGCCGAAGGCCGTCGGTTGGCCCTCACGATCGCCGCCAACTACGGCGGCCGCTGGGACATCGCGCAGGCGTGCCGGCGCCTCGCCGAAGAGACCGCCGCCGGCCGAGTCGATCCGGCGGCGATCGACGAGACGGCGCTGGCGCCATATCTGTGCCTTGCCGGCCTGCCCGAGCCGGATCTGTTCATCCGCACCGGCGGCGAGCGCCGGATCAGCAATTTCCTGCTCTGGCAGCTCGCCTACACCGAGCTGTATTTCACCGACACGCTGTGGCCAGACATCGATGCCGCGACGATGGATGCCGCGCTGGCCGATTACGCCGGCCGCGAGCGACGCTTCGGCATGATCAGCGAACAACTCGTCGAGGCCGGCTCGTGAAGCAACGAATCCTGACCGCGCTGGTGCTGGCGCCGCTGGCGATCGGCGCCGTGCTGTGGCTGCCGACCGCCGCCTTCATGGCGCTGGTGACCGTCGTACTGCTGATGGGCCTGTGGGAGTGGACCCGCCTGGTCGGCCTGCAGCACCGCACCACGCGCGCGCTGGTGCTGGCCGTCCATGCGGCCGTGATGGCCGCGCTGTGGCTGCGGCCCGAGCGCCACTGGCTGCTGTGGCTGCTGGGCGCCGGCGTCGCCTGGTGGCTGGTCGCGGCCGGCTGGCTGACCCGCACCCGGCTCGGCCGCGAACCTGGTCGCGGCAGCCTTGCGGCGAAACTGCTGGCCGGCAGCCTGATGATGCTGCCGACCTGGGCTGCGCTCGGCTGGCTGCACGCCGACGGCACGCTCGGCCCGCGCTGGACGCTGTTCGCGGTGATGCTGGTCTGGGCCGCCGACACGTTCGCGTACTTCAGCGGCAGCCGGATCGGCGGCCCGAAGCTGGCGCCGCGGATCAGCCCGGGCAAGACCTGGGCCGGCTTTTTCGGTGGCCTGGTCGGCGCCGCGCTGATCTGCGTGCCGGCCGCGCCGCTGCTCGGGCTCGACGGCTCGGCGCTGCCGGCGCTGCTGCTGCTCGGCGTCGCCACCGCACTGGCATCGGTCCTCGGCGACCTGTTCGAAAGCCTGATCAAGCGCCACTCCGGTGCCAAGGACTCCGGCCACCTGATTCCCGGCCACGGCGGCATGATGGACCGGATCGACAGCATCGTTGCCGCCTTGCCGGTGTTCGCGCTCGGCAAGGTCTGGCTCGGCCTATGACCCGGGTCGCCGTGCTCGGCGCCACCGGCTCGATCGGTGCCAGCGCCCTCGATGTCGTCACCCGCCATCCGGATCGTTACTCGGTCGCGCTGCTGAGCGCCAACGAGCGGGTCGACGCGCTGCTCGAGCTGTGCCGGCGGCATCGGCCGACCCATGCCGTGATTGCCGATCCGGCCGGCTACAAGGCGTTGGCGGAAGGCCTGCGGGCGGCCGGGCTCGACACCCGGGCACATGCCGGCCCGGAGGCGCTCGCGTCGCTGGCCGGCAGCGGCGAATGCGATACCGTGGTCGCCGCGATCGTCGGCGCCGCCGGGCTGGGCTCGGTGATGGCGGCGGCGCGGGCCGGCAAGCGGCTGCTGCTCGCGAACAAGGAGGCGGTGGTTGTCGCCGGCGACCTGCTGATGCAGGAACTGGCAGCGAGCGGCGGCGAACTGCTGCCGATCGACAGCGAACACAACGCAATCTTCCAGTGCTTGCCGCAGCCCGCGAGGCCCGGCCGCGGGCCGACCGGCGTGCGCCGCATCGTGCTGACCGCGTCCGGAGGGCCGTTCCGCGGCTGGCGCCCGGACCAGCTCGCCGGCGTCACACCAGACCAGGCATGCGCCCACCCGAACTGGTCGATGGGGCGCAAGATCTCGGTCGACTCGGCGACGCTGATGAACAAGGGCCTCGAAGTCATCGAGGCGCATTGGCTGTTCGGGCTGCCGGCCGACGCGATCGACGTCGTCGTCCATCCGCAGAGCATCGTCCACTCGCTGGTCGACTATGCCGACGGCTCGATGCTGGCCCAGCTCGGCAACCCGGACATGCGGACCGCGCTGGCCTATGGCCTCGCCTGGCCGGAACGGATCGATGCCGGCGTCGCGCCGCTCGACCTGATCGCCAGCGGCAGGCTCGATTTCCAGCACCCCGACCGCGATGCGTTTCCGTGCCTCGAGCTCGCCTACCGAGCGCTGCGTCACGGCATCGGCGCGACGACCGTGCTGAACGCGGCGAACGAAGTGGCCGTGGCGGCCTTCCTTGCAGGCACAATCGGCTTCACGGCGATCGCGCGGGTGGTCGAGGAATGCCTCGACCGGATAGCGGCCGAGCCGGGCAGCACGTTGCCGGCGCGGCTCGAACTCGACCGCAGCGCGCGTGAGGCCGCCATCCGCGCCTGCGAACGCCTGGCCGCATCTGCGGTCTGAAGCGTTCGGAGCACTGGAGCAGACATGGGCGATTTCTTCGGTTCAATCTGGTGGCTGATCGTCAGCCTCGGCGTCCTGGTGACGTTTCACGAGTTCGGCCACTACTGGGTCGCGCGGCGCTGCGGCGTGCGCGTGCTGCGTTTCTCGGTCGGCTTCGGGCGCCCGCTGTGGCGCCGCCGCGGCCGCGACGGCACCGAGTACGTTGTCGCGGCGATCCCGCTCGGCGGCTACGTCAAGTTCCTCGACGAGCGCGAAGGCGACGTCGCGCCACATGAGCGGCACATGGCCTTCAACAGCAAGTCGGTCGCCCAGCGCTTCGCGATCGTCGCCGCCGGTCCGCTGTTCAACCTGCTGCTGGCGGTGCTGCTGCTGTGGCTGATGTTCATGATCGGCAAGGCCGACTTCGCGCCGGTGGTCGGCACCACCAGCGGCGTCGCGGCCGAAGCCGGGCTGCAGACCGGCGACCGCATCACCGCCGTCGACGGCCAGGCGGTCGATACCTGGACCCACCTCGGCATGGCGCTGACCACCGCGGCACTCGACCAGCGTCCGGTCCGGCTGCAGATCGACCGCGAGGGCGGCGCCCGGCCGGTCACGCTCGACCTGTCACGGCTCGGCGGCGTCGACGAGCGCAACCTGATGCGTGACATCGGACTGGTGCCGCGCCGCGCCCTGCTGCGGCCGGAAATCGGCCGGCTCAGCGACGACGGCCCGGCCCGCGCGGCCGGCCTGCAGGTCGGCGACCGGGTGCTGTCGATCGATGGCCAACCGGTCACCTGGTGGGACGACATCCCGCGCCTGCTGCAGGAACGCGAAGCCGCCGAGCGGCCGGTGACGCTGCAGGTCGCGCGCAGCGCCGAGCGTCTCCGCTTCGAGGTCAGCCCGCAGTCGATCGACGACAACGGCCAGCGCCGCTGGGTGATCGGCATCGCCGCGCCGCCTGCCGAACAGCAATACGACGCGGTGCTGCGCTACGGCCCGATCGATGCGTTCGGCCAGTCGCTGAAGGAAACCTGGCGCCTGACCGGCGCAACGTTCGGCATGCTGTGGCGGATGGCCACCGGTGTCGCATCGCTGCAGAACATCTCCGGCCCGGTCACGATCGCGACCTACGCCAATGCCTCGGCCGGCCTCGGGGTGGCGTGGTTCCTGTTTTTCCTTGCCGTGCTGTCGCTCAGCCTGTGCATCATGAACCTGTTGCCGATTCCGATCTTGGACGGCGGACACCTGCTGTATTACCTTATCGAGATAATCAAGGGGAGCCCGGTCAGCGAACGCGTGCTGGTCGCCGGCCAGTACGTAGGCCTGGCGATGCTGGCGGCACTGATGGGGCTTGCCTTCTATAACGACTTCCTGCGCCTGGTGAACTGACGCTCACCTGATGCTTCCCGGCCCGCGCGAACGCGCGGGCAGCGCATCCTTGTGTTTTTCGTTTCGGACGTGACGATGACCCGTATCGCCGCTTTGCTGCTGCCCGCCCTGCTCGCCACCTCCTCCGCGCTGCATGCGCAGGCCAGCAAGTTCGATCCGTTTACCGTTTCCGACATCCGCGTCGAAGGACTGCAACGCATCTCGACCGGCACGGTGTTCACCTACCTGCCGATCGAGCGAGGCGACGTCGTCGACCGTTCGCGCGCCGCGAGCGCGATCCGTGCGCTGTTCCGCACCGGCTTCTTCAGTGACGTGCGACTGGACCGGCAGGAAGGCATCCTGGTCGTCACCGTCCGCGAGCGCCCCGCGATCAACTCGATCACGCTGACCGGCAACAAGGACATCAAGTCCGAGGAGCTGCTCAAGGGCCTCGCCGACATCGGCCTCGCCGAAGGCGAGACCTTCGACCGCCAGCAGCTCGACCGCGTCGTCAACGAGCTGACCCGCCAGTACTACAACCGCGGCAAGTACAACGTCTCGATCACCCCGAGCATCAGCGACCTCGATCGCAACCGCGTCGACCTGGCCATCGTCGTCAAGGAAGGCAAGGCGGCCAAGATCCGCCACATCAATGTGGTCGGCAACGAAACCTTCGACGACGACGAGATCCGCGACACCTGGGAGTCCGGCGAGTCGAACTGGCTGTCGTGGTACCGCCGCGATGATCAGTATTCGCGCGAGAAGCTGTCCGGCGACCTTGAGAAGCTCAACTCGTTCTACCTCGACCGCGGCTACGTCGACTTCAATGTCGAGAGCAGCCAGGTGCAGATCAGCCCCGACCGCCGCGACATGTTCATGACGGTCAACATTCGCGAGGGCGAGGTCTACACCGTCTCCGAGGTCAAGGTCAGCGGCGACACGATCATCCCGCATGCTGAAATGGAGAAGATGGTCTTCGTCCAGCCGGACCAGACCTTCTCGCGCCGGCTGCTCGAACTGACTGCCGAGTCGATGACGGCGCTGCTGTCCAACATCGGCTTCGCCTTCGCCGACGTCACGCCGATCCCGACCATCGACCGCGAGAAGCGCACGATCGCGATCAACTTCTTCGTCCAGCCGGGCCAGCGCGTGCATGTCCGGCGGATCCGCTTCAAGGGCAACACGCGCACGTCCGACGAGGTGCTGCGCCGCGAGATGCGCCAGTTCGAGGGCATGTGGTACTCGCAGGCGGCGCTCGATCGCTCGAAGATCCGTCTGCAGCGCCTCGGATACTTCGAGAACATCGAGTTCGAAACCCCGACCGTGCCCGGCAGCGAGGACCAGGTCGACGTCGTCGTCAGCGTCAAGGAACGGCAGTCCGGCCAGTTCGTGTTCGGTCTCGGCTACTCCCAGCTCGCCGGCCTGATCACGTCGATCTCGGTCAGCCAGAACAACTTCTTCGGCACCGGCAACCGGGTCGGCCTTACGGTACAGAACAACTCGTACTCGCGGCGATTCGACTTTTCCTACCTCGACCCGTACTTCACCGACGACGGCATTTCGCTCGGCTACAACGTCTACTATCGCGAGCTCGATGCCGCCGACCAGAACGTGGCAAGCTTCGCGTCCGACAGTGCGGCGTTCCAGGCCGTGCTCGGCCTGCCGCTGTCGGAAACCGATTCGGTCGGCCTGATCTTCGGCATCGACCGCAACCAGGTGCTGCTGATCGACGGCCGCTGCCCGGCGGGCACGGTGCCGAGCAGCAGCATCCCGCCGAATACCGAGATCCCTGAAGGCACGGTGATCTGCGATCCATTCGCACCGCAGTCGCCGCAGCCGTTCATCGATTACCTCGATGCCCTCGATCGACGGACCTTCAACGCCTGGCGTACCGAGCTGTCGTGGGCGCGCGACTCGCGCAACGCATTCTTCAACCCGACCGCCGGCATGCTGCAGCGGCTGTCGGCCGAAGTCACGCTGCCGGGATCGACCGTCGAGTACTACAAGCTGAACTACCAGTTCGCCAGGTACTGGCCGATTTCTCGCTCGCTGGTGCTGCTGACCGCCGCCGAGATCGGCTACGGCGACAGCTATGGTGACGTCGTCTCGCGCGACATTCCGATCCTCGATTCGGCTGGAAACCCGGTACTCGACGACGACGGCAACGCGACCTTCCGCACTGTGGTCGCCGATGGCCTGCCGTTCTTCGAGAACTTCTACGCCGGCGGCGAACGATCGGTGCGCGGCTTCGAGAGCAACACACTCGGCCCGCGCGTTCCGGCCGGCTCATCCAATCTGCTGCGCCCGATCGGCGGCTCGTTCAAGACCACCGGCACGCTCGAGCTGATCTTCCCGACCCTGCTCGACACCGATACCGCGCGCGTGTCGGCATTCCTCGATGTCGGAAACGTATTCGCCGACTTCGACTCGTTCGAGGCCGGCGAGCTGCGCGCGTCAGCCGGCGTCTCGCTGCAGTGGCAGGCACCGATCGGCCCGATCATCCTGAACCTCTCGACACCGTTGCGGAAGGAAGACGACGACGAGATCGAGCGACTGCAGTTCACCTTCGGCACGCAGTTCTGATCGATCCGAAAGCCTGACCGGCATACTCTCGCGATGGACTCCGCACCGCCCCGACCGGACGCGCTACATCCCCGGCCCGGGCGGCGGCGTAGCGCCCGTCTGCGGCTGTGCGCCGCATTGCTGTCCGTGGGATTTCTCGCCATTGCCGGCGTGGCAGGAGCGCAGTCGCCACGGATCGGCTACGTCGACATGCAGCGCCTGCTCGACAACGCCCCGCAGGTGATCGACGCGCGCGCGCGGCTGGCGCACGAGTTCGCGCTGCGCGACCAGCGCCTGACCGCCGACGAGCAGCGCCTCGGCGAGCTCGAGGCGCGCCGCCGCACCGATCTCGCCGCGGCCGGCACCGACGAGGCGCAGTCGCTCGATGCCGAGATCAATGCGCTGCGTCGTTCGGTCGAACGCACCCGCCAGCGCTTGCGCGAGGAACTGCAACTGCGTTCGGCCGAGGAGGTCGACCGCGCCTTCCCCCGCATCAACGAAGCGGTCGCCGACTATGCCCGCGAGCAGGGCTACGACCTGGTGCTGTCCAGCCCGGTGATCTACGCCAGCGGA
The DNA here is from genome assembly GCA_041687455.1 of Lysobacteraceae bacterium. Taxonomy (GTDB): domain Bacteria; phylum Pseudomonadota; class Gammaproteobacteria; order Xanthomonadales; family Xanthomonadaceae; genus JAWLBY01. The sequence continues at coordinate 278,942 of JAWLBY010000002.1, read as the reverse complement.
CGGCTGGACATCACCGACGCGGTGCTGGACCGGCTGCGACGCGAGTTCGACGGGGCTGCGCGATGAGCGCCGCTCGCCCGCTCCACACGCTGGCCGAACTGGCGCAGCGTTTCGATCTCGAGCTGTCCGGCGATCCGCAGCGCGCCGTCTCGGGCGTCGCGACGCTGGCGCACGCCGGCGCCGATCAGCTCAGCTTCCTCGCCAACCCGCGATATCGCCGGGAGCTCGGCACGACAACCGCCGCCGCCGTCGTGCTGCACCCGAACGAGCGCGAGCACTGTCCGGTGGCGGCGCTGCTGTCGCGCAATCCGTACGCGGACTTCGCACGGATCGCCAGCCTGTTCGAGTCGAGCCCGGACGCTGCCGCCGGCATCCATCCGAGCGCCGTGGTGGCGCCGGACGCGCAGATCGATCCGACCGCCTCGATCGGTCCGCTGGTCAGCATCGGTGCCGGCAGCAGGATCGCGGCCGGTGCGATCGTCGGACCTGGATGCGTGATCGGCGAGGATTGCACGGTCGGTGCCGGCAGTCGGCTGGTGGCACGGGTGACGCTGGTAACGCGGGTCCGGATCGGCCGTCGGGTGCTGATCCATCCCGGCGCGGTGCTCGGCGCAGACGGCTTCGGCCTCGCCATGGCCGACGGCCATTGGCTCAAGGTGCCGCAGCTCGGCGGCGTCGCGATCGGCGACGATTGCGAGATCGGCGCGAACACGACGATCGACCGCGGCGCGCTCGAGGACACCGTGCTGGCCGAGGACGTCCGGCTCGACAACCAGATCCAGATCGGCCACAACGTCGTGATCGGAGCGCACACCGCGATCGCCGGCTGCACCGCGATCGCCGGCTCGGCCCGCATCGGTCGCGACTGCCTGATCGCAGGTGGCGTCGGCATCGCCGGCCATCTCGAGATCGGCGATCGGGTCACGGTCACCGCGATGAGCCTCGTCAGCCGTTCGCTACCGGGCCCGGGCGAGTATTCTTCCGGTACGCCGATCCAGGACAGCCGGAGCTGGCGCCGGTCCGCCGCGCGGTTCCGCCAGCTCGACGACATTGCCAAGAAGCTGAAATCACGCAAGGACGATCCAGAATGAGCGAGACCCCCACCGTCGCCATGCCGGTCGACGTGACCCGCATCATGGGCATGCTGCCGCATCGCTATCCGTTTCTGCTGGTGGACCGGGTCATCGAGCTCGAACCGGGCAAGCGGGTCCGTGCGATCAAGAACGTCAGCTTCAACGAACCGTTCTTCCAGGGGCATTTTCCCGGTCATCCGGTCATGCCGGGCGTGCTGGTGATCGAGGCGATGGCGCAGGCCGGCGGCCTGTTGACGCAACTGTCGCATCCGGGCGAAGAGGACGGTGAGGAGAAGCATTTCTACCTGGTCAAGGTCGACAATGCGCGCTTTTCGAGAATGGTCGTGCCCGGCGACCAGCTCGTGCTCGATGTCAGCCTGAAGCGGACGATCCGCAACATGGCCTTGTACGAGGGCCGCGCTTCGGTCGACGGCCAGCTCGCGGCCAGCGCCGAGATCCTCTGCGCCGAGGCGCGCGGCGCATGATCCACCCGACCGCCCATGTCGACCCGGACGCCCGGATCGGTGCCGACGTCACGGTCGGTCCGTTTGCGGTGATCGGTGCGCAGGTCGAGATCGGCGCAGGGACCTGGATCGGTCCGCATGCCGTGATCGACGGCCCGACCGTGATCGGCCGCGACAACCGGATCCATGCACATGCCGTCCTCGGCGGCGAACCGCAGGACAAGAAATACGCCGGCCAGCCGACCCGGCTCGTGATCGGCGACCGCAACGTGATTCGCGAGTTCTGCACGTTCAACCGCGGCACCGCAGAAGATGCCGGCGAAACGCACATCGGCGACGACAACTGGATCATGGCCTATGTGCACATCGCGCACGACTGCCGGGTCGGCAACCACACGATCTTTGCCAATGCGGCGTCGCTGGCCGGCCACTGCACGGTCGAGGACTACGCGATCCTCGGCGGCTTCTCGCTGATCCATCAGTTCTGCCGGGTCGGCGCACATGCATTCACGGCGATGGGCAGCGTGATCAACCGCGATGTGCCGCCGTTCGTCACCGTTGCCGGCGAGTATGCCGAGCCACACGGCGTCAACAGCGAAGGCCTGCGCCGCCGCGGCTTCGACAGCGAACGGATCACGTCGATCAAGCGCGCCTACCGGACGCTGTACAAGTCCGGCCTGCCGCTCGCCGAAGCACGAGAGCAACTGGCCGAGGCGGCCCGGCAGGCGCCCGACGTGCAGCAACTGATCGATTTCATCGACAAGAGCCAGCGTTCGTTGATTCGCTGATGGTGGTTCGGGATTCGGGATTCGGGATTCGGGATTCGGGATTCGGGATTCGGGATTCGGGAATCGGGAATCGGGAATCGGGAATCGGGAATCGGGAATCGGGAATCGGCGATAGTCCGATGACCTGAGAGGCGCATCGGCTTCCGTCCGCGACCGTGCCACCCGTTGATGATCACCGCTGAAGCCAACGCCACAGCCAGCCGCTGCACGAGCCGCATGCAAACCGACGCGCCAGTCTTTCCGCCCCAACCCGATGACCGTCCCTTGCGGATCGGCCTGGTCGCCGGCGAGGCGTCCGGGGACCTGCTCGGTGCCGACCTGGTCGACTCGCTGCGTCGACGCTTTCCGCAGGCCGAGTTCGCCGGCGTTGCCGGTCCGCGGATGCGCGCGGCCGGCGTCGAGGCCTGGTTCGACAGCAGCGAGCTGTCGGTGATGGGGCTGATCGAAGTATTGCGCCACCTGCCCCGCCTGCTGCGACTGCGGCGGCTGTTGCGGCAGCGCCTGATCGACTGGCAGCCCGATGTGTTCGTCGGCATCGATGCGCCGGATTTCAACCTCGGGCTGGAACGACGCCTGAAACAGGCCGGCATCCGGACCGTCCACTACGTCAGCCCGTCGGTCTGGGCCTGGCGCCGCGGTCGCGCGGCCAGCATCGGCCGCAGCGCCGACCGGGTGCTGTGCCTGTTCCCGATCGAACCGCCGATCTACGCCGAGCACGCTGTCGACGCGCGTTTCATCGGTCACCCGCTGGCCGATCGCTTTCCGCTGCAGCCGGACCGCGCCGAGGCACGCCGGGCGCTCGGACTCGACCCGGCCCGTCCGCTGCTGGCCGTGCTGCCGGGCTCGCGCGGCAGCGAGATCGAACGGCTCGGCGCGATCTTCATCGATGCGGTCAGCCGCTTGCTGGTCGACATGCCGCATCTGCAGGTCATCGCGCCGATGGCCGACCAGCGTTGCCGGCGCCGTTTCGAGGCGCTCGGCGCCCGCCGGGTCATGCGGCTGATTGACGGCCGCGCACACGAGTGCATGGTCGCGGCCGATGTCGTGCTGCTGGCCTCGGGTACCGCCGCGCTCGAGGCGATGCTGGCCAAGCGACCGATGGTGGTCGCCTATCGGCTCAGTCGTTGGAGCTACCGGATCGTGCGCTGGTTCGGCCTGCTGAAGACGAACCAGGTCAGCCTGCCGAATGCATTGGCAGGGAGGCCGCTGGTGCCGGAGCTGTTGCAGGACGACTGCCATGCCGACAACATTGCCGACGCGGTCCGTCACTGGTTCGAACGCCCGGCCGCGATCGCGGCCATCGAGGCGCCGTTCCGCGAACTTCATTCCGCGCTGCGGCGCGACGCCTCGGCCCAGGCCGCACAGGCCGTCGCGGAACTGATCGCACCGCCGCATGGCGACTAGGCGGATCGCCGGCGTCGACGAGGCCGGCCGCGGCCCGCTGGCCGGCCCGCTGGTGGTCGCGGCGGTGATCCTGCGTCCGCGTCGCCGCATCGACGGCATCGACGACTCGAAGAAGCTGACAGCGAAGCGCCGCGAGGCGCTGTACCAGCGCATCGTCGACGAGGCGGAGGCCTGGTCGGTGGTTGAAATCGAGGTCGAGGAAATCGACCGGATCAACATCTACCAGGCCACCCTGCTCGGCATGCGAAGGGCCGTGCTCGGCCTGTCGCCGGCGCCGGACGAAGCGCTGATCGACGGCAACCGGGTACCGCCCGGCCTGCCCTGCCCGGCCCGCGCGATCGTCGATGGCGATGCGCTGGAACGCTCGATCGGCGCCGCATCGATCCTGGCCAAGGTCACCCGCGACCGGCGGCTTGAGCAGCTCGACGCACTGCACCCCGGCTACGGCTTCGCCCGCCACAAGGGCTATTCGACGCCGGAGCATTTCGCCGCGCTGGAGCGACTCGGCCCGTGCCCGATACATCGCCGCAGCTTCGCGCCGGTCCGCGATTGCGGCCTGCAGCCGTCGCTGTTCGACGCGCTGGCGCCGTTGCCCGACGAGGCCTGAGCCTCGCCGAGAGATCAGTCGCTGCGCTCCGTTCGCCCCAACCGTTGCAACAGGTCGATCGGCAGCGGGAACACGATCGTCGACGAGCGTTCGCCGGCGATTTCGGTCAAGGTCTGCAGGTAACGCAACTGGATCGCGCGCGGGTCCTCGCCGAGCCGCAACGCGGCCCTGACCAGCATTTCCGCCGCCTGCGCCTCGCCTTCGGCATGGATCACCTTGGCCCGCCGTTGCCGTTCGGCTTCGGCCTGCTTGGCGATCGCGCGCACCATCGTGTCGTTCAGGTCGACATGCTTGATCTCGACGTTGGCCACCTTGATGCCCCACGCCTCGGTCTGTGCGTCGAGGATCCGCTGGATGTCGTCGTTGAGCTTGTCACGCTCGGCGAGCATTTCGTCGAGTTCGTGCTGGCCGAGCACCGAACGCAGCGTCGTCTGCGCGAGCTGGCTGGTCGCCTCGAGGTAGCGCTCGACGTTGATGACTGCGCGTTGTGGATCGACCACGCGGAAATAGATCACCGCGTTGACCTTGACCGACACGTTGTCACGCGAGATCACGTCCTGGCTCGGCACGTCCATGACCAGCGTGCGCAGGTCGACCTTCTCGATCGTCTGCACGATCGGAATGACCAGGATCAGACCCGGTCCCTTGACGCCGGTGAAGCGACCGAGCGTGAACACCACCGCCCGTTCGTACTCGCGCATGATCCGGATCGCCGATGCCAGCAGCGCGACCACCGCAACACCGACCGTGAACCACAGTGTCATCATTTCCATCGCCCGGACTCCTGTGTGTAGTTCGATGGATCAGTACGGCTCGACCTGCAGGGTCAGGCCGTCGACCGCCCGCACCCGCAATGCCTGGCCGGCCTTGACCGGAACCGCCGATTCCGCCTGCCAAAGTTCGCCGCGGATCCGTACATGGCCGCGGCCGATGAAGTCCTCGTGAGCGATCGCCGGCGACGCCAGCAACTCGGCGGTGCCGGTCGTGACCGGCCGCCCGCGCGCACGCTTGAACAGGCCGATCAGCAACAGCAGGCCGCCGGCGCCGATCACCGCGATTCCGCCGATCAAACCGCGCGACACGCCGAATCCCGGCACATCGGTGTCGAACAACATGATCGAGCCGAGCACCAGCGCGATCACACCGGCGACACCGAACACGCCGAGGCTCGGCGTGACCAGCTCGGCGAACATCAGCGCGACGCCGACCGCGATCAGGCCCAGACCTGCGTAGTTGACCGGCAGCAACTGCAGCGCGTAACCGGCCAGCAGCAGGCACAGCAGGCCGGTGATGCCCGGCACCAGCGCGCCCGGGTTGTAGCCTTCGAGCAGCAGGCCGTACAGACCGGCGAGCAGCAGCAGGTAGGCGACGCTCGGATGCGTCAGCACCGCCAGAACGCTATGCCGCCAGCCGGGTTCGAGCTCGGTCACGACGGCATCGGCGGTTTCCAGCCGCACCGTGCCACCGGCGAGCTGGACCTCCCGACCATCGGCCTGCTGCAGCAGCGCGGGCAGGTCGGCCGCGAGCAGTTCGATCACGTTCTGCTCCAGCGCTTCGCGCGCGGTCAGGCTCTCGCCGAATCGCACCGCCCGCTCGGCCCACTCGGCATTGCGACCGCGCAGCTCGGCCATCGAGCGCAGATAGGCGGCGGAGTCGTGCACCGCCTTGCGCTCGGCGGCCGACTCCGCTTCCGCCGGCCTGGACTGATCGTCACCGTTGTCGTCGTCGGTCGGCCTGGCCGGCCTGGCGGGCGTGCCGCCGATCGCGATCGGGGTTGCCGCACCAACATTCGTTCCCGGCGCCATCGCCGCCAGATGCGTCGCATACAGCATGTAGGTTCCGGCGCTGGCCGCCCGCGCACCGGCCGGCGCGACCCAGCCGATCACCGGCACCGGCGCGGCCAGGATCGCCTGGTCGATGTCGCGGGTCGCGGCGTCGAGGCCGCCGGGCGTGTCGATCCGGAGAATCAGCGCGGTGGCCGCCTCCGCCTCGGCGCGATCGATCGCTCGACGCACCAGATCGGTCGTGGCCGGACCGATCGCGCCGGTGATCGGCAGCACCAGCACGGCGCCGCGCGGCTCCACCGGTTCGGCGGCACGCAGCCACGCGCCCGCCATCAGCAGAAGTATCGCGAGCGCGAACGCGGCGGGCATCGGCGACTTCATCCTCGCAGTGTACGCCCGCATTGCCGTGCGACCGACCCATCGGCGAAATCGCGGCTGAACACAGCCGGCGGCCGGAAGTCATGGTCATGACTTCCGGCGCAGTCACATTGCGCAACCCATTTCCATCATGACGCATCAGATAGGACAGGAACCGAAGTTCCGGACGACACGGAAGTCGCACCGCCCGCCCGCTGCCGGACGGGTATTGGCGAGCGCCGGCTGCGGCGCCCGCGCATCGCGCCCCGATCAACAAGGAGAAATGTCATGAGCCTGGATATCCGCCTGAGCATGGACGAAACCGCATTGGCGCCGTTCCGCGCTGCGTGGAGCCGGGCCGCTGGCGCGTCGCAACCACTCGACACGCTGACCGCCACTGCCCGCGCCCACCATGCCGAGCTCGCAGGCGTCGCCGTGCCAGCCTACCTGCGCAGCCACATCGATCTGGTTCCGGAACTCGCGGACCTGTTGAGCGACGACGACTGGCAGCTCGATGCCGACGCACGCGACGGGCTGGCCGGTGCACTGAGCTACTTCAACGACCCGAGCGACCTGATTCCCGACGGCCGACCGAACTTCGGCCTGCTCGACGACGCGATCGTCATCGAACTGGCGCTGGCCGAAAACCGCCGCGACTGGATGGCATGGCAGGAATTCGCCGCGCTGCGGCGTCGCCTGCCGAGCATCGGCCGGATGGATCGCCGCCAATGGGCCGAGCTGCGCCGCGACGTGCCGAAGCTGATTCGGCTCGCCAACGGCGACGCCAGCTACCTGCAGTCACGCTATGGCTGGAACAACGGCCGCAGCGAGTACCGGCTGATCGCCGACCTGCCGCGCTACGACATGCTGCTGCAGTAGCGCACAGCCGCCCCGTCCGCTGCACGATGGCCGGGCTTGGCTCGCGCAGCGGGACGTGCCGGGCGTCCGCGGCGGCGGCCGCGATCGGTCGCGCAGGGTAAACTGCGGGCCCGTCGCCAGCCACGCCCCATGAGCCCGCGCTACGTCCACCTGCATCTGCACAGCGAGTATTCGCTGGCGGACTCGACGATTCGGATTCCGGAGCTGATCCAGCGCAGCGCGGCGCTGGGCCTGCCGGCGGTCGCGCTGACCGACCTGAACAATCTGTTCGCGCTGGTGCGCTTCTACCGTGCCGCCGAGAAGGCCGGACTGAAGCCGATCATCGGCGCCGACCTGCTGGTCGCCGAGGCCGACGAGGCGCCGACCCGGATGACCGTGCTCGCCCAGCACCGCGACGGATACCTGAACCTGTCGCGGCTGCTTTCGCGGGCCTGGCTCGACGGCCATCGCGGCGACCACGTGATCGCCCGCCCGGCCTGGATCGACGAGCATGCGGCCGGCCTGATCGCCGTCGTCGGTCGTGACAGTGCGGCCGGCCGGCAGGCGATCGACGGCAGGCTCGATGCTGCTGCCGAGCTGCTCGACGCGCTGCGGCGACCGTTCGACGATCGTCTGTATGTCGAGCTGACCCGCACCGACCGCGCCGGCGAGAGCGAATGGAACGCCGCAGCGCTGGAGCTGGCGGCGCGATTCGATCTGCCGGGCATCGCCAGCAACGATGTCCGCTTCCTCGATGCCGACGACTTCGAGGCGCACGAGGCGCGCGTCTGCATCGCCTCCGGCCGTGTGCTGGCCGATCCGAAACGACCGCGCGACTACAGCGCCGAGCAGTACCTGAAGTCGCCGGATGCAATGGCGGACGTGTTCGCCGACTTGCCGGAAGCACTCGACAACACGGTCGAGCTGGCAAAGCGTTGCAATGTCGAACTGCGGCTCGGCAAGTATTTCCTGCCGGCCTTTCCGGTGCCGAGCGAGCACACGCTCGAAAGCTGGATCCGCAGCCAGTCGCGGCAAGGGCTGGCGCAGCGGCTGGAGAAATGCCCGGTCGCTGCCGGCAAGACCCGCGAAGACTACGAGCAACGGCTCGATATCGAGCTCGAAGTCGTCATCAAGATGGGCTTTCCGGGCTATTTCCTGATCGTTGCCGACTTCATCAACTGGGCGAAGGAAAACGGCATCCCGGTCGGTCCGGGCCGTGGCTCCGGCGCCGGTTCGCTGGTCGCGTGGGCGCTCGGCATCACCGATCTCGATCCGCTGCCGTACGACCTGCTGTTCGAGCGCTTCCTGAATCCGGAACGCGTGTCGATGCCCGACTTCGACATCGACTTCTGCATGGATCGCCGCGACGAGGTGATCGACTACGTCGCCCGCAAGTACGGCCGCGACCGGGTGTCGCAGATCATCACCTTCGGCACGATGGCGGCGAAGGCGGTCGTGCGCGACGTCGGCCGCGTGCTCGGCCATCCGTACGGCTTCGTAGACGGCGTCGCCAAGCTGATCCCGAACACGCTCGGCATCGCGCTGGAAGATGCGCTCGGCCGCAGCGAGAAGGCAGCGAAGGACCAGACGCTGGCATCGGCCGAGCTGATCGAGCGCTACCAGAGCGAGGACGAGGTCCGCGAGCTGATCGATCTGGCGCTGAAGCTCGAGGACCTGACCCGCAATGCCGGCAAGCATGCCGGCGGTGTCGTGATCGCGCCGAGCCCGCTGACCGATTTCTCGCCGCTGTACGCCGAGCCGCCGTCGAAGACCGACGACTCGCGCAGCATCGTCACCCAGTTCGACAAGGACGACGTCGAGGCGGCCGGCCTGGTCAAGTTCGACTTCCTCGGCCTGCGCACGCTGACGATCATCGACTGGGCGGTCAAGGCGATCAACCGGCGCCGCTCGGTGGAAGGCAGGGAGCCGCTCGAAATCGCCGCGCTGCCGCTCGACGACGTCGAGTCGTACAAGTGTTTCGCGCGCGGCGATACCGTCGCGGTGTTCCAGTTCGAATCGCGCGGCATGCGCGAACTGCTGAAACGCGCCAAGCCCGACCGCTTCGAGGACATCATCGCGCTCGCCGCGCTGTTCCGCCCCGGCCCGCTGGGTTCGGGAATGGATCGCGACTGGGTCGACCGCAAGCACGGCAACGCCGAGGTCACCTACCCGCACCCGCTGCTGGAGCCGGTGCTGAAACCGACTTACGGCGTCATCGTCTACCAGGAACAGGTGATGCAGATCGCCCAGGTCCTGGCCGGCTATTCGCTCGGCGGCGCAGACCTGTTGCGTCGCGCGATGGGCAAGAAGAAGCCGGAGGAAATGGCGAAGGAGCGCGCCAAGTTCGAGGCCGGCTGCGCCGAACGGCAGATCGACGCGGCGGTCGCGACCGGCATTTTCGATCTGATGGAGAAGTTCGCCGAGTACGGTTTCAACAAGTCGCACTCGGCCGCCTATGCGCTGGTCGCGTACCAGACCGCCTGGCTGAAGGTGCACTACCCGGCCGAGTTCATGGCCGCGGTGCTGTCGTCGGACATGGACAACACCGATAAGGTGGTCGGTTTCCTGGAGGAAACCCGCGTACTCGCGCTGACCGTCGAGCCGCCCGACGTCAACGCTTCGGCCTGGATGTTCGAAGCGATCGATCCGAAGACGATCCGCTACGGCCTCGGCGCGATCAAGGGCGTCGGCCAGGGCGCGGTCGAAGCGATCGCCGCCGAACGCGAACGCGGCGGCCGGTTCACCGACCTGCTCGATTTCTGCCGCCGGGTCGACGGCGGCAAGCTCAACCGGCGCGTGCTCGAAGCGCTGGTGCATGCCGGCGCTCTCGATGCGCTCGGGCCGAACCGGGCGTCGTTGATGGCGTCGCTGCCGGAAGTGCTGCGCGCGACCGACCAGCTCGCCCGCGACCGCGCCGCCGGGCAGATCGATATTTTCGGTGCGGCAAGCCCGGCGCCGATAACGATCGAACTGCAGCTGGTACCGGAGTGGCCGCTGTTGCAGCGCCTGAACGGCGAGCGCGAGACGCTCGGCCATTACCTGTCGGGCCATCCGATGGACCCGTGGCGGAACGAGCTGTCCGGCCTCGTCGACGGCAGCTTCAACGAGCTCGACAAGCTCTATCTCGATCGCCGCGACCGCCGCGGCGAAGCGCAACTGACATTGGCCGGCCTCGTGCTCGGAGTGCGCCGCCGCGGCGAGACGCAGGCCTTCGTGCAGCTCGAGGACGGCCATGGCCGGATCGAGGCGGCATTCTTCTCCGACGCATTCAACGAGTTCGGCCCGCTGCTGTCGCGCGACCGGATCCTGGTGCTCGAGGGTGGACTGCGCGACGACGAATTCTCCGGCGGCTTCAGCTTCCGGGTCCGCCGCTGCTGGGATTTTTCCGGCCTCTGCGAACGCGGCGCACGGCTGCTGAGCCTGGCGCTCGACGCGCGCGACGGCGACACGGTGGCTGGCGTCGAAGCGTTGCTCGAACGATTTCGCCCCGGCACGACGCCGGTCCGGCTGCAGATCCGTACCGCCAACGCGATCGGCAAGCTCGACATCGGCGGCCGCTTCGCCGTGCGTTGCGAACCGGAGCTGCTCGGCGAACTGCGCGCGTTGCCGGGAGTCGCCAATGTCAGGCTGTCGCTGGCCAAGCCCGGCGTTGCCAGCGAGCAGGCCGAGGCGCCGCGGATGGCCGTTTACGGCTGACGTGGTCCCGGCGGCCTGCGGCTGCCGCAGTGCCGGTACCTACGCCACGGCCCCTGCAGGAGGGGCTTCAGCCCCGACCGATCGGCAGCGATCTGGCGAAAACGGCGAATCGCTGGCCCGCGGTCGGGGCTCAAGCCCCTCCCACCGGGCCGTCACCCGACCTCAGCCGGTATACTGCCCGGCTTCACGCCGTTCCGAGTCACCGATGAATCCGAACTTCCTCGATTTCGAACAGCCGATCGCCGAACTGGAAGCGAAGATCTCCGAGCTGCGCCATGCCAGCCAGGGCTCCGCGTTCGACATCGACGAGGAAGTGAGGCAGCTCCGAGACAAGCTGCGCACCCGCACGGCGGAGATCTTCCGCGATCTGACACCGTGGCAGATTTCGCAGCTCGCGCGCCATCCGCAGCGGCCCTACACGCTCGACTACATCAAGTTGATCTGCGAGGAATTCGAGGAGCTGGCCGGCGATCGCGCCTACTCCGACGACGCCGCGATCGTCGGTGGCCCGGCCCGGATCGACGGCCGCCCGGTCATGATCATCGGCCAGCAGAAGGGGCGTGACACCAGGAGCAAGATCCGCCGCAACTTCGGCATGCCGCGCCCGGAGGGATACCGCAAGGCGCTGCGGCTGATGAAGATGGCCGAGCGATTCAAGCTGCCGCTGTTGACCTTCATCGACACGCCGGGCGCCTATCCGGGCATCGGCGCCGAGGAGCGCGGCCAGAGCGAGGCGATCGCACGCAATCTGCTCGAGATGGCCGAATTGCGCATCCCGATCGTCTGCACCGTGATCGGTGAAGGCGGTTCCGGTGGCGCGCTCGCGATCGGTGTCGGCGACCGCACGCTGATGCTCGAGTACAGCACCTATTCGGTGATCTCGCCGGAAGGCTGCGCGTCGATCCTGTGGAAGAGCGCCGAACGCGCCCGCGACGCCGCCGAGGCGCTCGGCCTGACCGCAGCCCGGCTGTACGAGCTCGAGCTGATCGATCAGATCATCAAGGAACCGCTCGGCGGCGCCCATCGCGACCCGGCCGAGATGGCCGATCGCCTCAAGGGCGTCGTTATGGGCCAGCTCGATCAGCTCGAGCGGCTCGACACGCAGACGCTGCTCGACCAGCGCTACAAGCGGCTGCGCAGCTTCGGTCGCTACATCGGCGGCTGAACCCGGCTCACGACGCTCGTTTCGCCGCGCCAGGCCTTCGCAGCCGGGCCTGCTGCGCCGACTCGCCGATGCCAATGCCGGGCCACGCCGTGCGTGGCGTCGGGTTCTGCATTCCGCGGTCGTCGTCGGGGCGCTCGAGCCGTACCGTGCTGACGCCGAGCCGGCGCGCCAGTGCGTCGGCGTCGAATGGCGCATGCACTTTGACGTCGTTGTCGAAATAGCAGTAGACATCGCGCGGCCGCCGGTCGAGTGCCGCACCCGGCTGCACGCACACCGCGTCGGCCGGTGCGCCACCGCATGACCAGGCATCGATGCGTGCTGCCCAGCGATCGAGCGCCTCGTCGCTGTAGCCGCTGACGTAAAGCTGCCGGTCGCCATGCAGGCGCAGGTACATGAAGTCGGCGGTGATGTCCTCGATGTACGGCCACTTGCCTGCGGTGTCGGCGACCACCAGCGCCAGCCGATGCCGGCGCAGCAGCGCGACGAAACGATCGTCGCGAAAACTGTCGTGGCGGATCTCGACCGCATGCCGCAATGGCCGTGACTGGTCGATCGCCAGTGCCGAGCGACCGTGCATGCGCTGGTCGCGGCGGCGGGCCAGCTTCAACGCTTCGGCGGTCGAATGCGGCAACAGCTCGAAGAACGCCGCCATCCGCGCCTCGTCGAAGCGGAAGTTCGGCGGGAACTGCCACAGCAGCGGGCCGAGCTTGCCGCGCAGCCGGAACAGACCGGACGCGAAGAAGTTCGCCAACGGCGCCTCGACCTCGCGCAGCCGCTTGACGTGGGTGACAAAGCGCGGCCCCTTGACGGCGAACACGAAGTCTTCCGGCGTGGCGTCGAGCCACTGCTGGTAGTGATCCGGTCGCTGCAGCGAGTAGAACGAGCCGTTCAGCTCGATGCTCGAGAAGCACCGTGAGGCAAATTCGAGCTCGTGGCGCTGTGCGAGTCCTGCCGGATAGAACACCCCGCGCCACGGCGGATAGCGCCAGCCGGAAATGCCGATCCGGATCGTGCCTCGCCCGCCCATTCGCCCTCCGTGCCGATGCAGGCATCTGCCGCGTTTCGACATCATCGCCATGTCGGCGCATCGGCACTGAACGCCGGCTGTCGGCAGCCGGGTCGATCGGCGTTGCAGCGGCCGTCGGCAGTGACAAACCCGACCGTCCGGCGCTACAACATCGCCAGGAAAGGCAGCGTCCGGATGGCGAGCGGTGAACGACGGAATGTTCCATCACGAACTGTGGACCGGCATCGGGCTGGCGTTGCTGCTCGGCCTGCTGCTGCGGCTGCTGCGCCCGCGCGACCGCGACGCGATCCGCCCGATGCTGATCGCGCTCGCCGTATTCGTGCTCGGTGCGCTGGCCGGCATGCTCGCCGATGCCAACGGCTACCCGCGAGCGGCCAGCCTCGCGACGCACACGGCCGTGATCGGTGTCGGTGCGGTGCTGCTGCGGCTCGGCACACTGCTGCTGTTCCGGGTCGTGGTGCCGCTGCTGCGGCTGAGCCCGGCGCGGATCGTCGAAGACCTCACTGCCACCGTGCTGGCCGCCGGCTGGCTGCTGTTCTGGCTGCACGGCGCCGGGCTCGACCCGGGCAGCCTGCTGACCACGTCGGCCGTGATCACCGCGGTGCTCGCGTTCTCGATGCAGGACACGCTCGGCAACGTGCTCGGCGGCATCGTGCTGCAGCTTGATGCTTCGGTCCGGATCGGTGACTGGATCGAGGTCGACGGGGTCAGCGGCCAGGTCGTCGATGTCGGCTGGCGACACACCGCGATCGAGACGCGCAACCGCGAAACGGTCGTGATCCCGAACGGCTGGCTGGTCAAGAATCGCTTCACCGTGATTGGTTCGCGTGGCGACCCGAAGACGCGCTGGCGGCGCTGGGTCTGGTTCGACATCGATCTGTCGGCGTCGCCGGGACGGGTCTGCCAGGTGCTCGAGGAAGCGGTGACTGGCGCCGAGATCGCCAATGTCGTTGCCGATCCGCCGCCGAACGCGGTGCTGATGGAAGTACGCAACGGCCTGGCCCGCTACGCGCTGCGCTACTGGGCTGCCGATCCGCGGCCGGACGACCCGACCGATTCGGCGGTCCGGATCCACGCACTGGCGGCGCTGGCTCGGCATGCCATACCGCTCGCCGTGGTCCGCGAGGAGCGCCGGCTGCTGCGCGAGGATGACGCCGAGCGCGCCGCCGCCGAAGCGACCGAGATGGTCCGCCGTCGCCACCTGCTGGCCGAGATCGAACTGTTCGGATCGCTGTCGGACAGCGAACGCGAGCAACTTGCGGCCTCGCTGGTCAGTGCGCCGTTCGTGCAGGGCGATGCAATCACGCGCCAGGGGGCGGTCGCGCACTGGCTGTATCTGATCCGCAGTGGCGAAGCCGACGTCTGGGCCGAGCACGCCGGCGGCCGCACGCACGTCGCGACACTGAAGGCCGGCAGCGTGTTCGGCGAGATGGGCCTGATGACCGGCGAGCCGCGCGGTGCGACGGTGACCGCGCGCACCGACGTCGAGTGCTATCGGCTGGACAAGTCCGCGTTCGAGGCGATCCTGCGCGCCCGGCCCGACATCGCCGGCGAGATCTCGGTCGTGATCGCCCGTCGTCGTGGCGAACTCGACGCGGTTCGCGAGACCGCCAGTGCCGGCCGCGCCGGCCAACAGAACGATGCGATCCGCCAGCGGATCCGCCAGTTCTTCGGCCTCCAGGTGGACTGAACCCCATCTCGGCGCGACCGGTCACCGCCTCGCGTCCAGAGCGGACGCAACCGTGCAGGCCTTAACCGCACGCGACCCGCGCACCGCGCGGCGCTTGACCCGCGTCGACAGGCCGATAGGCTCGACCCTCATGGACGGATCGTCGCCGAGCCGAGTCGCCGCCACCGAACTGCAGAAGCGTCAGCTTTCGCTGTTCGTCCGCAACTTCATCCGTCACCCGCGGATGGTCGGCACGCTGACACCGAGTTCGCGCTGGGTGGTCGCGCGGCTGGTCGACGCGATCGACTTCGAGCGCGCCCGGTGCATCGTCGAGTACGGTCCCGGGCTCGGCACGATCACCGCGGCGCTGCTCGAACGCATGCATCCGCGGGCGCGGTTGCTGGTGATCGAAACCAACGGCGAATTCGTCGATTTCCTGCGCAGCGGATTCGATGATCGTCGGCTCACGGTCGTGCATGGATCGGCCGAGGACGTCGCCGAGGCACTCGCGCGACATCGACTCGGCGCGGCCGATTGCGTGATCTCCGGCATTCCGCTGAGCACGCTGCCGCGCGGTCCGCGCGAGCAGGTGCTCGCGCGGACCGCCTCGATCCTCGCCGATGACGGCCGGCTGCTGGTCTACCAGTACTCGAACAGCGCACGGCGGCACCTGCGGCAGCATTTCGAGCTGCTTTCGGCATCGATCGAATGGCGCAACCTGCTGCCGATGCACCTGTTCGTCTGTCGCGGCGACGGCGATCGCCGGCACTGAATGGCGTCTTGCCGACACGCCCGCGAATGGCGGCGCGACCAGGCAAGCGGGCAAGCGATCCGCCGTGTGCATCCGCCATGGTCGGACTCGCGAATCGAAGCGCCCACGGCGGGGCGCCTTTTTCACCCGCCGCTAATGTCCGCCACCGCCATCCAGCGCCTTCAGTTCGGTGATCAGCCGGTTCGCCGCTTCCTGTCCGTCGGCGTACAGCATCCGGCAGTTGTCGGCATAGAACAGCGCGTTCTCGATGCCGGCGAAACCGGTGCCCTTGCCGCGCTTGATCACGATGACGTTCTTCGCGTCGATGACGTCGAGGATCGGCATGCCGTAGATCGGTGACGACTTGTCGGTCTTCGCGACCGGGTTCACGACGTCGTTGGCACCGATCACGATCGCCACGTCGCAGGTCTTGAACTCGGGATTGATCTCGTCCATGTCGGCGATCAGGTCGTACGGCACGCCGGCCTCGGCGAGCAGCACGTTCATGTGGCCCGGCATGCGTCCTGCCACCGGATGGATCGCGAACTTGACGTCCTTGTCGCGTGCGATCAATTGCTTGCACAGCTCCCACATCTTGTGCTGCGCCTGCGCGACCGCCATGCCGTAACCGGGCACGACGATGACCCGCTCGGCCAGGTACAGCAGCGATGCGGCGTCCGCCGCTTCGATCGGCTTCTGGGTGCCGGCGATCTCTTCACCGCCGGCCCCGCCGCCGCCGAAGTTCGAGAACAGCACGTTGCTGATCGGGCGGTTCATTGCCTTCGCCATCAGTTGCGTCAGCAGCATGCCGGCGGCGCCGACCACCGTGCCTGCGATGATCAGCGCCTCGTTGCCGAGCACGTAACCCTTGAACGCCACCGCAAGCCCGGTGAAGGCGTTGTACAGCGAGATCACGACCGGCATGTCTGCACCGCCGATCGGCAGCGTCATCAGCACGCCGAACACCAGTGCGGCGACGAAGAACACGATGACCAGCGTGATGTCGAGCTCGAACACCAGCCAGCCACCGAGCGCGAGCGCGGCGACGAACACCAGCAGATTGGCAGCCTGTTGACCCGGGAAGGTCATGCGCTTGTCGAGCCGCCCGTCGAGCTTGGCCCAGGCGATCACCGAACCGGAGAACGACACCGCGCCGATCAGCGAGCCGAGCACGGCCAGCACCAGCTTGGTCGGACCGAGGCATTCGTGCGCGGCCATCGCCTCCGGCGTGCAGACAGCGCCACCGTAGCCGGCCGAGGTGACCATCGCCGCGGCGCCGATCGCCGCCGCCGAGCCGCCACCCATGCCGTTGAAGATCGCGACCATCTGCGGCATGTCGGTGATCGGGACCCGCTTGCCCCAGACCCAGAACACGTACGACAGCGCGATCGCCAGCACCATCAGGCCGAGATTGATCGGGTCGATCTGCGGGAATTCCGCCCCCCAGGTCGACGGGGCCACGAAGGTGACGACGGTGGCGAGCACCATGCCGACGCCGGCCCAGCGGATGCCGGAGCGCGCCGTGGTCGGCGAGCCCATCTTCATCAGGCCGAGAATGAACAGCAGCGCGCCGATGAAGTAACTCGCCCAGGCCAGCAGGTCGAGCAGTGCGTTGAGGCTCATCTCACTTGCCTCCCTTGCTCGACTTGAACATCTCCAGCATCCGCTCGGTCACGACGTAACCGCCGACCGCGTTGCCGGCGCCGAGCAGCACGGCAATGAAACCGATCGCGCGTTCCAGATTGGTGTCGGCGTGCGCCAGCGCAACCATGCCGCCAACCACGACGATGCCGTGCACGAAGTTGGAGCCGGACATCAGCGGCGTGTGCAGGATCACCGGAACCCGCGAAATGATCACATGGCCGGTGATCGCGGCCAGCATGAAGATGTAGATCGCTGTCAGACCGTCCACGTTGTGTTTCCCCGTTTGGCTTGCTGCTGGACCCGATATCGCCGATGCCGCCGCGCGTGCTTGCCTTGCCTGCCCGTCATCCCGGCTCGAGCCACTGTCGATCCGGTCGAAACGGAAAATGGATCCCGGCTCTCGCAGGCGCGCCGGTGTCGTTGCGTCACGCCGCTCCCGCGCCTTCGACTCGCTGCCTGGTCGTCGCATGCCGGATCTCGCCGGCATGGGTCAGGCAGGTGCCGGCGATCAGGTCGTCATCGAAATCGATGTTCAGTGCGCCGTCCCTGATCATCAGCGACAGGAAATTGAACAGGTTGCGTGCGTACATCTCGCTCGCGTGCAACGCCCCCATCGACGGCAGGTTCAGCGGGCCGATGATCGAGACGCCGTTGCGGTCGACCGTCTCTCCGGGCCGGGTCGCTTCGCAGTTGCCGCCGGTTTCGGCGGCGAGGTCGACGATGACGCTGCCGGGCTTCATGCCGGCCACCATCGTCTCGGTGATGATCTTCGGCGCCGGACGGCCCGGCACCGCCGCCGTGGTGACGATCACGTCGATATTCCTGAGATGATCACCGAGCCGGCGCTGCTGTTCGGCGCGCTCTTCGGCGGTCAGTTCGCGCGCGTAGCCGCCGCTGCCGGCAGCCGACACGCCGAGGTCGAGAAACTTGCCGCCGAGCGATTCGATCTGCTCGCGCGTTTCCGGCCTTACGTCGAAGCCTTCGACCTGCGCGCCGAGCCGTCGCGCAGTCGCGATCGCCTGCAGGCCGGCGACGCCGGCGCCGACGATCAACACTTTCGCCGGCCGGATCGTGCCGGCGGCGGTGGTCAGCATCGGGAAGAACTTCGGGCAGGCCTGGGCGGCGATCAGCACTGCCTTGTAGCCGGCCATGCCGGCTTGCGACGACAGCACGTCCATCGCCTGCGCGCGGGTCGTTCGCGGCAGCAGTTCCATCGCGAACGCGCTGATGCGCCGATCGCGCAGCGCCCGGACGCGAGCGTCGTCGGCATGCGCCGCGAGCATCCCGATCAGCACGCTGCCTTCGCGCATCGCCGCGATGTCGTCGAACGACGGCGGCTGCACCTTCAGCAATACGTCGGCACGACCGATGGCTGCGAAGCGTTCGCGCTCGACCTCGACGCCGGGATAGGCTGCATCGGGCAGGCCGGTGCGAAGACCGGTATCGGCCTCGATCAACGCGTCGACGCCGAGCCCCCTCAGTTTCTTCGCAATCTCCGGCGTCAGCGCAGCACGACGCTCGTTCGGTGCATCCTCACGCACCGCGACGACAGTGACCGACATAGCACCCCCAGACGGATACCCGCCGCCGATGCTAGCGTGGAGCGGGCAGCGGTCGCTAGTGCGATGACCTGCGACCTTCCCGATCCGATCCGATCCGAGCCGCAGTCCCGGCGAGAGACCAGCGCTGTCCGCAAGAAGCCCTCACGGGAACGCAACGGCGCCGGCATCCGATGCGGCTGGCATCGCCACCGGCAGACCCGGATCGGTAATGCCGCAAACCGCGGCAGAAGCAGACGCACGCAAGCATTCGGCGCGAACGGCTTCGGTGCGACTTCGAAACGCCCGAACGGACACGGGGCGGCAAGATCCGGCCCGTGTCCTGCGATCACTGCGCCGCGGTCAGCCGGCCTTGCTGTCCGGCACCGACTCCTGCAGCTTGCCGAGCACCTGCGACATCGCGCGCTCGAAGGCGCTGTCGACCTCGCGCAGCACCAGCTTGCCCTGCTTCATCATCGCCGCCAGTTCCTCGGCGGAGTTGGCACACAGCCGCATGCCGCGACGGTTGACGAACAGCAGCCGCGACGAGATCGGGCTGACCCACGACAGCTTGGCCGGTTGGGCGATGCCGTCGCCGTCGACAAACTCCACCCAGGCGCCGATCTCGAGCGCACGGATCCGCTCGACGTCGCGCGCTTCGAAGTCGAGCGTATCGGTGCCGCCGACCACTTCGAGCTGCGGCACCTCGACCGGCGCTTCCTGCGTGCCGGCCACCGCCGCGGCCGGCGCTTCGACCGCAGCCGCGCTGACAGCTCTCGGCAGCTCGATCTCGCGCATCGGCGGCTGAACCGGTGCCGCCGGTTTCGGCGCCAGCGGATCGGTCGCAACGACCGAACCGATCGCGGCCGGTGCCTCGTATGCCGGCAACTGATGACTGCGCGCGGTGTCCCAACGACCCAGACGCACCGCCTGCAGCACCCAGTCGACCGCCTCGAGCACTTCGCCGGCCGCCTCGCCAGCCAGACCCGAACTGCCGAGCACCGGCAGCAGGTGCTGGTGCAGGTCGATCGGGGCCGGCGCTCCGTTCTCGCAGTCGAGGAATGCGCGCCACAGCGCTTCGCCAGCCGTCTTCGCTTCCTGGAAGCGGACCGAGTCGGTGCCGTCACGCAACGAGACGACCGCGAGGTGGTGGGTCCAGTAACGCGACAGGAAACCGTCCAGCACCGGAGGCGCCTCGCGCGCACCCATCAGCAGCGCCAGTTCCATCGCCGCACTGATGCGCGCCTCCTCGAGACGCTCGCGGCCGCGTTGCGCTTCGGTGGCGCGCCGTTCGGCCAGTTCGATCCGGCGGTGGTACTGCTCGATGTAAGCGCGGAATTCCTGTTCCAGTTCGCTGAAGATCGCCATGTCTTCGTTGAACTCGGAAACCAGCCGATCGGTCACGCTGGTCACCCGCGACAGCAGCTCGCGCTCGGATACCGACTCGCCGTGGTTGCCGTCGCAGGCCTCGGCCAGCTCGTTCAGCAGCCGCCGCGCAGGGTGCGCGCGCTGCGCCAGCACGCCACCGTCGAGCATCGCCGCCTTCGCGTACGGCACCGACAGGCGGACGAACTGTTCGCGCGCGCCGCGCTCGTAGCTGCGCTGGTTCAACATCACGTCGAACAGCGCGCCGACCAGGAACACCGCCTGCTCATCCTGCTCGACGATCTCGGCATTCGGCGCCGCCAGTCCCATCTGCTGGCCACGACCGAGCAGCTCCTGCCGCAGCAGATTGCACAGCGATACCTGCTGGTCGTCGACCGCACGCATGACACTGCTCGGAATTGCCCGCTGCAGCGCGGTGAGCACGTTGACGGCCGCACGGCCGCCAAAATGCGGGCGCGGGGCGGCGTTGGCGTCGCGAACCTGCCGGCGTGCGGCCGAATAGGCGGCGAACACTTCCTGCACCTTCGCGAACAGTTCGTCGATCGGCTCGGCGGCATTGTCGAGCGAACCGGAACTGACCCCGGCCGCCCGACGCGGCGCCGGCTCATCAGCCACGGCGCGCTCGGCCCGGACCGGAGCTGCCTCGCGTGCCCGCACGACCGGCGCGACCGGCAACGCCTCCGGAATCAGGCCGGCCTCGTGCAGGCGCATGTTGGCCTCGTGCAGCAACTGGCCGTGCGCGCTCATCGCCTCGTTTTCGAACAGCTTGAACAGCACCAGCTTGGCCTGGATCTGCATCGTGATGCCGGCCAGCGCGATCCGGAAGCCGGCGCACAGATGGGCCGGACTGATCGGATTGGCCGAGCTCGGGATCGCCGGCAGTCCGACCAGCTTGGCCATCCGCTGGTCGAGCTGGAGCTGGCTGTCGATGTGCCGGCGCTCGATCGCCGACGCCATCCGCTCGCAGGCCAACTGTTCCTCGAGTTCGTCCGGCTCGATCAGCGACAGTCCCCCGCTTTGCTGCTGGGCGTGGTCGACGACCTGCAACGGCTTCTGCCGCTCCAGCGCGGTGAACGTCTCGAGAAAGTGCTCGCGGAAGTTCTGCTCGACCGCGGCGCGCTGCCGTCGCAGCTCACGCATCGCGTCGAAGTAGTCCTGCTGCTCGACGCTGCTGCTCGAGCGGCGAACGAATTCGAACAGCGAGTCGTCGGCCTGGTCGAGGACTTCGGCGAGGATCGCGGGCAGGCGTCGGAACGCCAGTGCGCGGATTTCGCCGAACAGTTCCGGGTATGGCACGGCGGAGGCACGCGTTTTCAGATCGACGACGTTGCCGGAGGAGCGTTGAGAGTCCATATTCGCCTGCCATGCGGCCGTGCCGCGGATTCGTTGTGGTCAGTTTAGTGACCATTTGGGGCAGAAAAGCGTGAACCACGCACCTTTTGTCAGCCTAAAGCGAGCGCTACATCACGCTTTCGGAAAATGATGCGATAACGGACCCGACCCATGACGTCCAACACTGCCCCGTCGAGCACTTCCGATGCCCTCGCACTGCTCGATCGCCGCCGCTCGACCCCGGCCCGCACGCTGTCGGCACCGGGTCCGGACGACGCCGAGCTGGATCGGCTGTTGCGCTCGGCCATCCGGGTGCCGGACCACGGCAAGCTGACCCCGTGGCGGCTGCTGGCGGTCCGTGGTGATTCCCGCGATCGGCTCGGCGAGCTGGTCGCCGAGCGGCAGCGGCGCCGCAGTCCGGAGGCAACCGCTGCGATGCTCGACAAGGATCGCCGCCGCTTCAGCCACGCGCCGCTGGTACTGATCGTGATCTGCAGTCCGCGTGAAACAGACCGGATCCCGGAACAGGAGCAACTGCTGTCGGCCGGATGCGTCTGTTTCGCGCTGCTGCAGGCCGCCCAGGCGCTCGGCTTCGGCGCGCAGTGGCTGACCGGCTGGCCAGCCTACGACAGCGAGATCACGGAGCGGCTCGGACTGGCCGCGCACGAACGGATCGTCGGCTTCATCCACGTCGGCACCCCGACCTGCGAGCCGATCGAGCGGGCCCGCCCGGAACCGTCGACACTGCTCGCCGAGTGGACGCCGTGAAGCCGCGCCTGCTGCTGGTCGACGCCAGCGTCTACGTCTTCCGGGCCTGGCACTCGATGCCGAACGAGTACACCGACAGCGATGGCCATCCGGTCAATGCCGTGCACGGGTTCGTCCGCTTCCTGCTCGAACTGCTCGAACGCGAGCAACCGACGCACGTCGCGGTCGCGTTCGACGAGGCGCTCGACAGCTCGTTCCGGAACACGCTGTATCCGCCCTACAAGGCCAACCGCGAACCGGCGCCGGAAGCGCTGAAGCGGCAGTTTGCACTGTGCAGACAGTTTGTCGCGGCGCTCGGCCTGGCGGTAATGAGCGATTCGACCTACGAGGCCGACGACCTGATCGGAAGCCTGCTGGCACGGCAGCGCGGCGACGGCTTCCGCGGCCTGATCGTCTCGGCCGACAAGGATCTGTCGCAATTGCTGCAGCAGCACGACGAGCAATGGGACTACGCGCGCAACCTGCGCTGGGACGTTGCCGGCGTGGCTGGCCGCTACGGCGTCACGGCCAAGCAGATCCCGGACTTCCTCGGCCTGGCCGGCGATGCGGTCGACAACATCCCGGGCGTACCCGGCATCGGCACCAAGACCGCGGCGGCGCTGCTGGCCCATTTCGGCAGCCTCGATGCGCTGCTCGCCCGGATCGACGAAGTGCCGTTCCTGCGCATTCGCGGAGCGGCAGCCCACGCCGCACGGCTGCGCCAACACCGCGAGCAGGCGCTGCTGTGCCGGCAACTCGCCACGATCGAATGCATGGCCCCGCTGCCGGACTCGGTCGGCGACGCGGCACGCCGTGGCGGCTGCCGCGATGAGGTCGATGCGCTGCTCGATCGGCTGCGCTTCGGGCCGATCAGCCGGCGCCGAGCGCTGCAGCAGGTCGCGGTGTGACCTGCCCTCGCCGTGCGCTGCGCGGCGATCTGTCGATCGGTCAGCGCCGGGTCGACGTCGCCGGCACCGCCTGCGGCACCTTGGTCGTCCAATCGACGTCGAGCTGGTAGACCCGGGCGCCTTCCAGCGTGCTGCGATCGATCGGAAGACCAAAGCGGTCATACCGGAACTTCTGGCTGTTTCCGATCACGTACAGTTCCTTGCCGGCCAGCGCGCCCTGCGTCGGCATCGACAGCGCCGGCTGGTTGGCCGCCAGCGGCTGCACGCGAGCAATGGTGCGCCCGTCCGGAGACAGATCGAGCCGCATGATGCGCTTCGGTTCCATGCCGTTCTGCACCGCGACGAGCCGGTTTTCCGACCAGAACAGGCCATCGACACCGCCCAGTGCCAGGGTCTGCGGCACCCGGACTTCGAATGGCTTGTTGCTGACCAGGTCGAAGCCGAACACACCTCGCTCGTAATCTGCGAAATAAAGCGTCCTGCCGTCGCCCGAAACCGCCATGCCGCGGATGCTGCCCAGCACCGGCGCATGGAACACCCGCTGCAACTGGTCGTCACCTACCCGATAGACAGCATTGTTGACGCCGTCGGCGGCATAGACCGTACCGTCCGGCGCCAACGCCAGCGTCGAGATGAAGAAGCTGACACCGGGGCCACTCGGCGACAGGAAGCGCTTCTGGAACTTGCCGGTCTCGAGGTCGAACCGGAACAGGCCCGCGCGACCGAGATCGGTCTCTGCGTCGTAATCCTTGAAGTGGGGCACCGCAGTCGACGCGACCCACAGCAGCCGACGCTCGGCATCGACCACGAGATCGAATACCGCCCACATTCCATTTTCGTCATCGGCGACGATCAGCGGCTTCAGCTTGCCGCCCTTGCCGATCGTGAACACCTTGCCTTCGCGTGCGCTGCCGACCAGCAACTGCTTGCGGGTCGGGTCCCAGGCCAGACTCTCCAGCAGCAGGTCGTCGGTGGGCAAGGTGTAGGCCACCCGGCCCTCGCCGAACGTCTGGCGATTGGCATCGAATCCTTCGACGATGTATTTCCACGCCTCGGTGGTCGCAACGAGAGCGAAGCGCTTGTCGCTCGCGAGGTCGAACCCGTACCCCTGTTGCTGCATTTCGAGCAGCGTGTTGTAGGCCAGGCTCTTTTCGTTGACCTGCGCCTGACTGGCAGCCAACTCGTACTTGTAGCGGCCCACATGCGGACGCAGCTCGACCAGCCGCTTCCAGACCGACGCTGCCGAACGGAAGTCGCGTGCTGCAACGAATCGCCCAGCCATTGCCTGCAAGTCGGCAACGTCTTTCTCGTTTGCCAGCTTGCGCTCCAGTTCCGTCGGAACAGGTGTTGCCTTCGGATTCAGCAACTGCGCCTCGGCGCTGGAACAGGTCACGGCAAGCACGAGCGCGGCGGCGAGGACGAGTCGATTCATCGGATCTGCGGACAGAGGTGGAGAGCGGAAGTGGACCAACCATTCAGCCGAAGGTTCCCGGCGGCCCTGCAAAGCGGCTAGCATCCCGGGCAGCCACGCCGGACGAGCGCGCCATGGACGACGATTGCACCATCCTGTACGAAGGCCGTTACCTGCGGCTCAGGCAGCGCGGGCGATGGGAGTATGCCGAACGCACCAACGCCAGCTCGGCGGTGATCATCGTTGCGGTGACGCCGGAGGACAAGGTCCTGTTCGTCGAGCAGTACCGCCATCCGGTGCAGGCGCCGTCGATCGAGATGCCGGCCGGACTGGTCGGCGACCTCGGCGAGGCGGAATCAGTGGAGCAGGCGGCGCGGCGCGAGCTGCTGGAGGAAACCGGCTGGGAAGCCGGCCGGATCGAATACCTGATGGCCGGACCGTCGTCGTCCGGCATGAGCAACGAGATCATCGCCTTCGTCCGCGCGCTCGATCTGCGCCGGGTTCATTCCGGCGGCGGCGACGAGACCGAGCAGATCGTCGTCCACGAAATCCCGGAGCGCGAAGCGGCCGCTTGGCTCGAGGACAAGCGCCGGCGCGGCTACTCGATCGATCCGAAGCTGTACGCCGGGCTGTATTTCCTCGACCGCGATCCGGACGGGCGACCGGCCGCCCGACGCTGATCGCTCAGCCGAGCAGGCCGAGCGCGCGCAGCAACAGCAGCACGACCATGCCGGCCAGCACGAGCAGCGTCAGCAGCATGCCGTAGTAGCGACCGAACGAGACGCCGCCACTGCCGCTGAGACCCCAGGCATGCAGCAGCCGGCCGAGCAGCAGCGCGGCACCGAAGCCGTGCAGCCACGGCCCGGCGGTGCCGCCGAGTTCCAGCAGCAACAGCAGCAGCAGTCCGAGCGGCAGCGTTTCGGCCGCGTTGCCGTGGGCGCGGATCCGCCGCGCGAGGACGGCATCGCCGCCGTCGCCGAGGCCGATCCGGGCGCTGTGCCGGCGCGCGATCACGGTGCCCGCCAGCGTCAACAGCAACAGGCCGGACAGCGCCCCGTACAGGCTGGTAATCGGTGCCATTCGCATTCCCTCGCTTGATTTCAGATCGATCCGTCGCGCCACGGGCCGGTGATCGCGACACTGAAGCCCGGCCGGTAGACGTTGGCGAACACCCAGTGCCCGTCGGGCGAGAAGCACGCGCCGGCCCATTCGGCCTTGCGGAAGTCACCGCTGAAGCCGTTGACGCCGTCGAGCACGACATTCTGTTCGGCGAACGTGAACAAGCCACCGGCGGTCAGCCCGAACAGCCGCTGGCGATCGAGTCGCGCGCTGTCCTGGCAGATCAGCAGGCCGCCGCGTGGGCTGACCACGACATTGTCGGGATAGTCGAAGTCGTCTGCTCCCGACGCTTCGTAGTGCAGCGCCAGCGTCTGCTCGTCGGGGCGGAACACGAACACCTGCCCGGCACCGGCATCGCCGCCGTCGGTGGCGGTGAAGAACACCTCGCGCTCGGTCGCGATGCAGCCCTCCAGGCGGGTGAACACCGACGCTCCGCCCGCCAGTCCCTGCGCCTGCACGCCGGTGGTCGACTTCGTTGCGGGATCGAAGCCGTTTTCCGGCTCGTCGATGTCGACCCATTCGACGTCGATGCGCCGCCCGACCGTCAGACCGCGGCGCAGATCCGGTACACCGATCGCGCGCAGCATCTGCAGACGGCCGCCGTCGGCCAGCCTGCCCGGCGTGTTCGGGCGGAAACGATAGAAGCCGGCCGTCGGCAAGGCATCCTCGGTCAGGTAGACGTCGCCGGTAGGGCCATGCACGGCGGCAGCCTCGTGCCGGAACTGCCCCATCGCGCGTAACGGACGGGCATCGGACAGGCCCTGCGCCGGCACTTCGAACACGAAACCGTGGGCCTGCTCGAGTGTCACGACCGTGCCGTTGCTGCTGCCGCCGATGCCGGCCGGCGAGACGAATTCCTCGCAACTGAGCCAACTGCCCCAGCCGGTCACGCCGCCGGAACAGTTCTGCATCGTGCCCGACAGCGACGGCCGCGCCGAGACCAGTTCGCCACGTGCGGTGTCGAACTCGAGCGTGACGGTACCGCCGCCGCAGACCGGATCGTACTGCGCGGACTTCGGCCCGAATGCCCCGCCGAGCGCGGTGACTTCGTGGTTGCGGACCAGGGTCAGGCGATCAGCGTCGGCCGCGACCACGCCCATGCCGTCGTGCCGGTCGGGGCAGACTGTGCCGTCGGCAAGCACCGAGCCGGCCCAGCCGAACGTCCTGTAGCTGAAGCCGTCCGGCAATTTCAGCAATGGCAGCCCGGTGGTCTGGTCGAGCACCGGGCGCAGCGGGCCGTAGCCGGCGGCCGCGGCGGCGATGGCGCGGCGTTCGCCGGCGGCTGCCAGCAGGCGGCCCAGTGGCGACATGCCGAGCGCGGCAACGGCACCGGCGCCGGCGAGGAACCGTCGGCGGCCGGGCCGTGACGGCGGATGGGATTCATGCGAGTTCATGCAGTGAGGTTATCGCGCAGGCGGAGAAGGCGTCGATGGGAGCGCAGGCCGACGACGATGCCGGACGAACATGACAACCCCCAGCACGGCGGCCACGAGTGCCCCGAACATCAGCCACGGGCGATGGAACAGCAGGCCGCTGCCAATCGCGACGCCGCCGGCCAGCGCGGCGAGCAGACCCGACAGCACGGCGTTCAACCACCTCACGGGCCGGCCGATCGCCGGCAGCAGGTCCGCGGTCGTCGCAAGCGGCGCGAGCAGCAGCGAGAATCCGAGCCACAGCATGCCGAAGCCGACCAGACGCAGCGACCAGGCGACGCCGCGGTCGCGCCGTTCGGCGCCGGCCAGCAATTGTTCGGCTTCGTGCGTGCCGCGCTCGACCAGCCACCACACCTCGCCATCGTGCGACCACGATGTCAGCCAGTCGCCCTGCTGCATCGCGATCACCGACAGCGGTCCGTCCCGAATCCGCTCGAACGCGACCCGGATATCGCCGACTGCCGGCTCGCCGTCGCTGCTGCTCAGGTAACGACCGTCGCCGCGCAGGCTCACCGCCAGATTGGCCGGCAGCCGCGCGGCGTCGGCCGCCATCGGTCTCCAGTCGTCGATCTGCTGCACCAGATCGTCGGCCAGCCGGAACGCACCGAGCCGCACCGACAGTGCGCGCCAGCCATCCGACGCAAATGGAAACTCATCCGGATTCTCGTGGCCGAGCGGCTGGTCGAACTGTCGATGGTCGACCGGCTGGTCGATCCAGTCACGCTCGTAGCGGTAGACGGTTCGTCGCCGGCGGCTGCCGTCGGCAGCGGTCTCGTCGCCACGCTCGCTCAGTTCATGCCACTGGTACATCTCGACCCGCCGCCGCAACGCCAGCCCGTCGGCCGGTTGGTCGAACTGCGGATCGAGCAGCGGCGCTTCGGCCTGTGCCTTTCCGCTGACGAACACCAGCCGGCCATCGTTGGCCGCATGCACGCGCTCGGCGGACGTTTCGACCAGCGCCTCGCGTGCTGCATCGAGTAGCCGCTGCTGCCTGAAGCTGCGGCCTTCGTTCCAGAACTGCAGCATCCCGGCGGCGATGATCAGCGCCGCACCGCAGGCGATGGCACCGAACGGACGCCGCCGTCGCGCCGGCCGCAGACGATCAATCATCGGCAGCGACCGCCTGCCGCGACCGATGCACGCCGAACACCGGCCCGCGCTTCCGCCGTCGCCGGAAACGAAACGGCCATCACGGCGACTCAGCCTTCCTGCAGCACGACCGCATAGGCGGTGATCCGGAATTCCGGCCCGGCCTTGGCTTCCGAGCGGCCGGCGTCCTCGGCCAGGTGCAGTGCCGCATCGGGCGACAGGTCCTTGCTTCCGAGCACGCCGTAGACGGTGGCCTGCCCGCTCGCATCGACCGGGATCGCGAAGCCGTGATCCTGGATCATCACGCGCGCCGCCCGGCCGTCATCCTCGAGCATCAGCCAGCAGCCCTTCTTCTGGCAGACCTCGGTCACGCGGCCGCTGAACTTGCGCGCCGGCTCACCGAAACTGGCTGGGTCGGTCAGCGCCTGTGCCAGCGGCAACGCATTGCCTTCCGGCATGGCGGAACCGAACAGCCGCTCGGCCTGCGCTGGAGCGACCGCGAACAGAGCCACTGCAACCAGCATGCGAATCGACATCGATCAGCCCCCCCTTGGCAGAAAGGCGCCATTCTGCGCCGAATGCCGGTTCCGCGCAGCGTGTCGCGGCGGCGATCTCAGTGCAACAGCGGACGCGCGTGCAGTTCGGCGACTTCGTGCTCGGTGCGGTAGCGACCGCGCTCGTCGCGCACGACCCGGGCCAACGCGACTTCCGGATCGTGCGTGAAGTACAGCCTGACGTCGCGGGCCAGCATGTCGTCGAGGAAGCGTCGCTTCTCCTCGATCAGCAGCTCCGGATAGCGGTCGTAGCCCATCGTCACCGGCAGATGCACCCACGGCCGCCCCGGAATCAGGTCGGCACAGAACACCAGCCCGCCGTGGCCGCCGGGACCGACGATCTCCGACAGCATCAGTCCCGGCGTGTGGCCGTCGCTGTAGTGGAACCGGACGGCATCGCCGAGCGTTGCACAGTGCTCGCCTTCGACCAGTTCCAGCCGACCGCTGTCTTCGAGCAGCGGCACGAGCTCTGGAATGAAACTCGCCCGGTCGCGCGGATGCGGGTGTAGCGCACGTTCCCACGCGGCCACCCCGACCACGTAGGTGGCGTTCGGAAACAACAGTCGCGGCGGCTGCCCGTCCTGCCATGGCGCCAGCAATCCGCCGGCGTGATCGAAATGCAGATGGCTCAGCACGACCGCATCGACCTGCTCATGCGCGAAACCGGCCGCTGCCAGTGAATCGAGCAGCACATGGTTCGACTCCTGCACCCCGTAGCGCTCGCGCAGCTTCGGCTCGAAGAATGCGCCGATGCCGGTCTCGAACAACACGGTCTTGCCGTTCAGCGGACTCGCCAGCAGTGCGCGACAGGCCAGCGGCACCCGATGCTGCTCGTCCGGCGGCAGCCACTGCTGCCACATTGCACGAGGCACGTTGCCGAACATCGCGCCGCCGTCGAGTTTCTGCGAATTGCCGAGGATCGACCACAGCTTCATTGCCGTTCTCCGAAAGGCCGGGAATCGGGAATGGAGAACCGGGAATCGCGACCGCGGCACCCGCTCGGCGACTTCCGACTTCCGACCACTGACTCGCGACTACTGATACACCGACCCGGTCGCACCCTTGCCGACACCCTTCCAGCGACGGTCGGCACCGGCCTCGACCTTGCCGCTGTCGCGGTGCCATAGGGCGATGTGCATGTTGCCCCAGGTGCGTTCGCCGGCGGACACCGCGAAGCCGCGCCGTTCGAGCGCCGCGCTTAGTTCGTCGCTCAATGCGCCCGGCTCGGCGGCGATCACGTCCGGCAGGTACTGGTGATGAATCCGGCGCAGATCGACCGCCTGCTGAGCGCCGTTACCATCCATCAGTTCGAGCAGCGCCAGCAGCACCATCGTGATGATCCGGCTGCCGCCCGGCGTGCCGACGGCGGCGAAGCGCTGCGGCCCGATCAGGAAGGTCGGCGTCATCGACGACAGCGGCCGCTTGCCGGGCTCGATCGCATTGGCTTCGTTGCCGACCAGCCCGTAAGCATTCGGGACACCCGGCTTGGCCGAGAAGTCGTCCATTTCGTTGTTCAGCACGAAGCCGGTGCCGGCAACCACGAACGCACTGCCGTACGGCAGGTTGACCGACTGGGTCTGCGCGATCGCATTGCCGTCGCGGTCGATGATCGAGAAATGCGATGTGTCGGTGCCGCCGGGGGCTGCCTCGATGCCGGGCAAGGCCGCGCTCGGCGTCGCCCGCTGCAGGTTGATTCCGGCACGCAGGCCGGCCGCGTACATCGGATCGGTCAGCATCGCGACCGGCACCTGGACGAAGTCCGGATCGCCCAGATACAGCGCGCGATCGCGGTAGGCACGCCGCATCGCTTCGACCAGCAGATGGATCCGCTCGATCGCCGACCACTCGCGGTAGTCGTAGCCGTCGAGCACGTTGAAGATCTCGGTCAGCGCGATGCCGCCGGACGACGGCAGCGGCGCGGTCACGATCCGGAAGCCGCGGTGTCGCGTGGCCAGCGGCTCGCGCTCGACCACGCGGTAACCGCGCAGATCATCGAGCGACCAGATGCCGCCTCCGGCACGCACGCCGTCGACCAGCCGCGCCGCGACCGGGCCGCGGTAGAAACCGTCCACGCCATCGGCCGCGAGCGCTTCGAGCACCGCGGCATAATCCGGATTGCGCATCAGCGTGCCGGCCGGCGGGATTTCGCCGTCGTGCAGGAACAGCGCCGCGGCGGCAGCATTGCCGGCGACCCGCGCCTTGCGCGCGCCGAGCATCGCGATGTTCTTCGGTCCGAAACGCCAGCCCTCGCGGGCAACCCGGATCGCCGGCGCCAACGAGCGCGCCAGCGGCAGCCGGCCGTAGTGCGTCGACAGATGCACCAACCCGGCCGGCAGGCCCGGGATTGCCGCCGCCAGCGCGCCATTGACCGCGCGCTCGCGGTCGACGCTGCCATCGGCGGCCAGATACATGTCGCGATGGGCGGCCAGCGGTGCGCGCTCGCGGGCATCGATGAAAATGTCGCGACCGTCGTCGGCCCGGTGCAGCAGCATGAACGCGCCGCCGCCGAGTCCGGAGCTTTCCGGCTCGACCAGTCCGAGCATCGCGCTCACTGCGACCGCAGCGTCGAACGCATTGCCACCGGCCTGCAGGATCTCGAAACCGGCATCGGTGGCCAGCGCATGCGCGCTCGCGACGACCGTCTCGCGCGGCTTGACCTCGTTCGCCGGCGTCACCGAAGGCAGCAGCAGCCACAGGCAGGCCAGCAGGCAGGCAGCGAACCGGCTGGACGCCGTCAACGATCGGGTCATGCCGCGTCCTCCTGCTGCATCCGCATCAGCTTGGCGAGCAGTTGCTGCTCGGTTTCCTGGTGCGCCGGATCGGGATCGATGCACTCGACCGGGCAGACCACGACGCATTGCGGCTCGTCGTGATGGCCGATGCATTCGGTGCATCGGCGCGGATCGATCTCGTAGATCGACTCGCCCTGATGGATCGCCTCGTTCGGGCAGACCGGGGCGCAGACGTCGCAGTTGACGCAGAGTTCGTTGATCCGCAACGCCATATCTGATTCCTGCCGCCCGGATGCGACCGGCGCATCCGGGCGGCGAGTACTGCCTTACTTCGTCGCGTCGACGAACACGAAGGTCGCACCGGCCGGCTCGACCGCCGCGCGGACCCGCTCCTCATCCTCCGGATTGCCGATGAACAGCACCCGGACCTTGTCCAGCGACCCGGCCTGGGCCTCCTGGAAGGCCTCGACGATCAGGTCGGCCATGCGGGCCGA
Source organism: Lysobacteraceae bacterium (assembly GCA_041687455.1). Taxonomy (GTDB): domain Bacteria; phylum Pseudomonadota; class Gammaproteobacteria; order Xanthomonadales; family Xanthomonadaceae; genus JAWLBY01. The sequence continues at coordinate 246,912 of JAWLBY010000002.1, read as the reverse complement.
TTCCGGCGAGCCGAACGCGAGCATGTTGCCCGGCAGCACGCCGCGCGCGACGGTCGTGCCGACGTTGTCGAGCTGGCGCTCGTACTGCGACTCGAAGTCCTCGTCGCCGGCCGCCGGCAGGTAGTACATGTAAGGGCTGTTGCGGATCCCTTCCATGTTCTGCTTGACGACGTTGGTCAGGTACAGCTTCCAGGCCTGGCTGTTGCCATCGGTCGGCGCCGTCAGCACGACCGGGGCGGCGACCTGCTGCGGCGCGGCCTCTTCCTTCTGACAGGCGACCAGGCCGACCAGGGCGGTGGCCAGAACGATGCTGCGGACGATCGTCATGCTGTGTTACCTCGAACGATGGGGATGGATCAGGAGCGATGCCACTTGTGGGTCAGCGCCGTGTTGACGGCCGGATGAACGAATCCGGACACGTCGCCGCCGAGCCGCGCGATCTCGCGGACCAGCGATGAGGAGATGAAGCTGTACTGCTCGGCCGGCGTCAGGAACAGCGTCTCGACGTTCGGGATCAGGTGCCGATTCATGCTGGCGAGCTGGAATTCGTACTCGAAGTCCGACACTGCGCGCAGTCCGCGCAACAGCACGCCGGCGCCCATCTTGCGGACGAAGTCGGCCAGCAACGTGTCGAAGCCGCGAACCTCGACGTTCGGCAGGTCGGCCAGCGCCATCCGCGCCAGCTCGATCCGCTCGTCGAGCGGAAAGCCGGGCGCCTTGCCCGGGCTTTCGGCAACGCCGACGATGATCCGCTCGAACAGCGGCGCCGCGCGCGCAACCAGATCGACGTGCCCGTTGGTGATCGGGTCGAAGGTGCCGGGGTAGATCGCGATGCGTTGCGGAGCGGTCATTCCTGTGGGCCGCCTGGAGCGCGGAAAGGGTCGGAGTGTAGCAGGCAGGGCGGCGGTTTCAGCCGATCCGGGTCACGCGCCGGTACAGCGCGTAGCGGACGTCGCGGGTGCTGCCCTCGCGGTGCAGATGCCAGTCGGCCGGCACCGCCGGCGCGAGCGGCAGCGGCGCCTCGACGTAGATCCAGGCCTGCTCGGCGAGCAGCCGCGGCAGCCGCTCGAACACCGCCGGCCACAAGCCGGCCTGAAACGGCGGATCGACGAACACGATGTCGAACGGGCCGTCGAGCCCGCCATCCAGCAGAGCCACCGCATCGCCGCAGCGGAGCTCGACCCGGTCGGTCCCGAGTCGCTCGACCGTCGTCCGCAGGCTGGCGCAGAGCGCCGGATCGCGCTCGACCAGCGTGACCGCCGCCGCGCCGCGCGAGGCCGCTTCCAGCCCGAGCGCACCGCTGCCGGCGAACAGATCGAGACAGCGGGCCTCGCGCAGCACCGGCATCAGCCAGTTGAACAGCGTCTCGCGGACCCGGTCGGAACTTGGCCGCAAGCCGGGGCGCTCGGCGACCGGCAGCTTCGTGCCACGCCAGCGACCGCCGATGATGCGGACGTGGCCGGGCTGCGGCGCGGCCGGCGTCGGCCGCCCCCGGCCGGCACGGTCGCGTTTCATCGAGGTTGTCGGGCCGGTGCTACCATCGCCGCCATTTTCTCCGATCCCGGGCCCGATGTTCAGTCTCTGGAAAAAGAAACCGAAGCCGGCCGAGCAGCCGACCACCGCCGAAGCCCCGGCTGTCCCGGTACAGCCGCCGCTGCCGGAAGAACCCGCGATCGAGGCCGACGCGGTGTTCGAGGTGGTGGTAGAGGAGGAACAGGACGCCGGAGCCGCTGCCGCGCGCAGCGCCCAGTCGACCGCGCCGACCAACTGGCGCGAACGCCTGCGCGGCGCCGGTTTTGCCCGCAGTTTCGGTGCGCTGTTCCAGCGCCGGCCGCCGCTCGACGAGGATTTGCTCGACGAGATCGAAACGGCGCTGTTGACCTCCGATGCCGGCATCGTTGCGACCGAGCACGTGATGGGCGAGCTGCGGCAGCGCATGGATCGCCGCGAATTCGCCGACTCGACCGACCTGCTGCGAACGCTGCGCGGCCTGCTGGTCGGCATGCTGCGACCGATCGCGCAGCCGCTCGAGATCGATCGCAGCCAGCAACCGTTCGTGATCCTGACCGTCGGCGTCAACGGCGTCGGCAAGACCACCACGATCGGCAAGCTGGCGCGCCGCTACAGCGACGAGCGCCTGTCGGTGCTGCTGGCCGCCGGCGACACCTTCCGCGCCGCAGCGGTCGAGCAGTTGAAGACCTGGGGCGAGCGCAACCGGGTGCCGGTGATCGCGCAGGGCGAAGGCGCCGACTCGGCGTCGGTCTGCTTCGACGCACTGCAGGCGGCCCGCTCGCGCGGCGTCGACCTGCTGATCGCCGACACCGCCGGCCGACTGCACACGCAGGCCGGCCTCATGGACGAACTGGCCAAGGTCAAGCGCGTGATGGCCAAGCTCGACCCGAGCGCGCCGCACGAGGTGCTGCTGGTCATCGATGGCAACACCGGACAGAACGCGGTCAACCAGGTGCGCCAGTTCCACAAGGCGGTCGGCGTGACGGGACTGGTCGTGACCAAGCTCGACGGCACCGCCAAGGGCGGGGTGATCTTTGCGCTGGCACGCGAGTTCGCGATCCCGATCCGCTTCGTCGGGCTCGGCGAACAGGTGCACGACATGCGCGTGTTCGATCCGGACGCGTTCGTCGACGCGCTGCTGCCGGAATCACTGGCCGGCTGACGTCGATGGCCGTCGGTCGTCGGCGTCGGTGGTGGTTGGCGGCGCTGGTCGTCGTGCCGCTGCTGGCATTCGTCGCGCTGCGCTGGGCGCTGCAACCGGAGCGGCTCGGCGCGCTGATACTGGCCCGTGCCGAAGCGACGCTCGGGCTGGCCCTGACGGTCGCCGAGCCGGCCCGGCTCGGGCTGTGGCCGCGGTTGCAACTGGAGCTGGTCGGACTCGCCGCCCGCGACCCGGCCGGACGCATCGTGCTGCAGGCCGAGCGGGTCGACGTCGCGCTGCCGCTGCGCCTGCTGTGGTCGCACGACGAGGACGCGCTGGAGATCGGCGAACTGCATCTGCGCGCACCACAGCTCGACCTCGGCGCTGCCGGCGATTGGCTCGATGCGCAATCCGACGCCCCGGCCACGCGCTGGCAACTGCCGCGCAACGCGGTCGCGCTGACGATCGAGCGCGGTCGGCTCGACGGGCCGGGCTGGCAGGTCGCTGGGCTGGAACTCACTGCGGACCCGCTCCGCGCCGAACAACCGTTTGTCGCGACCGTGTCGCTGACGCTGCAGCTCGACCAGCGCGACCCGCTGCCGCTGCACGCCGAGATCGCATTGCATCCGCGCGACGACGGCAACCGGATCGTGCTCGACCCACTGCATCTGCAGCTAGGTGCCGAAGCCGGCGAACGGACGCTGGCGATCGACGGCGACGCGCGAATGTCGTCTGCCCAGGCACACGCCGCGGACCTGGCCGTTGCGGTCGCTGCTGACTGGCCGCGCGCCTGGCCGACGCCACCGGCACTGCTCGCCGATCGCCTGTTCGGCCGCGAATACCGGCTCGGCTATCGTCGCGCGATCGACCACCCGGCCGCGCTGACCATTCGCAGCCGGACTGATGCCGACCAGTTCGCGATCGACGTCGACCCTGCCCTGCTGCTGGCCTGGCTGCGCGATCCGGCGCGGCCGCCGCTGCCGGCAGCGTCGGCCAGTTTCGAGGCGTCGAACTGGTCGATCGACGGCATCGAGATCGACGGGCTCGGCATCGAACTGCAGCCAGCCGACAGCGACGAAGGCACGACGCCGTGATCGACCACTTCGCGGCCCGTCTGCTCGACTGGTTCGACCGGCACGGCCGGCACGACCTGCCGTGGCAATCGGCACGCAGCCGCTACCGCGTGTGGATCTCGGAGGTGATGCTGCAGCAGACCCAGGTCGCGACGGTGATTCCGTACTACCGGCGTTTCCTGGCGCGATTTCCCGATCTGCCGAGCCTTGCCGCAGCGGCGCAGGACGAGGTGCTCGCGATCTGGTCCGGACTCGGTTACTACAGCCGCGCGCGCAACCTGCAGGCGGCGGCGCAACATTGCGTCGAGCGGCATCGCGGCAACCTGCCGGGCGATCCCGACGCACTGACCGCGCTGCCCGGCATCGGTCGCTCGACTGCCGCCGCGATCCTCGCCCAGGCGGACGGAGCACGGCACGCGATTCTCGACGGCAACGTCAAGCGCGTGCTGTGCCGGTTATTCGCGATCGACGGCTGGCCGGGCAGTGCCGCGGTCGAGAACAGGCTGTGGCCGCTCGCCGAGTCGTTGCTGCCGGAGGCCCGGCTGGCCGACTACACGCAGGCGATCATGGATTTCGGCGCCACGCTGTGCACGCGCGGCCGCCCGGATTGTGCGGCCTGCCCGTTCGGTGCGGATTGTGCCGCGCGTCGCGAAGGACGGATCGCCGAACTGCCTGCGCCGCGACCTTCCCGTGCGCTGCCGCAACGCGACTGCGTGATGCTGCTGCTCGAGAACCATCGCGGCGAACTGCTGCTGGAGCGCCGCGGGCCGGCCGGCGTCTGGGCCGGCCTGTGGTGCCTGCCACAGTTCGACGACATCGACGCGGCGCGTGCCTGGCGCGGCGATTCCGAACACGAACGGTCCCTGCCGGTCATCAGCCATGCATTCAGCCACTACCGGCTGCGCATCGCCCCGCTGCACTGCCGGATGCTGGGCGCGCCGCAGCATATCCGCGACAATGAGTCACTGCGCTGGACTGCGCCCGACGCCATCGAGACGATCGGTCTGCCGGCGCCAGTCAGGCGACTGCTGCAGGCACACTGCGATCGGGCCGACGCTGCCACGACCTGACCGGATGCCGTTGGTCGATCCGCCCGCGCGCAGCCGCCATGCTCCGACACCGAAGGACTCCGAATGCCACGCACCGTTTTCTGCCGCAAGCATCAGCGCGAAACCGAAGGGCTCGACTTCGCCCCGTTGCCCGGCCCGCTCGGCGAGCGCGTGTTCAACGAGATCGGCAAGCCGGCCTGGAACGAATGGCTGGCGCACCAGACGATGCTGATCAACGAGAACCGACTGATGCCACGCGATCCGAAGGCGCGCGCGTTCCTGACCGAACAACTGGAGAAATTCCTGTTCGGCGACGGCGCCGAGAAGCCGGCCGGCTACGTTCCGGAGTAAGGGACGAAGCAGCCCGCGCTTTCGCCGGTTGCCACCAGCCGGCAGTCGCTACGAGCGGTCGTCCCGGGTCCAGACCGCGCCATCCTCGACCTTGACCGGGAACTTGGCGACCGGCTCGTAGGCCGGGGCACACAGCGCACGTCCGTCGCGCACGTCGAACCGCGCACCGTGCAGCACGCACTCGATGGTCGCCGCGTCGCCGTCGAATTCGCCGTTCGACAACTCGTAGTCCTCGTGACTGCAACGATCCTCGAGCGCGTAGAAGTCGCCGTCGTAATTCAGCACCAGCACCGGCATGTCGCCGATCCATGCGACGGTCTTCTCGCCCGGCAGCAACTCCGCGGTCGCGCAGACCCGTACCCAGTCACCCACGATCGGCCTCCTGCGTCGACAGCGACTTCTCCAGCACCTCGAAACGCAGATCGGGACGTTTCGGGATGCCGAAGCGCTCGTCGCCGTACGGAAACGGCTTCTTGATGCCGGTCCGCTGGTAGCCGCGACGCTGGTAGAAGCGAATCAGTTCGTCGCGGACATCGATCACGGTCATCCGCAGGCGTTCGAGCCCCAGTTCGTCGCGCACCACCCGTTCGGCTTCGGCCAGCAGCCGCCCGCCAACGCCGTGGCCCTGGAGCTGCGGCCGGACCGAGAACATGCCGAAGTAGCCGGTGTCGCCGTCGCGCCCGACGTAGGCACAGGCCAGCATCTCGCCGCCGGATTCGGCGATCAGTACGCGGGCCTGTGGTTGCGCGAGATCGGCACGAAGCTGATCTGCATCGATCCGGTTGCCGTCGAGCAGGTCGGCCTCGGTAGTCCAGCCCTGCCGGCTGGCGTCGCCACGGTAGGCCTGCGTGACCAGCTCGATCAGCGCGGGAATGTCGGCGAGCGTGGCGTTACGGAAGGTGAGCGTCGGATCCGTCATGGACAGCTTGTTCGGCGAAAAGCCGAACGTTAACCCGACTTGCGCCCGCTCGGCGAGCGCCAGCCAGGAGCCCGCTGAAGAACGGCTAGGCGAGCACCTGCGCTTCGCCCTTGAGCTTGCCGACGATCTGCGTCAGTGCACGCTCGAACGCTGCGCCGACGCCGCGCAGCGTAAGCTTTCCTTCGGCGACCAGTCCGGCCATTTCCTCCGGCGACAGCACGCACAGGCGCATGCCGCGCCGGTTGACGAACAGCAGCCGCGACGAGATCGGACTGATCCAGCTCAGCTTGGCCGGCTGCGAAACGCCGCTGGCGTCGACGATCTCGATCCAGTCGCCAACCTTCAGTTCGCGGACACGCTCGACGTCTTCCGGCCGGACCGCGTGGCGATCGATCGTGAACTGCAGTTCGTCGGCATCACGCGTTTCGACGGCCAGTTCCTCTCCGGCAGTCGCCGAAACGACCTCGAACGGCCCGGATTCTGCCGGCATCGGCAGTATCGGACGCGGCCGCGCCGCCTCCAGCGCCGCACGCATCTGCTCCATAGCGAGCTGCGCCGTCTCGCCGACCTGACCGCTGCTCTGCAGTACCGGCAGCAGCGACTGGCCGAACGACTGCGGTACCGGCGCGCCCTGCTCGCAGCCCAGATACAGCAACCACAATGCGACGCCGGCGGCGCGGGCCTCGCGATAGGCGTCGGAGTCGCTGCCGCTGCGCAGCGCGACGACGGTCAGATGGTGGCACCAGTCGCGGCGCAGGAAGTCGGCGATCGGCTTCGGCGCCGGGTGCTCACCGACCAGACTGGCCAGTTCGAGCGAGGCATCGAGCCGCGCTTCCTCGAGTCGCTCACGGCCGCGCTGCGCATCGGTCGTACGGCGTTCGGCCAGCGCCGACCGCTTCCGGTGCTGTTCCATGTACTCGCGGAAGCGTTCCTCGAGTTCGACGAACAGCGAGGAATCCTCGTCGAAGTCGCGCGTCAGGCGCTCGATCACCGCCGTCACCCGCAGCAGCACCTCGCGGTCGACCGGAGTGTCGCCGTGATTCGCTTCGCAGGCTTCGGTCAGCGCGTTCAGCAGCCGTCGCGCCGGATGCGTCTTCAGCGCGAACAGCCGCTGGTCGAGCAGCGCGACTTTCGCGTAAGGCACGATCAGCCGGATCAGTCGCTCGCGAACCTCGCGCAGGAAATGCCCCTGGTCCAGCAACACATCGAACAACATGCCGACCAGCGTCAGGCCCTGTTCGTCGCGCAACTGCAACTGCACGCCGGCAACGGCGCGACCATCGCGGATCGCGCGGTCGATCAGCGCCTGCCGCAGCAGGCCGCCGAGCGCCAGTTGCTGGTCGCGCAGCGCACGCATCAACAGCGGCTGCGGCTCGCCCTGCATCGCCGTCAGCAGCTCCACGGCGACCGCGGTGTCGAGCCGCGGCACACCCGGCCGTCCACCCTGCGCCGCAGAGGCCAGCGCACCGGCGATTGCATCGTCGGTGCACTGATCGTCGTCGCGCGGACCGAGGTAGCTCGCGAACAGGCTGCGCATCAGGTGAAACAGCTCTTCCGGTATGCCCGGGCCGGTATCGCCGGCATCGTCGCCACTCCAACCGGCGCGGCCAGCCGGCGGGCGCGCGACTGCCGGGGCCGCCGGCGCGGGCTCGACCTGCCGTTCGACCGGCTCCGGCGCGCGCCGCGGCGGTGGCGCTTCGACCGGCACGCCGCGGGCGACCATCAGCCGGGTCAGCTCGTCGAGCAGGTTGCCGTATTCGGCATCGAGCATGCGCTCGAGGCATTTCAGCACGACCAGCCGGGCCGCCATGCATTCGACCATCGGCGCGATGCAGTCACGCAACGACTCGGCCAGCCGCAACGGCGCCAGCGGGCTGGCCTGCGTGTCGAGTTCAGCGATCCCGAGCAACCGGCCGAGGCCGGTGACGAAGCGCTTCAGCGCTTCCGCATGGCGCCGCTCGATCGCCGCCGCCAGGTGCTCGCAGGCCAGTTGCGCCTCCAGCGCGTCGGCATCGACCAGGCTGAGGCCGGCGCCCTGCTCCGTGCCGGCCACCTCGGCATGTGCGGCAGCCGGCGCGGCAGTGCGCTGGGCGCTGGCGAAGTCGCTGTCCAGTCGCCGCCGGCATTGCACCTCGATCTCGGCCCGCTGCCGACGCAGCTCGCGCATCGCCTCGAAGTAACCAGCCTCCTCGCTGCCGCTGCCCTGCTGCGACAGGTCGAACAAGGCGTCATCGGCGCGCTCGAGCACCCGCGTCCAGATCGGCCCCATGCGTCGGCGGGCGACGTCGCGAAGCTCGAGGAACAGGCTGGCGTCCAACATTGCGGGGGCAGGCCGAAGCAGAAAAGCTTGGGTGAGCTTCGCAGAGCGCGGCACCGCCCGTGGTTAACGGTGTCGCAGTTTCGTCGCTCACGCAGCGCCGAAGGCGGTCGTCCTGCGCAGAATTGGTGACGCAGACGGTCAGCCTGCGCCACTGGGTGCTCAGGCCAGCAGCCGCCGCACCTTGCCGATCGCGGCGACGAAGCGGTCGATCTCGTCGAACGTGTTGTAGAACGCCAACGACGCGCGGCAGGTCGCCGGCACGCCGTAGAACTGCATCAGCGGATGGGCGCAATGGTGGCCCGAACGCACCGCGATCCCTTCCAGGTCGAGCAGCGTCGCCAGGTCGTGCGCGTGGGCGCCGGCCACCAGGAAGCTGATCACCGCGGCACGCTCCGGCGCGTCGCCGATGATCTGCAGCCCGTCGATGCTGCGCATCGCATCGAGCGCGTGGGCCAGCAACTGCTGCTCGCGCTGCTCGATCGCAGCCATGCCGACCGACGACAGATAGTCGACCGCGGCTCCAAGGCCGACGAAGCCGGCGATGTTCGGCGTCCCGGCTTCGAAGCGGTGTGGCGGATCGTTGTAGATGGTCCGCTCGAAGCGCACTTCCTTGATCATCTCACCGCCGCCGAGGAATGGCGGCATCGACTCGAGATGTTCGCGCCGCGCCCACAGCGCGCCGGTGCCGGTCGGGCCGCACATCTTGTGGCCGGTGAAGGCGTAGAAGTCGCAGCCGATTCCCGCAATGTCCACCGGCCGGTGCGGCAGCGCCTGCGAACCGTCGACCAGACTGACGATGCCGCGACGCCGCGCCTCGCGGCAGACCTCGCGAACCGGATTGACGGTGCCGAGCACGTTGGACACGTGCGTCAACGCGACCAGCCTGACCTCGCCGGTCATCTTCGCGAACAGGCCGTCGAGGTCGAGCACGCCGTCGCGGCCGATCTCGGCGACGCGGATCGTTGCGCCGGTCCGTTCGGCGACCAACTGCCACGGCACGATATTGGCGTGATGCTCCATCCGGGTCAGCAGGATCACGTCGCCGGCCTTCAGTCGCGGCAGCGCCCACGAATAGGCGACCAGGTTGATCGCGAAGGTCGTTCCGCTGGTCAGCACCAGTTCGTCCGGATGGACGTTGACGAACTTCGCGATCCGCGCCCGGGCCGATTCGAACGCATCGGTCGCCTCGGTGCCCAGCGTGTGCACGGCGCGACTGACGTTTGCATTGTGGTGGCGGTAGAAATCATCGACTGCATCGATCACCGCAGCCGGCTTCTGGCCGGTATTGGCCGAATCGAGGTAGACCAGCGGCTTGCCGTGGACCTGCCGGCTGAGCAGCGGAAAGTCGCCGCGCAGCGCGGCCCAGTCGACCGTGTCGGCCGCCATCGCCCCGGAGTCCGTCAGTGCCCGGCTCACGCAGTGTCTCCCGCGCCCAGTCGCGCATCGAGCTGACTGGTCAGCAATTGCACCAGTTCCGGCCGATCGACTGCGGCCAGCGGTTCGCGGCAGAACGCGACGGTCAGCAGGCGCTCGGCCTCGTCGACTGGCAGCCCGCGCGAGCGCAGATAGAACAGTGCAGTCGGATCGAGCTGGCCGACCGTCGCACCATGCGCGGCGCGGACTTCGTCGGCGAAGATCTCGAGCACCGGCTGGGTGTCGATCTCCGCCTCGTCCGACAGCAGCAGGTTCTTGTTCGACAGTTCCGCGGCAGAACCATCGGCGCCTTCGTCGATGACGATGCCGCCGTGGAACACGGCACGGCCGCGTCCGGCGCCCAGCCCGCGCCAGTTCATCGTGCTCGACGTGTGGCCGACCGCGTGGCGGATGCCGAGCCGGGTATCGATGTGACGACGTCCATCGGCGAGCTGCACGCCGTTGGCGATCAGCTCGGCGCCCTCGCCGGCCAGCGTGACATTCAGTTCGTGCCGCGACAGCGCAGCGCCGAGCTCGAGGTCGACCCGCTGGTAGCGGGCAGCGGCCGCCAGCGTCACGTCACTGCGCAGGATCTGCGTTGCACCGTCGGCATCGTGCTGCAGCCGGATGTGAGCCAGCCGGGCACGTTCACCGAGGCCGATCTCGACCCGGCCGTTGGCGAAGTTCGAATGGGCACCCGCGCCGAGATGGTGCTCGACGATGCAGAGCGCGGCGTCGGCCGCCAATGCGATCGTCGATGCGCTGGCCCATGCCGCATCGCTGCCGGACGCGCTGCCGACGAACACCAGGTGCAACGGCACCTCGACGACCGTGCCGGGCTCGATCCGCACTACGACGCCATCATCGGCGAGCGCCATGTTGAGACGCGCGAACACCTCGTCGGCGCGCTCGAACCGGCGCGTGAGCAATGCGGTGGCCTGCCGGTCGCCGGCAGCCAGTGCAGCGTCGAGCGAACGCAGCACCACACCGTCGGGCAGGCCGTCCAGCGAGGACAGCGAAGCATCGAAACGGCCGTTGACGAACACCATCCGCGGCGCCGGTATCGCTTCCAGCATCGCGGCGTCGATCGGGGTCGGCGCCTCGATGGCGTCGAACCGGCGTCGCTCGAACGCGCGCAACGGCGTGTACTTCCAGCGTTCGGTGCGCGGACCGGGCAAGCCGTCGGCAAGCGCCGCCCGCATCGCCGCACGGCGCGCCTCGACCAGCTCGCCATCGCCCGCGGCCAGCGCCGGCAGCGCGGCGAACCGCGCCTGCAGCGATTCCAGCAATGGCGTCATGCCGTGGCCTCCGGTGCGATCCGCTCGCGCACCCACGCATAGCCGTGCTGCTCCAGCTCCAGTGCCAGCTCCGGCCCGCCACTCTCGACGATGCGACCGTCGGCCAGCACGTGGACGAAGTCCGGCCTGATGTAGTCGAGCAGCCGCTGGTAGTGCGTGATCACGATGAACGCGCGGTCCGGCGAACGCAGCGCATTGACGCCGTCGGCAACCGCCTTCAGTGCGTCGATGTCGAGGCCGGAATCGGTCTCGTCGAGGATCGCGAGCTTCGGTTCGAGCACCGCGAGCTGGAAGATCTCGTTGCGCTTCTTCTCGCCGCCGGAGAAACCTTCGTTGACCGCGCGATGCAGCAGTTCGTCCTTCAGGTGCAGTACCGACAATTTTTCGCGCACGCGCTTCAGGAACTGCATCGAGTCCAGTTCCGGCTCGCCGCGCGCCTTTCGCTGTGCGTTGTAGGCGGCGCGCAGGAAATAGGTGTTGTTGACGCCGGGAATCTCGACCGGGTACTGGAAGGCGAGGAACACCCCCTTCGCCGCACGCTCTTCCGGCTCGAACCCGAGCAGCGCCTCGTTCTCGAACTGCACGTCGCCGTCGGTGACGTCGTAGCCGTCCTTGCCGGCCAGCACGTGGCCGAGCGTCGACTTGCCGGCGCCGTTCGGACCCATGATTGCGTGCACCTCGCCGGCCTTCACGTCGAGGTTCAGGCCGCGAAGGATTTCGCGCTCACCGACGCGGACATGCAGGTTGTCGATCTTCAACATGATTGTTCTTCCGATGCCGGCCGTTCGATCACCGGCCATTGCTCTTGCTCGTCATCCCGGCGAAAGCCGGGATCCATTGACTCGTGCAGGCCAGAAGCACGATGGATCCCGGCTTTCGCCGGGATGACGGCTTCCGGACCCGCGGACGTCAGCCCACCGCCCCTTCCAGTGATACTTCCAGCAGCTTCTTCGCCTCGACCGCGAACTCCATCGGCAGCTCGCGGAACACCTGCTTGCAGAAGCCGTCGACGATCATCGAAACGGCATCCTCCTCGCCGATGCCGCGCGCGCGGCAGTAGAACAACTGGTCATCGGAGATCTTCGACGTGGTCGCCTCGTGCTCGACCTGGGCGGTCGGATGCCGGACCTCGATGTACGGGAACGTATGCGCGCCGCAGCGCTTGCCGATCAGCAGCGAGTCGCACTGCGTGTAGTTGCGCGCGTTCTCGGCCGACCTTGCGACCTTCACGAGCCCGCGATAGGTGTTCTGCCCACGACCGGCGCTGATACCCTTCGAGATGATCTTCGACTTGGTGTTGCGGCCGAGGTGGATCATCTTGGTGCCGGTATCGGCCTGCTGCCGATGATGGGTCAGCGCGACCGAGTAGAACTCACCGACCGACTCGTCGCCGGTCAGCACGCAGCTCGGATACTTCCAGGTGATCGCCGAACCGGTTTCGACCTGGGTCCAACTGATCTTCGAGCGGGCGCCGCGGCATTCGCCGCGCTTGGTCACAAAGTTGTAGATGCCACCGCGGCCTTCCTCGTCGCCCGGATACCAGTTCTGCACGGTCGAGTACTTGATCTCGGCGCGTTCCATCGCGACCAGCTCGACGACCGCCGCGTGCAACTGGTTCTCGTCGCGCATCGGCGCGGTGCAGCCTTCGAGATAGGACACGTGGCTGCCCTCCTCGGCGATGATCAGCGTGCGCTCGAACTGCCCGGTGTGGCCGGCGTTGATGCGGAAGTAGGTCGACAGCTCCATCGGGCAGCGCACGCCCTTCGGAATGAACACGAAGCTGCCGTCGGAGAACACCGCCGAATTGAGCGCGGCAAAATAGTTGTCGCCGACCGGCACGACCGATCCGAGGTACTGGCGCACCAGCTCGGGGTGCTCCTGCACCGCCTCGGAGAACGAACAGAAGATCACGCCGGCCGCCGCCAGCTCCTTCTTGAACGTCGTGCCGACCGACACCGAGTCGAACACCGCGTCGACCGCGACTCCGGCCAGCTTCGCGCGCTCGTGCAGCGGGACGCCGAGTTTCTCGTAGGTTTCGAGCAGCTTCGGGTCGACCTCGTCGAGCGACTTGTACTTCTGCTTCGGCGCGGCGAAATAGCTGATCGCCTGGTAGTCGATCGGTGCGATGTTCAGCCTGGCCCAGTCCGGCGGCGTCATCTTCAGCCAGCGCCGGTAGGCGTCGAGCCGCCACTCGGTCAGCCACTCGGGCTCGTTCTTGCGTGCCGAGATCCAGCGCACGACGTCCTCGGAGAGACCCGGCGGCAGGTGGTCCGATTCGATGTCGGTGACGAAGCCGGCGCTGTAGCGGCGCCCGAGCGCTTCGTCGATTTCATTGCGTTCAACGGCCATGTCGGAACTCATGCGTTGGCCAGGCGGACCGGAATCGCCGGGCGCTCGCGCGCCGGGGATTCCAGCATGTCGGACAGCCGGATCTGCCGCAGAGCGGCCTCGACCGCCTCGCTGATCCGCTTCCAGTTGCCGCGCACGCCGCAATGCGATTCGTGATCGCACAGACCGTCGTGCAGCGAGCATTCGGTGACACCGATCGGCCCCTCGATCGCGGTGATGATGTCGACCACGGTGATGTCGTGCGGGTCCCGGGCCAGCCGGTAGCCGCCGTTGGCGCCTCGAAACGATTCGACCAGGCCGGCCTGGCCGAGCGCCTTCAGCAGCTTGGCCACGGTCGGTGATTCGAGTCGCGCACGCGCCGCCAGCTCCGACGCGCTGTGCACGCGCTCGGGCGCTTCGGCCAGCAGCGTCATGACCGAGGTCGCATAGTCGGTAAGTTTGGCGATCCGCAGCATCGGCAGGGCCGGACGAAAATCAGTACCGGAATTGTACTGATTGAGCGAGGCCGGCGAAAGCGCCAGCGATGCCGGCGTTCACCCGGATTGACCCGGGTCAGGCGCGGAGGGGCCGTCGCTGCGGGAGCGGCTTCAGCCGCGAGCGGTGGTTTCTCGTCCGACGAGCACCAAGGTCGCAGCTGAAGCCGCTCGCACCGGCGACCCTACAGGCCCGGCTCGACGGGCTGGAAGTCCAGCGCTGCCGAATTGATGCAGTAGCGCAGGCCGGTCGGGCGTGGCCCATCCGGAAACACATGGCCGAGATGGCTGTCGCATTGCGCGCAGCGCACCTCGACCCGGCGCATGCCGTGGGAGCTGTCGTCGTGCTCGCTGACCGCATCGGCGTCGACCGGCTCGAAGAAGCTCGGCCAGCCACTGCCGGATTCGAACTTCGCGTCCGAGCCGAACAGCTCGGCGCCGCAGCCGGCGCAGGTGTAGATGCCGGCCGCATGGTGGTCCCAGAAGCGGCCGGTAAACGGCGGCTCGGTCGCCGAACAGCGGCAGATCGCGTACTGCTCGGGCGTCAGCTTCGCCCGCCATTCCTCGTCGCTGCGCTCGATCTGCTGGTTGCCCATGCACGCCAGCGTGCCCCGAGAGCAGCGGCGGTGCAAGCACGCCCGGCGGCGCGATTCCGGGCATCGGCAGCCCGCCCGCCGCGAGCGCAGCAAGCTGATCCGCATTGCCGGACGCGGCCCTTTGCGGCAAGCTTCGGCGGCTTTCTTCGGACTCCCGCTCGTGACGAACGCCATTCCCAAGCGCCCGCTGCCGGCGGCGATCGGTCTGTCCCTGCTGTTGTGCACCCCGCTCGCCTTGGCCGAGACCGCGCAGTCAGCCCCGAGCCGCTGGCTGATGTGCAGCGGCGCGCCGCTGTTCGACTGGCTCGAGCCGCTGCCGGCGTCGCTGCCGGCGCGCGAGCAGGCCGAAATCGAGATCGATGCCGAGCAGGTCGATGTCAGCGGCAAGGATGTCTACCGGCTCGACGGCGACGTGCGCCTGCAACGCGCCGACCAGCACCTGCGTGCCGACCGGATCGACTACACGCACTCGACCAGCGCGTTCGCGGCGACCGGTGACGTGCGCTACCAGGATCGCGACATCGCGCTCGGCGCGGTGCAGGCGAGCGGCGTGCTGCGTGAGGATCGCAGCGCGCTCGACGACGTCCGCTATCAGTTGATCGGCCTGCGCGGCCGTGGCGAAGCAAGCCGGGTGCAGATGCAGGGCCCGCTGACCGACCTGAGCCAGGTCGGTTACACGACCTGCGATCCGGGCAACGCCGACTGGTGGCTCAGCGCCGACCGGATCGAACTCGACCATGACGAGGGCGTCGGCCGCGCCCACGACGCGACGGTGCGGCTCGGCCGGGTGCCGATCCTGTGGCTGCCCTACGCGACCTTCCCGATCGATGACCGGCGCCGCAGCGGATTCCTGTATCCGGTCATCGGCACCGACAACGACGGCGGCATCGACCTGCGGGTGCCGTATTACCTGAACCTGGCGCCGAACTACGACGCCACCATCGAAGGGCGGCTGATCGGCAATCGCGGACTGATGCTCGGCGGCGAGTTCCGCTGGCTCGGCCGCCAGCAGGAGGGCATCGTCGAAGGCACCTGGCTGCCGGACGACGACGAGACCGGCGACGACCGCGGCCTGTTCAGCCTGCGCCACGATGCCCGCCTCGGCACGCAGTGGTCCGCGCACACCCGGCTCAACCATGTTTCCGACGACCGCTACTTCGAGGACTTCGGCGACTCGCTGAGCAGCACCAGCATCAGCCTGCTGGAAAGCTCGACTGGCCTGTTCGGCCGTGGCCACTGGTGGAACGCCAGCATCGCCGCGCAGGCGTGGGATGTCACCGACCCGAACGTGCCGGACAGCGCCGAGCCGTTCCGGCGCCTGCCGAAGGCGGTGTTCGACTGGCGCCGGCCGCAGCAGGACTGGCTCGAACTCGGCTTCTACGGCGAAGCGGTGGCGTTCGACCACAGCGACCGGCCGGGCGGCCAGCGCTACGACCTGCGTCCGAGCCTGGCACTGCCGGTCGAACGCGCCTGGGGTTTCCTGCGCCCGCAGGTCGCCTATCGCCACACCAGCTACCGACTCGACTCGGGCCATCTCGCGCAGGGCCTGACCGAGCGCAACCCGAGCCGCGGCCTGCCGATCTACAGCTTCGACGCCGGACTGTACTTCGAGCGACCGACCCGGCTGTTCGGCAGCCAGATGCTGCAGACGCTGGAACCGCGGCTGTACTACCTGCGGGTGCCCTACGAGGACCAATCCGACCTGCCGATCTTCGACACCCACGAGCTGAGCTTCAGTTTCGACCAGTTGTTCCGGAGCAACCGTTTCGGCGGCGCCGACCGCCAGATGGATGCCAACCAGGCGACGCTTGCGCTGACCAGCCGCTGGTTCGAGAGCGACAGCGGACGCGAGCGGCTGTCGGCCAGCGTCGGACAGATCCGCTATTTCGACCCGCAGCGGGTCCAGCTTCCCGGTCGGCCGGCGACCGATCTCGACGGATCCGCCTACGTCGGCGAGCTCGACCTGACCATCGACGAGCACTGGCGGGTCGGCGTTGTACAGCACTGGGACCCGGAGCTCGACCGCACGACGCTGTCGGGCCTGCGCGGCCAGTGGCACAGCGCCAGCGGCGCGCTGGCCAATCTCGCCTACCGCTACCGGCGCGACGTGCTCGAGCAGGTCGATGGTTCGTTCGTCTATCCGGTCGCCGCGGAATGGCGACTGGTCGGCCGCTGGAACTATTCGCTGCGTGACGACTCCACGCTGGAGGCGTTCGGTGGCGTCGAATGGGAAAGCTGCTGCGTGGCGGTGCGCGTGCTGGTGCGCCACTACCTGCGCAACCGCGAAGGCGACAAGAACAACGCTCTTTACGTCGAACTCGAATTGAAGGGCCTGGCGAGCCTCGGCCGGCGCTCGGGCGACCTGCTGGAGCGTGCTATTCTCGGCTACTCGCGGACGCCCTGACTCCGCGACGACGGTCCGGTCAGCGTCATGCGACCGGGCCGGACGGCACCGGCCGGCAGCGCGCCGATCGGCACCCGCCCGCCGCCCGACCTCACCACTTTCAACGATCGATCCGCGACCGCATGAACCGACTGCTACTGATCGCCTGCCTGCTGCTCGTCTCGTTTGTCGCCACCGATGTCCGCGCACAGGCACTGCCGACGGCGCCGGTCGACAGCATCGTCGCCGTCGTCGAGGACGACGTGATCCTGCGCAGCGAACTCGATCGAGCGGTGGCGACGATCGTCGCCCAATACGCCGACCGGCCGCAGCAACTGCCGCCGCGCGATGCCCTCGAGAAGCAGGTGCTGGAACGCCTGGTGCTGCTGCGGCTGCAGCTCGACCGCGCCAAGTCGGCCGGCATCCGGGTCGGCGACGCCGAGGTCGAGCAGACCATCCGCCGGATCGCGCAGCAGAACAACATCACGCTCGAGCAGCTTCGCGAGCAACTGGCACGCGACGGCCTGACACTCGAGGAATTCCGCCAGTCGCTGAGCGAGGAAATGATCGCCCAGCGCCTGCGCCAGAGCGTCATCCAGAGCCGGGTCAACGTCAACGACACCGAAATCGACATCCTGCTGGCCAGCAACAGCCTGCAACGCGGCCGCGTGCATCTGGCCCATCTGATCGTCGGCATCCCGGAGAACGCGACGCAGGAACAGATCGAAGCCGCGCGGATCAAGATCGAAGGCATCCACAAGCTGATCAGCAGCGGCGAGATGGATTTCGCGACCGCGGCGATCCGCTACTCCGACGCCTCCAACGCACTCGACGGCGGCGATCTCGGCTGGCGCAGTTTCGACGAGATCCCGCCGAACTTCGCCAATTTGCTGCAGGGCATGCAGACCGGTGATGTCTCGCAACCGGTGCGCGGACCGACCGGTTTCCACATGCTGACGATCATCGAATCGGACTCCGAAGGCAGCACCCGGCTGACCGAGTATCACGCCCGCGGCATCCTGATCAGCCCGGACGAACTGACCACCCGCGAACAGGCCCGCGCGCAGCTCGAAGCGCTGCGCCAGCAGATCGTCGAGGGCGCCGACTTCGCCGCACTGGCGCGCGAGCACTCCGATGACACGATGAGCCGCAACCAGGGCGGCGACATGGGCTGGTTCCAGAAGGATGCGTTCGGCAACGCGGTCGGCGAACAGGTGGTGCGGCTCGCCGACAGCGAACTGTCCGCAGTGTTCGACAGCAACGCCGGCCTGCATCTGATCCAGCGGATCGCCACCCGCGAGCAGGACATCACCGAGGAAGTGCGCCGCAACCGCGCCCGTGAGGCGATCGCCCGGCGCAAGTCCGAGGACGAATTCGAGCAATTCCTGCGCCAGTTGCGTGACGAATCGTTCGTCGAACTGCGCCTGAAGTCCTGAGCCACGGACGCCGGCCCGACGCCGGCCCGACGCCGGCGGCGGGCGCGGTCCGGCGCGCGATGTCGGCGGCTTCGGTCGCCGACCACCGTTCAGTCGATGGATCGCCCTGCATCGTCGCTGCGTGACTACCACCCCGCCCTCCGCCGCACCCTCGGGCCCGCGCCCCCGCATTGCCGTCGTTCCCGGTGAACCGGCCGGCGTTGGCCCGGAACTCGTCGTCCGCCTGGCGCAACGGCACACCGCAGGCGACCTGCTCGCGTTTGGCGATCCCGATGTACTGCTGCGAGCCGCCGCGACGCTCGGTCTGCCGCTGCAACTGCTGCCGGCGGCCGCCGAGTCGCGACCCGGCGCACTGCCGATCGAGCCGCTGCCGGCAGCCGCGGCCTGCCGCTTCGGCACACCGGATCCGCGCACTGCGCAGGCGACCATCGACGCGTTGCTCGCCGCCGGCCAGGCCTGTCTCGACCACCGCTGCGCAGGCGTGGTGACCGGCCCGGTGCACAAGGCGAACATCGCCGCCGGGGGCATCCATTACATCGGCACGACCGAACTGCTGGCCGATCAGGCCGGCGTCGATGTCGTGATGATGCTGGCCAACCCGATGCTGCGGGTCGCACTGGCAACCACACACCTGCCGCTGCGCGAGGTGCCCGACGCGATCCAGCCGCGATCGCTGACGCGCACGATCGAGATCCTGCACGCCGCGCTGCAGCGCGATTTCGGCCTGCCCGAGCCGCGCATCGCGGTGCTCGGCCTGAACCCGCATGCCGGCGAGCAGGGCCATCTCGGACGCGAGGAAATCGACGTGATCGGACCGGTCGTCGAGCGCCTGCGTTCCAGAGGCATGCGCCTGTCCGACCCGCTGCCGGCCGATACGGCGTTCCTGCCGCAGAAGCTGCGCGAGTTCGATGCTGTGCTCGCGATGTACCACGACCAGGGCCTGCCGGTGCTCAAGCACGCCGGCTTCGAGCAGGCGGTCAACATCACGCTCGGGCTGCCCTACCCGCGCGTCGCGGTCGACCACGGCACCGCGCTCGACATCGCTGGCCGCGGCATCGCCGATCCCTCGAGCCTGTTCGCGGCCGAAGCGCTGTGCGCGCAGATGGCCGCGCGCAGCGCCCCGATGCCGGCCGGCGCCGCCACCGCCCCATCGCCGACGGAGCGCCGATGAGCCTCGACCAGCACCGGACCAAGAAAGCGCTCGGCCAGCATTTCCTGCACGACCGCAACATCGTCGCGAAGATCGTCCAGGCGATCGACCCACAGCCCGGCGACCGGCTGGTCGAGATCGGCCCCGGCGCCGGCGCGCTGAGCTTTCCGCTGCTCGAACGGCACGGCCGGCTGACCGCGATCGAATTCGACCGCGACCTGATCGCGCCGCTGACCGCCGCGGCGGCCGGACGCGGCGAGTTGACGATCATTCCGGCCGACGTGCTGAGCGTCGATTTCCGCGCGCTCGCCGGCGGCGTGCCGCTGCGGGTGGTCGGCAACCTGCCGTACAACATCTCGTCGCCGATCCTGTTCCATCTGCTCGATCAGCTCGATGCGGTCCGCGACATGCATTTCATGCTGCAGAAGGAAGTCGTCGACCGGATGGCCGCGGCACCCGGCAGCAAGGTGTACGGCCGGCTGAGCGTGATGCTGCAGGCCTACTGCCGGGTCACGCCGCTGCTGAAGGTACCGCCGGGTGCGTTCCGGCCGCCGCCGAAGGTCGACTCGGCGGTGGTCCGGCTGGTGCCGCGCACGGCGGCCGAGATCGGCATCGTCGACCCGCGCTGTTTCGCCGAGCTCGTCCGGCTCGCGTTCGGGCAGCGCCGCAAGACGCTGCGCAACGCGCTGCAGCCACTCTGCGACGAAGCGACCATGCAGGCAGCCGGCGTCGACCCATCGGCCCGCGCCGAAACCATCGCTGTACCGCAGTTCGTCGCGCTCGCGAACCGGATCGCCGGCATGCGTGGCGAAAGTACAATGCCGGCATGAAAACCAGCCCGAACCATTCGATCGAAGTTTCGGTCGACAGCAGCTTCAACGACCAGCAGTCGGAGCCCGAACGGCAGCAGTTCGTGTTTTCGTACACGGTGCGGCTGCACAACACCGGCAGCGTCGGCGCCCGGCTGATGTCGCGCCACTGGGTCATCACCGACGGCAACGGCAAGGTCGAGGAAGTCCGTGGCGACGGCGTGGTCGGCCAGCAACCGCACATCGAACCCGGCCAGGCGTTCGAATACAGCTCCGGCGCCGTGCTCGAAACCGACGCCGGCTTCATGTTCGGCAGCTACCAGATGCAGGCCGACGACGGCACCCGCTTCGATGCCGAGATCCCGCCGTTCACGCTGGTCGTGCCACGGGTGCTGCACTGATGGCCCGGGCGCGCGGCAGGCGATGACGACCTGGGCGATCGGCGATCTGCAGGGCTGCCACGACGCGCTGCAACGGCTGCTCGAAGCGATTCGCTTCGATCCGGTCCGCGACCATCTGTGGTTCTGCGGCGACCTGGTCAATCGCGGCGGCCAGTCGCTGGAAACGCTCCGGCTGGTGCATTCGCTCGACATCCACAGCGTCGTCGTGCTCGGCAATCATGATCTGTCGCTGCTCAGCATCGCCGAGCGCAAGGAGTCCGAGCAGCGACGGGTCAATCCGGACCTGCATCGGGTACTGATCGCCGACGACCGCGACGTGCTGCTCGGCTGGCTGCGCCAGCGCCCGTTGCTGCACTGCGACCGGCAGAACGGCTGGCTGATGGTGCATGCCGGGCTGGCGCCGAAGTGGACGGTCCGGCTGGCCGAGAATCGCGCCCGCGAAGTCGAGCGCGTCCTGCACGGCAAGAACTACCGCAAGCTGCTGCGCGGCATGTACGGTGACCGGCCACAGTGGGCGCCGGCGCTGAAGGGCATCGATCGGCAGCGAGCGATCATCAACGTGCTGACACGGATGCGCTACTGCACGCCGCAGGGCCGCATCGAGTTCGATCAGAAAGGCATGCCCGGCACCCAGCGCAGCGGCTTGTACCCGTGGTTCGAGGCGCCCGGGCGCTCCGAGCGCGACCTGCGCATCGTCTGCGGCCACTGGTCGACGCTCGGCCTGTTCATGGGACTCGGCGTCCACAGCATCGATACCGGCTGCGTCTGGGGCGGCAAGCTCACCGCACTCGAGCTGGTGCCGCCGGGCGAGCTGCCGCGCGTCGTGCAGGTGCCGGGCCGCGACGTGCCGGCCGGCGGCCCGCACGGGGAAGACTGACCCGGATCCGCCGCCGCGGCCCGCGCCTGCGCTGCTTCGATTGCGACCCGACACGCTGCCCGACCTCGTTCTCGCGTGGGCACGGCGATCTCCATCGCCCCGACACATCGCCCCGCATAGCGCGGCGGAATCCAGCTCATGATCAGCCGTTGGCGCAACATGCGGAAGACCGCAGGTTCCGCGGAGGCTTCAAGCGCACGCAGCCGGTTGTGCTGCCCGGCGCTGCCGGGAAACCGGGCAAAGAGATACACGTGATCGCCGACAACCTTTCGGCGGACAAGACCAAGCGGGTCGACGAGTTCCTGGCCGAGCACCCGAATGTGCATATGCACTTCACTCCAACCTATTCGTCCTGGCTCAATCAGGTCGAGTTGTGGTTCGCGAAGATCGAGCGCGACGTGATCGCACGCGGTGTCTTCACTTCAGTGCCGGACCTCAAACGAAAGCTCATGCGGTACATCCGCCAGTACAACAAGCAGGCCAAGCCAGTAAAGTGGAAGTACTTCGATCCGTCTCGTCGGATTACTCCCGCTTCAATCGTTACAGTCCACTAGTAGACGTAACGGATGAAGCGGAAGTGGGATCGCGACGGGATGGGCGTGGTGGACGCCGCTCCGGAGCGAGGCCGATAGCCGAAGCTATCGGTCGAGTGAGGAGCAAGTACAACGCGGCCAGACCGAGCGAGCTACTTTCGATTTGTCCGTTACAGTCCACTAGTACCAACCGAAGAACAAGGTCGCCACGCCCCAGATGTCCACCCAGGCATGCGCAAGCATGACTGCCCACAGGTTGCGCGAGGCGAGGAAGAACACCGACCCGAAAACGATGCCGGCCAAGCCCGTCACGACCATGCCGACCCATCCTTGCGGCCAATGCATCGCACCGAAGACTGTGGCCGCAACCACGACGGCGAGAACCGGGGCCCAGCGCCTGGACCCAAACAGTGCATCGAGCTGGTGCAGCAGGAAGCCCCTGTAGATCAGCTCTTCGGCAATGACGGCACTGATCAGCGCGCGGCCGATCAGTGCCAGTGCCGCCGGAATGTTTCCCTTGAGCGGACCATAGCCACTGTAGTCGACCGGCTCCCCGGCCAGCTCCGCCAGCCATGGCTCGACAAACGGCGAGATCACTCCGGCGACCAGCAGGAAGGCCAGCAGCGACCAGATCAGCGCGCGCCGCAGGTCAATCGGCCAGTGCAAGCCCATCCGGGCCAGGCCGCCCGTCTCGAAATGGATCCATATCGCTCCGGCCAGGCCCATCAGGGGCAGTCGCACGAGCGACGGCGCCCAACGAAACGCGCAAAGGCCGATCATCAGGACGATGACACAGACTCGCACCGTGGGGTGCGCCATTACCCGGGCGGCTCCGGTCATCGGTTGCATGAGGTTTCGGGATCCGTTGATGCCGGGGGGGCACGAGGTCGTCCCTGATAACGCAAACCCGCAGGCAATCGGGTCATCATGGGACACACCGCAGGCTGGCCGGTCGACACGCCGCCAGTGATGACGCCTACGGCAACTCGGCCGGGCGCGGGTCGCCGAGTCGCCAGTAGTCGACGAACTCGAACGCGACCGGGTGGCACGCATCGATCGGATGCGGCTGCCGGTCCGTCACCCGCCAGTCGGCCGGATCGAAGCGCGGGAAGAACGCGTCGGCGCCGTCGACCACTGTGTCGACATGGGTCAGGACCATCCGCTGCGCCAGTGGCAGCGTCTCCGCGAAGACGTCGCCGCCGCCGATCACCATCACCTCGGCGTCGCCGACCGCAGCCAGCGCAGCCGCCAGCGAAGCGAAGGATTCCATCCCGGCGAACGGTACCTGTCCGCTGCGCGACAGCACCAGGTTGCGGCGTTTCGGCAGCGCCCGGCCGAGCGATTCGGCGGTTCGCCGCCCCATCAGCACCGGATGGGCGAGCGTCACCGCCTTGAAGCGCCTGAGGTCGTCCGGCAGGTGCCACGGCAACGCATTGTCCCTGCCGATCGCGCCGTTGCGGTCGAGCGCCGCGACCAGTGTCAGGCGCATGCGCCGGCGGCCGTCATACCGCGACCGGCGCCTTGATCGCCGGATGCGGGTGGTAGTCGACGATTTCGATGTCCTCGAAGCGGAAACCGAACAGCTCGCCGACTGCCGGATTCAACTGCAGGCGCGGCAACGCGCGGGGTTCGCGCGCCAGTTGCTCGCGTGCCTGCGTGAAGTGGTTCGAATACAGGTGGGCGTCGCCCAGGGTATGGACGAAGTCGCCGACACCGAGCCCGCAGACCTGCGCGACCATGTGCGTCAGCAGTGCATAGCTCGCGATGTTGAACGGCACGCCGAGGAAGATGTCGCCGGAGCGCTGGTAGAGCTGGCAGCTCAGGCGGCCGTCGACGACGTAGAACTGGAACATCGTGTGGCATGGCATCAACGCCATCTTCGGCAGGTCGGCGACGTTCCATGCTGACACGACCAGCCGTCGCGAATCGGGATTGCGGCGGATCTCGTCGAGCACCCAGCGGATCTGGTCGATCGGTCCGTCGGTACCTTCCCACGCACGCCATTGCTTGCCGTAGACCGGGCCGAGCTCGCCGTGCTCGTCGGCCCATTCGTCCCAGATGCCGACCCGATGCTGCTGCAGATAGGCGACATTGGTCTCGCCGCGCAGGAACCACAGCAACTCGTGGACGATCGAGCGCAGGTGCAGCTTCTTGGTCGTGACCAGCGGGAAACCCGCGTTCAGGTCGAACCGCATCTGCCAGCCGAACACCGACCGGGTACCGGTGCCGGTCCGGTCGGCCTTGTCGTGGCCATGCTCGAGAACGTGGGACAACAGATCGAGGTACTGGCGCATGACGGCGCTCCGTGTGTGCGTATCAGCGACGCGGCTCGGCCAGGGTCGGCGCACGCCGCGACAGCCACAACAAGGCGACGCCGACCGCGATCAGCGGCAACGACAGCAACTGGCCCATCGTCAGCCAGCCCCAGGCGATGAAGCCGAGGTGGGCATCCGGCTCGCGGGCGAACTCGACCACGAAGCGGGTGATGCCGTACAGCAGCGCGAACAGCCCGGACACCGCGAACCGCGACCGCGGGCGACCCGAGAACCACCAGACCAGCATGAACATCACGATGCCCTCCAGCGCCGCCTGATAGAGCTGCGACGGATGCCGCGCGAACCCGTCCAGTGCGCCGCTCGCGGCCAGCGCGCGGAGCTGATCGGCGCTCATGCCGTAGTACGGCGCCGGCAACGAGGACGGGAAGATCATCGCCCATGGCACATCGCTGATCCGGCCCCACAGCTCGCCGCCGATGAAATTGCCGATCCGGCCCAGACCGAGTCCGATCGGCACCAGCGGAGCGACGAAGTCGAGCGTGTCGAACACGTGCAACCGGTGCTTGCGCGACCACCACGCGACCGCGGCGATCACGCCGAGCAGCCCTCCGTGGAAGCTCATGCCGCCCTGCTTGATCCGGAACAGCAGCAGCGGATCGGCCAACAGTTCGTCGAAGGCGTAGAACAGCACGTAGCCGATCCGCCCGCCGAGCACGACGCCGAGCATCGCGTAGAACAACAGGTCGCCGAACGCCTGGTGATCGACGCCCGGCAGCCGGCAGGACGCGATGCGGCGGCGACCGAGCCACCACGCGGACAGGAACGCGAGCAGGTACATCAGGCCGTACCAATGGATACCGTGCGGCCAGAAAGGCAGTGGCAGCGCTATCGGATCGATGTCGTGGATCACGGGCATGGATGTCGCTCGGCTGGGCTGCCGGCGCGCGGCAGCGGATGGATCATGCCGGCAGCACGCGGCACAGGAATCCCTTCAGATATTCGGTCTCGGCGACGCCGGCATGCACCGGGTGGTCCGGGCCCTGCTGCAACTGCGCCAGCACCTGCACCTGCCGGTCGAGATGCCGCGCGCCGGCCTGCACCGCATCGAGCAACGCCTGCCGCGGCATGTGGTAGCTGCAGGACGCGGTGACCAGCAAGCCGTCGCGCTCGAGCACCTGCATCGCCATCTCGTTGATGCGGCGATAGGCGAGCGCGCCTTCCTTGAAGTCGCGCCGGCGCTTGACGAACGCCGGCGGGTCGACGACGACGACGTCCCAGCGCCGCCGTTCGGCGCGCGCAGCCTTCAGGAAATCGAACGCATCGGATTGCACCGCGTGCAACCTGTCCGACACCTCGTTCAAGCGGGCACCGTCCTCGACTGCAGCAATCGCCGCGGCCGATGCATCGACGCAGGTCGCCTCGGTGGCGCCGAACTCGAGCGCGCGGATGCCCCAGGCACCGACGTAACTGAACAGGTCGAGCACGCGGGCGCCTCGCACCCACGGCTGCAGCGTCTCGCGATTTGCGCGCTGGTCGTAGAACCAGCCGGTCTTCTGCCCGCCAGCGATGTCGACCGCGAAGCGCGATCGGCCTTCCAGCACTTCGACCCGGTCCGGCAGCGTGCCATGCACGGTTTCGACGTATTCCGGCAGTACCTCCAGCGTGCGCGCGCTGCTGTCGTTCTTCCAGACCAGCACCGACGGCGACAGCACCTTCAGTAGCGCATCGGCGATCTCGGGCCGCAAGCGCTCGATGCCGGCGGTGGTCGCCTGGGCGACCAGCACGTCGCCGAAGCGATCGACCGTCAGTCCCGGCAGGCCGTCGCTCTCACCGAACACGAGTCGGTAGTACGGCGCGTCATAACGGCGTTCGCGCAGCGACAACGCGACTTTCAGGCGATGCACGATCAGCGAGCGGTCCAGCTCGTGGCCGGCTCGATCGACCAGTCGTGCGCAGATCAGGCTGTTGGGATTGACGTAGCCGGTGCCGAGCGGCCGGTCGCCGGCATCGACGATCCATACCGGCTGTCCGGGTTCGAACTGATCGAGCGGCGAGCGCTTGACGTCGACTTCGTTGCTGAACACCCACAGGTGCCCGGAGCGCAGACGACGCTCCTCGCCACGGCGCAGATGCAGGGCAGCGTACTGGGTATCGGTCACGAAACAGCTCCGTTCGGGAGCGCTGCAGTGTACGGCTTCACAGACCGGACCGCGATGACGACAACTGCGTGCTGGCCGGCCGGGTCGGCGGCGACGATGCGCGCGCCGCCCGTCGTCAACGAACGATCTGCAACGCGATCAGCCCGAGCACCACCATCACCGCGCCGAATCGACGCAAGGCACTGTCGGGCATCGACAGCGCCTGCTCGATCACCCGCTTCCAGCCAGCCGGACTCGCGAACAGCAGCAGCCCTTCGATCACGAACACCAGGCACAGCGCGGCGAGCAGCTCGCTCATGACCCCGGTGCCCTGCAAGTGCTACCTGGACGAATCAAGCGGCGTCGGCTCGGTAATGTCGCGGACTTGCGGGACGTCACACCAGCCCGCCATCAGCGCTGCGGCGGGCGCCGCTCGGCATCCTGGAAGTAGCGCAGGAAATCCGATCCCGGATCGAGCACCAGCACGCCGTTGCCGTCGCCGAACGCATTCCGATACGCCTCCATGCTGCGGTAGAAGGCGTAGAACTCGACGTGCTTGCCGTACGCCGCGGCGTAGGTCTCGGCCGCTACCGCGTCACCTTCACCGCGCAGGCGCTGGGCGTCGCGCTCGGCCTCGGCCAGGATGATCGCGCGCTGCCGGTCGGCATTGGAACGGATCGTTTCGGACTGTTCCT
This sequence comes from Lysobacteraceae bacterium, assembly GCA_041687455.1. GTDB lineage: Bacteria > Pseudomonadota > Gammaproteobacteria > Xanthomonadales > Xanthomonadaceae > JAWLBY01. The sequence continues at coordinate 219,720 of JAWLBY010000002.1, read as the reverse complement.
GACCTTCGGCGCGCAACGCATTGGCGACACGCAGGCGTTCGGCACGCATGCGCTCGAACACCGACGCGATGACCTGGCTGTCCTCGGGCAGGTCGATCCGCTTGATCCGAACGTCGATCACCTCGACGCCGAGCTCGCCCGCATCGCGACTGGCGACGTCGACGAAACGCTGTGCCAGGTTGGTCCGCTCGCCGCCGACCACATCCTTCAGCGTGCGCTGGTTGATCTCGTTGCGGATCGCTTCCTTGACGATCGGCGACAGCCGCTGCAGCGCGTTGAACTCGTTGCCGCCGGTCGCCTGGTAGAACCTGCGCACGTCGTCGATCCGCCACTTGACGAAGAAATCGACGTTGACGTCCTTCTTCTCGCTGGTCAGATAGCGCTCCGGCTGGCCGTCGAGCGACAGGATTCGCTGATCGAACTTCAGCACGTTCTGGATCAGCGGCAGCTTGAAATGGATGCCGGGGCCGATGTCGGCCTCGATCATCTTGCCGATCTGGAACCGGACCGCGACCTCGCCTTCGCGGACCTGATAGACCGAATCCATCGCCAGGAAGGCGACGACCAGCAGCAGGATCGGAACGATCGGCTTCATCGACGGGACTCCTCACGCGTGCCGCGCTCGGGTCGACGGGCGTCGCGAACGCTGCTGTCGGGCGCCGACGGCATGGCCGCGGCGGCACCGGGGAAACGCTGCAGATTGGCCGGGGCAGTGCTGCCCGACTGGCCATCGATCGGCAGGTACAGGACGTTGCCGCTGTCGCCGGCGAACACCTTGCGGTTCCTGCCGAGTACGAACTGCATCGTCTCGAGGTACAGGCGGCGGCGGGTCACTTCCGGCGCGCGCGCGTATTCGTCGGCCAGCAGCCGGAAGCGCTCGGCATCACCTTCGGCGCGCGCCACGACGGACGCCTTGTAGCCTTCGGCTTCGGTGCGTACGCGGGCGGCTTCACCGCGCGCCTCCGGCACCACGGTCGATGCGTAGGCGTGGGCGACGCTCTCGATCCGCTCACGATCCTCGCGCGCACTGATCGCATCGTCGAACGCCTCGCGCACTTCGGTCGGCGGACGCGCGTTCTGCAGGTTGAACACCGACACTTGCAGACCTGTGTTGTAACTGTCGAGGATGTCCTGCAGGCGCCGGCGCGCATCGGCCGCAAGCGCCGCGCGTTCGCCGGTCAGCACCTGGTCCATCTCGCTAGAACCGACCACGTCACGGACCGCGCTTTCGGTCGCCTGGCGCAGCGTTTCATCCGGATCGCGCGCACCGAACAGATACTTCTCCGGATCGGCCACCAGATACTGGACGTTGTACTCGACCTGCACGATGTTCTCGTCGCGGGTCAGCATCCGGACCTGGTCGCCGATGCTGCGCAACTGCGTCACGTCGACCTTGGTCACGCTCTCGAACGGACGCGGCAGCTTCAGGTTCGGACCCGGCGCCATCAATCGCTGGAATTCGCCGAAACGGAGCACGACACCGCGCTGCCGTTCGTCGATCATGGTCCAGGCATCGAACAGCAGCCACAGCACCACCAGGCCGACGATCAGCAGCCCGAGCCCGGGACCACCGGTGCCGCCGGAACCGCCGCCACCGCCTCCGAACACGCGGCCGAGACTGCCCTTCAGTCGATTCAGGAAGGCTTCGACATCAGCGCCCTGATCGCCGCGATCCCACGGGTCCTTGTTGCCGCCGCCAGGTTGGTTCCAGGCCATCTGCTACTCCATTGCCGCGCGCCGGACTCCGGCGCACAGGATCCGCCGCTGCACGCGTTCGGCGTGGCGGCGCGGTGATGAATGCGGGGTTCCGCGTGCACGGACCGATTCCAGCGGGCCGATTCTAGCAGCCCGCCATGCCGATTCCGCTGGGTCTTTGGTCATGCCCGAAGGCGCCGTGCGCTCGACCGGGGCGACATTCAGATGCATGTCACGCTCCGCTCGAAGGTGCCAGCAGTTGACCGCGCAAATCGCTGACGCCGGTGTCCTCGCCACGGCACAACTGCTCGGCCAGCCGCTGCGGCAGGTCGAGCTCGATCGCCCAGCCACCCTCTTCGTCGGACTCCGAGACCACCGCCCCGGCTTCGAACAGCCGTGCGCGCAGTCGGGCGGCCGCGATCGGCAGATGCACGACACGGTGGACGCGACGACCGACGAAGCGCTCGGCCAGCGCCTGTCGCAGCAGATCGAGGCCGACACCATCGCGCGCCGATACCCAGACGCGCTGGGCGAGCCCGTCCTCGTCGACGTCGCAACGTGCGTCGCGGTTGTCGAGCCGGTCGATCTTGTTGAACACCAGCAACTGCGGGATCTCGCCGGCGCCGATCTCGTCCAGCACCTCCTGCACCTGTTCGATCCGCTCGTCTCGAAACGGGTCGGAGGCATCGACGACATGCAGCAGCAGGTCGGCCTCGCGCGCTTCCGACAGCGTCGAGCGGAACGCGGCGACCAGGTCGTGCGGCAGATCGCGGACGAAGCCGACCGTATCGGCCAGCAGCACGCTGCCGCAGGCCAGGCCGCCGAGTCGGCGGACGGTCGGATCGAGCGTCGCGAACAACTGGTCGGCGGCATAGGCCGCAGCGCCGGTCAACGCATTGAACAGCGTCGACTTGCCGGCGTTCGTGTAGCCGACCAGCGCGATGCGCGGCAACTCGTTGCGAATCCGCGCGCGTCGCATCTGGCCGCGCTGTACCTCGACCTTGTCGAGCCGCTTCTGCAACTGGTCGACCCGCTTGGCCAGCAGCCGGCGGTCGGTTTCGAGCTGCGTCTCGCCGGGACCGCGGAGGCCGATCGCACCGCCGCGCTGGCGCTCCAGATGGGTCCAGCCACGGACCAGGCGGGTCGCGATGTGCTTCAACTGCGCCAGTTCGACCTGCAGCTTGCCTTCGTGCGAATGCGCACGCTGGGCGAAGATGTCGAGGATCAGCCCGGTACGGTCGACCACGCGCCGCTCGAGGTGGCGCTCGAGGTTGCGTTCCTGCACCGGCGACAGCGTGTGGTTGACCAGCACCAGGTCGCAGCCGTGCAGATCGGCCAGCATCTTCGCCTCGTCGGCCTTGCCGGTGCCGATCAGCAATGCCGGATTCGGCCGCTCGAGCCGCGCGGTCAGCGTCGCGGCGACCGTCGCACCGGCCGACCCGGCCAGTTCGACGAATTCCTCGAGCAGCGCCGGGTCCTGCTGGCCGGGCGGATACGGCTGGATCAGCAGCGCGGTCTCGCCACGCCGGGAACGTTCGAACACCTCAGCGCACCGCCGTCCCGCGCATCAGGCCGGTTCGCCGCGGCTGTCGTGCTCGCCGGCGGCCTCGTGGCCCTCCTGCGACGGCGGCGGACCGAGCCGCACGTTGCGCGACGGCACGACGGTCGAGATCGCGTGCTTGTAGACCATCTGGCTGACGGTGTTGCGCAGCAGCACGACGAACTGGTCGAACGATTCCACGGTGCCCTGCAACTTGATGCCGTTGACCAGATAGATCGACACCGGCACGCGCTCGCGCCGCAGCGCGTTCAGAAAAGGGTCTTGCAAGGACTGGCCCTTGGACATCGTTATCTCCTGCTGATGTGTTGTTATGTACGGCACGCCGCGCAACACCACGTGCCGTCGACGCCGGGCCCGCCCCCGAAAACTTGGGGATCGCACGGCAAATTCAAGGCGCATGGTACACGGGCGGCCGATGCTTGCGGACCAGCGGCCTCGGTGGCGTTCATCGGCCGCCCGGTTCGCCTGCCAAGGGCCGGTCGCGGCCCTTCCGAGGCCGGACGATCTCGAACGATCGGTCAGCCGCGTCCGGCAGGCCCGAGGAACTCGTCGACCGCGCGATCGGCGGCATCGCGCTGGTGTTCCGGATCGAACCAGCGCAGCGCCGGTTCGGCGCGCAGCCAGGTCAACTGCCGCTTGGCCAGTTGCCGGGTCGCCGCGACCGCGCGCTGGCGGAAGGTCGCGGCATCGCTGCCGCCGTCCAGGTGTTCCCAGGCCTGCCGATAGCCGACCGCGCGCATCGATGGCAGCTCCGGGCCCAGCCTCGGATCGGCACGTAGCCGGCGCACCTCGTCGAGAAAGCCGGCCGCCAGCATCAGATCGAACCGCTCGGCGATCCGCTGGTGCAGCAGCTCGCGCCGCGGCGGTGCGACGGCCAGTTGCAGCACCCGGAACGGCAGCCGCCGCCGGGTCGACTGCTGCTGCCAGTCGCTGATCGGGCGGCCGGTCGCGCGGAAGATCTCGAGCGCGCGGGTGATCCGCTGCGGATCGGTCGGATGGATCCGTGCGGCTGCGCGCGGGTCGACCCGAGCGAGCTCGGCATGCAACGCCGACCAGCCGCGCTCGGCAGCCTCGGCCGCGATCTGCTCGCGCAGCGCCGGATCGGCCTCCGGCATCGGCGACAAGCCGGTCAGCAGCGCACGGAAGTACAGTCCGGTGCCGCCGACCAGCAGCGGCACCCGTCCCGCCGCGGCGATCTCGTGCATCGCCTGCAGCGCGTCGTTGGCGAACTCGGCCGCCGAATAGGTCTCGTGCGGGTCGCGGACATCGATCAGCCGATGCGGCGCGCGTTCGAGCATTGCGCGGTCCGGCTTGGCGCTGCCGATGTCGAGCCCGCGGTAGACCAGCGCCGAATCGACGCTGATGATCTCGGCCGCGAAGCGCTCGACCCAGTCGACCGCGAGTGCGGTCTTGCCGGATGCGGTCGGCCCCATCAGCGCGATCGCCGGCGGTCGGTGGTCGATTCTCGGGTCGGGCTGCATCGGCGAAGGGTAACAGCGGATCGGGCGTCCGACTTGGCAGTTGCGTCTCGCACGAGTCAGCATGCACGGATGAAGCACGACGACTGGCAATCCGCGCTCGAAGCCGGGCTGCGCTCCGGCACCGCACCGCTCGCGGTCGGCTACAGCGGCGGACTCGACTCGACCGTGCTGCTGCATCGGCTCGCGGCGTCGCCGCAGGCGCAACGCCGCGGACTGCGCGCATTGCACGTCGATCACGGCCTGCAGCCGGCGTCGGCCGACTGGCCGCAGCACTGCGCTGCGGCCTGCGCCGCGCTCGACCTGCCGTTCGAAGCCCGGCAGGTCGAGGTCGAGCGCCGCGGCAGCGTCGAGGCGAATGCGCGACGGGCGCGCTACGCGGCACTGGCGGCGATGCTGCATCCCGGCGAGACGCTGGTGCTGGCCCAGCATCGCAACGACCAGGCCGAAACGGTACTGCTGCAACTGCTGCGCGGCGCCGGCATCGGTGCGCTCGGCGCGATGCGGCGCGAGCGGATGCTCGGCGCAAACCCGGTCTGGCGACCACTGCTCGACGTCGCCCGGGGCGAGCTCGAACGCTACGCGACGCAGCATGCGCTGTCGTACATCGACGACCCGAGCAATGCCGACCTGCGACTGTCGCGCAATGCCATCCGCCACCGGGTGCTGCCGTTGCTGCGCGAGCACTGGCCGCAGGCCGAGGCGTCGCTCGCCGCCAGCGCGCGGCTGCTGGCCGAGGATGCCGAGCTGATCGACGGACTGGCCGAACGCGCCCTGCTCGATTGCCACCATCTCGATCCGTCCCTGCTGCGCATCGAGCCACTGCAGGCGCTGCCGGCGGCGCTACAGCGGCATGTTCTGCGCCGCTGGATCGAACAGGCCGGACTGTCGCCGCCGCCACCAACGGTGCTGGCCCGGGTCGCCGGCGAACTGATCGCGGCACGGGCCGACGCAACGCCCTCGCTGCACTGGCGCGGCGGCCGGCTGCGCCGCTACCGCGAGCTGCTGCATTGCACCGCGCCGGCGTCGCCGCCGGCGGCGTTCAAACCGATCCGCTGGGACGGCAGCGACGACTGCGAGCTGCCGCCGCCATTCGGCCGGCTGCAACTGCTGCCCGCTCCGCACCCGCTGCTGCCGATGCGTGTCGCAACGCGCATCGGCGGCGAGACCATCGCGTTGCCGGGCCGGCCGCGCCGGCCACTCAGGCACGTGCTGCAGGAACTCGGCATTCCGCCGTGGGAGCGCGAACGGCTGCCGTTGCTTTTCGCGGCCGACGACGGCGAACTGCTCGGCGCCGGCGACCTGGTACTTGGCCGACGACTGCTCGACCTGCTCGATGCGGCCGAGCGGACGCTGCGCTGGTGGCCGGCCGACGCCGCCGCAGCCGGCGGTCGCGATTGACCGTCGCCACGGCGCTCGGCACACTCCGTTCGATGTCCCAGCCGACCCCGCCGCCCTCCGCCGTCGCCGACTTCGAGCGCTCGCTCGACGAACTCGAGCAATTGGTGCAGAAGATGGAACGCGGCGACATGAGCCTCGACGAGTCGCTGCAGGCCTACGAACGCGGCGTGTCGCTGTTCCGGCACTGCCAGACCGCGCTCGAGCAGGCCGAGCTGCGTGTGCGGCAACTGAGCGACCCGCTCGATCCCGAGCGCAGCGAGCCCTTCGATGCCGCGCCTTGACACCAATCTCGCGCTGCGCAGTTGGACCGAACGCAGCGAGCGTGTGCTCGCCGACTGCCTGCCGGCTGAAACCGAGCCGCCGTTCCGACTGCATTCGGCGATGCGCTACGCCACGCTCGGCGGCGGCAAGCGATTGCGCCCGTGCCTGGTCTACGCCACCGGCAGCGCGCTCGGCGCCGCGCCGAACCAGCTCGACGCGGCTGCCGCGGCGGTCGAACTGATCCACGCCTATTCCCTGGTCCACGACGACCTGCCATCGATGGACGACGACACGCTGCGGCGCGGCCGCCCGACCGTCCACATCGCCTACGATGAGGCGACTGCGGTGCTGGCCGGCGATGCGTTACAGGCACTGGCGTTCGGCGTACTGGCGCGGGCGCCGCTGCCGCCGGACCGGGTGGTTGCGATGCTGCGCACGCTCGGCGATGCGTCCGGTGCGGCCGGCATGGCCGGTGGCCAGGCGCTCGATCTCGATGCGGTCGGCCAGCGGCTCGACGAGGCGGAACTGATCGAAATGCACCGCCGCAAGACCGGCGCGCTGATCCGCGCCTCGGTGCGGCTCGGCGGGCTGGCCGCGGCGGCCGCCCCGGAAGTACTGGCGCGACTCGACGAATACGCCGCCGCGCTCGGCCTGGCGTTCCAGATCCGTGACGACATCCTCGACGTCGAAGGCGACGAGGAGGAACTCGGCAAGACCGCGCGCAAGGATGCCGAACGCGAGAAACCGACCTACGCGTCGGTGCTCGGCCTCGACGAGGCGCGCGAGCGGCTGGCCGACCAGGTGTCGATCATGATCACCGCGCTGTCGGCGATCGATTACGACACCAGTGCACTGCGCGCGCTGGCCGAATTCACCGCGATGCGCTCGCACTGAGCGCGCGCCAGCGTCGGATCCAGAGGAACTCCAACGGCGACAGCAGCGGCTCGCCGGGCCTCTGCCAGCCTGCGGGACACAGCAGTCTGGTTTCCGGAAGCCGCAACACGAAACGGCCGGCCTCTTTCGAAGCCGGCCGTCCAGTCGATACGGCTGCTCGCCTGTAGCTGCAGCGCGTTACTTGATGACCCGCCAGTTGACCGGATAGCGGTAGCTGACGCCTTCGTTGGCCTTGATCGCGGCGATGATCGTCAGCACCAGCCAGCCGATGCCGATGATGATCCAGGCCGGCACGGCGATCAGCAGGCCGACGCCGAACGTGATGATCGACAGCAGCACCAGGCCGATGCAGGCAATCGCGACGGTGATGTTGAAGTTCAGCGCTTCGCGGCCCTGGTCATTGACGAACGGCATCGTGTCCTTCTTGATCAGCCAGATCACCAGCGGGCCGATGAAGGTGCCCCAGCCACCCACGGCCGACGTCAGCAGGCCGCCGAGCAGCGCCGACAGATGCGCGAACATTGCCCACTGGCGCTCTTCCGGCGACGGACCGGCCGGCGGCTCCGGCGGCATCGGCGGCGGAGGGGTCGGGGTCGGGGTTTCGATCGGGTCGGTCATGGCGGTGCGCTCCTCGTGGGTCCAGTGTTCAGGCCAGCCACTGTCGTGATGGTGACTGACGCTGTCAAGGACGCAGGCATCGCCGCAACGTGACCGCCCGCGCCGGGCCGCGGCTGCAGCGATTCAGCCAAGCGACAGCAGCGCCGCGAGCGCGGCACGGCCGAACGGCACCGCGCATCGGCTCACGGCAGCGACCGATCCGATCGAACGGAGCGGACGGTCGCTGAGCTCAGGCCGAGCCAGCGACCGTCATCCTGCCGATCAGCACCGAGCCGGTGCCGATGTGCGAGCGGCGATCGATGTCGTTGCCGATCGCCTCGATCGCCAGCAGCATGTCCGGCAGCTTGCCGGCGATCGTGACCTCGTCGACCGGGAACGCGATCTCGCCGTTCTCGACCCAGAAGCCGGCCGCGCCACGCGAATAGTCGCCAGTGACCAGGCTGACGCCCTGCCCCATCAACTCGGTCACGATCAGTCCGCGCGTCATGCCGGCGATCAGATCGGCGCGCCCATGCGGGCCGAGCCGGACCTCGAGGTTGCGGATGCCGCCGGCATTGCCGGTGCTGCTCAGGCCGAGCTTGCGTGCCGAGTAACTGCCGAGGATGTAACGCTGCAGCACGCCGTCCAGCACCAGCGGGTTGTCCTGCGTCGCGACGCCCTCACTGTCGAACGCCGCAGAGCGATGGCCGCGGACCAGGTGCGGTCGCTCGATCAGGTCGACGCCGACCGGCAGCACCTGGGTGCCGAGCCGGTCGAGCAGGAAAGTCGATCGCCGGTACAGCGCGCCGCCGGACGCCGCCCCGAGCAGGTGGCCGAACAGCGAGCGGGCGACTTCGGCGACGAACAGCACCGGGAACTCGCCGGTCCGGATCGGCCGCGCGTCGAGTCGCGCGACGGTGCGTTCGGCGGCGATCCGGCCGATCTCGCGGGCCGGCTGCAGCGCGTCGGAGGAGCAGCCGGCGTCGTACCAGTAGTCGCGCTGCATCTCGTCGCCACGGCCGGCAATCAGCGAACAACTGATCGAATGCGACGTGCCGTGTTCACGGCCGATGAATCCGTGCGAGTTGGCGTAGATCGACATCGACGCCGAACTCGACACGCTGGCGCCGTCTGAGTTGCTGATCCGCGGGTCGGCGACACGGCCGGCCGACTCGGCCTCGATCGCGAGTGCGATGGCGTCCTCGGTCTTCAGCTTCCACGGATGCCACAGATCGAAATCGGGGAACGTCGTCGCCATCCGTTCCGGCTCGGCGAGACCGGCACAGGGATCTTCCTCGGTGTGGCGGGCGATCGCGCAGGCCTGCTGGATGGTGGTCTCGATCGAACGCGGATCGAGATCCGCGGTACTGGCGCTGCCCTTGCGGTGGCCGAAGAACACCGTCAGCGACAGGCCGCGGTCGCGGGTGTGCTCGATCGTCTCGACCTCGCCCATCCGGACATTGACGCTGAGCCCGCGGTCGTCGTTGAGCCCGACCTCGGCCTGGCTGGCGCCGCAGGAGCGGCAGCGGGCCAGCACGTCGCGGGCCAGCTCGGCCAGTCCGTCGAGCCGTTCATGATGGGTGTCCTGAACCGCGGCGGAGGATTGTTTTGCCGTCATCGCATTCACGCGCGTATCCTTCCCGCGCCATGCGCGGAATCGATGAAGAAACCGGAGACTTTCTCGGCCCCAGCCGCAGCCAGCGCAAGCGGGATGCGGAGGCCGTGCTGGACCTCGCCGAACGGCTGGTCGCCCTGCCGGCCGCCCGGCTGAAGGCCCTCGAACTGCCCGACAACGTGCGCGACGCGGTCGACGAGACGCGCCGGATCCATTCGCACATCGCGCACAAGCGGCAGTTGCATTATCTGGCCAAGCTGATGCGCCGCGAAGACGACGAGCTGCTCGATGCACTGCGCAGCGAACTCGAACACGATCGCGCCGACGCCCGCCGCGAAACCGCCGCGCTGCATCGGGTCGAACACTGGCGCGAGCGGCTGCTCAAGGATGGCGACGCCGCGCTCGGCGAACTGGCCGACGCCTATCCGGCGGTCGACCGCCAGCATCTGCGGCAACTGATCCGCAACGCCCGCGAGGAACACCTGAAGAACCGGCCGCCGCATGCGTTCCGGGAAATGTTCCGGGTGCTGAAGGAGCTTGGAATCGGCAACGACGAATAGGGAATCGAGCGGGCGCGCCACGGCGAAACCGGACGCCCGATCTGCTTCCGACAGCGGCCTGCCCGGGCGCACGGCGGCACTGACCATTCCCGAACTCCCGCTTGCCGTTCCCGGGCTCACGCCCGGGTACCGCCGACCGTCATCTGATCTATCTTCAGCGTTGGCTGGCCAACCCCGACCGGCACCGACTGGCCGTCCTTGCCGCAGATGCCGACGCCGGCATCGAGCCGCAGGTCGTTGCCGACCATCGACACCCGCCCCATCGCTTCCGGGCCATTGCCGATCAGCGTCGCACCCTTGACCGGCGCGGTGATCCGGCCGTCCTCGATCAGGTAGGCCTCGCTGGCCGAGAACACGAACTTGCCGGAGGTGATGTCGACCTGGCCGCCGCCGAAGTTCGGCGCGTAGAGCCCGCGGCGGACCGAGCGGATGATCTCCTCCGGATCGCTGTCGCCGGGCTGCATGTAGGTGTTGGTCATGCGCGGCATCGGCAGGTGGGCGAAGCTCTCGCGGCGGCCGTTGCCGGTCACCGGCACGCCCATCAGCCGGGCATTCAGCGTGTCCTGCATGTAGCCGACCAGCCGGCCGTTCTCGATCAGCGTCGTGCAACGGGTCGGCGTGCCTTCGTCGTCGACCGACAGCGAGCCGCGGCGCCCCGGCAGGCTGCCGTCGTCGACGATCGTGCACAGCTTCGACGCGACCATTTCGCCGATCCGGCCGGAATAGGTCGAGGTCCCCTTGCGGTTGAAGTCGCCTTCGAGGCCGTGGCCGACCGCCTCGTGCAGCAGCACACCGGGCCAGCCCGGGCCGAGCACGACCGGCATGCTGCCGGCCGGCGCATCGACTGCGTCGAGGTTGACCAGCGCCTGGCGCAGCGCCTCGTCGGCGAACTCGCGCAGCCGGCCACCGGCGACCAGTTCGTCGTAGCCGAACCGGCCGCCGCCGCCGGCATAACCCTGTTCGCGGCGGCCGTGCGCCTCGACGATGACCGACACGTTGAAGCGCACCAGCGGCCGCACGTCGCCGGCCAGCACGCCGTCCGAGCGCGCGATCAGCACCGTATCGTGGACCGCCGCGATGCTCAGCATGACCTGCCGCACGCGCGGGTCGGCCGCTCGCAGATGGGCGTCGACCTCGCGCAACACGCGGACCTTGTCCTCGCTGCCGAGCGTCTCGATCGGATCGATCGGCGCGTACAGCGAGCGCGGGTGATGCCGGCTCAGCGAGGCGTGCCGGGCGGTCTTGCCGCTGCGTGCGATCGCGCGGGCCGACAGCGCCGAATCGATCAGTGCCGGCAGGTTGATCTGGTCGGAATAGGCGAAGCCGGTCTTGTCGCCGCTGATCGCACGGACCCCGACACCCTGCTCGATCGCATGGTTGCCGTCCTTGACGATGCCGTCTTCCATCGACCAGCTCTCGTGCCGCGAATGCTGGAAATAGAGGTCAGCGAAATCGATGCCGGGCGCCATCAGCCGGGAGAACACCTGGTCGAGGTCCGATTCGGCCAGCCCGGCGCCGTGCAGCAGGCGGGCTTCGGCAACAGCGAGCGATGTGGAAGTCACGGGGGATGGGCCTCGACCGGAATCTGATGAGTGAGTGTGTCACGGACGACCGGAACCATTGCCGGCGATCGGCGGCCGCGGTCCGGCCAGCCCGACCAGCCTACATGGCTGCCGCTTAAGCAATCTCAAGTCCGCCGTGCGCGGGGAACACGGCTCAGCGCGGCGGCGGCACGCCGTCGTCCGGCTCGCTGGCCGCGACCGGCCGCGCCGGACCGCGCTCGAGCACCTCGATGTTCGGCTCGTCCCAGCCACCATCGACCTTGTACAGCGTGCGCGTCATCTGCTTGAACTGGCGTGACAGCACCGCCTGCGCGACCGCGCCGATCGCGGCGCCGGCTGGCCCGCCGGCCAGCGCGCCCACCACCGGCAACAGGTTGCCGGCCCGCGGCAGCACTTCCATCGTCTGTTCGTAGTCCTGGGTCTTGAGCCCGGTCCGGCCCCGGATGTGGATTTCTGCGGCCGGACTGTCGATCAGCAGGTCGTCGGTCATCGCATGGCCGTCGTCGAGCACGAAGCGGCCCTCGATCCGGTTGAACGCCAGTCCGCTGCCGAAGAAGTCGCTGAAATCGAGGGCCAGCCGGCGCGGGATTTCCGACAGCGACAGCAGGCCGAACACGCGGCCGACGCCGCCGGGCTCGACTTCCGGAATGCGGCCGCTGCCGACGCTGGCCTCGAGCCAGCCGTCGACCAGTTCGAGTGCGAACGCGGTTGGCGCGCCGGGCCAGCTCGCCTGCAACCGGACCAGCGTCTGGCCGCGTTCGACCAGCGCCGTGAAGCCGAGCGCGCTCAGCATCCTGCCGAGGTCGGGCGCGGTGAACTCGATCGCGAAATCGGACCGTTCGCCGACGCCGCGGCGGGTCCAGTCGCCGCGCGCGAACAGTTCGAGCGCCGGCGAGCGGGTCTCGAAGCGCTCGATCCGGAAGCCGTGCTCGACCGGAAACGCCTCCAGCCGCGCTTCGCCGAGCCGGGCATCGGCAACCCGCAGGTCGCCGATCCAGACATGCAGCGGCGGCAGCAGCGACGGGCTGCCGATCGCGATCCGCGGCGCCTCGTCGCGCGCCTCCGGCCAGTGCAGCCGGTCGAAGCGGCCGGTGATTCCGCGAGTTGCGCGCTGCGGGTCGGGCGGCAGCTCGATTTCGCCCTTGACCGCGTCGCCGTCGATCGACAGCGACGCGCCGCCGTCGGGTAGCCGCGAGAAACGCAATCGGGTCTCGGCGAACGAGCGGTCGAGCAGATCGATCTGGCCGGCGGTCAGGTCGAGGTCGGCGAACAGGCCGTCGCCGCCATCGCTGCTGCTCATCGCCAGGCCGGCCCAGCCGCCGAGGTCGAGCACCGGCACCTGGCCGACCACCCGCAGGCCCTGCGACGGCCGCTCGACGGCCGGCACCGCGCCGAACGCCGCGATGCCGTCGAAGCCGTGGTCGTCGAGCCGTCCGTACAACCGCAGCAGCTCGCCGAGCTGCAGGTTCAGCCGACCCGGTTCGGTGGCAGCGGCACCGTCGGCGGCGGCCGTCTCCGTCGCGGCCGTCTGCAGGTCGAATTCGAGCTGCAGCGGCAACTGCACCGCCGCCGATTTGGCCAGCGGTGCCGGCAATGCCAGCCGGGTGCCGACCAGATCGGTCCGGACCCGCAGGGTCGGCGGCGTGTGCCGGTCCGGCTGCGGCACGGCCAGTTCCAGCCGCCATTCCGATGCGCCGGACAGGTACGGCCGCAGCCAGCCGATCGACGGCCGCGCGGCGAGCAGCGAGGCCGGCTCGAAGCGGCCCTGCAGTCGCGCCTCGGCGACCTGCGCCGGGTCGGCGGTGAAGCTTCCGATCGCCAGGTCGAAGTGCGCCGGCTGGCCGTCGAAGCGGACTTCCATCGCATTGACCAGCACGCCGCGATCGCTGAAGCGGATCGCGCCGTCGGCGTCGCTGAACGCGATGTCCCAACGCGAATCGGCCAGTTCGGCCTCGTGCAGCGTGACCGTGCCGTTCAACTCGGCCGGCGGGCTGCCCGGCTTCAACGGCACCGCCAGGGCGACGTGCGCATCGCCGTGTCCGGCGATCGTCAATGCGTCGAAATGTTCGCCATGGCTGGCCTGCAACTGGCTGTGGCGGAGCACGTCGAGCATCGCCTCGCCGCTGCCGTGGGCCTCGATGTCGAGCGCCAGCACCGGCGCATCGAACTCGTCGATCCGGGCGACCGCGCGCGGCGCATCGAGGCCGCGCAGCCGGCCGGATGCCTCGATCAGCATGCCGTCGTCGATGAAGCGGGCACTGCCGCGGACCTGCTCGGCCACCGGCCAGTCGGGGCGGAACTGCAGGCGCACGTCGCGGATGATCGCCTCGGCCTCGAACCGGCCCTGCTTGCCCTCGAACGGCCAGTCGTCGAGGTCGCCCTCAATGAAAGCGTGGCCGCGCTCGATCCGGCCGCCCTCGATCGCCTCGTCGAGCCAGGCGACCGTGCCTTTCGGCATTCTGTGGCGGATCCAGAACCGCTTGGCGGCGGTGATCGGGCCTTCACCGACCAGCGCCCGCAGCGACGCGCTCGGCCGACCGCCATCGAAGCGCAGGCCGCCGGCGACGGTGAGGTCGTAGTCCGGCTCACGCAGCCGCAGTTCGCCGATCTCCAACGCCCAGTCCGCTTGCTCGTCACGGAACAGCCGGACCGTGCCGGCCGCGGCGGGCCGGAGCGGCTGCAGCAGCGCCGGCGGCCAGTCGATCACCAGCGGATCGCCAGCGACCTTGATGTCGAACCCGGCAGCGTCGCCGTGCCAGCCGGCCGAGAGGCCGGAGACGCCGGGCTGCGTACCGACCGCAGCGAAACCGAACCGGTCGACCCGTCCATGCAGCGACTGCAGCCCGTCGCGATCGAATTCGGCCTGCAGCCCGGTCAGATGGCCGTCCGGCGCGGCCGCCTGCAGCCAGTCGCGCAGCGCCTCCGGCAGCGCCGGGTGATGGGCGGCCAGTCGCGCGGCCGGCGCCAGCGGCCAGTCGGCCAGCTCGGCGCGCCAGTGCGCATCACCGTCAAGCTGCACGGCGAGGTAGGCCGACCCGGCCGGCTGCGGCGATTCCAGCGTCAGCCGCCAGCCGTCGGCGAGCCGCGCCCAGTGGCCGTCGATGCGCTGGGCGGGCCAGCTCCCGGCGACTGCCGGCTCGGTGTCGGCACTGCCGCCGGCCGCCAGCCGCAGCGCGTCGATCGCGAGCTCGAACTGTGCGTCCTGCACGCCGCCGATGTCGAAATCGAACCAGGCCTGCCCGCTCAGGCGGCCGTCCAGCAACGGTGCGGCCGGCACCGCCAGCGCGTCGCGCCAGCCGGCCAGCGGCAGGGCGTCGGCATGCAGCCAGCCGCGACCTTGGCGGCTGTCGGGATCGAACTCGAGCACTGCCGCCAGCGGCGCGCGGGACGGATCGAGCGCGACGATGCCGAGCGTCAGGCGGCCGTCGCTGCGACGCAGCCGCGCATCGATCTGCGGCAGGTTCAAGTCGATGCCGCGGGCCGGGTCGGCGATCCGCAGGCGGGCGTGGTGCAGATACAGCTCGCCGAGTGCATCGAGCTGCTCGAGAGCGTCGTCGACCGAGCCGCTGCCGCTGGCCCCGGCCAGCCCCTGCAACTGCCAGCGACCTGCGGCATCGGGCTCGAGCGCCAGCACCAGCCCGCTCAATTGCAGCGTCGACAGCGGCCGGCCTGGAAACAGGCCGGCATAGACATCGAGCTGCAGCTCGGCGCGGCCGACGTCGAGCCGCTGTTCGCCGCTGCCGATCCGCAGTCCTTCGAGGCCGAGCTGCGGACCCTGCCGGGTCCAGGCGGCACTGACGCCGGACAGCGCGACCGGCCGGCCTGCCTGCCGGCTCAGCCAGTCGGCGACCCATTGCGGATTGCGACCGAGCAGCGGCAGCACCTGACTGGTCAGCGCCACGCCGAGACCGGCGACGATGACCAGGCTGGCCAGACCGTAGGCGAGCAGCCGCCGCAGCCGTCGCAGCGTGCGTCGCAGCCGGCTCATCCGCACCTGCAGGTCATGCCGGCTGCCGCTGCGCGGTCACAGCAGCACGACATCGTACTGTTCCTGGCCGTACTGCTCGTCGGCCTGCAGGCGGATCTGCTTGCCGATGAATTCCTCCAGCTCGGCAACCGCGGCCGACTCCTCGTCGAGGATCTTGCCGACCACCTTCGGCGAAGCCAGCACCAGCAGCTTGTTGGCCTCGAACTGGCGTACCGCGCGGGTGATTTCGCGGAAGATCTCGTAGCAGACCGTTTCCGGCGTCTTCAGCGTGCCGCGCCCGGCGCAGGCCGCGCACGGTTCGCAGAGCTGTCGTTCGAGGCTCTCGGTGGTCCGCTTGCGGGTCATCTCGACCAGGCCGAGCGGCGAGAACTCGTACACGGTCGTCTTGGCATGGTCGCGCGACAGCGATTTCTCGAGCTGCCGCAGCACCTGCCGGCGGTGCTCGGGGTCGGCCATGTCGATGAAGTCGATGATGATGATGCCGCCCAGGTTGCGCAGCCGCAGTTGCCGCGCCACCGCCTGCGCCGCCTCCAGATTGGTCCGGTAGACGGTTTCCTCGAGATTGCGATGGCCGAGGAACGCACCGGTGTTGACGTCGATGGTCGTCATCGCCTCGGTCTGGTCGATGACCAGATGACCGCCGGATTTCAGCGGCACCGATTTCGCCAGCGCGCGCTGGATCTCGTCCTCGACCCCGAACAGGTCGAAGATCGGGCGCTCGCCCGGATAGTGTTCGACCCGCTCGACCAGATCCGGCATGAAGCGCGCGACGAACTGGCTGAGCCGCTCCCAGGTCTCGCGCGAATCGACGCGGACCTTCTCGACGTCGTGCCGCATCAGGTCGCGCATCGCGCGCAGCGGCAGCGACAGATCCTCGTAGACGCAATGGCCGACTGTGGCCTGCGCGATCGATTCGCCGATCACGGCCCAGGCCCGCGACAGGTATGCGACGTCCTCGCTGAGCGCGTCGCCCGGCTGGCCTTCGGCATTGGTGCGGACGATGTAGCCGAACGGCGACTCGCCGATCGCCTCGGCCAGCATCGCCTTCAGCCGGCCGCGCTCGGCCTCGTCCTCGATCCGCACCGATACGCCGAGCACCTTCGCGTACGGCAGCAGCACCAGATAGCGCGACGGAATCGACAACTGCGTGGTCAGCCGGGCGCCCTTGCTGCCGATCGGATCCTTGACCACCTGCACGACCACGTCCTGCCCTTCACGGATCAGTTCGCCGATCGGCGGCGTAGTCGCCGGCAGCGCGTCCTCGCCCTCGCCGGCCACCGCCGGCAGCGCCCGGACGATGTCCGACGCATGCAGGAATGCGGCGCGCTGCAGGCCGATGTCGACGAACGCGGCCTGCATGCCGGGCATCACCCGCAGCACGCGCCCCTTGTAGATGTTGCCGACGTAGCCGCGCTTGGAGGCACGCTCGAGCAGGACCTCCTGCAGCATGCCGTTCTCGACCACCGCGACGCGGGTCTCGCGCGGGGTCACGTTGATCAGGATTTCCTCCGACATGCGCGGCGCTCCGTTGCCTGTGTGGTGTCTTCAGCGTGGTTCGCAGCGATCGCTGCGGCCTTCCATGGCGCTCAAGCGCCGACCCCGAACTCGTCCAGCAATGCCGCGGTCTCGAACAGCGGCAGCCCCATCACGCCGGAGTAGCTGCCGGCCAGGTGGGCGATGAACGCCGCGGCGCGGCCCTGGATCGCGTAGCCGCCGGCCTTGCCGAACGGTTCGCCGGTTTCGATGTAGGCGTCGATGCGATCCGGTGCGATCCGGGCGAATGTCACTTCCGACACCTGCAGCGCGTGGCGCTCGCGACCGGCGCTGACGCAGCAGACCGCCGACACGACCCGGTGCGTGCGGCCGCACAGCCGGCGCAGCATCGCCGCCGCATCGGCTGCGTCGGCCGGCTTGCCGAACACCTCGCCGTCCAGCACGACTTCGGTATCGGCGCCCAGCACGACCGCGCCGGGCAGCGCCGCGACCTGCAGCAGGCCGGCTCCGGCCTTCTCACGGGCGACCCGCAGCACGTAGTCTTCCGGCGGCTCGTCGGCACCGCGGATTTCCGGCACGTCGACGTCGAGCAGGCTCGGGCGATGACCGAGCTGTTCCAGCAGTTGCGCCCGGCGCGGCGATTTCGAGGCAAGGTAGAGCATCGGCGAAGCTTAACAAGCCGCCGGTTAGGTCAGTGTTGCCAGGGTCGCGGTCGCGCCGAAGCGAGCGCCGACCGGGCCGGGCGCTCAGCGGCAACCGTTGCAGCTCGCGCATCCGACCGCGCAGCCGGGCGCGCCGCCGATCGGCGGCCGCAGCCGACGGCCGAGCCGGGCCCGCCAGCTCGGAGCCGGCGCCCGTTCGAGCGCGAACGACAGCCGCGCCTGCCACTGCCAGACCCGGCCGGGCGCGATCCGACGCAGCACGCTGGCGGCGGCGAACAGCACCACTGCCGTTACCACGAACATCTGCAGCAGCGGGCTCATGTCAGTCGCACCGTGATCTGGTAGACCAGCAGCGACGCCAAATAGGCCAGTCCGAACAGGTAGCTGGCGGCGAACAGTGTCGTTTTCCACGACTCGGTCTCGCGGCGGATCACCGCCAGCGTCGACAGGCATTGCGGTGCGTAGACGTACCAGACCAGCAGCGACAGCGCCGTCGCCAGCGACCAGTCGGCCGCGACCAGCGGCGCCAGCGCCTGCGAGGCCAGCTCGTCGGTCTCGGCCGAGATCGCATAGACGGTCGCCAGCGCCGACACCGCGACCTCGCGTGCGGCCAGCCCCGGGATCAGCGCGATGCAGATCTGCCAGTTGAAGCCGATCGGGGCGAAGATCGGCTCGATCAGATGCCCGATCCGCCCGGCCAGGCTGTAGTCGATCGCAGCCCCGGTGGCGCCGTCCGGCGGCACCGGGAAGCTCGACAGCGCCCACAGCAGCACGGTCAGCGACAGGATGATCGTGGTCACCCGGCGGACGAAGATCCGCGCCCGCTCCCACAGCCCGATGCCGACGTCGGCCAGGTTCGGCAGCCGGTACGACGGCAGCTCCATCAGCAGCGCGTGTTCGCTGCGATCGCGTCGCCAGTGCTTCATGACCCAGGCCGCGGCCAGCGCGCTGAGCACGCCGGCCAGGTACAGTCCGAACAGCACCAGCCCCTGCAGGTTGAGGATGCCGCCGACCTGTTCGCGCGGGATGAACGCGCCGATCAGCAGCGCGTAGACCGGCAGCCGCGCCGAACAGGTCATCAGCGGCGCGACCAGGATCGTCGCGATGCGGTCGCGCGGATCCTGGATCGTCCGGGTCGCCATGACGCCCGGAATCGCACAGGCGAAGCTCGACAGCAGCGGGATGAACGAGCGCCCGGTCAGGCCGGCCGCGAACATCAGCCGGTCGAGCAGGAACGCTGCCCGCGGCAGGTAGCCGGACTCTTCGAGCAGCAGGATGAACAGGAACAGCAGCAGGATCTGCGGCAGGAACTCGAGCACGGTGCCGAGACCGGCGAACAGCCCGTCGACGACCAGGCTCTGCAGCGGGCCGTCAGGCAGATTGGCCGCGACCCAGCCACCGACCGCGGCGATGCCGCCGCCGAGCGCATCCTGCATCGGCGCCGCCCACGCGAACACTGCCTGGAAGATCAGGAACATCACGCTCGACAGCACCAGCATGCCGATCACCGGATGCAGCAGCCAGCGGTCGAGCGCGTCGTCGATCGCCGCCGTTGCGCGCGGCATCCGCACCGTGCCGGCGAGGATCTCGCGGACCCGCGCGTGGATGTCGAGATCGTCCGCCAGCGGCGCCGGCGCCGGCGGAAATGCGTCGTCGAGCCGCTGCAGCAGGCCGCGGGTGCCGTCCCGGCGCACCGCGATCGTCTCGACCACCGGCATGCCGAGCTCGCGTTCGAGCGCGGCGACGTCGATCTCGATGCCGCGCCTGCGGGCCGCGTCCATCATGTTCAGCGCCAGCAGCATCGGCCGGCCCAAGCGCCGCAGTTCGAGCACGAACCGCAGGTGCAGGCGCAGGTTGGTCGCGTCGGCGACGCAGACGATCAGGTCCGGGGCCGGCTCATCGGCATGCTGCCCGAGACAGATTTCGCGGGTGATCTGCTCGTCGGGGCTCGCTGCATCGAAGCTGTAGGCGCCGGGCAGGTCGAGCACCCGCAGACGCTTGCCAGCCGGCGTCTGCAGCCAGCCTTCCTTGCGCTCGACAGTGACCCCGGCGTAGTTCGCGACCTTCTGCCGGCTGCCGGTCAGCCGGTTGAACAATGCGGTCTTGCCGCAGTTCGGATTGCCGACCAGCGCGATGCGCATTGCGCTCACGCAGCCACTCCGGGCTGGATCCGCACGCGGCGCGCCTCGGTCCGCCGCAGCGCGAACCGGGTGTAGCCGATCTGCACCAGCAGCGGCTCGCCGCCGAGCGGCCCGCAGGCGACCAGCCGGATCGGCTCGCCCGGCACGAAACCGAGGTCACGCAGACGCTGCGCGATCGGGTCGGTCGCGTGGTCGTCGTCGACCGCGGCAACGATGCCGTGGGCGCCCCTGGCGAGGTCGGTGAGTCGGGTCATGGCACGGAGCTACACAAGAATGATTCGCATTATGCCGCTATTCGACCGGACTGGCGACGGCCGCCAGCGAGCGTGGCATGCCGGCAGTCAGCCGAATTGATCCAGGTCAAATCGACGGATCCGGCGGCGCCAGCCGGTAAACTGCGCGGCTGACCCGAACCGGTGCCCTGCCCCGTGTCCCGAATCTCCGTTGCGATCGCCGACCGTGTCGCCACCGTCCAGCTCGATCGGCCGGACGTCCACAACGCATTCGACGACCTGCTGATTGCCGAGCTGACCGCCGCGCTGGAACGGCTCGAGCGCGACCCCGGAGTCCGCGCGCTGGTGCTGACCGGCAACGGCAAGTCGTTCTCGGCCGGCGCCGACCTCGGCTGGATGCGGCGGATGGCCGCCGCGAGCGAGGACGACAACCGCGCCGATTCCGAACAGCTCGCACGGCTGATGCGAACGCTCAACGCGCTGTCGAAGCCGACCATCGCGCGCGTCAACGGCGCCGCCTACGGGGGCGGCGTCGGCCTGATCGCCTGCTGCGACATCGCGATCGGCGCCGCGCATGCGAAATTCGGCCTGACCGAAACCCGGCTCGGGCTGGTGCCGGCGGTGATTTCGCCGTATGTGATCGCCGCGATCGGCGCGCGCCATGCGCGGCGACTGTTCCTGACTGCCGAGGTGTTCGATGCGGCGCTTGCCGAGAAGATCGGCCTGCTGCACCGCACGGTGGCGGTCGATGAACTCGACGCCGCGGTCGCCGCGGAACTCGACCGGTTGCGTGCGGCCGGGCCGCTGGCGCTGGTCGAAGCCAAGCGGCTGGTGCAGCGGATCGGCGGCGGCACGATCGAGGCGCTGGAGGCGACCGACCGCGACAATGCGGCGCTGATCGCCCGCCTGCGGGTCGGTGCCGAAGGTCAGGAAGGACTGAGCGCATTCTTCGACAAGCGCCCGCCGAACTGGACCCGGGGCTGAGGCCCGGCCCGATTTCGATGCGCCTGGGCAGCCAGGCAAAGATCGCGGCTGACGCCGCTCCCACAGCAAAGACGCGCGACGCTGCAGTCGTTCCCTGTCGACTGCAGCCGCGCACCGAATCACGGAGCCGACCGGCATGCTGAAACGACTGCTGATCGCCAATCGCGGCGAAATCGCCTGCCGCATCATCCGCACCTGCCGGCGGCTCGGCGTGCACAGCATCGCGGTCCATTCCGACGCCGACGCGCAGGCCCGCCACGTCCGGCTCGCCGACGAGGCCATCCACATCGGCGGCAGTCGGCCGGCGGAGTCGTACCTGAAGATCGATGCGATCCTCAACGCAGCCGAACTGGCGGGCGCCGATGCGATCCATCCCGGCTACGGCTTCCTGTCGGAGAACGCCGAGTTCGTCGATGCGGTCGAGCGCACCGGGCTGATTTTCGTCGGTCCACGCGCCGATTCGATGCGCAGGCTCGGCTCGAAGGCCGGTGCCAAGGAGCTGATGGCCGCGCACGGCGTGCCGGTGGTGCCGGGATACACCGGCGAGAACCAGGACCCGGCATGGCTGGCCGAGCAGGCCGACGAGATCGGCTATCCGCTGATGATCAAGGCCGCGCATGGCGGCGGCGGCAAGGGCATGCGAATCGTCCGCGCGGCGGGCGAGTTCGCCGAAGCGCTGGCGAGCTGCCAGCGCGAAGCCGCCGGCGCATTCGGTCGCGACCGGGTGCTGCTCGAACGCTACATCGAGACGCCACGGCACATCGAGTTCCAGATCTTCGGCGACGCGCACGGCAACGTGATCCATCTGAACGAGCGCGAATGTTCGGCCCAGCGCCGCTACCAGAAGGTGCTGGAGGAAACGCCGTCAGCGACGCTGACGTCCGACCTGCGGGCGGCGATGGGCGAAGCGGCGGTCAAGGCCGGCCGCGCGGTCGACTACGTCAACGCCGGCACCGTCGAGTTCATTCTCGGCGCCGACGGCCGGTTCTATTTCATGGAGATCAACACGCGGCTGCAGGTCGAACATCCGGTCACCGAGGAGACCACCGGTTTCGATCTGGTCGAGTGGCAGTTGAAGGTCGCCTCCGGCGAGCCGTTGCCGGCGCGGCAGCAGGACATCACCAGCCGCGGTCACGCGATCGAACTGCGGCTGTATGCCGAGGACCCCGAGCGCGGCTTCCTGCCCGGCAGCGGCCGGCTCGAGCGGCTGGTGCTGCCGCGGCCCGGCGCCGGCATCCGGATCGACGCCGGCGTCGAACAGGGCGACAGCGTCAGCATGTTCTACGACCCGATGATCGCCAAGCTGATCGCGCACGGCGCTGACCGGGCGGCCGCGCTGGCGCGGATGCGCGATGCACTGGCGGCCTGCGACGTGGTCGGTCCAGCCAGCAACATCGCCTTCCTCGAGCGGCTGATCGCGCATCCGGCGGTCACCGAAGGGCGGATCGACACCGGCTACCTCGATCGCCATCTGGACGAATTCGTCGACCTGCCGCCGGCGCCACCGCTCGCTGCGCTGGCGGCGGCCGCGACGCTGCGGCTGCTCGCCGAACGCGACGACGCGCGCGCCGACGCCGAGCGTCGCGGCGAACCGGACTCGCCATGGGGTCGCGCCGACGGCTGGCGGCTCGGCCAGCCGAGCACGCAACCGCTGCGGATGGAGTGGCGCGGCCAGGCGATCGAACTGCAGGTCACCGGCGTTGCCGAAGCATTCCGACTCGATACGCCCGACGCCACCTGCGAGGTCCGGCTGCTGGCGGCCGCCCCTGACAGCGTCACCGTTTCACTCGACGGCCGGCCGCAGCGGCTGCCGGCGCGCGCCAGCGGTGGGGACCTGCTGGTGCATGTGGACGGCCGCCGCTACCGCTTCCACCCGGCGCGCCCGTTCGGTTTCGAGGCCGGCACCGAATCCGGTGCCGACCGGCTGCGCGCACCGATGCCGGGCCGGATCGTCGCCGTACAGGTCGAGGCCGGTGCCGCGGTCGAACCGCAGCAGATCGTGATCGTGATGGAAGCGATGAAGATGGAGCTGGCCCTGAAGGCACCGCAGGCCGGCGTGGTCAGCGAATTGCGGGTGGTGGTCGGCGACGTCGTCGAAGCCGATACCGTGCTGGCGGTGTTCGCGGAAGGCTGACCCGCGCGCAGTCCGGCGCAGACGAAGTGGCCGTCTGCGCCGCCCTGCCGCCGAACCTGCCGTCGCCGTTCGCCGCGGCTCAGGTCTCGGCGTCGTCGAACGCCGGCAACCCGACCTCGTCCGGCCCGGCCGCTGCCGGCGTTTCGAGCAGCACCTTCAACTGCTGCAGGCCGCGTTCGTAATCGGCACCGATCATGCGGTCGAACGCGAGCCCGAACCAGCGCCCGACCAGGCTGCCCTGGAACTCGGTGTCGAAGCTCCAGACCAGCCGCGTGCCGCCGCCGTGCGGTTGCACCAGATAGTGCGCCAGTGCCTGGCCGTCGCTGCCGAAATCGAGCGCGACATCGATCTGCGCGCCATCGACGACAGCGACGATCTCCTGCGAGCCGCCGCCCTTGTCGCCGTGCCAGGCCATCCGCGCGCCGATGCCGCTGACCGGGCCCTCGAAGCGGTATTCCGCGGTCGGATCGAAACCGAGCCACGGCGACCATTCGTTGAAACGGCCGAAGCCGTTCAATACCGCATAGACCTCGGCCGGCGGCCGATCGATCTCGATCGCACGCTCGACATGGACCTTGTCCGGCAGCAGCAGCCCGCCGACCACGAACACCACCGCCAGTGCCAGCACCAGTCCGGCGATCATCTTCACTGCGCGCATCGGCCCTCCCCCGAGCGGAAACGAGCCTCCATCCTACCGTCGCGGGAGCAAACCGCGAAGGCGGTCGACCGCAGTTCGCGCCGCCGCCGCTGGCGCGTGGCGCCGGACGCGGCCGGCGAACGCCCGGAACGTTTCAGTCCTCGTCGAACTCCTGCTCGTCGTCCTGCCGGGTCAGCGCCGGATCGAGGTCATCCTGCGTGCCGACCGGGCTGTCCCATTCGCTGGTGCCGGCGACCGCCAGCCAGGTGTTGTACTCGGTGCGCGACAGGCGGCCGTCGCCGTCGCTGTCGATCGCGTCGAAGCGGTCGCCGAGGCTCTCTGCCACTTCGCTGCGCGCGATCACGCCATCGCCGTCGCGATCGGCCTGCGCGAACGTCGGCGGCAATGTGTCGATCGGCGATGGCGGCTCGGCGCTGCTGCCGGCATGCGCGCGCGGACTGCCGGCGCCGATGCTGCCGAGCTCGCTGTCCGACCGATCGGCCAGCACGCCTTCACGCCGGCGTTCGGTGTCGACCAGCAACGGCTCGACCTCGGCGTCGGCGGCTTCGCGATCGCGGCCGGCGTCACCATCGGCACCGGCGACACGGCGCTCGGGGCCCGGCATCGCGGCATCGAGCGCGAGGAAACTGTCGAGTTCGGAGCGCGACAGACGGCCATCGTCGTCGCTGTCGTAGTCATCGAACAACCGGGCCAGCTCGTGCTGGCCGCCGAGTTCGTCGCGACCGATCATGCCGTCGCGATTGCGGTCGAGCTGGTCGAACGACACCGCGTGCGCCGCGGTGCCGCCAACTTCGCTGGCTGGCGGCTGCTGTTGCGGTTCGGTCTGCGCTTGCGGTTGCGACCCGCCCTGCGCGAGTGCCGGGCCGGCCAGCGCCAATGCCGACGCAATGGCGAGCAATGACGAAGTGCGGGCAATCATCGGCGTGCTCCGTGAGCTGAGGGGATGGCCATTCGCAAGCAGTCGACGTGCCAGCACCGGCAGACCGGAAACCTGACCGCGGCGCCCGCGTCCACCCGGCCGTCTGCTGCAGACGTTTCATTGCGCTGTAACGGGCCCGGCGCAACCACCCGGACCCGGCGCGGCCACCCGGACCCGACGCGACTGGTAAACAACGGCTGAATGCATCCGGCCGTTGCGCAGCGCGCGGCAGCCGGCAACGGCTAGCATCCCGGCTCTTTGCCCGACGCTTCGATGAGCACCGATTCGCCGCTGCGCGGAATGCTGGCCATGCTGGTCGCGGTGGCCGCGTTCGCGCTGATGGACTCCGGCCTCAAGTGGCTCAGTCCGCACTATCCGCCGCTGCAACTGGCAGCGTTGCGCGGACTCGCCTCGCTGCCGCTGGTGCTGGTCTGGGCGCTGCTGGCGGTCGGCCCGATGGCATTGATCCGGATCCGCTGGCCGCTGCATCTGCTGCGCGGCGCGCTCGCGGTGCTGATGATGGCGTGCTTCATCCACGGCCTGCGAACGCTGCCATTGTCGACCACCTATTCGGTGTTCTACGTCGCACCGCTGCTGATCACCGCGCTGTCGGTACCGCTGCTCGGCGAACGGGTCGGTCCGCGGCGCTGGAGTGCGATTGTCTGCGGTTTCGCCGGCGTGCTGGTGATCGTCCGACCGACCGGCGAAGGCATGCTGTCACTCGGCGCGGTCGCGATACTGGTTTCGGCGGTCGCCTATGCGATCTCGTCGATCGCGGTCCGCGTGATCGGCCGCACCGACAGCACGCACAGCATGGTGGTCTGGATGCTGACGATGCTGTCGGCCGGCGCCCTGGCACTGTCCTGGCACGCATGGCAACCGATCGGCGACGGGCACTGGCCGATCATTGCCGGCATTGGCGTGGTCGGCACGCTCGGTCAGTACGCGGTGACCGAAGCATTCCGCCATGCCGAGGCGTCGCTGGTCGCACCGCTCGAATACACCGCGCTCGCCTGGGCGTTCGGACTCGACCTGCTGCTGTGGCAGATCCTTCCGGACGCAACAACCCTGCTCGGAGCCTCGATCATCGTCCTCAGCGGGCTGTATCTGCTGCGGCGCGAGCGCGTACACGTCGAGGCCGAACATCCCTGATCCGGACATCATCATGACCTCAACCAGCATTGCATCCACCGCATCCGACTGCGCTTCGTCGATCGAGATCGACTGCGATCCGAGCCGGCTCGACATCGATCTGATTCATCGCTTCCTGGCCGCCTCGTACTGGGCGCGCGATATCCCGCGCAGCGTGGTCGAGCGCTCGATCGCCCATTCGATCGTGTTCGGCGTCTACGACGGCGGCACCCAGGTCGGCTTCGCCCGCGTGATCAGCGACCACACCACGTTCGCCTACCTCGCCGACGTGTTCATCGTCGACAGCCACCGTGGCCGCGGGCTGTCGAAGCAGTTGATGGACGCGGTGATGCAGCATCCGGAGCTGCAGGGCCTGCGTCGCTGGCTGCTGGCGACGCGCGACGCGCACGGCCTGTACGAGCGCAGCGGATTCCGCGCACTGGCTGCCCCGGACCGGTTCATGGAGCGGCACGTGGCGGACATCTACCGCCGGCCCGAACCGGCCGGCGGCGAGCCCGGCTGAACGGCCGCTGCCGGAGACGCGCCGAGCGCGGCCGGCCGGGCCGGCGGTTCACCGCCGGCAAAGCCAGGCGCTGCTTGAATGGACGGGTGCACGGTCACGCCGCCCCGGAGTCGCAGTCGACCTCGCTCGCCGCGTTCCTGCAGGCACGGCGCGACGAGATCGTCGATGACTGGCAGCGATTCGCCGAGCAGATTCCGGCCGCCGTATCGCTCAGTCGCGAGAAGCTGCGCGGCCACGTCGAGCAGACGCTGTCGGAAGTCGTGCAGTACCTCGATGCCGGTGCCGACGACCACGCTCCGGCGCTGTCATCGCGGCTGGCCGATCACAGCGCGGCGGACGCCGAGTCGGCGGCACAGGTGCACGGCTCGCAACGGGTCGACGATGGCTTTCCGCTCGACGACCTGATTGCCGAGTACCGGGCGCTGCGCCGCTGCGTGCTGCGGCACTGGCGCGATACGGCGCAACATCACGTCGCACAGCTCGACGATCTGGTTCGTTTCGACATCGCGCTCGATCGTGCGCTCGGTGAATCGGTGTCGCGTTACATGGCACGCGTCAACCGCTCGCGCGAACTGTTCCTCGGCATTCTCGGACACGACATGCGCAGCCCGCTCGGAGCGATCCGGATGTCGGCGCAGGTGCTGCTCGAGTCAGCCTCGGGGCCGGCGCAGGCCGCCGCGGCACAGCGCGTGTTGCGCAGCAGCGAACGGCTGCTGCGGATTCTCGGCGACCTGCTCGATGCCGCCCAGGCGCGCCTGGGGGGTGCGCTGCCGGTCACGCCGACCGATGCGGACCTCGACGAGATCGCGCGGCAGATTGCCGACGAGATGAACTCCCTTTACCGCAGCGACCGGATCCGGATCGATCGGGCCGGCGCACTGCGCGGCCGCTGGGATCCGGCCAGATTGGCCCAGTTGCTGTCGAACCTGCTCGAAAACGCCATCAAGTACGGCGATCAGGGCACACCCGTCGCGCTGTCGCTGGACGGCACCGCGCGCGAGTCGGTACGACTCGACGTACACAACCAGGGACCGCCAATCCCGCTGCCGGACTCGGCGGTCGTATTCGACCCACTGGTCCGGCTGGCCAGCGGCCGCGAACGGCAGCCGGACCAGGGGCTCGGCCTCGGGCTGTACATCGCGCGGGCGATCGTCGATGCCCACGGCGGCACGATCGCGGTCGAGTCGAGTGCCGGGCACGGTACCGTATTCCGTGTCGTGCTGCCGCGCGACGCGAGCCGGGCGCGGGTCGAATCGCGCCGCCATCCGGGCTGACCGCTTGCAGCCGGATCCCGGCGCGATGGACGATAGTGGCCGGCCGCCTGTGGGAATACCGGATGTCGGGGATCGGCAACACGTCGCTGCTGAAGATCCGTTCGGACCAGCTCCGCCCCGGCATGTACCTGCACAAGTTGTGCGGTTCGTGGATGCAGCACCCGTTCTGGCGCACGTCGTTCCTGATCCGCGATGCGACGCAGATCGCCACCATCATCGACAGCGGCATCACCGAAGTCTGGATCGATGCCGACAAGGGTGACGTGCCCGTTGATGCCGCCGCGAGCGACGCCATCGCTGCGCCCGACGCTGCCGACGGCTCCGGCGAGCCGGTCGGCGCCGAGCAACCGGCCGCCGCCGGCGCGGCGATGCGCCGCACTGGACCCAACCCCGCCCCGCGCGCCGGCACCGACAGCGTCCCGCTGCACGAGGAGCTGGCGACGGCGCGCCGGATCTGCCAGTCCAGCAAGGAGGTCGTGACCGGGCTGTTCAACGAGGCGCGACTCGGCAAGGCGCTGAGCACCGAGGTTGCGGCATCGGTGGTCGACGAGATCAGCGGCTCGGTGCTGCGCAATCCCGGCGCGCTGATCAGCATCGCGCGACTGAAGAACGCCGACGACTACACCTACCTGCATTCGGTCGCGGTCTGCGCGCTGATGGTCGCGCTGGCCCGGCAGGCCGGGCTGCCGGACGAACAGACCCGCCAGGCCGGTCTCGGCGGCCTGCTGCACGACATGGGCAAGGCGCGGATTCCGCTCGAACTGCTGAACAAACCGAGCTCGCTGTCGGAAAGCGAATTCAGCATCATCCGGACCCACCCGCAGCACGGCCACGACCTGCTGCGCGAAGGCGGCGTGGCTGATGTCGACGTGCTCGACGTCGTGCTGCACCACCACGAGCGCCACGACGGCGCCGGCTACCCTCATGGTCTGGCCGCCGAAGCGATCAGCCTGCTGGCACGGATGGGCGCGATCTGCGACGTCTACGACGCGATCACCTCGGATCGGCCGTACAAGGCCGGCTGGGACCCGGCCCAGGCGATCCACCGGATGCATTCGTGGAACGGCCACTTCGACCCGACGCTGATGCAGCACTTCATCAGGAGCGTTGGAATCTACCCGGTCGGCGCACTGGTCCGGCTCGAATCGGACAAGCTCGGTGTCGTCTGCGAGCCGGGCCGCGAATCGCTGCTGAAACCGATCGTGCGCGTGTTCTATTCGGCCAAGGCGCGCAAGCAGATCGCGATGCACGACGTCGACCTCGCGGCACCCGGCTGCCAGGACCGGATCACCGGCGTCGAGGCCGCCGCCACCTGGGGCTTCAGGAACCTCGAGCGACTGTGGATCAATTGACGCAGCCCGGCGCACCGGGCTGCGTCGCCCGCGTGGCTCAGAAGCTGACGCGCGGACCGATGAAATACTGCTGCGCGTCGTTGCTGTGCTGCACCTCGGCCACGAGGCCCCAGCGCTCGTTGAAACGGAACTGGCCACCGACGCGCAGGAACCCGTCGTCGATGCCACCTGTCCCGCGGACCATGAAGGCCCGAGCGCACGGCGCTTCACCCCAAGGCCGAATGCACGACTGCAACCACCTCGCTATGCCAGAAAAAGCAAGTTATCGGTTCTGGTTGAGAGGGAGTCCATACACGCATAGTTAGGAGCCTGCACGAACACGCTCGAGCCTCGCTTCTCCTGAGGTGAAATCCTCATCATGATCGATACATGCGACCGCAAAGTCGACGGTCTTGCGCAGTGCTTCGAAAGCCCCCGACCGCTGAGCTCGCAAGAGAGCACGGCAGCATATGACAAGGAACTGCTCGGTATCATCAGGATGCGGCAATTCAGCAAAATCATCTAGCATTGGAACCTGCTCTGGCCAATGCCGCGACTCCAGGTTGAATCCTTGGTATCGCCAGTCGCCCAAGCCCCACCTCAGTGCTTCGCGCTCTTTCGCCAGACTGTCGTTGTCATTTTGGTTTGCGTACGAACGCGCAGATCCTTCGAGCGACTCGGGCGTATTGAGGCAGAACAGAACGTTGGCATAGTAGGCGTTGCAATCCAGCGCAAACGCATAGAACTCTTCACCCGAATGAGCGTCGGAAAAGTCTGACATCTGCGCCGTGATTGCCGAGGCGAGAGCATCCTCAAGCTCCCTCCAATCAAGGTCCGCCCGCTCGTGCGGGGGATCCGGCATCGGCGGGGCGCTCTTACCTCTCAGCCAATCAAGTAGCCCCACACATCCTCCTAACGAGGCTGTAGAAAAATTCCGATCCGCCGATCTTGCCCGCCGCCGCGACCCGCAGCAAGATTCGTCATCGCTCCGACATGACGCGGGGGCATGGCAATACCAGCCGCGCTTCCTCGCCGTGGATATCGATCGGCAACTGCTCCCCGGCAGCGTCGGGCATGCGCTGAACTACCGGGTGGACCACGAACTCGATCTTCGACGGCCGAGCACGTTGCTCGGATGCTGCGGCGTGCCGCGCTACTCGGCAAACTGCCACCGCAACGACAGCGCGACCGCATGCGCGCGGTAGTCCGGCTGCTGTTCGCCGAGCAGGATCACGTTCGCCAGCGTCTGCGGCCCGCTGTCGTCGCTGGCCCAGTCGCTGCCATCGAAGCGCTCGTGACGCCATTCGAGCAGCACAGTGCTGCGCGCTGACAATCGCCGCTGCCAGCGCAGCTCGGCGCTGATCAACCGGGCCCGCGTGTCGGGCAAGGGTGCGCTGGTCAGCGCCGGACCGGTGCCGACCTCGATCTCGCCGCGGGCGTCGTTGCGCGATACCCCGGCGTCGAGTCGCCAGCGGCCGTCGGCCGGCGCGTAGCTCAGGCCGAGGCCCAGCGAATCGACCCGGTCGGCATGTTCGGCGCGCCAGTTGCGCGCCGGATCCTGCGCCTGCGGCAGCCGCACGGCGCCACCGAGGAAACTGCGACCGTCCTGGTCGAAGTGCATCCATTCCCGGCCGGCGTAGCCGTGCCAGTTCCAGCCGCCGCGCGCCCAGCCCAGCTCGAGCGTCGCGTTGCCGAGCCGGCTCTCGGTCAGCCCGAACTCGGAACGTGCGTAGTCGTCGCGGAGCAGTGCGAACTGCAGCGCCACGTCGAGCGGCGCGAAACGGGTCGTCGCGGCGCTGCCGGAAGCCTGCCAGCGGCGCCGGTCGGCGAGCGGGAACGGGCGCAGCCCCGGCAGGTTCTCGAACCCGCCGGGCACGGAGTCGACATACGCCTCCGAGTGGCTGGCGACGAACGCCCGGCTGCCGAGCCAGGCCGAGCCGTCACGATCGGACAGCGCCAGCCGGACATGGGTTTCGAGATCGTCGCGCGGCTGCGCGCGGACGCCGGCCGCGATTTGCGACTCGCGCGTTTCGTCACGTGCCGAGAAGCTGCGCCGGATCCGCTCGTGATTCCCATCGAGATCGATCGCCAGTCCGCTTTGGAAGCGGCGCGAGGCCTGCAGGGCGAGTCGGTCGCTGCGATAGTCGTAGGCCAGGTTGTAGCGACGCTGGCCGCTGGCCGGGTCGGTGTCCTGCGCCTGTGCGTCGCCGGAGATCGCGACGAAGGCATCGGTCGGCGTGCGGTTGTCGCGCAGGTCGTGGCGCAGCGTCGCGGTCCAGTGCCATGCCTGCGGGCGCAGCGATTGCAACTTCAGGTCGACCAGCCGGGTGTCGATGCGCCCGCGCAGCGAGCCGCGCGGCAACGGATCGGCGATCGTCGCCGCCAGCTCGGCCACGCTGCTGTACGGCAGGAACGGCTGGTCCTGTTCCATCCGGCCGATTGCGATGTCGCCGAGCAGCCGCAGGTGTGCGCCGAGCGAGTGCGCGGTGGCGAGCTGCAGTTGCTGGAAGCGGTTGTCGGGCGCCGGCTGCGCCTGGCCGAAGGCCGGAAAGCCGGCCACCGGCGGCCAGCCGGTCACGCCGGCGAACGGGTTCTGCCACTGCCAGCGGTCGATGGCGTTGTCGAACTGCGACAGCCGCCAACCGATCCGCCAGTGCCGGGCAGGATCGGTGTAGCGCAGCGAGGCCTCGTAATCGCGGCTCGTGGTATCGATCGCGACC
This sequence comes from Lysobacteraceae bacterium, assembly GCA_041687455.1. Classification (GTDB taxonomy): domain Bacteria; phylum Pseudomonadota; class Gammaproteobacteria; order Xanthomonadales; family Xanthomonadaceae; genus JAWLBY01. Next base: position 187,904 of record JAWLBY010000002.1, on the reverse strand, counting down.
GGCAACTGGATCGCGCGCGCATTGCCGCCGGTGCTGCCGAACAGGCCTCCGAAAACGCTGCGGCCATCGCGGCGCTGCTGGCGGTAACGGGTTTCCAGCGTCCACGGTTCCGGCAGCCGGACGCGGGCGCCGATCGCGCTGCTGCGCCGCGTGTTCGCCAGCTCGACCGGACGCAGTGCCGCCGGCAGTGCTTCCATGCCGGTCGTGGTCGGCGCCGCGACCCAGCCGTCGGGCAACACCAACGCGCCATCGTCGGCACTGCGCAACGGCGTCCGGCCGATCGTGACCGTGCTCGGTATGCGCCGGTGATCGAGTTCGATCCGGTAACGCCCCTGCTGGCCGAGCCGCGCGTAGACCTGCCGCGAGCCGGTGCCGAGCTGCTCGCCGCGCAGCACCGCGTAGCGGCCGTCATTGCGGCCCGCTGCACTGCAGGCGTGCAGGCGCAGCACGCCGTAGCCGTCGCGGCCGTCCATGCCGACCAGCGCACCGCGGCCGAAGCCGCCGTCGAGCCAGCCGAGGCCGAATTCGACCTCGCCACAGCCGAGTGGCGCCGCGGAGGCCGGCGGCGACGCCAGCCCGAGCGTCAGCAACAGGGCACCGAGCGGAGCGACCGCATTCATCGGGTGAACCCCGGCCCGGACGGATGGTTCGAGCCGTGCACCTGCGAATGACAGTTCATGCAGTTGCGGCCGAGCAGCGACGTCGAACCGGAACCGATCGGCGCGCTCGGCAATCCGGTGCCGGACAGTGCCGTGCTTGGATGGAATTGCGCCAGATGGCACTGCTGGCACAGCCACGGTCCGCGCTGCCGCAGCAACGGCCGGTGCACGGTGCCGTGCGGCCGATGGCAGATCGAACAGTCCTCGCGCGCCGGCGGATGCTCCCAAAGGAACGGTCCGCGCAGGTCGGCATGGCAATCGAAACAGGTTTCGTTGGCGGTGGCGCGCTGGAGCATCGCCGGCGTCGCGCTGCCGTGCGGCGCATGGCAGTCGCTGCACTGCATCCGGCCGTCGTGCAGCGGATGGGTCGACGGCCGCTGCAGTTCGGCGCGGACGGTTCGATGGCATTCGCTGCAGCGGGCGGTTTGCTGCGCCGGCGCCTGCATCGGATCCGGCTGGTGCACTCGGTGACAGCCGACGCAGCCGACGCCGGCCTGCGCATGGGCGCTGCCGGGCCAGTGCAGGTCGACCTCGCTGCGGTGGCATCCGGCGCAGGCCGCATCGTCGGCCGAGCCGGCAGAAAACGGGTGATCCGGCCGTGCCCGCGGCTGCCCGCGCGGCGGCCGCTGCATGTGTTCGAGGCTGGGACCATGGCAACTGCCGCACCCGTCGCTCGCGAACCGGGTACGGGCATCGGCGGCGACCGCGTGCGGCCCGTCCAGCACATGATCGACGTCGGGGCCGGCGTGGCAGTCGAGACAGCGTTGCGCCGACTCCGGCAGCGCAGGATCGATCGACGTGTCGGCGCCCGCAGCGGCGGCGCAGGCGCCGAACAGGCCGAACAGCCACCACCGGATCAGCGTTCTCATCCGCACATGCTACCGTCAGCCGGTGTCGTTTCGACTGAACCGCGGTCAACGCGGCGTCACGTTGCGCACGGTATCGTCGCAGGCGTTTGAACCCGGAGACAGGCCATCAGGACACTCGCACCGATCGGCTGGATCGCCATCTACCTCGCGCTGATCATCGCGCCGCTGCTGGTGCTGCTCGCCGGCGAGCGGCCGCGCGGCGGCGGCTTCGGCTGGGACTTCGCGCTGGCACTCGGCTACTCGAGCCTGGCGATGTTCGGCGTGCAGTTCTGGCTGACCGCGCGATTCAAGCGCGCGACCGCGCCGTTCGGCATCGACATCATCTACTACTTCCATCGTTACCTGGCCGTGGTCGCGCTGCTGTTGCTGTTCGCGCACGTCGCGATCGTGGTGCTGCGCTATCCCGATGCGACCGGCCCGTTCGACCCGCGGGAAGCCCCCGGCTACATGACGCTCGGCCGGCTCGCGCTGATTGCGTTCGTGCTGCTGATCGCCAGCTCGCTGTGGCGCAAGGCGCTGCGGATCGAGTACGACCGCTGGCGCCGCTGGCACGTGCTGCTGGCGGTGCTCGGCATCGCGTTCTCGGTGCTGCATGCGCTCGGCAGCGCCGCCTACCTGACCTCGCCCGGCAAGCGCGCGCTGTGGACCGCGCTGGCCGCCTCGTGGCTGCTGCTGGTGCTGTGGGTGCGGCTGGCGCGCCCGGCCTTGCTGCAACGGCATCCGTGGCGGATCGCCGAGGTCCGCCGCGAGCCGGGCCGGGCCTGGACGGTGGCGCTGGAACCGCGCGACCCGCCCGGCTTCGACTATCGGCCCGGACAGTTCGCCTGGCTCAGCGTCCGCAGCTCGCCATTCGCGCTGCGCGAGCATCCGTTCTCGATTGCGTCTTCGCCAACCCGCCCGGGACGGCTCGAATTCATGATCAAGGAACTCGGCGACTTCACTGCGACGGTCGGCCAGTGGCGGAGCGGCGAAACGGTCTGGGTCGACGGCCCGTACGGCAGCTTCGGCGTCGACCGGCTGGCCGACGCGCCCGGCTTCGTGTTCATCGCCGGCGGCGCCGGCATCGCGCCGGTGATCAGCATGCTGCGCGCACTGGCCGATCGCGGCGAGCGACGCCCGTTGTGGCTGTTCTACGGCAACCGACGCATCGAACGCGCGGTCTACGCCGACGAATTGCAGGCACTGGCCGGACGCCTCGACCTCCGGCTGGTCCACGTGCTGACCGAGCCGCCGCCGGACTGGTCCGGCGAAAGCGGCTACGTCGACCATGACGTGCTGGCCCGGCACCTGCCGCAGCAACGCAGCGAGTTGCAGTACTTCATCTGCGGCCCGGATCCGATGATCCGGCTCGCCGAACAGTCGCTCGAACGGCTCGGCGTTCCGCTGCGCCGGCTTCACTCGGAAATCTTCGATCTCGCCTGACGGAGGAAACGATCATGCGCAAGCGCTGGGCACGATGGCTGGCACTGTTGACCGGAGCGCTGGTGGTGATGGTGTCGGCCGCATTCGCGGCGATCCAGAACCCGGCCGCAACGGCGGACGGCAGCACGCCCGCAGCCGCCACCGCCGCACCGGACGCCGATCCGGCGCGGGTCGAGCGTGGTCGGCAACTGTTCGACGAGCAGGGCTGCGTGCGCTGCCACCAGCTCGACGGCCGCGGCAGCCCGCGCAGCCCGCTCGACGGCGTCGGCTCGCGGCTGCCGGCCGACGAGATCCGGCAGTGGATGATCGGCGATGCGGCGATTGCCGACGGGCTCGCGCCGCGCACGCTGCAGGCGAAGCAGCCGTACCAGGCACTGCCCGACGACGCGCTGGATGCATTGGTCGCGTATCTGCAGCAGAGTCGGGAATAGCCGCGCGACGACGAACATTCCGCAGCGATTTCCCGGCCGGGCCGCCCGTTCGAACCTGAACCCGACGCAGCGCGGCATTCACCATGCGCCACCGTACAGATTCGCCGCGCGCGCGCTTTCGCCATAATCCCCGGCCGTCGCGGGTCCGCCGCATGTCATTGAATGGATAGTCGATGTTCGAGTCGTTCAACCGCGAACAGTTGATTGCGTCCGGAGAAGGCCGGCTGTTCGGCCCCGACAGCGGCCGACTGCCGCTGCCGCCGATGCTGATGTTCGACCGGATCACCGGCATCGCCGACGAAGGCGGCGCACACGGCCTCGGCCAGATCACCGCCGAACTCGACATCTCCCCGGACCTGTGGTTCTTCGACTGCCATTTCCGCGGCGACCCGGTCATGCCGGGCTGCCTCGGCCTCGATGCGATGTGGCAACTGGTCGGCTTCTTCCTGACCTGGAAGCGGCTGCCCGGCAAGGGCCGCGCGCTCGGCGTCGGCGAAGTGAAGTTCAGCGGCCAGGTACTGCCAAGCGCGAAGCTGGTGCAGTACGTGATCGACATCAAGCGGGTGATCCAGCGCAAGCTGATCATGGCGATCGGCGACGCGAAGATGCTGGTCGACGGCCGCGAGATCTACCACGCCAGCGACCTGCGCGTCGGCCTGTTCGCCGACGTGTCGGCACTCTGATGCGCCGGGTCGTACTCACCGGTGCAGGCATCGTGTCCTGCATCGGCAACGATCGCGGGACCGTGGTCGGCGCGCTGCGCGCCAGCCGTTCCGGCATCCGCACGATTCCCGAGTTCGTCGAAGCCGGCCTGCGGGCGCAGGTCGGCGGCCGTCCGGAGATCGACCTCGACGCCCGGATCGACCGCAAGCAGCGTCGCTTCATGGGCGATGCAGCGGCCTATGCGCATGTCGCACTGGCCGACGCGATCGCGCAGGCGGGCCTGTCGGAGGCCCAGGTGTCGCACCCGCGCACCGGCCTGATCATGGGTTCGGGCGGCGGTTCGCCGGCCAACCAGATCGAATCGGTCGATACGCTGCGCACGCGCGGCGTGCGCCGGATCGGTCCGTACCAGGTCACCCGCACGATGAGTTCGACCGTGTCGGCCTGCCTGGCGACCGGCTTCGGCATTCGTGGCCTGAACTATTCGATCTCGTCGGCCTGCGCGACCTCGGCGCACTGCATCGGCGTTGCCGCGCAGCAGATCGGCTGGGGCATGCAGGATGTCATGTTCGCCGGTGGCGGCGAGGAACTGTCGCCGGGCATGACGATGCTGTTCGACGGCATGGGCGCGCTTTCGACCCGCTACAACGACACACCGGAACGCGCCTCGCGCGCCTACGACGCCGAGCGCGATGGCTTCGTGATCGCCGGCGGCGGCGGCGCGGTCGTGCTCGAAAGCCTCGAGCACGCGCAGGCGCGCGGAGCGCAGATCCTAGCCGAGCTGGTCGGATTCGGCGCGACCTCCGACGGCGTCGACATGGTCGCGCCGAGCGGCGAAGGTGCCGCGGCCTGCATGCGGATGGCGCTGGCCGGCGTGGACGGACGTGGCATCGACGGCCCGATCGACTACATCAACACGCACGGCACGTCGACGCCGGTCGGCGATGTCGCCGAGCTGCAGGCGATGCGCACGGTGTTCGGCGACGCGGTGCCGCCGTTCTCGTCGACCAAGTCGCTGACCGGCCATTCGCTGGGCGCGACCAGCGTGCAGGAAGCGATCTACTGCATGTACATGCTGCAGGACGGCTTCATCGCCGGCTCGGCCAACATCGACACCGTCGATCCGCAAGCCGACGGCCTGCCGCTGGTCCGCGAGAGCCGCGACGCGCCGCTGCGCACGGTGATGTCGAACAGTTTCGGCTTCGGCGGCACCAACGCCTGCCTGGTGTTGCGTCGCTGGGAACAGTGACCGACCGGCCGGCGGCAGCGGCGCCCAGAAGGATTTAACGATCGTCGCGGCAGGATCGGCGACCCGTCGTCACCGATCCGAGCCATGTTCCGCCGAGCTGCCACCGGGCGCCTGTCGTCCATCACGCTGAGCCTGCTGCTCGCGCTGCTGATCGTCGCGCTCGGCAATTTCAGGTTCTGGGCCACGGCGATCGACGGGCTGGCGCCGCTGGCGCCGCGGCAACTGGCGTTCCTGGTCGTGCTCGGCGTCATGACGGTGGCGGTGCTGTGGAACGTGATCGCGCTGCTGCTGTGGCCGCCGACAGCTCGCGCAGCCGGGATCACGCTGGTCGCAATCAGTGGCGCGGCGGCGTATTTCATGGACCGCTACGGCGTCGTGCTCGACCGCATCGCGCTGCAGAGCGTGCTCGAGACCGACAGCAGCGAACTGGCCGAATGGATCAGCCCGTGGATGCTCGTGCATGCGGCGCTGGTGCTGCCGGCGCTGTGGCTGGTCGTGAGGCGCCGGCCGGTCTGGCTCGGCTGGCGCCGCGAGCTCGGCCAGCGGCTCGCGCTGATGGCCGCGACCGCCATCGTGCTGACCGCCGGGCTCGGCGGTTTCTACGCCGAAGCCGCTTCGCTGGCCCGCAACCACCGCGAACTGCACCATCTGCTGAATCCACTGAACGTGTTGACGTCCGGCGCCAGCCTGATCGAGCACCGGCTGCGCGACCCGCTCGGTCCGGCGCAGGTGGTCGGCGGCGACGCCCGGGTCCGCAGCGCCCATCGGAAACCGCGCCGACTGGTGCTGGTGGTCGGTGAATCGGCACGCGCCGAGAGCTTCGGCCTGCTCGGCTACGGCCGCGACACGACCCCCGAACTGGCACAGCGCGGCGTGATCGCGTTCGGCAATGTTGCCAGTTGCGGCACCGCGACGGCGGTGTCGTTGCCGTGCATGTTCGGCGACCGCGGGCATGACGGATACCGTGACGGCGATGCGAAGCGTCGCGAGAACCTGGTCGACGTGGTTCGCCATGCCGGCATCTGGGTCCGCTGGATCGACAACAACACCGGCAGCAAGGGGCTGGCGGCGCGGGCTGGTGAGCTCGGCATCGATCCGGCCGCGCATCCGGATCGATGCCCGCGTCCGGACCAGTGTCTGGACGAGGCCCTGCTCGACGAATTCGACACCGAGCTGGCACCGTTCGGCGCTGCACCGTCGCACGACGAACTGATCATCCTGCACCAGCGCGGCAGCCACGGACCGTCGTATTTCGAGCGCTATCCGCCGCAGTTCCGTCGCTTCGTGCCGACCTGTGACAGCAATCAGCTCGAGCACTGCAGCCGCGAACAGCTCGTCAATACCTACGACAACACGATCCTGTACACCGATCACGTGCTGGCCCGGCTGATCGACCGCCTGCTCGCCGACCCGAGTCATGCCGCCGCGCTGCTGTATGTGTCCGACCACGGCGAATCGACCGGCGAGAACGGCCTTTTCCTGCACGGCATGCCGTATCGGCTGGCACCGCCGCAGCAGACCCGCGTGCCGTTGCTGCTGTGGCTGGCCGACCTCTATCGGGACGATGGCGGGATCGATCCGGACTGCCTGCGGGATCGCCGGATGCAGCCGTATTCACACGACCACCTGTTCCACACCGTGCTCGGCCTGCTCGACATCGACACCGAGGCGTATCGCGCCGAACTCGACATCACCACAGGCTGCGGCCGGCCGAGGCAGGCCGAGCGGACCGCCGAGGCGGCGGCGGCGCTGTCCTGAGCCGATCAGCCGGCCGGGGCAGTCGGGCGAGGTTCCACGCCGACGTGGTCGACCCGCAACCGGTCGAGGCGGAACGGAGGGCCGCCGTTGAGCCGCCAGCCGAGCCCCGCTGCGAGCCGTGCGGCAAGCTGCAGCGCGAGACCGCGGTCGCCGCCTGCCGCGGCACCGCTCGCGTCGCCGTCGCCCGCTTCGATTTCGACACCGCCCGCGTGCCAGCGGATCCGCAGTTCGCCGTTGCCGGCCGCATCGATCGCCGCGCGGACCAGGCAGGCCAGCAGCGCGGCGGCCCAGGCGCGATCGACCAGCACGGCCCCGCCCTCCCCGCCCGCGTCGGCGACGTCGAGTTCCAGCCGGACCCCGCGGCTGGCGGCGTAACTGCGGTGCGCGTCGACCGCCTCACCGATCAGCGCCGGCAGATCGACATTCTCCGCCGCGGCCGGCGCGCCGCGAGCCACCAGCAACAGCGACTGCAGCAGCGCCGCCAGTTCATCCACCGCGCGATCGATCCGCGCCAGCGGGCGTCGCTGCGAAGCCGGCACTTCGTCGTCGTGCAGCAGCTCGAGCGCACCGCGCACGACCGCGATCGGCGTTCGCAGCGCATGACTGGCCTCGGCGAAGAACCGGCGCTGCTGCTGGTCTGCGTCGAGCAGGCGACGCTGGTAGCGATCGATCGCCGCTGCCAGCCGGCCGAGTTCGTCGTCCGCCTCGCGCTCGGCCAGCCGGGTCACGGCCGGCTGCGGTAGCAACGCATCGACGGCTTCGACCAGCCGCTGCAGTGGCCGCAGCCCGGTCGCGGCCATCCACGCACCGAGCGCGGCCGACAGACCGGCGCCGATCACGACGATCACGGCGAGAATCCGCCACAGGAAGCGCTCCAGCGCATCGATCTCGCCGGTGTCGATCACGAACACGAAGCGTTCGCCGTCAATCTCGAACGCGGCCGCATGGACGCCGTCGTCATCGCCGATTTCGTGCACGCCATCGGGCAGCGTCCGCAGCGCGGCCGGCAAGGCATCACCGTCCCCGGCGAGTCGGTAGCCGCGCAGGTGCGGTCCGCTCGGCAGCGTCGTGGCCGGCTCGACGCCCAGCCGCTCACGGAACTGGTCGGCCTCGGCGCGCAGCACTTCGGCAATCAGGATGTGCTCGTAGCGCTCGGCGATCGCGAACACGCTGACGGCGAACAGCAGGCTGAACACGAACCCGGCCGCGCCGAACGACAGTCCGAGACGGACACGCAGTGGAAGTCGCCGGGAGCGCGCCCGGGCTCGCGGGCTGGACCGCATGCTGTCTCCGACAGGTTCGAAGGGGCGCCAAGGATCGCATGGCGCGACCACCGAGTTTGTCAGGGCAGGATTTCTTAACGCTTGCCGGGCTAGTGTGCCGGCCCCGGCGTTCGCGCCCCCCCCCCGGTCCGGCAGCAGCGCGCCTGCGCTCTGGCCGCGGCCCGAGATCCGCGACGTTCGTAGTCCCTGCGCACGCTCGCTGTTGTCCGGGGAATCCGTTGGGCCCGCCGCGCAGTGGTGTCACGAATGCAAACCCGGATTCATCTGCCGTCACCCCCACGAGAGCGCACTGCTGTCCGGGGAATTTCGTCGATTGCCGACAAGGCGACTGCAGTCTGTTGCGGCAGAAATCAAATGGATCCCGGCTTTCGCCGGGATGACGAGCAAGCATGAACGCCCCCCGTCCAGCCCGCCTGCCGATGCGCCCGGTTCGCCGCTGGCGTGCCCCGGACCCTGGTCGCGACCTCCTCTGGCTGCTGCTGTTCGCGCTGGTGCTGCTGGCCAGCGGGCTCGGCCTGCGCGATCCGTGGCCGGCCGACGAGCCGCGCTTTGCGATGATCGCGCGCGACATCGTCGAGTCGGGCCGCTGGTTCCTGCCGCAGCGCGGTCCCGAGCTGTACGCCGAGAAGCCGCCGGTGTTCATCTGGGCCCAGGCGCTGGCGCTGCGGGCGGTCGGTGACCTGCGGCTGGCATTCCTGCTGCCGTCGCTGCTCGCCGCGCTCGGCACGCTGTGGCTGACCTTCGACCTCGCGCGGCGGCTGTGGAATCGGCAGAGCGCGTTCTGGGCCACGCTGGCGCTGCTGGTCACCGTGCAGTTCACGTTGCAGGCGCGCAGTGCACAGATCGACGCGTTGCTGCTGCTGTGGACAACACTGGGCCTGTACGGCCTGTTGCGCCACCTGCTGCTCGGGCCGCACTGGGGCTGGTATCTGATCGGTGGATTCGCGACCGGACTCGGCGTCATCACCAAGGGCACCGGCTTCCTGCCGTGGCTGGTGCTGCTGCCGTATGCGTGGGCGCGCTGGCGTGACTGGCCGGGACTGCCGCGTCTTGCCGGCGGCTGGCGCTGGGCACTCGGCCCGCTGGCGATGCTGCTCGCGATCGGTCTGTGGCTGGTGCCGCTGCTGCTGCTGTCACGTGACGATCCGGCGATCGCCGCCTATCGCGACGAACTGCTGTTCCGGCAGACCGTCACGCGCTACGCCAACGCCTGGCATCACCACCAGCCGCCCTGGTACTTCCTGACCCAGGTGATCCCGCTGCTGTGGCTGCCGCTGGTCGCGTTGCTGCCGTGGTCGGTGCCGGCCTGGCGCCGCCGGCTGCGGCGCGGTGACGTCCGGCAGTGGCTGCTGCTGGGCTGGATCGTACTGGTGGTCGCGTTCTTCTCGGCCTCGCCGGGCAAGCGCGAGATGTACATCCTGCCGGCGCTGCCCGCATTTGCGCTCGCGTTCGCGCCGCTGCTGCCGGGGCTGTTGCGGCGGCCGGGCGTGCATCGCCTGCTGTTCGGCCTGGCGACGCTGCTGGCCGCCGTGCTGCTGCTCGGCGCCGGCTGGGCCTGGTTCGGCCGGCCGACCTTCGCGATACGGATCGAGACACAGAACATGGTCGCGCCGTGGCCGTGGCTGTTCGGGGTCGGGCTGGTCGGCCTGCTCGCCATCCTGCTGGCCGGCCCGCGCCGCGGCGCAGCGGGCTTTGCCGCACTGCTGGCCTGTCTGTGGCTCGGCTACGGCCTGTTCGGCTATCCGCAGATGACCGACGCGCGCTCCGGCCGCGCGCTGATGCTGCAGGTCGAACGGCTGATGCCGGCCGACGCCGAGCTGGGCCTCGTCGCGGTGCCGGAACAGTTCCTGCTGCAGGCGCAGCGCCCGGCCCGTGCATTCGGCTTCAAGGCATCACGGGAGCGGCAGCTCGCGGAAGCACTGCCGTGGCTGCTGTCCGACTCCGCGCACCGGCTGATGCTGCCGCGCGAGGTGCTGGTTCGCTGCATCGACGCCGACGCGGTGATCGATCTCGGCACTTCCAACCGGCGCGCGATGGTGCTGGTGCCGCCGGCCGCCGTCAGCGCAGCCTGCGCCGCTTCCGAATTCTCCACTTCCGCTCCATGACCGCCATGCCGATGCCATCCCGACCGCCCAGCGTTCCGATCACTGCCGCAGCGGCCGCCGTTCTTCCGGCGCCGCAATTGTCGGTGGTGATCCCTGCCCACGACGAAGCCGACAACCTGGGCCCGCTGCTCGACGAGATCGCTGCTGCGCTCGACGGCGTGATCGAGCACGAGATCATCGTCGTCGACGATGCCAGCAGCGACGCGACGCCAACCGTGCTGGCCGGCCGCGGCGCCGCGATGCCGCGCCTGCGCGTGTTGCGACATACCCGACAGGCCGGCCAGAGCACGGCATTGCGCAACGGCGTACGCGCCGCGCGCGGCGCCTGGATCGCCACGCTCGATGCCGACGGCCAGAACGATCCGGCCGATATTCCGAAGCTGTGGAAATCGCTGCAACAGGGCAATCCGGACCGGCTCAAGCTGTTGCAGGGCTGGCGCACGACACGCCGCGACAGTGCCACCAAGCGGATCTCGTCGCGGATCGCGAACGCCGTGCGCAGCCGCCTGCTCGGCGACAGCACGCCGGACTCCGGCTGCGGCATCCGCCTGATCGAACGTGACACGCTGCTGTCGCTGCCCTACTTCGATCACATGCATCGCTTCATTCCGGCACTGGTCCGGCAGGCCGGCTGGGACATCGTCAGCGTGCCGGTCGGCCATCGCGAACGGCGCGCCGGCAGTACGCATTACGGCATGTGGAACCGGCTCTGGGTCGGCATTGTCGACCTGATCGGCGTCGCCTGGCTGGGGCGGCGCCATCGGCTGACCCGCGCCGATGAATTGCCGATCGGTGACCGCCCCGCGGTGCGGGCGACGCCTGGCAGCACGGAGACGCCGTGATGAGCAGCACAACATTCTGGCTGGTGCTCGGATTCGCCGGGCAGGCGCTGTTCGCGTCGCGCTTCATCGTGCAGTGGATCGCCAGCGAACGGGCACGCGCCAGCGTGATCCCGCTGGCGTTCTGGTGGCTGAGCCTCGGCGGCGGCCTGTTGCTGCTGGTCTATGCGATCCAGCTCGGCGACCCGGTGTTCATCGTCGGCCAGTCGACCGGCGCCTTCATCTACCTGCGCAACCTGTGGCTGCGGTTGCGTCCGCCGGAGCCGCGCGAACCCGCCGCGACGCGTTGATCGCGTCGCGGCCGTCAGTGGCTGCCGATCCGGTAGCCGATGCCATGCACGGTCTGCAGCAGCGGCGTGTGGAATGGCCGATCGATCAGTGCTCGCAACGCGGAAACCTGGCTGTGCAGCATCGCCAGGTCGCTTTCCTGCTCGCCCCAGATCGCCTGCAGCAGATCGGCATGGCGGACCACGCCCGGTGAGGCGCGCAACAGCGCCTCGAGCAGACGGCCCTGTGCCACCGACAGCTCCCATGAATGATCGCCGCGGCGGGCGGTGCGGGTCGCCGGTTCGTATTCGATCGGCCCGACCCGGAGGCATTCGCCGGCCGCGCGCAGTCGGCGCCGATGCAGATTCAGCAGCCGTGCTTCCAGTTCGCGCAATGCGAATGGCTTGACCATGTAGTCGTCGGCGCCCTCGGCGAAGCCGCGCAGCTTGTCGTCGAGGGTGTCGCGCGCGGTCAGCATCAGCACCGGCACACCGTGGCCGGCCTCACGCAGTTTCCGGCACAACTGCAGGCCGTCCAGGCGCGGCAGGCCGAGGTCGAGCACGATCACGTCGAACCGCCCGCTCAGCGCCAGCGCCAGGCCGCTGCGGCCGTCCGCCGCACGATCGACCGAATGGCCGCGGCGTTCGAGGAAGTCCCAGATGTTGGCGGCAATGTCGTGCTGGTCTTCGACCAGCAGGACGGTCAGTGAAACGGACATGGCGTGCCGTGTCGTGCTGCCCGGCACGCCGCGAACGGCGCGCCGGGAGGCGCCCGGAACTCAGCGCAGGCCGGTTTCGTTGCGCGCAATGACCAGCCGCTGGATCTCGCTGGTGCCCTCGTAGATCTCGGTGATCTTGGCGTCGCGGAAGTAACGCTCGAGCGGCATTTCCTTCGAGTAGCCCATGCCGCCGTGGATCTGCACCGCCTGGTGCGCGATCCACATCGCCGCCTCGGACGCGGTCAGCTTGGCGACTGCGGCCTCGGTGCTGAAGCGGCCGCCGTTCTTCTCGGTCTCGCCCTTCATCCACGCAGCGCGCAGCGTCAGCAGCGTCGCTGCCTCGAGCTTGCACTTCATGTCGGCGATCTTGGCCTGGGTCATCTGGAACGCGCCGATCGGCTGGCCGAAGGCCTTGCGTTCCTTGACGAACGCGAGCGTCGCCTCGTACGCGGCGCGGGCAATGCCGATCGCCTGCGAAGCGATGCCGATGCGGCCGGCGTCGAGCACGCCCATCGCGATCTTGAAGCCTTCGCCTTCGGCACCGAGCACGTCTTCCGGTTGCACGACGTAGTCGGTGAACTCGATCTCGCAGGTGGCCGAGGCGCGAATGCCGAGCTTCGGCTCGGTCTTGCCGCGGTGGAAGCCCGGCCTGGTCGTGTCGATCATGAACGCAGTGATGCCGCGCGCGCCCTTCGACGCATCGCTCATCGCGAACAGCACGATGTACTTTGCGACCGGGCCGGACGTGATCCAGCTCTTCTTGCCGTTGATGACGAAGCTGCCGTCGTCCTGGCGGGTAGCCTTGCAGCGCATCGCCGTCGCGTCGGAACCGGACTGCGGTTCGGTCAGCGCGAACGCGCCGATCTCGCGGCCTTCGGCGATCGCACGGACGTACTTCTGTTTCTGCTCTTCGGTGCCGAACTTCAGGATGCCGTTGCAGAACAGCGAGTTGTTGACCGACATGATGGTCGAGTGCGCGGCATCGGCCGCGGCAACCTCGATCATCGCCAGCACGTAGCTGACCGGGTCCATGCCGGCGCCGCCGTACTCGGCCGGCACTTCGATGCCCATCAGGCCGTTCTCGCCGAGGATGCGGATGTTTTCGAGTGGGAACTCGCCGGTCTGGTCGTGATGCTCGGCCGACGGGGCGATCTTCTCCTGCGCGATCCGCCGCGCAACGTCCTGAATCATCAACTGTTCTTCGGTGAAGGCGAAGTGCATCGGGTAGGCCTCGGGTCGAGCTGGAAAGCCGGCTATGGTACCAGCCCGGTCGTGGCGACCGTTTGACCCTGCCCCCTGTAGGAGGGGCTTCAGCCCCGACCGCGTCGCAATGTTCTTGCCGCGCGATGTTTCGGCGCCGCGCGGTCGGGGCGCCCCTCCTACCAGGGTCGCGGCAGGCCCACTTCCCGCGGTCGGGTCTGAACCCCCTCCTACAGGGCGCGCTTGACGGCTGCTGGCGTGGCGCCCACCATTCATCGCTAAATCGCGATGAAAGGATGAATCGTGGACCTGAACGACTGGTCGAGCTGCCTGCGAGTGCTGGCCGACCCGACCCGGATCCGGCTGCTGGCACTGCTCGACCGCGAGGAGCTGGCGGTGGCGGAACTGTCGGCAATCACCCAGCTCGCGCAGCCGCGGGTCTCCACCCATCTGGCACGACTGAAGGACGCCGGCCTGGTCCGCGACCGCCGCTCCGGCGTGTCGGCCTATTACCGGTTCGACGAACAGGATCTGTCCGACGCCCAGCGCGCGCTGTGGCGCTCGCTGACCCAGGGCACCAACGACGCGCTGCTGCGGCAGGATGCCGAGCGCCTGCCGGCGGTGCTGGCCGCCCGCGCCGCCGACGAGAACTGGGCCGATGCGGTCGCCGGCGACATGGAACGTCATTATTCCCCGGGCCGGACCTGGGAAACGCTGGCCCGCTCGGCGCTGCAGTTGCTGCAGCCTGGCGAGGTGCTCGACATCGCCTCCGGCGACGGCGTGCTGGCAGAGCTGCTGGCGCCGCAGTCGCGTCGCTACGTTTGCGTCGACGCCAGCTCGAAGGTCATCAGTGCCGCGCGCCAGCGGCTGCGCGACCTGCCGAATGTCGAGCTTTCGGTGCAGGACATGCATGCGCTCGAGCTGCCCGACGCGAGCTTCGACCACGTGATGCTTATGCATGCGCTGACCTATTCCGACAAGCCGGCGCAGGCGGTGGCGGAAGCGGCCCGCGTGTTGCGCCGCGGCGGGCGGCTGCTGGTCACGACGTTGGCGCGACACGAGCACCGCGGCGCGGTGGCGCCGTTCGGGCACGTCAACCTCGGCTTCACGCCGCGACAGTTGAAGGGCTTCGCCGAGAAGGCCGGGCTGGATGTCGCGAGTTGCACGACGATCAACCGCGAAAAGCGACCGCCGCATTTCGAGGTGCTGTCGCTGGTGGCGAGCAAGCCGTGAGCATGTTGCCACTACCCTGCTCCCCTCTCCCCGTGGGAGAGGAGCTGTTGCCGCGCGGCCTGCCCGGTCACCGCGCGAGTCCCCTGCTTGGCTCCCCTCTCCCGGCGGGAGAGGGGCCGGGGGTGAGGGTTCCCGCAAGCCGCATGGCACCACTCCCGCGGCGCCCGATCCGACCGCCCGGTCAACCCGATCCCGGCCGGATCGCCACGAACCCGCCACCGGGCACCCTCTCCCCAACCCCTCTCCCACAGGGAGAGGGGCTGTTGCCGCGTCGCCTGCCCGGTCACCGCGCGACGTCACTACCCTGCTCCCCTCTCCCCGTGGGAGAGGGGCTGTTGCCGCGTCGCCTGCCCGGTCACCGCGCGACGCCACTACCCTGCTCCCCTCTCCCCGTGGGAGAGGAGCTGTTGCCGCGCGGCCTGCCCGGTCACCGCGCGAGTCCCCTGCTTTGCTCCCCTCTCCCGGCGGGAGAGGGGCCGGGGGTGAGGGTTCCCGCAAGCCGCATGGCACCACTCCCGCGGCGCCCGATCCGACCGCCCGGTCAACCCGATCCCGGCCGGATCGCCACGAACCCGCCACTGGGCACCCTCTTCCCAACCCCTCTCCCACAGGGAGAGGGGCTGTTGCCGCGCGGCCTGCCCGTTCACCGCGCGAGTCCCCTGCTTTTCTCCCCTCCAGCGTCGGCAAAGGGAGTCACGCCGTGCAAAGTCCAATGACCACGCAACTGCCCTGGCTGCACCCCGCCCGCGCCGACGCGCTGCTCGACGCGCTGTCATCCCGCATTCTGGTGCTCGATGGTGCGATGGGCACGATGCTGCAGCGACACCGGCTCGACGAGGCCGGCTACCGCGGCGAGCGCTTCGCCTGCGCCTGCCACGGCGACGCACACGAACACGGCCGCGACCTCAAGGGCAACAACGACCTGCTGTCGCTGACCCGGCCCGACATCGTGCAGGCCGTGCACCGAGCCTATCTCGACGCTGGTGCCGACCTGATCGAAACCAACACCTTCAATTCCACCACGATCGCGCAGGCCGACTACGGTCTCGAACAGTTCGCTTTCGAGTTCAACCGCGAAGGCGCACGAATCGCACGCGAGGCCTGCGACGAGAAGACCGCGCTGACACCGGACCGGCCGCGCTTCGTGGTCGGCGTGCTCGGTCCGACCAACCGCACCGCGTCGATCTCGCCGGACGTCAACGACCCCGGCTTCCGCAACATCGACTTCGAGCAACTGTGCGTTGCCTACGCCGAAGCCGCACGCGGTTTGATCGAGGGCGGCGCCGACGTGCTGATGGTCGAGACGGTGTTCGACACGCTGAACGCCAAGGCCGCGCTGTTCGCGATAGAGGACGTGTTCGACGCGCTCGGCGGACGGCTTCCGCTGATGATCTCCGGCACCATTACCGACCGCTCCGGCCGCACGCTGTCGGGCCAGACTGCCGAGGCGTTCTGGTACTCGGTGCGGCACGCGCGGCCGCTCGCGATCGGCTTCAACTGCGCGCTCGGTGCCCGTGACCTGCGGGTGCATGTCGACGTGCTGAGCCAGGTCGCCGATGCCTATCTGTCCTGCCATCCGAACGCCGGCCTGCCGAACGCATTTGGCGAATACGACGAAACTCCGGACGAGATGGCGTCGACGCTGCGCGAGTTTGCCGACGCCGGACTGCTGAACATCGTCGGCGGCTGCTGCGGCACCACGCCGGAACACATCGCCGCGATCGTCGCCGCGGTGCGCGACCTGCCGCCGCGACCGCGGCCGGCGATCGAGCCGCACACGCGGCTGTCCGGCCTCGAACCGTTCGTGTTCACGCCGGACCTCAACTTCGTCAACGTCGGCGAACGGACCAACGTGACCGGCTCGGCGCAGTTCCGCAAGCTGATCGGCGAGGATCGCTACGACCGTGCGGTCGAGGTCGCCCGTCAGCAGGTCGCCAACGGCGCGCAACTGATCGACGTCAACATGGACGAAGGCATGCTCGACTCGGAGCATGCGATGGCGACCTTCCTGCGGCTGATCGCAGCCGAACCCGACATCGCCCGCGTGCCGGTGATGGTCGATTCATCGAAATGGAGCGTGATCGAAGCCGGCCTGCGCTGCCTGCAGGGCAAGGGCGTCGTCAATTCGATTTCGCTGAAGGAAGGCGAGGCGGCGTTCCTCGACCAGGCACGACGGATTCGGCGCTACGGTGCCGCGGTCGTGGTGATGGCGTTCGACGAGCAGGGCCAGGCCGACACGCTGGCACGCAAGGTCGAGATCGGCGCGCGGGCGTTCCGGCTGCTGACCGAGGTCGCCGGCTTCGCGCCGGAAGACGTCATTTTCGATCCGAACGTGTTCGCGATCGCGACCGGCATTGCCGAACACGATCGCTACGGTGTCGATTTCATCGATGCGGCGTGCCAGTTGAAGCAGCGCTTTCCGCTGTCGCATGTATCCGGCGGCATCAGCAACGTCAGTTTCAGCTTCCGCGGCAACACGATCGTCCGCGAGGCGATCCACGCGGTGTTCCTGTATCACGCGATCCGCGCCGGCCTCGACATGGGCATCGTCAATGCCGGTGCCCTGCCGCTCTACGACGATCTCGATCCGGAACTGCGCGACGCGGCCGAGGACGTCGTGCTCGCGCGGCGTGCCGATGCGACCGAGCGACTGCTGGCCGTTGCCGAGCGCTTCCGCGGTCGCAAGACCGAAGCGAAGGCCGAAGACCTGGCCTGGCGCGAGCGGCCGGTCGCCGAGCGGCTGCAGCATGCGCTGGTGCACGGCATCGATCAGTACGTCGAGTCCGACACCGAGCAAGCGCGGCAGCAGTCGGCGCGGCCGCTGGACGTGATCGAAGGTCCGCTGATGGCCGGCATGAACCGCGTCGGCGACCTGTTCGGCGCCGGCAAGATGTTCCTGCCGCAGGTCGTCAAGTCGGCCCGGGTGATGAAGAAGGCGGTCGCCTGCCTGATCCCGTACATCGAGGCCGAGAAGGCACGCAGCGGCGAGGCGAGCCGCAACAACGGCACGATCCTGCTCGCGACCGTCAAGGGCGACGTGCACGACATCGGCAAGAACATCGTCGGCGTCGTGCTGGCCTGCAACAATTTCAGGGTCATCGATCTCGGCGTGATGGTACCGGCGCAGACCATCATCGACCGCGCGCGCGAAGCCGGCGCCGACCTGATCGGGCTGTCCGGCCTGATCACGCCGTCGCTGGAGGAAATGTCGCACCTGGCGAAGGAACTGCAGCGGCAGGGAATGTCGACGCCGCTGCTGATCGGCGGCGCGACGACCTCGCGTGCGCACACCGCCCTGAAGATCGCGCCGAACTACCGGCAACCGACCGTCTGGGTCAAGGATGCATCGCGCGCGGTCGGTGTCGCGCAGTCGCTGATCAGCGCCGAGTTGCGCGATGCCTTCGTGGCGGCCAACGAAAAGGAGTACGCGACGATCCGCGAGCGCCATCGCGATCGAGGACAGGGCAAGCGACTGGTGCCGCTGCGCGATGCGCGCGCGAACCGCTTCGACGGCGGCTGGGAGGGCTACCTGCCACCTGTGCCGGCAAGGCCCGGCATTACCGTGTTCGACGACTATCCGCTGGCCGAGCTGCGCGATTACATCGATTGGGGCCCGTTCTTCAATGCCTGGGAGCTCGCCGGCAAATTTCCGCAGATCCTCGACGACGCCGTGGTCGGCGCGCAGGCGCGCGAGCTGTACGCCGACGCACGGGCGATGCTCGACCGGATCATTGCCGAACGCTGGCTGCAGGCGAAGGCGGTAGTCGGGTTCTGGCCGGCGACGCGCAATGGCGACGACGTGGTTGTGCCCCCTGCAGGAGCGGCTTCAGCCGCGACCGTGAACGCGGTAACGTCTGCAATCGCGGTCGACGCTGAAGCAGCTCCTACAGGAGTACGCCTGCATTTCCTCCGCCAGCAGGCCGACAAGCCCGTCGGGGATCGCGCCAACCTGTGCCTCGCCGATTTCATTGCACCGAGTTCAAGCGGCAGGCAGGACTGGATCGGCGGCTTCGCCGTCACCGCCGGCCACGGCATCGACGCGTACGTCGCCCGCTTCGAAGCCGAGCACGACGACTACTCGGCGATCCTGCTGAAGGCGCTGGCCGATCGGCTCGCCGAAGCACTGGCGGAGCGGATGCACGAGCGCGTGCGCCGCGAGCTGTGGGGCTATGCCGCGGGCGAGTCGCTCGACAACGATGCGCTGATTCGCGAGCGCTACCGCGGCATCCGCCCGGCGCCGGGCTATCCGGCCTGCCCGGACCACACCGAGAAGGCCACGCTGTTCGCGCTGCTCGATGCCGAACGGCACACCGGCATCCGTCTGACCGAGAACTTCGCGATGACACCGACTGCCGCGGTCAGCGGCTGGTATTTCGCGCATCCGGACAGCCAGTACTTCGTGGTCGGCCGGGTCGGTCGCGACCAGGTCGAGGACTATGCCCGCCGCAAGGGCTGGGACGTGCACGAGGCCGAACGCTGGCTGGCGCCGATCCTCGGTTACGACCCGGAGTAGCTTGCGCGCGGCGCCGCGCGTTGACCGCAGCCTTCGCTTGCTGAATCGCCCCGCCGGCCGCGCGCGGACGGCCGTCGATGCGGGCGTCGCCGACCATCGCAGCACCGTCGGCCAGATGCGCCAGCATCCGGTCCTGGCCGTGCCACGCATACGGCCCGGCCCCGTGCGCGCCGATCCGGCCACCTTGGCGGTGGCCGACGCGCGCGCATCGTCCGTTGGTACTACGATCTCCGGCGCCGCACTGCGGCACACTTTGCTCCTCAGCCACGGAAGACTTCCATGACCGACCGCTTTCTCGCCGGCCGCAGCGCGCTCGTGACCGGCTCCACCTCAGGCATCGGGCTCGCGATCGCCGAAGCGCTCGGCGGCGCCGGCGCGCGGGTCGCCATCAACGGACTCGGCAGCGCCGACGCGATCGCGTCGGCGGTCGAACAGGTCCGGCAGGCCGGCTCGGCCGACGTGCGCCATTTCGATGCCGACCTGCGCGACCCGGCCGCGATCACGACGATGATGCAGGACGCCGCCGTCTGGGGGCCGATCGACCTGCTGGTCAACTGCGCCGGCGTGCAGCACACCGCATCGATCGCCGAGATGCCGGGCGAACGCTGGGATTCGATCATCGCGATCAACCTGAGTGCGGCGTTCCATACGATGCAGGCGGTGTTGCCGGGCATGGCCGAGCGCCGCTACGGCCGGGTGGTCAATATCGCCTCGGTGCACGGGCTGGTCGCGTCGGTGCACAAGGCACCGTATGTAGCGAGCAAGTTCGGACTGGTCGGCATGTCGAAGGTCGCGGCGCTCGAATACGCCGCGGTCGGCGACCGGAGCAGCGGCGGTGTGACCGTCAACTGCGTCTGCCCGGGCTGGGTCGAAACGCCGTTGATCGAGCCGCAGATCAGCGCCCGCTCGATGGCGGCCGGCGGCGATCGGGATGCCGGCATCCGCAGCCTGCTGGCCGAGAAGCAGCCGAGCCAGCGGATGTCGCAGACCTCCGACATCGCCGAGCTGGTGCTGTGGCTGTGCCGCCGGGAGGCGCACAACCTGACCGGCGCCGCGATTCCGGTCGACGGCGGCTGGGCCGCACAGTAGTGGCCGCGCGACGACGCCGATCCCGCTGATCCTGGTCGCCGAAGATCATCCGCTGTACTGGATGGCGCTGTGCTCGAGGCCGACAGCCTGGCCGACGCCCAGTCGGGTCACATGGCGCTGTTCCATGGCCGGCTTCGGCTACACCTGGCGGGTCCCGATGCTGCGCCGCGCGCATGCCCGCGGCGAGCGCTTCGAAGCACGCGCCAATGATCCGGTCGCGAACCGCGACGACCTGCCGCCGCCGTGAGGCACCTGCCCGGCAACGGTGTCGCGACAGCCGCCATCGCGGTCAGCCTGATCGCGGCGATGACCGGCTCGGCGTCCGGCGGTCAGGCCATCGCGCTGCCGATCCTAGCGCCGCTGTATCTGGCGCAGGCGGTGCCGCTGGGGCAGTTGGACCGCGCGGTCGCGATCTCGTCCGGGGTTCTCGATTCGCTGCCACACAACGGCTACGTCGTCACCACGATCCGCGCGATCTGCAACGAAACGCAGCGCGTACGCCCGCGGTCGGTGCGCTGACCGTGATCGTGTCGGGACTCGGCCTGCTGATGTGCCTGCTGCTGTTCGGACCCGGCTTCTGAGCCTCTTCGGAGCCGATAGCCGGAGCCGATTGCCGGAGCGTTCATCGCCGCTGATCCAGTCTGTGCCGGCGTTAGCCCGGCCTCAGCCACCGTGCTTCCGGCCCCCGCCCTCACTGTCCGCGAACCGCCGATGACGTCGACCGTGCGCATGCCGCCTCGCCCCGAGCCCACGCCGGCGGCCGGGCGGCCGCGTGATGCGCGCGTCCGCCGGTCACTGCGGTCCGAGCCCGGACGTCGCACGCATCGATGACCGCGCTGTCGGCGCTGTCGCCGGTCTGGCTCGCGCTGCTCGGTGGCAGCGTCGCCGCCGCGGCGACCGCGCTGGGCGCGCTGCCGGCGCTGTTCTCGAAGCGAATCGGCCCGCGCACGCAGGATGCACTGCTCGGTTTCGGCGCCGGCGTGATGCTCGCGGCCTGCGCGTTCTCGCTGGTGCTGCCGGGCATCGAGGCGGCACGCGCGCTCGGCGCCGATCGCTGGGCTGCCGGCGGGCTGGTCGGCCTCGCGATCGTGCTCGGCGCCGTGCTGGTGATGCTGCTGGACCTGCTGATTCCGCACGAGCACTTCATCAAGGGTGCCGAGGGCCGCTCGGTGCAACGGCTCAGGAGAACCTGGCTGTTCGTGTTCGCGATCTGCCTGCACAACCTGCCGGAAGGTATGGCGATCGGCGTCGCGCTGGCGAATGACCTGCCGCGCGGCCTGGCGCTGACGACCGGCATCGCGCTGCAGGACGTCCCGGAGGGACTGGTCGTCGCGGTCGCGCTGCGCGCGGCCGGCTACGGCCGCGGTCGCGCGTTGGCGGTGGCGGTCGCGTCAGGACTGATCGAGCCGGCCGGCGCCGTCGTCGGTGCCGGCATCGTCGTCGCGTTGCCGGTGCTGCTGCCACTCGGCCTCGGCTTCGCTGCCGGCGCGATGCTGTATGTCGTCAGCCACGAAATCATCCCCGAGTCGCACCGCCAGGGGCACGAGCACTACGCGACCGGCGGGCTGCTGGTCGGCTTCGTGCTGATGATGTTGCTCGATACCACGCTGGCCTGAGCGGGTGTGTGCCTTCGGACGACTGCGACGGCAGTGTGCCGCGCGACGCAGTTTCGTTTCGCGCCGTCGGACGAATCAACCACCGGCGCGCTTGATGACGAAGTTGCCGAACGCGACGCCGACGTCCCAGCCTCTCCCGGTGCCACTGAGTGCCAGTGACACTTCGCCCTTGGTCACGACCTGCGCCTTGGCCGACCGCACTGCCCCGGCATGCGCCTCGGCGGCTGCATAGGCGCCGAGCAGTTCCCCGATATCGTGCACGCCGGAGAATTCGCCGACGCCGTTCTCGATCGTCGACTTGCCGAAACTGAGGCCGCCGCCGCGCGCTTCGATCACGACCTTCATCGACTGCCCGTTGTCGCACTGGATCGTGCCGCTGCCGCTCGCGCGCTTGTAGAACACCGACCAGCCGCTCATCGAGAAACGGAGCTTGCAGTCCACCTCGGCGGACCGCGCCGGCAGGCTGGCCGCGGCCATGGTCAATGCGAGGCTCAGGGTCAATGCGCGTTTCATCGTGGCTCATCCACAGCAGCGGTCGGGGTCACGCATGGTTGGCATCGGCGCGGTCGCGGTCAAGCCCGGCGGTCGTCGCCAGTTCAGCCGCAAGGCGTGCGCGACGGCGTAGCATCGCGGACGTCGAAATGCTTCCGACTCACCGCAACGGAGATCCCATGCAGCCCGGTCTGGCGACAGCAGCAGCATTGACCGCGGTACTGCTCGCCGGCTGCGCGAGCGGGCCGGCCGCGACCGCATCGGTGCCGCCGTTCGAAGTCGCCGACGCGATCGAACGGCATCTCGACCAGCCGGTCGCCTGGGGCGGCATGGTGGTCGAGACGCGCAATTTCGACCGCTACAGCGAGATCGAGCTGATCGCGTTTCCGCTCGATCGCCACGGTCGTCCGCTGCCGCATCAGCGCGACCTCGGCCGCTTCATCCTGCTTCGCGCCGGGTTCCTCGACCCGCAGATCTACGCGCCGGGCCGATTCCTGACTGCGCACGGCCGGATCACCGGCGACCGCCGCGGCCGGATCCGCGAGGCGGCGTATGTCTGGCCGGAGCTCGATGCCGACGCGATCGACCTGTGGCCGGCCGATTTCCGCGCCCGACAGGGCAACGTGCGCTTCAGCATCGGCATCGGGATATTTCGCTGAACCGCCGTCGCCCGCGTGGCGACGGCGGCGGGCCGGATCAGCGGACGGCGACGGTCTCGGCCGGCGCACCCAGCATCCGCAGCAGACGATCGACGACCGCGATCGCGCCGACATACAGCGCGGCGGTCTGCAGGTACGGCAACAGCCAGTGACCGTAGTTCGCGACCCAGCCGCTCACGCTCGGCTCGGCGACGACGTCGCTGAGCCAGTAGAAACCGCCCTGGGCGAACGCATGGCACAGCGCGACGCTGGCGACCAGCGCGACACCGAGCTGCAGCGCGCCTCCTGCACCGCTCGCATTGCGCCCGGCCAGCCAGGCGCCACCGGCCCACAGGCTGAAATAGGCCGGCAGCAGGAACCAGTAGCCGGGCGATACGCAGTAGTGCGCCCAGAAGTCCATCCCGGTCGCGCTGATCACCCAGTAGTCGACCGCGACCGCGAGCGCCATCAGGGCCGGGAATGCCCAGCGCCACTGGCCGCGCAGGTAGTAGCCGGCTGCGAAGAACACCGCCCACGAGGCATCCGGCACCACGGCGAAATGGTTGATCCGGGTGGCAGCCATCAGCAGCATCAGGGCGGCAAAAATGCCGAGGCGGGTCGTCGACGCATTCATCGGGTGGGCACTCCTTGTCTCCATCCGGACGATTCTAGCGGATCGATGCGAACCGCAGGCATGAATGCCGGCCGCGGCGGCCGCACGTCTCCGGCCTGCCCGCCGAGCCCGTTCCGGACGCGCCGTCCGCACGCTGCATCGTCGGCCGACCGCGAGCAGCTCGACGCACTCTACCGTTCGGCGGCCAACTGCCTGAACGAGCACGTGCATTCACTCGCAATTGGGTGCCGCGGCCGTAGCCTCGACCGTGATCGCGCCGGGCTGTGCAGACCTCCCCCGAAACCCCTGCCGCACAGCCGGGCACGATCGATCCACGGTCGGCCGGTGGCGCTTTCGTCACCGACCGGCTCCCTCTAAACGCGCGGCCCGGGACGGCCGGCACCGACCACGAAGGGAGCTGGCCTCAATGGCAACCAAATCGCAGGCCAGGATCCTGATCGTCGATGACGATCCGAGCAATGCCCGGCTGCTCGCACGGATCTTCGATGACAGCTACGAGGTGCTGTGCACGACCGACAGCCAGCAGGCGCTGGAACTGGCCCGCGACGCGCATCCGGAAGTGATCCTGCTCGACGTGATGATGCCGGGGCTGGACGGCTTCGAGGTCTGCTCGCGGCTCAAGGCCGAACACGACACGTCGAACATCCCGGTGATCTTCATCACCGGCATGGGCGACCTCGGTGCCGAAACCCGCGGACTGAAACTCGGTGCGGTCGACTACGTCACCAAGCCGATCAACCCGCCGGTGGTCAAGATGCGGGTCCGCAACCAGGTCGAGCTGAAGCAGGCCCGCGACCAGTTGACCCGGCTCGCGATCACCGACGGACTGACCGGGCTGGCCAATCGCCGCCACTTCGACGAAGTGCTGGCCAAGGAGTACGCCCGGCTTGCGCGGCACGATGGCGAACTGTCGCTGATCCTGCTCGATGTCGATCACTTCAAGGCGTTCAACGATGCCTACGGCCACTGCCAGGGAGACGATTGCCTGCGCACCGTCGCCCACATGATCTCGTCGGCCATGCTGCGCCCGGCCGACCTCGGCGCGCGTTACGGCGGCGAAGAATTCGCCTGCGTGCTGCCGGAGACCGATTTCGAAGGCGCGCTGGCGATCGCCGAGGGCATCCGCACGCAGATCGAATCGCTGCGGATCCCGCACGCGTACTCGACCGTGGCCGACCACGTGACGGTCAGCATCGGCATCGCGACCGAACTGTGCGTGCCGGGCGGCTCGCCGCAGGAGCTGATCGGCGAGGCCGATCGCCAGCTCTACCGGGCCAAGATGGGCGGACGCAACCGGGTCTGCAGCGAATTCATTCGCGAGCACTGACTCGAACGCCAGCGCAAGTCGGCTTCAGCAGGTCGACCCGCGCGGCAGTTCGAGTTCCAGCACGCCGTGCGGGGGCACCGCGTTCCAGCGTTCGGCCAGCGCGGCGGCGGCTTCGAATAGACCTGTGATGACTGCGTCATCGAGCGCAGGCGGCGCGCAACCGCGTGAGGCACAGGCGCCCTCGACGCCGAGCCGAAACGCCACCATGTCATCGGTCACGCCGGCCCACAACTGTGCCTGCATCGCCTCGACCAGCGCCTCGACCCGTGCCGCTTCGGAACGGATCGCATCGGGTTCGCCCGGCTTCGCCGAATCGTCGTCTGCGCCCACATCCATCGCGAACGCCGGTTGCGCGCCGGCCGCGACGAGGCCGAGGAATCCGTGGCGACATCCAAGCGTCGATTCCACCACGTAGTGCAGCAGGTCGTGCGGCAGGATGCCCTGCCTCGGCATCATGCAGGCCGCACCGCTTCCGTCGGCACGAACGAAGCGGAGCTGGTCATGGCGCTCGCGCGGGCTGCGCTTCTCGGCGATCAGTTTCATGCGGCGGACTCCGGCCGGGGCGTTTCGACGACCGCTCGCCGCGGTCGTGGATGAACCACTACGCAGGACGGCGGCAGACACCGCCACCGCGCGCGCGGGTTCAGTCCTGCTGCGCCTTCATCGCGCGCAACTTCTGCAGCTCCTTCTCTTCCAGTTCACGCCGCTTGGCTTCCTGTCGCGCGAGTTCTTCCTTGCGCATCGCCTCGAGCTCCTCTTCCGACGGTCCGGTGTCGATCGCCAGCGCCACCTTCGCCGCCGCTGCCGGTTCGCCGCGCTTGCTGCGCAGCTTGATCTCGAGCCGCAGCTCGTTGGCCGAGTCGGCGTGACGGATCGCTTCGTCGTACGAGATGTGGCCGTCGTTGTACAGCTCGAACAGCGCCCAGTCGAATGTGCGCATGCCGAGCTCGCGCGACTTCGACATGACACCCTTCAGCTCGCCGAATTCGCCCTTCAGGATCTTTTCGCTGATCGTCGGCGTGTTGATCAGGATCTCGATCGCCGCCTTGCGTCCGCGGCCGTCCTCGGTGCGCACCAGGCGCTGGGCGATGATCGCCCGCAGGTTCGCCGACAGGTCCATCAGCAACTGCGTGCGGCGTTCTTCGGGAAAGAAATTGACCACCCGTTCCATCGTCTGGCTGGCGCTGTTGGCGTGCAGCGTCGACAGGCACAGATGGCCGGTTTCCGAAAACGCGATCGCGTGCTCCATCGTCTCGGCGTCGCGGATCTCGCCGATCAGGATCACGTCCGGTGCCTGCCGCAACGTGTTCTTCAGCGCGTGATGCCACGACAGCGTGTCGACGCCGACCTCGCGGTGGCTGACCAGCGAGCTCTTCGACACGTGCGCGTACTCGACCGGATCCTCGATCGTGATGATGTGGCCGGACGAGGTCCGGTTGCGGTGATCGATCATCGCCGCCAGCGTGGTCGACTTGCCGGAGCCGGTACCGCCGACCACCAGCACGAGCCCACGCTTGCTCATGATGATGTCCTTCAGTACCGGTGGCAGTTGCAGCTTCTCGAAGTCCGGGATCTCGGCCGCGATCGTGCGGATCACCATCGCGGTGTGCTGCTGCTGGACGTAGACGTTGATGCGGAAGCGCGACACGCCGGGCACCGAGATCGCGAAATTGCATTCGTACTCGCGCTCGAATTCGTCGCGCTGCGTCTCGTTCATCAGCGAACGGGCGAGCATCCTGGTGACGTCGCCGGTGAGCTTCTGCTGCGACAGCGGCTGCATCGCGCCATTGAGTTTCATGCTCGGCGCAAAATCGTGCGCGATGAACAGATCCGATCCGCCAGCCTGGGCCATCGCCGCCAGCAGCTTGTGCATGTACGCACGGGCCTGTTCCTCGGTGATCGTCGACATCGGCTGCAGCCCCCGCCCGCAAATGAAATCATTGTAGGGCGCGCCGCCTGTCGCCATCACGCCGTCGATCACGGTACGCGCACCGCCGTCGCTGGTGCGGCTCGAAACGCGTCGTGGTCGCTGATCACGAATGCAGCACCGGGAACTCGCGCCGCAGCGGCAAGACGAGTCGCTGCGGCGAGCTTGCTGGCTGCGACGAGCGGGCGCCGGACGTGAGCGCCTTACGCCCTGCGCTTCTGCAGCAGCGGCAGCCAGCCCTTGCGGTAGACGTCAGCAGCGGACATCGGCCTGGCGAAGTGGTAGCCCTGTGCGAAGTCGCAGCCGATCTCGCGCAGACAGGCCAGGCACTCGGCATCCTCGACGCCCTCGCCGACCGTGGTCAGGTCGAGCTCGTGCGCAAGCCGCACGATCGATGCGACGATCTTGCGGCTGTGGCTGCTGCTGGCGACGTCGCTGACGAAGGTCCGGTCGATCTTCAGCTCGTTGACCGGCAGCCGCTTCAGGTGACCGAGCGACGAGAAGCCGGTACCGAAGTCATCGACCGAGACCGGCACGCCGAGTCGCCGCACCGCGGCGAGCTGTTCGGCGGTGTCCTCGACGTTCTCCATCATCGCGCTCTCGGTGATCTCGAGTTTCAGCATCGACGCCGGCACGCCGAACTCGGTCAGCGCGGCACGCAGCGTCGGCACCAGCGTGCCGCTGCGCAACTGCCGCATCGACACATTGACCGCGACGGCGATCCGCTGCACGCCGACGCTGCGCCACTCGGCCAGTTGCCGGCAGACCTCGTGCAGCATGAAGCTGCCGAGCTCGACGATCAGCCCGCTCTCCTCGGCGACCGGGATGAACTGGTCCGGATAGATCGGCGGTCCGTCGGCTGGCATCCAGCGGATCAGCGCCTCGAAACCACTGACCCGACTGCCGGCCACCCGTACCAGCGGCTGGTAATGCGCGACGAACTCGCCGGCATCGAGCGCGCGGCGCATCCGCGCCTCGATGCTGAGCCGCTCGCGTGCGCTGTCGCGCATGTCGGGCCGGTAGCGGACGATGCTTCCGGGCGCCTGGCGCTTGCCGGCATGCATCGCGATGTCGGCCTGTCCGAGCAGCTCGGCCGGACCGGCGCTATCGTCGGCGCAGACGATGCCGATGCCGGCACCGATCACCAGCGGTGGATCGCGCAGCGGATGCGGCTCGGCGATCGACTGCTGCAGGCGGCTCGCCAACTGCTCAGGCCAGTCGTCGTCGGCCGCATCCGGTGGCAGCGCGATCAGCGCGAATTCGTCGCTGCCGACCCGGGCCAGGAAGTCGCCGCTGCCGATGCCGACCTGCAGCCGCTCGGCAGTCATCTGCAGCACGCGGTCACCGAGCGTGTGGCCGATGCTGTCGTTGATGCGCTGGAAGCGGTCGAGATTGATCAGCAGCAGCGCCAGCGGCTGCGCGTTGAGGCGTGCGCTGCGCAGATAGCGACCGAGCGCATCGATCAGCGCACTGCGGTTCGGCAACTGCGTCAACTGATCGTAGCGGGCGTAGCGCATCGCCATCTCGTGGCGCGCCTCGGCCAGCGAGTGGGCACGGCTCAACTGGTCGTTGAATTCGCGTTCGCGGACCAGCTTGCGCCGCTGTGCGCGGTGGTAGCCGAGACCGGCGAGCAAAATCAGCAGGCCTTCGCCGGCATAGGCAACGGGCGTATTCCACCATGGAGGCTGCACGACCACGTCGAGCGTCGCCGGCTCGGCGCTCCAGACCCCGTCGTTGTTGGCACCATGCACTTCGAGCCGATAGCCGGCCGGCGGCAGCCGCGCGATCGTGATCGACGGTTCGGCGGTATCGATCCAGTCGCCGCCGTCGGGGCCGAGCAGCCGGTAGCGGAAGCGGTTCTTGTTCGGCTGGTGGAAATCGGTGACCGCGAAGCGGACCGTCAGCATCGCGGCGTCGTGCGGCAGCTCCAGCGCTTGCTCGCCATTGCGGCCACTGACCTGCGCCGCGCTGCGGTGGGTCGCGACCTCGGTGATCGCGACGCTCGGCACGTGCGTGTTGACCGGCAGATCGTCCGGTCTGAACCAGGTCACGCCGCCGACACTGCCGAAGTACAGCCGGCCGTCCACCGCGCGCAATTCGGCGCCACCGTTCATCTCGTTGGCGGTCAGGCCATCGTGGACGTTGAAGTTGCGGAATTCGTCGCGCAACGGGTCGAAGCGACTCAGGCCGGCATTGCTGCTGAGCCACAGATGGCGGCCGTCGCCCTCCGGCACGATGCCGTAGATCGTGTTGTCGGGCAGGCCGTCGCTGCGGGTGTAGAGCTTGAATCGATTGCGCCCGGCGCGGCGATCCTCGGCGGCGAGACGATTCAGCCCGTTGTGAGTGCCGACCCACAGTGCGCCGTCCGGCGATTCGTACAGCGCCCGCACGTTGTTGTCGCTGAGCGAGGCCGGGTCGGCCGGATCACGGCCGAGCACCATCGTCACACCACGTCCGTGCTGGTAGCGAATCAGTCCGGCGCCGCCGCCACCGAACCAGAGCACGCCGTCGGAGTCGGCCAGCATGGTCCGGACCGGCTGCGTGCCCATCGGGATGTCGGCACGGTCGGCGATCGATTCGACGATTCGCCCGCTGTCGGGATCGAGTGCAAACAGGCCCTCGCTGGCCCCGACCCAGAGCCGCCCGGACGGCTCGCCGCCGAGCAACCAGACGCGGTCGCGGCTGAAGCGCCCGTCCGGTACGCCGTCACGCGCCACGCCGTCGAAGCGGCCACGCTCGGGATCGAAGCGGTACAGCCGGCCGTTCACTGCACCGACCCAGAAGCGCTGCTGCGCGTCCAGATGCAGCGACTGCAACTGGTTCATCGCGACATCGCCGGCCTGCGGCTGGAACAGCGCGAAACTGCCGTCGCGCGGGTCGTGGCGCTCGATGCCGGCGAGCGTGGTCATCCAGATCCGGCCGGCGGCGTCCTCGGCGAGGTCCCAGACGAACGGGCTGCGCAGGCTGCGCGGATTGAACGGCAGGCTGCGCAACGCCTGGAAGCGGTCGGTACTCGGGTTGATCTGGTTCAGGCCGCCGCCGGCGGTGCCGATCCAGATCAGGCCGGAACGGTCCTGGAACAGGCTCCAGACATCGTTGCTGCTCAGGCTCGACGGCGCATTGGCGTCGTAGCGCCGGGTGTCGAATCCGGCGTCGCCGTCGAACAGGCTCAGGCCGCCCGATTGGGTCGCAACCCAGAGCCGACCGGCGCGGTCCTGCATCAACGCCCGGACATGGTCGCCGCCGAGCGCGCGCGGATCGGCCGGATCGGCCCGGAAGCGGGAAAAGCCGCCGGCACCCGGCGCGCGCCGGCTCAGACCGGAGGTAGTCCCGACCCACAGCGCACCGTCGGCCGCCACCAGCAGCGCACTGACCCGGTCGGCGACCAGCGACTGCGGATCGGCCGGATCGTGACGATGGCGTTCGAGCACGCCGGCCACCGGGTCGAACAGCACGACGCCATCCGGCGTGCCGAGCCACAGCCGGCCGTCATCGGCATCGGCAATCGCGCTGACCGCCGCCAGCGGCGCGGCGGACACGGCGCGGTCGGCATTGAATTCGATCTCGCGCTCGCCGCTGACCCGGTGCAGGCCGGTATTGCTGCCGATCCACAGCGTGCCGGCGCGATCCTCGAACAGCGCCACCGCGTTCGAGCCGGGCCGGTCGGATGGGCCGGCGATGCGATCGGACACATGCGTGATGCGGCCACTGCCGGGATCGATCCGGTCCAGCCAGCCGCCGGTACCGGCGGCCCAGATCCGGCCGTCGTGATCACGCAGCAAGGCCGAGACCGCGACACCGGCCAGCGAATTCGGATCGCGCGGATCGCTCGAGATCGAACGGAAACGGTAGCCGTCGTAGACATCGACGCCGCCGAGCGTCGCGAACCAGATCAGCCCACGCTCGTCCTGCACCATCGCGGCGATGCTGTTCTGCGACAGCGCCTCGTCGAGTGGCAGCCGGTGGAATCCCTGCGGCACCGAGGCCGCCGCCGGTGCGGCGCACAGCACGAGGACCAGCATCAGCGGGGCGAACACGGCACGCATGCGGCAGGTCGGGCGGGAACTGCGGCCGAGCTTGCCACGTCCTGCGTGACCGTGACGTGCGCCAGACGGCACATTCGAACCTGAACGCCGGCTTTTCGTCGCGCCATGGATTCGGCCCGGCGCGTTTCTGCCTCGAGAACTCGCCGTGGGGCTGTCGACAAGCGGCCAGGCGGCCACGGGGGCGCGCGGCGGAGCAAGCGTGCAAGAGTGCAAGCGCTTCATCCGCCGGAAGCGCGGACGGACATGCGCCGGGCTCGCGACCTGAAATCGCCCACAACGGACGCGCTTCAACGCGCCGTCAGTGGCGATCGAGCAGTAGCCGTTCGGCCTGCACGCACTCGAATGCGCCGGTCACAGCGTTGTGGTCCCAGCGCTCGATCCGGCACTGCCATGGCATCAGATGGTGGTCGTAGCGGATCAGGTTCACCGAATTCGGCAGCCCGGCTCGGGTCCGGTGCGAGGTCGCGGTGCCGGCCTGCACGCACCACAGCCGCCGCGGCAGCCCGAGCCGGGCGCGCAGGTCGATCACGTAAGGCAGATGAATATGGCCGCCGACCAGCAGGTCGGCACCGGCTTCCGCCCACGGCCGCAAGGCCTGGTCGCGTCCGCGCAGCAGGTTGTGCGTCTCGCGCGGATCCGGCACCGCGGCCGGCTGGTGCGTGACGACGATCCGCAACTGGTCGACCGGTGCGTCGCGCAGCCGCCGCGCGACGCGCTCGACCTGCTCCGGCGACACTTCACCATGCTTGCGACGCCGTGGCCGGGTCGTGTTCAGCGCCAGCACCAGCAGGTCGTCGCTCGCCAGCTCGGCTTCGAGCGCATCACCGAACGCTGTGCGGAAGTTCCGGTACGGCCAGCACAGCCGCGCCGGCAGGTCGAACAGCGGAATATCGTGATTGCCCGGAATCACCAGCACCCGCGCCGGCGCCAGCCGATCGACGAAGCGCCGCGCGGCGGCGAACTGGTTCCGGCGCGCACGCTGGGTGATGTCGCCCGACAGCAGGCAGACGTCGGGCCGCAACCGCTCGACCAGAGCGAGCAGCGCAGCGACCACCGGCGGTTGTTCGGTACCGAAATGCGGATCGGAGATCTGCAACAGTACGCTCACGCCGCAGCGACCCGCTGACCGGGAGCCGGCACCAGCACCGACAGCGGATCGGTGCAGACCTCGATCCGCACCGGCGTGCGCATCGTCAGCACCTCGCCGTCGATCGCGACCTTGATCCGACGCCGCCCGGGCGGCTGCACGGTCAGGTAGCGGAACGCGAAGCTGCTGATCCGGTCGGCGTCGCCGAGCCGGCCGAGTGCGCCACGCAGCACCAGTGCCAGCATCTGCAGCGTCGTGATCGGCCGCACGCTGAGGCCGACCAGCCGGTGCTGCTCCAGCGCATCGAGCAGTTCCGCCCCCAGACCCAGCCGTTCGAGTTGCACCCGGTTGTTTCCTATGAACAACGTCGGCGTGCGCGACCGGCTGTCGCTGCGTTCGGATTCGATGTTCATCTGACGGAAGCCGCGCAGCGCCAGCACCAGGCTCGACAGCAACGCATTGACCCGGTTGCGGCCGCGCTGTTGCAGGAAGGCCTCACGATCCTCCAGCAGTTGCGGGTACAGACCGAGGCTCGCGTTGACCAGGAAGCGGCGCTGATTGACGCAGCCGACCTGCACCAGCCGGATTCGGCCCGACAGCAGGCACGCGGCGGCGGCCGGCACATCTTCGGGAATGCCGAGCGCACGCGCGAAATAGTTGAACGTGCCCTGCGGAACGACGCCGAGCGGGCGGTCGTGCTCGAGCGCTGCGCTGGCGACGGCATTGATCGTGCCGTCGCCGCCGACCGCGACCAGCACGCCATCGACGGCTCCGGCCCGCTGCGCCGCGTTCGCCACCGCCGCGTCGAACCGCGTGCCGCGTTCGGCGACAACGAATTCGTGCGCCCGGCCGGCCGCATCGAGCACCGCGCCGATCTGCTCACGCGTCTCCGGCACGTCGCTGCGACCGGCGTGAGCGTTCATCACGATGACCAGCGGGCCGTCGTGGGCTGCTCGCAGCGCGCGGGCAGTCGAGAGGGTCATGAGTCGAGCATAGCGACGCCGGCGTTAGCGGTCGGCAACGGTGTGGCGCGGGGCTGAACCGCGGCCGCCGCGGCCCGCGTCGCCACCGCGCGCTGCACGGTCGCGCGTGCATCGGCTGCCGCGCGCGACGCCGCGGCCCACCGCACGTCAGTCTTTGTCGTTCGGCCCGGCGCAACCGCGGCCGCGAGCCCTTGGCCGCGGCCGGTCGATCCGGTAGAAAGGCAGCCCCCCCCGTTTACCGTCCTTTCGCCCATGAAACTGCCGTTCGCGCTGTTCGCCTTCCTGGTGCCGGCCCTGGCGTCCGCCGCCGGGCCACTGGTCTGGTTCGATACCGACCGCGGCCCGATCATCGTCGAGTTCGACACGCTGCGCGCACCGGCGACCAGCACGCACGTGCTGCAGGCGGTCGATGCCAAGCATTACGACGGGCTGGTGTTTCACCGCTCGGTGCGCAACTTCGTGATCCAGACCGGCATCCAGGATGCCAACGGAGCCGCGCGGGTCCGCAGCCAGACCGTGGTCAGCGAGCGCACCAACGGTCTAGCCAACGCGCCCGGCACGCTCGGCATGGCGCTGAGCTCGAATGCCGCCGGCCAACCGAACTACGGCAGCGGCACCACCCAGGTCTTCATCAACACCGCCAACAACAGCAACGGCCTGAACGGCCACTACACGGTATTCGCGCGGGTCGTGCACGGCCTGTCGGTCGTTGCCGCGATCAACAGCGCCGGCAACCATCTGGGCACCGACATCCCGTTCCGGCCGACGCTGATCCGCAAGGCCCGGCGGGTCGATGGCTATCCGGTCATGGACAGCCACAGCGGCTCCTGGTACGACCCGGACAACACCGGTCGCGGACTGTCGGTCGAGATCTCGAACGTGCATGGCGGCGACGGCAGCCCGGTCGCGATCGTCTACTGGTTCGACTATTTCGACGGCCGCCAAATATGGATGAACGGCGGCACGACGTTCGACGCCGGTGCGTCGGCCGTGACGATCCCGCTGCAGATCACCGAGGGCGGCCAGTTCGGCGATGCCTACGATCCGGACCAGGTCGAGTTCGATGTCGAGGTCGGCAGCATCACGCTGCGCTTCGACGACTGCGACAGCGGCACGTTCACGTACCAGACCAAACTCGGCAACGGCACGCTGTCGATGCAGCGGCTGACCGTGCCGGCAGGTTTCACCTGCCCGGCCGACTGATCGGCCACCGACGCGCCGGCGTGGCTGCGCCGGCGCGTCACTCGGCATTCACTCGCTGCGCAGTGCCTCGCTTGGCGGGATCCGCGTGCTGAGCCGCGCCGGCCACCACGCGGCCAGCAGCGCCACCGCCACCAGCAGCAACGGCTCCAGCACGAAGGCGCGCAGATCGAATGTGCGCACGTGTTCGGTCAGCGCGGCGACCGCTCGCGCTGCGGCGAACGCCAGCGGAAGTCCGATCGCGAGGCCGATGCCGATCTGCCGGCCGGCGCGCCGCATCAGCGTCCGCACGACGGTGGCGGCGGTCGCACCGAGCGCGAGCTGCACGCCGATCTCGCGGCGCTGCTGTACGACCAGAAACCCGACCAGCCCGTACAGGCCGATGCAACTGATCGCGAGCGCCGACCAGCCGAGCGCCGACGCCGCCCAGCCGGCCAGCAGCACCGGCACCTTCTGCAACCGCAGCGCGCTTTCGAGCAGCAACGGCTGACACTGCCGCTGCGGTGCGACGTCGATGCAGCGCCGCTGCACCGCGTCGAGCGCGGTCGGACCGCCGTGCCGCAGGCGCACCAGCAGGCTGCCCGCCGCGGCGGCATCGAGCGCGATCGGCAGGTACACCGCGCTGCGGTCGACGCCGCCGAGCAGCCAGCCGCTGGCGACATCGTCGACCACGCCGACCACCTCGACCCGCGCCGGGATGCCGTATGGGCGCGCCGGATCGGGCTCGGCCAGCGGCAGCAGCCGGCCCAGCGGGTCATGCCCGGGCCACAGCCGCTCGGCAGTCCGGCGTGACAGCACCGCCACCGCTGCGCCGGGCAGGTCGCCGCGCGTCAGGCGCCGGCCGCGCTGCAGCGTCAGCTCGAGCACATCGAAATAGCCCGGATCGACCCAGCGCAACATCACCGGCTCGCTGCGACCATCGACCAGCGCAGGCACCTGCAGCGGCCGGTGCATCAGCGGCGTGAACGCGGCCGCGCCGACCGCCTCGACTTCGGGCAGCTCGCGCAAGCGTTGCGCCAGCCGCTCGCCGAGTCCGTCCGCGGCGACGCCGATCGCGGCGATCCGCGCCGGATCGAACCCGAGCGGGATGCGCTCCTGCAGCCGCGCATTGGCTGCGATCAGCCCGGCGACCACCACCAGCACGACGCTGACCGCGATCTGCCCGACCATCAGCGCGCCGCGCAGCCGTCCCGGATTGGCGCGCCTGAGCGCCGCTGCGTCTGGCTGGCGCTGGCCACCGGCAAACGGACGCGTGATCAGCAGCGCCGGCAGGCCGCCGAAGCTCGCTGCCGCGACCAGCGACAGCAGCAGGCCGGTGGCCCAGACGCGCCAGCCGACCGAGACATCGATCAGGTCGATGCCGAACTCGGACAGCAATCCGAATACCGCACCATGCGCAGGGCCGAACAGCAGCACGACGGTCAGATAGGCGACCAGCGACGCGGCGATCGCGATCAGCACGCACTCGGCCAGCAATGGGCCGATCAGACGGGTCCGCGAGGCGCCGAGCGCGGCGCGCAGCGCGAGTTCGTGCCGCCGCGCAGCAAATCTCGCCAGCACCAGGTTGGCGAGATTGGCCGAACAGACCAGCAGCAGCGCCAGCACCGCGATCGCGGCCGGCACCGCCGCCAGCAACGCTTCGTCGAGATCGCCCGGACGCAGGTGGCCGCGCTGCGCGAGCACGCGGACGGCGCCGAGCCGCGCATCGGCTTCGCGTTCCGCGGTCGCCGCGATCGCCATCGCGCTCAGCGACTGCGCCGCCTCGGCGCGCCCGGCATCGGCATGCAGGAACCCGCCGATCTGAGTGAGTTGCGCCAGCGCGGCCTCGTCCGGCTGCAGCAACCGGTAGTCGCCGTGCTGGATCCAGTACAGCGATGCCCACGACGACAGCCCGCTGAAGCCGCGCCCGGCGACGCCGATCACCTCGAAGCTCCGCCCGCCGACCCGCAGTCGCTGACCGACCACGTCCGGCCGACCATCGAACAGCCGCTGCCAGCCCTTCTCGCTGAGCACGATGCCGCCGCGGTCGCGCCGTTCGCTGCCGGCGGCGAACAGACGCCCCCGCAGCGGCGGGATCCCGAGCAGCTCGAAGTAGTTGTTCGACACCGCTTCGCCGAAGCCGCTCCAGGTACTGCCGGTGTCGAGCGCGAGCCGGACCGATCGACTCGCGTACAGGCCTTCGAAT
This sequence comes from Lysobacteraceae bacterium, assembly GCA_041687455.1. GTDB lineage: Bacteria > Pseudomonadota > Gammaproteobacteria > Xanthomonadales > Xanthomonadaceae > JAWLBY01. Next base: position 151,471 of record JAWLBY010000002.1, on the reverse strand, counting down.
GCCGCCGGCGGACGCTCCAGCAGCACCTCGGCCTCGGCGGCGCTCCACAGCCCGATCGGTCCGAGCTGCTGGCTCAGGCCTTCGACGGCCACCCAGCGCCGCGGCCGTTCGATCGGCGGATCGGTCAGCGCGTAGGCATCGAACATTGCCGCCAGCAGCAGGATCGCCGCGGTCGGCAACGCCAGCACCAGCACCGCGGTCGTCGTGTAGCCGGGGCTGCGACGGAGGCTGCCGAGGCCATGGCGCAGATCGCCGGACACGGCGTCGACCAGTGTCAGCCCGCGCGCGCGCCGGCAACCGTCGCGATGCAATTCGGTCATGCCGAGCTCGATCCGGGCCCGGCGTTCTGCCTCGGCCGGGGCGATGCCGGCGGCCAGCAGCTCGTCGACCCGGGTCAGCCGGTGGAATTCCAGCTCCTCGTCGAGTTCGCGCTCGAAGCGCCGACGGCCGACCAGCGCGCGCCACCAGAGCCGGATCCGTGGCCACCGGGTGCTCACGGCCGGACCTGCTCGGGCGTGGCGGCCAGCACCGCCTGCATCGCATCGACCAGGCGCTGCCAACCGGCCAGCTCACCGGCCAGCCGGCGCTGCCCGGCCTCGGTCAGACGGTAGAACTTGGCGCGTCGGTTGTTCTCCGAGATTCCCCAGTCGGCGCTGACCAGGCCCTGGCTCTCGAGCCGGTACAGCGCCGGGTACAGCGCGCCCTGCTCGATCGCCAGCACGCCGCCGGAGGCGCGCTGGATCCGCTGCAGGATGCCGTAACCGTGCTCGGCACCGAGCGAAATCGCCTTCAGCGCAAGCAGATCGAGGGTGCCGGGCAGCACCGGACAGGACGGACGCATCGCGCGACTCACCTAAACGGCTTAGACGAGCGGATCGTACTCTCCTAAACAGCTTGAAGGAACCAGGCGGCCACCGGTCGGCATCCATACGCCACCGCATTGCGGCGCTGCAGCAGGTGTGCTGTAGTCGGGTCGATACGGCAGGCCCGCCCTGCCCGCTCGGCCACGGATGGCAGTCAGGCGCACCAACGCGGTGCGGAATGCCATTGCCGGGGCATCGATGCGACGAAGCGACACGCCGCGCGGGCTGCATGAGCCGCGCTACGAACACGACAGTTGCGGGTTCGGGCTGATCGCCCAGCTCGACGCGCAGCCGAGCCGCTGGCTGGTCGACACCGCGATCGGCGCACTGGCACGGATGAACCATCGCGGCGCGGTCGCTGCCGACGGCATTTCCGGCGACGGCTGCGGGTTGCTGATCCATCGACCGGAGGCCTACCTGCGCACGGTCGCGCGGGAGGCGAAGCTGCGGCTCGCGGCCCGGTTCGCCGCCGGCAACGTGTTCCTGCCGACCGATGCCGAGGCCGCTGCGCGCTGCCGCGCGGTGCTCGCCGACGAACTGGCGCGGGTCGAGGTCCGGGTCGCCGGCTGGCGCGTGCTGCCGGTCGACCCGAGTGTCTGCGGCGAGACCGCGCGCGCCGGCCTGCCGCGGGTCGAACAGGTGTTCGTCTGTCCATCCGGCACGGCCGATCACGCCAGCTTCGAGCGCGCGCTGTTCATGGCCCGCCGGCGCAGCGAACGCCGGCTCGCCGAGCTGGTCGACTTCCATCTGCTGTCGTTGTCGGCGGCCACGCTGGCGTTCAAGGGCATGGTGCTGCCGGAGGCGCTGCCGCGGCTGTATCCGGACCTGGCGCGGGCCGATCTCACCTCCAGCGCGGTGCTGTTCCACCAGCGCTTCTCGACCAACACCACGCCGCAATGGAAGCTGGCCCAGCCGTTCCGGCTGCTCGCGCACAACGGCGAGATCAACACGATCCAGGGCAACCGCAACTGGATGCGCGCCCGCGCCCATACCTGGCGCTCGCCGTTCATCGACATCGCCGAACTGGACCCGCTGGTCAGCCTGACCGGATCGGACTCGCAGTCGCTCGACGACGCGCTCGACCTGCTGCTGGCCGGTGGCATGGACCTGCTGTGCGCGATGCGCATCCTGATCCCGCCGGCCGCGCATGCGCTGGAACAGCTCGACCCGGACCTGGCCGCGTTCTACGAGTACTACGCACTGCATTCCGAGCCGTGGGACGGCCCGGCCGGCATCGTGTTCTGCGATCGTCGCTACGCCGGCTGCACGCTCGACCGCAACGGCCTGCGCCCGGCGCGCTGGTGGCTGACTGACGACCGCGTACTGACGGTTGCATCGGAAACCGGCGTCTGGGACTGCCCGCCGGAACGGATCACGGCGAAGGGCCGGCTCGGCCCGGGCGAAATGATCGCGGTCGACCTGTACAGCGGCGAGTTGCTCGACAACCGCGCGATCGACCGCATCAACGCCGCGCGCGCACCGTTCAAGCGCTGGATGAAGGCCGGCGTGCGCTACATCGTGTCCGAGCTGATCGATCCCGCGCTGGCCGCCGAGCCGATGGATGCCGACACGCTGCGACGGTTCCAGAAACGCTTCCAGTTGTCTCGCGAGGAGCGCGATTCGGTACTGCGCGTGCTGGCCGAGACCGAGGCCGAACCGGTCGGCTCGATGGGCGACGACATCCCGACCGCGGTGCTGTCGACCCACATCCGCCCGCTGTACGACCATTTCCGCCAGGCCTTCGCGCAGGTCACCAACCCGCCGATCGATCCGCTGCGCGAGCAGGTCGTGATGTCGCTCGCGACCCAGGTCGGCCGCGAAGGCAACATCTTCGAGCTGACGCCGGAGAACGCCCGCCAGGTCATGCTGAACTCGCCGGTGCTGTCGCAGCGCAAGTTGCGGCAACTGCTCGCGATGGACGAGTTCACCGGCCAGCACGCGCGGATCGAACTGTATTTCCGCGCCGAGGAAGGCCTCGAACAGGCGCTGCGACGGCTGCAGCGGCAGGCCGAGCATGAGGTCCGCCACGGCGCCGTGCTGCTGCTGTTGTCGGACCGCTATCCGCCCGCGCCCGACATGCCGGTGGTCCACGCCTTGCTGGCGATCGGGGCGATTCATCGCCACCTGACCGAAGTTGGACTGCGCTGCGACTGCAACCTGATCGTCGAAACCGGAACCGCCCGCGATCCACACCATTTCGCCTGCCTGATCGGTTTCGGCGCGACCGCGGTGTATCCGTACCTCGCCTACCAGACGCTGTTCGACATGGGCCGCCAGGGCCTGCTGCGCGGTCGCGACTACGAGCAGGCCGAACTCGGCCGCAGCTACCGCCGCGGCATCCGCAAGGGGCTGCTGAAGATCCTGTCGAAGATGGGCATCAGCACGATCGCGAGCTATCGCGGCGCGCAACTGTTCGAGATCGTCGGACTGGCCGATGAGCTCGTCGCACTGTGCTTTGCCGGTACGCCATCGCGGATCGGCGGTGCCGGCTTCGCCGACCTGCAGGCCGATGCGCTCGATCTCGCCCGGCTCGCCGACGACCAGGTCGCGCCGCTCGATCCGGGTGGCCTGCTGAAGTACATGCACGGCGGCGAATACCACATGTTCAATCCGGACGTCGTGCAGGCGCTGCAACAGGCGGCCCGCAGCGGCGACTTCGCCGACTGGCAGCGCTACGCCGAGGCGGTCCATCGACGTCCGCCCTCGGCGCTGCGCGATCTGCTGCAGCCGCAGCCGCTCGGCCCACCGGTGCCGCTCGATGAAGTCGAGCCGGTCGCGGCAATCGTGCAGCGTTTCGACAGCGCGGCGATGAGCCTCGGCGCCCTGTCACCGGAGGCGCACGAGGCGCTGGCGATCGCGATGAACCGGCTCGGCGGACGCAGCAACTCCGGCGAAGGCGGCGAGGACCCGGCCCGCCACGACAGCGAGCGGCGCTCGAAGATCAAGCAGGTCGCATCGGGGCGCTTCGGCGTCACGCCCGACTACCTGATCCACGCCGAAGTGCTGCAGATCAAGATCGCGCAGGGCGCCAAGCCGGGCGAAGGCGGCCAGCTTCCCGGTCACAAGGTCGACGAGCTGATCGCGCGGTTGCGCTATGCGAAACCGGGCATCGGCCTGATCTCGCCGCCACCGCACCACGACATCTATTCGATCGAGGACCTGGCCCAGCTCATCTTCGACCTGAAGCAGGTCAATCCCGACGCGCTGGTGTCGGTCAAGCTGGTATCGCATGCCGGTGTCGGCACGATCGCCGCCGGCGTCGCGAAGTGCTACGCCGACCTGATCACGATCTCCGGTCACGACGGCGGCACCGGGGCAAGCCCGCTGTCGTCGATCCGCTACGCCGGTGCACCGTGGGAGCTGGGACTCGCCGAAGCGCAGCAGACGCTGCGCCGCAACGGTTTGCGCGAGAAGGTCCGGCTGCAGGTCGACGGTGGGTTCAAGACCGGCCTCGACGTGATCCGCGCTGCACTGCTCGGCGCCGAATCGTTCGGCTTCGGTACTGCACCGATGATCGCGCTCGGCTGCAAGTACCTGCGCATCTGCCATCTGAACAACTGCGCGACCGGCATCGCGACGCAGGACAAGCGACTGCGCGAGTTGCACTTCACCGGGTTGCCGGAGCGCGTGATGAATTTCTTCCTGCTGCTGGCGCACGACGTACGGCAGCGACTCGCGGCACTCGGCGCGCGCTCGCTGTCCGAGCTGATCGGACGCACCGACCTGCTCGAAGCGCAGGCCGGCGACAGCGCGCGCCAGCACCGGCTCGATTTCCGCCTCCTGCTCGCCAATGCCACGCTCGACAGCGGCTCGCCACAGGTCTGCACGCAGCCGCGCAACCCGCCGCGCGATGCCGGCGTGCTGAACGCGCGGATGCTGGACGACATGCGCGACGCGATCGCCGCGCGCCGCGGCGGCACGTTCGGCTACCCGATCGCGAACCACGACCGCGCAGTCGGTGCACGCGTGTCCGGTGAGATCGCGCGCCGCTGGGGCAACCTCGGCATGGACGACACACCGCTCACGGCACGCTTCACCGGTTCGGCCGGACAGAGCTTCGGCGCCTGGAACGCCGGCGGCCTGCATCTGCTTCTGCACGGCGATGCCAACGACGGCGTCGGCAAGGGCATGGCCGGCGGCCGGATCGTCGTCGCGGCACCGGCCGAGGCCGGCTTCGATCCACACCAGGCCGCAATCGTCGGCAATGCCTGCCTGTACGGTGCCACCGGCGGCGAGCTGTTTGCGGCCGGTCGCGCCGGCGAGCGATTCGCGGTGCGCAATTCCGGCGCCACCGCCGTCGTCGAGGGCGCCGGTGACCACTGCTGCGAGTACATGACCGGCGGCGTGGTCGCCGTGCTCGGTCGCACCGGGCTGAACTTCGGTGCCGGCTTCACCGGCGGCTTTGCCTACGTGCTCGACCTCGACCGCGACTTCGTCGACCGCTACAACCACGAACTGGTCGACATCAACCGGTTGTCGCTCGAAGGCATGGAGCAGTACGTGCAGCATCTGCGCGGCCTGATCACGCGGCATGCCGACGCCACCGGCAGCCGCTTCGCACAGCAGATGCTGGAGGAATTCCGCGACTACGTCGGCAAGTTCTGGCTGGTCAAACCGAAGGCGGCGAGCCTCGCCTCGCTGGTCGACGCATTGCGGCGGGCGGCCTGATGGCGACGAAACCGTTCCAGTTCCTCGACGTGCCGCGGCGCACGCCGGCCGAACTGCCGGTGGCGATCCGCACGCAGGGCTGGCAGGAGATCCATGCGGCGGCCACCGCGGCGCACAGCAGCGAACAGGCCGCGCGCTGCCTCGATTGCGGCAATCCGTATTGCGAGTGGAAGTGTCCGGTCCACAACTACATCCCGGACTGGCTGAAGCTGGTTCGCGAGGGCCGACTGCTCGAAGCGGCGGCGCTCGCGCACGAGACCAATCCACTGCCGGAGATCTGCGGCCGCGTGTGTCCGCAGGACCGGCTCTGCGAAGGCGCCTGCACGCTGAACGATGGTTTCGGCGCGGTCACGATCGGCGCGATCGAGAAGTATCTGGTCGACGAGGCGTTCCGGCAGGGGTGGCGGCCGGACCTGCACGGCGTCGCGCCCAGCGGCCGCCGCGTCGCGGTGATCGGCGCCGGTCCGGCCGGCCTCGCCTGCGCCGACCGACTCGCCCGGCGCGGCATCGAGCCGCACGTGTTCGACCGCCACGAGGAAATTGGCGGCCTGCTCAGCTTCGGCATCCCGCCGTTCAAGCTCGACAAGCAGGTCATCGCGACACGCCGCGCAGTGCTCGAGGCGATGGGAGTTCGCTTCGTGCTGAATTCCGAGGTCGGCCGCGACGTCGACTTCGCCGATTTGCTGATGGAGTTCGACGCGGTGTTCGTCGGCACCGGTGCGACCCGCGCCGTCGATGGCGGCCTGCCCGGCCGCGACCTGGCCGGAGTCGGCGCGGCGCTGCCGTTCCTGATCGCCAATGCGCGTCGGCTGCTCGGCAGCGGCGCAGCCGACGATCCGCTGCTCGACCTGCGTGGTCGCCGGGTCGTCGTGCTCGGCGGCGGCGACACCGCGATGGATTGCGTGCGCACCGCGGTGCGACTCGGTGCCGCCGACGTGCACTGCGTCTATCGGCGCGACGAAGCGAACATGCCCGGTTCGCGCCGCGAAGTCGCCAATGCCCGCGACGAGGGCGTGCATTTCCTGTTCAATCGCCAGCCGCTGGCAATCGAAGGCGACGCGGCCGTGCGTGGCGTGCGCCTGATCGAGACAGCGGCAGCGTCGCGCGATGCCGCCGGCCGGCTGCGCTTCGAACCGGTCGCCGGCAGCGAGCGCGTACTGGCGGCCGATGTCGTGATCGAGGCGTTCGGGTTCCGCCCCAGTCCGCCGGCCTGGCTGGCCGAACATGGCGTCGCGCTCGACGCCGCCGGGCGCATCCTGATCAGCGGCAGCCTGCCCGGCCAGACATCGCGGCCAGCCATCTTCGCCGGCGGCGACAATGTGCGCGGCGCCGATCTGGTCGTCACCGCGGTGCATGACGGCCGCGACGCCGGTGACGCAATCGCACGGATGCTGCTCGGTCGGCACGCCACCGCGCGGCGCTGACCGACCTCGCGGCAGTCAGCGGCCGGCCGCGGCCCCGGGCGCTCCGGCGTCGCCGCAGCGCAGTGGCATCGCGCGACCGCCCGAATTGAGGAACGCACCGGCTGCGCGCGCCGCGCAGTCGTCGTAATCGACCACCGAATGGCCGGCGATCGGCAGCCGCATGACCTCGGAGGCCGGGAATGCGCTCACCGCCGGCAAGGCAAGGTCGGCCGGCGTACGCGGATCGAAGTCGGCGGCCAGCACCAGTGTCGGCTGCGGCAGCACCCGCGACGCCAGCGGCCGGGCCGGCACGCCGAGTCGGTCGCACAGCGCGAAACTTGCGGCCGGGCTCTGCAGCGCCGCTCGCCAGGCCGGATGGCGGGCCAGCACGTCGGCCTCGCGGGCCGGATCGAGCCGCGCGTTGTCGCGGCATTCGATCAGCCAGTGAGTCAGCATGTTGAAGTCGGGATCGAGCGTGAGCCACAGCCATTCGGCGATCAGCACGCGCCACTCGGGACCGAAGCTGCCGGTCGCGGCCTCGGCCAGCCGCTGCGGCAGTCCGGCGGCGTCGGTGTCCGCATACAGGGCATGCTCGACCAGCCCGAGCAGCGTCGCCGCGTCGATCCGTACCGGCTGCGGCGCGTCGAGCCATTCCTCATCGAAGGTCAGCGTGACCGGCTCGCGCTCGGCCCGTGCCAGCGCCGCGTCGAGGTTGTCGCGCAGCGAACCGAACCGTGCACAGTCGGGCTGGGTCTGACATCGCTGCTGCAGCCGCGCCAGGATCGCCGCGAAGCTGTCGGCGAAACCGAGGTTCAGGTCGACCGCCGGCGGATAGATCGAATCGAGCACGACCGCGTCGACTTCCGCTGCGTCGGCCAGCGCCTCGATCGCGAGCCGGGTGCCGTACGACACCGAGTAGATGCCGATCTCGTGGTAGCCGTACTGCCGGCGCAGCGCGTCGAGCAGATCGCGCAGGTCGCGCGCCGCGGTGCGGGTCGAATACAACCCGGCCGCCCGATCCTCTGCCGGCACCTGTTCGGCACACTCGAGCAACGCCTGTTCGTACTGGCGCCACAGCGAATCCGGATCGAGCGCCGAACCGAGCTGTGCGCGATCGACGTCGACCAGCTCCGGACAGCCGATCGGCGGCCAGGCCGCGCCGGTGCCGCGCTGGTCGTACAGCACCAGGTCGTGGTCGAGGCCGAGCCGGTCCTGCCAGTCGCGCCAGGCCGCGATCGCATCGCTGTACAGGTAACTGGCACCGCCCGGGCCGCCCATCAGGTACACCGTCGCGCGCCGGCTTGCGCCGTACAGCCGCTGCCGGTGCAACACGACGACCGGCAATGCCGCCGCTTCACCACTGCCGTCGCGGATCGTCGGATACAGCCAGCCGCAGCGGCTGCGCCGCCACCAGCCATCACTGAACCAGCAGTCGGCATCGACCAGGTGCGGCCCGCCATCGCCACCGCCGGACTCGGGCGCGGCCGGCAGCGCGACATCGGCGATCGGGCCGCCGGCGATCCGCGACAGCAGCACGACGATTCCGGCAATCACTGCTGCGGCAACGACACGCTTCATGGTTGATGAACACTCACCGGCACCGGCCGCCGATCGTAAGCGATCAGGCAGCCGGCTGCGCGCGGCCGCCCCCGTCCAGGCGCCGAGCCGCAGCGATCGCGAGCGCCACGCACGCCCATGCCGGGCCACGCCCCATGTTCAGCCTGCGCTGGCCTTGGGCCGGATGGTTTCAGGCGGCTGACAGCTTGGCGCGCCCACCATTGACCGTCGTCACGCCGAACCCCACGACCATTGGAGACCGTCATGACCCATCGAATCCTGATCACGGCACTCAGTCTCAGCCTGGGCTTGCTGGCGGGCTGCGAGCGCGATCGCGAGGAAACCACCGTCACCACGACGCCGCCGGCCACGACGACGACGCCGGCGCAGCAGCAACAGCCCCCGGCAACCAGCCAGTACCAGCCGACCCGGCAGACCGACACGACCACGACGACCACGACGACGACCGGCATGGCACAACCGGACACGTCCGGCATGCAGGCGCACAAGGCGACCGGCACGATCACCGTGGTCGACAGCAACAGCCGCACCGTCACGATCGAGCACGAGCCGGTAGCCAGCCTCAACTGGCCGGCGATGACGATGACGTTCGAGGTCCAGGACGCCTCGCAGCTCCAGAACCTGGAGGCGGGCGACCAGATCCAGTTCGCGTTCGTCGACGCCGGCAACAACCGCTATCTGATCCGCGAGATCAACGAACAGCCGGGCGACCGTCTGTCGCAGCAGCAGGACGACAACGACTAGCGTACTGCGTTGCTGCGGGTAGCGTGATGTGCGGCGAGCGCCCGGCGCTCGCCTCGGACCTGCATCCGGAATTCGAATGGATCGCGTCGTTCGCCGGGATGGCGGGCGACGACGTCGCGGCGGGACGGCGGCCTCATTGGCCGGCGTCGACGTCGCTCTTGCCGCCGCGCTTGTGCAGCAACCGCACCCGGCGGATCTCGATCGCGTGCGACAACGCCTTGCACATGTCGTAGACGGTCAGCGCCGCCAGGTTGGCGCCGACCAACGCCTCCATTTCGACGCCGGTCCTGTAGTCGACCCGCACCTCGCAGTCGACACCGAGCGTGCAGTCGTCCAACCAGTCGAGTTCGATCCGGCAGCCGTCGATCGGCAGTGGATGGCAGAACGGAATCAGCTCATGGGTGCGCTTGACCGCCAGCGTACCGGCGATGATTGCGGTATCGATCACGGCACCCTTCGCGACCCGCATTTCGGCCGCGCGCAACTGCGCAGCGACTTCCGGTGGAAACGCGACTTCGGCACGGGCACGCGCGATGCGTCGGGTGATTTGCTTGTCGCCGACATCGACCATCGTCGGTCGCTGCTCGCTGTCGACGTGGGTGAGCCGCTTGTCAGTCATCGCCGTCGTTCCGGATCCGGGATTCGCGTCGGTGGGATCAGCCGGCGCCCGACCCGATCGGTTCGGGCAGCGCGAGATCGATGCAGTCGCCACGCCTGGCGATCCGGTGGCCGCGCGCAGCCATCGCGTCGCCATCGGCCACCGAGCCGTAGTGGTAGAGCACCAGCCGCTGCAGCAGTTCGGTCGGGTACTCGCGTTCGAGATCGTCGATCCCGCTGTGCGACGGATTGCCGTGCAGCCCGCAGTCGTGCGCAATCAGTTCGGTGCCGCTGCCGAGCGATGTCAGCGTCTCGAGGATCGGCCGGGTATCGCCGGTGTAGATCAGGCTGCCGCGCAAGGCCAGTCCGAACGCGCTGCCGGGAGCGTGATGGCGCGCTGCGAAGCAGTCGAACCACTGGCCGTGGTGCCAGAAGCCGCGCCCGACCGGCACCAGCCGGAACGCGTCCCAGAAGTTGACGCCGCCCTCGGCCAGCACCCCGGGATAGTCCGCGACCCGCGCCTGCAGCAGTGGCACAACCGTCGCCGGCACGTACAGCCTGACCTGGCCGCGCCGCTGCGGGTCGAACCAGGTCGCTGCGAACAGCCGTTCGAGGCCGGCGATGTGATCGAAATGCGTGTGGGTGATGAACAGCGCATCCGGATAGCTGGCGTACTGCGCACGGAAGGCGGACAGTGCCTCGGAGCCGCAGTCGATCATCAGGCACGGCACGTCGTCGCACTCGATCACCGCGGATGCCGAGCCGAGCTCCGGCGCCATCGCGCTGCCGACGCCGAGGAAGCGCAGTCGCCAGCTCACTGCGAACGATTCCGTTCGTCGTCGTGCGCGAGTTGCAGCGTGCCCCAGGCGGCCATCCAGTTCGGCCGGCGATCGCCGCCGATCTTGCGCAGCGAGCGCTGCAGACGCTGCAGCCGACGCTGCTGCCAGCCGTTCGCCGGCCGCCGCAGCCGGCCGCGATCGAAATCGATCAGCCACCAGCGGCGCCGCGAGTCGATCAGCAGATTGTGGGCGTTGAGGTCGGCATGACAGACGCCCTGCGCATGAAACCGTCCGAGCAGCCGGCCGAGCGCCTCGACGCACGGCAGATCGCCGAGCACGTCGTCGATCCGCTCGGCCAGCGTGTGGGTGTCGGGAATCCGCTCGATCAGCAGGTCGGCGCGATAGAACGCGCCATCGCGACGGTAACCGGCCGCCAGCGGCCGCGGCACCGACAGGCCGCGGTCATGCAGCTCGGCCAGCAAGCGGAATTCGCGGAATGCCCGGGTGCGGTTCTCGCCGGTCCAGAAATAGCGGTCGTCGACCAGCCGCCCGACCATGCCGCCGCGCCGGTAATGGCGCAGTACCGCCGCGCCTGCAGGCGTGTCCACGAACCAGACCGCACCGCGGCCACCGCGGCCATGTATCGCATCGGCGTCGTAGTGCGACGGGTCGAGCAGTGCCGGCGAGGCTTGTGGCAGACGCCGGGCGTCGAACAGAATCGCACCCTGCTCCGTATCGCGCCTCGTCTCGTCGACCATGAATCCTGTCTGGGCCAGCACGCCGATCGCGCCCGTGTCGAAATCGCGGCAGTGTAGCAAGTGAGCACACCGGACTCGCTGTGCCTGCTGCGGCTGTCCGCGCTCGGTGACGTGACCCACGCGGTGCCGCTGGTGCGCACGTTGCAGCGCGCATGGCCCGATACCCGCCTGAGCTGGATCATCGGCAAGTTCGAGCAGCGTCTGGTCGGCGACATCGAAGGGGTCGAATTCATCGCGTTCGACAAGCGCGGCGGCTGGCGCGCGATGCGCGACCTGCGGCGGCGACTGGCCGGCCGGCGCTTCGACGTGCTGCTGCACCTGCAGGTCGCGTTGCGCGCCAATCTGCTGGCGGGGCTGGTACCGGCCGATCTGAAGATCGGCTACGACCGCGCCCGCTCGAAGGATCTGCACGGCCTGTTCGTCGACCGTCGGATTGCTGCCAGCCACGGTCAGCACGTGCTCGATGCATTCGGCAGCTTCATCGAGCCGCTCGGCTTGCGGCAGACCGACGTTCGCTGGGACATCCCGGTGGCCGATGCCGATCGCGCGTTCGCCGAATCGGTGCTGCCGGGCGAGCAGCCGACGCTGCTGATCAGCCCGTGCTCGAGCCATGTGCTGCGCAACTGGCACGCTGCCGGCTATGCCGCGGTCGCCGACCACGCCATCCGCCGGCACGGCTACCGGGTACTTCTGTGCGGCGGACCGAGCGCGCTGGAGCGACAGATGGGCGACGCGATCCTGCAGGCGATGCGGGAACCGGCCATCGACCTGATCGGCAAGGACACGCTGAAGCAGTTGCTCGCCGTGCTGGCGCGGGCGTCGGTCGTGCTGACGCCGGACTCCGGCCCGATGCACATGGCCAATGCGGTCGGCACCACGGTGATCGGACTGCATGCGGCCAGCAATCCGCACCGCAGCGGGCCGTACTCGGACCGCCGCTACTGCGTCGATCGCTACGACGACGCCGCCCGGCGGTTCCGCGGCAAGCCAGCGGCCGCACTGCCGTGGGGCAGCAAGATCGAGTTCCCGGGCGTGATGGAGCTGATCACGGTCGATGACGTGATCGCGGCGTTCGAACGCTTCGCCGCCGATCGCGCCGCGCCGCGCACGCTGCCGCGCTAGCCGCGCCGGACGACGTCAGTCGGCGTCAGCCAGCACGATAGTCCTGGTAGGACTTCTCTTCGACGTAGGCCGAACCCAGCGCCAGGTTGATGTCTCGCTTGATCCGCGCGCGCTCGTCGTTCTCGAAATACACCGCACGCGCCAGTCGGATGAACTCGGCGTCGAAGGCCTGCGCCTTTTCCTTCAGCCGGATGTCGTCCTCGATCACCCACAGGCGTTCGTTGACGGCCTTCAGCGCCGCCCGCAGCCCGGCGATGTCGACTGCCGAGGCCGGCGACTGCGCCCAGGTCTGCAGCAGCGCATCGAGCTCGCGCCGCACATTGGCGAGCTTGGCCGGATCGGACATCCGCTCGGACTTGATTTCGAGGATGGCGATCTTGTCGAGCAACTCGCCGAACGACACCGGGACCAGGATTTCCGACATGACTGTCCTGCACGCGAACGAATGGCGGCGATTCTAAGCGCTGTGCAAGGCCGACGTCGCGCCGCGATCGAACGCCGATGCCCCACGCCAGCGGAGCGGACGGTTCGCGGAGCGCGGCGCAGTCGAGCTGCGCATCGCGAACGGCCGTGATGCGGCCGGCTGCCGCCTGTTGCGCCTGGTCGAACCGTTGGGTGGGGACAGCGAAAAAATGGCGGAGAGGGAGGCAGCGCAGGCGCGGTCCGACATTGACCGCACCAGGCCGGGACCGCCTGCTTGATCAATCGCTTAGCGGTTGCGCCTCTCCGGGATAGACCGCTACGATCCGGCGTAATCCGCGTCGCCGACGTGGGTAGAAACGTGGGTAGCTATCGGATGGCGAGAGCGGTCAATCGTCTGTCGGCGCGTGCCGTCCAGACGGCAACGCGGGCAGGGTATCACCCCGACGGGGCCGGCCTGTACCTGCAGGTTTCGGCCACCGGTGCGAAGTCGTGGATCTTCCGGTACACCATCCGCGGCAAGTCGCGCGAGATGGGGCTCGGGCCGCTGTCGCTGGTGCCGCTCGCCGACGCCCGCGAGCGCGCCGCGATCTGCCGCAGGCAACTGCTGGACGACATCGACCCGATCGCCGAGCGCGATCGCGCTCGCGCGGCACAGCACGCCAGGACGACGTTCGAGGCCTGCGCGCAGGCCTACATCGAGGCGCACCGCACCAGTTGGCGGAACGCCAAACACGCCGCACAGTGGGACGCGACCCTGAACACGTACGCCGCATCCATGCTGCCGATGGCGGTCGACGACATCGACACGGCCGCAGTCGTCGGCGTACTGACCCCGATCTGGAACACAAAGACCGAGACGGCCACCCGCGTCCGGCAGCGGATCGAGGCCGTGCTCGACTGGGCGGCCGTGCGCGGCATGCGGACCGGCGAGAACCCAGCGCGCTGGCGCGGGCACTTGGCCAAGCTGCTGCCGGCGCCGACCAGGCTGAAAAAGGTGACCAACCGGCGTGCCCTCCCCTACGCCGACGTGCCGGCGTTCATGGAGGCGCTACGGGCCAAGCAGACCACCGCGGCGCGCGCGCTCGAGCTGGTAACGCTGACCGCAACCCGGCCGAACGAGGCCGCGGCGGCGACCTGGGCGGAGTTCGATCTCGACGCGGGTGTCTGGGTCATCCCGGCCGAGCGGATGAAGGCCGGTAGGGCGCACCGTGTCCCGCTCGCGCCGGGGCTCGTCGAAATGCTGCGCCAGCTACCCCTGGTCGACGACGAGCCGTTCGTGTTCCCGGGCGGCAGGCGCGGCCGCCCGATCACCACCGCGGCGATGCTGAAACAACTGAACGAGATCCGGCCCGGCGTGCATACCCACGGATTCCGCTCGACGTTCCGCGACTGGGCGGCCGACTGCACCAGCTACGCACGCGAGATCGCCGAGCAGGCCCTCGCGCACACGCTGGAGAGCAAGGTCGAGGCGGTCTACCGGCGGACGGACCTGTTCGACAAGCGGCGCTCACTGATGTCCGACTGGGCGACGTACTGCGTCCCGGGCGGCGCGCATGGCTTGACGCAGCCGCTGGCATAGCGAGCACGTCGCGGCCGCCGGTGGCGGAGCTGAGCGAGCGCGGCGAAAACTGAATGTGATCATCTACCGATCCTTACCCGTAGGCCGCTGGATGCTTGCGGGGTAGCCACACTGGCGGCTTGAGAGCGCGACCAGATGCACGCTCGATAATCCCAGACGGCAGTGTCTACATCACCTGAAATGACCATTCCGTCGTTAGACACGTTGTAGGCGAATGCGTGTGCATAGCCCTCCGGCTTTTGCAGAATCACAAACCCGTCGGCCTGCGACCACACAAACGCATCGTAGGTGTCATTTGCCGGATTATGCACCCAACCCGTGATGTACTTCCCGTTGCGGCTCATGCCGTCACCGTTGTACGACATTTCTATTTCGTCGTAACCGTCCGGGATGCCTAGATCGGTGCGATTTCCAACATTGTCGACCAGGTACAACCGATCATAGGTGTATGCGATCGCGGCAAAGGTGCTCTGCGTTTCGTCGAAGCTGATCCGTGTTTGAAGCAGATCATGCACATCTGCAAGACCTTCAGTCGATCCACCCAGATAGCGACCCAGCATTGCCGGGTAACCGTATGAGAAATAGATCGCATCGTCATTGCCTAGTGCAAAAACCCGCGAGGCAGACGACAGTCCGCTATTTGTGAATTCGTCCGTTTCGATTCTGTAGTAATAGTGCCCTACAACAAGGAACGACCCCGCAGGATAAGCGGAACAGCAAATCGTCTTTCCATCTGGCGACAGCGCAAGCACCTCAGTCTCATACGTGCCTGTATTTTTCAGCAGATAAACACCTCCGGTAACCTGATCGATTACCGCTCCGGACCTTCTGTCTACTGTGTCTTGGTGTCTAAGCGTGGTTATCAAAACACTAGAATCGGACGAAAACTTGAATGCCCCAAACCGTAGCCAAGACCCGAAGTCGAGGGGAACTATTCCGCCATCTGTATGCAGCTCGTACGCCCCGTCGCTTTCCACGACAGCCTTTCGTCCGTCCGGGGAAAGCGCGTGAACAGTCGACGCGGTCGTGCTGGTGCCTTCGACAAATCCGGCCTCAAAATCTCCGGTTGCCGATCCTGCTGCGAGAGCGGTCAAGGGTGGCAAAGACACGCCTAACCGCAACGAACCGCCGCCGGCGGCCGACGACCGCAGCCGAAAGCGTCTCACTGCACCACCACAACAGTGGTCAGACGCCGGCCGTCAGACGTTACGATCAGCAGGGAATGCTCGCCTGGAGGCATGAGCGATGCTGGGAATGCGACACGCCCTGCGCCATCGGTCTGGCGCGTCCACTGACCGTCCAGCGTGACCTGTGCGCTGCTGATCGGCCTTGAGTCCTCTTCTTGCAACGTGAGCACTCGCTCGCCGCCGACCGTCTGGACGCTCGCGCCTGCGTAGGCATTGACCTCGCTGCGTGCGGTTTGACGGACGATTTCCACCGCCGGGACATCGCCGACGGGCACACGCACGACAACCGCTGAGCGCACTGCCTCGAGATCTGCCTCTCGCGCCAGCACCATGGCATCCCCGCTGACGGGAAGTGCCGGGTGATTGAGCGTGATCGTGTCGCCGATCGACAGCACCCGCTCTATCCCGCTCACCGACACCAGCCACTGCGGCCGGGCAGACTGCCGCAGCAGGCGCACTCCGATCGCATGCGCGACGCGGGCATCTGCCACCCAGTCGAATATGGCATTGGCTGTCCGCTCGCCGAACCTATGCGCGGCCGATGGCGCACGCAGCTCGATCATCTGACGAGATTGCCCGTCCTGCACATCGAACTCGATGCGCAGGCCGGTCACGACGTCCCCTAGCTGCCACGATGCCTGGGCGTTGTGCCTTGCCTCGGCCGTAGCAACCGATACCCGGCCGGCCCCGCCAGGCCAGAATCTGGCCAGCCCGGGTGTGCTCGGGGAATAGATCGCGCCGATCGATGCACACACGCCGCGCACGATGGACCTGATCGGGTCACGCTGTCCGAGCGAGCCTGCGATCACAATCCCGAGCCGCGCGGCATCTGACCTGAATTCCGCTATGTCGCCCTCAGTCACGTCCAGACCCGAGACGTTGGCGAGGATGTCCCACAGCAGGTCGCCCGGATTCGTCAGCAACTGGCCCGTGCGCGGGTGCAGCTTCCCTCGCCCATGGGCCACGACGTCCGCGCCCTCATCCGGCGATTCCTCGAACTCGACGAACGCCACAGTTCGGCCAGTGCTGTCCGGAGCGTTTCGCCAGATCCAGTTGCCGGCCGGCTGCCCCCCGATCAGCACAGAGTCGATAGCGCGAACGGCGTGGTCAGCCCAAACGAAAACGCGCCGGGTGTCGTCGTACTGCACCAACGCGCCGCCGGTCGACCCGTAACGGTGCGCGAGCGGGGTAGATTCACGGTAGCCAGGCCAAACTACCGACGTGCGCAACGGCAGAGGATCGGCCAGCCTCACGCGCCGATCTCCAGCGAGCACCCGTCTGGGGTGATCGTGATGGCCTGCACGATCCCGGCGAAAACGTCTCCGGCCGCAGTCAGGGCGGCGGACGCGGCCGCAGGCGGCGTGGAGAACATCGCGCTACAGGCCAGTCCTGTGTTGTCCAGCTCGACGGTCAGGTGCGCCACCTCGCCAGCCGAGTCATCGCGCAGCAGCGACACTGACCGCAGCAGCGCGTGATGCGCCACCGTGTAGTCGATCAGCGTCGTCTGGCGCGGACGGTGGAACTGCCGGCGCGGCTGGCCTTCGATCGTCAGGATCACGGCGCGGCCTCCAGCTCGAGCGTGACGGACTGCAGGCGGTTGGCCGTATCGCGCGGCCCGAACCCTAGCTCGTCGTCGATCTCGAGCGTCCCGGCTCCGTAGATCACGGTAGCCGCGACCGCCTCAGCGTCGTTCGGAACGATACCGATCCGCCGCTCGTCGTATTCGCAGGCATGTTCGAGCGCTGCAATCAGCGCGTCGACCGATGCCTGCGTGAGCGCTTCGTGCTCGACCTGCACGCCCAGTCCAGACCGGGTCACCGGGCTCGGTAGCCGTTGCCGCTTGACGATCTTCCCCATTTCAACGGCGCCGGTCCGAACCTGCATCTGCAGCGGATCGCCGATGTACAGCCATCCAATAGAGCCGCCGCCGTTGATCGTGATTCGGTATTCGGCAAAGGCTGCGTCCACCGGATGCCAGATGTTGCCTGCACGCCACGTGATCGCCTCGTTCAGCGGGGTAGTCGCGAAACCGTTGTCTGATCCCTCGATCGTGATCGTCGCTCCGGCCTGGATCGTGTGATCCAGCAGCGCAATGCCGCCCACGGTGTCGCCGGCAGAAATTTCGATTACGGTAGCGCTGTCCCACCGATACGCTCCGGCGGTCGGCCGTCGCATCTTGTCAGGCCCGTTGATTGCCTCAGCAGCAAACGTCCACCGATCGCCGGGAACCCAGTTCGGCGCGGTGCTTGGCGTGAACGTTGCCGTCAGGCCATCGCTGAGCGCCACCGTGGGCGCGATGTTCGCAGCCGATGACCACTCGCCACCGTCTCGACGGTATCGGAATCGGGCCGCCTCGACCGAGAACACAAACCGATCCCCGAGCGCGAAGCCGATTCCGCCTCGGCTGATCGTGAATTCGATGCCGCCTGACGAATATGGAAATTCATCCATCGTCAGGTCGTACGGGCCAAGATCGCCGGCGGCGCTTCCGATCACTGAAAATCTGAGGGTGTCGTCACCCGTCTGGCCGCCGCCCAGAACGAGCGGAACCGCGCGAGTGATTTGCGCGGTGATGATGTCGCCCTGCTGATATGCAGGCTGAACCGAACCCGCCGCATCGATCGTGATGTACAACTTGTCGCCGGCGACCAGGCCGCACCCGACCGTGATGCCGATGCCGAATTCCTGCGTGCTGACCGGCCGTTCCCGGCCGGCCGCGTTCCGCTCCATCCTCGCCGAGTGGTAGTAGTGCCCCGGCTGCAGTGGCAGCAAGCCGTCCTGGCTCACGAACCACGCTGACCCGCCATGATCTCGCCACACGGAATTCCCTTCCCGTGTGGCGTTATCAAAATCCGGCTCGATCCCCGCCAGCACCAGCACCTTGTCCATCCGCGCACGGTAGCGCTCAAGGTAGATGTCGAATTCCTGCGTGAGGAACGTCGTTCCGAGCTGAATCAGGCCGGCGTAGCTCCACTCCGTCGTCCCCTCGACCATCGCACTGTACTTCCGCCAGAACTCCGACCCGACGTTTCCGTCGATCACTCCGAAGTCGGTCGCGAGGTCCGTCATCGCTGCATCCCATTCTGTTGCAGCAGCCGCCGGAACGTCCTCAAGCTCGTTGTAGATCTGGGCCAGTGCCCCGTGAAAGATCGCAACAGCTTGCTTTGATGCGTCGATGTCGACGCGATCGGCCTTCAATACTGCAGATACCCGCTCGTACCGATGCGACCCGCCGGCCGTGTCGGCCTCCTGCGGGTACTTGCCGCTGGTCACGGTTGTCAAATCCCCGGGGGTGGATGCCCCGTTGTCATCGACAACCGTAGTCCCGGCGAGCAGTGCGGTGTTCGCCGTGACGAACCCGCTGCGCCAGTCGTACAGGGTCTGCAACCGCGTTTGCAGTGCAGCCGGAATTGCGCTCATCGGCTCTCCATCGTCTGTTTCTACGCCCAGGATCCAATCGTCAGGCTGGCCCTCCAACGGCATGTCTTCGCAGCCGCAGTCTGCCGATCGGGTTTGCCACACGAAGGTGTAGGTCTTGCTCCGCGCCTGCGCGCCCGGGATCAGGCTGGTCACGCACATTTGCGGTGCCGGGTCGCGGGACGATTCCGGCTCCAGCTTGGCGCTGCCTGACGACCTCAGTCGCGGAGGCGGCAGCGGGATGGCCGGGATCGTGAATCGATAGGGTCCGTTCGCGTACGTCTCCGCGGTGTAGGCGCTGCGCAGGGCTCCGGACACGTCGCCGATCACGTCCCAGCGCTCGCCGCCAGGCAAGGTCGGATCGGCGCAGATGATTTGCAGCGTCTCGGTAGGCGCAGTAGCGTCTGCGGTCAGGCCGATGGCGGCGCGACGGATGAAATTGGTCCCCTCGCGGATGGTGCTTGCGACATAGGGCTGCGTATAGACGCTCAGGTCGGTAACGGACTGCCCGCTCGGCTTCCGGTCCACCTGGACGACACCATCGACTGCTACCAGCGACGAGTTCGCCCGGATCCAGCTCAGCAGGTCATACAACGTCGTGATGCCTGTTGCCACCTCGGTGGTCACGCCGTCGGAGATCGTGACGGTCCGCTCTCCGGTCACGGTATAGACCGGGCTACCGGCAGCCACGTCGCGCACCGGGGCCGGGCTGAACCCGTACACATAGCGCCCGCTGACATACCGTCGGTACTGTCGATAGACCTGCGGGTCATCGCCGAAACGCAGGCGCAGCGCGCCGGCCGGAATGGTGCCGTCGACATTCAACGTCGATGCGCCGAAATTCCAGTGG
Source organism: Lysobacteraceae bacterium (assembly GCA_041687455.1). Lineage (GTDB taxonomy): Bacteria > Pseudomonadota > Gammaproteobacteria > Xanthomonadales > Xanthomonadaceae > JAWLBY01. Next base: position 131,503 of record JAWLBY010000002.1, on the reverse strand, counting down.
TCGCCGATGTATTCGTTCTGCTCAGCGCGAATCTGATCGCGCAGTGCGAATTTCGTGACCGTACTGACCAGCGCGCTCGCGTCTACAGTGACCGTGATGTCGTTTCCACCCGGCCCGGCCGCCTTGGCCTGCAGCGTCACCGACTGGAACGGGGCATAGGCGTGCGTCGTCTCTGTGCCAAGATCCTCCAGCGTGACAACGACCTGCTGTGATGCAACCCCAACGTCTGCAGACAGACCCGTCATCGTTCCATTGCCGACGCCAGTAAACGCCGGCTCTGATACGACCGGCGCAGTGCCGGCATCATCGGCCACCTCTACATCGAACGTAGCGTCGGACTCGCCCGTGTAACTGCCAGACAGCGTGACAGCGCCGCCGCCGACCTTGTCTGCAGTGTCCGTCCGATAGACGGTCTGCGATGCCATCACGGCACTGACTGCGATGTCTGCGGTGCGAGCGATGTTGCGGTCGTTGGTCAGATACTTCACTGGTCTGTCGCCTCAGTTGATCAGGGGAACTTCGCGCCGCGGCCGATCTGACGACGAATGGCCGGCAATGTGATGCGGGCCAATTCCTCACCGATCTGTTCCTTGCTCCCGCCGATTACGCTGCCGGACACGTGGATGTTCACAGTCATCCCAACATCTCCAGTCGGCCACGCTCCCCCGCTGGGGGACCCAGAGCTTGTGCTCGGATTCGTCCGCTGGCGTGCACTATCCCTATCGATCGATTCGCGGTCACGCTGGGCCTGCGCCCGCTCGCGTTCGATCCGCTCACGATCTTGTGCAATCCGCTGCGCTTCCTGGGAAATCTGCTGCAACTGCGCTTCGTCAACGAGGTCGTACGCGGCACGCAGCCTATCCAGCGAGTAGAGCAGAGGATCGATTTCTCCTTGCTGCGATCTCAGTCCTTCGAGCACGCGCTCAACGTCCGCTTCCTGCTGGCGCACCGCATCTGACAGCCTGTTGATCTGGCCGGCGTACATGTCCAGCTTGGCGATCGCGCGATCGGAAAGCTCGGCGCCGAACGCCACAGCAGCGTTCGCATTGTTCTGCGCGGCGGCGAAGTTGTTTGCTGCAGCAGCGGCGCTGTTCGTTGCGCTGGAGGCAGATGCGCTCGCCGAAGCGAGCCCCTGCACACTGCTCGCTGCAGAGTCCGCGGCGTCACCCAGCCGGTCGATGGCCGCAGCGCCCTGCGTGGCTCCGGCGGCGATCTGTTCGCCAGCCTCCCGACCCACCAACCCGAGTTCTACCAGCTTGTCCCGTGAGACGATCGCCGCACCCTGCAGCGCAAGCTGCGCCTTGACCTGCGCCTGCTCGAACCTGTCGGCATCGGCCACCGCGGCGAGCATCGCCCGGGCATACGCCTCGAAGGCCCGCTTCGCGTCGGCCGTCGCCGCCTCGCCGCGGCCGACCGCAGCGATGATGGCGTCGAAGCTCTCCCGGGCGGTCTCCGCCGCCGCATTCAGCGATCGCTGGCTCTCGATCCCGAGCGCGCGGAACGCATCGGTGAGCGGGTCGACCGCGTTCTGGATCTCTGCGATGCGCGACCGCAGGAAGCTCATCGATGCGGCGAGCTGGTCGGCCGAGATCTTGCCGGCGTCGAATGCGTCGCGCAGCGCGATGCCGAGCTGCTCGACCTCGTCGACGGTGGTGAGCTGAGCAATCGCGCTCTCGAACGCAGCGGCGATCTGCGCGCCCGAGGACTGCGCGCTCTGCGCGACCAGCGTGAACGCGTCGATGATCCGGCGGCCGGCTTCGGTCACCTTGACCCCGGCCTCCTGCGCGCTGACGCCGATCTCGTCGAGCGCCACCTGCAGCACGGTGTCGAGGATGCCGGCGGCGTCGGCGGCCGATCGGCCCGTGGCTTCGAACGCGAAGATCGTCGCGTCCTGGAAGCGCTTCAGGTCGGTGCCGTTGAGGTTCTCCAGCTCGACCCGCAGCGCCTCGCGGACCTGCGTCGCCGCCCGCTCGCTCGCCGAGCCGACGGCATCCAGCGCAATCACCAGGTCGCCAATCTTCGTTGCACTCGGCGTCTTGGCCAGCTCTTCGAATGCAGACTTCAGCGTCTTGCCGAGACCTTTTCCACTCTCCGCAGCCGCATTGAACTGGTCAACCAGCGCCAGCACTGACGGTGACAGCCCGGTTTCGATCGAGCGCTGCGCCGCTGCAGCCGCCGCCGCGGTCGCGCTCGCCACGTCCGCGAAGCCTTGCCTGACATCGCCGAGCCGCGACCTGATCGCGTCCAGCTCAGCGACCTGGGCGGCCGATGCCTGCCCGGTCGCCTGCAGCGAGACCAGATACTTGGCCTGGCTCGCCAAGTAGCGCTCGAGACCCTGCTGACCGGCGTCGTACGCCTGCCGCTCGGCGGCCGAGAGCGCGAGCACCTGCTGCGCCGCGAGGGTCTGCTGGTCGGCGAAGTGCTGGATATGCAGTGCGGTCAAGCGCGCCTGCTCGCCCATCTCCAGCAGACTGGCGGAGCCTTCGTCGACCGCTTCCTTGGCCGCCCGAACCGACGGCCGCAGGGAGACAAAGAACTGGCCGAGGCTCTGGCCAGCCTTGAATCCGACCACGGCGGTCGCAGCGATTAGGAATCCGCCCAGGCTGGCGGTGAGGCCAGCGATTCCAGCTCCGAGTGCTTTCGTGCCGGCTACCACTGAACCGGTGACACCGAGGTTGCGGACGGCTGCGGCCATACTCGCAATCGGCCCTGCGGCCGCACCGGCGGCGCTGCCGAGCGCGGTGACAGCCGTGACAATGCCGCTGCCGATCTGCGCCGCCTTGAGCAGCACGTAGGCCTGCGCGAGGACCGTGAGTTCCTTGCTGTATGCCGCGATGAAGCGGATGGTTCCTTCGATCGCCCGGCCGGCTCCGACGATGGCATCGGAGAACGCCTTCGCGAACTCGCGCAGCTTGCCGGTCGCCGCGAGCCGATCGATCTCGGCGATCAGGGCCGAGATACGGGCCTTGAAATAGTCAACGGCGCCCGCGTTTGCGACGTCGGTGAAAAACTGCTTCACCCGGTCTCGGAGCTGCTGCACGAGCCCGGACAACGTGCCGAGGTTGGCCGCGGCGGCACCGCTCGCGCCCTTGGCGATCTCGTCCAGCAGGGCCTTGATGACCGGCCGGCCCAGCTTGCCCTGCTCGGACAGCTTCTGCAGCTCGACCGTGCTCTTGCCGGTCGCCTTCGCCAGCAGATCCCACACCGGCACGCCGCGTTCGACGAGCTGCAGAATCTCTTCGCCCTGCAGCTTCTGTTTCGCCCACGCCTGGCCGACGGCCAGGATCATGCCCTGCAACGTTTCCTGCGAGCCGCCGAGGCGCGCATTCTGGTCGATCAGGCCCTGCAGCGTGCCATTGAGCGGCTCCAGGCCGAACGACTTCAGCCGCTTTGCGGCGTCGAGTGTGGCGGTGAACTCCTGCCCGTTCTCGCGCGCGAGGCTCTTGAGCTGGTCGAATGCGCGGTTGCCGGCTTCCTGCGATCCGTAGAGGGCTTCGAGCTGGATCCTGGTGCGCTCGGCCGCGTCGCCGAGGCCGAGGATGTTCTTGACGCCCTCGACCGCCTCGCGAAAGCCGAAGTAGGCGCCGAGCCCGACGATGACGCCGCGCAGGCTCGACAGGATGCCGCTCGTCCGTTGGCTCGACTGGGCGAGCCGGTCCTGTGCGCCGGCGGCGCCGGCGGCCTGCTTCCGGTGGTGCGCGAGCGCTTCGGCTGAGACCCGGCCGGACTGAGCCAGCCGCCGGAACTGTTCGTCGCCAGCGGCGAGCCTGGCCTTCAACTGCGCCTGCTGGTCGCGGGCGGCCGCCGCAGCCTGCGCCTGCTCACGGAAGTTCGCGGTGGTCCGGTCGAGCGCAGCGCGCAGGCTCGCCTGCTCGCCGGCGAGATCCGCGGTGCTGATACCGGCCTGCCGGAGCTCGGACTCGAGATCCTCCAACGTGGCGCGCTGGTCGCGCTCTTTCTGCTCGAGCGCGGCGACGGTGCGGCGCGCATCATCGAACGCGCGCTGCATCTCGCGGGTAGGCGTCTCGACGCTGCCGAGCTGCAGCTTCAGCGCCAGCGCGGTGCGGCTCGCGTCATCGAGCGCCTGGCTGGTGCCTTCGACCGTGCCGCGAAGCCGCTCGATCTGCTGAGCCTTGAGCGCGGCGTCGACGAGCGCTTCGACCTCGCGCGCGAGCTCGTCGGTCTGTTCTGCGGTCGCGCTGGACTGCTGGCCGAGTTTCTGGAACTCGGTGCGCAGTTCGGCGAGCCCCTCGGCTCCGCTGCTGCGGAGCACGACCTCAATCGCCTGGCGCAGCGTATCTGCCATTACCGTGGCCCCAAGATTCGGTATTGCCGCCGGAGTTCGGCGACGTAGAAGTCGGTGAGTTCAGCCAACACTGCGCGGCCGACGTTGACGGACGGCCCGTTGCCGTCGATCCCGGAGAGCATTTCGAACACGCTCGGGCCGCGGAGCATCTGCAGCGGGCCACGGCCGTAGCGCTTGCCCGATGCCCGGTTGATCTTGCGCACCCGGATTCCGGTCCGGCCCTGGACGGTGGCGATGAAGGCGCCCCTGTAGGTGCGCTGCCGGCCGCGCGCGATGGCCGCGGTAGCGCCAGGCGAGCGCGGGCCTCGCCAGCGCCCGCCAAACTCGATCAGCGGCAGCCGCCGCGTGCTTGCCCACAGCGCGATGGAGTCGCCGTTGCGGCCACGCCCCGAGCGCGCCTCGACCTTTCCGCGCAGCAGGCCAGCGCGCACGTTGTAGCCGGCGCGGATCTCGCGGTTCGCAGCCGGGCCGGCGCGGCGCTTGACGCCGGCGACCGAGCGATCGACGGCGGTGTTGAAGCGCGACAGGATCCGGTCCGGGATGCCGGCCAGTTCGGCGAGGTTCGCCGCGTCCTTGCCGTTGACCGTGAACCGCAGCGAGAAATTGCGGGATCGGGCGCGTGCCATCGAAGTCGGCCCGCCGACTCAGCGCCGGCGGGCCGTGTCCATCACGACGCGACGTGCCGGCCGTCGATGATGATCTGCTTCGTGTTCGAGTCCTTCTCGTTCACGCCGATGTTCAGCGTGAAGGACGCGAGCTCGTCCTCGGTGATGAGCGGCAGCTCGCCCTCCGGCGCGATGGAGCACGACGCGATGTACAGGTCGCGGTTGGTGCCGTTGGCGTTGGCCGCGATGAAGCGGATCGCGCCGGTCAGGCGACCGGCGGTACCGGAGGTGACCTGCGTGCGGCTACCGGCGGTCGGCGTGTAGTCCACGTGGATGACCTGATCATCCGTGATGGCGCCGGACGGGATGATGTAGATCCGGCCGAGGGTCGCGTTGAGCTTGTAGTCGGTGTTCAGCACGTAGGTCGTCGTGCCGGCGGTGTCGGTGACGACGACCGAGCCGACATCACGCACACCGGTCGGGTTGCTCGTCGACGTTCCAAGCTGGTACTCGTAGCCCTGCAGCACGGCGTGCGCTTCATTCGCGACGGGGGTGGCCGTCTGCGACACCGAGCCGACCGAGCCGCCGAGGAACAGCGCCAGGTTCGCGGCAGACACGTCGTCGCACTGGATCGACGCGTTGAAGTTGACCGACGTGGTGACGGTCAGGTCCTTCGAGCGCACGCCGCTGGTCGAGCTGAAATGCTCGAACTGCTCGGACTCGATCGAGAGATTGAAGCCCGGGCAGTTGCCGAGGAACCGCTCGCCCTGCTTGTTGCCGGCGTCGTCGAAGATGTCGACGAACAGTTCGCCGCGGCCGAAGATGTAGTCGTTGCTGTGGGTGGACAGAGGCATTTCGCGATCTCCAGAAACGCGAAAGGCCCGCTCGATGGCGGGCCTTTCATGGGGGACGGGGTGATGCCGCGGTTACCTGCGGCGTTGTTTGTGCTGCGTGCGCGGCGACGGCGTTGCGGGTTGGTCCGCAGCGGGCTCGTTCAACAGCCTGCCGGCGCCGCCGTCGCGCATACGGAGTGCAATCGCCTCCGGCAGGTCAATCTGATCGCCTGGCGCGTAGCGCGCGCCGGCATGGATCTGCTCGCGTTCGAACTCGAACCGGACGCTATTCACGGGTCGGGTCCACCCAGCGCTGCTTGTAGGACAGCGTGAACGCGACCCGGACGCCCTCGACGGTCGACCCGTCTCCGCGCGGGATCGGCTGCGAACCGGCATAGCTCAACGCCCCGATCTGGCCAGCATCGTCGCGCACGCCGCCCTCGAACGCCCAGCCCATCAATGCCTTCATCACGTCGGCCTGCACCAGCCCGAGCAGCCGGCCGGTGTCGGCCTGGTCGGCCTTCACGTAGCCCTCGATGCCGATCGTTCGCTGGATCTGGCCGGACGAGTGGTTCGTGCTGCCGCTCGCGCCCGCTGGCTGCTCGCCGTCATCCCACAGAATCAGGCACGGAAGGTCCGAGCCATCGGCGCTCTGGCGCGCGCGAAACACGTTGCTGCCGGCGTCGGTCCAGTAGCCGCGCGACTGCGAAATCGTGGTGAGCTGCGCCTCGATCGCGACCATGCCGCGTTCACCGCGTGGAAGCGTACTCATCGTCCCTCCTTCACAACACACACGACGCGGGAGCCGTCGTTCGAGGCCTGCCGTTCTACCGTGAAGGTTTCGCCTTCGACGACGAACCGGCCCCCGTGCACCGGCTCGATGCCGGACAGGTCGGCGAGGAACACGGTCACTGTGGCGTCGACGATCACGATCTGGCCATCGGCGCCAGTCAGTTGCACGTTGCGGTCGACCATCACTCGATCGAGCGCGAGCGCCGCGGCGCCGCGGGTTGGCGGCGTGTACGTTGCGGCATCGGTCAGTCCGGACCGGGCTAAGACCCGGGCAATCTTGGCGTCGAGCGCGCGGAAAGTAGTCTTCTGGCTCATTTGCGCAGCGCCTGGCCTGAGCCCAGCATCACGCCGACACCGGCGCGAACACGGCGTCCGCGCGTTCTGCGGAGAGGATCCCGCGCTCGATCAGGTAGGCCCGGCCGTCGACGGCCCGCTCTGATCCGATCCGGACGCCGCCAATTCGAGTCACCAGCGCGTCGAACGCTTCGAGCATCGGGTCGAACGACTTCGCGGCGTAGAACGCTGCCAGCTCGGCGGTCTTCCATCGGTCCATGAACACGTCCTGCGGGATGAAGTCCGGGCCGTGCGCGCCACGCACCTGATCCAGCTCCGCCTGCAGCGCATCGCGCTCCGCCGCGCGCTGGTCTCGCTCAGCCTCGGCCTGCTGGCGCGCGGCGGCCTGCGCGTCGCGCTCGGCCTCGGCGGCCAGGCGCAGTCCGTGCTCGACGTGCTCGGCCTGCAGCGCGGCAGCGGCGACCTCGCCGACCGCATCGACCAGCAGCACCGCGCCGGCCGCATCGCCGATCGGGATCGCCGGTCCGTCGACGACGGCGATCGCCAGTCCGGTATCGAGATCGATGACCTGCTCGGTGTACTGGATGTGCAGGCCGCTCAGCGTCTTGTCGGCGCTCCAGCGGATGACGAGTTGCGCGCCTGCGGGTCGGTTTTCGGTGGCCATTATCCGATGATCCATTGAGTGCCGTCGTGCCAGACGGGCACGCGGTTTGCGCCGCCGCCGGCGGCTGCCGTGCCGATGCCGGCGGCGAGGGTTTGATTGCAGTCGCTGATGTATGTGCTCATGCCGAATGCGCCTGCGGGCAGCGTGGCGAAGGTGTAGGTGGCGGCCTTGATTGCGCCGGCCACGTCGAGCTTTGCGCTCGGCGATGGCGTGCCGACACCAAAGTTGCCGCCGCTCCGACACACGAATGTAGCCAGCGTGCCGTTCATGCCGAGTTGCCACTCGACTGTTGTGCCGGCGTCCGCCTTGAACCCCTGCGCTGAAGCAAAACTGGCGTTCCCACCGAGCCCGAAGCGGTAGAACTGCCCCTGGGTGCCATCGTTCAAGTTGTCTCGCGCCACGAAATCGTAGATCGCGCTGCCAGCAGTATTTCTGGTGTAATTCAGGTCGCACTCGCCGCCGAGCGCTATCGTGAGCGTAGCGTTTGCGCCTGACCCAAATGTCGGGTTTCCTGAAGTGGCTAGGGTCGAAAATGATGCACCCGCACCATTCAACGGCACTGTCCCCGCCGTCGTCCCAGTGTTCTTCGCCGCCGCCGTCCCCGCATCCGCGATCTTCGCCAGCGTCAGCGACGGAATATCCGCCGCGGCCAGCGTGCGGAACACCGGCGCGCCAGCCGATCCGTCCGGGCTCGCCCACACCAGATTCGCCGACTGGCTCGCCAGCGTCGCGGTCAGCGTGCCCGATCCGGTGACCGGCGATCCGCTGACAGAGAAAACGCTCGGCAGCGATAGGCCGACGCTGGTGACCGATCCGACCCGCTGCCACGCGCCCCACACCAGCAACGAGCCGCCGGATCCGCCCGGCTGCGATACCCGGAACCATGTTCCGTATGCGCCGTCCAGCACAGGCCACGCGACCTGCGACGCGCCTTTGAGGGTTGCCGACCCGATCTGATGCCGCACGATCCATATGCCCGTCGCCTGCGGCGCATTGGCGATCGATCCGGCGGCCGATGCTACGTAGTAGTAGCCGTTCGGCGTCAACAGTGAATCGGTATCCATGTCGCTGTGCGGCCACGGCGTGACGTCGTCGGTACCGCCGATACCTGAGGCTCCCTCCAGCATCAGCGTCCCGGAAGCGTCGGGAAGCGCATGGGTTCGATCGGACGTGAGGCCGTTTGCACTCAGCCGGGACAGGAATCCACCGTCTCCACAGATCTCGATGTCCGCATTGTGTCGAACGGAGGCAGGCATCGATCAGGCTCCCAGCACAGTGATGCGGTAGGCGTTCGACGCCGGCGCGCTGTTGACCTTGACGGTCACCGTGTTGGTGTCGGTGACCTCGATCTCGCAGATCACGGCGTCGTGCGGCGATCCGGCGAGCCGGATCATGCAGACCACATCCTGCGACCCGAGGTTGTGGGTGATGGCGTAGCTGGTGCTGCTGCCGTCGCCGAAGGTGGCGCTGTACTTCTTCGCGAAGCCGGTGTAGCCGGCGAGCGTCGCCGGCGTGACCGCGCGCTCGGTGTCGGTTCCGGTGTTGACCTCGGACTGGGTGGCTAGCTCGATCTTGCCCTGCGTCGTCTCGGTCGCCTGCGGCACCGTGTCGCCGAATGCGGACCACGTGACATCGTCGGTGTCCAGCGTGAAGTTCACCGCATTCTGCCGCCACGTCGTGCCGGCGTTGGTCGTGCCTTCCTCGACCGTGACCACCGCCTGTTCGAGCTCTGCGGCGGCGTTGGCGTCCGCCGCGCGCGTCATCGCCGCGGCAGCGCCGTTCCAGATGTAGATGCCGTTCTCGGCCGCGGCAGACTGGTCCTTCACCAGAACGCGGTCGCTGGTCGCCGCCGTGCCGCCGTCGAACGTCGAGCCGGGGGATGCGATGTTGATGTTGGCGGTCGTCGCGAACCGGACGCTGTCCTTCCACGCAAGGCCTTCCAAGGCACTGTCGACGTACGCCTTGGTGGCGGCGTGCTGCGCGTCGGTCGGGTCAGGAAGGTTCTCGATCCTGCTCGCGCTGAGCATGTCGAGGTTGGTGTTGACGGGGATCGGCATGGCAGCCTCAGATCAGACGCGCGGAGCCGGCGAGCGGCGAGTTCAGGTGGATCACCACCTGGTTGTCGGAGGTGTGCTGCACCTCGCCCCAGAATTCGTGGCCGCCGGTCGTGCGCAGCTCGACGGTCGGACGGAAGCCGAGGTTGTGGTTGATCGTCCAGGTCGTGCTGGCTGATTCCTGGACGTGCTCATGGGCCGTGCCGCCCGGAGCGCCCGCGGGACCGCGTTCGCCACGCGGCCCGGCCGCGCTGAGCTCGACCACGGTCGATTGGTCCACCACATCGATCACCGGCTGTGCGTCGATGACCTCGACGACAGTGTCCTGCTGCAGGACCTCGATGACCGGTGCGTCGTGGATCAGTTCGACGACGCGGAGCTCGTCGATGACCTCGATGACCGTCTCGGTCACCGCGTCACCTCCGGCAGCACGGTGAGCGCGCCGCGAACGAAGGCGATGACGTATACCGGCGACACGCTGTCGTCGTACAGCTCGATGTCGTAAACCAGCTCGCGCTGGACGTTCTGCGGGCTCAGCAGCGGCGTGTCGGCCGAGCTGACATTGATCACGACCTTGCCATCGGCCGGCGTGATCGTGATTCGTGGCGAGCCACCGGTGGACAGCAGCTCGAGGATCGGATCGCCCGGCGAGTCCGGCCGCTCGCGCACCTGCGCGCGCGCCTGGTAGCCGGTGAGGTCGATCGCTACGCCGTCCTTCGTCTTGTAGGTGAACATCGTCTTCCAGGTGGCGCCGCGGCGGACGACGAGGTTCGCAGTGCCAGGAGTGCCAGACATTCTCGGGACCTCGAAAACGACTCGGCCGCCCGAAGGCGGCCGGAGTCGTCGATTGCAGGTTCAGTGCACCGGTCAGGTGCGCTTGCCCTTGAGCAGAACCTTCGGGCGGGTGCAGTAGGACAACGGGTTCGACTGCGATTCCATCTCGATCCGCTTGCCGTTCGGCGAGACCCACTGCTTCGAGTAGCGCGGCAGGCCGACGGTGTTGACGGTCTCGATGTAATCCGCCGGTGCGTATACCGTCCGGAAGAGGCCCGGCACGCCCATGGGAAAAACATGGCACTTGTCGGTGTGGACCATCGCATCGACGCCGTTCTTGCCGCGGTAGTTCTCCCACACGATGCCGCCGAACTCGAACGCGCCATACACCTTGTTGCCGTTCGGGTAAACGTAGCCTTCGCGCAGCACCTGCGCCATCGGCGTGCCCTTGTACGACTCGATGACCTCGGTATGGGCCAGCAGGTCGTCGAAGAACGCGTCGCCGCAGAATGCGTGCATACCGGTGTAGGAAACGCCGCCGAGATTGTCCGCGACCTTGCGCACTGCGGCGGCGCAGGCCTTTCGCAGCGCACCCTTCGCCGGGCTGGCGTTGTCGAGGTCGAAGTCGATCTCGGTTTCCTGCGTGACGCCGAATTCCGAAAACAGGTCATACAGCGTGCTGCCGTCGGCGTTGAGGATCACGCCCTTCAGCGCGCCCAGGCGCTGGAACTCGAGCGTCGGATCGAGCACCAGCGACACCGCGTCGCGCTGGCGTGCGGACACGAGGCCCATGACGCTCTGGACGTCGGTCTCGGAACCGAACGCGCGAACGTTCTGCACTTCGTCCGCGTTGATCGCGTCATCGTGCTGGTAGTGCGGCACCAGCAGCGAGCGCGCGCGCCGCTTGTCCTTCGACTTGGTTTCTCCCGGGCCGCCACGCGGCGTCGGGTTCAGCAGTTTCAGGACGCCGTCGACCTCTTCGATCATGACGGCCGTCGTCGTGATGCCGCGTTCGTTCCAGTCGATGAGCTGGCCAGCGCGGCCCGGAACGAACGGGAGCTTGTTGATGGAATCGGTAAGCTGGATGACGCCAAAGGCGTCCTGTTGGAAAACGTCCAAGCCAGGCATGGCTATATCCTCCGGAAGGCAGAAACGAAAAAGCCCGCGCGAAACGGGCTCATTGCGGGTGTTGGATCAGGCCTCAGCGGAGGATGATCCCGCGGGCTTCGAGCTGGGCCTCCGCGGCGGCCTGTTCGCCGGCCGTGATGTCGCTCGGCCAGGTCAGCTCATCCGAGATGACCTCGGCGTCGCGCACGATCAGCGCGCATGCGGTGTCGGAATCGGTGGCGTCGACCGCGCCATACAGGATGGCGGCTGCGATCTGGCTGCCGTCGGTGCCGTCCTGGTTGAACTGGGTGTAGTCGCCGGCCGCGACCGTGACCGTGACCGTGTCGCCGACGATGAAGTCGGCCGCACCGTCCGCGATCGTGAGGTTGATGTGGCTCGACGTGTACGCGACCGCGACGGTCAGGTCCGGCAGCGAGCTGCCATCCGGTGCGACAACGGTGAACGTGCCGGAATTCGTGGATGCTGCGACGCAGGTCAGGGTGTAATCGCCGACCTGCGCGTCGGCACCAAGCGTGACGGCGCCGGCGGTGCCGTCACCGGTGTTGCTGCCGCCGGCAGCCGGCGTGCCGGTCAGCAGCCGGCCGAGCACGGTACCAGCGGCAAGATCTTGGCCGAGGTTGAGGGTGCCGTTGGCGCGGCTCCGGTTGCCGTTGGCCTCGGAGAGGATGAAGCCGCCGGCGTGGGTGGTTTCGGTGAGGGTCATGTCGATCTCCAGCGCCGCGGTTACGAGCTACGACCGGCGGCGGCTGCGCGACGGTCGTAGATTTCCTGAGCAGTGGTCGCCTGCTGGTGGGCCGCGGCTGCCGGCATCGGCGGCCGCAGGGTGGTTTCGATTTCTGGGCCGACGCTCGCAACGGCGCCGAGCAGTTGTGCTCGAACGGATTCGACGCTCACGCCGCTCTTGACGTAGTCGGGAGCGATGCTGCGGAGCCCGGAGGCCGTGCACAGGTCGGCGATCATCCCGGCGGCCGCGATGCGCTCGCTGACGTTGGCCGGCGTGGCGTCGGAGCGCTGCAGCGCGATCGCGATATCCGCCGGCAGGTCCGACGCGAGAACTGCAGATGCGACGGTCGGCAGCTCGGCGCCGGCGTCCGTGATCGCGGCAATCGCGGCCGATGCACTCATGCCCGTTCGATGGGCCGCGCACACGACGGCAGTTGCCACGCCGGCCTTCTGGTCGCCGGAATCGGCACTGATCGAGTCGCCGTCGGCTTCTTGCCGCGGCTCGTCGGTGGCCGGAGCCTGGCGCTCGAGCTGGTCATCGTTGCGGACCAACGGCAGGCCGCCGGCGGCGACGTGCGCGACCAGATCATGCCAGGTGCCGAGCCGGTCGGCGAGACCGGCATCGATCGCGGTCTGGCCGTTGTAGGTCTCTGCCTCGGTGTCGAGCACCGCTTGCAGCGCCATGCCGCGGTAGTTCGCGACCGACTGTGCGAACAGCAGACGCAGACCGTCGATCCGCTGCTGCAGATGCTCCCGGACATCGTCCGGCATCGGCGCGTGCGGCGTGCCGTCGTTCTTGTGTGCACCGGCGAAGATCGCGGTGACCTTCAGGCCGATTTTCGCATCCCAGCCGCTCTGGTCGTAGTGGTAGGCGATGACGCCGATCGAGCCGACGCCGCCGGTGCGGGTGACCCAGATCTCGTCGGCCGCGGCTGCGATCGCGTAGGCGGCCGAGTACGCGTAGTCGTCGACCATCGCGAAGATCGGCTTGTCGCCGCGACGGCTGGCGATGTGGTCAGCCAGGTCGAAGCAGCCAGCGACCATGCCGCCGGGCGAGTCGAGCCGCAGGATCACCGCTTCGACGGTCGGGTCCGCGAGTGCGGCGTCGAACGACTGCCGCATGCGCGCGTAGCTGATCGGGCCGGGGTCGCACATTCCCTCCGCCGGCCGGTTCACCAGCCCGCCAGAGACGTTCAGCACGGCGATGTTGCGCGCGGGCTTCTCGCCCGTGATCGGGTCGGAGTTTGCCGGCGCGATCTCCAGCAACTCCAGCGTGGGCGGTCGCATTTCAACCGCGCCGTGCAAATAGGCGCCGACCAGTTGCTCGCCGATCTGTGGGTGGACCAGCAGCGGCTGACCGATCGCGTGTGCGAACACCTGCGCGACCAGCGGCGACTCGCTGCGGCGGAACAGCCGGGCCAGCAGGCTCGGATTACGATTCATTCGTCTCTCCCTGCGGCGGCGCCGCGTTGCTCGCGCCGGCGCCTTTCGCCTGCCGGCCATCGGAGTCGTGGCGCAGGCCGAGGCCGTCGGCGCGCGCGTTCGAGATCGCCTGCTCGGCGTCGACCTGTTCTGGATCCTCGCCGCGCGCCAGCACGATCTGGTCGCGGCTAGCGAAGCCGGCGCGGACGGCCTTCGAGTCGGCATCGACGTCCTGCACCGGGTGGCTGTACGGCCAGCCGTGCGGGACCCACAGCGTCGAGGTGTACCAGTCTCGGCGCTCGGCGTAGCCGGGCAACACCAACTCGCCGGCGAGCACCGCGGCGTCGAAGAACGCCTCGCGGATGCGCTGGCAGAACTGCGGGATCAGGTACAGCCACTGTCGCTGCTCGATGATCCTGCGGAACTCGTTGAGGATCAGGCGCAGCGCGCGGTCGCTGACGTCGCGCAGGTCGCCGGTGAGAATTTCGTACGGCACGCCGTGGCGCGCGGCTACCGCCATCAGCATCGTGCGCAGGTACGGCGCGAAATCCGCGCCGGCGCCAGGCGGGCTGCTGAACTTCACGTCCATACCGGCCGGCAGCTCCTGAGCTGTGCCCGGCTCCAGGCCTGAGAGCGGCGCCTCGTCGGTGTCGCTTCCGGTCACCGTTTCGCCAAGCGGGCTCTGATCTTCGGGCGCCGTGGGCGGCATCGTGTAGAACAGCGCGAACAGGTTGGCGATCGCCTGCCGCTCGAGCACGTTGTCGCTGAACTTGCCGATGTTGTGCAGCAGCGGCAGCACTGCGGCCGACCGCGGGATGCCGCGTAACTGGCCAGCCCGCAGCGGCTCGTAGAGATGGATCACCTCGTCGGCAGGAACGCGCACCAGCTCGGTGCCGTTGACGTCCATCACCGGCTCGCCCGGGTGCGTCCGGTACATCCAGTAGGCGACCCGGCGGCCGATCGCATCGAACTCGATGCCGGCCTTGATTGGGTTGCCGCTTCGCTGTGCTCGGGCGTAGTAGGTTGCCGGGCACTGCTCGGATTCAATCAGTTGCACCTGCAGTGGCACGCGCATACCGTCTTCAGGTCGACGGCGACGCAGGCGCGCGAACACCTCGCCGGCCTCGTCCCACTCACGCACGCCGAGGGCCTGCTGGCCGTAGAAGTCGAGCACGCCGTCGGCGTCGGAGTGCCGCTGCCAGCCCTCCCATACCTCCTTGATCCGCTCGCGCAGTTCCGGCGCACCGTTGCGCGCCTTGGCCTGCACGCCGGTGCCAACCAGGTTCGAGACGAGCCGATCGTTCGCGGCGCCTGCCCACGCGTCGTTCCGGTGCGCGGCTCGAGCGCGGCTGACGATCGTGTCGAGGCCGGCGACGGTGACCGAGTTGGGGCCCATGCGGGGCGGGCGCCACATGCGCAGCCGCCGGCCCTGCCCGGCCGCGTCGTAGCCGGGTTGGATCGGATCGTCGGACATCAGTAACCCTTGCCCCGCTGATAGATCCGGAACGTGCGCTTGCGAGCTGTGCCGGCCGCCTTCGCTATCTCGTCGAGCATGCGTCGCCGCGCACGCTCCATGGCGTCGAGGTTCTGGTAGGTCACCATCCGTCCCGACGGGTCACGGACGGTCAGCACGCCGTCGGCAATCGCCTCTTCGAGCGCTTCGACTTGCTGCTGCGTGTACGCCATGTCAGCGCCCCAGGTACTTGCTGCGCGCCACGACGCGCGGGCGCCGCGCGACCGGGCGCGGAGGCGCCTCGTCGCCGTCGGCGAACACGTCGGGGTTCCAATTCCAGTCCGCCGCCCACGCGGGCGGACGCGTCCAGTCGATGCGGTCGGCCTTCAGGTACTCGGCCGCCGCGTGGCCGTAGTAACAGAGGTCGAAGGTCTCGTTCCTGCGCCCGTGGTCGTCCCAGCGGTCGTCGCCGCGCGTCTCCGCCGTGAGTTCGTCGTAGAAGCTCGTCGGCAGCCAGCGCGGGAAGTGGTAATAGCCCGGGCCCGGCGTGTTGCGCCAGACGTCGGCCATCACCGCGTCCTTCAGAGCAGTCGTGTTCAAGATCAGCACCGGCACGTCGCCGACCGCGCCGGCCTTGCGGTCCTTTCGGCCGCGGGTGTCGGGATAGCTCTCGTCGATCGTCTTGGCGTTCGGCCGGTCCGATCCCTTCACCAGTCGGAACCGGTGGCTGAGGTTCTTCGCCTTCAGCGAGCGCCAGAACTGGTACGCGCGCTTGGTAACGCCGGCGCGGCCGCCAGAGTCGCACACCGTCAGCCGGATCGGCATCGTGCGGCCGGAGCCATCCGCGAGCGGATAGCGCCGTTCGATGACCTTCTCGATCAGTCGGTCCCAGTCCTCGAGGTAGCTCGCCGGATCGAGCGGCAGGACGCCGCCATTGCCGTCGTCGCGCGACGAGCTCTTCAGCGCGTAGCGGTCCACAATCCACTTCTCCAGCCCGACGCCCCACCCCATCACCTGCACCACGAACCGCGGCGTGCTACCGGCCTGGATGTCGATCTGAGCGGTCAGGAACCGCACGCCGGATGGCACGTGCTGCTCCGGCCAGTCCTCGGTGCGCTCCTGCAGTTCGTGCGGGCTGCGCCGACCGCGGACCGCTGCGATCGGCAGATACGCTCGTCCCTGGTCGAGGTTGACCGTCGATTTGATCTCGGTCTCGTCGCTGGTGCGGTGGTACTCCACGATCGCCGTGGCGTACTTCTGCAGGATCTTCTGCCACGACCCATAGGCCGCGGCGATGCAACTGAGCTGGAAGCTCGCGATGTCGGTCGACCGCGGCTCGCCGCAGATCCGGCCAGACACGTCGATCGTGCAGCCGTCCGGAACCCAGATGCCCGAGCCGTTGTTCGCTCGCTTCAGCCGCTCCGGGATCTCCATCCCGCAGCATGGGCACCGCAACCTGCAGTGATCGGCCGCCCACTCCGCCGGGTCGGCGCCGGCCATGGTCTCGACCATCTGGTGCAGCGGCGGCAGGTCGAACATCCGGTGGATGTCCGGGTGCAGCGGGAAAAACTCGCCGCAACTGCAGCACCGCCAGTAGAACCAGCAGCGCGTTCCCATGTTGTAAAGCATGGTCGCGCCGCCGGCCGGCGGCGCTTCGTGCAGCGACCCGACCTTCGGCTGCCACGTCGGATCGCGGTACTCGCGCCGGATCGACGTCTCGACCAATGTCTTGCCGGCGCTCATGAACGTCTCTGTGCGCTTGCTCGCGAGGATGTACAGCGAGCCCTCGCCGTCGACGTCGTCGGCGCACGCGTCGTATTCCGTGACCGCCACGTAGCGGAAGTCGCGGCCGGATAGTTGCGCTCCGGACGGCCAGCCGAACGCCAGCACCATGCCGTTACGGAACACCTTGTCGAAGGTGTTGTCGTCCTGCCGCCGGAGCGACAGCCGGTTCCGCACCTCGGTCGAGTTCTCGATCATCCGCTTGATGCGGACCTTCGAGTAGTAGCGCGCGAGGTCCTGCGAAGCCTGGACGATCAGCATGTCGCCCGGCGCGTAGCGCACGTTCCGCGCGATCCAGCCGTCGATCAACGTGACCGTCTTGCCCGTGCGCGCCGGCCCGATGAACACGACCGAGCGGTACCGGCGCGAATCGAGCGCGTTCGCCGGGCCGGCCATGTACGGCGTCAGCTCCGGATCGTACGGACCGGTCGCGGTGACCAGCGTCCGCTGGATGCCGTCGGACACCGATATCCGCTCCGGCGGCCGGAACATCTCCGCGGTGTCGCGGCGAATCTCAGCCGCCGACGCGTACATCGTCTTCCTCGACCTCGGCGACCTCGCCGGTCAAATGCAGCCGCAGTTCGTAGACCTTTTCCTGCAGGTACTCGACGACCTCGGGAGAAGCGCGAATGTCGCGCTCGACCATGTCAGGCAGCGTCTCCAGCACGCGCACGATGGATTTCGCCATTGCCGCCATCTCGGACTCGACTTCGGCCGCCGGGATCAGCCGGCCCATCTCACCCTCGACCTTGAGCCGCTCGTTTTCCGACTGGAACCACGCTCGCCGCTCGATCGGCGGCAGCGTGTCCGGGTTGAAGTCCGGACCAGCCGGCACGCACTGCTGCTGCGCAACGACCGGAACGAGGTCGCGCATGCGGTAAACCGGATACCCGGCCCGGCGGCCGTCCGGCTTCACGCCGAACAGGTCGATCCGCTTGGCAACCGTGTTCCGCGACATGCCGAACTCGGACGCGATCTGGCTGATGCTGAGCCGAATCGTCGTCCGAAATTCTGCGATTTCGCCCATATCTCCGCCGAGCGCCTGTCAGCGCACCTTGATCAGCCCGAAATGCCTACACCTCCCCTCCCGCAGGCAGGCTGCTGCTGCTCCCTATGGAGCCGAAAAACTGTCGAAAACCGCGCCCGTTTCCCCCCGCGGTTCCGGAATCGTCTCGCAGGGTCCCCGGCGTGCGATCTGCACGGCCGAGTCACAGCGCATCGGACGCGCCTTGACTGAGCTCGGCGACCTTGCTGCGATGCTCGTTCGCGGTCTTGCCGAAGGCCTTCCACGCTTCGATGTGCTCGACCAGGTCGCGCACCAAGATCGACCCGCGAGGAAGCGCGGGCATCGGCAGAGGTTCGGTGTAGAACGGATCGATCGGCTTGATGACCTCGACCCGCTTCTC
The DNA here is from genome assembly GCA_041687455.1 of Lysobacteraceae bacterium. Lineage (GTDB taxonomy): Bacteria > Pseudomonadota > Gammaproteobacteria > Xanthomonadales > Xanthomonadaceae > JAWLBY01. Next base: position 113,267 of record JAWLBY010000002.1, on the reverse strand, counting down.
GACCTCGTATGGCTCGCGCAGCACCGTCGCAGGCGTGCAGCCAGCGAGCAGAAGCACGATGCACGCCAGCCGGATCACCGGCGCAGCTCCGACTCGATGTCAGGACAGATCGGCGCCGACATCACCGCCTCGCAGTCGGGCGTTCTCGAAATATCGCGCACGCGCCGCTGCGCGTCTGCGAGCTCCTGCCCCCGCGTTTCGGCCTGACGCCTGCTGTCCTCCAGCGCGGCGTCTGTCCGCACGCGGTCGACCGCCCGGTCGTAGTGGCACTGCGCCAGTTGTCGTCGGAGGCTCTCGACAACGCCGTTGGCCTGCATGTTCACGCCTGTGCACGTCGCCGTCGCAGATCGAAGATTGGCCGCGGCGTCGTGCGCGCGCTTGCGCTCGTACCCGCCCCATCCGACGGCTGCGCACATCGCAAGCGCCAGCGCGAGCCACAGATATCCGACCGGGTTCACCGTTCGAACCCGGTCGTCATGATCAGCGTTGGGAAGCAGACGATGCCAGCCTTCCCACCGGTCATGATGCGACTGACCGGCGACTCGCAGTAGTTGATGACGGTGCGACCGGTGAGGTCGCGCGCGTCGTAGATCGGGATCGTCTCAGCGCTCACGGGCGCGTGCAGCACCATCGCGATCGAGCCGACCGCGAGCAGAGACAGCATCGGCAGCAAGCCGCACCGCAACAGTAGCAGCATATTCATGATCGCCCCTCGCAGACGTCCCGCTCCCACTGGCGCCGCGTCCACACGCCAGGGCAGCGCGTGTTTCCAGGTGTCGAACAGTCGAATCGCTCACCGCTCGGCAGCGTCACAAAGCGCCAGCGCGTAATCTGCTGACACGCTTCAGAGTTGCGGCCCCGACGCAGCAGGTTGGCAGCCGTGCTCGAGCAGAACCGGTCCGTGCCGACGTTGTATGCGAAGTGGCCCCAGGCTTTGACCTCGTGGAACTCGAACTCGCTGTCGACGCACGCGCCCATGTTCCGCAGCATCTGGTCGACGTACCTCACCTCGAGCACGTCGCACTCGTGATCGGTGTACGTCTGGCCAGGCACTACGTCCGCGCCGGTGATGCCTGCACAGACCGTCCAGATACCGACCGGATCGCGGTACGGCGTGTAGCGCCGATCCTCGGACGAATGCAGTGCGGCAATCAGCGCGCCGACCATGACCGCCGGCACTGCGAGGAACCGGACCTTCATCTCTGCACCACCAGCCTGATCGTCAGATCGCCGGCGTCAGCGGCGCGAATCACGCCGAACCTTCCGGCGCGGAGCCACAAAGCGGTCCCACATCCAGCCGGACATGAGCATCAGCAGCCAGACGGCAGACAAGATCGCCACCCAGACGTTGATGTCATGGCCTGCCAGCACCAGCATTCCTGGCGCTGCGGGAGCGGACTTGGCGACCATCGAAGCGGCGGACTCGGCATGTTGCGCACCGCCGGCGATGAGGTTGTCGGAATGCTGCATTCGCGGCTCCAGAAACTGGAAGCCCCGCGCTCGGCGGGGCTTTCTGGTCGATTGGCTCAGCCGCATGCGTTGGTCGCACGCCGCCATAGTGGCCAATTATGGAGTCGACGAGTTCCCGGTCAAATTCGGTTCCGAAACTGGCAATTTCGGATCTTCCCGGCGGCCAGTTTCGGAATGGCCAGACCGGCGGAGGCGCAACTTCAACTGGATCAGCGCTTCATCCATCTGCATGCCGAGGTCGCCCTTCAGCGCTTTGTACAGACGCATGTAGGTGGACTTCCGCATCTTCGCTCGCATGGCAACGTCGCGCAGCGACATCTGTCGCTCCGGGAACAGTAGGTCCTGCACCGCGTCGTAGAGCACGATCCGCACGCGCCACCGATCCGCCGGCGCGCCGAGTGAAACGCCTGGGCCGGGCTCAGCCGCGATCCGACGCAGTGCGCCGCGGTACGCGCGCAGAACGATCATGCCCACCATCGACTCGTTACGCGTGGCGACAGCCTCGGCGATCAACGCACCCAGCCGATGGCTCACCATGCCGAGCGCACCGGCAATTTCAACCGGCGGCGGCGTTTCGCGGATCTGCGCCGGCCGACGGTACGTCGTCTCGCCGGCCAATGTGCCGAGCAGCTCGAGGGCACCGCGCGGCTCGTTCGTGAACGGTAATGTCGATCGCTGCCGATAGGTCACGCTGCGCGCTCCTGTGCATGCTGGACTTCGATCGCGTCGAACAGGCCAGGCATGGACGCCGCCCGCTCCGCAGCCTCAAGGTACTTCACGCTGTCAAAGAAGTAGCTGGTGTTGAGCTCGACGCACCGCCCACGGCGCCCCAGCGCCAGCGCCCGAACGGGCACCGTCCCGAGCCCGCCGAACGGATCGAATACGAGGTCGCCTGAGTTGCTGTAGCGCTCAATCAGGCGGTCCACGATATCGAACTGCAGTGGGCACACGTGGTGCTCCAACCCGCGCCTGCTCTGGTCGCCGTTGAGCGTCAGCATCCGGTTCACGTCGTGCCAGACGTCCGGATGGTGGCTCCCAGGAGCCAGCGACATGAAGGTACTCGGCAGCGCGCCGCGATCATCCAGCACTTCGCCGACTTTCACATGATGCTGGTAGTCGTACACCGCGGAGAGGCTGAACTCGGTAAACATCCTCGAGCGCACGTCGGCAGGAAGTTCCGCAAGCTCTTCCGGCCGCAGATACCGGTTGCCGCTGCTTCGCCAGAATGCGTGGGCGTCGACCTGCCAGCGCGCGCGGCTGTAGGCCGCTTTCTCTTTCGTCACCGGAACGTCGGCGTAGCCGCGGGTCCGATCCGTCTGCGGCTTGTGGAAGATCAGGATGTACTCGGGCGATCCCACCCCCATCTTCGTGCCGTCCTTGCATTGCTCCGACCAGCCGAGCCGGTAGGTCTGGTTGTTCTCGCGGACGACGTCGGTGACCACGGTGATCATGCCGAGGTAGTCGAACCCGTGTTTGCGCCCGTGGAACAGCGCTTCGGCGTGGAACGGCGACACAGTCGGCACGCCCGCGCCGGTGGCGTTGCCGAAGTTGATTCGGTCCTTCACGTGGCAGCAATAGATCCTTCCCGGCGACAGAACCCTGAGCAACTGCGGCGTCAGGAAATCCATCTGCTCCCAAAAGTGGCTGTTGTCGTCCGTGTGCCCGAAGTCGTTGTAGCTCGGGGTGTATTCGTAGTGGTTGGCGAACGGGATCGACGTGACGATCAGGTCGACGCTGTTCTCCACCATCGCCCGCGTCTCGATCACGCAGTCGTTGTTCACCGCCAGCCAGCCGGTGCCGCTGACCTCGATCCGCTCCACGCCGATCGATCGCGTCAGCGCCATCGCCATCGCCTGCGCCGACAGCCCGTGTTCCCGAATCAGTTCGCTCATCTTGGCCACCATGGTCTTGTGCTGCGCCCACTTCAACTGCAGCGTCCGCAGAATCTCCCGTTCGCTCTCGGCGTAGATCAGGTGAATCTCGACCGGGTGCTGCTGCAGGAAGCGCTGGATGCGGTGGATCGCCTGGATGAAGTCGCGGAACTTGAAGCCGATCCCGAGGAAGATCGCCTTGTGGCAGTGCCGCTGGAAGTTGCAGCCGGCGCCGGCGATCACCGGCTTGGCAGCCAGGTACTGGAACCGGCCAGAGCTGAAGTCGACGACGCGCTGCTCGCGCTCATCGAGGTCCTGGCTGCCGTAGATGCTCACGGCCGTCGGCACCGAGGTCTCGATCGCCGCGCGTTCATCCTCGAGGTCGTGCCAGAGGATGTAGTGACTGTCCGGATCGGCGGCGAGGATGCGCTGCATCGTCGCGATGCGCGCCGCCAGCGTGTCCCGCTTCTCGCGCGCCGCGCCCTGCACGCCGATCGCAGCGTCGCGGAACAGCAGGCCCTGCCCGTCCCGGTCGGCGCCGGCGGCGCTGTGGTCGACCGGCACCTCATGGTAGTGCACTGTCAGCTCAGGCAGGTCGTATCCGTCGTCGCTGTGCCCGAGGTCGCTCGGCCGCTGCAGGAACAGTGCCCACGTCGCGAGCCAGCGCCAGAACTCCGCCTCCTTGTGCGGGTACAGCGTCAGGTTATTCGCCTTCGTGCTGTCGCGCTTGAAGAACCGCGTAAGCGCCTGCCCGGTGTCCATGATCCCGAGGAAGCCGGCGTAGTGGATCAGCTCCTTGAAACGGTTGGGGCTCGGAGTGGCCGTGGCCACGAACCGGAACCGCACGCGGTCGAACAGCGGCAGGAAGGTCTGGAACGTCTTGCTGCCGTAGCTGCGCAGGCAGTCGGCCTCGTCGAGGCTGGCCACATCGAAGTGGTTAGGGTCGACCTTGCCGTCCCGCACCGGCTCGTAGTTCGTCAGGTAGACGCCAGGTTCCGCGGCCTCTTCGGTCGATCGGATGAATCGGAGCGGTATGCCGAGCATCGCCGCATCGTGCAGAAACTCCTGCCGCACACCGAGCGGAGCCACGATCAGCCCGCGCGCGGCGGCGCCGATGCACTCCAGCACCAGCCGAACGATTTCGAGCTGCTGCAGCGTCTTGCCGAGCCCGAACGACTCGAACAGCGCCCGCCGGCCGCCACGCACAGCCCACACGATCGCATCGCGTTGGTGCGGCTTGGCCATCGCGTGCACGCGCGACGGGTCGATCTCGAACCCGCACGCATGTTCGAAGCGGACCTTCTGTTCCAGAAACTGGCGGTATTCGTCGGTCATCGTGAGCGGTTCCGCTGGTTGTTGTTGTCGCGCTGCCGATCCCGCATGGCCTGCTCGATGAATCGGTCGAGCACCTCGCCCTCCAGCACGACCACCCCGGGCGGCGGGTTGTCCTCGTCGAGCCGGATCGGCGGCTCTGGCGCCATCGGTGGTCTGCGCCTGGCGTTCATGCGGCGGCCTGCTCCCGGCGGCGTAGCAGCGCGTTCTGTAGTTCCTGCAGCGCGGCGGTCGAGCGCTCGCAGAGCCGGAGCTCGATATCGTCGAGGAACGACTTCTTGTGGTGGTGCAGGCTCGGCCCGAACTTGCGTCGCATGCTGTCGACGGTCTCGCCCTCGAACAGAACGCCCTGGTGATGCCAGTCGCCGAGCGCTACGAACGCGTCCTGACCGAGCTGCTTCTGGCCATGCAGGTCTCCGGTCGTGCGATGGTGGATGCGCACCGGGCCGCACGCCCGCAGGTTGCCGAGCAGCAGGCACATCACACAGCCGAGCTCGCGCGCTGCGTCCTGCCGGCGCTGCTGCTCCGGTGTCGGCGGGCCGATGGCGCGGTGGCGGCGCCTCACCGCGAATCCTCCAGCAGCGCGTGCACCAGCGCCTTGGCCATGCGGCCAGGCACGGCGTTTCCGATCTGCTTCGTGATCTCGACGCCGGTGCCGGCGAAGGCGTAGACCTCGCCCTCGTCGTCGAACGACATCGCGCGCGCCAGCTCGCGCCAGTGGAGCATCCGGTACGGAATGTCAATTCGGTGTCCGGCGATGACCGGCTGCGCGACGCCCATGTCACCGCCTTTCGCGGTCGTGATGGTGCGGAGAGGCTGGTCGGCAGACCGCGGCGCGGCGGTCGAGCTGCTGTTGCTGGTCGACACGATCAGTGGCATGGCCAGGCCGAAGCGCGCCTTCGTGGTCACCGCTGGCAGCGGCTCGGTCGCCGGCTTGCTGGTCTCGCCGCTGCCGCCGCCGTAGTACGGCGCGACCAGCGGGTATGCGAAGTGCGGCCGGGCACCGCCGTCGCCGCCGGCAGTCACGGTCGGAATCGGCTGCTGCAGGTCGCGCGCGGCGCCGCCGGCGCCGGTGGCCATGACGAGCCCGGTATGGAAGTGGCCGATGCGCTGCTGGATCTCGGCCGCCTGTTCGGCGGTGACGTCGAGCACGGGCTCCCGACCGTCGAGCAGCGCCTGCAGCGCGTCGGTGTACGGCCGCGGCCAGTGGTAGCGCAGCGCACCGGCGAGGATGCGGCGCACCGTGTTCGGGCGGAGCGGCTTCGAACGGGCGAAGATCGAGCGACCCGGCATCGACCAGTCGATGATCTCGGCAGCGGCGCGCCACGGCTGCCGCTCGCCGAGCAGGTCGACCACTCCGCCGCGCGCGTACCGAGGCTCCGGCCAGCGCAGCCGTTTGCCGTCGCTGCGGCCGATCAGGATGAAGCGCTGCCGCGTCGTCGGGTCGCCGTAATCCGCGGCGCACAGCACGCGGTAGTCGATCCGGAAGCCGATCGAGCTCAGCGCGTCGCACCAGGCGCGGAAGTATTCGCCCTTGCGGCGCGCGATCGGCCGGCCGGTGACGAGCGAGCACGGGCCCCAATCCATGAACTCTGGCACGTTCTCGATGATGATCCGCGCGACGCGGAGCTCGGTGCACCAGCGGATGACGTGCCACGGATCCATGCGCTGCTGGTCATGCACCGGGCGGCCGCCGCGTGCCCTGCTGTGGAACACGCACGACGGCGACGCCAGCAGCAGGTCGAGGTAGCCCCACGGCACCAGCGACAGCGGCAACGCCGATTCCAGGTCCGCGCAGTATGTGTGCTCGGCATCGTCCGGGTGGTTGCGGCGATGCGTCTCGATCGCGACCGGCCAGTGGTTCACCGCGACGAGCTGCATCGCACGGCCGATCGACCGGGCAGCGCGCTTCGCGCCGGTCGAGAAGCCGCCGGCGCCACAGAACAGGTCAGCCGCGCGGAACGGCTTCTGCCGCACACGGATGTCGGCGACGCATCCGTCGGCCATCACGCGACCCTCTCGTCGAGCCTAGCCGCGGCGCCGTACGCCGGCCCGGACAGATCGCGACCGAACGTCATGCCTTCCGGAAACTGCGACGCAGACCCGTGCCGTGGGCATTTCAGGTTCACGATGAACACCGGCTCGCCGTCTTCCGACAGAAAGCCGCAGCCGCGGCCGTTGGCGTTGTCCAACACCGGACACGTGCAGCCGTCGGCGACGGCCGCCGGGTGCGCGGGCGGATGCGGGTATCGCTGCTGTGCGTCAGTCATGTGCACTGATCTCGTCGAATTCGAAGCCGCCCGGCTGCCCGACGCAGCGTGGGAATTGTTTCTGCGGGTGAAGCCCGCACGTGGCGATCCGGCCAATGCCGAACGTCCGGTCGCGGCGGGTGCAGAAGGCACAGCCGCCGCGCTCGCGGATGCCGTCGCGGACGATCCGCCGAGCCTCGGCAAAGGCCTGCGCGCGTTCCGGTCGGGTAAGCGTTTCCGTCATCACAGTCGGCACTGCAGCCCGAGGTAGTCGCAGAGCACGGTCCACGCTGCACGCCAGCCGTGGCACACCTCGGCGCGGTAGCCCTGCTCGCGCAGACGCTGCAGCCAGCGCCTCTGCTCTCGGCTCGGCGCGCCGGTCGGCGTCTTCAGCTCGATGTACAGGCCGTGGAAGGCGCCGCGCGAGACCGGCAACGCGTAATCCGGCACGCCGGCACGCTGCCCTTCCGCCTTCATCTTCCCGGCCGTCGCCTTCCGTCTGTCGCCACCGTTTGGCACGGCGTACAGCAACTCGAGATCAGGGCAGTCACGCTCGTGCGAGCGGACCATCTGCATCAGCGATACCGCTTCGCGGTGCTCGCAGTGACCACGCCGACGTTTCGGCTTCAGCACCTCTGCCTGCATGTCGAGCAGATCGCCCTGGCGCACTACCGGTCCAGCGAGCTGCCGCTCGGCGAGCGCACGCATGCTCTCGGGCATCGCCGCGGTGCTCGGGTACCGCAGACCGCCGCTCATGCGTTCACCAGCCCGGCATCGGCGAGCCGAGCCTTCATCCGGCCGATCGCCGAACGGATCGTCGCGTCCTTCACCCGGTCGGCCCGCTGCAGCGCCTGGAGTACCTCGTCCTGCGCGATGCAGGTCGCGATCAGCTCGTCGCGCGTCATGTCGTCGTACGGGCTCGCCTCCACCGGCTCTGGCGGCGGCAGTTCGAGCGGCGTCAGTTCGAGCGGCTGCGGCTCGCCGGCACGGGCCGCCACCGGCACGTCAACGTCGTCGCCCTCGGGCGGCGGCGGCATGGTCGGCGCGGTTCCGGCGTTCGCTCGCCACGTCGGATCCGGCTTGCCGTTCCTGCGGTTCGGCCGGCCCTCGCCGCGGCTGATCGCGTGGTCGCATTCGAACTGCCGGAGGTGAGCCGCGGCGCTCGCCGGCGTGATGCCGCGCCAGCACGCTTCCGGGTGTCCCTCAGCCTGCGCCGCGCCGATCATCGCTTCGGCGACCTCGTGGCTCGTCGCATCGCGCTGCAGGCGGCTCAGCACGTACAGCACCAGTGCTCGGCGGTAGTCGGTCATCGTCATGCCGGCTGCACCTCTGACACCGCGCCGCCCCGCGCCACCCGCCGGTAGTGCTCGGCCAGCTCGCTCTCGTACGCCTCGCGCTCGACCGGCGACAGTCCGGGCGGAACCTCGGCCCGCTCCAGCGGCTCGGCGGCCTGGCCGAACAGCGCGCGCAGCTTCTCGACCTCTGCCGCGACCTTCTCCGGATCCGCAGGTACCGGCGGCGCCGCCTTCGGCTTCTCGATCGCGGCCACCGGCGCTGTCGGCAGCGGCTCGCCGTTGTGCAGCGCCCGCCGCGCACGGCGCCACGCCTGCCGTGCGATGGCGTCCTGATCCCGGCCGCCGCTTTCGCGGAACCGCGCCCAGTCGAGGTAGCGCCCGACCAGCCGCGTGAATGGGCTGTACGCGCCCTCGCCATCCGCGAGCTCAACGGCAACGTCCTCCAGCGGGACCACGCCGAGGCAGAAATCGCGGAACTCGCCCGGGCCCGGCGGGTAGCGATCGCCGGCATCGAGGCACACCCGCAATCCGCGGGCGATCTGCTCCGCAGTCATTCCGCCAAGCTGGTCGGCCCACATGCGGCCAGCCACGCCATCCGGCGTCTGGCCGGCGGCGGCGCCCCATCGGTGCGGGAACGCGACGTGCATCCGCACCCAGAGCTCCGCCAGCAGCGGCAGCTCAAGCTTCGAGCGGGATGAGGCAGCCATCGTCGGGCGGTTCGCGGTGGAGGCCGTTGGTGCGGATGACGCGGAGCGCGGCGTCAGCGCATCCCTCGCCAGGTTGGCGGCGTTCTGCATCGGATTGCTCCCGTTGGGCATCGCCTGCCATCCGCCTGGCGGCGTCGAGCAGGTCTGCGAGGTTTCGTGTCGTGGCCCAGATCAGCACCGCGTCGACGTCGGTGCCCTGCACCTGCAGCGAGCGGATCTGGCCGAAGGCGAGCTGCTGCCGCGGCAGCGACCAAGCTCGCTTGGCGCACAGATGGCCGCGGTAGAGCCGCCACGCTTCCGGATTGACGCCGGGCGGCGTTTCCTCGGGCTGAGCGCCGGCCGGCGTCTGAGCGCCCGCGGCGTCAGCGTCGCGCGCTGCAGGATGGGTAGTGCTAGCGGGGGACTCTCTTACTAGCTCTTCTCTTTCTCTTTCTCTGGTCCGCTTTTCGTCCGCACCATCTGCGGACAAATTGCGGACACGTTGCGGAGGCTTGTCCGCTACGCGTCCCTCGCGCTTCCGCTTCGTGTCCTCGGCGCGGCGCTTCGCCGACTTGCCGTTGTGCTCGCCAAACTCCGGAAGCGAAAGGGTTTCTTCACCATCCCAGAGCAGCCAACGCACCGCGATCATCGCGTCGGCGAAGCCCGGCCAACCGATCACGTGATCGAGGGCGACCGGCGTGTAACCGTGCAGCTTCCCGTCGACGGAATGCGCGTCGAACACGGACCACACCGCATGCAGTCCACCCACAACGCGAAACTTGTCCGCATTCGTTGCGGACAAAATTCGGACAACCTTCGGATGCGTCTGCAGAGAACTGCGCATCTTGATCCAGTCGCTCGACACGGACATCGGTCAGGCCTCCAGTAGGCCGAACAGCACGAAGCCGCCGATCGCGGCCAAGAGGGTCAAGGCGCCGGCGGCCAGCACCAACGTCGAGAGGCGCACGACCACAGGACGCTCCACAGAGCGCAGCAAGCGGCGACAGTCGCGCGGCAGCGCGTTCATGGCGTTCGCTTCCATGCGCAGCGCGGCGCCGCGTCCAGCAGCCACAGGTGGCGCATGTTCGCGACGTTCACGACGTCGGCGGCCGGCGGGAAATACTCTGCAGCCCAGCAGTCGGCGTAGCCGATCTCGCCCTTGATTCGCTGCAGCTCGTCCCACGTGATGCCGTCGACCCAGCGGCCGTCCACGCCCTTCACGACGCGGTTGACCGAGATGCGGACCGAGCCCGCCGGCGCGGCGTACACCTGCACCAGGAACTCACGCGAGCGCCACACCGCGAACCGAGTCGGCGCGCTGTCGTCGGTCTTCGGCCATTCGGATTCCGGCACCGGCGTCAGGCGCTCAGGAAACGCGGCAGCGCGCTTGTCGGCCAGGCGACGCATGGTGCGTGCATAGCTCATGCCGGGCCGGCCTCGACGATCCGCACGCGGAGCGCGCGGTAGCCGGCGGCTTTCGCGGACTCCACCTGCCTGCCGGTGACGATTCCGGCCCATCCCCACGCAGCGTCCTCGGTCGGACACTCGGTATTGAGCAGAACGTGCCCGTCGGGCCGGACTATCGCCCAGGCGAACTCGATCACCTGGCACCTCCGGCGTGCGGGAACGCACCGACCGGCCGCGGGTTCAGCGGCACCATGCAAAGCGTAGGGAGCTGCATGGCCATCAGCGGCGCCGCGCCGCCCGCGGAGCGCGAGCGCCACTGACCTGCACCGGCAGGCCAGCCGCCGCCAGCAGCGACGGGATGTGCTCGGCGATCGACGCCAGCTTCGCCAGCGCCTCCTGCTGGCGGGCCTCCGGGTCGCTCAGGAACTTGTCCAGCAGGTAGAAGATCGGCGAGTAGTCCTGGAACTCGGTGATGTACTTCTCGAGCTCGTCCACGTTGAGGCAGCGTGGCTTGCCGTCACTGCTCGCGCCGGCGAGCTTCTCGCCCAGGTGCGTCGGGCTGGTGTCGATCCGCGCCGCCACGTGCATCAAGCCGCTCGCGTGCATCTGCACCGCGCACAGCTCGCGCAGCGATCGGTGGCGCCGGCTCAAACCCGGCTCGAAACTCAGGCTCATCTGCTGCATTGCAGGCCTCGGGAAGTCAAGGGGAGATGTGTTCCCGCGACTTCCCCTGACCAGGCATCGAAATGCAGGCCATGGAAGCGAACAGAACGGGAACCGAAAAGGGCGCCGCCCTGCCGGTACGATGTGAGGGCCACCAACACACCGATACCGGAGGACGACATGAAACAACCGCAAGACCTGGAGACATTCGATGTCACGATCCTGTCGGACGAGTTCGGCAACGTCGGGATCAAGTTCGGCGTCACAGATGGGCACCGAAAAGGAAAGTCGCCACGGTTCTGGCTGACTCCAGCGCTCGCTGCATCGCTGTCTGCGGAGCTAGTCCGAGTTGCTCAGCAACAAGCGAAGGTGGAAGCGTCGACCACTCGACAGTGATCGTTCGGGCCACGCGGCGCGGAGCTGGCCGCATGCCAGCAGCGCAGCGCAGCAGGTATCCAGCGGCGAAGGCGATGAACAGCTCCATCTCAGGCAGCCCTCGCGTCAGATGGCTGGTCGCCGGCGGCCGCCGATCCACGGGACAATGCCTGCCCCTCCCCGGCGCGCCGCAGCATGTCGATCAGCAGAAGGGCGCTGGCTGCGAAGAGCGCGATCAGCTCCGCATACAACAGAGCATTCATGGCAACGATCGGCAGGCTGATCGTTCCGCCGATTTTCGCGGCCAACACCGCCAGCAAGGCGCTGGCGAAAGCCGCGCGGCGCAGAAGGCGGCCGGTCATGTACGTCGTCGCCATGTTCAACAAACGGCTCGACACCATGGAAGCCAGGCAGGTCGCAACCGACTTGATCCTCACTGCCTTCCTCATGACTGCCCCGAACCTTCGTCAAGCAGTCGATGCGTTGAAGCAGGCGACCGATGGGGATCTTCCGGTTGGCACGAATCCGCATATAGCGCGCGAAGGCATTGCAAGAGCTCGTCAAATGATGGCGCTGTACGACAATCACGATCAGTAGCGACAGAAACAGGCGCCAGCACAAAGGCCAGCACCTCCGCTACCCGGCGATCCGAGATCGGGGGCATGTCAGGCGGCCCTCGCGTCAGAGGGCTGATCGCCGACAAACTGCGGAACAGGGACCAGATATCCGGTGACGGCATGGGTCTCCGGGTCGCGCTGCCACTCCACGTCGGGGCGGAGCTCTTCGCAGAGGACAGCGCCGCCGGTGGCGGCTTCGATTGCCGGACAGCGGTCGAGCGGGATCGGGCGCCGACCTTTCGTCCATTCGAGGACCTGTTGCGGCAGCGCGCCGATCGCACGGGCGAACTTGGCTTGGATGCCGTCGAATGACCGGATTGCGTTTTGTAGGGCTACGTTGTCCACCCCTGCAGACTAAACGGTACGTTTAGTCAAGTCAACACTATGTTCATTGTGCCGGGACAGGCAAGGGCGGAAAACTAAACGCATGGTTGATTCTCGTCGCTCGCCGACCCCGTTCAGCGCTCGGCTGGACCAGGCACTGGCCTTGCTCGAAATGGACAACGCCGAGTTCGCTCGCCAAGTCCATCCGGAGACCGGCCAGCAGAAGGTCAGGAACTGGAGGGTGCGCGGCCGTATCGGCCACCAGAGCGTTGGGAAGGTTCGCGAGATCCTTGAAGGCATCTCGATGGAGTGGCTCAACGAGGGCATCGGGGCGCCGCTGTCCCCCATCGCCGGCACACCGATAGCGGAGCCCGAATCCGGGCCGACCGAGGCTGCCGGGAACACCCGTGATTTCGCCGAGCGGCTGCTGTCCATGGCCACGCCCCGCAGCAAGAAGGCACTCGAAACGATCATCGAGGCATCCGAGCAGGGGCGCCTGACAGATGACGATGTCGACCTGCTGGCGAGGATCGCCGCGCGCTTCCAAGGGCCTGGCGCCTGATGCAGCGGCGGGTGTTCCCGCTGCAGATCCTCGGCCTCCAGCCGGTGGACCTGTCAACCGCCCGATGCCGCTGGATCGGCCACGCCGAGGATGGACTCAGCTACTACCTGAAGCGCTGCAGCGACGGTGAGCGGGTGCCGGCGGCCGAGTACATCTGCACCGAAATGGCGGCGGCCGTGAACCTTGCGGTCCCGCCAGCGCATGTGGCTCTGCTGGACGGTGGCGAGCAGGTGTTCGCATCGCGTGAAGAAGGGGGGTTGCTGAACGAGCATGAATGGCTGACGAACATCATGTTGGCCAGCCACCCGCCTCCATCGCTCGCCGGCCACCTGTCTGCCTGGTTGGCGTTCGACCTGTTCGTGCACAATACCGACCGCCGCATCGGCAACTTCTGCATGCGGCAGACGCCGGCCTCAACGAGCCTGCTCGGCATCGACTTCAGCGAAGCGTGGCATGTGTCCGCGTGGCCGTTGCCCAACAACATCGGAAAGTGCAACACCACCGAAACGCGGGACATGCTAAGGCCGCGGTTCCCGCTTGATCGATCCCGTTTTGACCGCGTTCTCGACAGGATTGCCGCACTTCCTGACAACTGGCTGCCCGAAACACTGTCTCACGTTCCCGTGCGCTGGCTCGGTGATACATTCCGCGAGTACATGACGAAGTGGTGGCGTGACGATCGCCGAGCCCGCATCGATCGAATCCGGCAGGACCATGCCAATGACCGCTAGACATCACTACTCCGTACTCCGCCTGATTCCTGACGCAAGCCGTGGGGAGTGCGTCAACTTCGGCCTTGTCGTGTTTCTCGCCGACCGGCTTGACGTCCGCGTGCATCCCGAGTTGGCGAAGATCCGCGCGTTGAATCCGAACATCGACACCGGCTTGTTGCGCGCACTGCCGACCCATCTCGATTCGCTGCTGTCACCGCTGACCGACACGGCTGCACGACATCGCGTGCTGTCCACGTTCCCACTCTTTCGAGCCAGTGAGCTCGGACACTTCGACTGCGCGGCGGCAGACTACGAAAGCAACGTGTCTCGTTTGCTTGAGCGCCTGGTACTGACGCCGTCCAGGCCGACAATCAAATACCCGAGCCGGCTCGAAGCCACGATGAAAGCCGCGTTCAAGCGCAGCAAGCTGCTCGCCGATGATCCGTCGCAAATTCACCATCGCGTCGTGCAGAACTATCCCGTTGCCGAAGCCGAAGGCTTATCGGCGGATTTCGCTATCCGCAACGGCAAGATGCACTTCACGGCCGCGCTGGACCTTCGCGGTGCCGAATCGACACTTCGCCAGGACAAGCGCGGTCAGGCAGCCTTGAAGGCGATGATGCTTCACCGCGCGCAGCAGCGGTTCAGAGGATGTCGCCGGATCGGCGTCTACATCACGGAACCGAGCACGCGCGAGATCGTGGAGCAGCACATCGCCATGTTGTGCAATGACGCCCACGAATGCTTCGACTTCGGTATCCAGGAAGAGCGCGCGGCCTACATGGAACGCATTCAGGAAGCGGCGCGCGGGTGAAGAACACTGCCTTGACTGCGCCAACCTGCGGCAACGTCGGTTGATCTCAACTCATTGGAGGCTTCAGATGCGAATGCTTGCTGCGCTTGCCATGGTCGTCATCGGCGTTACGGCGCAAGCCGGTCCTGTCACCTACACGTGCAAGGATGCCAACGGCAATTGGACCAACGCCGCATGCAATGAACAGCATTCGTCGTCGGCGACCACCACCTTGCCGCGCGGAGAGTACTGCCAAAGCACAACGCCATTGCCGTCTGGATTGGCGGATCGTTGTCTGAATCAGTACCGGTCAGTTCTTCTCGACTCGCGCGGCGCCTACGTCGTGAACGGCATCTGGGCGAAGCGCGGCGATCGGTATCGGGTAGTCGTTGAAGGTCGAGCCAGGAACAAGTTGGGAGGCTTCATCCCTGTGCATGTCAGTTGTGCAGCGTCTGCCGATGGATCGATCGACAGTGCAGAGACGGCCGAGATCATCACGCTTTGGCAAGCCTTCCAGACGCTCGAAATGCGCGATTCGTCAGGAACGCATGTTGCTGGCGAGTGCAACGACTAAGTCGACATCGCTACCCGGCAACCGGCCTTCAGCACCACCTACGGCTCGCGCTCCAAATCGATGACGCGTGAATGGCAGCACGGACTGGATCAGGCAATTCCTACCACTCAACCCGCCAGTCGCATCCCGTAATTTTGCCGCGCCCGCCGGTGACATCGAAAGCCGTCTTCCGTCCAGCGGGGACGTGATAGCGGAGCCGAACCGAATCGACGACGTTGCGACCGGCGAGGAATGTGGTCGTCAAATAGACCGTTCGGTCGGCGCTCGTCGTGTTCAACAGCCAACCGGTCGCGATGCCGTAACCTGCGCGCGTCGTGCACGTCGAATTCCGCACGGAAACCGAGCCGGCCGTCGTCGCGTCGCCCGAACGGAACCCGGCACCCGCCTGAGCGAACGCGACGCCCGTCGCGGCCAGCAGCGCGAGTCCAAGCGCTGTCTTCGTAGTCCGCATAGCCGCTCCCTGCTGATGTTGAATCCGAATTCTAGCCTCGGGCGGGCGCGGCGTCTGTCAGGCAATGCCTGGCATGGCTGTCAGGCATTTCAGCAGCGGGGGTCTATTCCACGGCAAGCACCAACCTCCGGCCGAGCGCGTGCAGCGCTTCGTCGATGCGGTCGATTTTCGTGGCGTGGTCGAGCTTTACCAACCGATTCACCGACTGCGGGCTCGTGTGCAGTCGCCGCGCCAGTTCGGCCGCCGAAACGCGCTGCTCCACCATCTGATTGAGCAACATCACCTTGGCAGCCGCACTCGCCGGCAGGTCGACGCCGACCTGCCCCGCCTGGATCGGTGACGGCGGCGGCACCGGGCGCTTGTCCTCGATGTAGAAATCCATCGCGGTGAGCAGCGCATCCGCCGCCATCTCGAGCGCTTCGTCGCGGGTGGCTCCCTGAGTCAGCGCCTCCGGGATGTCGGGGAATCGGACGAGAAAGCCTCCGCCGTCCGGCTCGATGATCGCGGGATAAGTGACCATTTTGTATACCCAATTCGTGAATGTGTACGTCGTGACTTCGCGGACGTTGAGGGCCAGCCGCCGGCCCCTCACGGGGCCGGCTCATCGAGGCCTAGCTGGCTGAGGATCGCTTTCCGTAGACCCTCGCCAAGCTCTTGGTTCGGATGGCGCGGCAGCGTCGATTGCTTGCCGTTGAAGTAGAGCTTGGTGTGCTTGCCGCCTTCCTTGGTCTGCACCCCTTGCCGCTCCAGCCATCGCCTGAATTCGCTGATCTTCAACCGCCCTCCTGTATGTGCTGTTGAGGGCAACTATACACGATTTTGTTTATTGCGTCAAAGGAAGATCGCGATCTGCGAGCGTCTCCACGCTACCTAAACGTTTTGTTGACTTGGCTAAACATTTCGTTTACCGTGGCCCCGCCGACCTCGACAACCGGCGGAGCAGCGACCGATGACCAGCTCAACCGATTCCACCTGCAGTGCCGCCCGCGACGACCTCGACCTCGGGGTGAGTGCTGGCGGCCGTGGGCTTGACTCATGCCAACTGCGCCAGCACCCACTGCAGCGCGCCGAGCGGCCTGACGGCATCTTCGTGACCCAGCGTCCGCTGCGTGTCGTTGAACGCGGGCACTCGAAGGGCTTCGATGTCGGGCGGGTCGTCCGCCGAGATCGTGTGCAGCTCCGCATCGAGCTGAGGCAACTTCAGCCGCGACGCCTTCGCTGCAAGCGCGCAGTACCGCTTCCTCTGGAAGCTGTGTTGCCAGGCCTTTCCGGACGGATCGCCGACGATTCCGACCGCGCCCAGGATCGACAGGGCCGCGCCGGCGCCCAGGATCATCATCGGGGCAGCATCTGGCATCCGCTGCGCGAGCGCTGCGACGAACCCGGCAGCCGCAGAACTGGTCGCCACGACCGCGACCAGCGTCAAGAGCGCACCGATTCGTCGGAAAAGCCGCTCGTGCAGCTCCTGCAGACGGATCGCGTAGTGGATGTCGGCTACGGCTTCGTAGTGCGTGCGCTCGGACACAAGGGCCTCTCTATCGCTTCTGGGTTGGCGGCGGCGGTGTCTGCCGCTGCGGTGGCGCCTGCGGGTTGCGGAAAGGCGGGGCCTTGTTGGTTCCAGGCTCCACAGGCGGTCGGTGATCGATCGGCGTTTTCATGGGGTGCTCCTGTTGGTGGTGGAACGGCGTGTAGCGACTCCATCCTACCGCCACAGGAGCACCCCTCCCACGCCGCGGAGGCCGCTCGATGAACAGCTCGACCAGACTCACCATCAGCAGCACATCAATCGGCGACGAGCCGGTCCAGACCGTCGACGCCCGGGAGCTGCACGGCTTCCTCGAGGTCGCCAAGAAGTTCGCCGACTGGTTCAAGGCGCAGGTCGACCGCGCCAGGCTGGTCGAGGGACGCGACTACACAGAAATCTTGCTTCCCCAGAAAGGGGAGCAAGCCGACGCGGCTCAGCACGGCGGCCACAACCGGCGCGATTTCGCCCTGACGCTCGACGCCGCGAAGCACATCGCGATGATGTCGGGCACCGAGAAGGGCTTCGAGGTCCGTGACTACTTCATCGAGTGCGAGCGGCAGGCGAAAGCGCCGCGGCTCGATCCGGCGAAGCTGAGCCGCGCCGATCTCGCCCGGCTGGTGCTGGCGGCCGAGGCCGAGATCACCGAGCTGCAGCAGGTCGTCGCCGTGCAGGGGCCGAAGGTGGCCGCGCTCGAGCGGATCGCCATGGCCGACGGCTCGTTCTGCATCCGTGACGCAGCCAAGACGCTGCAGGTCCGACCGGTCGATCTGCGCAACCTGCTGCTCGTCGAACGCTGGATCTACGGCCGGCCGGGGCATCAAGGCTGGCTCGCCTATCAGGACCGGATTCAGTCCGGGCTGATGATCCACAAGACCAGCATCGTCCAGCGGCAGGACGGCACCGACAAGGTCGTCGAGCAGGCTCGCATCACGACCAAGGGCTTGGCGCGCCTCGGCGAGTTGCTGCAGCGGAGGGCTGCGGCATGACCTGGCTATTGATCGCGCTGGGGTTCGTATCCGGCCTAGCGACTGCCGAGTTCTTCCGGCGCGGGCGCCAACAGTTCGGCAGTGAGTCGCGAGACGTCGGGATCGACCTTGGCCCATTTGTCGAACACGTCCCACACATCCCCTGCGATGGACAGGTACGCATCGACTGCGTCATACGACCCGCGCCCTTCGCCGACGGAAATGATCCGCATCGCACGGAGTTGCCGGATGGCGGGCGCGCTGGGATTGCCTGCCACCGTGTGGGCTCCCTGCATTTGGAACTGAACCAGCACGGCTTTCAGATCCTGTGGCAGCCCGCGCAAGCGACCGACCAAGGATCGTATCCGATTACGCTCGCGACGACGCCCTGCGAGCCAGCTCCAGAACCAGGCGAAGAACGGCGCAGCGATGGTGCTGTAGATCGCTGCGTACAGGGACAGCCCATCGTCGATCGTCATTCGGAATCTCCTACAACCACGCATCGCGTGGATGGCGGCCTGCTGAGTGTAACCCGCGCGGTCGACGGAGATCCGGCATGAGCCCGGCCCTGCAACGCGCCATCCAGCGCGCGCGCGTGCGGCTCGGCCACGCCCGCGACCCGATCGACGTCGACCGGACGGTGCACAACCTCACCGGCTACGCCGAAGGCCTGCGCGCCGCCGGCGTGATCACCCGGGAAGAGTTCGCCACCTTCGGGCAAGAGCTGGCGGATGCCGCGAACGTTCGACTGCGGCAGACCCGCGAGTACATGACGCCGTGCCCGTTGGGCAGGACGGCGCCGGGAGTTGCCGCGTGAGCCCGGCCGTGGAGTTCCGGAAGCCCACGCCGATGACCTGGCACAAGCCCGCGCGCGAGCGTGGCGAACCGCTGGTGCTGGTCGGGCGGGCCCATGTCGTCGAGCTGCAGTGGGACCGCAACCAGACGGACGGCCGCATCGAGGTCTCGGCGAGTCTCCTTGGCACCCGCGACAAGGCCACCGGCGCCCGTCGGCGGCTCGCGTTCGTGGCCAGCTTCGGCCGGGCCGTGCGCGTCACTCGACTGCCGGACAATCAGGCCGATCTGTGGGTGGATTACACCTGCTTTCCGCTCGCCAACCACGCGCAGGCAGACCAGGTCGAGCAGTGGCTCGCGGCGCTGCCGGCCGACGAGGTGCGCTCGTGACCGCCGCCGCGGCTTCGATCGCCCCCTATTGCGGCCACTGCGGAGGCGCCGCAGTGCCGGTACAGGGCACCAGCACCCTCGCCTGCACGATCTGCAACCGCGAGGTCGTCGATCGTGATGCAGGCGACCCGCCGCCGCCGCTCGCGTTGATCGCGCTCGGTTCCCTGCTGCAGGCGGTCGACCAGGTCTGCACCAGCATCGAACTCGCCGACCAGGCCGGCAAGCTCATCGACGGCCCGGCGCGGCTCGCAGTCGTCGATGCCTATCGCGCCGCCCGCGTGATGGCCAGCCGCATCACCGCGCAGGATCCGAGCGCGATCGCCACGCAGCGCGACTTTCACGCCGCGCTGAGCACCGTCATCGGCCGCATGGCCCCGATGGACGTCTCGCAGGGCGGCTGGCGCACGCCGCGGCAATCCGAGTTCCCGCAGGGCTGGAACGCCTGCATGGAGTCCATCGCCAACGCCGTCGGCCTGACCTGGCCGCAACGGCGCTCCCGTCACGCCGCCGGCGCCGACTCGAATCGGCGCACATCCCCCCGCAGCGCCGTTGTCCGCGCGCCGGCGGCTTCTTCTCCCGAGGGCTCGTCATGACGAACGTCGTCCCGTTCCCGCGCGACGCGGGGCTCCGCTTCACGCCCGAACAGACCATGCGGCGCGTCCGGCTGCAGGCGCGGTTTCGCGGCCTCACCGGTGACCACCGCGAGCGCCTGCTCGCCGCGGCGCAGCACCAGCTCGACGCCGGCCGCACCGGCACGCCGGTGATCAACGACGCGCGGACGTTCGCGCGGCGGCTGGCACAGGAGGCGACCGCATGAACCGCATGAGCCTCGCGCTGCTGCTCGGCATGGCCGCGATGCCGGCGCACCTGATCTCCGGCCATCCGGCCGGCGTCGAAGTGATCGGCCGCATGCCGTGGAGCGGTTTCGCCACCGTATCGGGCTGGCGGCACCAGCCGCGACGCCGCACCACCGTCGCAGCGATGCGCCGCGCCGCCCGCAAGCGCCGCAACATCCGCGCCCGCGCGCCGAAGCGGAGCCGCCGCGCATGAGCCTCGCCGACATCGACCGCCGCTACGGCGACGCCATCGAGAACGGCATGGCCATCGGTGGCCCGATCGCGCTCGCGCTGCTGGTCATACTCTGCGGACTGCAGGTGATCAGGTGAACGCCCGCCTGCAGGCCCGGCTGCTGTCCGATCACGTCGCCACCGCGACGCCGGCCACGCGCACCGCACAGCGCCGCCGGCGCCGGCGCGCGATCGCCATTGTGCTGTTCGTCGCCGCGGCCACCTTCGGCGTGCTGAGGCTGCTGCCGTGATCCACCTCGGCCGCACGTACCTGTTCCGCGACTACTACGTCCGCCTGCTCGGCTTCGTCGAGCTACGGCCGGGCCGCCTGCAGGCGCAGTTCCACCGCATCGACCGGCCGCCGCACGAAATCGAAACCGCCGCCCGGCGCGACTTCCTGATGCGCGCTCGCCTGCAGCGCATCGCCTTCTCCCCCGAACCGCCCAATGCGCGATCCGCTGCTTGTGTACGGCGTGCGTGGCGCAAAGACCAGGGCAGAACGGCAGGTTTCGCGAGGAGGGGTGCCGGTGCTCCTCATCGCTTCGGAGTGACAGATAACGCCGCGTTGAGCTGCAGCCGGCCGAAGGAATAACAGGAAACACGATGGAGTGTCCCGGCTGTCAGCTCCAATGCATAGTTAGCCTTCACCCCACAACGGAGCTACAACGATGAGCAGCATTGAACGCATCAACGCAGACCTCGAGCACGCCACTGCCGACGCCTTCCAACCGATGATCGAAGCGACACGGCGTGCCGCCGAAGCGCTGCGAGTGTTCGGCGCCATTGTTGCGCCGGCATTCGAGCGCCACGAACGGCTGCGCTGGCAGATGAAGCGGAAAGGACGCCCGGGATGGAAGCGCGGGCCTTGGAACCGCCAGTGATGGCTAACGAGGATGTAGAAAAAGTCCGCGGTCCGAAGCGCGGCCGTTACGGCAGGCAGAAACCGCTCGCCACAGTTGAATTCTGGATGCATTTCGGACCGCTAGCTGCTCAGAATTCACGTACAGCGCTGCTCCCATGCCCGATTTCACGGCCGTCAGACTTTTTCTACAGCCTCAACGCCGCGTTAAACGGCGGCGGGCCGACGGAACAACAGGAAACAGCGGCGGGCTCCCCGCCGTCCGCTTGAACGCATAGTTGGGCGCCGACGCCCGAGAACTGGAGAACGACATGCGACTTACACAGCGGCAAGCAAACCGAGAGGCACTGGAAATGGCCGCGTCTATGGTTCGTGACGCGGACTTCACATCGCTTTTCGGCGAGCTCGGTGACGGCAGCGAGCGCGATGAGGAGATTTTGGACAAGGCGCAAAAGTACGCCGTGCGCCGAATAGAGGGGCTGACGAAACCTCGTTCCTGACCCGCCGCCCAACGCTGGCGTTAAGCGGCTGCCGGCCGAGTAGCCCCGGAAGAACCTGGACTGTCCCGGCAGTCCGCTTGAATGGCCTGTTGGGCGATCAGCGCCCGAAACTTGGAGAACGACAATGGAGTTGCAAATGATTGGTGGCCGCCAGCACGGCGGATGGGGCGGGTCCGGCGAATACCAGCCGGAGATCGACCCGCCTCTGTGTGCGTGCCCGTTTTGCGGCAGCGATGACGTGACCGTGCACAACACGCATACGCCGTACTACTGGGCCGAATGCGAGGGGTGTGGCGCGGAAGGTCCGCGAACTCGGAACGGCGACGCATGGCGTCGGAGCATGTCGAAGGCGGCGGCTGAGAGTCTGCACCGCGAGGCGTTCCACGCTGCCATTGCGGCATGGAACGAACGGAGCGGCCACTGACGCCGAACGCCGCGTTAAGCGGCTGCGACACGACCAAACAACAGGAAACATCATGACCTCTCATCGCAGTCCGCTTCAACGCATAGTTAGCTTGCACACGCCGGGGTCGTGGGAGCGCGAAGGAACCACGGTATTTGCGCTGAACCGGCGCGACTACAACCGATGGGTTACGACAGTGCACGCGGGCCATGATGACGAAGACCAGCGGGTGAGCGCCGCAGAATGCGAGGCCATCGCCAGAGTGATCGAAGCCTCACCGGATTTGCTGGAAGCCTGCCAACAGGCCGCGCGCTATTTGGACCCAGCGAAATACCCGGACGCCGTGCGCGCAGTGGATGCGGCAATTGCGAAGGCGCTCGGAGTGCAGGCTAACGCCAATTCGACGTACCTTGCAAGGAAGGGATAACAAATGTGGCACCGCAAGCGCCGCCGGCCGCAGCCGGCCAGATTCCGCCGCAGATTCGCGCGGCCAGAACTGCCGGACGACGAAATGCGTACCGATGCGCCGCGTCGCGCCGACGGCCTCCGCTGCGAAATCACGATCCGCCGGCACGACTGCGGTCGGCCTCATGTGCGCCGCTATCAGCTATTCGCGTCGAACCGCAGCGACTGCTACCGGGTTGTTTGCAACGGCATCGTCGTCAGCGAGCGCATGGGGCTGTCGCGGGTGTTGGAGCATGCGCGGCTGGCCATGCCGCGCATGCTGAGCGAGAGGGCGATGACGTGACCGAGCAGATGGCCAGCGAGCCACTCGCAGGCGCGCTGCCGCGCGTCGAACGAGGCGTCGCGATTCGGATACGAGATTCGGGCGGTCGTGGTCATCGCGCCACGGCAGCGCACGCCAGGTGCAGGAGCTGAGATGCGAAGCGCGGAACGAGAGCGTCATGCGGCCGACGGGCCAGCGAGCGCGGTGGCGGCGGCGCCGATGCGGGACCGTCTGGTCGCCATGAAGATGGTCGAGGATCGGGTTGGGTTCAAGAAGACGGCGATCTACCAGATGATCGCGGACGACTTGTTCCCGAAGCCGATCAAGGTGTGCGGGCGGGCGCGCTGGTCAGAGCGGGAGATCGACCGCTGGATCGCTGATCAGATCGCTGCGCGCGACGTGGGTACAGCCGTGGGTAGCCCCGGCGACGAGATGGCTGCAGTGTAGTCTGGATGCGGCCTTCGGCCGAAAAAATGGCGGAGAGGGAGGGATTCGAACCCTCGATACGTCGGAGACGTATACCGGATTTCGAGTCCGGCGCATTCGACCACTCTGCCACCTCTCCGCAGACCGTCGGCATTGCGCGCGACGCTCCCCGTGGTCGGGGGGAAGGGCGCGGATGATACGCACCCGTTCGAGTTCCGGCAAGCGCCGGCGGGCGTCCGTGCTACCGGACGCAACAATCGTCGCGAACGGCTTCAGCCTTCAGCCACGCACGCGGGCCCGCCGGCACCGGCCCGCGGCAACAACGTCGTGCCGCGGTTGCCCGCTGCCGGTCACGGGCCGGTGCGGGCACCCTTCGCCGACGGCAGGAAGAAGAACTCGCCGTTCTCGTGGCCGGCAAACTGGATCGGTGCGTACTCCGGCACCTGCGTGACCGGCGCGTTGACCGCCGCCAGTGCCAGCGACGACGTGATCTCGCGGAACAACTGCTGGGTCTCGAGCAGCCGATTGTTGTCCTCGAGCGCATTCAGGAATGCGCGGGCGAAGAACGAATGCTTGCCGGTCCCGGTGTCGGGCACCGGCTGCACGCCGCCCGACGTCAACGCGGTGCGCGAGCGGCCGGAGGCCATCGTCCTGACCCACTCGTTCCACTTGCCCTCGGCCACCGCCGGGTTGGCGACCGGCATCGCGGCGCCGGCCATCGCGCCCGAGTAGCAGGAGTCGGCGACGACCAGCACGTGACGCGCCTTCATCGTCTCCAGCACCTCGCTGACTGCGGTGTTCGATATCCAGGTGTTCGGCATACCCGGCTGGCCGTCGGTCGGGATCCAGTAGCCCTGCCTCGCGTCGGTGGCAAGGTCGCCGTGACCGGCGTAGTAGACCAGCAGGTTGTCGTCGGGGCCGAGCGCCTCGCGTGCATCGTTCAACGCCGACAGGATCTGGAAGCGGGTCGCATTCAACAGCAAACGCGCATCGTATCCGTAGCGATCGCGCAGCACCTGGGCGACCGCAGTGGCATCGTTGACCGCGCTCTGCAGCGGCGCGAAGCTGCCGCTCTGGTAGCTGTTGTTGCCGATCACGATCGCATGGTAGCGGCCGAGCTGGACTCCGCTCGGCAGCCGCGATGCTGCCGGACTGCCGTCGCCGGCAGCGACCGCGCGGCTGCCCTGCCCCTGCGGCAGCATCATGAACTCGAGCGTGGACTCTGCGCCACGCTGGTCGACTGCCGCGATCGAGATCAGCGAGCCGCCGGGCTGAACTTCGACGCTGGCCCGGAACAGGCCGTTGTCGCCGAGGATCACCGGCGTGCCGTTGACGGTGATCCGTTCGACCGCCTGCGGGTTCGACACCTTGCCGGTCATCGACTGCCGGCCGGCCGGCCCGCGCAGCATCGCCGCCGGCCGGCCGCGGGTCAGCGTCAGCGGCGGGTCGACGATCTCGAGCGTCGGCGCCGCGGCCAGCAACTGGCCGGAGCCGAGCGCGACCTGCTGGGTCAGCGATGCGATCTGCATCTGCTGTTCGCGCACTTCCGCTTCACGCTGCGACAACTGCGTTTCCAGCAGCTTCATCAACTGCCAGTCTTCCTGCTTGCGCGCGGCGTACTCCTGTTCGATCCGCGCGACGGCGGCCTGGTACTCCTGCCGCTCCTGTTCGAGGATCGACTGGCTGGCGAGCAGTTGCGCCTGCAGTGCCTCGGCGCGCTGCCGGGTGCTGGCCAGCGCGTCGGTGAGCCGGCTGATCTGGTCGCGGATCTCGGCCACATCGGCCGCATCGGCGCTGCCTTTGGCGAGCGCCTGCTCGCGCGCCTTCAACGCCTGCTCCTGCTGGGCGAGCTGACGCTCGCGCCGCTCGACGGCAGCGCGCTGCTCGGCGATCTGCATCTTCAGCCGATCGATCTCGTTCTCGCGCTGGCTGACCAACTGGCGCTGCCGGTCGGTGCTGCCGAAATCGGCACCGGTCGCCTTGCGTGCATCTGCCAGTTGGCCCTTCAGGCGCTCCAGCTCCGACTGCGAGGTCTGCAGCGCCTGCCGGCGGCGGGCCAGTTGCGATTCGAGATCGGCGACGCGCGCGCGCAGTTGATCGCTCTCCTGCCGCTGCTGTTCGACCGTGCTGCGCAATGCGCCGATCTCGCTGTCCCTGGCCTCGAGCTGGACCTGCACCGCGGATGCGAACAGAAGCTCGTCGTTCTGCACGCCGGCCGCCTCACGATAGAGATTCAACGCGCGGGTACGATCCTGGGCGACGCCGAGACCCTGCTCGTACAGGTAACCGAGATTGATCCTGGCGCGGTTGTTGCCCTGCTCGGCCGCCTTCTTCAGCCAGACCGCCGCCATGTCGTAGTCGGGCGGCGTGCCGAGACCCTTGAGATAGATCTCGCCGACGTAATTCTGCGCTTCGGCATTGCCGGCCATCGCCTGGTCCATCCAGACCTTCAGTGCGGTCTGGTAGTTGGCGCGATCATGGGCGACATACTCGCCGCCACGGATCTCGCAGTCGGCTTGCGTGGTGCGAATCGGGCGCCGTGCGCTCATGAACGTCGCCTGCGCACCCAACTTTCGAATTTGACCCGGAAGCAGGCAGTCGACCACCAGCAGATCTTCGGGATTGCGGACCGACGGCTTCTTCGCTTCGACCGGAAGCGTCGCCGTGCCGGCCAGCAAGGCCAGACTGCAAGCACCGAAACCCACCCACCAGTCGGACATGCCCGACCGTGAACCCTGCCGCTTGATGCCCATGCTGCCCCCGATGAATCGATGGTTAATGGCGCCTGAGTCCTGAGTATACTGGCATCCGCTCAGCTCATCGTTTCAGGGGAAGACCATGGGTTTCCGGGTAATTGCTGACCGCTCTCGGCTCCACCCGGGCACTGGGCGAGCATGGCGCTCGATTGCGGCCATGGCCGTGCTGTGGGCGACCAGCCTCGGCGCAATCGCCGCCCCATTCGATATCCAGGTCGTCAACAGCCCGATCGGCGACACGTCGGCGCCATTCGATGTCCAGGTCGAGACCCGCGACAACGGTGTGCTGGTCAGCACCGGCACGCTGAACTGGTCATTCACCAGCGCCTACACGGACATTGCCTATCAGACGCAGCCAGGGGTTCCCGACCCGTCCGGCCTGACCACTGCCAGCCTGATGGCGACCAGGGCCGGCAGCTACGGACTGGTGATCAGTTGGGATCCGGATGGTGCCGGGCCGGAAAGCGCAATCAGTGTCTCCCCCAATCCGTATTTTGTATTCGTCGACGCGATCAACAGCGTCACGCCGGTCGGCACGCCGCCGACCGTGCTGACCTTCCTGGATGATCCGGCATCGGCCGAGTTCGTCGTCGAGATTTCCGTCGACGGCCAGCCCGCGCCGGATTCCGAATGCGTCGAGTGGTCGGCGTCCAGTAGCCAGGGCAGCAGCATCTACGGATGCACGCCCACGCTCGGCGGCCAGGCATCGCTGCCGTTCGACGTACTGCTGGATGGCCTCGGTTGGCTGTTCCAGGAAGATACCTTTCTGATCACCGCCACATACCCGTCGCTCGGTTTCGCCAAGAGCATCGGCACCGGCCAGCAGTCGCACACCTTCAGCTTGGCTGTCACCGGCGCGAACCTGACGTTCGTCTCGCCGCCGGCCGAAATCATCGCCGGGGCAGCCCCGACGACGTTCACGCTGAAACTGGCCGACGGGCTCGGCAACGGTATCCCCGGCCATGCGTTGCAATGGAGCCAGTTCGACGGTGTCGGCTCGATCAACCCGACATCGGGTACGACTGCCGCGACCAACGCTGCCGGCGAAGCGACCTTTTCGACCGCCGGAGTGACCGAAGGCATCATCTATTTCGATGCGTCGATCTCCGGCAATCCGGACGTCGCCGCCTCGCACAATCTCAACGTCGTCTCGTACGGCATGACCTACAGCAGCGACCCGACTGATTTCGGGCCGTACTTCGGCGAGGAGCCGGCGACGCCGGCGGTCATCTACGTCGAGAAGAACTCCGGCGGCAGCCCGTTGCCGGAGGCCGGCGTGCCGGTCACGTTCACGATCACGTCGGGCGACGCCGTGTTCCAGAACAGCGGCACTACCACAGTGGTCGTCGCATCGGATGCGAACGGGTTGGCATCGAGTGGCGTGGTGCTGATCGGCCGCACCGGTGACGACATCCTGATCGAAGCATCGGCACCGAACCGGACCCCGCTGCCGGCTACCTATGATGTCGTGGCGTCGAACTACACCATGGTTGCCAGCTCGGCCGCGTCGTTCAATATCGACGACACGCAGAACGCGGTGCTCGAGGTGCAGGTACGCCGCGACACCGGTGGCACGCCGTCGGGACTGCCCGACGCCGACGTGAGCTGGTCGGTCGACCCGGCCATCGGATCACTGGCACCGCCGACCTCGCCGGCGACCGGCTCCGACGGGCTCGCGTCGACCACCTTCACGCCGCAACTCAACGCGCCCGGCACCTACACCGTCACGGCGACGTTCGACCCGATGATCACGGGCGTGCCGGCCGTGACCGTCGACTTCACGGTCAATGTGACCGCACCGAGCCGTACGCTGGCGCTGATATCGCCGCCCGGCGGCGAAGGCCGGAACGGCGACGTGCTCGCACTGACGGTACAGGCCGACGACGACGGCTCGTTCTCGACCGTGATGCCGCAGATCAACTGGCAGATCGATGCAAGCTCGGTCGGCTCGGCGACGATCACGCCAAACAGCACCGCGGGCAGCACGGATGGGCGTGCCACTGCCAACCTGACCTTCACCGGTACGCCGGGCCTGGTCGTCGTCAAGGCGCATCGGGCCGACAATCCGGACGCCACGGTGACGTTCCCGGATTTCGACAACTACCGCTTCGTGCTGAGCCCGCCGTCGGCGTCCGATGCGACGCCGTCCGGCCCCAACAACACGCCGATCGCGTTGAATGCGCGGCTGCAGCGTGAAGGCATCGCCACCACCGACGTCGACGGCGCACTGGTGCACTTCCAGATCCTGTCCGGTCCGACCGGGCATTCGGCATTCCTGACACCGGAGTCCGACACGACCGTGGCCGGCCTGGTCGGCGTCGCGTTCCAGGCCGATCTCGACGGCACCTACACGGTGCAGGCCGAGTACCCGATGGGCGCGCCGACCACGACCGCCAGCTACACGGTGACGGTGGCCGAACAGATTTTCGAACTGGTATTCGACGATCCGCTCGGCGGCGCCGCCGACGCCGAGGTCGGCATCGCGCGCGAGCTGGTGGTGTCGCTGAGCCAGGGCGGCGCCGGGCTGGCGGGCCAGACGATCGAATGGAGCGTCAGCCCGACTGCGGCCGGCACCTTGTCCAGCCCGAGCAGCGCGACCGATGCCGGTGGCAAGGCAGTCGTCACGTTCACGCCGTCGCAAACCGGTCCGGCGCTGGTCACGGCGACCTACAACGGCCCGACGCCGGGCAAGGCGATCCAGGCCGCGCCACTCTCGGAATCGGTCACGATCACCGGCTTCGCTCGCGAGATGGCGCCGCACGCGTCCCCGGCGGGTCCGAACTACACCGACGAGACCATCGACGGCGTTGTGACCGAGACGTTCACGTTCGACGGCACCAGCAACACGCCGGAAGACGGCGTCGCGGTCAGCTTCGACATCATCTCCGGCGTCGCGACTTTCGTCGGTGGCGCGACGACTGCGAACGCGGTGTCCGTCGGCGGTTTCGCCAGCAGCCCCGCGATCGTGCTAGGCCGCGACCTGGCGGACATCGTCGTTCGCGCGACGGCGACCGGCCGCACGCCGGTCGAATTCACGCTGCCGGTCACGGCCTCGTCGTACGCGATCCGGCTCGACGCCGGCCAGAGCGACCCGGCCCAGACCCTGCCCAGCCAGCCGGCGTCGCTGATGGTCGTCGTCGAGCGCACCGGCTCGGCCGGCGCGACGCCGCTCGCGGCAGCTCCGGTGAGCTGGTCCGCGTCCGGCGGCACGCTGTCGCTACCAAGCTCGTTCACCGATGCCAGTGGCGTCGCGCTCAATGATTTCAGTGCCACTGCGATCGGCAACTACACCATTACCGCGACATTCGATCCGCTGTTGAGCGGCCAGCCGCCGACGACGGTGCAGGTCGCGGTCGAAGTGGTCGAGTTCACGCAGACCCTGATGATCGTCTCCGGCAACGGTCAGTCCGCACTCGCCGGGCAGCCGCTCGGGCAGCCGCTGGTGGTCGAGGCGCAGGACAACGGCGCGCTGCCGGCATCGCCGGTCACCGTCGAGTGGTCGGTCAGCCCGACCGGTGCGGCGACCCTCGATGCGACGTCGACGCCGACCGCCGCCGCGACCGGCAAGGCTCAGGTCAACGTCACGCTGGCACCGACCGCTGCTCCCGGCTCCGTCACGATCACTGCCACGCGCACCGATTCGAGCCGCAGCACGAGCTTCACTGCCACGGTGCAGGGGACTGTCGTCAAGACACTGAGCAAGCCGGCCACCGGCTCCGGCGACGGCCAGAGCGGGCCGCTGGGCAGCACGCTCACCAATCCGCTGCGCGCGGTCGCACAGGATTCCGACCTGCCGGCCGCCGGTGTGACGGTGAACTGGCAGGTCAACGGTGATGCGAGCCTCGATGCGACGCAGACCGTCACCGACAGCAGCGGCGCGACCGGCGTCGCACTGACGTTCGGCAGCACACCGGGTCCGATCACGGTCACCGCCAGCCGCGCCGATGCACCGGCCGCGACGACCTCGTATGTCGTCACTGCGGTCGCACTCGACACCGCACTGACGATCGTCGGCGGCAACGGCCAGCGCGGCCCGGTCCAGACCGCCGGCGCGCAGCCGCTGCAGGTCGAACTGCGCGATGCGAACGGCGCTCCCGACGCGGCGGCGCCGATCGCATGGTCGGTGCTCAGCGGTCCGCTGGTGCTCGACCAGAGCGAGACCCTGACCGACGGCAACGGCCGCACCAGCGTCTCGTTCCGTTATGGCGACACCCCAGGCGTCGCCCTGGTCCGGGCGAGCAGCAGCGACGGCAGCGCCAGCGTCGACTTCATGCTGGAGGCGACCACGGTCGTGTTCGACGGCCCGCTGCAGGGCAACGGTCAGTCTGCCCCCCCTGGCCAGGAACTGGCCGAGGACTTCGTGCTGAGAATCGCGCCACCACCAGGCAAGTCGCTGGCCGGCGTCACGGTCGGATGGGAAGTGATCGAAGGCGGCGGCAGCCTGCGTTTCGCATCGACGCAGACTGACGGCAACGGCGAAGCACGCAACCGGCTGACGCTGGGGCCTGCACCGGGCAACAACCGCGTCCGCGCGGTGCTGCCCGGCGGCGCCGAAGCCGTGTTCGAGGCCGAGGCAGTCGGCATCGTCGGCGAGTTGCGGCTGGTGTCGGGCGATGGCCAGACCGTGCCGACCAACGACCCGTCGCAGCCGCTGGTGGTCGAGCTGGTCGACGGCAGCGGCCAGCCGCTGCAGAACGTGACGATCACCTGGACCGCGCCCGAGGTGCAGATCGGCAACGAGAGCCGGCCAAACGCCGGTCTCGACGCCGATACCACGCAGACCGACGCACAGGGCCGCAGCAGCAACATCGCCCGGGTGCTGCTGCCGGGGCTGGCGCGGGTGCAGGCCGAAGTGGCGGATTCGGCGATTCCGCCGGTCATGTTCGAACTGGCAGGCGGCGTCGCCAACATTCCGACCCTCGATCCGCGGCAGCAGGAAACCAGCGAAGTGATCGATGCCGCGTGTCCTGCGCTGGCGGCGCTCGCGAGTCGCACCCCGGAGCAGGAAGACCTGTACCAGCGCTGCCTCGAACTGATCGACAATGCCGGCGACAACCCGGACGAGGTCGAACAGGCCCTCGACCAGTTGCCGCCGCAGTTGACCAATTCGATGGTCGATGCCGGTTTCGAAACGCTCGATGCGCAGTTCAACAACATGAACACGCGCTTCCAGACGCTGCGCCAGCCGAACGGCAATGGCAACGGCAACCAGTTCAACGTCGGGCTGTGGACGCCGACCGGAGTGCTGCCGCTCGGCCTGCTGCCGTATGCGGTTGGCGCCGATGACGCGACGTCGGACAACGGCGAGGCCGGCAGCGGGTTCGATCGCTGGGGCTTCTTCGCCACCGGCACGATCGGTCGCGGCAAGTCGCGTGAGGACGGCCAGAACCCGGGTTTCGATTTCGATACCAGCGGGCTGACCCTCGGCGTCGACTACCGCTTCACCGACCGTCTGGTCGCCGGCGTCTCGCTCGGCTATGCCCGGCACGACAGTGAGGTGCGCGGCAACTTCGGCAACCTCGACACCCGCGGCTGGACCGTCAACGGTTACGCGAGCTGGTTCAACGAACGCAACTGGTATCTCGATGGCGTGCTGAGCTATGGCAGCAACAGCTACACGCTCGACCGCTTCATCCGCTACTCGATCACCGCGCTTGACGGCAGCCGCACCAACATCGACCAGCGCGCACGCGGTGAAACCGACGGCGATCTGCTCGGCGCAGCGGTGTCGTTCGGTCGCGACTTCCAGAAGGGCCCATGGAATCTCGGCACCTACCTGCGCGGCAACTACTCGCGGGTCGATCTCGATGGCTACGACGAGCGGATGCTGAGCGACCGCCCGGGCTCGGGCCTCGGCCTTCGCTACCAGTCGCGCACGCTGAACTCGTTCACGACCTCGCTCGGCGGCAAGGCGACCTATGTCCTCAGTCGCGACTGGGGCATCCTGATGCCGACCGCACAGGTCGAATGGGAGCACGAGTTCCGTGACGATCCGGCTCGCCTGACTGCCAGCTTCATCAACGATCCGACACAGTCGCTGCTGCAGCAGTTCGGCAGCGAGGTCGACACCGACTATTTCAATGTCGGCGTTGGTCTGTCGGCGCTGTTCCCGGGTGGCCGATCGGTGTACGTGTTCTACGAACAACTGATGGGCGCGTCACGGCTCAGCCAGGGAACGCTGTCGATCGGCGGCCGGATCGAGTTCTGATCGTGCAACGCACTGTCGCAGCAGGCAGTCCGCAGTGTCGCCGGTTGAAGACTGGGGCTCACTGCTTGCGCGCCACAAACGCCACGCGGCATGATGCGGCGCATCCTTGTTCGGAGCGCCGTGTGAGAGTGCCCATTCCCGGCCAGCCGGCCGCCCGGCTGCATTTCCACTGCCGCCTTCAGGACAGGAAGCCTGCATGATCGAGTTCGGCCACCTGAGCCATGTCGGCCTGCGCCGCGAGCACAACGAAGACACCTACTACGGCGACGCCGAACTGGGGTTGTGGCTGGTGGCAGACGGCATGGGCGGACATGAATTCGGTGAAGTGGCCAGTGCGCTGGCACGCGACACGATCGTCCGCGAGACCCATTCCGGCAAGCCGCTCGCCGATGCGATTCGCCGTGCCGACGAGGAGATCATCAGCCACTCGCGCCGGCGCGCCGAAGCATTGCCGATGGGAACCACCGTTGCGGCCGCGCGCCTGAGTGATGGGCGCTTCGAAGTCAGTTGGGTAGGCGACAGCCGCGCCTACCTCTGGAACGGCGAACTGCGGCAACTGTCGCAGGATCACTCCTACGTGCAGGAACTGATCGACCAGGGTGCGATCACGCCGGAACAGGCGCGCAGCCATCCGCACCGCAACGTCGTCACGCAGGCGCTCGGCGTCACCGACCCGGGCAGCCTGAAGGTCGAGACGATCACCGGCGAGTTCCGCCCCGGCATGCAGTTGCTGCTGTGCAGCGACGGCCTGACCGAGGAAGTCGACGACCAGACCATCGCGCGGATCCTCGGCCGCACCGAACTGTCGGCGCAGGAGTGTGTCGATCAGTTGATCCTGGCCGCCCTCGATGGGGGCGGCTCGGACAACGTCACCGTCGTGGTGGTCCGGCGCAACTGAGAGTTCGCCCGCCTGCCACGACCGTGGACGTCTGCGGCGGTGTCAGGCCAACGGAGATTCGCGCGCCATCGCTGGGCTCGCTGAATCGCCTGGACTTCGCGAAGTCTCTCATTGCCGCAGTCGTTGGAAGCCGGTTTCGCCACGGCGCTCGAATCTTTCACTGCCTCTGGCCTGCATCGCCCTCGCCGCGGTGCACGCCCACCGCGGCCATCACCCCGGCGCACGCCGGGGCCCAGGTTGCGCTTGGTCCCGAAGCAGGCTCTCGCGGGTAAGCGGAATGGATTCCGGCCTTCGCCCACTGCTGTCCGGGTGTGTCTGCCGCGATCCGGTGCCCACATTGCACACCCATGATTTGCATGGGGTCGCCCACGCGCAGGCAGCGGCCCAGTGCCGTTCGGAGTTTGCACGTCACAGCCCCCCTCCCCGACTTCGCGCCCCTACTGTCTCGGGCAAATCGCCTGGCCGACACGCGAGACAGCGTCATCCCGGCGAAAGCCGGCGAAAGCCGGGATCCATCTTGCTTTGTCTTCTGAAACAGCCGGATGCGCCAGAAGCCCAATGGATCCCGGCCTTCGCCGGGATGGACGAGCAACGGCGCCGCAAACCGTATCTGCCGGCGATGACAGCCGCATTGAATGTCGGCGCGCCAGCCACGTTCTCGGCGCGGAGGCGCCAACTTTCCCCGGACGGCAGTGGGCTTTGGCCACGATGACGAGCAAAGCGCCGCGGACCGAATCTGCCGGCGATACCAGCCACATTGATTGCCGGCGCCAGGTGCTCGCCCGGAGCTGAAGCATCGCGGATGCAACTCCGACCGCTTTGAACGTCGCGAATGCAGCGCCCGGCGAGTCGGCGCGGAACGCGCGCTGCGGTGCCGTCGTTCCAGCCGGTCGCCAACCTCGAGCCGCTCAGCCGCCGAGCAGTTCCTGCTCGGCCTTCTCCCGCAACTGCTGCAGCTCGACGTTGTCCGGCAGCGCCTTCAGCCCGTCGGAAGCGACCGCGCGACAGCCGAACCAGATCTGCCGATCGCAGAGCTTGCGGCTCGAATCGAGGTAGTAATCGCCGATCCTGGCCAGCCCGTCGGTGGCGCGTGCGTTGCCCGGTTCGATCAGCAATACCTTGCGATACAGGTCGACTGCGTTGTCGTCGGGTGGCGAAGTCAGCCGCCGACCCGGATCGTCCTGGCTGGTCAATCCATAGTCACGGTAGGCGTCGGCCTGCGCGAGCAGTGCATTGACATCGTTGAGGCGCGCCTCGGCGGGCCGCGGCACCACCACTTCGGGCGGCAGCTCGGATTCGGCCGGCGGGACCGATGCCGCCGATGGCTCGATCGGATCGCCTCCGGACATCGCGAACCACACACCGCCGGCGAGCAGCAACACGATCGCAGCGCCACCGGCGGCCACCGCCCACCCCGGCACGCCGAGCTTGCGCGAGATCTGCACGGTCCGCGTGGTCGATCCCGACAGCCGCCCGCCCTGCAGCCTGCGCCGCGCCGCACGGGCCTGCTGCATCGATGCCGCCTGCGGCGACGCAGCGAGCAACTGTTCGACCGCACCGATGAACGCTTCGCCGGTCGCGAAGCGGTTGTCGGCGACCTTCGCCATCAGCCCTTCGACCAGCGTCTGCAGCCAGTTCAGTTCCGTCGGCAACTGCGGCACCGGCTGAGTCACGTGCATCAGCGCGACCGTGAACGGATCCGACGCCTGATACGGCGCCTCGCCGGTCAGCATTTCGTACAGCACCGCGCCGAGCGAATACAGGTCAGAGCGCCCGTCGACCTTCTCGGCCCGCGCCTGCTCCGGACTCATGTAGTCAGGGGTGCCGATCGAGGAACCGGCCATCGTCGCGCTGGACTTCGAATCCATCGCCTTGGCGATGCCGAAGTCGGCCAGCACCGCGGTGCCGTCGGCCTTGAACAGCACGTTGCCCGGCTTCACGTCGCGATGCACGAAGCCCTTCTGATGCGCGTAATGCAGTCCGCGCGCGATGTCGCAGGCGATGTCGAGCGACTCGGCGATGCTGACGCCGGCGTCGATGCGCTCACGCAACGAACCACCGGGAATGTACTCGGCCGCCAGATAGTAGACGCTGCCGTACGAGCCGATGTCGAACACCGTGACCAGGTTCGGATGGCTCAGCTTGGCAGTGATCTGGCCTTCCTTCAGGAAGCGATCGGTGAATTCGGCGTTGGCGGCCAGAGCCGGCGCCATCACCTTCAGCGCGACCTCGCGGTCCAGCGACTCCTGCACGGCGAGGAACACCGACGCCATGCCGCCTTCGCCGAGCGGCCGCAGGATGCGATAGCCCGGAATCTTGATGTCGACGGATTTCAGCAGGACGGTTGCGGACACGGCGGGACCTGGGCCATCAGCAAATCGGATTATCGACCGGCGCGTGTGTGCGTCGACGCCGCCGGTCGATCACGGCACCGCCCTCGTCAGAGCGCGTATGCGAAAAACATCATCGCAAGCCCCGCTCCGGGCGTCCGCGGCACGGCGCGCTGCATGAAATCCGGCAGCCCGATGGCCGCAGATTTCGCGCAGCGCAACTCCGCGCCAGGCGCTCGACGTCGAACGTGGCAGGCGTGGATATTCACTCCCTCTCAGCCGAGACCACGCCGCAATTCGCGCAGCGCGGCGACGAACGAGGCCATGTCGTAGCGTTCGGCGTCCTCGACGCGGGCGAACAGTGCGTCGAGCCGCGCGTTCAGGCGCTCCGCCCGGGCATCGTCGAGCCGGCCGGTCTGCTCGAACGCGGCGACCACGCTGGACGCCGCCATCGCGGCCTGTTCGGCGGCGGCGTAGTCGCGGAACTCGCCTCGCTCGGCATCGGCCAGCAGGCTGTCGAGGATCGGCGCCAGTGCATCGGCACCAAATTCGGCAGCGGCGACCTTCGGCAGGATTGCGCGAATCTCGCCCTGCAGCCGACGGGCCGCATCGAGCGTCGCGTCGCGGCTGGCAGTGGTTGCCCCATGCAACGCGCGGGTCTGCTCCAGCAGGCGTGCCGCTGCGGCACGATCGATCGCCGCCAGCACATGACGGAACATCACCAGGTTGGCGTCGTTCAGCCGGACCACGCCCGGACCGAGGCCGGTGCCCGGTCGCGGCGCCCAGCGCCCGCCATCCATGCGTCGATGGCAAGCGTGGCAGTCGAACAGCACCAGCTCCGGAAACAGCCCGGTCGTGCCGTGGTTCGGATCGAGCAGCACGTCGAGCAGGTTGGCCGCCGCCACGCCCTGGCCGACACCCCAGTCGCGCAGCCCGTTCCAGCCGCCCTTTCGTGCGACGTAGTCGTCGTCGATCTCGTAGTGGGTGACTTCGGGCAGCCAGGTGAAGGTGTCGAGTTCGAAACTCAGACGCGGGTGGCCGGCGCCCATGATCCGGTGGGTGATCATCCGGTCGCGACTGCCCATGTGGCAGGACAGGCACAATTCCGCCCGTGCGACCGGCTCGTCGGTCGGATACAGGCCGTTGGCGACGTTGTCGGCATGCGGCACGTTCTTGTCGGCGTGCGACGTCAGCCATTGCTCGGCACCGCCATGGCAGGCCTCGCAGCCGACCCCGTCGCTCAACTGGAAACGCTCACCGCGCTTGTCGGCCGGAGGATTGTCGGCATGGCAGTCGAGGCATTCACGCGCCTCGGCAGGATCGCCGATGCCCAGCTTCTTCGCGATCGCGAGGCCCGCCGGCGATCGCAGCGCCTGCAATGCCCGGGTCGCGTGCGGATCGAACTCCTGCCAGCGGGCAAACTCGCTTTGCCAGACGTTGGATTGCTGGAACTTCTGCGTCGCCCCGTGACAGACGCTGTTGCTACAGGTCGCGACACCGAGATGGGTATGTGCGTTGATGCGGTCGACTGCCGACGCTGAAGCAAGCGGCGCCACGAACAAGCCGATGATGAACGCACCCAGCACGCACGACAGCGTTTGCAGCCTCATTCCGGCTCTCCCCGAGTCCAGTGAACCGCCAGTCCGCGCGATTATGCCACTTCGGCCGCAAGCTGAACCGACTCCGAGTCGGCTTCGCTCGGCCACAGGCAACGACCACTCTTGCCGATCGATTCGAGCCGCGACCGATGGGTAGACTGCTCCTGTTCATCGGCGCGGCGCACCCGCAGAGAATGCCCGAGCCGTCCCGGCAGCATTGCCTGCACGGTCGCCGCCGCGGTTGCCGGCGCGGCGAAGTCGAGGCCGAGGTCCCCCTGGCCGGCGGTCAGCGCGAGGTAGACCTCGGCGAGCAACTGCGCGTCGAGCAGCGCGCCGTGCAGCGTGCGGTGCGCATTGTTGACCTCGAAGCGCTTGCACAACGCATCAAGACTGTTGCGCTGACCCGGGAAGCGTTCGCGGGCGAGTTGCAGGGAATCGGTGACGGCGGCCAGCTCCCGGACCCGCGAGTACCCCTCGAGGCGGCCGAACTCGGCATCCATGAAGCCGACGTCGAACGCGGCGTTGTGGATGATCAGCTCCGAGCCGCGGATGAACTCGACGAATTCGTCGACCACTTCGTGGAACAGCGGCTTGTCGGCCAGGAATTCGTCGGTCAGGCCGGTGACCTGCTGTGCGCCGTCGTCCATCGGCCGCTGCGGATTCAGATAGCGATGGAAGCGCCGGCCGGTCTGACGTCGTTCGATCAATTCGATGCATCCGATCTCGACGATCCGATGGCCCTTGTTCGGATCGAGGCCGGTGGTCTCGGTATCGAGCACGATCTGTCTCATCGCGGTGCTCCGGACACCGCGACCGTCTTGCCGTTGCGCACGGCCTGGGCTGCGGCGCGCGCCAGCGCATCGACGCGCTCGTTGTCGGGATCACCGGCATGGCCGCGTACCCAGCGCCACTCGACCCGGTGCGTGGCCTGTGCTGCATGCAGGCGCTGCCACAGATCCTGGTTCTTGACCGGCGCCCCGGCCGCAGTGCGCCAGCCACGCCGGACCCAGCCCGGCAGCCATTCCGAGATGCCTTTCTGGACGTACTGCGAATCGGTGAACAGCACCACGTCGCAGGTTCGGGTCAGCGCTTCGAGTGCCGCGATCGCTGCCATCAGCTCCATCCGGTTGTTGGTCGTGGCCGGCTCGCCGCCGACCAGCTCGCGCTCATGCGCGCCCATCCGCAGCAACGCCGCCCAGCCACCGGGCCCGGGGTTGCCGAGGCAGGCCCCGTCGGTGTGCGCTTCGACCCGACTCATCCCGGTCGCACCTGCGGCCGCAGCGCGACCGCGGCCCGACCGCGCAAGCCGATCGGGGTCAGCGACGCCCGCCGCTTGCGGGCCAGCAGCAGGTAGCCCGGCCGCAACGGATCGATCACGCTCGCATGGCTGCGCTCGGCGCCGGAGCGGCGCTCGGCACGCGCCACGCTCGGCCACAGCGGCCCGAGCCCGAGCTGTGCTTCGACGGTCAAGCCGGCGGCGGCCAACAGCGCCTTCGCGCGGTGCGCGCCGAGTGCCGAGACGCCGCCGGCCGACCAGCGCAGACGCCATGCACTGGCCGGCGACAAGCCGAGCAGGAACATCACGCCGTCGGGCCGCAGCACGCGGCGCAGCTCGTCGAGCAGCGCGGCCGGATCGCCGCAGTCGTCGAGCGAATGCAGCGCATACACCAGGCACATCGAGTCGTTCTCGATCGGCAGCGCGTGCTCGTCGCAGTGCAGGTCACCGCGCCAACCGCGGTCAGCATCGCGATACAGACTGATCACCGACTGCAGCATGTTGCCCGACAGCGAACCCGGCAGTGCCGCCCCCGGCCGCAGGTACAGACCGCGCACGCCGATGTGCGCGGTCAGCAGCGGAATGACCTCGCGCTGCTCGGCGCCGAGCAACGAACGTGCGGAATCGCTGTCGAACCAGCACGATCGCTCGGCGGGTCGACGGTCGGAAAGGGACGGCGGCATGATCCTGTCATTGTGCCGCACGACGGCGTCGACGGCACCGATTGACATCGGCGCCACGGCGCCGTCGAACGGACCAGCGCCTGCCGCAACCGAGGCCCGAACAGCGGAGCCACGATGCACCTGACCGCCCTGCCCGCGCTCCGCGACAACATCATCTGGGCCCTCGCTGAGTCCGGCGGCGACGCGATCGTCGTCGATCCGGGCTGCGCCGAGCCGGTTGAGCGGCTGCTCGATGCCGGGATGCGGATCGCGGCAATCCTGGTCACCCACCATCATCCCGATCACACCGGCGGCATCGTCCGCCTGCGCGAGCGCAGCGGTGCGCCCTGCCATGCGCCCGACGATCCGCGCATCACGATTCCGCATTCCAGAGTCGTCGACGGCTGCACGCTGCACCTCGGCGTCGGCATGCGGTTCACGGTGCTCGCGGTGCCCGGCCACACGTCGAGCCATGTCGCCTACGTCGGACATGGTCTGCTGTTCTGCGGTGATACGCTGTTCACCCTCGGCTGCGGCCGACTGTTCGAAGGCAGTCCGGCGCAGATGCTGGCGTCGCTCGACCGGCTGGCCCGGCTGCCGGCGCCGACCCGGGTCTGCTGCGGCCACGACTACGCGGTCGTCAACGCCCGCTTCGCCCTCACCATCGAGCCGTCCAACGCGGCACTGGCTGCCATGGCGCTGGCCGCCGAAACCGGGCAGCGCTGCGGCGCGCCGATGCCGTCGTCGACCATCGGCGACGAGCGCCGCTGCAACCCGTTCCTGCGGGTCGATGTGCCGGCGGTGATCGCCAGCGTGCATCGCGTGCTCGGCCGCCCGCCGCGTGACCGCGTCGAGTGTTTCGCAACCCTGCGGGAAATGAAGGACCGGTTCACCGGCTGAACCGGCCCGCGATGCAGCCGGCCGGCACAGGCACTACACTAGCGCCCCCTTCACTTCGGGTCCGCACCATGGGTTTTCTGCAGGGCAAGCGCGCGTTGATCGTCGGTATCGCCAGCCAGCGCTCGATCGCCTGGGGCATTGCCGAGGCCATGCACCGGGAAGGCGCCGAACTGGCCTTCACCTATCAGAACGACAAGCTGCGATCGCGGGTCGAGGAAGCCGCCCAGGCATTCGGCTCGAACATCGTGCTGCCGCTCGACGTGGCCGAGGATGAGCAGATCACCTCCGCGTTCGATCAGCTCGCGACGCACTGGGATGGACTGGACGTGCTGGTGCACTCGGTCGGTTTCGCTCCGCGGCAGGCACTCGAGGGTGGTTTTCTCGACGGACTGGATCGCGAGTCGTTCCGGATCGCGCACGACATCTCGGTGTACAGCCTCGCCGCGCTCGCCAAGGCCGCGCGCCCGATGATGCGCGAACGCCGCGGCTCGATCCTGACGCTGTCGTATCTCGGCGCCGAACGCGCGCTGGCGAGCTACAACGTGATGGGCCTCGCCAAGGCGAGTCTCGAAGCCTGCGTGCGCTACCTGGCCTACAACCTCGGCCCGGAAGGCACCCGCGTCAACGCGATCTCCGCCGGCCCGATCAAGACGCTGGCCGCCGCCGGCATCTCGAACTTCCGCAAGATGCTGACCCACGTCGACGAGTACGCCCCGCTGCGCCGCAGTGTCACGATCGAGGACGTCGGCAACGCCGCCGCGTTCCTGTGCTCGGATCTGGCCGCCGGCATCACCGGCGAGATCACCTATGTCGATGCCGGCTACAACATCCTCGGCATGACCGGCATCGACTGAGCGAAGGCTACGTCATGCCGCGAGAAAGCCCGGGCACGTCCCGGGCTTTTTCTTGCGATCGAGGTCCGCAGCGATGCGCGCGGCGAAGCAGCAATGAAAAAGCCCGAGTAATCCCGGGCTTTTTCGTTCGAAACGGCAAGACGCTGCGGTCAGAGTCGCTCTTCGGCGATCCGCACCGGCAATTGCTCGCGAAGCGCCTGCATCAGCCCTTCGAGTTCGACGCTGGCGACGACCTGCGCCAACTGCTCGCTCAACGCGCTGCGCTCGGCGGCCGACACCGCCTGCGGGTCGCCGTCGACGACTTCGGTCACCGCCAGCAGTGCCTGCCGATCACCGCCCAGTTCGACGCGGGCGAAACTGGCCGAACCGGCATCCGGATGCGGCACCCGGAACGCTTCGGCAACGATCGCCTGATCGACATCGATCGCGGTGCGACGGATATCGCTTGCGGTCTGCACCTGCACTTCGGCTTCGGCGGCCACTGTTTCGAAGCTCGTTCCGTCGCGCAATTGCGCAAGCAAGGCCTCGGCGCGCTGCTCGGCCTGCTCGGCTCGGCGCTCGGCGCGCAGCTCGGCGGCGACCTGCTCCCGCACCTGATCGAGGGGAATCGGCTGCGACCGCAGGTGTTCGGTCACCCGAACGGCCACCATCCGGCCATCGCCGAGGTCGAGCAGGTCGCTGACGTTGCCTTCGATCAGCACCTCTTGCGAGAACACCGCGTCGAGCACGGCCGACTCGGCGGTCAGCGCCGTCTCACCGCCGGCACGACCGAACGGACCGGCCTGTTGCAGCTCGAGGCCGAGCTCATCGGCCGCCGACTGCAGCGAGGTCGGATCGCGGTAGATCGCATCGACCAACCGACCGGCGAGATCGTTGAAGCGACGCTCGCGTTCGCCGGCCAGGAATTCCTGTTCCAGTTCCGGACGCACGTCCTCGAACGGCCGCTCCTTGCCTTCACGCAGATCGCGCAACTGGATCACGTGCCAACCTTCCGACGAACTGACCGGCTGGCTGACCTCGCCCTCGTTCAAGGCAAACAATGCGCTCTCGAACGCCGGATCGGTCATGCCCTGTTCGAGCCAGCCGAGATCGCCACCAGCCGCCTTCGAACCCGGATCCTCCGAGTGACTGCGCGCCAGTTCGGCGAAATCGGCACCCGCTGCCTGCGCCTGTTCGGCCAGCGCCGCGGCGCGCTCCTGCGCCGCACGCTGGGTATCGGCATCGGCATTGGCCGGAACACGAATCAGGATGTGCGAGGCAAGGCGCTGTTCCGGCTCGACGTAGCGCGACCGGTTCTCGTCGTAGCGCTGGCGCAGCGTGGATTCATCGGCAACGATGTCGGACTGCGCGACGGCATTCTGGTCGAGCACGACGTACTCGATCGTCGCCTGCTCTTCGGTCATGTAACGCGCGGCGTTCCCGTCGTAGTACGCCTGCACTTCGTCGGCACCGGGCTCGGCGATCTGCTCGAGCGCGGGTGGCTCGATCACGATGTACTGCAGATCACGCTGCTGATCGCGCAACGCGATGAAACGCTCGACGTCGGCCACGGTGGCAAAGCCGGTACCAACCACGTTCTCGGGAATCGCACTGGCAAGCAGATCCTGCCGCAGACGCGATTCGAAACCACGCGGCGTCATGTTCTGCGCCGTCAGCAGCAGACGGTACTGATCGGCCGAGAACCGACCATCGACCTGGAAGGCGGAAATGCCGCCGATTTCCTTCTGCAACCGCGCCGCCGGTACCGTCATGCCCAACCGCTCGGCACTTTGCCGCAGCAGCTCTTCGTCGACCATCCGGTCGAGCACGCGGCGTTTGACGCTGGCCTGTTCCATCTGCGCCGCGTCGTAGCTGGCGCCCATCGAACGGCGCATCTGCTGACGGTACTCCTCGAACCGCGCGCGGAACTGGTCCTGGCTGATCTCGCTCTCGCCGACCTTGGCGACCCAGGATTCGACTGCGGTCGAGAAGTAGTCGCCGATGCCGACCAGCGCAAACGGCACGATCAGCAGCGCCACGATCGCGCCTGCGATCCAGCCCGTGGTTTTTTCGCGAAGTTTCAGCAGCATGAAAGACGCACCCGTGAGAAGGGCGGCCTACGCGTCACCGCAGCGTTGCGGCCGCCGGAAAAAACGAGGGCGCCCTTCGGCGCCCTCGTGAATAGTGGCGGAGTGGACGGGACTCGAACCCGCGACCCCCGGCGTGACAGGCCGGTATTCTAACCGACTGAACTACCACTCCGCATTTTGCTGCAACTTCGCCTGTTGCCTTGTCAGTTGTAGAGGATGGTGGGTGCTGAGGGTTTCGAACCCCCGACCCTCGCCTTGTAAGGGCGATGCTCTACCGCTGAGCTAAGCACCCGGCGAAGTCGACTACTGTACAGCATCCTTCAGCGCTTTGCCAGCCTTGAACGAAGGAATTTTCGAAGCGTCGATCTTGATGGTGTCGCCGGTGCGCGGATTGCGGCCTTCACGCGCGGCGCGCTCGCGAACCTGGAAGGTGCCGAAGCCGACCAGCGAGATCGTTTCGCCGTTCTTCAGTGCCTTCTTGATGACGTCGATGACGGCGTCGACCGCGCGCGCCGCCTCGGCCTTCGACAGCTCGGCCTCGTTCGCCACCGCACCGATGAAATCAGCCTTGTTCATTCCGTCACTCCCCAGGGAGGATGCAATCCTCCAGTTCCAATAGCGAGATCGGGCGACGCTTGCTCAGCCATCGCCCGATCGACTCTGTCCCGCAGCATCCTGCTGCATGCGCCGGCATGTGCGGCGGACTGCGGATTTATACCAGCGCCCCATTGACCACGCAACACGAAACGGCGAGCTGTGGCGCGGCCTGCAGCAGGGACTGCGCCGAACCGTGCAGGCGATCTGCAGCGCTCGGCGCCCCACTACGAACGCCGCCGCGCGGATGCGCGGCGGCGTCGTGTCTGGCTGCTGTTGTCGATCAGTGCGCGCGGGTTGCAGCAGCACCTTCGCCTTCGCGCGCGATGTCCTTCTTCGCATCGCCGCCTTCCTTCGGCGCCGCCGACGGACGCAGTGGATGTTCGAGCGCAACGTCGAGAACCTCGTCGATCCAGCGCACCGGAATGATGTCGATTCCCTTGGTGACGTTGGCCGGAATGTCGGTCAGGTCCTT
This sequence comes from Lysobacteraceae bacterium, assembly GCA_041687455.1. GTDB lineage: Bacteria > Pseudomonadota > Gammaproteobacteria > Xanthomonadales > Xanthomonadaceae > JAWLBY01. The sequence goes on along the minus strand of JAWLBY010000002.1, from coordinate 69,611 downwards.
CCTGTTCTCGTCCGGAATGATCACCGTGCGGATTCCGCCGCGCAGCGCGGCGAGCAATTTCTCTTTCAACCCGCCGATCGGCAGCACGCGTCCACGCAACGTGATCTCGCCCGTCATCGCGACATCGGCACGCACCGCGACCTTCGACAACGCCGAAACGAGCGCAGTGACCATCGCGATACCGGCGCTCGGCCCGTCTTTCGGCGTCGCACCTTCCGGCACGTGTACGTGGATGTCGTACTTGTGGTGGAACTCGGTGTCGAGACCGAGTTGTTCGGCTCGCGAACGCACGACCGACAACGCCGCCTTGATCGACTCCTGCATCACGTCACCGAGTTGCCCGGTATGCACGAGGTTGCCCTTGCCCGGCACCAGTGCCGCTTCGATCTGCAACAGATCGCCACCCACTTCGGTCCAGGCCAGACCGGTGACGAGACCGATCTCGTTCTGCTGCTCGGCGCGACCGAAATCGAAGCGCCGCACGCCGAGATATTTCTCGAGGTTCTTCGGCGTGACCTTCAGCGGGCCTTTCTTCGTCTTCGGCGCCTTCTTGCCCGACTTGTCGCTCGCGGCGAGCATCAGTTCCTTGACGACCTTGCGGGCGATCTTCGCCATCTCGCGCTCGAGGTTGCGTACGCCCGATTCACGCGTGTAATAGCGGATCGTCTCGCGAACCGCGTCCTCGCTGATCTCGAGGTCATCGGGCTTGAGTCCGTTCGCCTTCAACTGCTTCGGCACCAGGTAGCGCAGCGCGATGTGGAGCTTCTCGTCCTCGGTGTAGCCGGGGATCCGAATCACTTCCATGCGGTCGAGCAGTGGCCCCGGGATATTCAGCGAGTTGGCGGTCGCGATGAACATCACTTCCGACAGGTCGAGGTCGACCTCGAGGTAGTGATCGTTGAACGCGCTGTTCTGCTCCGGATCGAGCACTTCGAGCAGCGCCGACGACGGATCGCCGCGGAAATCCGTGCTGAGCTTGTCGATTTCATCGAGCATGAACAGCGGATTCCGGGTGCCGGCCTTCGCCAGGTTCTGCACCAGTCGCCCGGGCATCGAACCGATGTAGGTACGACGGTGGCCACGGATCTCGGCTTCGTCGCGGACGCCACCGAGGCTCATGCGTATGAACTTGCGATTGGTCGACTTCGCGATCGACTGACCGAGCGAGGTCTTGCCGACACCCGGCGGCCCGACCAGGCACAGGATCGGCCCGCGCATCTGCTTCACGCGCTGCTGCACGGCGAGGTACTCGAGGATGCGCTCCTTGACCTTCTCGAGCCCGTAGTGATCGGCATCGAGCACTTCCTGCGCGGCGGCCAGGTCGCGGCGCACCTTGGTGCGCTTCTTCCACGGCACCGACAGCAGCCAGTCGATGTAGTTGCGCACGACCGTCGCCTCGGCCGACATCGGCGACATCTGCTTGAGCTTGTTGAGCTCCTGCTTGGCCTTCGTCTCGACCGCCTTCGGCATGCCGGCTTCAGCGATCTTGCGGGTCAGTTCCTCGAGTTCGTTCGGCGCCTCGTCGAGTTCGCCGAGCTCCTTCTGGATGGCCTTCATCTGCTCATTCAGGTAGTACTCGCGCTGGCTCTTCTCCATCTGCGACTTGACCCGGCCGCGAATCCGCTTCTCGAGCTGCTGCACATCGATTTCGCCATCGACGAAGCCGATCAGCAGTTCCAGCCGCTGGCCAACCTCGACCGCCTCGAGCAGGCGCTGCTTGTCGGCCAGCCGGATGCCGAGATGGGCGGCGATGGTGTCGGCCAGCCGGCTCGGATCATCGATTCCGGACAGCGTCGACAGCAGTTCCGGCGGAATCTTGCGATTCATCTTGACGTACTGCTCGAACAGCGACATCAGCGAACGCAGCGTGACATCGAGTTCGCGCTCTTCGCGCTCGTAGGCAGGTTCGATTTCCTCGCCCTGCGCCGTCAGCGCGCCGTCCTGCTCGCCGTAGCTGCCGACCTGCATCCGCGCGGCGCCCTCGACCAGCACCTTGATGGTGCCGTCGGGCAGCTTCAGCAACTGCAGGACCTGGGCGATCGTACCGACGTCATACAGGTCGGCCGCGCCCGGGTCGTCGACATCCGGGCTCTTCTGCGCAACGAGCAGGATCCGCTTGTCGCCTTCCATCGCGATGTCGAGCGCACGGATCGATTTCTCCCGGCCGACGAACAGCGGGATGACCATGTGCGGGTAGACGACGACATCGCGCAGCGGCAGGACCGGCAGGACGGGCGAAGACTCGGATGGCTTGGCGGTCATTTATCGGGCTCCGTACCTGGGTGACAACCGGAGTCGGCCGTCGATCCCCGAACATGGGGGCGAAGCAGCCCCCCACAAGGGCAGAATGCGATGCCCGTGAGCTCGATTCAAGCTGTCGATGCCGGAAGGCTACCCGCCAGTTCAGCGCGCCGGATGAACGGCGCGCCACAGCGGACCGGGCGCAGATGGCACCCGGCGGCGGACGGAAGCGGCGCTGAGCGGGACGCGGAAACTGCAGGGACGGGCGGCGGCAGCGCCGCAAACCGCAGGCAGTCCGCTGGCGCCGCCGCAGCGGCGCCGGATCGGCGGATTACTCGGAAGCGGCCTTCGGCTGGGCTGCGGCCGACGTGCCGGAATAGATCAGGTAAGGATCGGCCTGGTTGTTGATGACCGACTCGTCGACCACGACCTTGCTGACATTCTCCAGCGACGGCAGTTCGTACATCGTGTCGAGCAGCACCGATTCGAGGATCGTCCGCAGGCCGCGGGCGCCGGTCTTGCGCTTCAGCGCCTTGCGGGCGACCGCGGTCAGTGCATCGGTCCGGAACTCGATCTCGACGCCTTCCATGTCGAACAGGCGCTTGAACTGCTTCGTGATCGCGTTCTTCGGCTCGGTCAGGATGCGGACCAGCGCCGCTTCGTCGAGCTCTTCGAGCGTCGCGACGACCGGCAGGCGGCCGACGAACTCCGGGATGAGGCCGAACTTGATCAGGTCCTCGGGCTCGACCTCGGCCAGCAGCTTGCCGATGTTGGCCTTCTGCGCCTTGCTGCGGACGTCGGCCCCGAAGCCGATGCCGGCGGTATCGAGCGAGCGCTGCTGGATGATCTTGTCGAGACCGGCGAACGCGCCACCGCAGATGAACAGGATGTTGCGGGTGTCGACCTGCAGGAACTCCTGCTGCGGATGCTTGCGGCCGCCCTGCGGCGGCACTGACGCCACCGTGCCCTCGATCAGTTTCAGCAGCGCCTGCTGCACGCCCTCGCCGGACACGTCGCGGGTGATCGACGGGTTTTCGCTCTTGCGCGAGATCTTGTCGATCTCGTCGATGTAGACGATGCCCTGCTGCGCCTTCTCGACGTCGTAGTCGCACTTCTGCAGCAGCTTCTGGATGATGTTCTCGACGTCCTCGCCGACGTAGCCGGCTTCGGTCAGCGTCGTCGCATCGGCAATCGTGAACGGCACGTTCAGCAACCGCGCCAGCGTCTCGGCCAGCAGCGTCTTGCCCGAGCCAGTCGGCCCGACGAGCAGGATGTTGCTCTTCGACAGCTCGACCTCGTCGGACTTCGACTTGCTCTCGATCCGCTTGTAATGGTTGTAGACCGCGACGGCGAGGGTCTTCTTCGCCCGCGGCTGGCCGACCACGTACTGGTCGAGCACTTCGAGGATCTCGCGCGGCTTCGGCAGATGGCTGCGGGTCGACGCGCTCTTCTCTTCCAGCTCCTCGCGGATGATGTCGTTGCACAGCTCGACGCATTCATCGCAGATGAACACGCTGGGCCCGGCAATGAGCTTGCGAACCTCATGCTGGCTCTTGCCGCAGAAGGAGCAGTAGAGGATTTTTGCGCTGTCGCCGGAACGGCCGGAACGCTCGTCAGTCATGCGGAGAAAGCCTGCCTCGTGGAACCGTCGCTACGGCACGGTTCGAGAATAGCATAGGGGGACCGGGGCACAGCACCGGCCATCCGAGGGGTGAGCTACCGCCCGCCGCGGCGGGCGGCAGTCCGTCACGGCGATTTCACGCCGGCTTGACGGAGATATCCGGGCGACGCTCCAGCACCTCGTCGATCAGGCCGTAGGCCTTGGCGTCCGGCGCACTCATGAAATTGTCGCGGTCGGTATCCTTGGCGATCCGCTCGAGCGGCTGGCCGGTGTGGTGCGACAGCACCCGGTTCAGCCGGTCGCGAATGTTCAGGATCTCGCGGGTATGGATCTCGATGTCGCTGGCCTGGCCCTGGTAGCCACCGAGCGGCTGGTGGATCATGACCCGCGAATGCGGCAGCGAGTAGCGCTTGCCCTTGGCACCGGCCGCGAGCAGCAACGAGCCCATGCTGGCGGCCTGGCCGATGCACATCGTCGCCACGTCGGGCTTGATGTACTGCATGGTGTCGTAGATCGCCATGCCGGCGGTGACCACGCCGCCCGGGCTGTTGATGTACAGGTTGATGTCCTTGTCCGGGTTTTCCGATTCGAGAAACAGCAACTGCGCGACGACCACGTTGGCGACGTGGTCGTCGATCGGCCCGACCAGGAAGATCACGCGCTCCTTCAGCAGGCGCGAGTAGATGTCGTAGGCGCGTTCGCCGCGACTGGTCTGCTCGACCACCATCGGCACCAGGTTCAACCCCTTGATCGTCATCTCTCGCTCCTGTGGGTGGGCTGCGGCGTTCCGTGCCTCAGGCGGCCTGACCCGGACGCATCACGTCCGCGAAGGTCAACGGCTCGACCGTCAGATCGGCGTGGTCGGCGATCCAGTCGATCAACTGGTCCTCGATCACCCGGCTTTCAAGGCCGCGCATCAGTTCCTGATCGTTGCGGTACAGCTCGATCACCTGCATCGGATCCTCGTAGGTCGATGCGATCGAAGCCAGCATCTCGTTGAGCCGGTTGCGATCGAGCTTGATCTCGTTCTGGCGCGCCAGTTCGCCGAGCAGCGCGGCGGCAGCGACGCGATGACGAGCCGCCGGCAGCAGCGCTTCGTGCGAGACCTTGACGTCCTTCTGGCCACGCGCCTGCGCCTGGCGCTCGGCATTCTGCGCCATGCCGCGCGCCTCGGCCTCGATCATCCCGGCCGGGAACTCGACCTCGGAATGGGCCTCGAGCAGCTTCGCAACGACGTCGCCCTTCAGGCGCGCCATCAGCGCATTGCGGAGTTCGCGCTCGAGGTTGGCCCGCACTTCGTCGCGGAACTTCTCGACGCCGCCTTCGGTGATGCCGAAGCCGGCCATGAAGGCTTCGTCGACCGGCGGCAGCACACCTTCGGAAACACGGACGGCCTTGAGCGTCATCTTGCCGGTCTTGCCGGCCAGCGCAGCCGCGCGGTGTCCCTCGGGGAACGTGAGCTCGATCGTCGTCTCGGCACCGGCGGCCAGGCCGACCAGCGCGTTCTCGATTTCGGCCGGGATCGCACGGGTGCCGATCACGGTGCCGGAGCGCTCGACGCCCTCGGCCGGCACGCGAGTGCCCTCGACCTCGGTGAACGACTCGAACATGACCATGTCGCCATCCTGCGCCGCCCGCTCGACCGGGTTCCAGCTACGCCTCTGCATGCGCAGCGTCTCGATCATCTGGTCGATGTCGGCCTCGGCGACTTCGGCGGTCGGGCGCTTCACCTTCAGGCCGGACACGTCGATCGAGCCGATCTCCGGCATCACTTCGAAGGTCGCCACGTAGCGGAACTCACCGTTCTCGGGTCGGCCGCTGGTTTCGATCGACGGCGCCATTGCCGGCCGCAGGTTCTGCTGCTGCACCGCTTCGCCGAACGAACTGCGGATCAGGTCGCCGATCGCCTCGTTGCGGACCTGCGTGCCGAAGCGCTGCTCGATGACCTTGGCCGGCACCTTGCCCGGACGGAAACCCTTCAACCGCACACTGCGCGACAACTCGCGCAGACGCTCACTCACCTGGGATTCGAGACGGTCCGCGGGAACACTGACAGTGAGCTTGCGCTCCAGCTTGCTCACGTTCTCAACCGAAACTTGCATGACGACTCCTGGAATCCGCCGCGACGGGCGTGCTGCGCGTGAAAGGTGGGTGGGAAGGGTACCGCGAACGAACCGGACCGGAGCGGATCCACGCGACGGCCGGCAGACGAGGCCGGGCCTCCGCTCGCGCCGCGGGACTGGTGCGAAAGGAGAGACTCGAACTCTCACGGGTTACCCCACTGGAACCTAAATCCAGCGCGTCTACCAGTTCCGCCACTTTCGCTAGGTCAACCCTGGAGAGATGCCGCCGGAACCGGCGGCCAGTTCGATTCGATGAGTTGGTGGGCCGTGTAGGATTCGAACCTACGACCTATTGATTAAGAGTCAACTGCTCTACCAACTGAGCTAACGGCCCATCGAAACTCTGACGTCGCCGGGGGCGACGCTGCAGATGCGCATTGTGCCGCATCTTGCACCTGGGGTGGAAGACGGGATTCGAACCCGCGACACCTGGAATCACAATCCAGTGCTCTAACCAACTGAGCTACATCCACCATATTGTGTCGAAAACGGATGGATCAAGTCGATCCCGCCGCTTTCGCGATGCATCGCTGCACCGCCTGAAACTCTTCGTGGCGCGCCCGACAGGAATCGAACCTGCAACCGTCGGCTTAGAAGGCCGATGCTCTATCCGGTTGAGCTACGGGCGCACAGCCGAACGAAACACCGCTTCGAACACCGCTCCCGCTGCAGCCGCATCGAGGTACCAGCGCCCGATCTGGATGGTCGGGGCAGAGGGATTCGAACCCCCGACATCCAGCTCCCAAAGCTGGCGCTCTACCAGACTGAGCTATACCCCGCCGCTGGCCGGTACCGCGAAGCCGCCCGCAGGCGCCTCGAAAGACCGCGAATGATAGGGTCGCCCTCCCCGCGCGTCAACGATCCTCGCGATCACTTGCCGCGCGTCCGCCGCACGGCGAGGATCGCCGCTACCACCGACCGGAGACGACCATGCCCATACGATCGCCCGCCGCTGTCCTGCTCGCGCTCGCATTGCTGCTGTCGAGCTGCGATCGCAGCGACGCGCCGACGACGGGCCCGGCCGCAGCGCCAGACCCAACGGCGGTCGAGGCCGACCTGCAGAGGCTCGCCGCGGCCGAGGCCGCAGGGCAGCCGGAGGCGGCGCTGATCTACGCCCGCGAGATCGTCCGCAAGTATCCGGGTTCCGACGCCGCGACCCGGGTCGGCGAGCAGATCCCGGCGCTGCAGGCAGCCGCCGACGCCGACCGCGAGCGCAAGCGGCTGGCCGGGCTGTGGACCTACCACGCGGTCGCGGCCGGCGATGGCACACAGTTGACTGCGTACATTTTCGGCGACGCCGCAGCAGAGCCGGATGCGCCGGCGCTGCGACTGGTGCTGCGGCTGCATCCCGAATGGGGCCGGAACAGCTATCTGCTGGTCGGCGACGGTGCCGAGTTCACCTGCACGGGAGCCTGCCGGCTGGAGCTGTCGTTCGATGACGGGCCGGCCCGTCCGGTCGAGGCGAGCCGCGCCGAAGATGCCGATCCGCCGGCAGTGTTCATCGAGGACGACCGGATGATGTTCGAACAGGTCGAGCGCGTGCGACTGTTGCGGATCGCGGTGCCGCTGGTTGACGGGCGCACGATCGACTACCGCTTCGAGCTGGGCGGTTACGACCCTGGACGGATGCAGCGCGGCGAGCCGACCGACACTCGGTGACGTCCGGGTAGCGTCGCCGAGCGGCGATTCCCACCTGCGCGTCGGGTTCGTATGCTGGCGCCCCGCCCGCCGAACCTGCCTGCCATGGATCCGACCACGACGATTCCGACCCTCGACGACATTCGCCGTGCGCAGCAGCGCATCGCACCGCATGCACGGCGAACGCCGGTGCTGCGATCGGAGGAACTCGATGCGCTGGCGGGCTGTCGCCTGTGGTTCAAGTGCGAGAATTTGCAGCGCGGCGGCGCGTTCAAGTTCCGCGGTGCGTGCAATGCGGTGTTCTCGCTCGATGACGACGAGGCCGCGCGCGGCGTCGTCACGCAATCGTCGGGCAATCACGGCACCGCCATCGCGCTCGCCTGCCGGTTGCGCGGCATCCCCGCGACCGTGGTCGTGCCGCACAGTGCACCGCGGATCAAATTGGCGTCGATCCGCGAGCATGGCGCGGCGATCGTCGAATGCGATGTGTCGCAGGCTTCACGTGATGCCGCCACTGCCGAGGTCCGCGCACGCAGCGACGCGGCCTACGTGCATCCGTTCAACGATGCACGCGTGATCGCCGGCCAGGGCACCGCCACCCTCGAACTGCTCGACGAGGTGCCCTGCCTCGATACCGTGGTCGCGCCGGTGTCGGGCGGCGGCCTGCTGTCCGGCACGGCGCTTGCGGCACACGGCCTGCGCGAGTCGATCCGGGTGATCGGCGCGGAACCGGAGGGCGCCGCCGATGCGCACGACTCGCTCGCCAGCGGGCAACGGATTACCGGCCGCAGCGCACGGACGTTGTGCGACGGCCTGCGCGCAGAGCTCGGCCCGCTGACGTTCCGGATCCTGCAGCAGCACGCCGCAGCGATCCTGCTGGCCAGCGACAGCCAGACGGTCGCGGCGATGCGGCTGCTGTGGGACCGGCTCAAGCTGGTCGTCGAAGCATCGTCGGCGGTGACGCTCGCGGCGATCCTGCGCCACCGCGACCAGTTCGCCGGCCGCGAGGTCGGCGTGATCCTGTCCGGCGGCAACGTCGATCTCGACGCATTGCCGTGGATGAGCCGATAGCGCGGCACCCGGCGGGAGTTGCTGCAGCAACGCCCGATCGGCCGACCGCCCGGTGATGGCCATCGCGCAAGCGCGCCCTGCAGCAACCCAGGCGACCGCGCGCTGACCTGAGTCAAGTCGGCCGCTCGTGTGTTAGCCTTCGACTTTCAGCTCTTTCTGAAACTTCAGACATTTCATGAGTCTGCCGACCCTGATCCAGTCCTTCGTGCTGCATTTCGGCGAAATGGGCAGCCGCTGGGGCATCAACCGCACGGTCGGCCAGATCTACGCCCTGCTGTTCGTGTCGGATCGGCCGCTCAACGCCGACCAGATCGTCGACAAGCTCGGCGTTTCGCGCTCCAACGTCAGCATGGGACTGAAGGAACTGCAGGCGTGGCGCCTCGTGCGGCTGAGCCATCAGGCGGGCGACCGCCGCGATTACTTCAGCGCACCGGACGATGTCTGGACGATCTTTCAGACACTGGCAGATGAACGACAAAAGCGTGAGATCGAACCGACGCTGTCGATGTTGCGCGGCAGCCTGCTCGATACTCCGGAGTCATCGGAAGAGCGCCACGCGCAGATGCGGATGCGCGAGATGTACGAGCTGATGGAGCTGATGACGGACTGGTTCGCCGAGGTACGCAAGCTGTCACCGGCGACACTGCAGAAACTGATGCGGCTCGGCAGCCGGGTGCAGAAGCTGCTCGATTTCAAGGATCGCCTCGGCCGCCCCGCGACGCCCCGGACCAGCCCCGACCCGATCGACTGAATCCCGCCCGGCTGCCCGATTCCCCCGAGGAGATAGCCCATGGAGCCTGCCGTTGCCGATCCGATCCTGCTGGCGCGCGCGCAGTTCGGCATCAACATCTCGTTCCACATCCTGTTTCCGAGCATCACGATCGGGCTCGCCTGGATCCTGCTGTATTTCAAGATCCGCTGGCGTCGTTCGGGCGATCCGAAGTGGATCGCCGCCTACGTCAGTTGGGTCAAGGTGTTCGCGCTGTCGTTTGCGATGGGCATCGTCAGCGGCGTCGTGATGAGCTTCCAGTTCGGCACCAACTGGCCGGGCTTCATGAACAGCGTCGGCAACATCGCCGGACCGCTGCTCGGCTACGAGGTGCTGACCGCATTCTTCCTCGAGGCGAGCTTCCTCGGCATCATGCTGTTCGGTCGAAAGCGGGTGTCCGAGCGCGTGCATACGCTGGCGACCTTCCTGGTCGCGTTCGGAACCACGCTGTCGGCGTTCTGGATCCTGGCGCTGAACTCGTGGATGCAGACGCCGACCGGCTTCGAGATGATCGACGGCCAGGCGCACGTGACGAGCTGGATCGAAGCGATCTTCAATCCGTCGTTCCCGTACCGGATCACCCACATGCTGATCGCATCCGGCCTGACCTGCGCATTCCTGGTCGCCGGCCTGTCGGCCTATCGCTGGCTGCGCGGCGAGCGCACCGACGAGGTCCGCGCCGCGCTGCGAACCGGCGTGGTGGTGGCGGCGGTGCTGATCCCGGTACAGGTCGTCGTCGGCGACCTGCACGGGCTCAACACGCTGCGCCACCAGCCGGCCAAGATCGCCGCGATGGAGGCGATCTGGGAAACCGAGCGCGGCGCTCCGTTGCTGCTGTTCGGCTGGCCGGATGAGGCGACCCGCGATAACCGCTACGTCGTGGCGATTCCGAAGGGAGCAAGCTGGATCCTCGGCCATTCGCCCACCGCCGAGATTCGCGGACTGAACGAATTCGACGATATCCCGCCGGTGGCACCGGTGTTCTGGTCATTCCGGATCATGGTCGGGGTCGGGCTGCTGATGTGGATCGTGAGCTGGATCGCCTGGTGGGCGATGCGGCGCGGGCGCGAGCCGCGGCGGTGGGTGCTGACGTCGCTGGTCGCGATGACGTTTTCCGGTTGGGTCGCGGTGCTGGCCGGCTGGATGGTGACCGAGATCGGCCGCCAGCCGTTCCTGGTGCAGGGCGTGCTGCGGACGGCGGATGCCGCCTCCGACGTGCCGTCCGGGCTGATCGGCACCAGCCTCGCGATGTACCTGGCGGTCTACGCGGTGTTGCTGGTCGCCTACGTGCGGGTGCTGTTCCATCTCGCGGCAAGCGGCAGCAAGCCTCTGCCGAAGATCCCCGATCACGCCGTGGAGGTGCGCTGATGGACGCCTGGCTGCCGCTGATCTTCGTCGCAACGATGGCGCTGGCGATGCTGATCTACGTCGTGCTCGACGGCTACGATCTCGGCATCGGCATCCTGATGCCGGTCGCCGATGATGCCGAGAAGAACGGCATGATTGCATCGATCGGTCCGTTCTGGGATGCCAATGAAACCTGGCTCGTGCTCGGCGTCGGCGTGTTGCTGATCGCATTTCCAGCAGCGCACGGCATCATCCTGACCGGGCTGTATCTGCCGGTCGCGTTCATGCTGATCGGACTGATCCTGCGCGGCGTCGCGTTCGACTTCCGGGTCAAGGCGCGCGACGAACATCGGCAATTGTGGAACTTCGCGTTCTTTGCTGGTTCGTTGATGGCTGCGCTGTCGCAGGGCTACATGCTCGGCCGCTACATCCTCGGGTTCACCAACACCCTGCAGACGACGCTGTTCTCGGCCTTCATCGCGATCTGCCTCGCCTCCGGCTATGCGCTGCTCGGGGCGAGCTGGACGATCATGAAATCCGAAGGCGAGCTGCAGCAGAAGGCGATCGGCTGGGCACGCATCGCACTGTGGCTGACCGGCGCCGGCATCGTCGCGGTGTCGCTGGCGACGCCGATGGTCAGCCCGCGGATATTCGACCGCTGGTTCGACCTGCCTGACACGTTGTGGCTGGCGCCAATTCCGCTGGCCAGCGTGGCGTTGTTCTTCTATTGCGATCGGGTGCTTGCACGGCGGCGCACCGACGACGGCGGCTGGCGGCCGTTCGCCTGCGCCATCGGCTTGTTCATCCTGGCCTTCATCGGCCTGGCCTACAGCCTGTTCCCGTATCTGGTGGTCGACCGGATGACCTACGACGAAGCCGCCAGCTCGCCTGCCTCGCTGCGCTTCATCCTGGTCGGTGTCGCGATCACGCTGCCGATGATCATCGGCTACACGATCTACGCCTACCGGGTGTTCTGGGGCAAGACCGGCCAGCTCAGCTACGAGTGACGAACCGTCGTATGGGAGCGGCTTCAGCGCTTCAACCGCGATCTGTTCGTTCACGGCATCGACCAGATCCGGCTGAATCCGCTCCCACAACCGGCCGCGACGAACCGCAACTCACTCGGGCAGCCTGGCTCCGAAAACGCTGTGGCCGTTGGGCTTGCTGCGATCCGTAACGATGCAGAATCGAGGATCGCGACTGGAGGCGGATTCCCCGCAGCGCAGCGTCACAGCGTCGTCACATGCTCGCACAGAGCTGCGCGATGTCCTGATAGCCGCCGAACTGACGACCCGGTGCGCAGACCGCACAGTCCGGATCCGGCCGCAATCGCGACTCGCGAAAGCGCATCGCCAGCGCATCGAAGCCGAGCAGCCGGCCGTCCAGCACGTCACCGATGCCGAGCAGCAATTTCAACGCTTCGGTCGCCTGCAGCAGTCCGATCACACCAGGCAACACGCCGAGCACGCCGGCCTCGGCACAGTTCGGCGCCGCGTCGGGCGGCGGCGGGTGCGGAAACAGGCAGCGGTAGCACGGCGAGGAGCCACGACGGCGGCCGGCATCGAACACGCCGAGCTGGCCATCGAAGCGCTGCACCGCGCCGTACACCAGCGGCTTGCCGAGCTGCACGCAGGCATCAGACAGCAGGTAGCGGGTCGCGAAATTGTCGGCGCCGTCGATGATCACGTCGTACGGCAACAGCAACGATTCGACATTGTCGGCGGTCAGCCGCAGCGGGTGGGTTTCGACCCTGACGCGCGGATTCAGCGCATGAATCGCTGCACGCGCCGAGTCGACCTTCGGCATCCCGACCCGGGCGTCGGCGTGCAGCACCTGCCGCTGCAGATTGCTGCGCTCGACACGGTCGTCATCGACCAGTCCGATCCGGCCGACGCCAGCCGCGCCGAGATACAGTCCGGCCGGCGATCCGAGCCCGCCGGCTCCGACCAGCAACACGCTGGCCTGCGACAGCCGGTGCTGGCCGGCCTCGCCGACCTCCGGCAGGCGCAAGTGCCGTGAATAGCGTTCGACCCAGTCCGGATCGCCGCCGGCGTCGCGGTCGACCGGCAAACCCTCGGCCTTCCAGCGATCGAAGCCGCCGGCAATCGAGCAGACCTGCCGATAGCCGAGCTCGACCAGCGAACGGCCGGCCAGCAGCGAGCGCGCGCCGCCCGAGCAGATCAGCATCAGCGGTATGCCCGGGTCCGGCGCGATCGCACCGATCCGCAGTTCGAGGAACGACCGGCTGACACCGATCGCACCCGACGGCATGCCGCCGGCGCGCTCGCCGTCGTCGCGCACATCGAGCAGCAGCGCGCCGCCGGCCAGCCGCTGCACGGCGTCGGCTGGCGCGATCTCGGCGATGCACTGCCGCGCTGCCTCCAGTGCCTTGTCACGCACATCGATCATCGGCCAAGGATACCGGCTCGCGGGGGCGCGCGATCGTTGCTGGCCGCGGCCGTTCGGCTCAAACCGCCGGGTCCGGCGTGTTGCGATTGCCGAACCGGAAGCCGTCGAAGCGGACGATGCGCGTCGATAGCCCGGCCTGCCAGCGGCGCACCGAGCGCTCGCCGCCGATGAAGGCCTTGCGCGCCTCGCCGTGCAGCGCGGTTGGATAGCAGGCGATCAACGGCTGCGGGCCATCCTCGTCCTCGGCGATCGCAACTGCGCCGTCCGCCGTGGCTGCCTGCAGCCGGACCAGCAGGCCATCCGGCCAGCGCAGCAGGTCGACCGGCAGGCACGCCAGCCGATCACTGGCGGCCGTCTCGAGCAGCCGCACCAGGCCCGCCATCGGTCCCGGATAGTCGGGCCACGGATCGCTGACCACCGTCGCGCCGAGCGCGCGGTAGCGCTCGATCGAACGGTTCGCGCTGATCACCACCGCCGCGACCTGCGGTCGCCAGGCGTCGAGCAGCCGGACGATCTGCGGCACGCCGTCGAACTCGACCCAGCCCTTGTCGCGACCGCCGAAACGCCGACCGGCGCCTCCGGCCAGCACGCCGAGCGTCAACAATGCCGAAGGGGTGCCGGCGACCGGCGACTGCGTCATCGCTCGAACTTGAATTCGAGGCCGATGCCGTCGGGGCCGGCGATGATGAACTTGCCGCGCTCGGCCGAGCCGGCATCGGCGGTCGGCGGCAGCAGGAACGGGAGCGACTGCTGCCGCAGCCGTTGCGCCAGTGCCTGCCACTCGATCGGATCGAGATTGACGCCGAAATGATCGAGCCGCTGCCGCGCCGTCTCGGCGGCGGCCGGCGATCGGGGCGCGTGGATCGTCAACTGATGGCCGAAGAAATCGACGTCGAACCAGCCGCCGCCGTCGCGTACGACGGCGCAGCCGAGCCGTTCGTAGAACCGCCGGGCGGCGGTTGCGTCGTCGGTCCGGATCGACAGGTGGAACCGGCTCGACACGGCCCGCTCAGCGCCGCTTGACGTGCTGCATCATCCGCCGGCGCTTGCGGATCTGTGCCTCGGTCAGCACGTTCTTCTTGCCTTCGTACGGATTCTCGCCGGCGCGGAACTCCAGCCGGAGCGGCGTACCGACCAGTTTGAAACGCTTGCGGAAGAAGTTCTCCAGATAGCGCTTGTAGCTGACCGGCAGCGACTTGACCCGGGTGCCGTGGATCACGATCGTCGGCGGGTTGCTGCCACTCGGATGGGCGAAGCGCAGTTTCGCCGTGTGGCCGCGAACGACCGGCGGCTGCAGCGAGTCGTAGGCGATCTCCAGCGCGCGGGTCAGCTCGGAGGTCGTGAACTGCCGGGTCGCCGACGCGTAGGTCCGGTGCACCGCGCCGAGCAACTCCTTCAGACCGGAACCGTGCCTGGCCGAGATCGTGATCCGCAACGCGTAATCGACGAAACTCAGCTTGCGATCGAGGTCGGCACGACACTGCTCTCGCTGATAGTCGGACAGGCCGTCCCACTTGTTGATCGCGATGACCAGTCCGCGGCCCGACTCCAGCACGTGTCCGAGCACGGTGGCGTCCTGGTCGGTCACGCCCTCGCTCGCATCGAGCATGCAGACTACGACCTGTGCCGACTCGATCGCCTGCAGCGTCTTCAGCACGCTGAACTTCTCGACCGCCTCCTCGACCCGCGCACGGCGACGGATGCCGGCGGTGTCGATCAGCCGGTACTTGCGCCCGTCGCGCTCGAGGTCGACCGCGATCGCGTCGCGGGTGGTGCCGGGCACGTCGGAGGCGATCACCCGCTCCTCGCCGAGCAGCCGGTTGACCAGCGTCGACTTGCCGACGTTCGGCCGGCCCACGATCGCCAGCCGCAGCCGGTCCGGCTCGAGGTCGGCACCGAACAGCGGGTCGGCGCCGGTGTCGGGCAGTTCGGCCTCGATCGCGGCAACCATGCTGCCGATGCCGCGCTTGTGCGCTGCGGCGACCGGGAATACCGGTGCGATGCCGAGCGAGGCGAAATCGGCGACCGCCGACTCGGCTTCGATGCCGTCGGTCTTGTTGACGATCAGGAATGCCGGCTTGCCGCTGCGGCGCAATTGTCCGGCGATGGTCTGGTCGAGCCCGACCAGACCGTCGCGACCGTCGACGACGAACAGCAGCAGGTCGGCCTCGGCGATCGCCTGTACCGCCTGCTGGGCAGTCAATCCGGCCAGCCCCTCGTCCTCGCCGCTGAGGCCGCCGGTGTCGACGACCATGAACGGCCGCTCGCCGAGTCGGCAGACACCGTACTTGCGGTCGCGCGTCACGCCCGGCTGGTCATGCACCAGCGCCTCGCGACTGCGGGTCAGCACGTTGAACAGGGTGGACTTGCCGACATTCGGTCGACCGACCAAGGCGACCAGCGGCAGCATGCCCCGTTCTCCCGTCAGTACAGACGAAACGCGGCGAGCTTGCCGTCGCTGGTGACCGCATGCAACACGCCGTCGGCGACCTGCGGGGTCGCGCGGATCGCCTTGCGCCCGAGCCGGGTACGCGCGGCGAGCTCGCCGTTGTCGAGCCGCAGCCAGTGCAGGTAACCGTCGAAATCCCCGACCACGGCGTAGTCGCCATGCACGGCGGGGGTGGTCAGCCAGCGATGCGCAAGGCCATCCTGCCGCCACATTGCCGCGCCACTGCGACGATCCAGCGCCCAGACCGTGCCGCGCACGTCGCTGAGCAGCAGGCGGTCGCCGTCCAGCGACAGGCCGGTGAACGACGCCACGTCACGAGTCCAGAGCGGTCGGCCGCTGGCCGGGTCCATCGCCATGATCTCGCCCTTGTAGCTGACCGCGTACAGCTCGCCCGGCGTGACGACCAGCTCGCCGTCGATATCGACCATCCGGTCCAGCTCGCTGCGCCCTTCGGCTTCGGCGACGCGCTGCTCCCATTGCTGGCTGCCGTCGGCCAGCGCCAGCGCGACGACCTCGCCGCTGTCGTAGCCGACGTAGACGTTGCGACCCTGGATCACCGGCGCCGAACTGCCGCGCAAGGTCAGCGACGGCAGGCCGCGGTCATAGACCCAGCGACGGCTGCCGTCGGTGATGCTGAAACCGAACACTCGGCCGTCCAGCGAACGAACCACCGCGACGCCCTGCCCGACCGCCGGGGCGCTGACGACCTCGGATGAGACGCGGGCCCGCCAGCGCTCGCTGCCGCTGTCGGGATTGATCGCAAGCACTTCGCCGTCGAGGCTGCCGATTACCAGCGTATCCTCGCCGTGGCCCGGTCCGCCGGACAACCGAAGTCCGGTATCGAGCCGCCACAGCACGCGACCACTTGCGGCATCGAACGCGCGGACGTCGCCAGCGGGATCGGCCGTGTAGACGCGGCCGTCGGCCAACGCCGGGCGCTGCCGCAGCAGCAGGCGTCCTTCGCCGTCGCCGGTCGACGCGCTCCACAGCGAATCGACCGGTACGCTGGCGGCGAGATCGACCAGCTCGGCCGGCGGGTCGACGTTCTCGGACTTGCTGCGGCTGCCAATCCACTTGCAGCCACCGAGCAGAGTGGCGACCAGAACCACGAACAGGATGCGCCGCATCGCTCAGCTCTCCAGCGCCGGCGGGGTGCCGCCGGCGTCGACCAGTTTCATTTCGATCAGGCGCCGTCCCGGCGACATCACCGGCAACGCCTGCGCCGCCTGCAGGTAGGCCTGGCGCGCTTCGTCGGAACGGCCGAGCGAACGCAGTGCATCGCCGCGCAGATCGGCGACGGCCGCAACGAAGGCCTGCGGATCGACCGCCTGCAGCAGCGTCAGCGCCGGCTCTGCCTCGCCGGCGGCCAGCCGGACCCGGGCCAGTCGGACCCGCGCGAGGTCGGCCAGGATCGGGCTATTGGCATCACCGATCGCCGCTTCGAGCGTCTCGCGCGCGCCGGCCAGTTCGCCGGCCGCGAGCTGCTGCTCGGCATGCTGCAGCCGCGCCCAGCCCGCATACGCGGAGCCGTCGAATTCGGTGACCAGCGATTGCACCAGCACGTCGGCTGCATCGCGGTCGCTGCGTTCGACCGCATCGGTCAACGCCTGGTACTGCGCCGCAGCGGTGTGCCGGGCCTCGATCTGCGAGTTTTCCCACCACTTCCAGCCGAACAACAGGGCCAGGCCGACCGCGATGCCGGTGACGATCGCGGCTCCGTTCTCCTGCAACCAGGCGCGAACGCGTTCGCCCTGTTCGTGTTCGTCCATGAGTTCAGTCGACATGCTCAAAATCCCGCCTGCTCGCGACGCCTGCACGGGCGCGCTGATGGAAAGTCATCGAAGGATCGGTTGCCGCGCAACCGCGGAGGGTCCGGGGGCTGTCAGCCGTTGCCCGGATGCAACCGGCCGTCGGAGGATACCGTAAACCGTGCGACGTTGGCCCGCCGGAACGGTTCGAGGTCGACCGGAGCGCCATCCCGCTGCAGCCGGACACCGGACGCATTGCCGATCGCGATCGAGGCCACGGTGCCGGCCGGAAAGTGTCGTTGATCGCCGGCACGCAGCAGTCCGTACTCGAGCCGGCGGCCGTCGGTTCCGGTCACTTCGACCCAACTGTCGTCGCTGACCTCGAGCTGCCAGCCTGCAGTCGCCTGCAGTGCCGAGGCCGTGTTCGGAGCGGCCGAATCCGGCGTGTCGGCTGCGGTTTCGTTGCGCTGGTAGAACGGCGCCAGCGACGCCACGACGGTGTATTCGTCGTCGGCCGCCGACGTGGCTGGCCGATCGGCGATCTCGGCCGCCCGCAACGGATCGACCGCAGCACCATCATCGGATGCAGTTGGCGCTGCGGGCGAGGCCGGCAGCGGCACGGTCGCGACAGGCGCATCGAGCGAGCGCAGATCGACGCCCTGCAGCTTGAGCTGGTCCTTGAACCAGAGCACCGGCAGCACGATCGACGCCGTCAGCACCAGATACGCACCCTTGCGCGCGTAGCGGTCGAGCAGATAGCGCGCATGCGAGACCTGCACCGAAGTCTGCAGCGGCTCCGGCACCTCGACACGACGGTCGAATACGCGCGAAACGTGCGCCTCGGCGACGCCGACCAGCCGCGCGTAGCTGAGCAGATAGCCGCGGGCATAGACGGCAGGCCCGAGCCGTTCGAGATCGTCGCGTTCGATCGCCTCGATGATCGTGTGCGGCACCTTCAATGCGGCGGCGATTCCGGCAAGGTCCAGTCCGCGCGCGCGGCGACCGTCGGCCAGCCGCTGGCCAAGCGTGCGGTCGTCGTCGGCGCCGGGCGGCATCGATGGGCTGTCCACGGTCATTGCGCTCGGGCTCCACCGCCGAGCGGATCGGCGACATGGTCGGGAAAACGGCGTTGCAGTTCGTCGCGATAGCGGGATTCCGCCGCAGCGTCGCCGGTGCGCTGTTCGAGCTCGGCACCGAGCGCCAGCGCTTCCGGGTCACCGTCGCTGATCGCCTCGTAGCGCTGCAGGAACGCGCGCGCGCGCATCGTGTCACCGCGCTGCAGATGCAGCCGGGCCAGTTCGAACAGCACGCCGGCGTTGCGTGGCTCGAACTCGAGCGCCGAGCGCAGCGAGGTTTCGGCCTCCTCGACCCGGCCGGCCTTCAGTGCGCAGAAACCGGCATTCGCGTACGCAACTGCCGGCGTCCGGTAGAATGGATCCTGCACGGCGCGGGCGAAGTACGGCTGCGCTTCGTCATAGCGGCCGCGGCCGCACAGGAACGTGCCGTAGTTGTTGTTGCCGGCACCGCCGTCCGGTTTCAGTTCGACCGCCCGCCGGTAGTGCATCTCGGCGATCTCGTGGCGGGCGATCCGCTCCTGCAGCACCGCCATCACGGTGTGCGCGTCGACCGACCGCGGATCGAGCTCGAGAGCGCGCTGCAACTTGTCGCGTGCGGTCTCGAGCTCCCCCTGGTTCAGATAGCCCTGGCCGAGCTTGACCTGCAACGCGGCCGCCTGCTGGTTCGGCTCCGCTGTCGGGCGCGTGCCGCCGCCGCTCGCGCAGCCGGCGAGCGCGGCCGCAACGACGATTCCGCAGAACGCGCGTTCAACTGGCCGCATGAGCGGTCTCCCCTGCTTCGAGCCTGCGGCGGAACTCGGCCTGGCGCCGGGTCCGGTCGAGCACCTGCCCCTTCAACTGGCCGCAGGCGGCGTCGATGTCGTCGCCGCGAGTGCGGCGGACCATCGTCAACACGCCGCCGTCGAGCAGAATCTTCTGGAACGCGCGGATATCTTCTTCTCCGCTGCGTTCGAAGCGGGTGCCCGGGAAAGGATTGAACGGAATCAGGTTGACCTTGCTCGGCAGCCTTCGCATCAGCTTGATCAACTGGCGGGCATGCTCGGGTCGGTCGTTGACGCCCTTCATCAGCGTGTATTCGAACGTGATCGACGTGCGCGGGCGCTTGGCCGCGTAGCGCTGGCAGGCCGCCAGCAGCTCGGCGATCGGATATTTCTTGTTCAATGGCACCAGTTCGGTGCGCAGCTCGTCGTTCGGCGCGTGCAGCGACACCGCGAGCGACACGTCGGCCACTTCCGACAGCCGGTCGATCTGCGGCACGAGGCCCGAGGTCGACAGCGTGACGCGCTTGTTGGCGAGCCCCAGCCCGAGGTCGTCGCGCATCACGTTCATCGCGGTCACGACGTTGTCGAAATTGAGCAGCGGTTCGCCCATGCCCATCATCACGACGTTGGTCAGCTTGCGCTGATGATGCGGCACGTTGCCGAGGAACTTCGCCGCCACCCAGACCTGGCCGATGATCTCGGCCGCCGACAGGTTGCGGTTGAAGCCCTGCGTCGCGGTCGAACAGAACTGGCAGTTCAGGCCGCAGCCGATCTGCGACGACACGCACAGCGTGCCGCGGCCGCGGTCCGGGATGAACACCGTCTCGACCGCGTTGCCGCCGTTCATGCCGAGCAGCCACTTGTGCACGCCGTCGGCAGCGTCCTTCTCGAACAGCGTGCCGGGCGGGACGATCTCGACCCGCTGTTCGAGCTTGGAACGCAGTGCCTTGCCGAGATCGGTCATCCCGGCGAAGTCGGTCACGTGGCGGTGGTAGACCCACTTCATGACCTGGTGCGCGCGGAAGCGCTTCTCGCCGAGCTCGGCGAACAGCCGCTCGATCCCGTCACGATCGAGATCGAACAGGTTGACCCGCTCCGACACCGGTTGCGCCTGCGCCAACGCCCGCAGCGAATTCGGCGCCGGCGCTTCATGCGGACCGAGCGCGACGGCGGATTCGACGGTGATGGCGGACTCGTTCACGAGGGCAACCGGTGACGTTGCAACAGGCCTGCTCCGATGCCTCAGCGCGGGCAGAGTTCCGTCGCGGCGAAGAAATAGGCCACTTCGATCGCGGCGTTTTCGAGCGAATCGGAACCGTGTACGGCGTTGGCGTCGATCGAATCGGCGAAATCGGCGCGGATCGTGCCAGCGGCCGCATCCTTCGGATTGGTCGCACCCATCAGCTCGCGGTTCTTCGACACTGCGCTCTCGCCTTCCAGCACCTGGATCATCACCGGACCGGAGATCATGAACTCGACCAGCGCGTTGAAGAACGGGCGCTCGCGGTGCACCGCATAGAAGCCCTCGGCTTCCTTGCGCGACAGGTGCTTCATCTTCGCCGCAACGATCCGCAGGCCCGCATTTTCGAAACGGGCGTAGATCTGGCCGACGACATTCTTTGCGACGGCGTCCGGCTTGATGATCGACAGGGTGCGCTCCAGCGCCATGGTCTGCTCCGTGTTCTTAGTCTGGTAAAAAATTCGTTAGTTGGCCGCCGAGACAAAAAAATGATCTGGCGACGGAGTTCAAGATTAACAGATAAGGGTTCGGAAACACACGGAATCCGGGTCTCCTGCAACCCTTTTGGCGGCCGGCGTCGGCCGTTTCGCGCGCGGCCATTGACCGCCCCCGGGACACCCCTCTAACCTGTGTGTCAAACGATTGTTTGAATCGAGCAATGACTGCACCGCATTTTTCGACCAAGGAGCGGATCCTCGCCGCAGCTGAGCGGCTGTTTGCCGAGCACGGCTTCGCCGAAACCTCGCTGCGCGAGGTCACCCGGCGTGCCGACGTCAACCTGGCGGCGGTCAACTATCACTTCGGTTCCAAGAGCAACCTGGTCAACGAAGTGTTCCGGCGCCGGCTGGACGAGCTGAGCCACACGCGGCTGGCCGCGCTGCAGGCGGCCGAGCACGCTCAGCCCGGCGATCTCGATGCGGTGCTGGCCGCATTCGTCGAGCCGGCACTGGCCTTGACCCTGGATCGCAGCGGCGGCTCGGTGTTCGTCCGCGTCATCGCCCGCGCCTACGCCGAGAAGGACGAGAGTCTGCGGCGGTTCCTGTCGGACAACTACGGCCATGTGATGCGCGAGTTCGCGCGCGCCATCGCCGCCTGCCTGCCGGACCTGCCGCGCGAACGCCTGTACTGGCGGCTCGACTTCCTGGCCGGCGCGCTGACCTACGCCATGGCCGACTTCGGCCAGATCAAACGCCCCGGCGGCGTCAGCGAGGTCGAGCACTGCCGCCGAGCCGGCCAGGAGCTGATCCGGTTCGCCGCAGGCGGCCTGCGCGCCGCCTGATCTTTCCTGCAGCGCCACATTCACGTCACGGAGTCCCCGATGAGTCACCTCCGAATCCGCAAAGTCGCTGTGCTCGGTGCCGGCGTCATGGGCGCGCAGATCGCCGCGCACCTGGTCAATGCACGGGTCGACACGGTGCTGTTCGATCTGCCGGCCAAGGACGGCGACCCGAACGGCATCGTCAACCGCGCGATCGCGAACCTCGGCAAGCTGTCGCCGGCGCCGCTGGCATCGAAGTCGCTCGCGGTCGCGATCACGCCGGCCAACTACGAGCAGCACCTCGAGCTGCTGCGTGACTGCGACCTGATCATCGAGGCGATCGCCGAACGGATGGACTGGAAGCGCGATCTCTACGCCAAGGTCGCGCCGCACATCGCAGCGCACGCGATCGTCGCGTCGAACACGTCCGGCCTGTCGATCAATGCGATGGCAGACGTGCTGCCGGAGCAGGTCCGATCGCGTTTCTGCGGCGTGCATTTCTTCAATCCGCCGCGCTACATGCACCTCGCCGAGCTGATCCCGGCGGCGCAGACCGACCGCGCCGTGCTCGAAGGACTCGAAACCTTCCTGACCACCACGCTCGGCAAAGGCGTCGTCTACGCGAAGGACACACCGAATTTCATCGGCAACCGGATTGGCGTGTTCTCGATCCTGTCGACCGCGCACCACACGCAGGCCTTCGGCCTCGGCTTCGATGAAGTCGATGCGCTGACCGGGCCGCTGATCGGCCGGCCGAAGTCGGCGACCTACCGGACCGCCGACGTCGTCGGCCTCGACACGATGGCGCACGTGATCAGGACCATGGGCGACACGCTGCCCGACGATCCCTGGCACCAGTACTTCGCCGTGCCGGACTGGCTGCAGGCGCTGATCGCGAAGGGTGCGCTCGGCCAGAAATCCGGAGCCGGCATCTACCGCAAGATCGGCCGCGACATCCATGTCGTCGACCTCGCCCGGCAGGACTATCGGCCGTCGACCGCGGTCGTCGCGCCCGAGGTGCTCGAAATCCTCAAGCTGAAGAATCCGACCGAGAAGTTCGCCCGGCTGCGCGCCAGCGAGCACGTGCAGGCGAAGTTCCTGTGGGCCTGCTTCCGCGATCTGTTCCATTACAGCGCGTTCCATCTGTCCAGCATCGCCGACACCGCGCGCGACGTCGATTTCGCTATCCGCTGGGGTTACGGCTGGCAGCTCGGCCCGTTCGAAACCTGGCAGGCGGCCGACTGGAAGCAGATCGCCGGCTGGATCGCCGAGGACATCGCCGCCGGTCGCAGCATGGCCGCTGCCGCGCTGCCCGACTGGGTCGCCGACGGCCGCAGCGGCGTGCACTCGGCCGACGGCAGCTTCAGCCCGGCGGCCGGCGCGCAGAAGCCGCGCTCGACGCTGGCGGTATACGGTCGTCAGCGCTTTCCGGACCCGGTGCTCGGCGAGCGCTTCGATCGCGGCGACACCGTGTTCGAAACCGATGCGGTGCGCTGCTGGACCGACGGCGACGGCATCGCCGTGCTCGGCTTCAAGACCAAGATGCACACCGTTTCCGACGGCGTGCTGGCCGGCCTGAACCAGGCCATCGATGCCGCCGAACGCGAGTTCGACGGACTGGTGATCTGGCACGATTCCGAACCGTTCTCGGCCGGTGCCGACCTGTCCGGCGCGATGGGCTCGCTGCAGGCCGGCAAGCTGACCGAGTTCGAACAGATGGTCGCGACCTTCCAGGCGACCAGCCAGCGGATCAAGTACGCGCTGGTCCCGGTGGTTGCCGCCGTGCGCGGACTCGCCCTCGGTGGCGGCTGCGAGTTCCAGATGCATTCGGCCCGGACCGTGGCGGCGCTCGAGAGCTACGTCGGCCTGGTCGAAGCCGGCGTCGGCCTGCTGCCGGCCGGCGGCGGCCTGAAGGAGATCGCTGCACGGGTCGGCACCGGCTCCGGCGACGTGTTCGCAACGCTGAAGCCGTATTTCGAAGCGATCGCGATGGCCAAGGTCAGCAGCTCGGCGCTGGAGGCCAAGGAGCTGCAATTGCTGCGCCCGGACGACATTGTCGTCTACCACGCGCACGAGCTGCTGCACGTCGCCAGGGCGCAGGTCCGCGGGCTCGCCGCGTCGGGTTACCGGCCGCCGCTGCCGGCGCGGCAGATCCAGGTCGCCGGCGACGTCGGTATCGCGACATTCAAGATGATGCTGGTCAACATGCTCGAAGGCCGGTTCATCTCCGAGCACGACTTCGAGGTCGCCAGCCGCATCGCGACCGTGCTGTGCGGCGGCGAGGTCGATCGCGGCACGCTGGTCGACGAGGACTGGCTGCTCGCGCTCGAACGCGAGCATTTCATCGCGCTGGCGCAGATGCCGAAGACGCAGGAGCGGATCATGCACACGCTGAAGACCGGCAAGCCGCTTAGAAACTGAGATTCGCGATTGGGGATCGTGGATTCGCAGAAGCGGGTCCGCCCTACATGTCAATGCAAGTCGCCGGATACGGGCAGGGAAAGCGGGGTTCGCTTGGCGAATCCCGGATCCCGAACCCCGGATCCCGGCTTCCGGAGAAAGCCATGAAGCAAGTGCAAGATGCCTATATCGTCGCCGCGACCCGTACACCGGTCGGCAAGGCGCCCCGTGGGGTCTATCGCAATACCCGTCCCGACGACCTGCTGGCGCACTGTCTGAAGGCGGTCGTCGCGCAGGCCCCGGGCATCGACCAGACCCGCATCGACGACGTCGTGATCGGCTGCGCGATGCCGGAAGCCGAGCAAGGCATGAACGTCGCGCGCATCGCGGCACTGCTGGCCGGGCTGCCGAACAGCATCGCCGCACAGACCGTCAATCGTTTCTGCTCGTCCGGACTGCAGGCGGTCGCGCTGGCGGCTGACCGGATCCGGCTCGGCGAGGCCGACCTGGTGCTCGCCGGTGGCACCGAATCGATGACGATGGTGCCGATGATGGGCCACAAGGTCGCGATGAATCCGCAGGTATTCCGCGACGAGAACATCGCGATCGCCTACGGCATGGGCATCACTGCGGAGCGCGTCGCGGCCGAGTGGAAGGTCAGCCGCGAGGACCAGGACGCGTTTGCGCTGGCCTCGCACCAGAAGGCGCTGGCGGCGATCGAGGCCGGCGAGTTCCGCGACGAGATCACGCCGTTCGAGGTGGTCTCGCGGCAACCCGATCCGCGCGGCCGTACGGTCGTCGAGCACAGGACGCGGGTCGAGAACGATGAAGGGCCGCGCCGCGATACCAGCGCCGAAGGCCTTGCCAGGCTCCGCACGGTATTCATGAACGGCGGCTCGGTGACGGCCGGCAACTCGTCGCAGATGTCCGACGGCGCGGCGGCAGTACTGCTCGCGTCGGAGCAGGCGATCCGCGACTACGGCCTGACGCCGCTGGCCCGCTTCGCCGGCTTCTCGGTTGCCGGCGTGCGGCCGGACGTGATGGGCATCGGCCCGATCGCGGCAATCCCGAAGGTGCTGAAGCAGGCCGGCATCGCCCGCGACCAGATCGACTGGATCGAACTCAACGAGGCGTTCGCGGCGCAGGCACTGGCGGTGATCCGCGACGTCGGCCTCGACCCGGCCAAGGTCAATCCGCTCGGCGGCGCGATCGCGCTCGGCCATCCGCTCGGCGCAACCGGTGCGGTGCGCACCGCGACGATCGTGCACGGCCTGCGTCGGCGTCAGCAGAAGTACGGCATGGTCACGATGTGCATCGGCACCGGCATGGGCGCGGCCGGATTGTTCGAGGCGCTGTGACGGCGGCCGCCGCTGTCGTTCCGGCAGCGGCGCCGTGCTCGTCCGTACAGCCGTTGTTCTCCGCGTGAACCCTGCTCTTTCCGTGGGAGCGGCTCCACCAGTTCATGCCGCGTTCCCTGGGCCGGTTCGTTCGAACAGGCTGAACGATCACGGCTGACGCTCCCACGCCAGCCGAAGTCGTGCCGTGGCCTATCGCCGCTCCCGCCATGCACGCCACGCATCGCCGGCCTGCAGCCACCAGTAGTTCAACTGCGCACCGACGAACCCGAACGGTTTCAGCGCCGAGACCAGGCCGTAGTCGGCGAACTCGCGCCAGCGCGGGTCGTTTTCGGCAATCGCCGCTGCCAGCACTTCACCGGCGAACGTGGTCGGCGCGACGCCGTGGCCGCCGAATGCCTGTGCGAGCCACAGGCCCGGCTCGATCCGACCGATCTGCGGCATCTGGTGCCGCGCGTAGCTCATCAGTCCGGACCAGGCATGTTCGACGCGGACGCCCTCGAGCTGCGGATAGACATGCAGCAGATCGCGATACAGCAATTGCTCGACCTGCCGCGGCGAACGATCGAACACCGAAATCCGACCGCCCCACAGGATCCGCGTGTCGGGCAGCGGACGGTAGTAGTCGAATGCGAAGCGGCTGTCGTAGACCGCGGCGCGGGTCCGCATCGCATCCTGCAGCCGATCGCCGAGCGGTTCGGTCGCGATCACATAGGTCGCGATCGGCAGCACGCCGGCATCGACGCGCCGCCGCAGCCCCGCGAGGTAGCCGCCACAGGCCAGCACGACCTCGCGCGCCTCGATCTCGCCTTCCGGCGTCCGCACGCGCCAGCCGGCCCCGCAGCGCTCGAGCGCCGTGGCGGGACTGTGCTCGTGGATCCGTACTCCGTGTTGCCCGACCAGCACCCGGCCGAGGCCATGCACGTAACGCAACGGATGGAAATGAAACGCATCAGGCTCGTACAGCGCGTCGTGGTAGCGCGGCGAACGCAACAGCTCACGAACCGCATCGCGCGCGACCCACTGCCACTCGTTACCGAACTGTTCGGCCAGCAGCCGCTGCCGTTGTCGCAGCACCGATGGATCGGCGAACCAGTTGACCCAGTAGACGCCGGCGTCGACCACGTCGCAGTCGATCGCGTACTGCTCGACGCGGCGCCGGATCGTCCGCACCGCATCGACCGTGCCGGCATACAACGCGCGCGCCCTGACCGGACCAAGCTCGCGCAGCAACGCCTCCTCGCCGCGCGAGAAGCCACCGAACACGAAGCCACCGTTGCGGCCCGACGCCCCGAATCCAAGCTGCTGCGCCTCGATCACGACGACGTTCCGGACACCGCGCTCGGCCAATCCAAGCGCAGTGTTCAGGCCGGCGAAACCACCACCGATGATGCAGACCTCGGCTTCGCTGCGACCATGCAATGGCGCGAAGCCGGGCGCTGCGGCCGTCGCACGGTAGAAGGTCGTCGGCGGATTCTGCACCGGTCGGGCTCCGGAGGGCGGGAGCGGCGATTATGCCGGCGTTGCACCAACGGCAGTGGGGCAGCCGGTTCCGTACCGCCGCCGATCGGCGCATCATCCGATGCTGCCGAACCGACTCGGAGCACGCGATGAGCACGGAACCGCAGTTGCATCCAGCCGACCCGCGTCTGCGGCGGCTGGCCCTCTGGTTGCCGCTGATCGCGGTCGGCGTCGGCGGCGGAACGATCTGGGCGATCGAACGCTGGCTGGCCGGGCTGACCGGCACCGCGGACGAGATCCATGCCCTGCTGCTCGCGTTCGTCGGCCTGTCGAGCATGCTCGCGACGATCGGGCTCGCGCTCGGCTGGAGCCTGTGGCGGCAATCGAGCGAGATCATCCGCGAAGGCCGGTTCCCGATCGCCGGCATGAAGACGATCAGGACCGTGCCGATCCGCCGCGGCGAACCGGCCCGTCGCATCGCGACGCTGATGCGAGCCGTCGCGGTGCTGGCCGCAGGCTTCGGCGCGGCGTTGCTGATGTGGATGATCTGGGCGGTCCGGACGCTCGGCTAGGATGCGGCGACCTGCGCGGCGTGCCGCATGCGGTGCGTCAGGCCACCGCCTGCGTCTTGACCACCGGCAGCGGCTCATCGACTTCGGCCAGCGCCGCGCGCATGTAGGCGCGTGCATCCTCGGCCAGATCGTCGTGGTCGAGCGCGAAACGGATCGTCGCTTCGACCAGCCCGATCCGGCTGCCGCAATCGAAACGGCGCCCCTGGAAGCGGTAGGCCAGCAGCGACTCGTGGTCGATCAGGCCGGCGATCGCGTCGGTCAACTGGATCTCGCCGCCCTTGCCCGGCGCGGTGGCCTTGAGCAGGTCCAGCACCTTCGGCGACAGCACGTAGCGACCGACCACCGCCAGCGTGCTCGGCGCGACATCCGGCTGCGGCTTCTCGACCATGCCGCGGATCGGCACCGGATTGCCGGTCCTGCCGCCGGTGTCGACGATGCCGTAGCTGCTGGTCTGCGCACGTGGCACGTCCTGCACGGCGATCACGCTGCAACCCT
This sequence comes from Lysobacteraceae bacterium, assembly GCA_041687455.1. Taxonomy (GTDB): domain Bacteria; phylum Pseudomonadota; class Gammaproteobacteria; order Xanthomonadales; family Xanthomonadaceae; genus JAWLBY01. The sequence goes on along the minus strand of JAWLBY010000002.1, from coordinate 41,577 downwards.
GCGCTTCGGCGATGTCGGCCATCTGCTTCAGCGCGCCGGGGCCGCGGTTCCAGATCAGGTCGTCCGGCAGCAGCACCGCGAACGGTTCGTCGCCGATCACCGCTTTCGCGCACAGCACCGCGTGACCGAGCCCGAGCGCTTCGGCCTGGGTCACGAACACCGCCCGCACGTTCGACGGCAGCACGTCGCGGATCAGCGACAACAGTTCGTGCTTGCCGGCGTGCTCGAGCTTGTGTTCGAGTTCGTAGGCCTTGTCGAAATAGTCGGCGACCGAGTGCTTGTAGCGGTTGGTCACGAAGATCAGCGTGTCGCAGCCGGCCTCGATCGCCTCGTCCACCGCGTACTGGATCAGCGGCCGATCGATGATCGGCAACATCTCCTTCGGCACTGTCTTGGTCGCCGGAAGAAATCGAGTGCCGAGTCCGGCTACCGGGAACACCGCCTTGCGAATCCTTGCCATCCCGTCCTCCTGAGTCGGTTCGATCGGTACTGCCCGCTGTCAGCGCCTCGAATCATGCACTGCGCGTGATCGAAACGACATTGTCGTCGCCGTCGTTGCGGTATTCCGGCACCCAATCGTTCAGGATGCGGGCCAGCGCATCCTCGTCGTAACGCAGAACCGCCTGCCGGGTCTGCGCAAGTGCGGCGTCCAGTGCGGCACGTTCGACCGAACGCGACTGCGCGAGCCAGATCTTCGGATGCCGGGTGCGGGCGTAGTTTTCCTGCGCGTGGAACAGTTCCTCGAACAGTTTCTCGCCGGGACGCAGGCCGGTGTAGACGATCGCGATATCGCGCCCGGGCTGCTTGCCGGCGAGCAGGACCATCTGCTCGGCGAGGTAGCCGATCCGGACCGGTTCGCCCATGTCGAGCGCGAATATCTCGCCGCCGCGACCGAGCGTCATCGCCTGCAGGATCAACTGGCAGGCCTCCGGGATGGTCATGAAATAGCGGGTGATCTCCGGATGGGTGACGGTCAGCGGGCCGCCGCGGCGGATCTGCTCGCGGAACAGTGGCACGACGCTGCCGGCCGAATCGAGCACGTTGCCGAACCGCACCGTGACGAAGCGGGTGGCGCAACTGCGATCGAGCGCCTGGCAGACGATCTCGGCCATCCGTTTGGTCGCGCCCATCACGTTGGCCGGATTGACCGCCTTGTCCGACGAGATCAGCACGAAGCACCCGACGTCGTGTCGCACGCAGGCCATCGCGACCGTTTCGGTGGCGACGACGTTGTTGCGCATCGCCTCGCGAAGCTGCGACTCGAGCAGCGGCACATGCTTGTACGCCGCGGCATGGAACACCGCATCCGGGCGGGTGCGCGCGAGCACGCGTTCGCAGGCGGCGGAGTCGCCGGCGTCACCAAGCACGCCGTGGAACAGCAGATCCGGGAACTCGCTGCGCAGCTCCTGTTCGATCCGATAGAGGTTGTATTCGGACAGCTCGAGCACGGTCAGCGATTCGACGCCGAGCCGGGCCACCTGCCGACACAGTTCGGCACCGATCGACCCGCCGCCGCCAGTGACCAGCACGCGCTTGCCGGACAGTCCGACCCGGATCGCCGACCAGTCGAGCGACACCGGCTCGCGGCCGAGCAGATCCTCGATCGCGACTTCCTTCAGCTCGTTGAAGCTCGACCGGCCCTCGACCACGTCGCGCAACCGCGGCACGGTCCGGAACGGCAGGCCGGTAGCCTCGCACAGCTCGACGATCCGCTGCATCTGCTGGTTGCTCGCCGACGGCATCGCGATCAGCAGCATCTCGGCCGCCACTTCACCGGCCATCTCGGGCAGCTTCGACAACTCGCCGAGCACCGGCACGCCGTGGACCTTGGCGCCGCGCAGGCCGCGCTTGTCGTCGAGGAAGCCGACCGGACGGAAGCGTCCGCCACGCTGCAGGTCGCGCAGCAGCGTCTCGCCGGCGCGGCCGGCACCGAGGATCAGCACCCGGCGGCCGCTGGCTCCAGGCGCACCGCCGTAGCGGCTGTCCTTCCAGAACCGGTACAGCATCCGCGGGGTGCCGAGCAGCAGCACCAGCACGAACGGATACAGCGCCAGCACACCGCGCGAGACGCCTTCGCCGCGGCTCTGCAGGAACGTGATCACGGTGATCGCAAGTGTGCCGAACAACGCGGCGCGGGCGATGTTCCACAGATCGGGCAGGCTGGCGAACCGCCACAGCCCGCGGTACAGACCGATCCACCACAGCACCAGACCCTGCGCGGCCAGCACGACCAGATAGTCGGCGGAGATCCACGGCACGTCGGGCAGATCGGGCTGCATGCCGTGGCGGATCCGGTTGGCCGCGAACCAGGCGAACCAGACCATGCCGAGGTCGTGCAGCACGACCGCGACGCGCGGGTGGATCGCTCCGATCAGTCGGGACAGTGCCATCAATCGAATCCGTAGTAGCGCGCGCTGCGCAGCACCCAGCGCCGGCCAAGCGTCCACAGCAGCACACCGAGCGCGGCGACGATGGCGAGCGCGGCCGCGGACGGCACCTGGCCGGACTGGATCAGCAGATAGGCGGGCATCACGACCGCCAGGTTCCAGCCGAGGAACAGTGTCGCGACCTGCGCATGCGAGCGACCGCGCCGCACCAGCCACTGGTACAGATGCTCGCGGTGCGCAGTATACCAACGGCGTCCGAGCAGGATCCGGTTCGCCAGCGTGAGTCCGGCGTCGAGCCAGAACGCCAGCGGCAGCAGCAGCGCACTCCAGACGTCGAGTGCGCCATGCCGGACCGCGATCAGCAGCAGTGAGCCGATCGCGATCCCGATCGCGCCGCTGCCGACGTCACCGAGGAAGCAGCGTGCCAGCGGAAAGTTGAACGGCAGGAAGCCGGCACAGGCCGCCGTCAGCGCCAGCGACAGCAACATCAGTCCGGCCTCGCCGGCCGCTGCGAATGCATGCGCGAGCAGTGCGGCAACGAACATCGCCTGCAGGCTGGCGATGCCGTTGATACCGTCCATGAAGTTCCAGAAGTTGATCGCGGCAAGCAGGCCAACCCATGACAGCGCGAGCCACCACAGCGGCAACCCCGGCCACCACGACGAGACCAGCAGCGCGGCGGCCAGCGCATGCACAAGCAGCCGCGACCGGATCGATTGCGGTCGATGGTCGTCCAGCCAGCCGACCGCGGCAACCAGCGCCACCGCCGCCGCGAATCGCCACAGCAGGCCGCCGTCCAGCCACTGGCCTCCGCTGAGCAGCGCACAGCCGAGCAGCAGGGCGAACACGACGGCGATGCCGCCGCCACGCGGCACCGCACCGCTGTGGCTGCGTCGTTGACCTTCCCGGTCGAGCATGCCGCGCCAGTGCGCATAGCGGATGCTCGCCGCAGTCAGCACGCCGGCGCTCAGGGCGAGCGCCGCAAGCCACAGCAGGATGAATTCGACCGGCGGGCTCATGCGCTATTCGCCGGCCGCACCGTGGATCGGCTTGACCGTGTTCCAGCTCTTGCAGCTCGGGCACTGCCAGTGGTGACTGCGGGCGCCGAAGCCGCAGCGGCCACAGCGATAGGTCGGCGAACTGGCGACGAGCTGGGTCGTCAACTGTCGCAACACCAGCAGCACGTCCCGCGCGGGCGGCGCCTCGTCGGCGAGGCTCAGGTCGATCAGTGCGCCCTGCCCGCGCACCGACGGACGCTGGCGCAGTTGCCGGGTCAGGAACTCGACGGCCGCTTCGCGGCCTTGCTCGGCCTCGATGATGCGTGACAGTGCCAGCATCGGCGACACGCCCGGGTAGCGCTCGAGCATTTCACGCAGGAACGCGCGCGCGCGGTGCATCTCGTTGCGCCGCTCGTAGCAGGCGAGCAGCGGCTTGAGGATTTCCGGCAGGATTTCCGGATCGGTCCGCGCGACGCGCTCGAATGCCCGGATCGCCGCCTGCTCGTTGCCGGCCGCCAGCTCGACCTCGCCCTCGATGATGCCGGCGCGGATCGCATTTGCCTCGGCCGAATAGGCCTGCTCGAGCGCGTTGCGGACGCCTGCCAGATCGCCCTGCTGGCGCAGCAACTCGGCCCGCTCGCATTCGAACTGCGCGATCAGCTTGCCCATCGGCTCGCCGCTGGCGGCCTCGTAGCGGCGCGCATGATCGATCGCCTTGTCCCAGTCGCGTTCCTGCTGGTAGATCGCGATCAGATGGCGTAGCGCCTGTGGCGCGGTTGCATCGAGCCTGACCAGGTCCGAGAACAGCGTCTCGGCACGATCGAGCAGGCCGGCCCGCATGTAGTCCTCGCCGAGTTCGAGCACGGCCTGGGTCTTTTGCTGTTCGGTCAGTCCGGGCCGCGCGATCAGGTTCTGATGCACGCGGATCGCGCGATCGACCTCGCCGCGCCGGCGAAACAGATTGCCGAGTGCGAAATGTGTCTCGACCGTGCGCTTGTCGACCTCGGCGATCTGCAGGAACACCTCGATCGCCTTGTCCGGCTGCTCGTTGAGCAGGAAATTCAGGCCGCGGAAGTAGCTGGTGGACAGCCGGCTGACCTTCTGGCCGGTATGGCGGGCACCGCCGCGCCTTCCGGCATACCAGCCGGAAAACGCCGCGATCGGCAGCAACAGGAACAGCAGGGTCAGTTCGTTCACGCGGTCGACGCCATGCAGGAAGCGGCGTTCAGCCGGGCTCGCCGCCGGCCGGAGTCATCGCGGTCGCGGTCGCGGCCGGTCGCTCGCGCCGCCGCCGACGCCGTCCACGCAGTGCCAGTGCGAAGGCCGCGCAGAGGCCGCCGAGCACCGCGCCGAGCAGCACGGCCGTCAGCAATGCAGCCCCCAATCGGGCGTCGAGCGAGATGAAATAGAGGTCGATGCTGACCGGCTGCGCATTGAGTGCGCCGAAAATCAGGCCGAGCAGCAGGACGAGCAGGCAGGCGACGACGAACAGGTAGCGCATCGGTCGATGGGGTCCGGCAGGAGATCACAGCATAGCCGGTCGGCACCGCGGAAGCCGCCATGGGCTCACGGCGGACAGGAGTCGAGTCTGCTGGCCGATCGCGGCAGTGCGCGTCGACCCGATGCGATCAGCTCGATCCGTTGTTGACCCGCTCCCGCAGTTCCTTGCCCGGCTTGAAATGCGGAACATGCTTGCCCGGCAACGCGACCGATTCACCGGTCTTCGGGTTACGACCGATCCGCGGCGGGCGGAAATGCAGCGAAAAACTGCCGAAGCCACGGATCTCGATCCGCTCGCCGTGAGCCAGTGCATCGCTCATCAGGTCGAGCAGCGTCTTGACGCCGAGGTCGACGTCGTCGGCCTTCAGATGGGCCTGGCGACGGGCCAGCTCTTCGATCAGTTCCGACTTGGTCATTCGTCAACCGGCAGGATCGAGGCGGCCGGGAAGCCGCGGAGATTCGATGATGAACCGGGGGCGGCGTTGCCGCCGCCCCCGGTCCGGTGCAGCTTAGTCGGCCTTGTTCAACTGCTCGCGGAGCAGCGCGCCGAGCTTGGTCGTACCGCCCGAAGCGTTGGAGTACTCCTCCATCGTCTCGCGCAGATCGGCCTCGTCCTTGGCACGGATCGACAACTGCAGGGTGCGACCCTTGCGGTCCATGCCGACGTACTTGGCTTCGACCTGGTCGCCGACCTTCAGGTACTGGGTGGCGTCCTCGACCCGCTCCTTGGCGATGTCGGAAGCGCGCACATAGCCCTCGATGCCGTCGGCCAGCTCGATCGTCGCGCCGCGCGCGTCGACTTCCTTGACGGTACCGGTGACGATGCTGCCCTTCGGATTCGACGCCATGTACTGGCCGAACGGATCCTGCTCCATCTGCTTGATGCCGAGCGAGATGCGCTCACGCTCCGGATCGACCGCCAGCACCACCGCCTCGACCGTCTCGCCCTTCTTGAAGTTGCGGACGACGTCGTCGCCAGTCGCATTCCAGGAAATGTCGGACAGATGCACCAGGCCGTCGATACCACCGTCGAGACCGACGAAGATGCCGAAGTCGGTGATCGACTTGATCTGGCCGGACACGCGGTCGCCCTTCTTGAAGGTCGACGCGAACGCTTCCCACGGGTTCTGCGTGCACTGCTTCATGCCGAGCGAGATGCGGCGACGCTCCTCGTCGACGTCCAGCACCATGACCTCGGTCTCGTCACCGACCTGGACGACCTTCGACGGATTGACGTTCTTGTTGGTCCAATCCATCTCGGAGACGTGCACCAGACCTTCGACGCCCGGCTCGATCTCGACGAAGCAGCCATAGTCGGTGACGTTGCTGACCTTGCCGAACAGACGGGTGCCGGTCGGGTAGCGACGCGCGATGTTGTCCCACGGATCTTCGCCGAGCTGCTTCAGGCCCAGCGACACGCGGTTGCGCTCGCGGTCGAACTTCAGCACGCGAACCTGCAGTTCCTGGCCGACTTCGACCACCTCGGACGGGTGACGGACGCGCTTCCACGCCATGTCGGTGATGTGCAGCAGGCCATCGATGCCGCCGAGGTCGACGAACGCGCCGTAGTCGGTCAGGTTCTTGACCACGCCCGGCAGGATCGCGCCTTCGACCAGGCGCTCCATCAGCTTCTCGCGCTCTTCCGAGTACTCGCTCTCGACGACTGCGCGACGCGAGACGACCACGTTGTTGCGCTTGCGGTCGAGCTTGATGATCTTGAACTCGAGTTCCTTGCCCTCGAGATAGACCGGATCGCGGACCGGACGGACATCGACCAGCGAGCCCGGCAGGAACGCGCGGACATCCTTGATGTCGACCGTGAAGCCGCCCTTGACCTTGCCGCTGATGCGGCCGGTGACGGTGGCGGACGCTTCCATCGCTTCTTCGAGCTCGTCCCACACCATCGCGCGCTTGGCTTTCTCGCGCGACAGCACGGTCTCGCCGAATCCATTCTCGAGCGCGTCGAGCGCGACCTTCACCTCGTCGCCGACGCCGACGTCGATCTCGCCTTCCTCGTTACGGAATTGCTCGATCGGCACGATGCCTTCGGACTTCAGACCGGCATTGATGACGACGACGTCGTTGCGGACTTCGACGACCGTGCCGGTGACGATGGCGCCTGGCTTGAGCTTGGCGAGCCGTGCTTCGCTCTGCTCGAACAGTTCGGCAAAACTTTCAGTCATTGGGTTGATTTCCAGTTGAACACACGGGTCGCGCATGACGCGTCGATGCGACCCACCGTATGCGGCATCGGGACGATGCCAGGTTGGTTGACGAAAAATCCGACGCGGTGCGTCGGCGCTCTCCGCCGCGGGAGCGGCGCACGCGCTGCGATCGAGGATCGCTCAGGAAGACCGGCGGGTCGTCGCCTGCACTGCGGCCGAATTCGGCAGCATGGCCAGCACCTGTTCCACGACCGTGTCGATCGGCACGCCGGTGGTATCGATCGTCACCGCGTCGTCCGCGGGCCTGAGCGGGGCCACCGAGCGCTGGGCGTCTCGGGCATCGCGCGCGAGAATCTCGCGCAGCAGACCGGGAAGTGTAACGTCAAGCCCCTTATCGTTCAACTGCTTATACCGCCTTGCGGCGCGTTCCTCGGCACTGGCGGTCAGGAACACTTTATGTGGGGCGTCGGGGAAGATCACCGTGCCCATGTCGCGTCCGTCGGCCACCAGACCCGGCAGTTGACGGAACGAACGCTGCCGATCGACCAGTGCAGCGCGGACCGACGGGATCGCGGCGATCGCCGATGCGGCAGCCGCGGCAGTCTCGGTGCGCAGCTCGCCGGTCGCATCGACGCCGTCGACCAGCACGCGCGGCTCGCCGGTCTCGTCGCCGACGAACTCGATCCGGGTCCGGCCGGCGCAGTCGGCCAGCGCGACCGCATCGGCAAAGTCGATACCGGCCCAGGCCGCCGCGAGACCGACCGCTCGGTACAGCGCGCCCGAGTCGAGGAAATGCCAACCGAGCCGGGCCGCGACGGCGCGGCTGACGGTGCCCTTGCCCGAGCCCGACGGGCCGTCGATGGTCAGGACTGGGACGGCGTGCGGTGCGGCGGTCGAATGCATGGGCGGGCATTCTAGAGGCGCAGCCACGATACGGCCACCGGCAGAATCCGTCCGGTGCGCGGCCGAGCCGCAGCAGCGCGATGCGCCGCCCGGCCGCGGCCGGCGGGCGTTCAGCCGTTGGGTTCGGCGTCCGGCGCCGGCCCGGGCAGGCGATTCTCGAATCCGTCCCGGAAGATCAGGCTGCTGCCACTGAGCTCGGCGACCTGGGCCGGAGTCAACGCCTCGTCGGACCGTCGGATGCGGACTGCGGGCGACCGTGCCTGGCAAGACTCTCCTGATCGGGAATTCTGAACGCAGGCACGCGCCAGGTCCGCTCACGACATGCGCTGCAACGACCGCCGGTCGCTGCCGCCGCGCGCGGCAGCCGTCGCCCGGTCCCCCACTGCATCGGTCAAGCCGCAGTGGCTGAACACTGTCGAAGCGTGGAAGCGGCTACGTCTGCTCCGCTACCAGCAGTCGCGTCTGCTCGTGCCGCGGGTCGCGCACGACCTGCTCGGTCGGACCGGCCTCGACCAGCCGTCCGCGGTGCAGCACGGCCAGTTCGTCGGCCATGAACCGGGCGACGGCGAGATCGTGGGTGATGAACAGGTAGGCGATACCGAGCTCGTCCTGCAGGTCGCGCAGCAGGTTCAGCACCTGCGCCTGCACCGAAAGGTCGAGCGCCGACACGCATTCGTCGCAGACAATCAGTTCGGGCGCGACCGCCAATGCGCGGGCGATCGCGATCCGCTGCCGCTGGCCGCCGGAAAACTCGTGCGGATAGCGCTCCAGCATCGCCGGATCGAGCCCGACCCGCCGCAGCAGCGCCGCCGCCCGCTCGATGCGCTCGGCCCGGTCGGCGCCGATCCGGTGTACCGCCAGCGGTTCGACCAGCAGTGCGGCGATCGTCATTCGTGGATCGAGGCTGGCAATCGGATCCTGGAAGACGATCTGCATTTTCCGGCGCAGCGCGCGCAATTGCGTCGGCGAAGTGGTCGACAGGTCGACGCCGTCGAGCACGACCGCGCCGGCCTCCGGCTCGAGCAGCCGCAGCACCGCGCGACCGAGCGTGGTCTTGCCGCTGCCGGAGGCGCCGAGCAGGCCGAGCGTGCGGCCGCGCGCCAGCGAGAACGACACGCCATCGAGAGTCGGCGCGGGCGGCCGGCGCGGAGCGAACCAGCCACCGGCGGCATGATGCCGCACGACCAGTCCGCGGACCTGCAGCAACGGGCGAGTCCCGTCGCGCTCGATCGCAGCCGGAATCGATGCTGCATCGGACGCGCCGGCCGTCAGGTCAGCGCCTGCTCCGTCCGGCGCGCCCGCAGCCGGCAGCAGCGCGTCGACGGTCGGCAGCCGGTCGCATTCGCTGCGCGGTCGCGGCCGGCAGGCGAGCAACGCCCGCGTGTACGGCTGCACCGGCTCGCGCAGGATCTGCGCGGCCGGTCCGCTCTCGATGCGACGACCGTCGCGCAGCACCAACAGCCGATCGGCGACCTCGCCGATCAGCGCCAGGTCGTGCGAGACGAGCAACAGCGCCATGCCGAGCCGCTGCTGCAGTTCGCGCAACAATGCCAGCACCTGGCGCCGGGTCGCCGGGTCGAGCGCCGTGGTCGGTTCGTCGGCGATCAGCAGGTCGGGTTCGGAGGCGATCGCCTGCGCGATCATCGCCCGCTGCCGCTGGCCGCCGGACAACTGGTGCGGGTAGGCGTCGATGCGCTGCTCCGGCCTGTCGATGCCGACCTGTTGCAGCAACTCGATCGCGTGTTCGCGGGCGTCACGACGCCGCAGCCGGCGATGCAACCGCAGGCTCTCGCCGATCTGCGCGCCGATTGTCTGCATCGGATGCAGGCTGCTCATCGGTTCCTGGAACACCATGCCGATCCGGCGACCGCGCAGCGCATGGCGCTCGGACTCGCTCGCACGCAGCAGATCACTGCCGTCGAAGCGCAGTCGGTCGGCCGCGATCCGACCGCCGCGGTCGAGCAGTCCGAGCAATGCCAGCGCCAGCGTGCTCTTGCCGGAGCCCGACTCGCCGACCACGCCGAGCGCCTCGCCGCGGCCGAGCGTCAGGTCGACGCCGTGCAGCGCCTGGACGATCCGCCGCCCGTCGTGGAACTCGACGTGCAGCCCGGCGATGTCGAGCAGCGGCAGCGGCTTCATCGGCGCGTCGAGCGCGGATCGAGCGCGTCGCGCAGACCGTCGCCGAGGAAGTTCAGCGCCAGCAGCGTGATTGCGAGCAGGGCCGCCGGGAACACCAGCGTCCACGGCGCCTGCTCCATGTCCTGCGCGCCATCGGCGACCAGCGCGCCCCAGCTCGTGTACGGCTCCTGCACGCCGAGGCCGAGAAAGCTCAGGAAGCTCTCGACCAGGATCACCTTCGGAACCGTCAGCGTCGCGTACACGACCACCACGCCGAGCAGATTCGGCAGGATGTGCCGCAGCACGATCGCCGGCCCCGGCACGCCGATGGCTCGCGCCGCCTCGACGAATTCGCGCTGCTTCAGCGCCAACGTCTGCCCGCGCACGATGCGCGCCATGTCGAGCCAGACGTAACCGCCGATCGCGATGAAGATCAGCCACAGCTCGCGACCGAAGATCACCATCAGCAGGATCGCGATGAACATGAACGGCAACGCGTACAGCACGTCGACGGTGCGCATCATCCAGGCATCCAGCCGGCCGCCGACGTATCCGGCCAGCAGCCCCCAGCCGACGCCGATCAGCAACGCTACCGTGCTCGCCAGCGCCGCCACCGCCAGACTCACCTGCCCTGCCATCAGCGTGCGGACGAACAGGTCGCGACCGATCGCGTCGGTACCGAACCAGTGGGTCGCGCTCGGCGGCGCCAGTATCCGGTCCCAGTGCGGCTGATCGAAACCGTGCGGCCCGAGCCACGGCACCAGCAAGGCCGCGACGACGACCAGCAGCAGCACGGCGGCCGCAACCGATGCCGCGCGATGCCGGCGCAGTGCCGCGCACAGCCGTGGGAGGACCGGCTCAGGCATCGCGGATCCTCGGATCGAGCCAGCCGTACAGCAGGTCGACGACCAGGTTGAACGTGACGACCAGCACGCCGAGCACGACCACCACGCCCATCACCAGCGTGTAGTCGCGATTCAACGCGCCCTGCACGAAATAGCGACCGATCCCGGGCAGCCCGTAGACCTGCTCGACGACCACCGAACCGGTCAGCAGTGCCGCTGCGGCCGGACCGAGGTAGCTGACCACCGGCAGCAGCGCCGGCCGCAGCGCATGCACGAACTGCACGCGTCGCGCCGACGCCCCCTTCGCACGCGCGGTGCGGATGTAGTCGGACGCCAGCACCTCGATCATCGAACCGCGGGTGAGCCGGGCAATGTAGGCGACGTACGGCAACGCCAGCGACACCACCGGCAACAACAGATGGCGCGAACTGCCGTCGCCGTAGCCGCCGGCCGGCAGCCAGCCGAGCTGCACCGCGAACAGCAGCACCAGCAGCGGCGCCAGCACGAAGCCCGGCACCGCGACGCCGACCATCGCGATCGCCATCGACAGGTGATCGGAGGCGCGATGCTGTCGCGCGGCCGCCCAACTGCCGAGCGGCACACCGATCAGTACCGCCAGCAGCAGCGCTGCCGCGCCGAGCTGCATCGACACCGGCAGACCGGCCGCGATCAGCTCGCTGACGGTCAGGTCGCGGTACTGGAACGACGGACCGAAGTCGCCGCGTACGATCTGCGACAGGTAGTGCAGGTATTGCATCGGCAGTGGCTGATCGAGCCGGTAGCGCGCCTCGAGATTGGCCTGGATCTCGGCCGGCAGCTCGCGTTCGGCATCGAACGGGCCGCCCGGTGCCAGCCGCAGCAGGAAGAACGCCAGCGTGACCAGCACGAACAGCGTCGGCACGGCCAGCAGCACCCGGCGCAGCAGCCACTTCAGCATCGCGGCCGCACTCCGTCGTCGGCGCCGGCAGCGCTCATGGCAGCAGCCACAGCCAGCGGCCGAGATGGCGATCGAGCGGATGCGTGTTCCAGCCGCGCACGCGCGGGCTGACCAGGTGCCGCGAGACATGGAAATACAGCGGCACGATCGCATGCGCGGCCAGCACCCGCTGCTCGGCATCGGCCAGCAGCACGCGGCGGCGGCGAGGATCGTTCTCGCGTTGCGCCGCATCGAGCAGCGCATCGACGTCCGGGTCGGCAAAGCCGGTCGCATTGAGCGCGCTGTCGCTGCGGAACAGATCGAGGAAGCTGACCGGATCGGCGTAGTCGGCGATCCAGCCGCCGCGGAACACCCGGGTCAGCCGCCGCTCGCGCCGATTGACGACGAACACCCGCCACTCCTCGTTGTGCAGCTCGGTCTGGATGCCGAGCTGCTGGCGCCACATTGCCGCGACCGCCAGCGCCAGCCGACGCTGCAACGGATGGCTGTTGTAGCGGATCTGCACGCGCAGCGGCTGGTCGGCGTAGCCGCTCTGCTGCAGCCGCTGCCGCGCCAGCGCCAGCCGTTCGGACCCGGACAGCCGCGCCGCATCCGGCGCGATCGAGTGCCAGTCGGCCATGCCCGGCGGCACCAGGGTCCAGGCCGGCAGTTCGCCGGCACCGGTAATGTGGCGGACCAGGATGTCGCGATCGATCGCCAGCGAGAGCGCCTCGCGCAGCGCCGGATTGCCGTCGAACGGCGGCCGGGTCAGGTTGTAGCCGAACCAGTGCGTGCCGAGATACGGCGCCACCAGGAGCTGGTCGCCCAACTCGCTGCGCAACCGCGCGACCTGTCCCGGCGGCACCGTCTCGGTGACGTGCAACTCGCCGGTCCGGAACCGGTTCAGCTCCGAATGCGCGTCCTCGGTGACGACCAGCCGCTGCCCATCGAGCCGGACCTCGGCGGCGCCGTGGTAGTGCGGATTCGCGCGCAGCAGCAGATGCGACTGCGGCACCCGTTCGGTCAGCACGAACGCGCCGCTGCCCGGCACCCGATCCGGGCGCGCTCCGGCCCGCAGCTCCGGATGGACCGGAAACGCGACCGGCAACATCAGCAGTTGCGGCAGGTGCGGCACCGGACGCGACAGCTCGATCTCGATCGTCCGGCGGTCGAGCGCGCGCACGCCGAGCGTCGTCGCCGGCTGCCGGCCGCCGATCACCTTGTCAGCGCCGGCGATCGCCGAAAGCAATCCGGAATACGGCGCTGCGAGCCGTGGATCGAGCGCGCGACGAATGCTTTCGACGACATCGGTCGCGGTCAACGGCGTCGCGTCGGAGAACTGCAGGCCGTCGCGCAGCACGAAGGTCCAGGCAAGGCCATCGACCTGCGTATTCCAGTGCTGCGCCAGGCCCGGCGCCGGACTGCCATCCGGCGATTCGGCGACCAGCCCCTCGTAAAGCTCGAACAGCGTGTTGAAGGAGGCGAGATCCTGCGCCAGGTGCGGGTCGAGCGAACCCGGCTCGGGACCGATCCCGCGCACCAGCACCGACGCGTCGGCCCGCGCAGCATGAATGCCGAACCACAGCGTCACGGCGAGCACTGCCACGAGCACTCGGCCACAGTTTCGTGTCGTCGAACAGGTCGGGCTCACCGCCGGTGGCATATCCGCGCTTCGTCGCCGCCGATCTTATGCGAGACCCACCCCCGACGCGCAGCCGCGATGATCGAAAAACGCATGCGAATCGCACGCATTCGAATGGCGCGAAAGCACGTCGACGAACGCGACCGAATGTTGACTGCAATCAACGTGGCGACGATCGCCGAGATCGAAACTTCACGCCGGTCATTCACTGTCACGAGGACACTTCGATGAAATCCACGACCCTTGCCGCGATCACCGCAGCCATCGCCTGCACGGCCGCCGCGCCGGTTCATGCCGCTGCCGGCGACTGGTTCTTCCGCGTCGGCGCGCACAACGTCGATCCGACGTCCGACAACGGCACCCTGGCCGGCGGCGCGCTGGCGGTCGACATCGGCAACAACGTCCGCCCGACGCTGGTGCTCGGCCACATGCTGACCGACCATTGGGCCGTCGAGCTGCTCGCCGCACTGCCGTTCGAGCACGACATCGACCTGAACGGCACGCATGCCGGCAGTTTCAAGCACCTGCCGCCGACGTTGTCGTTCGACTACTACTTCCGCCCCGACGCGACCGTGTCGCCGTTCCTCGGCGCCGGCCTTAACTACACGCTGACCTTCAGCGAGTCGGAAGCCGGTCCGCTCGACGGCACCGAACTGAAGATCGGCAATTCGTTCGGCCTTGCCGTGCATGCGGGTCTCGCGTTCCGCATCGCCGACCGCTGGGATCTGGTCGGTGACGTGCGCTGGATCGACATCGACGCCGATGTCAGTGTCGACGGCGCCCATGTCGGCTCGGTGTCGGTCGACCCGCTGGTCTACGGCCTGTACGCCTCGTACCGCTTCTGATCCGGCAACGCCGCGGCGGCCACGTGCCGCCACGGCGGTCGGCGACGGTCGCAGAGCCGCATCTATGTCCGCGCGACCGCGATGCCGACCGCGCCGGCCTGCGCCTCGAAATCCGGAAACGAGGTCGCGACATTCGCGACGTCGCTGACCGTCACCCTGCCCTCGACGCACTGCGCGGCCACCGCAAAGCTCATCGCTATGCGGTGGTCGCCGACGCTGTCGACCGCGCCGCCATGCAGCACTCCGCCGTCGATGACGGCACCATCGGCGGTTTCGCTGATGCTGCCGCCGAGCGCGCGCAGCCCGTTCGCCATCGCCGCGATCCGGTCGGATTCCTTGACCCGCAGTTCGGCCGCACCGCGGATCACGCTGCGCCCCTCGGCTGCCGCAGCCGCGACGAACAGGATCGGGAACTCATCGATCATGTCGGGCACCAGCGCTTCCGGCACGTCGATGCCGCGCAGCCGCGCATGACGTACGCGAAGGTCGGCGATCGGCTCGCCACCGGGACCTTCGCGGCTCCGCTCGATCGTGATGTCGGCGCCCATCCGGCGTAGCGCCTCGAGCAGGCCGGTGCGACGCGGATGCACGCCGACGTCGCGCAACAACAGATCGGAGTCCGGCACGATCGTCGCCGCGACGATGAAAAATGCCGCCGACGAGAAATCGGCCGGAACGTGCACATCGCAGGCCTGCAGCCGGTGTCCGCCAGTCAATCGGGCAAACCCCGGCCGGTGCTCGATCGGCCAACCGAACGCGGCCAGCATCCGTTCGGTGTAGTCGCGCGTCGGATGCGGCTCCTGCACGGATGTGGCGCCGTTCGCGTACAGCCCGGCCAGCAGCACCGCCGACTTGACCTGGGCACTGGCCACCGGCGTCGCGTAGTCGATGCCGTGCAGCGGCGAGCCGCCGCGGATCGCAAGTGGCGGCAGTCCGCCTGCGCCGGCATCGATCCGCGCCCCCATCTGCAACAGCGGCTCGATCACGCGTCGCATCGGCCGCTTCGATAGTGACGCATCGCCGACCAACTGGCTGTCGAAGCGTTGCCCGGCCAGCAGCCCGGTCAGCAGGCGCATGCCGGTGCCGGCATTGCCGCAGTCGAGGTCGCCACGCGGCGCCTGCAGGCCGTGCAGACCGACGCCATGCACGATCCGGAGGCAGGCCTCGGGCGCTTCGATCCGCACGCCCATCGCGGCGAACGCAGCGGCGGTGGCGCGGGTATCCTCGCCCTCCAGAAAGCCCTCGATCCGGCTGCGGCCGTCGGCAATCGCCGACAGCATGATCGCCCGGTGCGATACCGACTTGTCGCCCGGCACGCGCAGCTCGCCGCGAATCGGCTGGCCACGTGTCGCGATCCAGTCCGGCCTGCCGCCGGTGCTCATGTGCGGTCGAGTACGGCGAGCAGCCGCACGTTGTCGGCACGCCGGCCGACCGTGATCCGCAGACAGTCGCCGAGCCCGTAGCCGGCCATCGGCCGCACCACGATGCCGGCGCCGAGCCAGCGCTGCTCGATCGCTTCGCAGCCTGCGCCGAACTCGACCAGCAGGAAGTTCGTTTCCGACGGCGATACCGGCCAGCCGCGCGCACGCAGCTCGTCGGCAAGCCAGTCGCGCTCGACCGCGTTGTCGCGCCGGACGCGCTCGACGTGCGCCGGATCACCGAGCGCCGCCGTGGCCGCTGCGAGCCCGAGTGCATTGACGTTGAACGACTCGCGCAGGCGCTCCATCACCGCGACCAGTCCCGGATGCGCCACCGCGTAGCCGACCCGCAGGCCGGCCAGTCCATGGGCCTTCGAGAAGGTTCGCGTCACGACCAGATTCGGAAACCGGCCGAGCAACGCGATCGCCGACCCGATGTCCGGATCGACCACGTATTCCTGATATGCCTCGTCAACGACCACCAGCACGTGGTGCGGCACGCGCTCGAGGAACTCCGCCAGCGCGTGCCGCACAAACCAGGTACCGGTCGGGTTGTTCGGATTGGCGAGATAGACCAGCCGCGTGCGGGCACCGATCGCCGCGGCGATCGCGTCCAGATCGTGACCGCGCGGCATCGGGCCAGCGACCGGCAGCGCCTTCGCCGTGACCAGAGTGGCTCCGGCCGCCTGCGCCGCCAGTGCGTAGACGGCGAAGCCGAACTCCGAAGCCACCACTTCGTCGCCGGCGCCGGAGAAAGCCTGCGCGAACTGCATCAGCAACTCGTGCGAACCGTTGCCGAGAACGATCTGCTCCGCCCGAACAGCGTGCAAGGAAGCCAGTGCCGCCTTCAGCTCGCCACCGAGCGGATCCGGATACAGATGCAGTGCGTCGAGCACCGCCTCGAGCGCCGGTCGCACACGGGCACTGCAGCCGTGGACGTTCTCGTTCGAGCCGAGTTCAATCAGCGCCGGATACCGGCGACGCAACGCAACCAGATCGTGGCCGGGATCGTACGGTTTCAGCCGGCGCAGGCCGGACTGCGCCAGTGCGACGAAATCGGGCGCGACCGGCGCCCTCACAGCACCGCGACCGGATAGGAGCCGAGCACGCGGACCTCGGAGGCGAACTCGAGCATGTCATCGAGCGCCGCACGCACCGCCGGATCGTCGACGTGCCCCTCGAAATCGATGAAGAAGGCGTACTGCCAACGGCCGACGTGCGACGGTCGCGACTCGATCCGGTTCATCGACAGGCCGCGCTCGGCAAGCGGGCGCAGCACGTTGTACAGCGCACCCGGGCGATCCTTGACGAACACCAGGATCGAAGTGCGATCGTGACCCGACGCTGGAAACAGCTCGCGGCCGATGACCAGGAACCGGGTCGTGTTGTCCGGTCGATCCTCGAGCGGCCCGGCGATCACCTTCAGGCCGTAGACGTGCGCGGCCGACTCGCCGGCGATTGCCGCCACCTCGTCGGAACGGCGCGCGCGCCTGGCACCTTCGGCATTGCTGCTGACCGGATGTTTCTCTGCCCGCGGCAGGTGTTGCCGCAACCACGACTGGCACTGCTGCAACGTCTGCGGATGGGCGTAGATCCGTTCGATGTCCTCGATCCGGCCGGTACGCGACTGCAGGAACTGGTGCACCCGCAACTCGACTTCACCGCAGATCTTCAATGTCGATGTCAGGAACAGGTCGAGCGTGACCTGGATCGTGCCCTGGCCGGAGTTCTCGACCGGCACGACGCCGAAATCGGCATTGCCGGCCTCGACCTCCTGGAACACTTCCTCGATCGAACCGAGCGGCAGGCCGTGTGCCGAATGACCGAAATGCTTCAGTGCGGCCTGCTGCGAGAAGGTGCCTTCCGGCCCGAGGAAGCCGATCTTGAGCGGCTCCTGCTGGGCGAGGCAGGCCGACATGATTTCGCGGAACAGCCGCACCAGCACGTCGTCGGCCAGCGGTCCGTCGTTGCGATCGACGACCCGCCGCAACACCTGCGCCTCGCGCTCCGGCCGGTAGTAGTCGATCGCCTGTTTCAACGGCCCCTTCGCACGACCGACCTGCTGCGCCCATTGCGCGCGCTCGGCGATGAGCTGCTGGATCGTGTGATCGATGCCGTCGATCCGTTCGCGCGCGGCGCCGAGATCGAGTGTCGACCGGTCTTCGACCGCGGGCGTGTCGTGCTTGCCGCTCGATCGCCCGCCGGCCGGTCGCTGCTTCGTCCCGGGCTCCCGAGGCGGCGGCTTCAGCCGCGATCCTTTCGCCTTCCGCGCCGACCCGGCAGCCCGACCGCCGTTCCGCTCGGCCATCACACGACCCGCATCGACAGGATGCCTTCGACCGATCCGATCTTCTGCATCGCTTCCGGCGTGGCCGGCGCGTCGAGGTCGACCAGCGTGTAGGCCAGCTCGCCACGCGAGGCGTTGTGCATCTGCGCGATGTTGAGCCCGGCTTCGCCGAGCAGTTGCGACAGCCGGCCGATCATGCCGGGCCGGTTCTGGTTCGCGATGCAAAGCCGCGCCACGCCTTCGCGCGGCATCCGGGTGGTCGGGAAATTGACCGAATGCCGGACGTTGCCGTGCTCGAGGAAATCGCGAAGCTGGTCGACGACCATGATTGCGCAGTTCTCCTCCGCCTCGGCGGTCGACGCACCGAGATGCGGCAATGCGATGACCCGCGGGTTGCCGAGCAGATCGACCGCCGGGAAGTCCGACACGTAACGTCCGATCGTGGCATCTGAAAGACCGTCGCGCAGCGCCTGCGGCTCGATCACGCCTTCGCGGGAGAAATTCAGCAGCACGACGCCGCGCCGGCAGACCGCCAGCGCATTGGCGCCGAACAGACCGCGGGTCGCGTCGTTCAGCGGTACATGGAAGCTGATGTAGTCGGACGCCGCGAACAGCTCGTTCAGGCTGCCGGCCTTGACGACATCGGACGACAACTGCCACGCCCCTTCGACCGTCATGTGCGGATCGAAGCCGAACACGCGCATGCCGAGCGCGCGGGCGGCATTGGCGACGCGCACGCCGATCGCGCCGAGACCGATCACGCCGAGCGTCTTGCCGCCCAGCTCGCTGCCGACGAAGCGCTTCTTCTCCGCTTCGACCGCGTGATGCGGGTCGGCGTGTTCATGCAGCGTGGCGACGAAGCCGAGCGCTTCCGGCAGATTGCGCGCCGACATCAGCATACCGGCCAGCACCAGCTCCTTGACCGCGTTCGCATTGGCGCCGGGCGCGTTGAACACCGGCACGCCGCGCTGCGACAGCGCCTCGACCGGCACATTGTTGGTGCCGGCGCCGGCGCGGGCGACCGCCTTGACCGAGGTCGGCAGATCGAGCGAGTGCATGTCGGCCGAGCGGACCAGGATCGCGTCGGGATGCGCCATGTCGGTGGCGACCTGATACTGCTCGACCGGCAGGCGGTCGAGGCCGCGACGGGAAATGTTGTTCAGCGTCTGGATCTTGTACATCGGCATCTGGTTCCTGCGTGAGCCTCCCGGGCCGGCACTCTTCGGCGCCTTGATCAATCGGTCCCTGCGGGAGCGGCTTCAGCCGCGATCATTTTCCCTATCGAGCAGAGAATCACAGATCGTGGCTGAAGCCGCCCCTCAGTCCGGTCAGCCGTGGCGTTTGGCGAAATCGGCCATGAAGTCGACCAGCGCCTGCACGCCGGCGAGCGGCATCGCGTTGTAGATCGACGCGCGCATGCCGCCGACCGAGCGGTGCCCCTTCAATGCCATCAGCCCGGCGGCCTCGGCCTCCTTCAGGAACACCGCGTCGAGCGCCGCATCGGGCAGCGTGAACGGCACGTTCATCCACGAGCGCGCCCGCGGCGCGACCGGATTGCGGTAGTAGCCGCCGGAACCGTCGATCGACGTATACAGCAGCTCGGCCTTGCTCCGGTTGCGCTCAGCCATCGCCGCCAGTCCGCCCTGCGCCTTCAGCCACTGGAACACGAGGCCGGCCAGATACCACGAGAACGTCGCCGGCGTGTTCAGCATCGAACCGTCGCCGGCCTGCGCCGCATAGCTCAGCACCTTCGCCTTCGGATGGCCGGCCCGCTCGAGCAGGTCGCGACGAACGATCACGACCACCAGGCCGGACGGTCCGATGTTCTTCTGCGCCCCGGCATAGATCAGCCCGTAACGCGACACATCGAGCGGCCGGCTCAGCAGCGTCGAGCTCACGTCGGCGACCAGCGGCAGCCCGGCGGACGCGGGGATGTCGTGGAATTCGACGCCGTGGATCGTTTCGTTCGGCGTGTAGTGCAGGAATGCCGCCTGCGGATCCGGCGTGTAGCTGCCGGCGTCCGGCACGTCGGTGAACCGCCCGGCTTCGGTGGTCGTGACGATCCGCGGCGCGCAGTACGGTTTCGCTTCGGATACCGCTTTCTGGCCCCAGGCACCGGTGACGATGTAGTCGGCCTGCTGGCCGGGCTCGGCGAGATTCATCGGAATCTGCGCGAAGTGCTGGGTGGCGCCGCCCTGCAGGAACAGCACCGCGTAGTCATCCGGTACCGCGAGCAGCTCGCGCAGGTCGCGTTCGGCCTGCTCCGCGCAGGCGACGAACGCCTTGCCGCGATGGCTGACCTCCATGACGCTGGCGCGCTCGCCATGCCATTCGAGCAGTTCGTCCCGCGCTTGCAGCAGCACCGCTTCCGGCAGCGCCGCGGGACCGGCACTGAAATTGTAGGCTCGCGACATCACACGTCCCCTGGAAAGAGGCGCCCGACACTAGCATGGCGTTCTGGAGCAAGAAAGCTGGACCATTGTGAGTCGTCGGAACGGTGCCGGCACGGCGGATCGACGCGCCGTGCGGCTCCCGGAAGCGGCACCGATGAGCCCGGCATGGCGGTGCCCGGAACCGTCGCGCGCTCTTGTCGCCGCGCTCACGGCAGCGGTGCGAGACTGGCACGTGCCCGCCCGAGCCGGAGAGTCGCGATGGCCCGCTGGAATCGCCCCGTCCCACCTGTCGCGTCCGAGATCACGCCGGAGGCGGTCTACCTGCAGCGCCGCCGGCTGCTGCAACTGGCCGGTACACTGCCGTTGCTGGCACTGACCGGTTGCGCCGAGGCCGAGCCGGAACCGCCGGCCAGCGCCGCTCCGGTCGCCGGCCCCGACCCGTTCCGCAGCGCCGAACAGCAGACCCGCTTCGAGCATGCGTCGAGCTACAACAACTTCTACGAGTTCGGCACCGACAAGACCGATCCGGCGCGGCACGCCGGCCGCCTGACCACCGCTCCGTGGGCGGTCGAGATCGCCGGCCACGCCGAGCAGACCGGTCGATTCGCGCTGGAGGACCTGCTGGCCGGCCTGCCGATCGAGGAACGGATCTACCGGTTGCGCTGCGTCGAGGGCTGGTCGATGGTGATCCCGTGGCAGGGTTTCGAGCTCGGCCGCCTGCTGCAACGCTTCCGGCCCACCTCGCAGGCCCGCTACGTCGCCTTCACGACGCTGGCGCGGCGCGACGAGATGCCCGGGCTGCGCTACCCGATCCTCGATTGGCCGTACCGGGAAGGCCTGCGCATCGACGAAGCGATGCACCCGCTGACGATCCTGGCGACCGGCATGTACGGCCGCGACCTGCCGAACCAGAACGGCGCGCCGCTGCGGCTGGTGGTGCCGTGGAAATACGGCTTCAAGAGCATCAAGTCGATCGTCCGGATCGAGTTCACCGAACAGCAGCCGGTCACGAGCTGGAACCGGTCGCAGCCAAGCGAATACGGGTTCTATTCGAACGTCAATCCGGCCGTCGCCCATCCGCGCTGGAGTCAGAAGACCGAGCGACGGCTGGCGCATCCGCGCGGCAACCTGTTCGCCGAACGCATCCCGACCCAGCCGTTCAATGGCTATGCGGAACAGGTCGCGTCGCTGTATCGCGACATGGACCTGCGGAAGTTCTTTTGAGCCGCGCAGCGGATCGCGACCGGCGCGAACGCGCGCTGCTGGCCGCCAAGGGCGTGCTGCATGTCGCGGCGCTGCTGCCACTGGCACTGCTGATCGCCGCCGCGTGGCAGGACCGGCTCGGCGCCGACCCGATCGCGACGCTGACCCACGAGACCGGCCTGTGGGCGTTGCGGCTGCTGCTGGCAACGCTCGCGATCACGCCACTGCGGCTGATCGGCGGCTGGCCGCGGCTGCTGCGTTTTCGGCGCATGCTCGGACTGTATGCGTTTGCTTACGCAAGCCTGCACCTGGCCGTCTACCTCGCGCTCGATCTCGGCGGTTACTGGCCGCAGATCGTCGACGATATCGTCGAACGGCCGTTCATCACGGTCGGTTTCCTGGCCTGGCTGCTGATGCTGCCGCTGGCGGCGACCTCGACCCGCGGCATGATGCGCCGGCTCGGGCCATGGTGGAGCCGACTGCACAAGGCGGTCTACGCGGTCGGCATGCTGGCGGTGCTGCACTTCGTCTGGCTGGTCAAGGCCGATCTGCGCGAGCCGCTGGTCTACGCAACGATCCTGCTCGCGTTGCTGGCCGCGCGCTGGCCGCCGATCCGGCGCCGGATCGTCCGCCGACCGGCGTCGGCTCAGCGCGGCGCGTAGATCAGCAGCGCGACGATCGTGCCGGCAATCGCCAGCGCGGTGACGATCAGCCAGCCGTAACGCGAGCGTCCGGCTTCGGCGGTGGTCGCCGGCTGCCCGGCATGCGGCTCGGCACGGATCGCCTGCATCGTCTGCGTCGTCCCCATACCGGAGCCGGCACTCGGCGTCGTGCAGATGCCGCGCGGCGGCAGACCGGGCGCCTCGAGCACGAAGCGCTGCCCGTCGAACGCGATCTGGTCGCCCGGGTGCAGCACGGCGTCCCGCACCGGCACGCCGTTCACGACGCTGCCGTCATGCGCGCCGAGATTGCGCAGCAGCACCCGTTCGCCACTCAACTCGAGCTGGGCGTGGCGATCGACCACATCGGGGTCGTCGAGGCGGATCTGCGCCTGCGGTGACCGGCCGACCAGCACCGGATCCTGCAGCGAAATGCTCTGCCCGAAATAGTGTCCGGCGACGCCGCGCAATACGACCCGGCTTGCCGCGGTACGCTGCGCGCCGCTGGCCCGCGGCACCGACTCGCTCGGGATCGACTGCTCGATCCGGACGCTGTCGTCCGGTCGCACCAGCACCTGCACGCGATTGAGGCTCAGCACGTCGCCCAGCCGCAGGATCGCCAACTCGCGCACCGGACGGGCATTGACGTGCACCTGCGCGGCGCGATCGAGCACATGGATCATGATGCCGCGCTGCGCATCGCAACGGATCGCGGCGTGGCGCGGCGCGACGCCGTCCAGCACGACCCGATTGCCCGGCGCCGAGCCGATGCCGAGCTCGCCCTGTTCGAGCTGCACGTCGGGGTGCTCACCGTTGGGGAAACTCAAGCGCATCCTTCGGCCCCTTGTTGACGCCGAGCAGTCATTCTCCGTCCTGGACCTGCTCGCCACGGCCGGACTCTACACCGGGCGGTCGCGGCCGTGAAGCATCGGCCGGCCGGCGCGCCCGGCGCCGATTGGCATCGCCGCAGCGGCTGACGCATCATGTCCGGCGTTCCGCCCCAACGAGTGGTTGCATGCCGAGCATCGAGATCCGTCGCGAGCACAGCAAGTCGATCAAGGATGCCCGCGCCGCGGTCGAACGCGTCGCCGGCAAGATTTCCGAGCACTTCGAGGTCGAATACGGCTGGGAAGGCGATACGCTGCATTTCCGCCGCAGCGGTGTCGACGGTCACATCGCGCTGGCCAGGGGCGAGGTCCGGGTGATCGTCAACCTGAGCTTCTTCCTGCTCGCGCTGCGCGGCTCGGTCGAAGCGGAGATCCACAAGCAGATCGACCGCGAATTCGCCTGAGCGGCGCTCCGCGGCCGGGGCCGGACTCAGGACGGCGCGAACGGCTGCGGATGCCCGGAAAACAGCCGCTCGGACACCACCAGCTCGCGGCGCGAGATCTCGTCGACGAAGCGTTGCGCGCCGCCGAGCCGCTTGAACGCGGCAAAGCCGCGCTCGAGGAAGTGCTGCAGATCCTGCAGCCCGGCCGCCCTGGCCGGCCCGCGCGACATCCGCAGCAACGTGCCAATGAACGGCGTCGATACCGCCCGGTCGAGGATCGTGCCGATCGACTCGATCAACCGGATCTGGTGGCGACGCAGCCGCGGAAGGCCGATTTCGCGGTACGCGGCGGCGTAGTTCGGCAGATCGATCGCATCCGGCGCGACCCGCTTCGACAGCGCCTCGGCCATCCGCAGGTCGAATGCATGGCTGAGCACCGCCAGCTCGATCGTGTCGGCGACCGCGAACAGCAGCTTTTCCGGCAGCACCCGCCGCATCACCGGCAGCACCCGCTCGATCTCGCGGTCGCGCTCGTCGACATCGAAATCGCCGTACAGGTCGGTCAGGAAGAATTCCGCCGCCAGTCGTTCGCGCGGCGACGCCAGGAAATCGGCGAAGCTGTCGCGCAGTCGCGCGGCCTGCCAGCGTTGCAGGGCCGGCAACCACGGCAACGCGTTGCGCGGCTCGCAGGCCGGGTCGTGGCAGCGCAGGTTCTCGTGGACCAGGCGGGTCAGGCGGCGATCGAGTTCGGGATGGGACATCGGCAGGGTCCGCGGGTTGCCGGGCACGGGCGTCCATCCATCATGCCGTCCGCTGCGCCGGGCGGAAAGAATCGTGACTGAAGGCGGACAGCGGGCGCGAAGCGCCGCCCGGTTCGCTTGTCGGCGCTCGGCCGCCCGCTACAATCGACCTTTCGGATCAGCTCGCGTCCCATGCTCGTCATCCAGGCCGCCAGGCCACGCCCCATCCACGCCGGACGCATCGGCATCGCCATCGCCGGCGGCGGCCCGATCGGCGGCATGTACGAGCTCGGCGCGCTTCGCGCGCTCGACGAAGCGATCGAAGGCCTCGACCTGACCCAGCTCGCGGTCTATGTCGGCGTCAGCTCCGGTGCATTCCTGTCCGCCGGACTGGCGAACCGGATGACGACTGCCGAGATGACCCGGATCTTCATCACCGGCGACGCCGAAGACATCCGTTTCAGGCCGGAAAGCTTCCTGAAGCCGGCGATATACGAGTACCTGCGCCGATTCGCCAGCGTGCCGCGGCTGCTGTTCCGCTGGTGGCGCGACCTGCTGATCGATCCGCGCAACGCAAAGCTCAGCGAAGGCATCAGTCGGCTCGGTGCGCTGATCCCGTCCGGCATCTTCGACAACGACGAAGTCGGGCGCTTCCTGCAGGCCGTGTTCACCAGCGGCGGACGCACCGACGACTTCCGCGAGCTGCACCGCAAGCTGTTCATCACCGCGGTCGATCTCGACAGCGGCGAAGCGATCCGCTTCGGCACACCGGGCTGGCAGGACGTGCCGATCTCGCGCGCGGTGCAGGCCAGTTCGGCCTTGCCGGGGCTGTATCCGCCGGTCGAGATCCGCGGCCGGCAGTTCGTCGACGGGGCGCTACGCCGCACGATCAACGCCTCGGTCGCGCTCGACGAAGGCATCGGCCTGCTGTTCGGCATCAACCCGCTGGTGCCGTTCGATGCCAGCCAGGCGCGGGCCGCCGGACATCCGCCGGAAAGCCTGGTCGCCGGCGGCCTGCCGGTGGTGCTGTCGCAGACGTTCCGCACGCTGCTGCAATCGCGGATCCAGGTCGGCATGGAGAAGTACGCGAAGGCCTACCCGCAGACCGACCAGTTGTTTTTCGAGCCGAACCCGACCGACACCGAGATGTTCTTCACCAGCGTGTTCAGCTACAAGTCGCGCCGGCGGGTCTGCGATTACGCCTACCGCGCGACGCTGGCCGACCTGCGCCGGCGCCGCGAGCAACTGGTGCCGCTGCTGGCCGCACACGGCCTGCGGTTGCGTGACGAGATCGTCGACGACGTCGAACGCGGCGCACTCGACGGCCTCCGTCCGCCGCGCCGCCGACGTGCGAACACGACCGCGCGGCTGCAACGTGCGCTCGACGATGTCGAAGCGGTGATCGACGCCCACGAACCGCGCAAGCGTCGCAACGAGCGCCGGGCGCAGCCGTAACCGCCGGGCGTCGCGCAGGCACTGCACCGCTCCAACCATCCGCAGTCGCAACCACGAGTGCGGCCGGATATCCCGGTCGTGTGCATCTGTGATGCATCGGATTCCGACCGGCTGCGCTCCCGATTGCGCCACGTTCGCGCATTTCCGATCACGGCCGTGCATGCCACACCGCTCACCCGGGCCGAATCGATGCACGCCTGCGATCGCGGCGGCAGCGGCGCATTGTCCTGCGGAATGCGCGCGGCGCAGCGCGGTTAAGCCCGCCCGTCGCTAGTGTGATTATTCTAGCGGCGGGGCACAGACTGCCTCGCAATCGCACCGGCCAGCGTGCCGATCCGCACCCGCTCTCGAAGAGGAACTCCATCGTGGCCAAGCTCAAATCGAATACCAAGGCCAGGTTCAAGAGTGCCGGCGCCCGCAGCGCGCCGCGCGCATCGGAAGAAGGCCTGCAGAAGAAAGCCGAGCACCTGTCGCGTTCGATCATGGAATCGGCGCAGCAGATCTGGCTGGCCGGCATGGGCGCGTTCTCGCGGGCACAGGCCGAGGGTACCCGGATGTTCGAGACGCTGGTCTCGGAAGGCATGACGCTCGAGCAGCGCACCCGCAAGATGGCGACCGGCCGCGTCGACGCGGTCCGCGACGTCGTCGAGTCGCGCGTCGGCCAGGTCAAGGACCGCGCCACCGACACCTGGGATCGTCTCGAAAAGGTGTTCGAGGATCGTGTCCAGCACGCGCTGACCCGGCTCGGCGTTCCGGGCCGCGAGGATTTGCAGGCGTTGATCGCGCGGGTCGACCAGTTGAATGCCGAACTGCGCAAGCTGTCGGTACAGCCGGCGGCCGGATCGAAGCGCAGCGCGGTCAAGAAAGCCGGTACTCGAACTTCGACGGCACCGTCCGCGGCTCGCAAGGCCAAACCGGCGCGCGCAACGCGGCCGGCGACCAAGAAGGCTCCGGTCAAGCGCAAGCCGGCTGCGGAGACCGCCGCCGACAGCGCCGGCACGAAAGAGTAAGTACACCGCTTTGACGCCCGCCAGTCCGCCCGGACGCCGCTAGCTCCCTCCCCTACGGCTACTGGACTGGCGGGCTTCTTGTCCGCATCGCCCGGTCGACCTGCGTCGACCGGGCGATGCCGTTTCCGGGTCAGCGAAAGACCGGCGCATGATCGGCGCGAATGATTTGCGCGAATGATCTGCGCGAATGATCTGCGCGAATGATCTGCGCGAATGATCGGCGCGATTACCCGACCGCGCTCGCACGCGGCGAACGCGAACGCAACCGCCGTGCGCCGAAAGCCCGATGACGACGATGGCGCGCCGGCCCGGGCCGCCTGCGCGGAGGCTGCATCCCGCAGCCGCTACCAGTGCACGCCGCGCATCATCGCCGCGAATGCGATCTGCTCGCTGGAGGCCGCCAGCGCCCCCTTCTCCTTCTCGCCGCGAGCGGCAGCCGAATCCGGGAACAACTGGAACGCGGTGTTCATGATGACCTCGTAGGCCTTCGGGAACAGCGCGTTCAGTACCGACGAGAAGACGCCGAGACGGGTCGCGATCCGGCTCGGCCGCTCGATGATCGCCTGCACGATCAGGTCGGCCGCTTCGTCGGCCGACAGCGTCGGCACGTTCTCGTAGATCTTGGTCGGCCCGATCATCTTGGTCCGCACCAGCGGCATGTTGATCGTGGTGAAGGCGATGTTCTGGCCGGAGAATTCGCCCTGCGCGCAACGGCTGAACGCATCGAGCGCGGCCTTCGAGGCGACATAGGCCGAGAACCGCGGCGAGTTGGCCAGCACGCCGATCGACGAGATGTTGATCACATGGCCGCGACGACGTTCGGTCATCGCCGGCAGGAAGCCCATGATCAGCCGCAGCGCGCCGAAGTAGTTCAACTGCATGGTCCGCTCGAAATCGTGGAAGCGGTCGTACGACAGCGCAACCGAGCGGCGGATCGATCGTCCGGCATTGTTGACCAGCACATCGACCTGACCGTGCTCGGCGAGCACGGTCCTGACCAGTTCGTCGCAGGAGGCCATGTCGGACAGGTCGGCGGTGTAGGCATGGACGTCGCCTCCGGCGTTCCGCAATTCGTCGCGGGTCGCGAACAATTCTTCCTCGCCGCGCGCGACGATGATCGTCCTGGCACCGGCTGCGGCGATTTTCTCGGCTGCGGCGCGACCGATGCCGGCAGAACCGCCGGTGATCAGCACCACCTTGCCTTCGACCTGCCCGCGCAGCGAGCGGTCGACGTGCAACGCCGGGTCGAGATGCCGCTCCCAGTAGTCCCACAGCCGCCAGGCGTAGTCCTCGAGTGCCGGCACGTGGATCTTGCTGCCCTTCAGTGCACGCTCGGTCTCGCGGGCGTCGAAGCGGGTCGGATAGGTGATGAACTTCAGCACCTCGTGCGGAATCCCGAGATCCTTCAGCAGGATGTTGGTCATCCGCCTGACCGGCGGCAGGCTGCCGAGTGCCATCCGTACCGGCGTCGGCACGAACGCGAACATCCGTGCGTCGAGACGCATCGTCATTTCCGGCGCGTGGCCGGCACGGGCGAAGATGTTCAGCACTTCGCCGATCCGCTTCGGATCCGGGTCGGTCAGGTGGAACACGCCGCCGTTCAGGCCCGGCTTGTGGGCGATGTGGTCCATCGCGTCGGCGACGAAATCGACCGGCACGATGTTGATGCGGCCGCCCTCGATGCCGATCGTCGGCATCCATTTCGGCAGCACTTCGCGCAGTTTCTTGATCAGGCTGAAGAAATAGTACGGGCCGTCGATCTTGTCGATTTCGCCGGTCTTCGAATGGCCGATCACGACACCGGGCCGATAGATCCGGTACGGCACCTTCGTGCACTCCTCGCGCACGACCTTCTCCGAGTCGTGCTTGGTGCGGAAGTACGGATGGTCGAGCTCCTCGGCTTCGTCGAACATGTCCTCGCGGAACACACCCGGATACAACCCGGCGGCCGCGATCGAACTGGTGTGATGGAAGCAGCCGGCCTTGATCGCCTCGGCAAGCTGCACCGCATTGCGGGTGCCCTCGATGTTGGCAACCTGCTGGCTCTCGGCGTCGGCGGTGAGGTCGTAGATGGCGGCCAGATGGAAGAAATGCTGGACCTTGCCGCTCAGCATCTTCAGTTGCGCCGGCGACACGCCGAGCCGCGGCTTGCCGAGATCGCCGACCACCGGGTGGATGCGCTTCGCGTCCCAGCCCATCTTCTCGATCAACGCCGTCAGCTTCTTCTGCGACCCGCGACGCACCAGCACATAGACCGTGCCCTTGCGCTGGAGCAGGTTGTCGACGAGATGGCGACCGATGAAGCCGGTCGCACCAGTGACGAAATAGCTCATGTAAGCTCCCCTTCGACGGTGCATGGGATCGGCCGCAGGATCATCGGCCCGCGCGGCAAAGATAGCCCGCGTGCCGGCCGCCGCCTAGTCTTCCGTCCGGGTGGGTTCGCAGTAGCCGGACCCATTGCACGCGCCAGCGGAAACCAGCGGCAGTCGGTTCGCGTTGATTCCTGCCGAAGCGCGTGCTATCACACACGACGCCCGATCGCCCACCCGGAGTGCCGCCATGGCCGACCTTGATACCGAATTCGAACAGGCCTCGAACAACGTCAAGCAACTGTCCGAACGCCCGGACAACGACACGCTGCTGAAGCTCTACGCGCTCTACAAGCAGGGCTCGGAGGGCGACGTGAACGGCCCGAAGCCGGGCTTCTTCGATTTCGTCGGCACCGCCAAGTACGAGGCCTGGACCAAGCTCAAGGGCACTTCGCAGGACGAGGCCAAGAAGAAATACATCGCGCTGGTCGGGAAACTGACCGGCTGAGCGGACGCGCTCGCACCATGGCCCGCCGTACCCGCGAGCGCATCCTCGAGACCAGTCTGCGGCTGTTCAACGAGCAGGGCGAGCCGAACGTCACGACCAACCACATCGCCGACGAACTCGAGATCAGCCCCGGCAACCTGTACTACCACTTCCGCAACAAGGACGACATCATCGAGCAGCTCTTCGGCCAGTACGAGGAGCGGATCGATCGCGCACTGGTGATGCCGCAGGGCCGGCTACCGAATCTCGAGGACATCTGGCTGCAGTTGCACCTGGTCTACGAGTGCATCTGGGACCATCGCTTCCTGTATCGCGACCTGGTCGACATCCTGAGCCGCAACCGCAAGCTGCGGTTGCACTTCGGCCGGATCCTGAAACGCGCCACCGACAATGCGCAGGACGTCATGCGCGGGCTGGTGCAGGCCGGCATCATGCGGGCCAGTGCCGACGAGATCCAGGCGACCGCGACCAACATCCTGGTCATCGCGACGTTCTGGCTGAACTATTCGAGCGTGCGTGGCGAGCGCGACGAGCACGAATCGATCCGGCTTGGCATCCACCAGGTCATGATGCTGATCGCACCGTTCCTGCGCGATGCCGAGCGGGTGCATCTGCACACGCTGTCGCAGGCCTACGTGCGTCCTTGAGCGTCAAGGCTCCGGAGCTGGCCGGCGAAGCGACCGCGGCCACGCCCGTGGGCTGACGGCTCGCGGCTGACAACGCTTCCGCGGCTCGACGGCAACCGTCCAGGACATCCGATCGCTTCGTGCTGCCGCGCACGCCCGAACCGGGCCGTGCAGCGGGACTTCAGCCGGGCCGTCCTAATGTCGGCCGCAATGCCCGCTCGCGTGCGCGATGGCCGATGACTGCGTTCACCGTGCTCACCGTGAACACCCACAAGGGCTTCACGGTGTTCAACCGCCGATTCATTCTCCCGGAATTGCGCGACGCAGTCCGGGCGGTCGGTGCCGACGTCGTATTCCTGCAGGAAGTGCTCGGCAGCCACAGCACCTACGCCAGGCGCCACCCGAGCTGGCCCGAGGCGCCGCACTACGAGTTCCTCGCCGACACGATGTGGGTTGATTTCGCCTACGGCCGCAATGCCGTCTACCCGGAGGGTCACCACGGCAATGCATTGCTTTCGAAGTTTCCGATCACGCGGTTCGAGAACCGCGATGTCAGCATCTCCGGCCGCGAGAGGCGCGGGCTGCTGCATTGCGTACTGAGCCTGCCGGAGGACCGCGTCGTGCATGCGGTCTGCGTGCACCTCGGACTGCGCGAGTCGCATCGACGCAAGCAGTTCGAGTTGCTGTGCCATCTGATCGACGATGAAGTACCGGCCGATGCGCCGCTGGTGATCGCCGGCGACTTCAACGACTGGCGCGAGCGCGGGCATCCACGGCTGTCCAACTGCGGTGTGCGCGAAGTGTTCCATTCGGTGTCGGGACAGTTCGCGCGGACCTTCCCTGCCCGGCTTCCGCTGCTGCCGCTGGACCGGATCTACGTCCGCAACGTCGCGGTCGGGCACTGCGAAGTGCTGTCGATGCGGCCGTGGTCGCACCTGTCGGATCATGCCGCGCTGTCGGCCCACCTGCAGCCGTCGGTGCCGCCGTGAAGCAGCCCTGGCGCAGCGGCAACCGGGTCCACCTGCTCGAGAACGGCGGAGCGTTCTTCCCGCGCGTGTTCGAAGCGATGCGGCAGGCCGACAGCGAAGTGCTGATCGAGACGTTCATCCTGTTCGACGACAAGGTCGGTCGCGCGCTTCGCGACGTGCTGATTGAAATCGCCTCGCGCGGCGTCCAGGTCGGCATCACCGTCGACGGATACGGGTCGCCCGATCTTTCGGCGGAATTCATCGGCGGCATGACCGATGCCGGCGTCGAGTTCCGGGTGTTCGACCCGCAGCCAATGCTGTTCGGCATGCGCACCAACGTGTTCCGGCGCATGCACCGGAAACTGCTGGTCATCGACGGCCGGTTGGCGTTCGTCGGCGGAATCAATTTCTCGGCCGACCACCTCGACGACTTCGGCCCCGAAGCGAAACAGGATTACGCGGTCGAGATCGAGGGTCCGGTGGTCGCCGACATCCATCGGTTCCTGCTGTCGACGACCGTGCCGCGCCGGCGCTGGCATTTCTGGCGTCGCCGCACGCTGTCGAATTCGCTGCCCCCTGCCGCCGGCAACGCCGAAGTGTTGTTCGTGACCCGCGACAACCAGTATCACCGGACCGACATCGAGCGCGCCTATCGGCTCGGCATCCGCCTGGCCCGACGGCGGCTCGTCATCGCCAATGCGTATTTCTTCCCGGGCTACCGGCTGCTGCGCGACCTGCGCAATGCCGCGCGCCGCGGCGTGCAGGTCCGGCTGATCCTGCAGGGTGCTCCGGATGTCGCCCTGGCAACGGCCGCGGCGCGCTGGCTGTACCGTTATCTGATCGAGAGCGGCGTCGAGATACTCGAGTACTGCCGCCGCCCGCTGCACGGCAAGGTGGCCTATGCCGACGACGAGTGGGTCACGGTCGGTTCGAGCAATCTCGATCCACTGAGCCTGTCGGTCAATCTGGAAGCCAACGTGTTCGTTCGCGATCGCGGCCTGGCCGTCGAATTGCACCGCAGTCTCGGCCGGCTCGCGGTCGAACACTGCCAGCGCGTCGACCCGTCGCGGATTCCGAGGAAGTCGTTCTGGCGGGCGATATGGGGCGCGTTCGTGTTTCATGCGCTGCGGCGCTTTCCGCACTGGGCCGGCATGTTGCCTGCGCATGCGCAGCGGATCAGGAGCGTACGGCCGCTGCCGGCTGCGCCGAGCGACGCGTCGCGCGCGCCGGAGCGACTCGACACGCAGCGGCCGCATCCGCATTGACGACGCCGCGCGCCAGGGCCTGGCGGATCACGCTGCGTCTGCTGTTCGCGGCCTTCCTGATCGGCGTCGCGGTGCTGCTGTACCGGCAGGCGCGCACGCTGGACTGGGCCGAGATCGGCGCCGCGATCGTGTCGTCCGATCCGCTGACGCTGTCCGCGGCAATGCTGCTCAGCGCCACGAGCTATCTGTCCTATGCCAGTTTCGACCTGATCGGCCGTCGCTACGTCGGCCATTCGGTTCCGGTGCTTCGGGTGCTCGCGATCGGCGCGACCAGTTATGCGTTCAATCTCAACATCGGCGCGCTGGTCGGCAGTGCCGGCTTCCGGTTGCGGCTGTACTCGCGCTCCGGCGTCGGTCCGGCCGACATCGCCCGGATCATTGCGCTCGCGATCAGCGGCAACTGGTCGGGCTATGTTCTGCTCGCCGGCCTGTTGCTGGCCACGCGACAGGTCGATCTGCCGCCGGACTGGGCGCGCGGCAGCAATCTGCTGCAGGGACTCGGCGTCACGATGCTGGTCGTGATCTGCGCGTATCCGCTGGTCTGCGCCTTCTCGGCGACACGCCGCTGGACGTTCCGTGGCCATGCGATCGAGCTGCCGAGCCTGCAGATCGCGCTGATGCAGATCGGCAATTCGCTGATCAACTGGTTCGCGATCGCGACCACGCTGTGGGTCCTGCTGCCGTCGGTCGCCTATCCGCAGGTACTCGCCGCAGTGCTGTTGTCGGCAGTGGCCGGCGCGCTGGCGCATATCCCGGCCGGGATCGGGGTCATGGAAGCGGTGTTCGTGATGCTGCTGTCCGACCGCCTGCCGACCTCGCAGATCGTCGCCGCACTACTGACCTACCGTGCGGTGTACTACCTGCTGCCGCTGCTGCTGGCGATCGCCCTGTATTTCCTGCTCGAGCATCGCGCGCGTCGAACCGACGCCAGCCCGGCCGACGGATCGCCGCAGACAAAAAACAAGTGCCCCGGTTCGCACCGGGGCCCCTGCCACCCTGACGAGGGATGAGAGAGCGTGTCAGGCGGCGCGACGCCGCCCGGTCGCCTTGCGGGCCGACTGCTTGCCCACCGGCTTGCGTGCCGGCGCACGCTTGGCCGCCGCGCGGCGGGCCTTCGGACGCGAGACGCCGAAGCGGCCGAGCACCGGCTGCAACCGGGCCTGCGCCTGGCGGGTCAGCACGGCGATGATCGACTCGGCACGGCCGCGCAGCGGTCGCGCCGCGGCCTGCAGCCGGGCGCGGACGTCGCCGATGCCCTGCCGGACCTGCTCGCCGAGGTTGTCGGCAACATTGCCGGCGCGCTGCTGCAGTGCACGTCCTTCGTCGCGCAACGTGGTGTACAGCTTCAGGCCCTGCTTGCGGCCGAGCGACACGGCGCCGAGCCCGGCAAGCCACAGATCGCGGCCGTTGAGCCCGGCAGTGGGTGCAGCCGGACGGCGGCGGGTTTTGGTTGACTTGGCCATGGTGAACCTCGTTGTCGAATACGCGGGTTTGGCGTCGTCGCGTATGCTAGGAATGCGCGCTAGAACAAACACACTAGCGATGCCAGCACTGGCAATGCCGGCCGGGTGGTCGGCGCAGCTCGAACCGGATGCAACAGGGGGATGCGATGGCGAAGAAGGCCTGGGCCAGGTTTCCGCACGACGACAAGGCATTCGACTATGCCGGCGACAAGCTCGAACGTGCCTGGTCGAAGCTGCATGCCGGCGACTGCGAGCCGTTTCCGGACGAAACCCACATCGGAGCCCTGCTGAAGCGGCATCCGGCGCTCGGCAAACCGGCCGCCGCCGGCGCGATTGCCGCCACGCTGCAAGCGGCCTGGCGCGACTTCCACCGCGGCGCATTCCAGGCGGCCTTCGAAGCCGGCGAAAAGCTCGGGCCACTCGGCGCATCGGTCGCGATCAAGGCCGGCGGCATCCACGCGACCTACCTGGTCGACGACGAGAAAGCGCAGCTCGCCCGCTACGAACAACTCGCCGCGATGGCCGACGCCGCACTCGCCGCGTTGCCGAACGACGCCAGTGCGCACTATCGCCGCGCTTTCGCGCTCGGCCGCTACAGCCAGGGTCTGTCGATCGCCAAGGCACTGGCGCAGGGTCTGGCCGGCAAGGTCAGGGAAAGCCTCGACGCCACGCTGAAACTGGCGCCGAAGCATGCCGAAGCGCATACCGCGCTCGGCCTCTACCACTGCGAGATCATCAACAAGGTCGGCGCGATGATCGGCGGGCTGACCTATGGCGCCAAGGCCGCCACCGGCGAACAGCACCTGAAGACCGCCCTGAAGCTGACGCCGGACTCGCCGATCGCTCACATCGAATACGGCAACGGGCTGATGCTGCTGTACGGCAGCAAGAAGGAAGACGAAGCCGCCGCGGCCTACGAGAAGGCGTCGAAGCTCAAGCCGAAGGATGCGATGGAACGCCTCGACGTCGAATTCGCGAAGTCCCAGATCGAGGACTGACGCAGCTTCCGGGCAGCCGGCTCAGGCCGGCTGCATCCCGCCGATGGAATCGTCGGCGTGGCGGCGATCCGGAACCCGCCGCCGATCGATGATGCGGCGATCCTCCGGCGTGCCCGCGTAGCGCTGCCGCTGTGCCCGCACCTGCATCCGACGTTCCATCACCGCGGTCGCGACCGCGCCGATGAAGAACACCACCGCGCAGTAGTAGATCCAGACCAGCATCACGACCAGTCCGCCGGCCGGGCCGTAGGCCGAGCCCGTCGATGCACGGCCGAGGTACAGTCCGATCAGGTAGCGGCCGACAACGAACAGCAGCGCGGTCATCGCACCGCCGATCAGCGACAGCCGCCCGCTGACCGGGCAGTCCGGCACGAACCGGTAGATCGCCGCGAACACCAGCGTGTAAAGCACGAAACCGACCACCGACACGATGTTCGGCACGGCGCCCGGCAGTCGATCGGCGACCAGCTCCATGCCGGCGTGCGCGATCATCGATACGAGCAGCAGGAAACCGAGCCCGAACACCATGCCAAGCGACAGCAGCCGCTTGCGGAACCAGGCCCAGACGCCCTGGGCCGCCACCGAAGGGCTGCCGAAGATCCGGTTCAGCGCAAGCTGCAGTTGGCCGAACACGATCGACGCGGCGAACACCAGCGCCAGCGTTCCGAACAGCGCCGCCATCGAACCGAGACCCGGGGTCTGCTCGGCGTTGCTGACCACCGTCCGCACCGCGTTCTCGACCTGGCTGCCGGCCAGCGAAGTCACCTGATCGTAGAATTCCTGCTGCGCCGACGGATACAGCATCGTCGTCAGCCACAACAGCAGCACCACCAGCGGCGCCAGCGACACGATCGTGTAATACGACAGTGCGGCCGACAACGACATCACCGAATGCTCGCCGATCCTGCGTCCGACCTCGGCCGGGGCCGAACGCGATATCCGCTGCGCGAGCCGGCTCATCCGCTGCTTGATCGACATCCGTCCTCCGTGACCTGTTCGCCATCAACCGGCGGCGACCATGCTGCCGTCGGACGGCTGAACTGCACGCCGCACAGGCGTGCCACCGCCTGCGGCGACGGTGGCGTGGTGGCCGCCCGCCGCGCAGCTACCGAGCCGACCCGATCGACCGGCCGCTTGATCTGGATCAAGCGCGGCAAATAAACGCGGTGCCAGCCCGCTGCGTCTGATCGGTGGTGGCGCAACCGCCAGTCCGCCTCCGGGAGACGAAATCATGTTCGCAACGCTCCGATCCACGTTCCGCAACAGGCCGCTGGTCCTGTTCGTGCCGTTGGCCATGCTGCTTTCCTGGTATCCGGCGATGCTGGCGCTGACCGGCGTCGAGGCAAGCGGCGTCAACCCGCTGGGCCCGCTGGTCGCCGCGCTGATCGTGCTCGGACTGACGGTCGGCCGCGACGGCGTCAAGGATCTGTTGCGCCGGATGGTCACGGTCCGGGCAGCGCCGCGCTGGTATGCCACGGCAGTTCTGCTGCCGGCAGTCATGGTGGGTGGAGCCGCCGGAATCGCCGTCGCGCTCGGCGCCCGGATGGAGCCTCACGTGAACGCCGAAGAACTGGCGCTCCGCTTCGCGTTCTTCATGTTCTTCGTGAGCCTCGGCGAAGAACCGGGCTGGCGCGGATACCTGCTGCCGATGCTCAGAAAACGCTTCGGGCTGCTGACCGCCTCGTTGTTGCTGGGCGTGGTGTGGTCGATCTGGCACATCCCGGTCATGTTCGAGGAGTTCCCGCCATCGATCCTGCCGGCATTCGTCATCAACGTGATGGCCGCGTCGGTGGTCCTTGCATGGCTGTACGAGCGCTCGGGAGGCAACATCGTCGTCTGCATGGTGCTGCACACGGCGGTCAACGGCATCGGCGCCGGCGCGGTGTTCCAGTGGTTCTCGGGCGACTCGCTGGTGACGCTGTGGTGGGTCTATACGGCGCTGTGGATCAGTCTCGCGACCGCGATCGGCTGGCGGATGCGCGCTGCCACCGACGCCAGGTCGCCGGGAATCGATTCGCGGGAGCCGCATGGGGAAGGACTGGCGTGACCCGTGTGCAGGTCAATTCGGCTGATACGTCGGGGCAACCGACCAGCAGGC
This sequence comes from Lysobacteraceae bacterium, assembly GCA_041687455.1. Lineage (GTDB taxonomy): Bacteria > Pseudomonadota > Gammaproteobacteria > Xanthomonadales > Xanthomonadaceae > JAWLBY01. The sequence continues at coordinate 4,588 of JAWLBY010000002.1, read as the reverse complement.
CCGTCGCAGGCACGACACGCACGGGCCTGGAAATGGCGGAGAGAGTGGGATTCGAACCCACGGTGGTATCGCTACCACGGCGGTTTTCAAGACCGCTGCCTTAAACCACTCGGCCATCTCTCCGTGAGCGCGGCGACCGGTCGCGGCGTGCTGAACGGGCGCGATCGGAATCCGGCCCGCTAGTGTACCGGCGCCGGCCCGCGAATGCCGAGCGTCGCTCCGGATGCATGCACGGCGGGACCCGGCGACGGCGCCCATGCGGTCTGGCGGGCGCGGCGGTGCCGCACATCGGGCACGCAGCCGCAGTGACGACGGCAGGGGCCATGATCAGCGCAGCGAGACACCGCAAGGCGGCGATTCTACGGGGCATCCGCGATGCCGTCCGCCGCAGCGGCCCGCCGCGCGCGCGCGGCCCGGCCTGCGATAAATCGCCCACTCGCGACACCTGATGGTCAAGCGCCGACTGCATGCCGGAGAACCCTGCTGTGCCGCCCCACCCACCGCCCGCCAACGCCGCCCGCCGACCGCCGCAGCCTGCCCCTCCCCACACGCCTGTGGGGAGTTTCCGGACAGACACACACGCCAATGCCTGCCACCATCGCCAACGGGATCACCCGCCCCGGCCCGCACAGCGGCCGGCGCGGTGCGAGCGGGGGGCCGAATGAAGCGTCTGATCATCTGCTGCGACGGCACCTGGAACCGCGCCGACCACGCGGTCGACGGCCAGCCCTGCCCCACCAACGTCGTGCGCCTCGCCTTTCGCCTCGCCAAGCGCGACGGCGACATCCCGCAGATCGTGTTCTACAGCCAGGGCGTCGGCACCGGCAACGCGCTCGACCGCTTCACCGGCGGCGCGTTCGGCAACGGCCTCGAAGACAACCTGTTCGACGCCTACCGCTTCCTCGTCGCCAACTACGCCCCCGGCGACGAGATCCACCTGTTCGGCTTCTCGCGCGGCGCGTTCACCGCCCGCAGCATCGCCGGCATGATCCGCAAGACCGGCATCCTCGAGCGCCGCCACGTGCTGAAGTACGCCGACGCGCTCGCGCTGTACCGCAGCGACGACGGCCCCGACGAACCCGCCCCCACCCGCTTCCGCGAGCGCCACGCGATCGGCGGCCTGCAGCGCACCGAGATCCGCTTCATCGGCGTGTGGGACACCGTCGGCGCGCTCGGCATCCCGATCCGCGGCCTGCGCTCGCTCACCCGCGGCAAGCACCAGTTCCACGACACCGAACTCAGCGGCTCGGTGCGCCACGCCGCGCACGCGCTCGCGATCGACGAGCGCCGCACCCCGTTCAAGCCCACGCTGTGGGAATACCAGCCGAAACCCGGCCAGACCGTCGTGCAGATGTGGTTCCCCGGCGTGCACAGCGACATCGGCGGCGGCTACGCCGAACGCGGCCTGTCCGACCTCACCCTGCAATGGATGATCGACCAGGCCAGCGCCGCCGGCCTCGTGTTCGACGGCGATGCGATCGACGCCCACCCGATCACCCCCAACCCGCACGCCCCGATCACCCAATCCAAGACCGGCCTGTACCGACTCACCCGCGGCATCGACCGCGAGATCGGCGAATCAACCCGCCGCGTACGCGGCGAAGCCGAGCAGGACCGCGGGCGCGATCCGACCCAGCACGTGCACGAGAGCGCGTTGCTGCGGTGGGATGCGGATCCGCGCTATCGGCCGCGGGGATTGCGGGAGTGGTTTCGGCGGGCGGGGGATCGCAGGGGGAATGAGTGACTCGCGGACCGCGGCCTGCGATAAATCGCCTTGTCGCGACACTTCACCCAGCAAGCGCGCAGCGCGCGCCGACTACAGGGGGAAACCAATGCACCATCCGACCGGCCTGAGGCCGCGAACCGCATCGCCATCCATCAAGGCGCCGAGATTCCTACACGCGTGTGGGGAGTTCCCGACAGACGACATGCGACTCAGCTGCGAACATCCGTTGATGGGGCGCGCTGTCGCGCACGCGGGCCATTGATGGCCACGCACCAAGGCGTGTCGCAGCGATCGCTGCACGAACTCTGCGCAGCCGCACCGTGTCGAACTAGGCGTTTGCAATGCTGAGAGTGCTCATTCCACACGCCGCGATACTGGCGACAATCGGCCTGTTCCTTGCGATCGCGTTGCCGCTGAAATGGTGGCGCACCCGCACGCGCCGCCGATCACCAATGACATTCTCAGTGCGCCACTTTCCCGGCGAGCGTGCTCGCAGCCAGATTGCTGCGCTTGAAGAGAGCTTCGGTGACAACGTCGCGATGCTGACCATGCTCGGGCCGGCGTTCGTCGCTGTGTGGCTTGCATCGCGGGTCGACCTGAGTGACGTCCGCTTCACCGCGTTCGACGCGACCCTGCTGGTCGCGCTTATCGGCTTCATCGCTTACAGCGCGACGCGCGTACACAGGAACGCCGAGCGCCGCCGCCAGCTCAGCGACGGCCTGTATGCCGAACTCGCCACGGCGCAGGAGCTCACGCCGCTGTACGCGAAGGGCTATCACATCGTCCACAACGTGGCCGGCGACGGTTTCGACATCGACCACGTCGTGATCGGCCCGAGCTGCGTGTGGACGATCGAATCGAAGTCGCGCCGCAAGCCAAAGGGCGGCGGAAAGGAGGCCGCGACCGTCACCGTCGACGGTCGACGGCAAGGCATTGCGCTTCCCGATTGGATCGAAACACGCCCCTTGGCCCAAGCACGCGCAGGGGCGCAGCCGCCCCGACCCGTAGCTTGGCGTGCCCCCCCCACCCGGATCGACGATCTACGCTGCCTCGCCGGCATGGCAGCCTTGATCGCGCAGCCGTGAGAAAAATTAGCAGTCTCTCTACAATCCTGCTCAAGCGAGTTCGACACGATCGCGGCAGTCGCCGAGTTGAGAGCTCTTCCTACCTAGGTTAAGCGCATGCAAACGAGTATCAGTGGAGCGTTGACGTGGTGAGTTGTGTTGATCTCTTTTGCGGAGCCGGCGGCTTAACTCACGGTTTGATTGCCGCAGGCGTGCCGGTAGTTGCGGGCGTGGACTTGGACGAGGCCTGCCGTTTCCCGTTCGAGACCAACAATAGAGGTGCTTCGTTCCATGCTCGGGACGTGGCGACGCTCAGCGGTGCTGAGCTGATGTCGTGGTTCGGTGAGTCGGACGTCCGAGTGCTAGCAGGTTGCGCTCCATGTCAACCGTTCTCTAGCTACTCCCAGCGCTACGAGACAGTCGGGACGCACCGGTGGGGACTGCTCACGCATTTCGGACGTTTGGTCGCGGATACGTTGCCACATATCGTGACAATGGAGAATGTGCCTGCCGTTACGAAACACTCGGTGTTTCTAGATTTCGTCGCGACGTTACGCCTCCACGGGTATCACGTGTGGCATGACGTTGTTGAGTGTTCGCGTTTCGGTCTCGCGCAGCGAAGAAGACGAACCGTGCTCCTCGCGTCGAGGTTCGGCCCGATACGAATTCAACCGGACGGAGCGGCTGATTTTAGAACCGTTCGCGATGTTCTCAAGGGCCTGCCGCGGCTAAAGCATGGCGCGCAGAACAGATTGGATCCGCTGCACGCGGCGGCGGGGCTATCCCCACTCAATTACAAGCGAATAAGGGCGTCCAAACCTGGAGGCTCATGGAGCGACTGGCCCAAGCAACTTGTTGCAGGATGCCATCGCAAGAGCACAGGTCGTTCTTACTCTGGCGTCTACGGCAGGATGAGATGGGATGAGCCGGCTCCAACGTTGACGACGCAGTTCTTTGGATATGGAAGCGGTCGCTTCGGGCATCCGTCGCAGGCGCGAGCGCTCTCATTGCGGGAAGGCGCCATTCTTCAAGGGTTTCCGCCGACATACCAGTTTCTGAGCGAGGGCGACCCAGTTCAGTTCAAAGTGCTCGGCCGTCTTATCGGAAACGCCGTGCCTGTGAAACTGGCTCGCGCGATTGGGCAATCGATTGTTGGCCATTTGATTGAACATGGCGTGACTGTCCCCTTGAAGCGATAGCGCAGTGATGGCGACGATCCATGTCGCCAATACAGATCAAGAAATACTTAGCTCGTCGAGAAAGCCAAATTGGTGGTCAAATTGGGGGGCGGAATGAGAAAGTCGAAGGGGAAGGCCGGCGAGAAGCGACGAAAGTCCGCGTCACGCAAAGGGAACCGCAAGACATACCGTTTGAACGTAGACCCGCGAATACTCGAACTGCTCGGTCCGAACCTCTACACAAATATCTACTACGTTCTGGCAGAACTTATCGCAAATGCTTATGACGCCGATGCGAAGAACGTTTACATCATTTCTGGCGCCGATGACATCCGCGTTGAGGATGATGGTCACGGCATGTCGTATGAAGCAGGTGAGATCAAGAAGTACTTGAATGTCGCCGGGGTGTCACGATCGACCGAACAGGACTCATTTTCTCGTTCCGGAGCTAGGCGGAGAATGGGGAGAAAGGGGGTCGGCAAGCTAGCGGCCTTGTCAGTCTCGGAGAATGTCGATGTTCTGTAAGCGGTAACTGAGCGACGTTCTTCTCGTCACTTCCCCCGCGCGGAGAATTGCCCGCAGTTCACGGCGAGGGAAAGTGACATGGCGGGTAAGCGTGT
>JAWLBY010000001.1:0-381485 GCA_041687455.1 Lysobacteraceae bacterium | reverse complement strand
CCGCCGGCCTCGCGGCCGCCCCGCAGCCGAGCCGCGATCGCCACTGATAGAAGCTCGCTGCGTTCAACCGCTCCCGCGCGCAGAATGACGCCACCGAAAGCCCGCTCTCCGCCTGCCTGGCCAGCAACGCCCGCCAGTTCTCCGCGCTCCGCCGCACACGCTTACCCGCCATGTCACTTTCCCTCGCCGTGAACTGCGTGCAATTCTCCGCGCGGGGGAAGTGACGAGAAGAACGTCGCTCAGTTACCGCTTACGATGGTGTGGCCGCCGGCAGCGGTTGCTGGTCGAGGCCGTTCTTGAGCATCGTTTCGATGCTGCGGTAGCGACAGGCGCCGAGCGCAACGGCGCGTGCGCAGGCGGCCTCGAGGCGAGATGTGCCGTAGGTCCGCGCCAGCCGCAGCAGGCCGAGTGCGGCGCGAAAGCCTTGTTCCGGATGGCGTCGCTGGCGAATCAGCTGATCGACCGCTGTCGCGGTGGATGCGCCGAGCGTCGCGGCCCAGCCGATCAGGCGCTCGGGCGTCCACTCCGCCTGGTGGCGGTGATGCGAGGGCATGTGGTCGGCGACCGTCGTGTGGGCGCGCGGCATCGGCGAGCGGACGTGGCTGGCGATGCGTTGCCCCTGGTGCAGGATCTCGACGGTGCTGGCGGTGACGCGCAGCTCGACGGTCTGGCGTGCCAGCGTGTACGGCACCGAGTAGTAGTGGCGATCGAATTCGACGTGGTAGTCGATGTTGACGCGGACGCGACGCCATTCGGCATGTTCAAACGCCTGCACGGGGAGCGGCCGCAGCGCCGGGCGGTCGACCTCGGCGAACACGCTGGCGCGGCTGCCCGGCAGCTTGCGGAACGGCCGGGCATTGAGCGCCTGCAGCAGCCGCGCGATCTCGCGGTTCAGCGCGTCGAGCGAGTGAAACGTCTGCATGCGCAGCCGGGCCAGGATCCAGCGCTCGACCAGCAGCACACCGGCCTCGGCCTTGGCCTTGTCACGCGGCTTGCGGACCCGGGCCGGCAGCACGGCGACACCGTAGTGGTCGGCCCACTGCTGGTAGGCGGGGTTGAGCTCGGGCTCGTAGCGGTGTGGGCGCGACACCGCGCTCTTCAGGTTGTCCGGGACGACGATCTGCGGGCAGCCGCCAAAGAACGCGAGCGCCCGGCTGTGCGAGGCGAGCCAGTCCGACAGCGCCTGCGACCAGGTCGCCTCGGCATAGGTGTAGCTCGATGCGCCGAGCACGGCGACGAAGATCTGCGCCGGCCGCAGCTCACCGGTCTGGCGATCGAGCACCGGCACGGTGTGGCCGGCGTAGTCGACGAACAGCCGCTCGCCGGCGCGGTGCTCCTGCCGCATGACCACATCGACTCGGCCGAGCCAGGCCCGGTACAGATCGCAGAAGCGGCTGTACTGGTAGCCGTCGGGATGGCGGGACTTGTACTCCTCCCACAGCAGCGCCAGCGTGACACCGCGGCCGCGCAGCTCGCGCTGGACCGCGGCCCAGTCGCAGGTCGGTCGCGCCTCGACCGCCGGCGTCGGCGGATACAGGCGCTGCTCGAGCGACGCCTCATCGACGTCGGCCGGCAGCGGCCAGGAGACGCCCGCCGCCGCGGCACGCCGAAGGCACTCGGCGACGGTGCTGCGGGCCACCACGACGCTTGCGGCGATCTGTCGGGACGACAGGCCGGCCGCCTGCAACCGCAGGATTTCTCGGATCTTGCGCATGGACACTCTCGGTTGCGGCATCGCTTCCCTGCCTGGCAAAAGGTTGGGAAGGTGCCGGAATCGGGGTCCCGCGTCAGGTCCTCACGCCGGGGTGGCCGGCATCCGTCGGAACGGTGGCCGGCTTGCCCGGAATCCCGGCCGACATGGCTCGGAATCGGTGGCCGACATCGATCGGAATGGGTGGCCGACTTGCGTCGGAATCAGTGGCCGGCTTGGGTCGGAATACGCAGGCCGCGTTACGCGGACTGCTCAGTGCCTCCTTTCGTGGCGTGGCCCGATCGCGACCGGTCATTTCGGAACCGGGCAAAAAATCGGTCACGATCGACCGAAACAGGCGGTCACGCCTTACCGAAACGACCGGTCACGGGTTGCCGAAATGGGCGGTCACGATGGACCGTAATACGCAGACATTGGCGCAGGCATCGCGTCCGCAATGCCTGCGGGCCTCGCGGATGCCGAGAAGCCGTTCGCGGAACACCCGGAAAAATCTCGATACCTGCGCGAACACGAGCTGCGCGGTCGCTGCCGTGTCGTCGGAAACCTCCGCAAACAGCAGCGCCGCATCCCCTCCAGTTTGTTAACCCGGATCGGGTGCTCGGCACTGTCGATGATGGCTTCCATCAGTTCGCCGATGATCGACTCGGCGTGCGCGAGACTGACCACCCGCTGGCTGATGAAGCGGGTATAGCCGCTCATGTCGAGGACCAGCAGTACTGCTTGCGTGGTGCGCATGTTGCGTGACCCAAGCCACGTGAAGCTGATGGAGTTGCGGCCGCGGCTGCGGCCGCGGCTGCGGCTGCGGTGCTCATCCGTCGGCCGCAGCCGGTGGCCGTCTCGACTCCGGTTCGGCTTCACGCTCGCGACGTGCTTCTCCTGGCGTACGTCCGACCACACGCCGGAACGCGCGCCGGAATGCAGCTTCGGTCGCGTAGCCCAGGCGCTCCGCGATCTGCGCTACCGAGCCATCTCCTGACTTCAGCATCGCCATCGCTTCGGTCATTCTGACCTCGGCGAGATACTGGCCCGGGCTCACGCCCACCGTCCGATGGAAGCGTTCCGAGAAGGTGCTGCGCGAAAGCGCGGAGACCTGTGCCATCTGTTCGAGGCTCCAGGCCACGCCCGGTCGGCTGTGGATGGCGAGCATGACGTCCGCCAGTCGTGGATCGCCAAGGCCGGCGAGCAGGCCCGATGCGATCATCGATTGCTCGATGCAGTAGCGTAGGACGAGCGCCAGCAGCGCATCCGACAGGCCGTCGAGCACCACTGACGTGCCGGGGGCTTCCTGCTCACCCTCCTCGGAAAGCAGGCGCACGAGGTGTGTCAGCTTCGAACCGCCCGCATCGGCGCGGATCAGCACGAGCACGGGCAGGCCGCCGAAGAGTCGCTCCAGCTCGCGATCCGCTGCGGAGTACATGCCGCAAACGAGCTGGGTGTAGGGGCCGGAACCGAGCGACGGCATCACCGTGTCCTCGCCCTGCCGCTCGCGGCTGGCCGTGAGCAGGTGCCAGGCGTCGCTGGGAAAGAACATCAGGTCGCCCTGCTGCAGCCTCAACGGCTCCGGGAGATCGCGCATGTGCAGCCAGCACTCTCCCTTCGCCACCAGATGGTAGGTCGCCCGCGCCTTGCCTGTCGGATTGATCTGCCACAGACCGCATACGGTCGGTTGGGCATACACGTGGCCTCTCAGGCTCACGCGACGCAGGATCAGGGAGAGGAGATCGGTTGAAGGGCTGGATGCCACGAGGCTGCTCCGCACGCGACAGGACGTCGAACTGTTCCGGCGTGACGCGTCCGCCGGCTTGCCTGGCAGCGCGGCCCGGACGCATCGCGCCGAAGCCGAGTGTGCCATGCGGCGACCGAGTGACGAGCCAGCGAAGGCTCTTTCCGGACAATCAGGCATCGATGCCGGATTCACGCTAAGCCTTCGACGCTTAAGACGTCATGTCCGATCATCCGGCTCGACTGCCCGAAGCAGCGAAATGCCTGCGGGCGACGCGTTGTGGTTCACCCGGGCGACGCCCTTGGCGTGCGCGGCGGCGGGCCGGGGAAGGGAATGTGGCAAACCGTCCCACCGGCAGCGAGCAGGAAGCCAGCCGACCGGCGCGATCCGTTTGTGCGTATCACGCCGAGCCGCACTTGCCTTCACCACACTTGCCTTCCTGGCCCTTTTCTCCGACCAGTTGCTGATAGTCGCTGTCGAGATCCGCCAGCGCGAAGGCCGTCGAGGCCGATGCAGAACCCGAGGGCGTCAGCGAGCCAAGGATGGCCGCGCTCAGCGCCATTGGGTTGATTCTCGAAGGTTTCATGTGTTCTCCAGATTGGAAGATGACCGGAGTCGCTCGACTCCGGCCCTGATCAGGCAACCGAACGGAGTTGCCCGAGGCCAACAAGAGCAGTAAGAGCGGCGCTTGATTTCATGGGCAGTTCGGAGATCGACGATCCCCTGTCATCTCGATCAAGCGGCGATGTGGTTCAGCCGCCCTCCCCAGCCACGCAGCGAGGAGACTGCAGCCAAGCGCCGACGTCGCGCCAACCAGGCCGAGGTTGGCACCGAGCAGGACCCTTTCGGCATGGCCATTGCCCAGGGTCATGCCGCCGCCGTAGTGGCCCTGAAGCAACCAGGCGACGAGAAACCCACCAAGTACGCAGGCAGCCAGGATTGCCGGAAGCCGCAGATCCGACCTGGCCCAAACCCGCCACAGACAGAATGCACCGATCGAACTGTTGGTGATCAGTTGCCACACTTCGTGCAGCCGCGCATGAGGCGGCCACTCGGGATTGAACACGTGGCTGTCGTTGAGCTCCAGAAGCGGCACCGAGACCGCATAGATGGCGATCGAAACGCTCGCTAGCAGTTGAGCTGCGCGGAAACGCGTACCTTCCATCAGCTTGATCCTCCTGGCGGCGCGGGTCGCAGGAACTGGGAGACCGGGCAGGTCGGCCGCATCCCGGCATACGTCGCCGTTGACGGTGGCAGGTGTGGCGCCATTGGCGGCGGCGACAAGCCGTTCAACTGGCTGGCGGTTTGCAGCTACCGTGGCGGCTCGTGGTCAGACTCGATCCAGTGGCAGCTTCCGGCCGGCGACCACCAGTGCTGCACCAACGAGGCCAGCGGCAATGCCAGGAAGCGGGAACAGCATCGCCAGCGGCAGGCCGAGCGCAAGCGATGCGAGCCCCCAGGCAAGAACGTCCGCGCGATGCTGGCGATCGGCCGCGGGCAACAGGAAGCGCGCAAGCAGCGCATCGATGCTGAACCTTCCGGCGCCACGCAGGAACAGCGGAACGAGCATCACGAAGAACAACAGCGGCAGCTTGTAGTTGCCATGCCCGCGGTCGGTGATGGCATAGCCTCGCCACAGTTCACCCAGGCTTGCCCACTCCGCGGGCCAGTGCACCGAGGCCGTCGCGACGATCGTGAGGACGATCAGCGAGAAGGCGAAGAAACGGGTGGCGAGGCCGAGCAGCAGCGCCACGGCGCCGACCAGTTCGAACCACGTCGCCATGCCCCAGCTCAGGTCCGCGGGCATGACGTTGAACGGAACCGGAAACTTGTCCTGGATTCCGCCGAACCAGTTGTCGCCATCGAGTTTCTCGCGTCCTGCCTCCCAGAACTCCCAGGCGAGGATCATGCGCAGGAAGAGCGGGGCGAGATGTTGGCCGACGCCCTCCAGGCGCACCGTGATGGCTTGCCATGCGTGCTTGAACGTGTTCATTGAATTCTCTCTGGTTTGCTGACGTGTTGGCGCGGGCGGGCGTCGCCCTGGCCTGGCAGGTGTTTCGATCCATCGGCGGCGCGTGCCCGCAGCCTCAGATGCCGAGCAGTCGGTCGAGCTGGCCGGCGCGGGTCATCGATCGTTCGCCTTGCCGAGCCAGTCGCTCAGTTCGCTCCCGGTGAGTGCGCCTACGTGCGTGTCGTGCAGCTTGCCGCCCTTGAACAACAGCAGGGTAGGTATGCCCCTGATCTGGTAGCGTCGCGCGAGGTCAGGCGCGTCGTCCACGTTGACCTTGCCGAAGGCGACGTCCGGAATCCACTTCGCAGCGACGCTTTCCATCACCGGCAGGAAGCGGGCGCAGGGCGAGCACCACGGCGCCCAGAAATCCACCACGACGATCGCTGCGGCATCGGTGGTGAACTGTTCGAATGTTTCCGCGTCGAGTACACGAATGGCGGACACTGCAGTGCTCCTGGATCGGGTGGGAACAAGGTTAGTGGCCCCGGAGGGCGGGCCTATGTCCGAATGTCGCCCGGGCATGTCCGGAATCTCCGGAGGGGCGGGGCTGCGGGTCGACGCGGGCGAACTGCTGCAGTTTGCGGCCGTAGCTGCCGATCGCGCGGGTGGCGTGGTTGCAGCAGCGCTTTCTCGCTGTCGGCGAAGTGCTTGAGTGGCTGCTCGCGCGTCGTGCCGTGGCAGCGCGTGCCGGCCTCGCCAAGCACCCATGCGTGCAACTGCCGGTTGCCGTCGGCCAGATAGCGAAACTCGCGCAACGGCACGAAGTTTCGCTTCACGTACTTGACGCCAGCCTCGACGATGCCCTTTATCAATCGCCGCCCTCCGGGCAAAAGCCGCGGAGGGTAGCGGTTGGTGGGAGTTCGAGACCCGCTCCGCGGTCAGGCCGATGCTGACGGAACGATGCTGCGCAAGGCGCCGGACTGGCTCCATTACGCCGATCCTGAAATGGCTCTATTGACGGGCTCGGTGACAGGCGCCTCGGAGGGTTTCGCGGGTCACCTCGGGGGCGGAGTCCGCGGTGTGGATGGTGAATGGACGGGTCATCGACTTTTGTGCAGTGTCCACGCGGTCAGTCGCCCACGCTCACGTCGTACCAGGGCGTCGGGTTGATCGGGCAGCGATAGCGAAAGCCGTCGGCGTCGATCTCAACGATCTCGCTTCGCGAGGCGCCCGGGTCGAGTGGAAACATCGTCAGTTGGCGCTGGTCGCCGGCATCCTGCAACTGGAAGCCGACCACCTTGTCGGTCCTGTTGGTGACCACGAACTCATAGCGGCCAGGCTTCAGCCCCGCGAGCGTTTCGCGGGCAGCGAAGTAGCCGTTGTACTGGTCCAGGTGGATCCGGGTGATGCCGTTTTCCGTGACCGGGGTGGCTGCGTTGGCGGAGAAGGTGCTCGCGAAGAGCAGTGAGATGAACAATGTGCGGAGCATGATGTGATCCTCTGGGGTGGGGTCTGATCGCGCTGCGGCGAGGCCGCGGCACGGGACATAGCGTGCTTCCGATAGACACCTGCCGACAGCGCCGAGCATCCGGATGTCATGTCACCAAGTCCGGTATCGACTTGCGCTTCGAGGTGGCGGCCCGTCCGGACGGCGCGGCATCATGGTGCGGCGCAGTCGCGGGTGTGCTCGAACTCGGCGACGGTACCTGTCCCTGAAAGCGCATTCCGCGGGAAACCGTCTTCGCTCGAATTCCGTCGAAGAGCCTTTCGCCGGTCAAAAGCACCGCCTTATCACGGCGCACACCCAAAGCGGACATTACGCTTCCAGGGCCCTCAGGCGTCGAGGTTAGTCAGCAGCGACCGCTCGCGGCGCAATGTCACCTTGCGCCAGCGCTCGACTGAGCGCTGTGCCGCGCGAGAGAAGGAAGTCCCGGAGCCGATCGGGGTAGTCGGGCGCGACCGCCCGTTGTACGGAGGCGCGTGCCGCGAGCTCCCGGCGCCACTGAGCCAGCTTCGGCAGGCCCTCAAAGAAGGCAAAGCCTGCGACGTCGATCACGTCGAAATAGCGAAACGCAGGTGCGAACGCTGCGTCGACGATCGAGAACGCCGCGCCCGCGAAGTACGGATCCTCGGCGAGGTCGCTGTCGACTCGCTCCAGCAGGCGGCGCAGAGCCCTGGCTTTCTCCCACAGAACGGCATCGGTCGGCGCGCTGTACAGGGCGCTAATCGCCGCCAAGATCGTAGACGCGAACTCCATCCAGGCCCGGTGGCGCGCGCGAGTCAGCGGGTCTTGCGGATGCAACCGCGGTTCGTGGATGTCCTCGAGGTATTCGCAGATCACGGACGACTCGAAGATCGGCGTGCTGTCGACGAGGAGCAGCGGCGTCTTGCCGGTCGGGGACAGCGCCAGGAACCAGTCGGGCTTGCGCGCCAGGTCGACGTCACGACGCTCGAAGTGAAGACCTTTCTCGTGGAGCGTGATCGCCGCGCGCTGGACGTAGGGACAAAGTGCGTGGCTCACCAAGGTCATATGCGTGTTCACGGGCCGCCTCACCACGCTGGTGCGAAGCGGGCGCTGCGTCGAACGGCGAAACGGCCGTCACCCAGAAGCCAGAGCACAAGCGATGCGCTCGCCAGAAAGATCGGGTACTCCCAGCCACCTCCTGGCGCGTTGAAGACCCATCCATTCGGGAGGTGCACCCACGCGGCGCCCAGCAGGACGGGAATGAGGGCGAACGCAACCTGGCGTGCGTAGACGCCCAGAAGGAGTGCGATGCCGCCGATTAGCTCCGCTGCGAAGACCGGGTATGCCAGACCACCCGGCAGCCCCACGCTGGTGAAGAACTGGGCGGTGCCGGGCAAGCTGAAGACCAGAAGCTTGAGCAAAGCGTGGGCGACGTACATCGACCCTAGGGAAAGGCGAAGGAGCGTGGCGGCTGACGCGGTCGAATTGGAGGAAGCGAGGGACATGGCGGCCTCTTGCGGTGGAAGGAGCCGACAGCCTAGGATTGCGCAAACGCCAGTGGAATTAGCGAGCGTGCAATCAGGCATTGCGGCTACGCAATACGAGCTAACCCCTGCGGACCTCGAGGTCGTGCTGGCGCTGGCCCGCGGACGCACCCTCGCTGCCGCCGGCGAGCTGCTCCACCTCAACCCGTCCACCGTTTTCCGCAGCCTCCAACGAATCGAACGGGGATTGGGCACGCCGGTGTTCGCACGATCTCGGTCGGGCTATGAGCCGAACGAGCTCGGGTTGCATCTCGCGGAACAGGCAGAGCATGTTGAGGTGGCCCTGGAAGCCTCGCGCGCGGCCGTACGGCAACATCCGGGCGCGGTGTCCGGCACGGTGCGCGTCACTTCCACCGACACGGTTCTGCACGGGCTGGTCGCTCCAGCGCTGGCGGAACTGCGCGTACGTCATCCTTTACTCGAGTTCGACCTCCATACCGGCAATGAACTCGCCAGCCTGACACGGCGCGATGCGGACATCGCGGTGCGCGCTACCAAACGCCCGCCCGCGCACCTTGTGGGCCGCTGCCTTGGTGCGATTCGCGTTGCGCTCTACGCCTCAGCGGCCAGTGGTATCCGTGATCTCGACAACCTCGAACGTGCAGCACCGCCGTGGATCGCGCCCGACGACGCCTTGCCCGAACACCCGTCAGTGCTTTGGCGACGTAAGGCCTACCCGCGTGTGGTGCCTCAGTACCGCGTGTCCAGCATCCTTTCCGTCGCGCACCTCATCGCCGCGGGGCTGGGCGTCGGCGTACTGCCGCTGTTCCTCGCGCAGCGGATGACTGGCGTGCTCAAGATCAGTGCCGTACTCGACGATGCCGAGACCGAGTTGTGGCTTCTGACACACCCGCAATCGCGGCACTTGCGTCGCGTGGCGGCGGTCTACGGCCACCTTGCCGAAACCGTTCGGCTCGCCTAGCGAAAACTTCGGGCGAGCGTCCGCTGGCCGGAAGCTGCCGGTCATTCCACCGCCGGTCCAGGACAGATGGATTTCCGGTGTCGATCAAAGTTCGCTGTCACTTTCCCTCGCTGTGAATTGCGGGCAATTCTCCGCGCGACGGAAGTGACGGGAAGAACGTCGCTCAGTTGCCGCTTACATTGCAGCAGCAGCCAGAGCGTGCCGGCGATCCACGGATTCGGCTTCCAGTTCATGCGTCCATTTCACTGCCGCCGTGATCGAGAACCACAGCCATGCCGCGAGAGAAGTAGCGGGGCGTTACACCGCTACGGCATCGCGCACGGGTAGCTCAATACGCAGTCCGACCCATTTCCCGCACTCGGACCCCGTTCGTTTCGATGGCAATGACCTTGATGGCGCCTCCGCATCAAGGTCCTTGCGCGGAGTTTCAGTCGAGCAGGCGACGGCGGTGGCGGGCGGTGATGGCCGAGGCGAGTGCGGCGGCGGTGCCGGCAGACGAGGCTGAGCAGCCACAGGAACGGATCGAAGGCGCCGCGTGCGAGCGGTTCGCCGAGGCCGGCGAGGATGGAATTGTTGCTGTCGGTCATCAGTGTCGGCAGCAGCCGCCGGCCGGTGATCCCACAGCCGGGCAGCAGGTGCCGTGGACATCCTCACGCCGGTGGCAGCACGGCGATGTCGGTTCGGCATTGTTCGACGACTCGCCGCGTTACGCTGCCGAGTACCCACCGCTCGATCTTGCCGGCGGCGTGGCGGGGCATGACCAGCAGGTCCGGTTTGAACGACGCTTCGGCGCCGAGGATCGCCTGATCGGGCACGCCGCGTGTGGCCGTCACTTCGCAGATCTCGCCCGGCGCGGTCAGTCGGGTCCGCAGTTCGTAGAGGGCACGGTCGGCCTGGGCCTGGGCGCGCTCGCGGTAGTGCTCGATGTCCGGCTGATCGACGCCTGCCTGGCGAAGCTGACCTTCAAACGGCACCTCGTAGGCATGCATCAGGATCCGCTCCGCGCCCGGGGCCAGCGCGCGCGCCAGTGCGATCGCGGCCTCCGGCGGCGTGCGCAGGTCGACCGGCAGCAGCACGCGGCGGTAGCGCCTGCGGGCGCGACGCTTGACAACGAGGACGGCCGCCGGTGCCGATGAAACGATCCGGTCGGCGGTCGAGCCGAGCAGCCATCGGCGCAGACCGTTGGTGCCCTGCGCGCCGAGCACGATCAGCGCGCTGTCGGAACGGCGCGCCTCCTCGACCAGCGCGGCGCGGCGATCACCGTCGAGACATCGGCTGGCGACCTCGAGCCGCGAGCGATGCCGCAGCTCGTCTGCCTGCTCGCGCAACCGTGCCTCGACAATCTGGCCGATCTGCGGATCCGGATCGTGACCGATCAGCTCGCGCAACGCATCGAGCAAACGGCGCTCCAGCACATGTGCGATGGTCAGTCGCTCGAAGGTGCCGAGCCGGGCGATCATCGCCGCCCGCAGCAGCGCCTCGGTCGCGTTGCCGGAGAAATCGGTAGCCACCATCACGTGTCCGAGCGTCACCGGTCGCCCTCGCCTGTGTATCGGAGTGGTCGTGCGCTGGTCAGCCACTCCAGACTCCCCATGCTCGGCGCGTCCGTCAAGCGACCGGATCAGGTGCGCGGCTCGCGGCGGCGACAGCGTATCGGCCGCTGACGCGGTGCGCGCTGCTCGCGACAACGGAGACAGGATGTTTGCGAAGCCACGGGTTGTTGCAGGTTCTGCTGCTGCTCTGCGTGGTGCTCGGTCCGCACACCGCCGGGCCGGTCGTCGACAGCGGCCGGGTCCGGCGGCTTGGCGGCATCGGGCTGGCTGCAACCGGATGGCCGCGCGTCGTATCTGCTGTCTACGGACGCGCGTTGATGCGTCAGCCCTTCGGAGAATCCGCATGACCTCGATCGCTTCGATCCTGATGGTTGCGCTGGTGTTGGCATCGCTGCCCGCGACCGCCGAATCGACCTCCGGTACCGGTTACCGGTTCAACGAGCTTGCCGGCGTCATCAAGGCCGCCAAGGAGAGCACCGGCCAGCGCTCCGGTACGGCGGTGGCGGTGGTGAAGGATGGCCGGATCGTCTACGAGGGCTACTTCGGCTTCGCCGACATCGCCGGCGAACAGCCGGTGACCCGCGACACGGTCTTCTACATTGCCTCGACCACCAAGCCCCTGCTGGCGCTGAACGTGTTGCTGCAGGAGGAGGCCGGGCGGGTCGACACGCGGGATTCGTTGCAGCAGATGTTTCCCGACATCCGCTTCAACGGCATCGATGCGACCGCAGTGACGGTCAGGGATCTGCTGGTGCACGCGTCGGGGATCGACAATCAGCCGTTGGCCTGGGCGACCGCATTCAGCGGCATCCACGACGCCCGCACGCGACGGGCCCTGGTCGCGGCTTCCTATCCGGCGGATACGCCGCGCGCAGCGTTCAGGTACACGAACGTCGGCTACAACATCGTCAGCGTCTGGTTGGACCAGATCCTTGCAACGCCCTGGCAGCGGCAGCTCGATGCAGCCATCTTCGAGCCGCTGGGGATGACGCGCACGTCGGCCCGGATCAGCGAGGCGGAAGCCAACGGCTGGCCGTTGGCGAAACCGTACTCGTTTGCGAGCGACAATCCGGATCAGCCGCTGTACCTGAGCAAGTCGGACCAGACCATGCAGGCGGCCGGCGGCATCGTTTCAACGGCGCCCGACCTGGCCCGATTCCTCATCGCGCAGCTCGGTGCCGGTCGGCACGAAGGCCGGCAGGTGTTTCCTGCATCGGTGATCAGGCAGTCGCACACCGCTCAGGTCGAAGCGGATGGTCGGTACCTGGACTTCGAACGCACCGGCTACGCATGGGGGTGGTATACCGGCGAGTACCAGGGCCGGCTGATGCACCATCACTTCGGATCCTTCGCCGGCTTTCATGCCCACCTGTCGTTCATTGCCGAAGCAGGCATCGGTCTGGTCGTGCTGAACAATGAGGATTTCCTGAGCGCCAAACTGACCAGCCTCATCGCCGCCGATGTCTACGGCAGGCTGCTGGGCGAGCCGGATGTGCGGTCGAAGACATCGGGCCGGGCCGATCGCCTGCTGGCACAGGCCGTGGAGCTGCGTCTGGCGGCAGCAAGGCACCGGGAAAGCATCCGGGCGCGCGCCTTCGTTCTGTCCCGGCCGGTAGAAACGTATGCCGGCACGTATTCCAACGATCTGCTCGGAACTATGGTCGTGAACGTGACGCCGGACGGGCGGTTGGCGATTCGCTGGGGCAATCTCGCGTCGGAGGCTACCGGCCAGGATCGCGAAGATCACGTGCGGGTCGAGTTCTCGCCGAATGCCGGCAACGTGGTGTCGTTCCTGGTCGGCGATGCCGGTGTCGACGCGCTGTCGTTCGAGCACGCGACGTTCAGGAAGATCGACTGACGCACGCCGGCGTGTCGCGCGCGGCGATCCTGCTCGAAGCGATCGCCGGACCCGATACGGGGATCCGGTCGCATCCCTGAACGCGAGTTCCGACCCGCTCGTGCCACCCGCCCCGGCTGCGATCAGCCGCCGCCGCTGCCTCGCACGAACGCCTCGAACTGCTCCGCCGGCAGCGGCGGGCTGTACAGGAAGCCCTGGATCTGGTCACAGCCGCGCTGTTGCAGGAAGCTGCGCTGGTCGTCCGTCTCGACGCCTTCGGCGATCGTCGTCATGCCGAGGCTGTGGGCCATCTGGATGATCGCGGTGACGATGGCCTGGTCGTCGTTGTCGACGACGAGTTCGCGGATGAACGACTGGTCGATCTTGAGCTTGTCGACCGCGAAGCGTTTCAGGTAGCTCATCGACGAGTAGCCGGTGCCGAAGTCGTCGATCGAGAGTCGGAAGCCGGCATCGACGAGTGCGACCATCGTGCGAATCGCGGCGTCGGGATTCTTCAGCGCGACAGCTTCGGTCAGCTCGAGGTCGACATGGTCGGGGGCGATGCCGGCGGCCTCGACCAGTCGGGTGATCGTCGCGGCCAGCGTCGGCTGGGCGAACTGCACGGCCGACAGGTTCACCGAGACGGACAGCTCGTGCAGGCCGGCGTCGTGCCAGCGGCGCAGTTGTTCGGTGGCAGTGCGCAGCATCCATTCGCCCATCGGCACGATCAGGCCGTTGTCCTCGGCGATCGGGATGAACTCGGCCGGCGACACCTTGCCCCATTGCGGAGCGGGGCCAGAGTGCGTTCCGCCCTGGCTGCTGCGGGCGATAACGCGCTCCGACCCTTTCCGCTGGTCTCAGCGCTTGCTGCGCGAAACCAGGAAGCGACGGAGGCGGGTGCGATGACGGCGGAAGCGTGCGAGTTTCATTGGAAGGCTCCTGGGCTTGGGTGGATCGCGGATTGTCGCATGCGGCGGCGAAAACGCGCATTCCGTCGATCCGGATCGTGGTCAGCACCGGGCCACGGTCAGAGCGGCGTCCGGGCCGCGATCACCCGCTCCTGCGCAGGCGTAGCCAGCCCCGGCCACGCGGTGCGGCCCAGGCAACAGCCCCGCTCGCACGTCATCGCCGACCGTCGTACCGTGCAGGCAGCCCCACGCCCCCGGAGCGACCATGCCTGACCGCATGCCCGCCGCGTTCCTCGGTCACGGCAGCCCGATGAACGCGCTCGAGCGCAACCGATACACCGAGGCCTGGCGGTCTTTCGGCGCGTCGGTCCGCCGTCCGCGCGCGATCCTGATGGTGTCGGCGCACTGGTACGTCAACGCGACCGCGGTGACGGCGATGCCGCGTCCGCGCACCATCCATGACTTCTATGGATTCCCGCAGGCCCTGTTCGACATCGACTACCCCGCACCCGGCTGTCCCGAACTGGCCGAGGAAGTGGCCGATGCCGTGCAGCCCGACTACGTCGGTGCCGACCATGAGAGCTGGGGCCTCGACCACGGCACCTGGTCGGTGCTGGTGCACGCGTTTCCGAACGCCGACGTGCCCGTCGTGCAGTTGTCGATCAACGCATCGAAGCCCGCCGACTACCATCTGCGACTCGGTACCCGGCTCGCCTCGCTGCGGAATCGCGGCGTGCTGGTGATGGGCAGCGGCAACGTCGTCCACAACCTGCGCGCGATGGACCGGCACGCCGAGGACCTGGGCTTCGACTGGGCTCGCCGCTTCAACGACAAGGCCATCGCCATTGCGACCTCACGCCCGGGCGACGCCGCCTCGCTCGCGACCGATGCCGATTTCCCGCGCGTGGCGCCGACGCCGGAACATTTCCTGCCATGGCTCTACATCGCCGGCGTCGCGGCACAGGACGGCTCGCCGCTCGACCTGCTGATCGACGGTTACGCTTACGGCTCGCTGTCGATGACCTGCTTCACGCTCGATGTCCCCCGCCGCGTTGCCGACGACACGCTCGATGGCGGCGCGCTCGATGGCGCCACGCTCGATGGCGCCGCGCCGCTCGGCAGCAGCGCGCCGCCGGAAAGTACCAACCTCTGAGCCGCGCGCAAGACCCGGGTCAGAGTGAGGGTCAGAGTGCAATTTCCAGAGACCACCCGTGGTCGAAAGGCGCCGGTCGTTCCGCCCGCGCATCCTTCACCCGCCACCGCCTCCCCGCACAAACGCCTCGAACTGCTCCGCCGGTAGTGGTCGGCTGCACAGGAAGCCCTGGATCTGGTCGCAGCCGTGTTGTTGCAGGAAGCTGCGCTGACCGTCGGTTTCGACGCCTTCGGCGATCGTCGTCATGCCGAGGCTGTGGGCCATCTGGATGATCGCGGTGACGATCGCCTGGTCGTCGTTGTCGGCGCCGAGTTCGCGGATGAAGGACTTGTCGATCTTGAGTTTGTCGACCGCGAAGCGCTTCAGATAGCTCATCGACGAATAGCCGGTGCCGAAGTCGTCGATCGAGAGCTGGAAGCCGGCATCGCTGAGCGCGACCATCGTGCGCATCGCAGCGTCGGGGTTCTTCAGCGCGACGGCTTCGGTCAGTTCGAGGTCGACGTGCTCGGGGGCGACGCCGGCAGCCTCGACCAGCCGCGTGATGGTCGCGGCGAGCGCCGGTTGGGCGAATTGCACGGCCGACAGGTTCACCGCGACGGTCAGCTCGTTCAGGCCGGCGTCGTGCCAGCGGCGCAGTTGTTCGGTGGCGGTGCGCAGCATCCATTCGCCCATCGGCACGATCAGGCCGTTGTCCTCGGCGATCGGGATGAACTCGGCCGGTGACACCTGGCCCCATTGCGGACTGTGCCAGCGCATCAGCGCCTCGGCTCCGACGATGCGACCGCTGGCCAGGTCGATCTGCGGCTGGTATTCGACGCTCAGTTCGGCGCGCGACAGCGCGTGCTTGAGCGCATTGCCGAGCGCCAGCATGCGGGCGCTGTGGGCCTGCATCTCGGGCGCGTAGAAGCGGAAGCCGTTGCGGCCTTCCTGCTTCATCCGGTACATCGCGGCCTCGGCGCACATCTGCAGGCCCTCGAGGCTGTCGGCATCGTTCGGGAACAGCGCGATGCCGATCGAGCTGCTGACGATCAGTTCCTGTTCGCTCAGCGACAGCGGCGCCTCGATCGCGCCGAGCAGACGGGTCGCGAGCGCGGCGGCGTCATCCTGATCGGTGCCGGGCAGCACGATCACGAAGTCGTCGCCGGAGTGCCGCGACAGCGTGTCCTGGTCGCGCAACTGGGTGCGCAGACGGTGCGCGACTTCGAGCAGCAGCAGATCGCCGACGCTGTGGCCGAGCGCGTCGTTGACTTCCTTGAAGTGGTCGATGTCGAGCCACATCAGCGTCAGCGACTCGCCGTGCCGGCGCGCGAGGTCGATCGCGTGGCGGAAGCGTTCCTCGAGCAGCACCCGGTTCGGCAGGCCGGTGAGCTGGTCGTAGTGCGACAACTGGCGCAGTCGCTCGGCGGCCGCCTTGCGGGCGGTGACGTCTTCCTGGTGGGCGAGGTAGTTGACGATCTCGCCGCGGGCGTCGCGCACCGGGTAGATCAGCGCGGCGCTGAAGTACTCGCTGCCATCCTTGCGCCGGTTGATGAACTCGCCCTTCCACGGTTCCCCGCGCTCGAGCTGTTTCCGCATCGCCTTGTAGACATTCCGCGAGGTCTTGCCGGACTTCAGCATGGCCGGGGTCTGTCCGGCCAGCTCGTCGGCCGAGTAGCCGCTGACCAGCGAGAACGCCTCGTTCGAATACTCGATGCGGCCATCGACATCGGTGATCAGCACCGGGTACGGGCTCTGCGCGACGGCCGACGAGAGCTTGCGGATCGTGCTGTCCTGCTGCTTGCGCTCGGTGATGTCGCGCGCCGCCGCGTAGATCACGCCGCCGACCGCCTTGGCCCGCCACTCCATGTTGCGCAGCGAGCCGTCGCGCGCGATCCAGCGGTTCTCGACGTTGCCGATCCGGCCCGGCTGGCGGTTCAGCCGGCCGAGCGTGTCGAGCGATATCTCGCGGTCGTCCGGATGCACGAAATCGAGGAACGGCCGACCTTCGAGTTCGCCGATCGGGTAGCCGAGCAGCGCCTCCCAACTGCCGTTGATGCGCAGCAGGATGCCATCGCTGCTGGCGATGCAGAACAGGTCGATGTTGGCACTGAAGAAGTGGTCCAGCTCCTCCTGCTTCTGCCGCAGCCGCTCGGCCTGGCGGCGGCGATGGATGATCTGCCACAGCGAATCGGCCAATCGCTGCAGCGCGGCGCGGTCGTGCTCGTCGTACCGGGCGGGCTTGTTGCCGACGTCGACGATCGCGCGGACCGTGTCGCCGTCCAGTACCGGCACGCCGAGCATCCGGGTCAGCCCGCTGCCGGCCGTGGCGTCGCCGGGCGCTGCCGGTTCGCCGGGGGCGTCGCGACTGTCGTCGATCAGCACCGGCTGCCGGCGCCGGAACGGGTCGGCCCAGCGGCCGACGTCTCCGATCGAGTGGTGCTCGTCGAAGCTGGCCGCGCGCAGCGCTTCCGGGGTGGCCGCCGACCAGGCGACGCTGTCGATGCCGTGCTGGTCGTCGTCGATCAGGCAGATCAGCGCGGCCGGGCTGCCGGTGAGCTCGGCTGCCTGGTCGGCGGCGTGCTGCAGCAGCGTGTGCTCGTCGGCGCCGCGTGCCACTTCGGTCAGGCCCAGCAGCGCGCGGCTGACGCGGCCCTCGTGGGCCAGCGCCTGCTCATGCCGCACCGCCGCGGTGATGTCGCGCGACAGCAGCAGGAAGTGCGGCCGGTTCGGTGTGCCGTTGTCCTTGCGTGCCACCGACAGTTCGAAATGGCACTCGCCGTCCGGCACCTGCAGCGTGATGCGTGCGCCACGCACGATGCGGCGCTGGGCGGCTTCGCGCAGCACGTTCATCACGATCTCGGCCTGCTCCGGCGGCAGCATGTCGCGGACGTTGCGGCCGAGCAGCGCCGATGGCGGTGCCGCCAGCTTGCCCGGCTCGTTGGCATGCACGGTGACGTAGTTGCCGTCGGCATCGAGCTCGAACAGCAGGTCGGGCAGGGTGTCGATCGTGGCGCCGAGCTGGCGCTGGTATTCGAGCACCTGCTGGTAAGGGCGCTGCACCGTCTCGATGAACAGCGCGCGATAGAGCAGGGCGTAGGCGGCGATCTTGTACAGGTGGCCGAGCAGGTTGTAGAGATCGCTGACCTCGGCGTACAGCGTGAAGAAGAACTCGCTCATCGCCATCGCGCCGGCGGTCGCGAACAGCCCGCCGGCGTTGAACTCGCGCGGCCGGCGCAGGTGGCGGAAGTACAGCGCGGCGGCGAGCAGGTAGGCGACGATCAGCCCGTATTCGTAGCCGATCTTGAACGTGGTCAGCCCGCGGCCGGGCACGAAGGTCGCCGGCAGGCGTTCGGGCGCGTACAGGAACCAGCCATGCAGCAGCGCGACCACCAGCAGCACGCCCAGCAGCGCCAGCGCCGGCGCCGCGGGCGGGCGCGTGCGCCATGCCATCAGCGCGGCGCCGAGCAGCGCAAATGCGGCCAGCGTGCGTGCCGCGAGCCAGAAGTGGATCGCCTTCTGCGGGCTGCTCGGCGTGACGAAGCTCGGCATGCCCTGGTACGACAGCATGTGCGACAGATCGAGCGCGGCGACACCGAGGAACAGGCAGGCCAGCCACAGCACGGCCTGCGATGGCTGGTGGCGGCGGGTATTCCAGCCGATCGCGAACACCAGCGTGGCGACCGCGATCGACAGCACTTCGAGCGTGGTGTGCAGCGGCAGGTAATGGGCCAGCCCGCGCCCCGGCAACGGCCCGGGCAGCAGCGCGGCGGCAAGCAGTCCGGGCAGCAGCACGGCGAGCACGATGAACGCGCGTCGAGCATCGGTGCGCTGGCTTGAATGAATCACCGACCGTCTTCCCCGAACATGCAGGCCGGACCCTGCGCGTGACGCGTCCGGGCCGGGACGGTCATCGTGGTCCGATTGTGCCGCATCGGCCGGGCGCTGAGCGGGCCGGCGGCGTCATTCGTTCGACGGCGGCGCGGTACGCTCACGCAAGCGATTGATTCTGGTTGCGCACGCCGCAGCGATGCGAGGATCTGGCGCGACGAGCGGCCCGCGAACACCGGATTTCGCGGGTCGCCGACCGGGCCTACGACCGGCGCAGCCGGGTGAGGATCTCGTCGCGCGCCTCGCGCAGCACCGAGTCGCGGTCGAGGCTGTCGACGATCTCGCGCACGACCCGCTTCGGTCCCTGTTCGCCCCAGCTCTTGCCGGCGGCGAGATAACGCTCGGCGGCGCGCGCGACCAGCAGCGTCGCGTACCAGGCCAGCGCGCCCTGCGCGCCGGCGGTCAGCGCGGTCGACAGTCCGGCGCTGCCGAGCTTCAACGCCGACGCGACCAGATGCACGCCCCAGATCGCGCCCATCAGCGCAACCAGTTGCGCGAGGATCGTGCCGAGCAACTGGCCGGCCTCGCGGCGCGACAGCGGCAGGCCGTAGATCCGCGACAGGTGCATGACCAGCGCGACGTCGAGGCCGGCGGCGGCGAGCAGGTCGGCGGCCGGGACCGGATTCAGTCCGACCGCGACACCCTTGGCGAGACAGTAGCTGCGCGTGATGCGGGCGGCGATCTCGCGGCGCAGGCCGGCCAGCCGTGCGCCGACCTGGTCGCTGAGCGCGCCGGCAAAGACTGCCGCGTTCAACGCCGCCAGCGTCTTGCCTTCGCTCTGCAGGATCGCCAGCACGCGTTCCTTCAGTGCGGCGACATCGATCGGCCGCTCGCGTTCGATCTCGAGTTCGCGGCCGTCGGGCTGCACCTGCAGCACGCGCTGCGGTGCCGGCAGTGCGCTGGCCTCGATCAGGTGCTCGTCGGGCAGCAGGCCGGCCAGCCTGGCGCCGATGCTGCGCCGCAGTTGCTCACGCTGCGCGGCGCTGTAGCGGTCGGCCTTGTTCAGCACGACCAGCAGCGGGCGCTGCTGTGCGGCCAGCGTGCGCAGCGCAGCGAGCTCGGTCGCGGTCAGGTCGCCGTCGATCACGAACAGCACGAGATCCGAACGCGACGCGATCTGTTTCGCCAGTTGCTCGCGTTCGTCGCCGCCGAGCTCGTCGATGCCGGGTGTGTCGATCAGATGCACATGTTCGTCGCCGGCCTCGCGCCAGCGCTGCGCGACCCGGGTGCGGGTGGTGCCGTGCAGCACGCCGACCTCGAACGCGTCGCGGCCGAGCAGCGCGTTCAGCAGCGCCGACTTGCCGACGCTGACGCGGCCGAACACGGCGATGTGGATCAGGCCATGCTCGAGCTTGTCGAGCATCGCCTCGACCTCGGCGAACTCGGCGGACAGTTGCTCGCGCAGTTCGGCCGGCACGGCCGGATCGTCGAGCAGCGCACGCAGGCTGTCGGCGGCGCGCAGCAGGTGGCGGTCGCCGTGGCGCTCGGCGACCTGCGGTTCGCTGTCGCGGCGCGGCCACCAGCGGGCCAGCCGACGGCGCCAGCCGCTCACTGCCCGGCCTCCAGCACCAGCCGGGTCCGCACCTGCACGTCACGCGCGATCAGCGCGGTGTCCGCCCAGTCGCCGCGACCGACGCCGAACGCAAGCCGGTCGAGCACGGTGTCGCCGGTCAGCACGGCGCGGTCGCCGTCGCGTTCGAAGGTGAATTCGAGCGCGACCGGCTGCTCGATGCCGTTGAGCTGCAGCGTGCCGTCGGCGCGGAACCGGCCGTTGCCGAGCGCACTGAAGCGGTCGGCGAGGTAGCGCGCCTCGGGCTGGCTGGCAATCGCGAAGAACTCCGGTTCGCGCAACGTGGCGTCGCGTTCGTCGTGCTGCGTGTCGACCGAGACGAGCGTGATCGTGACGTCGAAACGGCTGCGGTCGAGCGCGTCGGGATCGAAGCGGATCCGCGGCACGAAGCGTTCGAAGCGGCCGTCGAACGCTTCGCCCTCGATGTGGCCGCTGAATGCGAGCTGCGAGCGGGCCGGGTCGGCCTGCCAGTCGCGGGCGACGGCGGGCAGCGACAGCAGTGCCGGCAGGGCGATCGACAGCAGGAGCATTCGCAGCGGTGTGGACGGCATCGATGCTCCTCGTGGCCCGGCCGGCGCCGGCGGCGCCCGATCGATCGCGTCCGCCGATTGTTTCACAGGCGCGTCGCCGCGGTGCCTCACGGGCCGCGTCGCGGCAGCATCATCGTCAGCGTGCGGTCGCGGTCGAGGCAGTGGTGTTTCAGTGCCGCAGCGACGTGCACCGCGAACAATGCCGCCAGCAGGTAGAACCCCCACTGATGCAGCGCCAGCGCCAGCGCCTTCAGTTGCGGATCGCGGCCGGCCAGCGGTGGCAGCGCGAACAGCCCGAACCAGCGCAGCGAGAACGCGCTGGCCGAGTTGTACAGCCAGCCGCTCAACGGCATTGCCAGCAGCAGCAGGTACAGCAGTGCGTGGGTTGCCGCGGCGAGCCGGCGTTCCCAGCGCGGCATGCCGGGCGGGTACGCTGGTCGCCGGTCGAACAGCCGCCAGCCGAGCCGCAGCAGCGTCAGCGCCAGCACCGTGATGCCGAACGACTTGTGCAGCGCGTAGACCTGCAGCTTGGCCGGCGAATTCGGCAACGTCTGCATCAGCAGTCCGACCGTCGCCAGCCCGATCACGAGCATGGCGATGGTCCAGTGCAGCAGTTGCGGAATCGCGCCCCAGCCGTGTTCGCTGTTGCGCAGGCGCATCGGTGCCTCCGGCAGCGACGGTAAATGCGGTCCGATGATAAGTGTCCTCCGGCCAACCCGCGCAAACCCCGCAGCAGCGCTGTCGATCAGCCGCTCACGATCGCTCGCCGCCGTGCGCTCTCCACCGGACCGTCACGGCGACGTTTTCCCGGACGGCGCGGTCAGTCGCGGCTGCGTTGCGCTTCGACTTCGATCCGCAGTTCGACCGTGTCGCCGACCACGCGCGGCCAGGCGGTCATGCCGAATGCGCTGCGCGACAGCGTCGCGACGGCGGAGAAGCCGACCGTGCGGCGCATCGTCAGCGGGTGCGGCGCGTGCCGGTTGAGCCGGACGTCGAGCGTGACCGGCCGGCTGCGGCCGCGCAGCGTCAGCAGGCCGTGGACCACGGCGTGACGATCGTCGATCGGCTCGATCCGCTCGGAGCGGAAGCGGGCGATCGGATGCTCCGCGCTGGCGAGGAAGTCGTGCCGCTGCATCCGCGCGTTCCAATCGTCGTTGCCGAGGTCGAGCGTGGCCAGATCCAGTTCGACCTCGACGCCGGCGCCGCGCCAGCCGCGGGACGGGAACTGCAGCGTGCCGCGCGGCGCGGCGAAGGTGCCGAGCGCGTTCGAGAAGCCGGCGTGTTCGACCGAGAACAGCACTCGGCTGTGGACCGGATCGATCGTGTAACGCGGTGCCGTCGGTTCGGCCGCGGTGCCGGCATCGACGCGGTCGGCGTCGCTCGCGACGGCAGCGCTCGCGACGGCGCCGCCCAGCAGCAGTGCCAGCAGCCTTGGCCAGGTCCTGTTCATGCACCGCCTCCGGGGTCGTTGCGACGGTCGTCGTCGTGCTGCTCGCGCCAGGCCTGCCAGGCCAGTCGGGCCAGTGTCTGCAGCCGTTCGCCGCTGGGTCGTTCGAGTTCGGCGGCAAACGCGGCCAGCGTCGCTTCGCGATCGAGTTCGCGGTGTTCGGTCAGGTTGGCGATCAGCGCGCGGCCGAGGCTGTCGAAGATCAGGCCGTAGGCGAGCGTGTGCACGAGTCCGCCTCCGAGCGTGCCGAGGCCCGGGAACGCCTTCAGCGCATTGCCGGCGATCGCCAGCACGATCGCGGTGTGGCTGCGGGCGGTCCGGCTGGCCCGGGTCAGCAGGCCGTCGAGATCGATCTCGCGGACCCGGCTGTCGTACAGCGCGGTCAGTTCGCGCAGCATCGCGGTCGCCAGCGCGCCCTGGATCAGCAGGTCGGTGCCGGGGGCGACCGCCGCCATCGCACCGACCATCGCGCGCCGCGTGTAGCGCTGCACGATCGCATCGGCGTGCGCCGCCTGCTCGCGGCTTTCGGCCGCGCCGAGCCGTTGTTCGAGCTGCCGCAGCGTGGCCAGTTCGCGGGCCGGTTCGAGCCGCTCGGCGCCGATCGCGGCGATCCGGCCGAGCGCCCGGGTCAGCTCGGCGAGGTCGGGCCGGCGTTCGCGCTGCACGATCTCGACCCGGCCGTCCGGCCAGCGCCGTTCGACGTCCTCGCTGCCGCCGGCACTGACCGCGACGACTTCGGCGCCGAGCGCCACGTAGCGGCGGCGCAATGCGTCGAGCAGCGCCGCGCGCTGGCCGGCGTCGTAGCGATCGGACTGGTTCAGTGCCAGCAGCAACGGCCGGCGGGTTTCGGCCAGCGCGCGCAGTTCGAGGTCTTCCTGCCGGCTCAGGTCACCGTCGGCGACGAACACCAGCGCATGCGCGCGGGCCGCCTCGTCGCGGGCCAGCGCGGCACGCGCGTCGCCGCCGGCCTCGTTGCTGCCGGGGACGTCGGCGACGATCAGCTCGCGGCCGCCGGGCAGCCGGCCGCGGGCATGGCGGACGGTCCGGGTGGTGCCGCCGCTGGCGGCGATCTCGACCTCGGCCTGCGGCGCCAGCGCGCGCAGCAGGCTGCTCTTGCCGGTCGAGATCTCGCCGAACAGCGCGACCTGCAGTTCGCCGAGCCCGGCGCGCCGATCCAGTTCGGCCAGCTCGGCCCGCAGTGGGTCCGGTTCGGCCAGCCGTTCCAGCCGGCGCTCGATCGCGGCCCGGTCCAGCGGTTCGATCCGGGCCCGGCGGCGCTGGCCGCTGCGCAGCAGTTGCGCGACCAGCCACAGGCTGCCGATCGCCAGCGCCGCAAATACCAGCAGCACCGTGATGCCGACCGCCGCCGGCAGCGCGTCGAGCCGTGCCCACAGCGCCAGCGCGAGGTCGAGCCCGGCCAGCAGGTAGTAACCGGCGACGATCGCCGCCAGCACGATGCCGCCGGCCAGCAGCCAGCGCAGGCGGCCGCTCGACGGACGGGCAGGGGTCGGATCGCTCATCGGCCGATTGTATGGAAAGCGCGAAGCGGTCATTGTCGGCAGCCGACGAGGTCGCCCGCTTGCCGGCTGCGGCCGGGACTCACTCTGGCAGACGGGGGGATGCCGATGAACAGGCCGATCGACCGGCCGATCGACCGGAACTGGCGCCTGCGGCTGGCGTCGCTGACGTGGCTGCTGGCGCTGGCCGGCGGTGCCTGCGCCGAGCCGCCGGCCGCGCTGGAAACGCCGCGTTTCCAGTTGTTCGGTTCCGCCGACGGGTTGCCGTCGTCGAACGTGTTCGCGGTCGAGGTCGATGGCGACGGCCGTCTGTGGGTCGGCACCGGCGACGGACTGGCGCGCTTCGACGGCGTCGAATTCCAGGTGTTCCAGCACGATCCGGGCGACCCCGGCTCGCTGCCGTCGAACGTGATCCAGGCGCTGCACATCGACGCCGCCGGGCGGGTCTGGGTCGGCACCGAGGGTGGCGGACTGAGCCGCCTCGATCCTGCTGCGACCGCGTTCCGCCACTACCGCCGCGCGGCGCCCGAGCCGCTGGCGCTGGACGATGTCTGGGCGATCACCTCGACGCCGGACGGCGCGCTGTGGTTCGGCGGCTACGGCGGCGGCCTGTACCGGCTGGCACCGGACGACGACCGCGTACAGGCATTCCGGCACGCCCCGGACGCGCCCGACAGCCTCGCCTCCGACCACGTGCTGGCGCTGGCGGTCGACCGTGACGGAGTGCTGTGGATCGGCGGCAGCGCCGGGCTCGACCGCTGGACCGGCAGCGGCTTCGCCCATCACCGGCCGGGCCCGGACGGACCGAGCGCGGCGCTGATCCTGAGCCTGACCGCCGAGGCCGACGGCACGTTGTGGATCGGCAGCGGAGGCGGGCTGGACCGGCGCGGTGCCGACGGCCGGATCGCGCCGGCGCCGCAGGCCGAGGGACTGGCGCAGGACGGCGTGATGGCGGTGGTCCGCGACGGCCCCGACAGCTTCTGGATCGGCAGCCGCAACCGGCTGCATCGCTGGCGCGACGGCCGCTTCGACCGCACGCTCGGCGCGGCACTGGTCGCGCACGGGGTTCGCGCCGGTGCGGTGTTCGACATCGCCCGCGATGCCGAGGGCGGGCTGTGGTTCGCGCACCTGTCGCGCGGGCTGCTGCACCTGCCGCCCGGCTGGCGCGATTTCAGCGTGCTGAGCCGCGGTGCCGATGCCGGCAGCGGCCTGCAGAGCGATCTGATCCGCGCCGCCGCGCCGGCCGCCGGCGGCGGCTGGTGGGTGGTCGGCGACGGCGCGTTCGACCGGCTCGGTGCCGATGGCGTCGTGACGCCGCAGCTCGGTCCGGATCTGGAGCTGCCGAACCGCCGGCTCAGTGCGGTGCTGGAAACCGCCGACGGCACGGTCTGGATCGGCCATCACCGCGGGCTGAGCCGCTATCGGCCGGACCGCCGCGAACTGCGGCACTGGCTGGCCGGCGAACCCGACGCGCCGCCGGCCGGACCGGTCGATCTGCTGATCGGCGATGGCGCCGGCGGCCTGTGGCTGTCGGCGCACGGCGGTGGCATCGAACGGCGCGCCGCCGACGGTCGCGTGCTGGCCCGGTTCGACGGCGGCGACGGCGGCGCACTGGCCAGCGCCGAAACCGAGCAGCTCGCGCTCGCACCGGATGGTCGGCTGTGGCTGGCCGGTGACGACGGCCTGCGCCGCAGCGACCGCGACGGCCGCCGGCTCGAGGCGGTGGCCGGCGGGCCGTCCGAGCGTGTCTACAGCTTCGCGTTCGGCCGCGACGGCACGCTGTGGACGCACCGTTTCGGCGCGCTCGAACAGTGGCGGCTCGACGGCGAGCGGTTGCAGCGATTGCAACGGATCGGTGCCGAACACGGCCTGCCGCCGATGGAATCCGGCGGCATCGCAGTCGCCGCCGACGCGGCGGTCTGGCTGACCAGCCGTCGCGGCCTGTGGCGCGCGCATCCGCGCCACGGCGTTCGGGTGTTCGGCGTCCGTGACGGCCTGCGCAGCCACGAATTCGTCGACCGGCCGCTGGCGGTCGCTGCCGATGGCCGGATCGCGGCCGGCACGATGGACAGCCTGGTGCTGTTCGATCCGGCCGCGATTGCGCCGCCGCCACCGCCGCCGCCGGTGCGCGTGCACGAGCTCAGCGTGGTCCGCGACGGTGAACGGATCGTGCTCGATCCGGCTGCGCCGATCGAACTGCGGCACGGCGACCGCGAACTGCGCGTGGTCGCCCGGCTGCTGTCGTTCACGCCGCCGCAGGCGCGCCGCTACCGGGTCCGGCTGCACGGTTTCGACGACGACTGGATCGATGTCGGCGCGGCCGGCGAGCGCGTCTACAGCCGCCTGCCGGCTGGCGCGTATCGACTCGCGATCGAGGGCGCCGGGCCGGACGGCCACTGGCGCGCCGCGCCGACCGAACTGGCCGTCAGCGTGCGGCCGCCATGGTGGGCAACCGGCCCGGCGTTGGCCGGCGAACTGCTGCTGGCGCTCGCGGCGCTGTTCGCGCTGGTCCAGCGGCAACGGCGGCGCAGCGCGGCGCGGCACGCGGCCGAGCTGGCCGAGCGGCAGCGGCGCTGGGCGTTGCAGGCGTCCGAAGCCAAGAGCCGCTTTCTCGCCACCCTCGGCCACGAGATCCGCACGCCGATGACCGGCGTGCTCGGCATGACCGAACTGCTGCTGGCCGGCGAGCTGGCGGCGCCGCAGCGGCGGCGTGCCGAGGCGATCCAGCGTTCCGGCGAGCTGATGCTGCGGCTGGTCAACGACGCACTCGACCTGGCCCGGATCGAAGCCGGCAAGCTGAGTCTGCTCGACGAGCCGTTCGAACTGGCCGCGCTGTTGCGCCGGATCGGCGAGTCGCAGGCCGCGCTGGCCGCGGCCAAGGGGCTCCGTTTCGAGCTGCAGATCGACCCGGCGCTCGACGGCTGGTACCGCGGCGACCGGCTGCGGCTCGAACAGGTGCTGCTGAACCTGACCGGCAACGCGATCAAGTTCACCGAGCGCGGCCATGTCGCGCTGCGGGCCGCGGCGCTCGCGTCCGGCGTCGAGATCGAGGTCGAGGACACCGGGCCCGGTCTCGGCGACCAGCAACGGGCGCGGCTGTTCCAGCGCTTCGAGCAGGCCGACGGCGCACGTACCGCGGCGCGCTACGGCGGCAGCGGATTGGGTCTCGCCATCTCGCAGGAGCTGGTCGCGGCGATGGGCGGCCGGATCGAGCTCGACAGCACGCCGGGCGTCGGCAGCCGCTTCCGCGTCACGCTGCTGCTGCCGCCTTCGGCACCGCCGGCCGCCAGCACGCCGGCCCGGCCTGCGCTCGGTCGAATGCGGCTGTTGCTGGTCGAGGACGATCCGACCGTCGCCGACGTGATTGCCGGCCTGCTCGCCGCCGACGGGCATGCCGTGGTCCACGCGCCGCACGGACTCGCCGCGCTGGCCGAATGCGAGCCGCACGACGGCGGCTTCGATGCGGCCCTGCTCGACCTCGACCTGCCCGGCGTCGATGGACTGACGCTGGCCGGACTGCTGCGTGCCCGTGTTCCCGGGCTGCCGCTGCTGGCGCTGACCGCGCGCGCCGATCCGGACGCCGAGCCGGCTGCCCGTGCCGCCGGGTTCGACCGATTCCTGCGCAAACCGGTCGATCGCGCGACGCTCGCCGCGGCGCTCGCCACGCTGCCGGCGCGTCGGCCGGCGGCGAAGCCGGTCGCTTGACCGCGCCCCGCATGGCACGCGGCCGCAGCCGGTTACACTGCCGTCCCCGACCGCCATGGAGATCGAGCCGATGACCCGTCAAGCGATCCACACCGAGCAGGCCCCGGCCGCCATCGGCCCGTATTCGCAAGCGGTGCGGCGCGGCAACACGGTCTATCTGTCCGGCCAGATTCCGCTCGATCCGGCCACCGGCGCGCTGATCGAAGGCGACATCGCGGCGCAGACCCGGCGCGTATTCGACAACCTGCAGGCGGTCTGCCATGCCGCCGGCGGCTCGCTGGCCGACATCGCGCGGATCGGCATCTACCTGACCGACCTTGCGAACTTCGGCGCGGTCAACGCGGTGATGGCCGAGTACTTCACCGCGCCGTACCCGGCGCGTTCGACGATCGAGGTGTCCGGCCTGCCGAAGGGCACCACGGTCGAAATCGACGCGGTGCTGGTGCTCGAATAGCGGCGCGCGCGGAACAGTCAAATCGGGCGGCCGCAGCATCGACTGTGACCTGACCCGGTAGGCCCACCATGCGCGGGCGTTCCGCTCGCCGCAGCCGCAATGTCGAAGACCGCCGCGGCGACGCGACCGGTGCGCGCCGGCGGCATCGGCGCGCTGGTCGTCGAACCTCGGCGTTGGCATGCTCGCTCGGCGAGCACCGATCGAGATGCTCGGCCTGACCCCGCTGGTTTCACGCGGCGTCGAGCATGGGCAGCCGACGAGCTGCGACACATTCACGGCACCGCTCTGGCAGCGCCGGTCGGCCCCGGCGGCGTACCGGGGTGCGGCTCCGGTGCGCCGGGATGCTGCGCCCGGCACCACGCCGCTGGCGGGCGCTGCAGCGCGGCCGCCAGCGGCGCGATTCGCTCGGGCGCGCTGTCGGGCGCTGGCCTTCAGGCGCGTCGCCGGAGCGCGCCGCCGCCGATCATGGTCAGCAACAGGCCGCTCAACAGCAGCATCCATTCCGACATCGCCGGAATTGCCCGCGCGCCACTGCCATGCGCGCCGATCGACACCACGCCCGGCGCACCCTGCGCCGCGCCGTTGTCGGCGACGACAGTGAACGTGTAGGCGCCGCTCGGGTTCAGACCGGTGATCGTGCAACTGTTCGGTGGCGGGTTACCGCTGACCATGCACTGCTGGCCACCCGGCTGGGCGGTGACCGTGTAGCTGGTGATCGGCGCGCCGCCGTCGTCGGCCGGCGGCGCCCACTGGACGGTGGCCTGGGCGCCGAGCAGTTGCACGCGGACCGCGGTCGGTGCGCCGGGCGCCTGCGCCAGCGCTTCGAAGGTGGCGAGGACGTCGCAGTCCGCCGTCACCGGCCCGGTCGTGAAGACGTCGCCTGCCAGCGTGCCGCCGCAACTGCCTCCGACGCTCGCTGTGTAGCCGCTGTCGGCGTTGACCGTGAAACTCGTCGTCGCGCCGTCGGCGACCGTCTGCGGCGTCGCGGGCAGGATGCTGCCGTTCGGCCCGGCACTCGGCGTGACCGTGAAGGTCGCTGCATCGTCAGCGATGAAGCTTGCGACAACGCTGCAATCGGCGGTGATCGGTGCGGTGGTGTAGACGTTTCCGACCAGGATGCCGCCGCAGGTACCGCTGACGCTGGCGTGGTAGCCGCTGTCGGCGTTGATCGTGAAACTCGTCGTCGCGCCGTCGGCGACCGTCTGCGGCGTCGCGGGCAGGATGCTGCCGTTCGGCCCGGCACTCGGCGTGACCGTGAAGGTCGCTGCATCGTCAGCGATGAAGCTTGCGACAACGCTGCAATCGGCGGTGATCGGTGCGGTGGTGTAGACGTTTCCGACCAGGATGCCGCCGCAGGTGCCGCTGACGCTGGCGCTGTAGCCATCGTCGGCGGTGACGGCAAATGTCAGCGTGCTGCCGTCGTCAACGGTCTGCGCTGCGGCCGGCATGATGGCGCCGTTGGCACCGGCGCTGGCCGTGACGACATGCGTGATGGTCACGCAGCCGACCGCCACCGATGTCACGTCGGCGCCGGCCAGCGTGCCGTCTCCGGCAGTCACCGTGCAGCTCTGCCGCGGCGACTCGGGCTGCGTCGCGACACTGACCGCGTACGAACTGCCGTCGGCCAGCGCCGTCGGGAACACGAACGGGCCATTGCTCGATATCGCGAGGTCATCGCCACCGTTGTTGCGCAGCACGAGACCGCTGCCGGCAAGGCCGGAGGTGCCGCCGCCGACGCGATAGCTCTCGCTCGCACAGGTCACCTGGATTGCCGAGATCGGCGCGCCGGCCAGCGTACCGTTGCCATTGGCGACACTGCAGGTCTGGTTCGGCGACGACGGCTGGGTCGCCACCGTGACGGCATAGCCACTGCCGTCGGGGAGCGGGGACGCGAACGCGAAGCTGCCGTTGGCGCTGATCGCCAGGTCGTCACCACCGTTCAGCCGCAACACCAGACCGCTGCCGGCAAGCCCCGACACGTCGCCGCCGACCGCATAGACGGTCGTCGTGCAGTTGACCATGACGCTGCCGACCGCGGCGCCCGCCAGCGTACCGCTGCCGTTGCCGATCACGCAGGTCTGGTTCGGTGACGACGGCTGGCTCAGCACCGAGACCGTCCAGGTGCTGCCGTCGTCGAGTGACGTCGGGAACGCGAAGCTGCCGTCGGCGCCAATGGCCAGATCGTCGGCGCCATTGAGCTGCAGCACCAGCCCGGTGCCGGCGAGGCCACCGATCGTGCCGCCGATGGCATAGCGCGATGTCGTGCAACTGATCGAGACATCAACCACATCGCTGCCGCCGAGCGTCCCGGTGCCGTTCGCGACGGTGCAGGTCTGATTCGGAGATCCGGGCTGGGCCAGCACGCTGACGGCGTAGCCGCTGCCATCGATCAACGCGGCCGGGAATGCGAAACTGCCGTCGGCACCGACAGCGAGATCGCTGCCACCGTTCAACTGCAGCACGAGGCCGCTGCCGGCCAGTCCCGACACGGTTCCGCCGATGCTGAAGCTGTCGGTCGTGCAGGCCACCGTGACGTCGAGCACCGCGGTACCGGCAACGTTGCCACCGGCATTGCCGACCGTGCAGGTCTGGCTCGGTGCGCCCGGTTGGGCGGCGACCGTCACCAGGTAGCTGCCGCCGTCGGCGACCGGTGTCGTGAACGTGAAGCTGCCGTCGGCGGCGACTGCCAGATCGTCGCCACCGTTGTTGCGCAGGACCAGCCCGGTTCCGGCCAGGCCGCTGACCGTGCCGCCGATTGCATAGCTGTCGGTCGAGCAGGTCACCTGCACGTGGGTCACGTCGGCGCCAGACAGCGTGCCGCTGCCGTTGGAAATGCTGCAGGTCTGGTTCGGCGCGCTCGGCTGTGTCACGACCGTGACGGTGTAGCTGCTGCCATCGACAAGTGCGGTCGGGAACGCGAACGCACCGTCGCTGCCCGGCATCAGGTCGTTGCCGCCATTGAGCTGCAGCACCAGGCCGCCGCCGGCGAGGCCGCTCAGAACGCCGCCGATCGCATACGTTTCGGTCGTGCAGGTGACACTGACGCCGGTCACGGCAGCGCCGGCCAGCGTGCCGTTACCGTTGGAGACGACGCTGCAGGTCTGGTTCGGCGCGCTCGGCTGACCGGCTACGCTGACCGAGTAGGTGCTGCCATCGACCAGCGAGGTTGCGAACGTGAAGCTGCCATTGGCTGCGATCGCCAGGTCGTCTCCGGCGTTGTTCTGCAACACCAGACCGGTGCCGGCGAGGCCGGACACGGTGCCACCGATCGTGTAGGTATCGGTCGTGCAACCGACGCTGACGCTGGCGACGTTGGCGCTGCCGACCGTGCCGGTGCCGCTCGTCACGCTGCAGGTCTGGCTCGGCGACGACGGCTGCGTCCTGATCGTGACCGCGTAGACGGAGCCGCTGGCCACCGGCGCCGCGAACGTGAAGCTGCCGTCGGCTGCGATCGCCAGGTCGTCGCCGGCATTGTTCTGCAGCACCAGGCCGCTGCCGGCGAGGCCGGACACGGTGCCACCGATCGTGTAGGTATCGGTCGTGCAACTGACGCTGACGCTGGTGACGTTCGAACTGCCGACCGTGCCGGTGCCGCTCGTCACGCTGCAGGTCTGGCTCGGCGATGACGGTTGCGTCGCGACGGTGACGGCATAACCGGAACCGCTGACCACCGGCGTCGCGAACGTGAAGCTGCCGTTGGCTGCGATCGCCAGGTCGTCGCCGCCGTTGTTCTGCAGGATCAGGCCGGTGCCGGCGAGACCGGAGACGGTGCCGCCGACCACGAAGGTATCGGTCGTGCAACTGACGCTGACGCTGGTGACGTTCGAACTGCCGACCGTGCCGGTGCCGCTCGTCACGCTACAGGTCTGGCTCGGCGACGACGGTTGCGTCGCGACGGTGACGGCATAACCGGAACCGCTGGCCACCGGCGTCGCGAACGTGAAGCTGCCGTTGGCTGCGATCGCCAGGTCGTCGCCGGCATTGTTCTGCAGCACCAGGCCGCTGCCGGCGAGGCCGGACACGGTGCCACCGACCATGAAGGTATCGGTCGTGCAACTGACGCTGACGCTGGTGACGTTCGAACTGCCGACCGTGCCGGTGCCGCTCGTCACGCTGCAGGTCTGGCTCGGCGACGACGGCTGTGTCTTGACGGTCACCGCGTAGCCGGAGCCGCTGGCGATCGGCGTCGAGAACGTGAAGCTGCCGTTGGCGCCGACTGCCAGATCATTACCGGCGTTGTTCTGCAGGATCAGGCCGGTGCCGGAGAGGCCGGACACGGTGCCACCGATCGTGTAGCTGTTGGTCGTGCAACTGACGCTGACGCTGGTGACGTTCGAACCGCCGACCAGGCTGATGCCGTTGGTCACGTTGCAGGTCTGGGTCGGCGACGACGGCTGCGTCTTGACGGTCACCGCGTAGCCGGAGCCGCTGGCGATCGGCGTCGCGAACGTGAAGCTGCCATTGGCGCCGACTGCCAGATCATCACCGGCATTGTTCTGCAGCACCAGGCCGGCGCCAGCAAGGCCGGACACCGTGCCGCCGATGGTGTAGGTGTCGGTCGTGCAGTTGACACTGACGCTGGTGACGTTGGTGCTACCGACCGTGCCGCTGCCGTTTGTCACGCTGCAGGTCTGGCTCGGCAACGACGGTTGCGTCTTGACAGTCACCGCGTAGCCGGAACCGCTGGCGATCGGCGCCGCGAATGTGAAGCTGCCGTTGGCCGCGATCGACAGGTCGCCACCGGCGTTGTTCTGCAGCACCAGGCCAGTGCCGTCGAGGCCAGTGACCGTGCCGCCGATCGTGTAGGTATTGGTCGTGCAACTGACGCTGACGTCGGTTACGTTGGCGCTGCCGAGCGTTCCGCTGCCATTTGTCACGCTGCAGGTCTGGCTCGGCGACGACGGCTGTGTCTTGACGGTCACTGCGTAGCCGGAACCGCTGGCGATCGACGTCGCGAAAGTGAAGCTGCCGTTGGCAGCAATCGACAGATCGTCACCGGCATTGTTCTGCAGCACCAGGCCGGAGCCGGACAGGCCCGAGACCGTTCCGCCGATTGAATAGTTCGCCGTCGTGAAGCTGTGCAGGGTGATGTTTCCTGTTCGCGGGTTCGGAAACACGATGCCGCGGTCGTAGCCGGCAACGACCAGACCGTAGCTGAGAGCGCTGCCCCCAGCCTCGCAACTGGCGTAGTTCGGTACGTCGCAACGATCGTAATAGTCGTTGTCGAAGCGCGTCGCTGCCTGCACCACGCTGCCACCGTCGCTGTAGACGGTGCCGACCCGGTGGTAGTTCTCGTAGCCGCCGCCCTCGGCGTTGACGAAGTCGTCGGCGACCACGAACCCGCCGTCGCCGAGCGGCAGGAACCACGGGTTGTAGGCAGCCGAGTAGGTGCCCATGCTGGTGACCGTTCCGGTCGGGCTCACGCTCCGCATCTGGTAGGTGGAGCCGTCGTTCCACGCCACCATGAAGTTGTCGTTGCCGAGCCCTAGCACCCACTGTCCCGGACTGCCGCCATGGCTGCCGATCGAGAAGTGCTGCGCGGCGCCGACCGTGATCTGCGTTCCTGCATTCGAATACAGCGTGCCGTACAGGGTGCTGTTCTGGTAACAGTGGTGAGTGACGAGAAAGGTGCCGTTGCCGTTTGCCGCGAGCGAGCCGCTGTAGGCCGACTGCGAGGCGCAGGTGCCGTTGCCGGTGCCGGTCTTCTGCACGGATGAGGGTGACGTCACTGCCGTGCCGTTCGGCTGCATGATCCTCAGCAGGTATTCGTCGCCCGCGTACTGATAGGTGAAGGCGAGGTTGCCGTTCGACAGTTCCGCCATGTTGGTGTAGCAGTTGTACGAGGCAGTCGTCGTGCTGATGCTGGTCAGCGGGGTCGCCACGTTGCCGCTCGCGTCCAGACGCAGGAATGCGAACATGTTGCTCGTATTGTTGTCGCAGCCGGTGTTGGTACCCTCGACCGTCACGATCAGTGCGCCGCCTGCGATCGGATACAACGCGAGCGAGCTGTAGTTGTTGATCCGGGTGCCGAGCGCGCTGGCGAGAGCGGTTTCGTAGATCTGGGTGCCGCTGGCGTCGACCACCCGCACCGCAGGCGTCGTTTTGCTCGGCGTCCGCAATATCGCGACGCGATCGTTGGCGAGCGCGACCATCTGGGTCGCGTCGGACGGTATTGCCGAGGTCAGCCGCGGCGACGCGTTCGGGTCGATATAGGCCGCCCATGCTGCGTGGCCTGCAAGCGACAGTATCAGGACGAGCAGAATGGCGAGGCGCCGTGGCTGCAACATGGGGTTCCCCTTGGCGAACGAGGGCGCGTGGCCGCGCCCGAAAGGTCACCGCAAGTGGTCGGGCCATGGCGAGCTTCGGGATATCCGTGAAGCATCGGTCGCCGGCAAGCCCCGTCCGTTCGCGGCGGGTCCGAGACGCTAGCAGAAAAGTGCGCTTTTTCCCTACACTCCCCTACGCAAGTCGCGGTGCATTCAATCCAGTATGATCAGCGGCTCGGCGTTCAGT
Source organism: Lysobacteraceae bacterium (assembly GCA_041687455.1). Lineage (GTDB taxonomy): Bacteria > Pseudomonadota > Gammaproteobacteria > Xanthomonadales > Xanthomonadaceae > JAWLBY01. The sequence goes on along the minus strand of JAWLBY010000001.1, from coordinate 347,115 downwards.
GCGTTGAGCCGTTGCCAGGCACTGCAGATGGTGCCCGACTCGGCAGCGTGCGCTTCTGCGCACGGTCAAGGTTCGGTGAGTCGCGGAATCAGGTCCAGATCAGTGCGGCCGCCGACCGCCGAGCCGCCGATCGCGGCGAGGATCGTGCCGTTCGACGCTGCCGGCTGGCCAGTCAGTGCGATGGGGTAGTCGTGTCCGCCGCCGGGATTGCACCGCCGAACTGCGCCCGATCGAGCAATGCGGCGCCTTGCACCGCGAGCAGTTGCACCATCTGCCCGGCCTCCGCTGCCTGCGCGCTCGACGCGTTGCCCTGGATCGCGCGGCGGGCGACGCCCTGCGCGATCGCGGCCAGCCGGAAGTAGCTGAAGGCCAGCACGAACGGCCAGTCCGGCACTGCGGCCTTGCCGGCGGCAGTGGCATAGCGGCGCAGCAGCTCGTCCTCGGTCGGGATGCCGAGCGTAGCGCGATCGAGCCCGCCGAGTCCGGGGATGACCGGGTTACGCGGCAGCCGCAATGCCATGCAGAAGTAGCCGAGATCGGCGAGCGGGTCGCCGAGCGTGGACAACTCCCAGTCGAGCACCGCGAGTACCTGCGGCCGGTCGCGGTCGAAAATCAGGTTGTCGATCCGGAAATCACCGTGCACCAGCGCGTGGCCGCCGTCCGCCGGACAGCGCGTCGGCAGGGTCGCGATCAGCATCTCCATCGCGTCTGTCGATGCCGTCGCGGACGCCCGGTACTGCTCGGTCCAGCGGGCGATCTGGCGCGCAAAGTAGTTGCCGGCGCGGCCGTGACCGGAGAGTCCTGCCCGGTCGACGTCGACCCGGTGGATCGCAGCGAGCACGCGGATGATCTCGTCGTAGTACGCCGCACGCTCGTCGCGGTCGAGCTCGGGCAGTGCCGGGTCGCGGAATATCCGGCCGTCGACATGGCTCATCAGGTAGAACATCGAGCCGATCACTGACGTGTCGTCGCACAGCAGCAGCGGTCGCGCGACCGGCACCCCGCTGCCAACCAGCGCGCCGATGACCCGGAACTCACGGTCGATCGCGTGCGCCGACGCCAGCAGCGGGCCGCTCGGCCGGAGGCGCAGCACGTAGCAGCCGCTGACGGCATCGAGCCGGTAGGTCGGGTTCGACTGGCCGCCGGTGAACCGGGTCGCCGTCAGCGGTCCGCGGAAGCCGTCGAGCTGGCGTTCGAGATAGGCGGCGAGGCGGTCGGTCGGCAGGTCGTTACGGGTCACGGCAGCTCCGATGCTGGATGGATCAAGCGAAAGCTCGCGGCTGGAGCTGCCACGGGCAGCGGGAGCGCGTCACCGTCGGGTGATTCGTGCCGACTGCGAAATCCGGGCCGCGAACCGGAATCGACTCCCGACTCCCGAGACTCAACCGCTCCGCGCCTTCAGCATCGAGCGAGCCAGCGCCGCCATGTGCACCTCGTCGGGGCCGTCGGCGATCCGCAGCGCGCGGGCGGTCGCGTAGGCGGCGGCGAGGAAGTGGTCGTCGGACAGGCCGGCGGCTCCGTGGCACTGGATCGCGCGATCGATGACCCGGCAGGCCATCGCCGGCGCCACGATCTTGATCATGCCGATCGCGTCACGCGCTGCGCGCGCACCGACGCGGTCGAGCTGGTCGGCGGCGGCCAGCGTCAGCAGGCGCGCCTGCTCGATCTCGCAGCGCGACAGCGCGATCGACTGCTGCAGCATGCCGTGCTCGCCGAGCGTGCGGCCGAACGCGACGCGACTGCGCGCACGCGCGACCATCGCTTCCAGCGCGCGCTGCGCGAGCCCGATCAGCCGCATGCAGTGATGGATGCGGCCGGGACCGAGCCGAGCCTGCGCCATCGCGAAGCCGACGCCACGCTCGCCGAGCAGGGCGGTCGCGGGCACCCGCACCTGTCCGAAGTGCAGTTCGACGTGGCCGGCCGGCGCGTCGTCGTAGCCGAACACGGTCAGCGGGCGAACCACTTCGAGGCCCGGCGCATCGATCGGCACCAGCAACATCGAATGCCGGGCGTGGCTCGCGGCATCGGGCTCGGTGACGGTCATCACGATCAGCAACCGGCAGCGCGGATCGCCGGCGCCGGTGGTCCACCACTTGCGGCCGTCGAGCACGTAGTCGTCGCCGTCGCGACGCGCGAGCAGGCCGATGTTGGTCGGATCGGACGACGCCACCTCCGGTTCGGTCATCGCGAAGCCGGATCGGATCTCGCCGGACAGCAGCGGCGTGAGCCAGCGTTCCTGCTGTGCCGGCGTGCCGAAGTGCAGCAGCAGTTCCATGTTGCCGCTGTCCGGCGCGTTGCAGTTGAACAGCTCGGGCGCAATCGGCGAGCGCCCCATCAATTCGGCCAGCGGTGCGTATTCGAGGTTCGACAGGCCGGCGCCGTGCCGCGTGTCCGGAAGGAACAGGTTCCAGAGGCCGGCGTCGCGCGCGAGCTGTTTCAGTCCCTTCAGTATCGGCGGTGCGCGCCAGCGGTCGGCCTGCGCGCCCTGCTGCGCGCGGTACTCGCGTTCGCCCGGCTCGACGACCTCGTGCATGAAGCGCGCGAGACGGTCGCGGAGTTCGCGGGCGCGATCGGACAGCGGGAAGAGGTCCATCGACGGGCTCGGGATCTGGAATTCGGGGGCTGGGATCCGGGATTCGGGATTCGGGATTCGGGATTCGGGATTCGGGATTCGTCGCGGCGCCCGCCCCGCTGCCTGATCGGCTCGATCGGCGCGGCCTGGCACCGCGAGCATACGGACGGCCACGAACCGCTTCCACCCATCCGGAATCCCGAATCACGATCCCGCTAGAAATACGTCCACAGCTCACGCGCATCGGCCAGATGCGGCAATCCGTTCCAGCTCAGCAGCCGCAGGCCGTCCGGCAGCGCATGGAACTCGGCCAGTGCGCTGTTGCGCAACGCGAGGTTCAGCTCGACCGCGCGTTCGTCCGGCGCATCGAGCGCCTCGGCGGCAAGCTGCGCCATCACGCCGCCGGAGGTCAGCAGCAGCACCGCGCCGTCTCGCGACATCCGGTGCAGCCGACGACCGGCTTCGCGTGTTCGTTGCCGGAAGCTCGGCCACGGTTCGCCGCATTCGCGCAGCGTGCCGGCGGCCCAGCAGCCGAAGGCGGCGCGCAGCAGGGCGGCCACCGTCTGCAGGTTGGCCGAATCACGGCGGTGTGCGAGCACCGCCGGATGCTCCGGTTGCTCGGTGACGAAGCCGCTGATTACCGCCTGGTGGTCGAATTCGTTGCAGGCGGGATCGGATTGCGGCGTCGGCAGCGCCAGCTCGCGGGCGCGGTAGGCGTCGGCGATCGCCTGCCAGGTTTCACGGTGACGACGCATGTCGCCGCATACGACGTGCGCAAACGCTTCGCCGTGCCCGGCCAGCCAGTCGCCGAGCCGGCGCGCCTGCTGCCAGCCGCGCTCCGACAGCCGGTCGTAGTCGTCGCTGCCGTACGAAGCCTGTCCGTGCCGAACCGCGACCAGTCGCATCAGCGGGGCACGAAATACGGCTGCGAGAAGCGCACCGCAACCGGCTGCGGCGAGCCGTCGACGCTGGCTTCGAGTTCGTAGCGCAGCGTATCGCCGTCGCTGACGCGGACCTCGGCGAGGTAGTAGATCGCGTCGCCTTCACGCACCTCGCGCAGCCTCAGTTCCTGCCGCTGGCCGGCTTCGTTGGTGGCCGCGGCGCGCACCGTTCCGGCCACCGCGGTATCGCTGCCGTCGGCCAGCGTGCGGCGCAGCGCGATGTTCAGCAGTGCGCGGCCCGACGAGCGGGTCAGGCCATACTGGCGCGCAACCTCGGGGGCGAGGTCGAGGGTCGGAACGACGCTGTAGAGCATGACCAGGTCTCCGGCGGCGACCTGCTGGTTCGCCCGTGCCGGCGCGATTGCGAGCAGAAGCAAGAACAGCCACAGATTGCGCATCGCTATCTCCTTCATCGTGTCAGCCAGGTGCCGATGTCGCGGATCGGCGCTACGACCAGTACATGCGCCAGCGCGACCGCCGCAAACGCTACCAACGGAGAGAAGTCGAACGGACCGACTGCCGGCATCCGACGCCGGATCGGACGCAGCACCGGCTCGGTCATCTGCCAGGCCAGCCGGGAGATCGCATGATCGGCGCCCGGATTGATCAGCGAGATCAGCACGGTCAGGATCAGCAGGCCGACGAAGATTGCCAGCACCATCGAAATCACGCTGGCGAGCCCGAACGCCAGGCTCGCCGACAGGTTCAGCATCCGGCCGTGCAGCGCGGCGATCACCCAGACTTCGATCGCGGCGAAGATCCAGGCGACCACCGCGGCAGCGGTGTTGAACCCACGGATCGTCGGCAGCGGCCGGCGCAGCGGCATCAGCAGCGGATTGGTCGCCCGATAGAAGAACTGGCTGATCGGATTGTGGAAGCTCGCTCCTGCCCACTGCAGCAGCAGCCGGACCACGAACAGCCCGACCACCAGCATGAACACGAAGTCGACCAGCATCGACAGTGCGTTGGCGAAATAGCTCATGAATCAGCTCCCGGCCGCCTGCGACAGTTCGGCCCCGCGGCGCGTTGCGGCGGCGATCGCGCCGTCGACCAGGCGCCGGAACTCGCCGGCTTCGAAATGTTCGATCGCGGCCTGCGTGGTGCCGCCGGGCGACGTGACCCGGGCCCGCAAGGTGGCCGCCGGCTCGCCGGATTCGGCCAGCATACGCGCTGCGCCGAGCAGGGTCTGGGTCGCCAGCGCCCGCGCCGCGTCTTCCGGCAGACCCTGGCCGACCGCCGCCTGCTGCATCGCCTCGGCGAGCAGGAACAGGTAGGCCGGACCGCTGCCGGACAGCGCGGTCACCGCGTCCATCTGCGCCTCGGCATCGATCCGCACGCTGATGCCGACTGCGGCCAGTGTCGCTTCGGCCTGTGCGCGACGCCGCTCGTCGACCCGCGCATTCGCGAATACGCCGGTCGCGCCGGCGCCGAGCAGCGCCGGCGTGTTCGGCATCGCCCGGACGATCGCGCGGCCGCCGCCGAGCCAGCGATCGAGCTGCGCGGTGGTGATGCCGGCCGCGATCGAGATCACCACCGCGTCGGCTGGCAGCGTCGCGGCGATGCCGGCGCAGACCGGCGCCATGACCTGCGGCTTGACCGCCAGCACGACCAGCTCGGCATCGCGCACCGCAGCGGCGTTGTCGTCGTGCGTGGCGACGCCGAAATCGCGTTCGAGCTGCGCCCGGGTGTCGGCGTTCGGCTCGGCCACCTGCAGCCGGTCGCGCGGGTGCTGCCGGGCGAGCAGTCCGCCGATCAGCGAACGTGCCATGTTGCCGCCGCCGACGAAGGCGATGCGGGGCGCAGCGGGGCGGTCGTTGCGGGCGTCGGTCATCGGCGGTCGCGGGTTCGGGCGGGGACAGCCAAAGATAGCAGGCAGCGCCACGCGACTCGCAGTGCGGCCGCCGCCGTCCGAGGCAGCTTCAGCCGCGGTGCGGTTTCGCCCTGCGTGCGATTCGACCCGCGCCGGCCGCGACCGGGCCCGCCGAAGCGGGTCAGTGCCCGCCCTTGGTCGGCCGCGCGCCGAACAACGCCGTGCCGACCCGCACCATCGTCGCGCCCTCGGCGATCGCCAGTTCGAAGTCGTCGCTCATGCCCATCGACAGCGTGTCGATGCCCGGATGCTGCGCGCGGAGCCGTTCGAACTGCTCGCGCATCGCCGCGAATGCGGTCCGGCGGCGGAGCGGGTCCGGATCCGGGCGTGGAATCGCCATCAGCCCGCGCAGCCGCAAGCGCGGCAGGGCGGCGATCTGTGCCGCCAGTGCAGCGATCTGCTCGGGGCGACAGCCGAATTTCGACGACTCGGCATCGATGTTGACCTGGACAAGTACATTCAGCGGCGGCCGCCCGTCCGGCCGATGGCGGTCGAGCAATGGCGGCAGTTTCTCGCGGTCGACCGATTGCACCCAGTCGAAGGCGGTCGCCGCCTCGCGGCACTTGTTCGACTGCAGCGGACCGATCAGATGCCATTCGAGCGGCAGCCCGGCCAGCGCCGGTTGCTTGGCCAACGCTTCCTGAACGTAGTTTTCGCCGAACGCGTTCTGGCCGGCCGCTGCCAGCGCCGCGATCTCGCCGGCGCTGCGCGTCTTGCTGACCGCGAGCAGCCGCACCTGGCCGGCGCGCCCGTGCTTCGCGGCAGCGGCGTCGATCCGGGCCAGCAGCCCGTTCAAGGGTTCGACGGAAGCGCTGGTCGGCATCGAGGAACGGGCAATCGCTTTGGCAATGGGCGGCGCTATACTCGGTCGGCAACCGGGCCGCCGCAAGCCTGCGGTACGCAATCCGGCCCACGGACCGTCCGAGGAACCGCATGGATATCGCCGAGCTGCTGGCATTTTCGGTCAAGAACAAGGCTTCCGACCTTCATCTCTCGGCCGGCTTGCCGCCGATGATCCGGGTCGACGGCGACGTGCGCCGGATCAACATTCCCGCGCTCGAGCACAAGCAGGTCCACGCGCTGGTGTACGACATCATGTCGGACAAGCAGCGCCGCGATTACGAGGAATTCCTCGAGTGCGACTTCAGCTTCGAGATTGCCGGGCTGGCACGCTTCCGCGTCAACGCGTTCAACCAGAACCGCGGCGCCGGTGCGGTATTCCGTACCATTCCGTCCGAGGTGCTGACCCTCGAGGATCTGGCGGCGCCGAAGATCTTCAAGGAACTGATCGAGCAGCCGCAGGGCCTGATCCTCGTCACCGGTCCGACCGGCTCCGGCAAGTCGACCACGCTCGCGGCGATGGTCGACCACGTCAACAAGAGCGAGTACGGCCACATCCTGACCGTCGAGGATCCGATCGAATTCGTCCACACCTCGAATCGCTGCCTGATCAACCAGCGCGAGGTGCACCGCGACACCCACGGCTTCAACGAGGCGCTGCGCTCGGCACTGCGTGAAGATCCGGACTACATCCTGGTCGGCGAGCTGCGCGACCTCGAAACGATCCGGCTGGCGCTGACCGCCGCCGAGACCGGCCATCTGGTGTTCGGCACGCTGCACACGTCGTCGGCGGCGAAAACCATCGACCGCATCATCGACGTGTTCCCGGCCGGCGAAAAGCCGATGGTGCGTTCGATGCTGTCCGAGAGCCTGCGGGCGGTGATTTCGCAGAGCCTGCTGAAGAAGGTCGGCGGCGGCCGCGTTGCCGCGCACGAGATCATGGTCGCCACCCCGGCGATCCGTAACCTGATTCGCGAAGACAAGGTCGCGCAGATGTACTCGGCGATCCAGACTGGCCAGAACGTCGGCATGCAGACGCTCGACCAGTGCCTGCTCGACCTGACCAAGCGTGGCCTGGTCGTGAAGCAGCAGGCGCGCGAGTACGCCAAGGACAAGCGCCTGTTCGACTGATTCGAACGCGGGCCTCGAACAGGGAATCGGGCATCGGAATGGTCAGCAGTGTGCGTCGGCGCACAGACTGGGTTCTCCGGTTGCCCGCTCATCTATTCCCGGATTCTCCATCTCCATTCCCGATTCCCGGAGCGCAGCTCCCATGAGCAGCATCGACTTCACCAGTTTCCTCAAGCTGATGGCGCACAAGAAGGCGTCGGACATGTTCATCACGGCCGGCGTACCGCCGTCGATGAAGGTGGCCGGGCGGGTCACGCCGATCACGCAGAATCCGCTGACGCCGCAGCAGAGCCGCGATCTGGTGCTGAACGTGATGACGCCGTCGCAGCGCGAGGAATTCGAGAAGACCCACGAGTGCAATTTCGCGATTGGCGTCTCGGGTGTCGGCCGCTTCCGCGTGTCGTGCTTCTACCAGCGCAATCAGGTCGGCATGGTGCTGCGCCGGATCGAGACCAAGATCCCGACCGTCGAGGAACTGCAGTTGCCGCCGGTGATCAAGACGCTGGCGATGACCAAACGCGGTGTCGTGATCTTCGTCGGCGCGACCGGCACCGGCAAGTCGACCTCGCTGGCGGCGATGATCGGCTATCGCAACCAGAACTCGTCCGGCCACATCATCACGATCGAGGATCCGATCGAGTTCGTGCACAAGCACGAGGGCTGCATCGTGACCCAGCGTGAAGTCGGCATCGACACCGACAGTTGGGATGCGGCACTGAAGAATACGCTGCGCCAGGCGCCCGACGTGATCATGATCGGCGAGGTGCGCACCCGCGAAGGCATGGATCACGCGATCGCGTTCGCCGAAACCGGCCACCTGGTGCTCTGCACGCTGCACGCGAACAACGCCAACCAGGCGCTCGACCGCATCATCAACTTCTTCCCGGAAGACCGCCGCAACCAGTTGCTGATGGATCTTTCGCTGAACCTGAAGGGCATCGTCGCCCAGCAGCTCGTGCCGACCCCGGACGGCAAGGGGCGACGCTGCGCGATGGAGGTCCTGCTCGGCACGCCGCTGGTGCAGGACTACATCCGCGACGGCGAGGTGCACAAGATCAAGGAAGTGATGAAGGAGTCCACCAACCTCGGCATGCAGACCTTCGACCAGGCCCTGTTCCAGCTCTACCAGGCCGGCGAGATCAGCTACGAGGAAGCGCTGCGCCACGCCGACTCGGCCAACGAGGTCAGGCTGCGGATCAAGTTGTCGCAGGGCGGCGACGCGCACAGCCTGTCGCAGGGCCTCGACGGCGTCGAGCTGGTCGAGAGTCGCTGATTCTCGAAAATCGAAAATCGAAAATCGAAAATCGAAAATCGGGAATCGCGAATCGGGATATGGTCGAACGCTGTCGGCGGACCAGCGCACGCCCCGCCCTGGGAGCGGCTTCAGCCGCGATCTCTTGAATCCACAGCGACAAGATCGCGGCTGAAGCCCGCGCCGAAAGGGTGCTTTCCGTTACGGTTGGACGTCCCTGCCGAGCCCGATCAGCCGCCCGCCAGCGTCTCCAGCACCGCCATCCGCACCGCAACGCCGTTCGAGACTTGCTCGCGGATCACCGACTGCGGGCCGTCGGCCACCGCATCGCTGATCTCGACGCCGCGGTTCATCGGCCCCGGATGCATCACGATCGCATCCGGCGCCGCCTGCGCCAGCCGTTCCTCGCTGATGCCCCAGTCGCGGAAATAGGCCTCCAGCGACGCGACCAGGCCTTCGTCCATCCGCTCGCGCTGCAGTCGCAGCGTCATCACGACGTCGGCGTCGGCGACCGCTTCGTCGACCGACCCGCAGATCCGGCAGCCGTGCAGCAGCGCCGGCTCCGGCAGCAAGGCGGTCGGAGCAGCCACGCGAATCTCGCCGGTACCGAGCGTCTGCAGTGCATGCAGGTCGGAGCGCGCCACGCGCGAATGGCGGATGTCGCCGACGATCGCGATCTTCAGTGCGGAGAAATCGCAGCCCTTGTGCTGCCGTATCGTCAGCATGTCGAGCAGACCCTGGGTGGGGTGCGCGCTGCGTCCGTCGCCGGCGTTGATCAGCCCGGTCGTCGGGCCGCAGACCTCGGCCAGCGTGGCAACCGCGCCGTCGACCGAATGCCGGACCGCGAACAGTGTTGCGCCCATCGCTTCCAGTGTGTGCAGCGTGTCGGCCAGCGTCTCGCCCTTGCGCGACGACGAGTTCGCCATGTCGAAATTGACCACCGTCGCGCCGAGCCGGGCGCCGGCCAGTTCGAACGAACAGCGCGTGCGGGTCGACGGTTCGAAGAACAGGTTGACCATCGTGCGGCCGGCCAGCGGTCGGTGCTCGAACGGCCCGTGCAACGCGGTCGTGCGCAGCACGGCCGCGCGGTCGAGCATGGCTTCGAGCGTGGAGCGAGGCAGGTCTTGCAGGGTCAGCAGATGGCGCAGCATCGGGCGGTCCGGGCAGGGGCGGCGGCGCGCATTATCGGCCATGCTGCAACCCATGGGCGGGTATGGCGCCACGAAGATGGGGGAGATCGCGGCTGAGGCCGCTCCCACAGATCAACCGGAGATGCGGCATGGCCGATGCCCGAACCGGCCACGACGCCATCACGACGCCATGCCGATGACTTGCCTTGTGACCCGCCGAAATAGGTCAGCCGCGCTTCAACCGAGAGCCGGATCGGGCGGCCCTCACGCTGCGGGCATTCCCGCCATGAACCATCGATCGAGAATGACCTCCGCCGCCCGTGCGTCGTGCAACAGCGCATCGCGCCTTCGCGCCGCGCCGGCGGCGCGCGCCGCGGCGAAGCGGCGATCGGCTTCCTTCGAACTCGATCGTTCGTCGACCAGCACGATCGGCACGCCGTAACGCTGGCCGGCCTGGCGGGCGAACGCGCGGGCGACGCGGGTGGCTTCCTGCTCGGCGCCGTCGAGCGTCAGCGGCTCGCCGACGACCAGCCGCGCCGGCCGCCAGTCGGCCACCATCGCATCGAGCCGGTGCCAGAACTCGCCGTTGCGCTCGAGCACCGCGAGCGGGCGGGCAGCGCCGCTCAGCGTGTTGCCGAGCGCGATGCCGATGCGGCGGTGACCGACGTCGAAGCCGAGCACGTTGGTGGCGGCCGCTGACGGCAGGGACGACGGATCGCTGCTCATCGCCGGCGCGGCGGTGGGCTCAGGCGTGGCCGGCGTAATTGGTGAACAGGCTCATGTCGATGCCGATCAGCCGGGCGGCCGCCGACCAGCGCTGCTCGACCGGGGTGTCGAACAGGATCGACGCATCGGCCTGTGCCGCGACCCAGGTGTTCTCCTGCAGCTCGATCTCGAGCTGGCCGGCAGTCCAGCCGGCGTAGCCGAGCGCGACGACCGCGCGCCGCGGGCCGTTGCCTTCGGCCATCGCGATCAGGATGTCGCGCGACGTGGTCAGCGCGAGCTGTGGCGAGATCAGGAAGCTCGAATCCCACTCGCGCTCGGTTGGGTCGTGCAGCACGAAGCCGCGCTCGGGTTGCACCGGGCCGCCGGCCAGCACCGGGGTCGCGAGCAGATCGCGATCGTCGGTCTGGATGTCCATCTGGCCGAGGATGTCGCCGAGCTTGTAGTCGGACAGGCGGTTGATCATCACGCCCATCGCGCCTTCGTCGTTGTGCTGCGCGAGCAGCGTGACGGCCCGCGAGAAGTTCGGGTCGTTCAACGACGGTACCGCGATCAGGAAGTGGTTGGCGAGGTACCGGTCGGCGTCCATGCGGCCATTGTACGGGCTGCCGGCGGTCCGGAGTGAACGGCGCGCGTCGGTTCCGTCATTCGTTGCGCAGCACGCCGCCGGGCAGGAACTGCCAGGTCCGGGTGATGTGCAGCACGTCGATCTGTTCCCTGGTGTCCGGCAGCGGCCCGAACGGCGCGGCGAGCTCGACGGTACGAATCGCCGCGTCGTCGAGGATCTTGTGCCCGCTCGGCTGGACGATGTCGATCCGCTCGACCGAGCCGTCGCGGCGCACCGCCACGGTCAGCACCAGTTGCCCGCTCAGATTGCGTTCGCGCGCCTGCTCGGGATAGTTCAGGTTGCCGATCCGCTCGACCCGTTGCACCCAGGCGCGCATGTAGGCGGCGAACTCGTATTCCTTGGTGTTCGCCGACACGTACTTGCGCTTCGGCCGCTTGGCATAGGCTTCCGACTTGCGTTCGATCTCGGCCGCCAGCCGGGCGGCCTCGAGGCTGTGCTCGATCAGTTGCCGGCTGCTCGGCAGCGGTTGCGCGACCTCCGGGCGATCCTGCGCGGCGGTGCGCTGCGGCTGCGGGCGCTCGGTCGCCAGCACCCGTTCGCGCGCGACCTGCGGCGGCTGCGGCGAGCCGGCCTCGATCGGTTGCGGTGCCGGGCCGGAGGTCGGCGCCGGTGTCGGAGCCGAGGTCGGTTCCCGCGGCCGTTCGGTCCGTTCGCTCTCGCCGCCGCCGCGCTGGCTCGCCTGGGCCAGGAAGTCGGCCTGCTCCGGCGGCGTCTCGCTGCGGGTTTCGGTCAGGATCACTTCCAGCGTCGGCGTCAGCGCGGCCGGGTCGTCGAGCCCGAAGCCGAGACCGAGCAGCGCAACGCCGTGGACGATCAGCGAGAACGCCAGCGTCGCACCGAGCCGGTCGCCCGGCGTGGTCCGGACCGGCCGGGTCACCGCAGGCGGGCCTCGATCGCGTCCAGTACCTGTCCGGCGATGTTCAACCCGCACAGCGCGTCGAGTTCGCGGATGCAGGTCGGGCTGGTGACGTTCACTTCGGTCAGGTAGTCGCCGATCACGTCGAGCCCGACCAGGATCATGCCGCGCCGAACCAGTTCCGGGCCGACCTGCGCTGCGATCCAGCGGTCGCGCTCGGACAGCGGTCGCGCCTCGCCGCGGCCGCCGACCGCGAGGTTGCCGCGGAAGTCGTCGCCGGGCGGGATCCGGGCCAGCGCGAACGGTACCGGCTCGCCGTCGATCAGCAGGATCCGCTTGTCACCGGCGCTGATCTCCGGGATGAAACGCTGCGCCATGACCAGCTCGCCGCCGGCGGTCAGCGTTTCGATGATGACCTTCAGGTTGTCGTCCGACGCCCGGGCGCGGAAGATCGACTTGCCACCCATGCCGTACAGCGGCTTCAGCACGCAATCGCCGTGTTCGAGCACGAACTCGCGCAGCCGGCGCGGGTCGCGGCTGACCCGGGTCGTCGGGCAGCAGTGCGGGAAGTGCAGCGCGTACAGTTTCTCGTTCATGTCGCGCAGGCCCTGCGGGTCATTGACGACCAGCACACCGTCGCGGGCTGCCAGGCTCAGCACGAAACTGTCCTGGATGTAGCCGGCATCGACCGGCGGATCGCGCCGCATCAGCAGCGCATCCAGGCCGGCCAGCGGCCGCCGCTCGGTCGCGTCGAGCCGGAACCAGTCGCGCTGGTCGTCCGCGACCTCGAGCCGGGCGACCTCGGCCACCGCACGGCCCTGTTCGGCGCCGAGCGAGCCCGGCAGGACGTAGTGCAGCCGGTGGCCGCGGCGTTGCGCCTCGAGCAGCAGCGCGAACGAGCTGTCCTTCTTGATGTTGATCGACCCGATCGGGTCCATCACGACGGCGATGTCGAGCGTCATCAGTGCTCCGCGGCTTGAGGGCTGCAGGCGCGTCGCCCCGGGATGGAGGGGTGCGGCCGGCGGGTCGCTATACTACCCCGGCGAATCGGGTCGCCCAGCGAAGCGGCGGCCGGTCGTCGTCACGTTCGTCGCCACCGCGCGACCGCCTGCCGATGCAGCGATTGCAGCCGCGACCGGCTGTCGCGCCGGGATGCCGCGCGCTTGACAGCATCGGTCAACGCTGGGATATAGCTTCGATCACGGCGCGCTCGAACGCACGCTGACTGCACTGTCCTGTTTCGGGGAGCGCTGGATGCAAGACAAGGAGAGCACGGGCAGCTTCTCGGGGCTCAAGGTGATGGTCATCGACGATTCGAAGACCATTCGCCGGACCGCGGAAACCCTCCTCAAGAAGGAAGGGTGCGACGTGGTGACGGCCACCGACGGCTTCGAAGCCCTGGCGAAGATCGCCGATCACCAGCCGCAGATCATCTTCGTCGACATCATGATGCCGCGCCTCGACGGCTATCAGACCTGCGCGCTGATCAAGAACAACCAGTTGTTCCGCGGTACGCCGGTCATCATGCTGTCGTCCAAGGACGGGCTGTTCGACAAGGCCAAGGGTCGCATCGTCGGCTCCGAGGAATACCTGACCAAGCCGTTCACGCGCGAGGAGTTGCTGTCGGCGATTCGTCGCTACGTCGACCGCACCTGACCGGTCGCAGCCCACGGAGTCCAGCATGGCCCGCATCCTGATCATCGACGACTCGCCGACCGACACCAAGGTGTTCAGCTCGGTGCTGGAACGCAACGGCTTCACCGTGCTGGCCGCCAGCAGCGCCGAGGAAGGGGTCGACATGGCCAGGGCCGAATTGCCCGACCTGATCCTGATGGACGTGATCCTGCCGGGTATGAATGGCTTCCAGGCCACCCGCGCGCTGTCGCGCGATCCGGCCACCCAGCACATACCGATCATCATCGTCAGCACCAAGAACATGGAAACCGACCGCGTCTGGGGCATCCGCCAGGGCGCCAAGGACTACCTGGTCAAGCCGCCCAGCGAGCGCGAACTGATCAACCGGATCAATGCGCTGCTGCCGACCGGAGTGACCTGAGGCATGGATCTGGCGGGAAGCCCGTTCGAGGTATTGGCCGACTACGAGCGGCGCAGTCTCGCGCACGAGCCGGGGGCGCCGGAGTACATCGACGCGCCCGGCCTGTGGCGCGGCGTCGCCTACCGGGTCGGCGGTCGCTACCTGTCGTCGCAGTTCGGCGACGTGGTCGAAATCATCACGGTGCCGGGCGTGACTCCGGTGCCTGGCGGCCAGCCCTGGCTGCTCGGGGTCGGCAACGTGCGAGGCAACCTGCTGCCGGTGGTCGATCTGAAGCAGTACCTGCAGGGCGAGCGCACCGTGCTGCACGAGAGCCAGCGTGCACTGGTGCTGCGCCAGCCGGGTGGCAACGTTGCGATATTGATCGACGAACTGCTCGGCCAGCGGCATTTCCACGACGAGCATCGGTGCGAGCTGCCCGATCTCGGGCAGGGTCGCTACGGTGAATTCATCAAGCAGGCCTACCGGCTCGGCGACATCGTCTATGGTGTGCTCAGCGTACCGTTGCTGACGCGTGCGGCAGATTTTCGACAGGCGGCGGCGGCCTGACCCGGTGACGGATCGGGCGAACACGCCGGTGCGCGGGATGGGTCAGGGTGAGCGGGCAAACGTCATCGCGATGCGGTTGCCGTCATCGACGGCGGTCCGCGATCGTAACGAGGCAATTCAACAGCGCTGAGGCCGGCTTGCGGATGCCGAAGCGGCTGACACGACTTAACTGTGGCGAGGTTTAGGCATGAGCACTGCAGCAGGGGCCGTCGGCGGCCGGGAACGACGGGCCGGATTCAACATCTCGATCGCGATCCTGTTGGTCGCGCTCGTCGTGCTGATTGCGAACTTCTACATGGCGGCGCGCTACACCGCGCAGGAAACCGCGGCGCGTGACCGTGTCACCGAGATCCAGGTGCTGTCGCAGCAGATCTCGAAGTTCGCCCAGGAAGCGGCGGTCGGCGGCTTCGACTCGTTCGACGAGCTCGAGGCGACCCGGCAGCGCATCCAGGCGAACCTGGACACATTGCGGCAAGGCAGCGCCGACGACGGCATCCCGGCCTATCAGGACGAGCCCGGAGTCGCCGACGAGCTGAACAAGCTCAGCCAGACCTGGGCCAACATCGATCGCGACGCCGGCCGGATCATCGCCGGCAAGGACGCCGTCCTAGAACTGTCCGACACGGCCGGCGCGTTCTCGGCGCAGGTGCCGCAGTTGCAGGCGCAGATGGATGAAGTGGTTCGCGCGATGAGCGAGGCCGGCGCGCCCAGCTCGCAGATCTACATTGCGGTCCGGCAGATCCTGCTCGCCGACCGGATGCTGCGCCACGTCTCGAACATCCTGGTCGGCGGCGCCAGTGCGATCTCCGCGGCCGATCGCTTCTCGCGCGATGCCAGCATCTTCGGCCAGGTGCTGAACGGCTTCATGACCGGTGCCCCCGAGCAGGGCATCCGCAGGCTGGACGGCGTTGCCCGTACCGAACTGGCCAAGGTCGCCGAACTGAACAAGGACGTCTCGGCGTTGGTCGAGGCGATCATGCAGGCCTCGACCGAACTGTTCGAGGTGAAGGAAGCGTCGGACCAGATCTTCCTCGGCTCGAACGACCTGCTCGATGGCGCACGCAACCTCAATGCGTCGTTCGGCCGGCTGCCGGAGAACCGGATGTTCCCGAGCCTGCTGGTCGGCATCGTCGCCGGTGGCGCCGCGATCATCGGCATCCTCGGCCTGCTGTGGGCCCTGTATCGCGACCAGGTCAACCGCTACCGCGTCACCCAGGAACTGAACCAGCGCAACCAGGAAGCCATTCTGCGCCTGCTGGACGAAATGGGCTCGCTGGCAGAAGGCGACCTGACCGTCCGCGCGACCGTTACCGAGGACATCACCGGCGCGATCGCCGACTCGATCAACTTCGCGATCGAGGCGCTTCGTTCTCTCGTTACCACCATCAACGAGACTGCCGTGCAGGTGGCCGCCGCCGCCCAGGAAACCCAGGCGACTGCGATGCACCTCGCCGAGGCCGCCGAACACCAGGCGCAGCAGATCACGTCGGCGTCGGCAGCGATCAACGAGATCGCGGTCTCGATTGACGAAGTGTCGAAGAACTCCGCCGAATCGGCCGACGTTGCGCAGCGCTCGGTGCAGATCGCCGCAAAGGGCGCCGAGGTCGTGCGCCAGACGATTCAGGGCATGGACTCGATCCGTGACCAGATCCAGGAAACGTCCAAGCGCATCAAGCGACTCGGTGAGTCGTCGCAGGAAATCGGCTCGATCGTCGAACTGATCAACGACATCGCCGAGCAGACCAACATCCTGGCGCTGAACGCCGCGATTCAGGCGGCATCCGCCGGTGAGGCGGGCCGTGGATTCGCGGTCGTCGCCGACGAAGTGCAGCGCCTCGCAGAGCGTGCGTCGAACGCGACCAAGCGAATCGAGACGCTGGTGCAGACCATTCAGGCCGATACCAACGAAGCGGTGTCGTCGATGGAGCAGACGACCGCCGAGGTGGTCGCCGGTGCCCGCCTGGCCGAGGACGCGGGCCTCGCGCTCGGCGAGATCGAGAAGGTCTCGAACGACCTCGCGGACCTGATTCAGAACATCTCCGAGGCGGCCCGTCAGCAGTCCGCCGCGGCGACCAACATCTCGGCCACCATGAACGTCATTCAGGAGATCACCTCGCAGACCTCGATGGGCGCGAGCCAGACCGCCGAGTCGATCGGCAACCTGGCCCAGCTTGCCGCGGACCTGCGCCGCTCGGTCGCTGACTTCAAGCTGCCGGGTTGATCGGACTCGACGGCCCAGGGGGTGTAGCCGGAACGTTCGGCATGGTCATGGCATTGAAACAGCCTTCCGCACTGGCGACGCAGCCGCCGCCGATGGACGACGCCGAGTTCGGCCGCTGGGTGCGGCTGCTCGAAGCCCGGACCGGCGTGACCGTGCCTCCGGAACGCAAGCCGTTCCTGGTCACCGGTCTGCGTCGGCGGATGCGCGAAACCGGTCATTCGGACTATCGCGCCTACTACGAGGAACTGCTCGACGGCGCCCGTGGCGCGATGGAGTGGGCGGCACTGGTCGACCACCTGACCGTCCACGAGACGCACTTCTTCCGTCACCCGCCGTCGCTCGAGCTGCTGCGCGACGACTGGCTGCCGCAGTGGCTGATGCATGCGACGCCGGGACAGGGCCTGCATGCCTTGTCGGTCGGTTGCTCGACCGGCGAGGAGGCCTACACGCTGGCGATGGTGCTGGACCAGGCGCTGAGCGCCGCCGATCCACCGCGCCGGTTCGGCATCACCGCGACCGATGTCAGCCAGCCGGCGCTGTCGCTGGCGCGGGCCGCGACCTACCCGTTGCACCGGATGGAGGAAATTCCGTCGCGCTATCGCACCGACGCACTCGAGCTGCTCGACGGCGAGCAGTTCCGGGTTGCCGAGCGGCTGCGCAAACGGGTCGGTTTCGCCTGCGTGAATCTGCTGCACGCCTCGCGTGCGCCGTTGCGCCAACTCGACCTCATTTACTGCCAGAACGTTCTGATCTACTTCGCCCGCGAACGTCGCGGCGAACTGCTCGACGGGCTGGCTCGACTGTTGCGCCCCAACGGGCTGCTGGTGCTCGGTCCCGGTGAAGTGACCGGCTGGAGCCACCCGCAACTCGTCCGCACCGGAGGCCGCCAGGTACTGGCCTTCCTCCGTCAATCGAAAGAGACCCGGGCATGAGGCTGCAAGAAGATCTCGATTTCACCACCCTCAGTTGGGTCAAGGCGGAGCTCGACGAAACGCTCCGGCAGGCGCGCCATGCGCTCGAGGCGTACGTCGAGGACCCGACCGACGCGAGCCAGATGCGTTTCTGCGCGACCTACCTGCATCAGGTGCAGGGCACGCTGCGGATGGTCGAGCTGTACGGTGCGGCGATGGTCGCCGAGGAGATGGAACAGCTCGCGATGGCGTTGCTCGGTGACGGCATCGGCGATCGCGACGAAGCCTATACCGTGCTGATGCGCGGCATCGTGCAGTTGCCGGATTACCTCGAACGGCTGCAGACCGGCTACAAGGACATCCCGATCGTCCTGCTGCCGCTGCTGAACGACCTGCGCGCCGCGCGCGGCGAGAAGGGCCTGTCCGAGAGTGTGCTGTTCACGCCGGACCTCGGCCGGCCGCTGCCGTCCGGCGCATCCGGTCCGGTCGAGCCGTTGCCCGATATCGATCTGCGCCGGCAGGCCTCGGCGCTGCGCGCGCAGTTCCAGTTGTCGCTGCTGAAATGGTTCCGCGGCGAAGACGTGCCGCTGCATGGCGCGCGTCTGGCGCAGATCTGCGAGCGACTGGTCGCGATGGTCTCGCAGGAGGACGGAAGGCGGCTGTTCTGGGTCGCCGGAGGGCTGCTCGAGGCGATGCACGACGGCGCCTTCGAGCCGAACCAGCAGTTGAAGCAGACCATCGGCCGGGTCGAGCGCGAGATCAAGCGCCTCGGTGAGGCCGGCGAAGCAACCTTCCGGCTCGACCCGCCACGCGAGCTGACCCGCAACCTGCTGTATTTCGTCGCCCATGCGCCGGCCGACCACGGCCGCCTGGTCGAACTGCGGCGGGTATTCGATCTGGCCTCGCTGCTGCCCTCCGAGCAGGAGCTCGAGCACGCCCGCGGCAGCATCAGCGGGCACAATCGTGCGCTGCTCGACACCGTCGCGATCGGTATCAAGGACGACCTGCTGCGGGTCAAGGATGCGCTCGACCTGCACATGCGCACGCAGAGCACCGACGTCGCCGCGCTCGCCGCGCAGGCCGAAGTGCTCACGCGCGTCGCCGACACGCTCGGCATGCTCGGACTCGGCGTGCCGCGCCGCGTCGTGATCGAACAGCGCGACGCCGTGCAGCAGATGGCCGGCGCCGAACGGCCGGCAGACGAAGCCAGCCTGCTCGACGTGGCAGGCGCGCTGCTGTACGTCGAGGCCTCGCTCGACGACCAGGTGCAGCATCTCGGTGCGGCGCCGGCGGCCAGCGGCGCGACCGTCGCCGGCCTGCCGCAGGCCGAAGCCCGTCGCGTGCTGGAAACCGTCGTCAAGGAAGCGCAGGCCAATTTCGCGCAGGCCAAGCAGTGTTTCGTCGCGTTCGTCGAAAGCAACTGGGACCACGCCCAGCTCGACGACGTGCCGCGGCTGCTCGACGAGGTTGCTGGCGCGCTGCGCATCCTCGAACTGGACGAACCGCCGCGCTATCTCGTCGCGGTCCGCTGCTTCACCGAGCGCGAACTGCTCGATCGCCGGCGGGTGCCGAACGGGCAGCAGATGGACACGCTGGCCGACGCGCTGGCCAGTCTCGAGTACTACCTCGAAGCGCTGCGCGACCAGCGCCCCGGTCGCGACCGGATCGTCGACGTGACCCGTCAACGACTCGAAACGCTCGGCTATTGGCCGATCCCGGCCGACGGCAGCGAGCTGCGCGCGGCCGCCGACGAGTCCGCAACAACCGTGGCGACTGCATTCCCGACAACGGCCCCGATCACCGCAGCAGCGGCGTTCGCGACAGTGGCACCGATCGCCACGAGCGAGCCGGTCACGACCGGGCCGGCCGCGATCGATGCAACCAGCGAGCCGGCCGTCGATGCCGGAACCGAGTCGTTGCCGGCTGACGCGTTTTCCGTGCCGGCCGACGAGTCGTCCGTCGCCGAGCCGGAGGCGCCTGCATCGACTGCCGTCGAAGCCGGCCCGGCGGACGGCCCCGTCGCCGAGCCGATCACGGTCGAGACGCCGGCGTCGATGCAGCAGCCGGGCGGGCCAGCGGCCGCCGCGCCGGCTGTGTCGCTCGGCTTCGAAGGCGGTGGCGAGGACATCGACGAGGAGATCCGCGAGGTCTTCATCGAGGAAGTCCAGGAAGAGATTGCCAATCTCGACGAGCTGATGCCGCGCTGGAGCGCGCATCCGGACCATCTGGATTCGCTGAAGCCGATCCGCCGGGTGTTCCACACGCTGAAAGGCAGTGGCCGGCTGGTCGGTGCGCTGACGCTCGGCGAGTTCAGTTGGAAAGTCGAGAACATGCTGAACCGCGTGCTCGACCAGACGATCGCGCCAACCCCGGCGGTGGTCGCGCTGGTTGCCGCGGCGCAGCAGGCACTGCCGCAACTGCTCGCCGCGCTGCGCGGCGAGGACGGTGTGACCGCCGATCTCGAGCAGATCAAGGACGTCGCCGACCGCCTGTCGGCCGGCGAACAGGCTCAACTCGTTGCCTCGGCCGCGCCGGCCGTCACACCGGCGCGCGATGCGGCCGAGCGTGCGCCCGAGCCGGTGCCGGAATCGGCGCCGGATTCGGTCATCGAGCCGGCATTGCCGTCGGAAATGGCGGAGCCGAGCGACTTCGCGCCGGCGACCGACCACCCGCTCGAAGCGGACACCGCCGTCGACGCCGGCACCGAACTCGATGCATTCGCCTCGGCCGAATCCGACATTGCCGAGCTCGTCGAAGACATCACGCCGCAGGCCGCCGACGCCGACGCCGACGCCGACGCCGACATCGAAGCTGGCATCGAAGCGCCTGAGCTGGCGATCGAGCTGACGTCGGAGCCGGCGTCGGAGCCGACCACCGTGCCGGCGTCCGAGCCAGTGCCGGCGCTGCAGATCGGCGAGCGCACGCCGTTCTCGATCGACACGGTGCTGTTCGACATCCTGAAGGTCGAGGTGGCCGGCCACCTCGAGACGGTCGACGCGTTCGTCGGCGACAGCCTCGTCCAGCCGCAACCGGCCAGCGATCCGCTGCTGCGTGCCGTTCACACGATGGCCGGTGCCTTCGCGATGACCGAAGTGCCGCACATCAGCGACGTGGTCGGCCCGGCCGAGGGTTACATCAAGCGGCTGCTGGCGTTGCACGGCGCGCCGTCGAGCGACGGTGTGCGGTTGCTCGGCCAGATGGCCGATGCGGTACGCCACCTGATCGACACGCTCGATGGCGACGCGCCGTACGCGCCGGAATTCCCGCTGCTGGCCGAGGCGCTGGCGGCGCTGCGTGACACGCTGCCCGAACCGACCGGGCCGCTGCTGCCGATGCACACGGAACCCGAGCCGGAGCTGCCGGTTGCCGACGAAGCCGCGCCGACATCGGTCGATGCCGCTGTTCCGACCGACAGCGATTCGATCGGCGATGGCGCACAAACCGATGCAGTCGAGCCCTCAAGCAGCGACAGTGACGCCGTTGCGCTCGATCCGACGGCTGTTGAGCTCGAAGCGTTCGAAGGGAGCGATGGCGACAGGTTGGCGCTCGAAGCGGCCGTGGCCGAATTCGATTCCGGGTTCGCCGAGATGCCGACGATCGAGATCGCCGACATGCCGGTCGCCGACGAGGCGGTCGGCCCGGCGATGGCGGTCGACGAATCGCTGACGAGCGCGTTCGGCGACATCGAATCGGCCGCTCCGGTCGATGCGGAAGCCGGCAGCGACATTCCGCTTGAAACGGTGGCCGTCGAATCTGAGGCCAGTGATCAGGCGACGTCCGACGCAGCGATCGACCTCGCCGGCATCGATGTCGAAGAGATCGACCTCGAGTCGCTGGCGGATCTGCCGTTCGAACTGGATGTGTCCACTGAAACGGTGGCGACCGCCGATGAAGAGTCGGACACGGCCGTCAGCAGCGATGCGATCGGGATCGAGCTCGATTCGATCGACGCAGCCGTTGGCAGCGATGAGCACGCCGGGCGCAGCGACGAGCTGTCGATCGAGTTCGACGCGGCACTGGCTGGCGACGCGTCGGCGGCCCCGGCCGACATGGTCGAACTCGCGAGCGAAGGGTTCGACGGCGCCGGGATCGCTGCGCCGACCGAATCGCCGGCATCGATCGATCCTGGCGCAGACCTCGACACGCTCGAGACCGAGCTGCTCGATTTCGCGGACGCCGCCGACGAGCCCGCCGGTCTCGAGATCGTCGACATCGACGACCTCGGCCCGCAGCATGCGATGCCGTCGTCGGCGAGTTGGGAAACCGCCGATCACGAACACGATCACGAAGCCGAGTCGCTGGTTGCGCTGCTGCTGCAGGAGGAAGGCCAGCCCGGAGCCGAAACGCCAGCCGGCGACGCACCGTCCGCCAGCGAATCGGCCATCGCCGACGCGGCCGAACCGATCGCGGACGCTAATGCGTTCGAGATAGTCGAGAGCGATACGGCCGATACGGGCGCGATCGAAACGACCGAGGCCGAAACGCTCGAATCCGAAGCGCTCGAAGCCGAAGCGATCGAAGCCGAAGCGATCGAAGCCGAAGCGCTCGAAGCCGAAGCGCTCGAAGCCGAAGCGCTCGAAGCCGAAGCGCTCGAAGCCGAAGCTATCGAAGCCGAAGCTATCGAAGCCGAAGCAATCGAAGCCGAAGCAATCGAAGCCGAAGCAATCGAAGCCGAAGCGATCGAAGCCGAAGCTATCGAAGCCGAAGCTATCGAAGCCGAAGCTATCGAAGCCGAAGCAATCGAAGCCGAAGCTATCGAAGCCGAAGCTATCGAAGCCGAAGCTATCGAAGCCGAAGCTATCGAAGCCGAAGCAATCGAGGCCAGGGCGATCGAAGCCGAGGCGACCGAAGCCGAGCTGATCGTTGCGGCTCTCGATGCGCCCGCGCCAGTAGTCGAATCCGCCGATATGGGCACGACCGCCGCGCCCGCGGTGCCGAGCGTGATGCCGTCGGTCGCGCCTGGCGCTGGCGGGCTGGCTGCGCTGTCCGGCGAGCTCGACCCGGACCCGGACGGGCCGCTCGAACTCGCCGATCTCGACGAGGAGCTGCTCGACATCTTCCTCGAGGAAGGCGTCGACATCCTCGACCACTCCGATGGCCTGCTTGCGAAGTTGCGCGAGAACCCGGCCGATCGCGAACTGGTCGTTGGCCTGCAGCGCGATCTGCACACGCTGAAAGGCGGTGCGCGCATGGCCGGCATCGCGCCGATCGGCGATCTCGGTCACGCGATGGAGTCGCTGCTCGAAGCGGTTGCCGAGGGCAAGCGCGAACTGCGTGCCGATGCGCTCGAAGTGCTCGAGCGTTCGTTCGACCGCCTGCACGGCATGGTTACCCGGGTCGGCGAGCGCCGCGCGCTGGCCATGCCGCAGACGCTGGTTGCCTGCGTCGATGCGCTGGTTCGCGGCGAAGCCTTGCCGCTGCCTGGTGCGGCGCCGGCGCCGGTCGCGACACCGCTGGTCGATCGCTTGCCGCAGCCGCCGCTGATCGACGAAGTCGAAGAGGACGAGCCGGCCGTTCGCGCACCGCAGGAGCAGATCCGCATCCGCGCGGACCTGCTCGACCGGCTGGTCAACTATGCCGGCGAGGTCGCGATCTACCGCGCCCGCCTCGAGCAGCAGCTCGGTGCGTTCCGCGGCAGCCTGTCGGAAATGGAGCAGACCACGTCGCGTCTGCGCGAGCAGTTGCGCCGGCTCGAGATCGAAACCGAAGCGCAGATCATTGCCCGCTACCAGCGCGAGGGCGAAGAGGCGAATCAGGACTTCGATCCGCTCGAACTGGACCGCTTCTCGACCCAGCAGCAGTTGTCGCGCGCGCTGTCCGAATCGGCGGCCGACCTGTCGAACCTGCAAGGCACGCTGGACGACCTGACCCGGCAGTACGAGACATTGCTGCTGCAGCAGTCGCGGGTCAGCTCCGAGCTGCAGGAAGGCCTGATGCGCACCCGCATGGTGCCGTTCGATGCACTGGTGCCGCGGCTGCGCCGCATCCTGCGCCAGACCGCCAGCGAACTCGGCAGGAAAGCGCAGTTGAAGGTCGATGGCGCGCAAGGCGAAATGGATCGCAGCGTCCTCGATCGCATGACCGCGCCGCTCGAACACATCCTGCGCAATTCGATCGCGCATGGACTCGAGTCGCCCGAAGAACGCATCGCCGCAGGCAAGCCGGAGGAGGGCACGGTCCGGATCACGGTCGCCCGCGAGGGTTCCGAAGTGGTGATCCGTGCCGCCGACGACGGTCGCGGGCTGAATCGCGAGGCGATCCGCCGGAAGGCGATCGAGCGCGGTCTGCTCGATCCCGCCGTGCAGTTGCCGGACCGCGAGCTGTACGCGTTCATTCTCGGATCCGGTTTCTCGACCGCCGAAAAGCTCAGCAAGATTGCCGGCCGCGGTGTCGGCATGGACGTCGTCGCCAGCGAGATCAAGCAGCTCGGCGGTTCGCTGCACATCGAATCGGAGTCGGGTCGCGGCACCGAGTTCGTGATCCGGTTACCGTTCACGCTGGCGGTCACGCAGGCGGTGTTCGTCAAGATCAACGACACCCAGTTCGCGGTCCCGATCTCGTCGGTGCAGGGCGTGTCGCGCATTCCGCCGGCCGAGCTGCAGGCCCAGCTCGACGGCAGCGACCCGCAGTTCGAGTACGCCGGCGAGAATTACGCGATCCACGATCTCGGCCTGCTGCTCGGCCAGACCAACGTCCGGGCCAGCGAGAGCCTGCAGGTGCCGCTGCTGCTGGCTCGCTCCGGCGACCTGCGCGCGGCGATCTGCGTCGACCAGGTCATCGGCAGCCGCGAAATCGTCGTCAAGCCGACCGGCCCGCAGGTCAACTCGATTCCGGGCATCTTCGGCGCGACCGTGATGGGTGACGGCAGCGTGGTCGTGATCCTCGACCTGGCGCCGCTGGTGCGTCGTGCGGTGGCGCACCGGCTGGCCGGTGAGGCGCCGCCGCAGATGGCCGAGATCGAGCAGCGGCGGATTCCGCTGGTCATGGTGGTCGATGACTCGATCACGATGCGCAAGGTCACCGGCCGCGTGCTGGAACGCTCCGGCTACGAAGTCATGACGGCAAAGGACGGTGTCGATGCGATCGAGAAGCTGCAGGAACGTGTCCCCGACGTCATGCTGCTCGACATCGAGATGCCGCGGATGGACGGCTACGAGCTGGCCACGCATATGCGCAACGACGTCAGGCTACGTGGAATCCCGATCATCATGATCACGTCGCGTACCGGCGAGAAGCATCGCCAGCGCGCCTTCGAGATTGGCGTCGACCGCTATCTCGGCAAGCCGTACCAGGAGGCGGAACTGATGCGCAACGTCAGCGACATCCTGAAGGTGGGCCGTGACTGACGCCGCGGTGGCGGTGGACACGGTTCCGGTCGCGCTGCTCGGCCGTGACGATGCCTGCCGGTCCCAGCTCAGGCAGGCGCTGGTCGAGCTCGGCGCCGAGATCGTCCACGAAGGCGACCTGCTCGGCGCCGATTGCGCCGGCATCGCCGGCAGCCGGCCGGCCGTCGTGCTGATCAATCTCGAAGCGGGCAGCGAGGACGCCCTCGATGCGCTCGATCCGCTGCTGGCTGATCCGGCGATCAACGTGGTGTTCAACGAGGCAGAGAGCACCAGTCAGTTGTCCGGCTGGGACCTGGCCCGCTGGGCGCGGCATCTCGCCGCGAAGGTGCTCGGTCACGGTCGTACCGTGCCGCCGCCGCCACCGGGAGCCGAGCACCTTCCGTTGAAAGACCTGCAGCCGCGGCCCGGCGCGCCGTTGACGCCGGCACAGGAGATCGGCGACGTGCCGCTCGACCGTTTCGCCGCCGAGGCGGCCGACAGCGAGTTCGCGGTGCCGGCGAGTCGCGATCTGGCCGCGGAACAGCATTCGCAGCAGACGGGCGGGCTGGCCGGCGGCGATCTGCCTGCCGCACGCGACACGTCGCCGGCAGCGGCGATTGGCGACGACGCCGAGGCGCTGCCGGTGCGCGACGACACGGCATCGTTCGGCGACTCGGACGCCGCGCCGGTCGCGGTCGCCGTCGTACGTGACCTGCACGAGGACCACATCGACGACGACTTCCAGCTCGATCTCGGCGAGATCGAGTTGGCGCTGGCCGGGCTTGACACGCCGTCCGCCGCGTCCGACGGATCGCCGCGGATCGAGCGCGCCGCCATCATCGACGACGCCGGCTTTGACCCGGCGGTCTTCGACAGCGCACTCGAGGTAGGCGACGGCATGCTGGCGGCCGAAACCAGCGAGGCCGATGCAGCGATGTCGAGCGCCGTCGATGCGATCTACGACCCGGACGCGGCCGACGTCGACCTGAGTCTCGACCCGGCGGTGGCTGCACTCGCCGCGCAGCTCGATGCGCAGCAGGGTGGCTCGCTGGAACTGGAGTCGGACGCGCTGGACTTCGAGCTGGCCTTCGACGCGTCGAGTGTCGCCAACGAAGTCGACATCGGCGAGGCCGGCTTCGACAACGGACTCGAGCTCGGCGCCGGTCTCGAACTCGGCACCGATATCGAACCAGTCACCGAGCTCGAACTCGACATCGCGCTCGACGCTCCGGAATCCGCGCTCGACACCGGCATGGTGTCGACGGCGACCGAAGCCGGCTTCGAAGCCAGCGTCGAGGGGCTGCCGTCGCTCGACTTCGAGCTGCCTTCGCTGGCGATCGAACCGTCTGCGCCGGCCGCCGACGCTTCGAAGCCGATTGCGGGCGCACCGGAGCTTGCCGACGCGCGGTCGGCGCTCGCCGCGGTCGACGCGCCCGCATCATCGGGCGGCTCGCTGTTCGGCGATCTGGCTCTGGCGCCGATCGACGGCGACCAGACGCCGGCATCGCCTGCGCCGGCCACGACGGACGACGCCTTCGACTTCTCGAGCCTGTCGCTGAGCCTGGAGCCGATCGATGCTGCGGACGGTGAACCGGCTGTCGACATCGTTGCCGAATCGGTGACCGATACCGTGGCATCGGATCCGGCGCCGAGCGCGGTGCATGCGATTCCACGCGTGTTCGTGCTTGGCGCGTCGATAGGTGGACCCGATGCGGTGCGGACCTTCCTGTCCGGGTTGCCGGCGGATTTTCCCGGGCTGTTCCTGCTCGCCCAGCACCTCGACAACGGCTTCTTCTCGCGGCTCGCGACGCAGTTGCAGAAGATCAGCAAGCTGCCGGTTCGGGTCGCCGACGACGGCGAAGGTCCGGTCGCGGCCGGGCAGGTCGTCGTCGTGCCGTCGAACCAGCGCTACCGCTTTGGCAACGACGGCCAGATCGAGCCGAGCGAGCACGAGGCGCCACCACGCTACAAGCCGTGCATCGATGACCTGATGCGCGACGCGTCCGACGTGTTCGGCGACCGCGTGACTGCGATCATCTTCAGCGGCATGGCCGGCGACGCGATCGAAGGGGCGGTCCATGTCACTGCGCGCGGCGGCGAGGTGTGGGCGCAGGAGCCGGAGTCCTGCGTGGTCAGTTCGATGGTCGACGGCGCGCGCGCGCGCGGAGTGGTCGAGTTCGTCGGCAGCCCGCGCGAACTCGCCGAGCAGTGCGTCACACGCTACGGCGTGCGCGGCTGATGCCGCACACGCCGCTATGAGATTCCTGGAGCAAAACCGATGAATCAGGCCGCGAACGACATCCGAGGCGTCATGATCTCGGTCACCGACGGCCGGCTGCTGTTGCCGAACGCGACGATCGCCGAGGTGATCACGTACTCCGAACCGGAGCCGGTGCCCGACGCGCCGTCGTGGTTGCTTGGCCGGTTGCGCTGGCGCGGCTGGCGACTGCCGATCATCAGTTTCGCCCGGTTGGCCGGCTTCGCAACAAGCGAGCGCGAACACGGCGCCAAGGTCGTCGTGCTGAAGGCGCTGTCGGGCAATCCGCGGCTGCCGTACTTCGCGTTGCTGACGCAGGGCTTCCCGCGCCTGACCACGGTGTCCGCCGATGCATTGCTGCGCGACGACGTTGGTGCGCCGTCAACCGATGTCGTGCTGGCACAGGTGCGGCTGCGCGAGGATCACGCAGTGATTCCCCACCTGAATCGGGTCGAGGCGCTGCTGTCGGAGGCGCTGCAGCAGGCAGCGTAGGGCGGGCGGGAACCGCAAGCCATTTCCAGCGGCCTGCGCGTGCGATTCAAGTGCTTTGACCCCACAGGCCACAGCCGCCTTTTCGGCACACGGTCTTTCGTTCGAAGACGCCAGCGACGTGCGCTGCTCCGATGAGTGTGATGTCGCAGCGGATCGCGTGTATGGCAGGCGCGGGAACCTGCGTCAGAACTGCAGATCGCGGCCACGCTGCGGGCGGCGCCCGGCACGCCGCATCGGTTCACATTGACTTGCGTCAAGCTGATGTGAACTATACGGGCATAGGCTAGGAGCCAGCGGAGCAACTCGACTCGCAGTAAATCACCCGGCCTGCTCCAACGCCATCCGCGCGTGGCCCGCGATCGCCGCTCGGGTCGGTCGCACAAGAATCGAGAGTGAGGACGTTATGCGCCAGATGCGATCGACCATCCTGTTCCCCGCGTTGCTGCTCAGCTTCGCTGCTGCCAGCGCTTCCGCGGCGGATGTTGACGCCGCCGCTGCGGAGTCCTTGCTCAAGGCCAGCAAGTGCCTGACCTGTCACAGCGTCGACAAGAAGAAGGACGGTCCGGCGTACACCGAGGTCGCGAAGAAATACGCCGACGACGCCGAGGCCCTGCAGAAGATCATCGACTGGATCAGCAGCGAACACACGGTCGAGATCGACGGAGAGGAAGACACTCATCCCATGGCCAAGACCAGGGACGCCAGCAAGATCGGCAACCTTGCGGCCTGGATCCTCTCGCGCTGAGTTCCGGCTGGCCTGCCCCGGCACTGCCGGGGAATGCTTGCCAAAGGCGCCGGCAGTGGATGCGGCGTCGACCCGGGCTCAACCGCCGCCGGCGGAGGCCCAGCGCGCACGGAGCGCGCATTCGAGGGGATGCCGGTCATGAAACGAGTTCTGACGACACTTCGCGGCTGGGGTTGGAAGTACTCACTTGGTGTGCTGGTGATTGTGCTCGGCGCGTCGTTGACGATGGTGGTGGGTGGTGCTGCCGGTCTCGCCTGGACCAACACCGAGAAGTTCTGCATCTCGTGCCATGAGATGCGCGACAACGTCTATGCCGAATTCAAGGGCACCATCCACGACGTCAACCGCAGCGGTGTGCGCGCAGTCTGTTCCGACTGCCATGTCCCGCGCGAGCCGGCGGCGCTCATCAAGCGCAAGTTCGCCGCGACCTGGGAGCTCTACCACGCCTTCGTCGGCACGATCGACACCCCCGAGAAGTTCAAGGCGCGCCGCTACGAGATGGCACTGCGGGTCTGGCAGCGGATGAAGGACACCGACTCCCTCGAGTGTCGCAACTGCCACCACCGCGACTCGATGAACCCCGAGCTGCAGTCGGTGCGGGCGCAGAAGCGCCACGCCAAGGCCGAGGAGGACGGCAGTACCTGCATCGATTGCCATTTCGGCATTGCCCACGGTGAGCCCGAGGGGCCGCTGGGTCCACGGGACCTGGTGCCCGGTCAACCCGTTCCGGCGCACGCCACGAACCCGATCTGAACCGGACACTCCACGCATCCGATCCCCGGGGAACAGCGAGCAGCCGATGAGACAGCCGTTCGGATCCCGCGATCGAATTTCGACGGAATCCAGGGGTAAGCCAGATGCTGTGGAGAAGTTGGCCGGGGCAGCGATTGCTTCGAAATGCGGCACACCAAGGTCAAAGCGGGTCGGTGGGGAGTGGGCGGGGTTCGGGTGCAAACAAACACGAGGATCGGACCATGAAAGTGCTGATGGTGATAGCCGCTGTGCTGCTGGGTGGAGTGGTGTCCGGGCCTGCCGTGTCCGCTTCGCCGGTGACCGGCGATCAATGTGTGGACTGCCACGAAGCGGAGAGCAAGACCCATGCATTCCACAGCGACTGCGCGTCCTGCCACAGCGGGGCCGAGGCCCACTCCCAGGCGGATCGACCGAGAACCACCAAGGTCGAGATGCCGGAATCCGATCAGTGCCTGAGCTGCCACAGCCAGGACAGCAGGCGCATGAACTTCGCCTTCGCCGAGCACAACAAGGCGGGAGTGCAATGCAGCAACTGCCACGGCGTCCATTCGCCCAAGATCGCGGCGCCCGGCGCGGGAATGGAGAGATTCACCCAGGAAACGGCGCTTTGCGCGACCTGTCACCAGGATGTCATGGTGCGCTTCAACATGCGCTCGCACCACGCGGTCAAGGAGGGGGGCGTGGCGTGCAATACCTGCCATGACCCGCACGGCGGCAAGCAGACCAGCATGATGGCCAAGACCGCCCAGTGCACCCAGTGTCACCAGGCAGTGCGTGGCCCGCACGCCTTCGAACACGCGCCGGTGGTGGAGGACTGCGTCACCTGTCACAACCCGCACGGATCGCCCAACCGCCAGTTGCTGGAGCTGTCGCAACCCATGCTTTGCCTGCAATGCCACTCGGTGGCCGGCAATCGCCATGGCGCGGCAGGTTCCAGTTCAAACAACCAGGTCATTTCGGGTGCCGCACTGCGCAACTGCAGCAGTTGCCACAACGCCGTTCACGGCAGTCACATGGATGAGCACCTGCGCTTCTAATCGGCTCCGCTTGGAGGGTTTCGACATGAAAACCAACAAAGCCGTCAAGTATCTGTTCCCGTGCATAGGGTTGCTGGCCGCCGCCGTGGCCCAGGCTGGCGAACCGTCCGCGAGCTCGGTCAGCGGCCAATTCACCACGAAACTGTACTTCTTCGATTTCAGCGGCGGACTCCCCCAGTACCTGCAGAGCTACAGCGGCCAGGAATCCTGGTCCGGCGATCGGGATTCCGGCCTGTATGGCGATGTGGACCTGAGCCTGCGTGTTTCCAGCGACCAGAGGGACACGCTCGTGCTGGAGCGCCAGGGCTTTGGTCTGGACAATCATCGTGCCCGGCTGCGCGGAGGCAACGAAGCGATCGGATTCAGCGGCTACTACTCGCACTACCGATCCAATGCCGGAGACCTCAACTATGTCAATCGGCCGGGCACGGAGAATAATCCGACGGCCACCGGCTACACGATTGGCGGCAATGCCGGCTACCTGTCGAGGTTCAACGACGACAGCACGGGACAGGGCGGCTACCATGTGGAGCGCACCCGCTACGGCATCGGCGTCAAGTTCAAGCCCGAACTGATGGGCACCGGCACAAGCCTCGCGGTCAACTTCGACGGATACCAGAGGGACGGCACGACATTCGCCACCTGGGTGGCGGGCAACAGCGACATCGCCCCGGTCTCTCCCGATCAGCGGCAGGCGCGTTGGCGCGGCTACGACAAGCCCGTGGACGAAGGCATGGGGCGACTGTCGCTCAACTTCACTGCGTCACCGGGCGGCCTGTTCCAGTTCGCCTACGACGGCAGTTTCGAGCGATTCAGGAACTCGGCCCGGATCGCGGAAATGGGCGATTTCCAGGCTGCCATCGAGGGGCCGGGATCGGCGCCGACCGGGCTCACCCTGGCATCGTTCGACCAACTCCATTTCATCCCCGACAGCACGCTGATGAGCCAATCGGTGCGCCTGTCCAGGACGATGGGCAATACCGCGCTGGCGGGGGGCTACGGCATGTCGCGGCTGCGCCAGGATTCGTTCTCGCACGCCCAGGTCGATGCCGGATACAACACCGGCCGGATCAATACGAGCAATGCCTTCCTGAGTCTCAGTCACCGTTTCCTGCCGGCCATGTCGGTCGAAGGCCACGTCAAGTTCCACGATCGCGAGAACGATTCCGATGCGGCCCCTGCCGGGGGCCTGCTCGATCGCAACGTGCGCGACGAGTGGGGCGTGCGCATCGCCAACATCGACTCGCTGGACTACGGACTTGCTGCGTCATTCAGCGGGTTGCCGGTCAGGTCCACGCTGACCGCCGGCTGGAAACATCGCGATATCGAACGCGACCTGCAATACAACAATATCAGCGCTGCGCCCAACATCGGCATCTTTCCTACCGTCTCGCTCTACCGCAGCGACACCGATTCGGACGAGTTCTTTCTGAAATGGGTTGCCCGGCCGGCGAAAGGAACGATCCTGCGTGTAACGCCGTCTTATGTGACGGCCGACAAGACCGGATTCGTGACGGAGCCGGAGAAGTCGCTCAACCTGAAGCTGGCGCTGTCCCATGCGTTTCAGAATGGCGTGCAGTTCAACGCCTACTACCACTTCAAGGACAAGCAAAACGACAACAACGGCTTCATCGACACCAACAAGCCGACCGGCGGGCCAATCGTGACGGGCGCCGAGTACAGACAGAAGGCGGACGACACGTTTCACGCCGCCGGGGTGTCGCTGGCGTTCTTCCCGTCGGAGTGGATCAATGTCAATGCCGGCATCAACTGGGCGCAGAACGACTTCGAGACCTATTTCTTCGGCACCAACGCGCGGCGTTTTGAGGCGAACATCCTGTTTGATCAGCGCGGCATCTCCACGTTCGAGGCGGACACGCTATCGTTCTCGCTCACGGGCGACTATCAGGTCAGCGATGAGCTCAAGTTCGTTGCCGGTTACAGCCTGGATCTGTCGGACGGGGATCTGACCACGACCACCACGGCTTTGAACGACGTCGTGCGAGACCGGATCGACCATACCCTGCACAGCTTGAGCCTCGGCATGCATTACATGCTGCGGCAGCGCTACACATTGCGCACCGGGTACACGTACGAGAAGTACGACGACGATGTCTACGATGACATTTCCGGATCGGTGCACACGCTGATGGTGGGCTTGTCGGTGCCTTTCTGAACTCGATCGCCTGGGTCGTGCCGTTGCAGCCGACGAATTCGCTATGCTGCGCGAGCAGTGCCGGCCTCCGGTGACGGCGGCTTGCATCAGGCGCCCCACGATATTGGGCGCGACGCGACAGATCGAAGCAGTGGTTCAGGTGATGGCCGTGTTCTACGCTAGGTCGCCGACTCGCGACTGCAGCGCCGCCAGTGCGGCGAGACCGGCGGTTTCGGTGCGCAGGATGCGCGGACCGAGCCGCAGTCCGACGAATCCGGCCTGGGCCGCGAGCTGGCGATCGCGTTCGCCGAGTCCGCCTTCCGGGCCGATCAGTATGACCAGGCGCTGGCGCCCCGCTGCCGTGAGCGTCGCGAGCCGTTCGCTGCCCTGCGGGTCAAGCGTCAGTCGCAGCGTGCCGTCGTCGGTCTGGTCGGCGAGAAAGGCCGCCAGCGTCCGCGGCGGATGGAGCGTCGGCAGGAATGCGCGACCGCTCTGTTCGCAGGCCGATGCGATCACGCCGCGCCAATGCTGCAGGCGCTTGTCGCTGCGTTCGGCATCGAGTCGCACTTCGGTCCGCTCGGTGAACAGCGGATGGAATGCGGCGACGCCGAGCTCGGTGGCTTTCTGCAGGATCAGGTCCATCTTCTCGCCGCGGGCGATGCCCTGGGCCAGCTCGATCTGCAGCGGCGATTCGTTGTCGACCGCGATGCGTTCGAGCACTTCGCATTCGGCGCGTTTGCCGGCGGTCGACAGCAGCCGCGCCGGATAGTCGTGGCGGTCGCCGTTGAACAGCACGCACGGATCGCCCGGCCGCAGGCGCAGCACGCGCAGCAGATGCGCGCTGGCGGTGTCGGACAGCGTCACCCGGGCGCCGGGCGCGAGCGGGGCATCGATGTGGCAACGGATCGTTCTCATCCGCAGGCGGCCTCGATCGCGGCAGCGGTTACATCGGCGAGCTGGATCAGTTCGTCGTCACCGATGCAGTACGGCGGCATCCAGTACAGCACGTCGCCGAGCGGGCGCAGCAGCACGCCGTGGGCGAGTGCGTGCCGGTAGGCGCGCTGGCCGCGCCGTTCGGTCGCCGGATACGGCGTGCGGCTGTGCCGGTCGGCGATCAGTTCGAATGCGACGATCATGCCGGTCTGGCGGACCTCGGCGACGTTCGGGTGCGCGGCCAGCGGTGCGGCCAGCTCGGCCATCCGTGCGGCACGGCGGCGGTTGGTCGCGAGCACCTGTTCGTCTTCGAAGATCGCCAGGCTTTCGAGTGCGGCGGCGCAGGCCAGCGGATTGCCGGTGTAGCTGTGCGAATGCAGGAATGCGCGTTCGCGGCTGGCGTCGAGGAAGCTGTCGTAGATCGCGTCGGTCGCGACCACCGCGGCGAGCGGCAGGAATCCGCCGGTGATGCCCTTCGACAGGCAGATCAGGTCCGGCGTGATGGCCGCCTGCTCGCACGCGAACAGTGTGCCGGTGCGGCCGAAACCGACCGCGATCTCATCGGCGATCAGATGAATGCCATGCGCGTCGCACAACGCGCGGGCGCGCGCGAGGTAGCGCGGATGGTGCATCCGCATGCCGCCGGCGCATTGCACCAGCGGCTCGACGATCAGCGCGCTGATCGAATCGCCATGCTGCTCGAACAGCGCCGCCAGCGCATCGGCGGCGCGCTCGGCGCAGGCCTCGGCCGACTCGCCCGGCGCGGCCAGCCAGGCGTCCGGCGACGGCGCGAACAGCGGCTGCATCATCAGCGGCGCATAGGTGCGCCGGTACAGCGGAATGTCGGTCACGGCGAGCGCGCCCAGCGTTTCGCCGTGATAACTGTTCGACAGCGCGACGAAGCGGGTGCGCTTGCTGTCGCCGCGGTTCAGATGGCTGTGGAAGCTCATCTTCAACGCGACCTCGACCGCAGCCGAGCCGTTGTCGGCGAAAAACACCCGGCTCAGCCCGTCCGGTGTGACCGCGACCAGCTTTTCGGCCAGCCGGATCGCCGGCTCATGCGAGAAGCCGGCCAGGATCACCTGTTCGAGCTGGCCGGCCTGCCGTGCGATCGCCGCGCCGATCCGCGGATTCGCGTGGCCGAACAGGTTGGTCCACCACGAGCTGACCGCGTCGAGATAGCGCCGACCGTCGAAATCCTCCAGCCAGACGCCATTGCCGCGGCGGATCGGAATCAGTGGTGCGCCGTCGTGGTGCTCCTGCATCTGCGAGCACGGGTGCCAGAGCACGGCGAGGTCGCGGGCTGTCCAGCTACTGGGGCCGGGATTCGGGATTCGGGATTCGGGATTCGTCACGGCCGCCGGTCGTCCATGTCGGCACGGCGGCACCGGGTGGTCCGGTGTGCCGCCGCGCTGCGTTACCATCCGCGCGTGTGCCGCGAGACGGGCAATCATGATCGGCCACCGTCCTGCGACTGTCCAACGATCTGCCGAGGCGCGCTTTGAACGAATCCCGAATCCCGAATCCCGAATCCCGGCTTCCCCGAGGCTTCACCCTGATCGAAGTGCTGGTCGTGGTGACGATCCTCGGCATCCTCGCCGCGATCGTCGTGCCGCGGCTGATGGACCGGCCGGACGAGGCGCGGATCGCGCGGGCGAAGCAGGACATCCAGTCGCTGTCGACCGGGCTGAACCTGTACCGGCTCGACAACTACGGCTACCCGAGCACCGACCAGGGCCTGCAGGCGCTGGTGCAGAAGCCGGGCGGCAGTCCGGAGGCGCGCAACTGGCGGGCCGGCGGCTACATCGACCGGCTGCCGAAGGATCCGTGGCAGAACGACTACATCTACCTGCACCCGGGCCAGCGCGGCGAGTTCGACCTGTATTCGCTCGGCGCCGACGGCCAGCCGGGCGGCGAGGGTGCCAACGCCGACATCGGCAACTGGGGCGATTGAGCGGATCCGGTCGGATGCGGCGCGGCGGCGGCTTCAGCCTGATCGAACTGCTGGTCGTGCTGGTGATCGTCGGCGTAGTGGTCGGCGCGGTGACGCTGGCGATCGGCGGCAGCGGCTCGCGTGAACTCGAGAATGCCGCGCGGCGGGCACAGGCGCGGATCGCACTGGCCTGCGAGCGCGCCATGCTCGGCGGCCACGACATCGGTTTCTCGCTGGTCGATGCCGGCCTGCGTTTCGGTTACCTGACACCGCAGGGCTGGCAACCGTTCGCACCGCAGGCCGGCGAGGAACTGCGCGAACGCCCGCTCGGCGACGGGCTGCGGCTGGAACTGCTGCGCGACGGCCTGCCGCTGCCGGCCGGCGGCGCGGTTGACGCCGACGGTGCGCTGCGCCCGCAGCTCGTCTGTTACGCCTCCGGCGAGCTGACGCCGTTCGAACTGACCCTGACTCGCGACGACGTGCCGCAGCGCTGGCGCCTGCGCGGCCGGATCGACGGCGAGCTGCAGCTCGACGACGGATCGTCGTGAGTACGCCGCGAGACAACATGGTTGACCGGTCGCGCGGCTTCACGCTGCTCGAAGTGCTGGTCGCGTTGCTGCTGCTGTCGCTGGCGCTGGTCGCGCTGGTCCGCACCACCTCGCTCGAGGCGCGCGCGCTGGCCCAGCTCAATGACGCGACCCTGGCGCAGTGGGTGGCCAGCAACGCGATTGCCGAACTGCGGCTGCGCGAGCCGCGACCGGCGGTCGGCCGCCGCGAGGGCCGGGTCGAACTGGGCGGCCGGCGCTGGCAATGGCGGATGGACATCGCCGGCACGTCCGAGCCGGGGCTGATGCGGCTCGATGTCGACGTCTTCGTCGACCCGGCCGAAGAGCGCCGGGTCGACCGCGCCGAGCCGGTCGCGCGGCTGACCGGATTCACCGGTCGATGAGGCGCACGGCCGGCTTCACGCTGCTCGAGCTGCTGGTCGCGGTGGCGATCTTCGGGCTTGCTTCGGCGCTCGCCTACGGCGGGCTGCGCGGCGTCGTGCGGGCCCGCGAGCAGTTGCAGCAGCAATCGACGCAGTTGCAGCGCCTGCAGTTCGCGGTCGGCCTGATCGAGCGCGATCTGCGCGCGGCCGTCGAGCGGCCGGTGCGCGACGGCTACAGCGCGCTGCAGCCGGCCCTGCAGTTGCGCGGCGACCGGATCGAACTGTCGCGGATCGGTCGTGCCAATGCGCTGGCGATGCCGCGTGCCGAGATCGAGCGGGTGGTCTACCAGCTCGACGGCAACGAACTGCAGCGGCTGCGCTTCGATGTGCTCGATCGCGCCGGCAGCAGCGTGCCGGACGTGCAACTGCTGCTCGATGCGGTCGCCGGGTTCGAACTTCGTGCGCTCGATGCGGCGGCCCGGCCGGTTGCCGAATGGCCGCCGCGCGGGCCCGGCCAGCATCCGCCGTTGCCGCGCGCGGTCGAGGTCGTCATCCGCTTCGACGGCGCACTCGGCGAGGTGCGCCGACTGCTGGAACTGCCGGACGGTGCGACGGCGGAGCGTTCGCCGTGAGCCGGCTGCCGATGTCGCCGCCCGGCCGCCAGCGCGGCGTCGCGCTGATCGCTGCGGTGCTGGTCGTGGCGCTGGCGGTGGTGCTGGTGGCCGCGCTGCTCGACACCGGCGAGGCGACCCGCGCGCGCTCGCGCAACAGCCTGCGTGCCGAGCAGACCTGGCAACTGATGCGCGGCCTCGAAGCCTGGGCCGGCATCATGCTGATGCGCGACCTGCAGGAGACCGGTGCGTTCGACGACGCCAGCGAGAGCTGGTCCGGCCCGATGCCGCCGCTGGAGATTCCCGGTGGCCGGGTGTTCGGTCGACTGATCGAGCGCAGCGGCTGCTTCAACCTCAACGCGCTGGCGCTGCAGCCTGAGGTCGGCTCGGTACCGTACCAACGCTTCGAACGGCTGCTGGCGGTGCTGAAGCTCGACCCGGCGATTGCCGCGCAGGTACTGGACTGGATCGACGAAGACGGCGACCCGCAGCCGGGCGGCGCCGAGGATGCGCTGTATCAAACCCGCCGGCCGCCGCAGCGCGCCGCCAACGCGCCGTTCGCGCATGTGTCGGAGCTGCGGCTGTTGCCGGCGGTCGATGCCAAGGCCTACGCGCGGCTGGCGCCGTATGTCTGCGCATTGCCGAAGGAGGCCCGGATCAACTGGAACTTCGCCCCGCCGGCGCTGTGGATGAGCCTGCACGACCGGATCACCGAGACGATCGCGCGGCGGCTCGCGCGCGACGGCCGTGCGCAGTACCGCCGGCTCGACGCAATCCGCGACGAGCTCGAGCGCGAACACCTGGCGACCGCGCGGCAACTGATGATCGACCGGCTCGACGGGGTCGACAGCGAGTATT
Organism: Lysobacteraceae bacterium; assembly: GCA_041687455.1. Lineage (GTDB taxonomy): Bacteria > Pseudomonadota > Gammaproteobacteria > Xanthomonadales > Xanthomonadaceae > JAWLBY01. The sequence continues at coordinate 309,411 of JAWLBY010000001.1, read as the reverse complement.
TCGTCGCCGAGGCCGACATCGTCGTCGATGGCATTCCGTACGCCTACGCCAGCCTGCTGCGGCGCGAGCCGACCGGCGTCCGGGTCGTCGCGCGTACCCGCGGTCGGCTGTGACCGGTCCGGCCCGGTGTCGTGCCGGCGTTCCGTCTGGCCATTCCGGCTAGAATCGCCCGTTCCCCGCATCGAACAATCGCATGCCGCATCGACTGTTGATCCGCCTGTTTGCCGACGGCGCCGCCGAGTGGCTGGCGCAGGCGCGCGACGGTGCCGTGCTGCAGGGCCCGCAGGCCGGGCTGCCCGACCTCGCAGCCGACGAGATCGTGCTGCTGCTGCCGGCCGAGGACGTGTTGCTGCTCGATGCGCCGCGGATCGGTCGTTCGGTGGCCCAGCTCGCCCAGGCGCTGCCGTATGCGATCGAGGAACAACTGGTCGCAGCGGTCGAAACCCAGCAGATCGCGATCGACGAGCGCAGCGCCGGCGACCCGGTCGCGGTCGCGGTGATCGACCGTGCCCGACTGGATGCCGCGCTGGCGCGGCTGCGTGACGCCGGGCTGGCGCCTGATCGCGCCTACGCCGAATCGCAACTGCTGCCGTTTGCGCCGCCGAGCGCGTGGTGCGATGGCGAACGCATCGTGCTGCGCTGGGCGCGCAGCGCCGCGCTGGTCACCGACCGGGCCGGCTGGCCGGCGACCCGCGAGTTGCTGGCCGCGAGCGGCGCGCCGGCGAACGGCTGGCGCGGCTACGGCGACGTCGCCGGGCTGGACGGCATCGACGCCGCGCCGGAACCGGTCGGCGAACCGCTGCGCTGGCTGGCTGGACGGCTGGCCGCGATCGATGGACCGAACCTGCTGCAGGGCGACTACCGGCCGGCCCGGCGGCATGCGCAGAGCACCGGCCTGTGGCGCTGGGCGGCCGGCCTCGCCGCAGCGACGCTCGTGCTCGGCCTGCTGACGGCGGTGATCGAGCGGGCCCAGCTCGAACGGCAGGTCGCGGCCCGGCAACAGGAAATGGAAGGGCTGTTGCGACACGCGCTGCCCGGCGTACAGCGGGTGGTCGATCCGGTCGCGCAGTTGCGGGTCGAGCAGCAGCGGCTCGGGCAGCGGCAGACCGGCGGCGCCTTGCCGCTGCTGGCGACCGTCGCGCCGGTGCTGGCCGGCAGCGGCCGCTACACGGTCGACGCGATCGAATACCGCGGCCAGACATTGGACCTGGTGGTCACCGCGCCGGACGTCGCCGCGCTCGACCGGTTGCGCGAGAGTCTCGCTGCGCTGCCGCCGCTGCAGGTCGAGCTGACCGCCGCGACGCCCGGCAGTCGCGGCGTCGAGGGTCGACTGCGGGTGCGCGGAGGCGAGTCATGATGGGCTGGTGGCGGCAACTGGCGGAGCGCGAGCGGCGACTGCTGCAGCTCGCAGCCGCCACCATCGTGCTGGCGCTCGGCTACCTGCTGGTCTGGGAGCCGTTGCAGGCCGGCCGCGCCGACTGGCGCCAGCGGGCACTGGCGGCCGAGGCCAACCTGGCCTGGATGCGGACCGCGGCCGACGAGGTCGTCGCGCGTCGCGGCCAGGCCGGTCCGCAGACGCCGGCCGACGGCCGATCCCTGCTGGCACGGGTCGACAGCGGCGCGCGCGATGCCGGGCTCGGTGGCGCGTTGCTGCGGGTCGAGCCGACCGGCCCGGACCAGGTGCGGGTGCAGTTCCAGCAGGCCGGCTTCGATCCGCTGATGCAGTGGCTGGAATCGATGGCCGCGCGGGAAGGCGTGCGGGTGACCGAGCTGTCGGTCAGCCGGGCCGATGGCTCGGGTCTGGTCGATGCCCGGCTGGCGCTCGAACAGGTGGCCCGCTAGTGTGCTGCGGGTCGTTTGCGCCGTTGCGGGCGGTACTTCCAACCGCGGCAGGTGCTCACGATCGCGAAGAACGAACCGGATGACTGCGGTCGACGTGAATGATCGACGCGACCGCGAAGTGGGCAACGCGGGGCCATCGAGCGCTTGCGCTCGCCGGTCGGCGCCCGACCGCGGGGCTCCCGCGAGCCGGATCGCCATGCACGAAATCACGAGGAAGCGATGAAGGTCCTGCGTTGGCTGTTGTTGTTGCTGGTGGTGCTGGTGGTGGTGCTGGCGATCGCGATCGCGATGTTCCCGGCGCGGGTCGCGGTCGCCTGGTTTGCGCCGCGCGGCGCGCTGCAACTGGATGACGTGACCGGCACGGTCTGGCATGGACAGGCGCGGCAGGTACGGCTGCACGGCCAGCCGCTCGGCGCGCTCGGCTGGAAGATCGCACCGGGCTCGCTGCTCGGTCGCCGGATCGACGCCGACCTGACGATCGACGGCAGCGAGTTCCAGGGCGGGGGCTGGATCAGTGCCGATCGCGAGCGGATCCTGCTGCGCGATGCGAAGCTCGCCTTCGGCGCGGCACGGCTGCAACCGGCGCTCGACATCCCGGCGCTGAACCTGCATGGCACGATCGAGGTCGAGTTGCGCCAGGCCGAGCTGGTCGACAGCTTTCCGCGCCGGCTGGATGGCCGCGCGACCTGGCGCGGCGCCGCCGTCGACGGCGCGGCAGCGGCCCAGCTCGGCGACCTGATCGCCGAATTCCAGACCGCCGCCGACGGCAGCCTGGTCGGCACCGTGTTCGACAACGGCGGTCCGCTCGCGCTGGACGGCCAGTTCAAGCTCGGCTTCGCCGGCTACGAGGCCGAGGCGGTGCTCGCAGCGCGCGACGGCAACCCGCAGGTGCGGGAGGCGCTGCGCCACGTCGGCCAGATCCAGCCCGACGGCAGTGCGATCCTCGAGATCCGCGGCCGCATGCTGCCGCTGCAATGAGCCGGCGCAATCCCGATGGCGACTGGCTCGACCGCGCGGTCGATGTCGCGCGGCGCGCCGCCGATGCGGCGGCCGCGATCATCGCGCGCTATTACCGCGACGGCGTCGAGGTCGAGATCAAACCCGACGCGACGCCGGTCACCCGCGCCGACGTCGAGTCCGAGCAGGCGATCCGCGCCGTGCTGCAGCAGGCGTTTCCGGATCATGCGATCCACGGCGAGGAGCAGGGCCGCAGCGGCGACAGCGACTTTCTGTGGCTGGTCGATCCGATCGACGGCACCCGCAGTTTCGTCCGCGGCTATCCGATGTTCTCGACCCAGATCGCGCTGATGCACCGCGGCGAACTGCTGCTCGGCGTGTCGATGGCGAGCGAGTTCGGCGAGACGATGTGGGCGCGGCGCGGCGGCGGCGCGTTCCTGAACGGACGCCGGGTGCGGGCTGCCGATACGCGCACGGTCGAGCAGGCGGCGATCTCCACCGGCAACGTCAGGTCGCTCGCCGCCGGACGCGGCTGGCAGGCGCTCGGGGGACTGCTGCAGCGCGCCGAACGCACTCGCGGTTACGGCGATTTCTATCACTACCATCTGCTTGCGCGCGGCAGCATCGACGCGGTGATCGAATCCGACGTCAACATCCTCGACATCGCCGCGCTGGCGGTGATCGTCGGTGAGGCCGGCGCGACCTTCACCGATCTCGACGGTCGCGCGCCGACCCTCGACACGCGCAGCGTGCTGGCGGCGCCGGCGGCGCTGCATGCCGACCTGCTGCGGCACTTCGCCGGGTGGCGCGATGCCTGAGCTGCCGATCATCCATTCGACCGAGGAACTCGATTACGGCGGTCGCTTCCACGTCGAGCGGCTGCAGCTCGAATTCTCCAACGGCGCGCGGCGGCAGTTCGAGCGGATGAAGGCGCGCGGCCACGGCGCGGTGATCGTCGCACCGATGCACGACGCCGACACCGTGCTGCTGATCCGCGAATACGCCTGCGGCGTGCACCGCTACGAGCTGGGCCTGGTCAAGGGCCGGATCGACCCGGGAGAAACGGTCGAGCAGGCCGCGCTGCGCGAGATGAAGGAGGAAGCCGGATTCGGCGCGCATCGGCTGACCGTGCTGCGGCCGTTGACGCTGGCGCCGACCTACATGAACCACCAGACCTGGCTGGTGCTGGCCGAGGATCTGTATCCCGAACGGCTGCCAGGCGACGAACCGGAGGAACTCGAAGTGCTGCCATGGAAGCTCGATGCACTGCACGACCTGATGCTGCGTGACGACTGTTCGGAAGGTCGCTCGCTGGCGTCGCTGTTCATCGTCCGCGAGTATCTCGCCCGTCGCGGAGTGGCCGGATGAGCGCGCTCGAGGCGGTGATCGCGCTGGCCCGGCAGGCCGGCAGCGCGATCCTCGATGTCTACGCCGGCGAGATCGACGTCGTCCACAAGGCCGACCACAGTCCGCTGACCGAGGCCGATCGCGCCGCCCACCACATCCTCGTCGACGGCCTGTCGGCGTTGCCGGAGCCGTTGCCGGTGCTGAGCGAGGAGTCGGCCGCGGTGCCGTGGTCGGAGCGCCGGCAGTGGTCGCGCTACTGGCTGGTCGATCCGCTCGATGGCACCCGCGAGTTCGTCAAGCGCAACGGCGAATTCACCGTCAATGTCGCGCTGATCGACGGCGGCCGCCCGGTGCTCGGCGTGGTGCTGGCGCCGGCGCTCGAATACCTGGTGTTCGCCGAACGCGGCGAGGGCGCCTGGCTGCGCGCCGCCAACGGCCAGGATATCCGACTGCAGACCACGCAGCCGGCCGCGGCGCCACTGCGCGTGGCGGCCAGCCGTTCGCATCTGGATGAACGCACCCAGGCACTGCTCGGCCGGCTCGGCAACCACGAACGGATCGGTCTCGGATCGTCGCTGAAGTTCTGCCGGATCGCCGAGGGTCGGGTCGACTTCTACCCGCGCTTCGGGCCGACCTGTGAATGGGACACTGCGGCCGGCCAGTGCGTGCTCGAGGAGGCCGGCGGCATGGTGATCGGCATCGACGGCCAGCCGCTGCGCTACAACCGCGGCGACTCGCTGATCAATCCGGACTTCCTTGCGCTCGGCGATCCGCAACTGCCATGGCGCGACTGGCTCGAACCGCGCTGAGGCGATTGGCGTGAACGGATCCCCGACCGGCATCGACACGCTGCTCCAGATCATGGCGCGGCTGCGTGACCCCGAGCGGGGCTGCCCGTGGGATGTCCGACAGACGTTCGCGAGCATCGCGCCGTACACGATCGAGGAAGCCTACGAGGTTGCCGACGCGATCGATCGCGGATCGATGGACGACCTGCGCGACGAACTGGGCGACCTGCTGCTGCAGGTCGTGTTCCATGCGCGAATGGCCGAGGAAGCCGGGCAGTTTGCCTTCGCCGATGTCGTCGCAGCGATCAGTGACAAGATGACCCGCCGCCACCCGCATGTATTCGGCGATGCGACGGTCGAGGATGCCGACGCGCAGACCCGGGCCTGGGAACAGCACAAGCGGGCCGAGCGCGCCGGGCACGACGACACCAGCGTGCTGGCCGGCATTCCGCGCGGCCTACCGGAGTGGCAGCGGGCGTTGAAGCTGCAGAAGCGCGCCGCCACGGTCGGTTTCGACTGGCCATCGATCGAGCCGGTGATCGCCAAGTTGCACGAGGAGATCGACGAGGTCCGGGTCGAACTCGACGCACTGGCCGGCGACGAGGACGAAGCGGCGGTGCGCGCCCGGCTGCACGACGAGATCGGCGATGTGCTGTTCGTGCTGGCCAATCTGGCCCGCCACGCCCGGGTCGATCCGGGCAGCGCGCTGCGTGCCGCCAACGCCAAGTTCGAGCGGAGATTCCGCCGGATGGAGCAGTTGGCCGCGTCCGACGGCGGCAGCCTAGACGGACTCGACCTCGACCAGCAGGACCGCTACTGGGAGCGCGCCAAGGCCGAGGAGCGCGGCTGAGGCCGACCCGCGTTACGCGGTCGACGCGACCGACGCGCCGCAATCGCAGTAGCATGGACCGGCAGCATCGACCCGAGGCGACGATGTCCGAACGCTACGTCCGATTCCGCGACTTCTATCCGTACTACCTGTCCGAGCACAGCGATCCGACCTGCCGCCGGCTGCATTTCGTCGGCAGCGGCCTGGTGCTGCTGATGCTGATCGCGGTAGCGATCGGCCTGCTGTCGCCATGGTGGCTCGCGCCGCTGCCGCTGATCGGCTACGGCTTCGCCTGGGTCGGCCACTTCTTTTTCGAGCACAACCGGCCGGCCACGTTCCGCTATCCGCTGTACAGCCTGATCGGCGACTGGGTGATGTTCCGCGACATGCTGATCGGTCGGATCCGTTTCTGAGCGCTGGGCCGAATCGTGCTGGCGAGGCCAACGCTGCATGAGGGCGATGCCATGCGGGACCACGATCAGGGCGGACCGCGCGCCGGACGCACTCGACGTCGCGAACCGCTGCGGTTGCAGCGTCATGCGCAGGCCGGTCGACATGACCCGGTCGCTGCAGACCGCGAAGCAGCTCTGTGCCTGTGACTGATCGCCGCCCGCCGAGCGCGCCGCGGAGCGATCCGATGCGCCCGTTGCCGCCGGTCCTGTTGCTGCATGGTGCCGGTGGCGGTGGTTGGGAATGGCGGCTCTGGCAGGCGGCGCTGCAGGCCGACGGCTGGCGCGTCACGGCACCCGACCTGCAGCCGGTGCCGGCCGGCATCGTCGCAACGACGCTGGCCGACTACCGCCGCCAGGCGCAGGCTGCTGCGGCCGCGCTCGGGGAACCGCCGGTCGCGGTCGGCGCCAGCCTCGGCGGCCTGCTGGCGCTGCTGCTGGCGGCCGACGGCGCATGTCGGGCAGCGGTGCTGGTCAACCCGTTGCCGCCGGCGCCGGAGGTCGGCCAATTGCCGCCACGCAGTGCATACCCGGCGCTGGTGCGCTGGCGCACGGCCGGGCGCTTCGAATCGACCCGGCGAGCGCTGCCGGACGGCGACGACAGCGCCTGCCTGTATGCCTTTCGGCGTTGGCGCGACGAGTCCGGCGCAGTGATGAACGCCGCACGGGCCGGCATCGATGTCGCGCCGCCGCGCTGTCCGCTGCTGGTGCTGGCCACCGAGCAGGACGCCGACGTGCCGGTCGAGGTCAGCGCTGCGCTGGCGGCCCGGCTCGGCGCCAGCCTGCTGCGGTTGCCGGGCAGCCACATCGGGCCACTGTTCGGATCACGGGCGGACACTACTGTCAAGGCGGTAGTCGGCTGGATCCGGCGCGTTTTGTAAAGTTCACAACGGATTAAGTGCATCCGACCTAGCGTCGGTCCCATACCGGCCATTGCGCCTGCGTGGAGGGAGACGCCATGAAACGACTGTCGATGCTTCTTGCCGCGGCCATCACCGGCCTCGCGGCGTCCGGCTCGGCCCTGGCGCAGTACGACTACCGTTACGATCGAGGCGACCGCTACTACGAGGACCGTCGTTACGACCGTTACGGCGATCGCTACGACCGCTATCCGGCCGAATCCGGCGTTCGCTACGACTGGGGCGACGTGATCCGGGTCGATCCGATCTATTCGGCCGATTTCAGGCCGATCCGCCGCCAGGAATGCTGGAGCCAGCCGGTCGTCTACCGCGAGCCGGTCCGCTACCGTTACGACAGCCGCGACCGCGCGCCGGCCATCCTCGGCGCGATCGTCGGCGGCGTGGTCGGCAGCCAGTTCGGCTCCGGCCGCGGCCGCGACGCCGCCACGCTGGCCGGCGCCGCGCTCGGCTATTCGGCGGTGCGTGATTCGCAGCGCTACTATGGAGGCGGCTATTACGACCGCGGCCGTCACGTTCGCGTCTACGAGCAGCGCTGCGCGCCGCGCACCAGCTATGTCCGCGACGAGCGCATGCACGGCTACGAGGTCACCTATCGCTACCGCGGGGAGATCTACCGGACCACGACCGACTACCACCCGGGCGACCGGATCCAGATCCGGATCGACATGACGCCGATCCGCTGACCGGCCGGGGCGAGGGATCCGGCGTCCGAGTCCTCACTGGCCCGACCGGCGTCCCGTTCGTCCTCGGAACCCTGGGGACGAGCGGGAAGAGATTTCGCGGGCGCTCGCTTGCGGCCGGCAACGCCGGCTATCGGTCCGCCGCCGCAGCAGCAGCGAAATCTCCGCCACTTGAAGCAGGGATCTCCGGCGGCTGTTAGCCCGGATATTTCATGATGGGGTGCGGATGATCGCGCCGGGTCTTGCGGCGAGCGCAAGGCGCGACGACCCCGAGTGGCAGGCCCCACTTGGGGGAGGAGCAACGCAGCGATCGCCGCAAAGGACAAGCGAGGGCCGCGCCAGCGGAGAATCGCGGCAGACCAGCGTGTACCTCGCGCATTCTTCCGGCGCAGTGAGCGATCCCCGCGAAATCCATGGCGATTCTCCGCGACCTCATGAAATATCCGGGTCAGGTCCTGAGGCATCGAAGGATGACGGTCGGGCCCGCCCGCGCGGCGTGGATCGCCGGCTACTCCCGCTTCAGCCAGTCCAGCCGCCAACTGCCGTCCTGCTCCTGCAGTGCATCGACCAGCTTCGGCAGTGCCTGCTGCAGCTCCTGCTCGTACTGCCACGGCGGGTTCAGGATCAGCATGCCGCTGCCGTTCATGCGCAGCGGTGAGTCGGCCGGGCGCACCAGCAGTTCGGCCAGCAGCACCTGCCGTGCCGGCAGTGCGGCCGCCTGGCGCTGGAAGTGGCCCAGCGCGCGGCGCAGCTTGATCGGATACCACAGCGCGTAGATGCCGGTCGGCCAGCGTTCGAGGCTGCGCCGCAGTGCCGCCAGCGCGGTGTCGAACTCGGCGAGCTGCGCCTCGTACGGCGGGTCGATCAGCACCAGCCCGCGTTTCTCCTTCGGCGGCAGCAGTGCGGCGAGTGCCTGGTAGCCGTCGCGCTGGTGCACGCCGACCCGCGGATCGGCGGCGAACAGCGCCCGCAGTGCGCCGGCTTCCTCCGATTGCAGTTCGCAGCAGGCCAGCCGGTCCTGCGGCCGCAATGCCTGTGCGGCGAGCCACGGCGAGCCCGGGTAGAGCTGCAGGCGGCCGTCCGCATTGTCGCGCCGGATTGCATCCAGGTAGCGGCCGATCGCCGGCGGCGCGCTGCGTGGAAACGTCGCCAGCATCCGCTCGACGCCGCCGGCCGCCTCGCCGGTCTTGCCGGCCTGCTCGCCATCGAGCCGGTAGCGACCGCGACCGGCATGGGTGTCGAGCACGAACATCGCGCTGTCCTTGCGCGCCAGCGCCGCGATCAGGCCGAGCAGCACGACGTGCTTGAGAACGTCGGCATGGTTGCCGGCGTGGAATCCGTGGCGGTAGTTCATCGGTGCGTCCTTGCGCGCGGCAGGGCGCCATTGTGCGCCGGCAGGCGCGGCGCGCTAAAGTGGTCGTGCCCGATGCGGAGATGTCGCGATGGCGATGATCACCACCATCACCCGCTTGCCGGCCGCAGCGACGAAGCTGCAGCGCGGCGAGTCGGTCGATTCGGTCGCACCGACCACGCTGGCGCCGATCACCGATGCGCTCGGCGCGCCGGCGCTGCCGCCCGACCATCTGCTGCTGCTGTCGCGCAAGCTGGCCCGGCAGAGTCGCGACGAGGCGCTCGGCATGCGCGGCAGCCTGACCGACGGACTCGACTGATCCGGTGACGGCGCGCCCGCACCGTGGCGAGCTGTGGGCCGCCGATCTCGATTCGGTCGATCCGGCGCTGGCGCGCGGCCGGCTGCGGCCAGTGCTGGTGCTGCAGGCGAGTGCGCTGACCCAGGCCGGCCACCCGACCACGATCGTGATCCCGTGCAATGCCCCCGGCCAGCCGCCGAATCCGGGCGACAACTTCCCGTTGCGGGTGCCGCTGACGCGGGCCGGCACGATGGGTGCCGATGCCGAACTGCTGGTCGACCAGATCCGCGCGATCGACAACGCGCGGCTGCTGCACCGGCTGCACGTGCTGCCGCCGGACCTGGTCGCCCGGGTCGAACAGGCGCTGCTGCTGCTGATCGGTCCGTAGCCGTGCGTCGCTGGCGTCGCGATCGGCAATCTTCTACCGTTGATCTCCCGTTCGCTTCCGGAAATCCGACGTGAGCACGCGTGCCCTGAACCTGCTCGATGCCTCGTGGCTGCTGGTCGAATCGCAGGCGACTCCGATGCACGTCGGCGCGCTGATGCCGTTCAGCCTGCCGGACGACGCACCGGCCGATTTCGTCGGCCGGATCATGGCCGAGTTCCGTGCCGCCAGGGCGGTGCAGCCGCCGTGGAATCGCCGGCTGCGCTCGCCGAAGATGAAAGGCCTGGTGCCGTTGTGGACCGAGGTCGACGAGATCGACCTCGAACACCACGTCCGTCATTCGGCGCTGCCGGCGCCCGGCGGCGAGCGCGAACTCGGCCAGTTGATCGCCCGGCTGCACAGCCAGCCGCTCGACCTGACCCGCCCGCCGTGGGAGCTGGAGCTGATCGAAGGCCTCGAGGGCGGCCGCTTCGCGCTGTACGCGAAGGTGCACCACTCGCTGATGGACGGCATTGCCGGGGTCAAGCTGCTGATGCGGGCGATGGCGGCCGACCCCGCCGCGAGCCGGCACCTGCCGCCGTTCTGGGCGGTCGCTCCCGAACGCGCCCGCAAGCGACGCGAGCCGGCGCCGGCGACCGTCGCGCAGATCGCCACCGAACTGCTCGACACGGTGCGGCTGCAGGCCGGCTCGATGCCGGACATCGCCCGCGCCTTCGGCAGCATGCTCGGCGCGATCCGCAACAAGGACGACGTGCTGCAGATCCCGTTCGACACGCCGTCGTCGATCATCAACGGCCGGATCCGCGGTCAGCGGCGCTTCGCGACCCAGCGGCTCGAGCTGGCGCGGATCAGGGCGCTGGCCAAGGCCGCCGACACGACCCTCAACGACGTCGTGCTGGCGTTGTGCGGCGCCGCGCTGCGGCGCTTCCTGCTCGAACTCGGCGAGTTGCCGGACAAGCCGCTGACGGCCGGCATCCCGGCGTCGGTGCGCCCGATCGATGACGACGGTGAAGGCAACGCGATCACCTTCATCATCTCGACGCTGGGCACCGACATCGACGATCCGTGCGAGCGGCTGCAGGCGATCCGCGCCTCGACCCGGCGCGCCAAGCAGCACGTCCAGAGCCTGCCGCGGCAGGCGATGCTGCAGTACACGCTGCTGCTGATGGCGCCGTACATGATGTCGCTGGTGACCGGCGTCGGCGGCCGCACCCGGCCGATGTTCAACGTGACGATCTCCAACGTGCCGGGCCCGGAGCAGCCGCTGTACTTCCGCGGCGCCCGACTCGAGGCGACCTACCCGGTGTCGCTGGTCACGCACGGGCAGGCACTCAACATCACCTGCCAGAGCTACGCCGGCTTCCTGCATTTCGGCTTCACCGGCTGTCGCGACAGCCTGCCGCACATGCAGCGACTGGCGCCATACACCGGCGAGGCGCTCGACGAACTGGAAGCCTGCGTATTCGGGCGCAGCGCCACGACTGCCGGACCGGCGCCGCGCCGCAAGCGGAGCGCAACGACCGCGAAACCCGAGCCGCAAGCCGCCGGCCGCAAGCGGCGCGGCGCTGCCACGGCCACCGCCACCGTCACCGCCAAGGGACGGCAGGCGCCGGCACCGAAGTCACCCGCCACGCGAGGCAAGCGACCCGGCAAGAAACCCGGATGAGCCGGCGCGCCGCCGCGCGAGCGGCGTCGACCGGTGCCGATGGTCAACGCGCACGAGCGGGAACTGGCGGACGGGTACTGCGACCATGGCAGCGAACTCGCCGCTTCGCAACCGGCCCTGTCGCCGGCGGGTCGGCTCGCCGCCGCACGCATCGCCGACCATTTCATCGACAGCATCTGACAGCCACGGTGGCGACGGCGGCGCATCTGTGCAATGCGGTGATGCCGCGGGTGCCGGAGCGGCAGCGGATGTGCTCTACCGAAGCGGCTGCTGCGACCGGCCTTGTCCGCCGATGCGAAGCTGGCGACGCGGGTGCTGGCGATCTTTCTCGGTGCGACAGGACGGGCGCTGCGTGGGGCGTGCGGCACGACCGATAGTCAACTCGCTGCGATCAGCTATGTGCAGCGGTTCGGTTCCAGCCTGAACGAGCACTGGCACTTTCACGTCTGTGTGGTCGACGGCATATTCGTCGGAGACCCATAGGCGCTAGCGGACAGGTGTATTCGGGTAGCTGGCCCTGGACAGCGACCAGAGGCCACAGGAGCCCGGCTGAAAGAACGACAGTTCCGCCAGTTCGATGACTATGTGCGCGGCAGTCACTACGCGGATTCCGAACGGCTCGGCTACCTTGCCGAATATCGCGGCCTATCCCCCGTTGTTCTCCAGACTTGCATTCACGTCGGAATATACGTTGGCGAGTCCCTCGATCCGACGCTCCACCGTCGAGTTGGACATGCTTGCTCGCTTCAGCCGCTCGTAGGCAGTGGCAATGCGTTCCTTTCTCGCCGCGGTAACGGAAGATGCCAGATACATCCGCCCAAGCGCCGCATAAGTCTCGGTTTGCACCCAAAGACTCGTTTCGTTGCCTCGCCCGTCAAGGACGTTCTCGACAAGTCCTATCGCTGCTTCCACCTCGCCCCTGTTGAAGCGCAGATTGGCCAACTCTGCAGTCACTCGCGTGACCGTGTCCCCCGGGGAGCAATTGACGCAGTCTTCAGTGCTGTTGCGATGGTCACTGTATTTGTCCACCAAGTACTGTCTGATGGGGACCTGCTGCTCGCTCGGCGCGCCCGCGCCCATCAACCAGAGGCATTTCACCACCAACTCATCGTCATTGGCGTGGTCTACGATCCCGTTGTAACAGCTCTTGTAGAACTCGCGGTTGTTCGCCAGCAACTGCGCTTCTTCTACGCAGCACCGCTCCTTCGACTGCCAAAGTGAGCTGACATCCGCCGCGGACCCGACTTTCGGGGCCGCCGTCGAGCCGAACCAATCCGGCTTGGGGATCTTCTCTTCGAACTCGCTGCGACCTCCACAAGCCGCCAACACCAGCGTCATCAGTCCCACGAGGAATGCTTTTTTTTCCAACTCCTGCCCCTCCCTGTACCCAGTTGCCCCATCGCTACGCCACAAACGATACACCCGTGCCTGTATGGGGCGCCGACTAGTCACTTGGAGGACAGGCCACGCCTTCAGCCCAACTCCAAAACGTGGCCTCCTCCGAATTTTTCGCTCCGCTGTTCCGCGGATGAACGAGATCACTCTAGCACCTCAGCTACAGGCCGGGGCTCACGTCGCAGCGTCTTGTATCGAACGGTCGGTTGTTTGGCGGTGCGCGCCTCTCGGGCAGCGGGGCGGTTTCGTTGGGTTCAGCTTTGCCATCCAGGAGATTCGGGATCTTCTGGATCACCGTCGGAACTTCGATGGCAGACGATGGCCTTGACGGTGCCGTCGCATTCGCTACAGGTCTCGATGTCGATATTGAATACGCGTTTCAGTCGTTGTGCCCAAGTGATTGCGGCACGCAACCCGGCGTTACGGCGATCTGCCTGCCGCGGCAGCGAAGCGAAGGATCTTGCGGGCCTCAACCGCATGCCTGGACTTGCCGAAGACGAGCGGCAACGAGCGAACAGGCGCCTCCTGCGGAGGCGAAGGAGCTTTGGAATTCCTGTCCTTCCTTGATCTTTCTCTGCCGATGGGGTCCAAACGCGGCTCCAGCTCCGCTGTTCCCCCCTCCCGGGTTGCGTTCACTCTTTCGGCGTCATACTTGCCCTCAAGGATCCAAACCCTGAGCGGGGATGGCATGACGCCCATCGCGCAACCCGTGCCGCGGCACGCCAACGAACCGGCAGCCGCAACAAACTCCCCTCAGAATCCGCCGCCCGGGACCGACCACGGCGGGTCTTTCCTCGCCCGCATCCGCCGTCATCTTGCGGTGCTGATCGTCGCCAAGATCGTTTTCCTGGCGCTGCTCTACCTCCTGTTCTTTTCCACCGCGCATCGTCCCGACGTGACGCCCGATCGCGTGGACCGCCTTCTGTTTCGCAACGAGTAGACCGTCATGCCCGACCTGCTTGTAGTGGATCTGTCCCGGCTGCAGTTCGCGATCACCGCGATGTACCACTTCCTGTTCGTGCCGCTCACGCTCGGCCTGTCGCTGATCATGGCGATCATGGAAAGCGTGTACGTGATGACCGGGCGGGAAATCTGGCGCCAGATGACCAAGTTCTGGGGCGTGCTGTTCGGCATCAACTTCGCGATGGGCGTGGCCACCGGCATCACCATGGAGTTCCAGTTCGGAACGAACTGGGCCTACTACTCGCATTACGTTGGCGACATCTTCGGCGCCCCGCTGGCGATCGAGGGCCTGATGGCGTTCTTCCTCGAGAGCACCTTCGTCGGCCTGTTCTTTTTCGGCTGGAACCGCATGAGCCGGCTCCAGCACCTGGTGGTGACCTGGCTGGTGGCGCTGGGCGCCAACCTGTCGGCGTTGTGGATCCTGATCGCCAACGCGTGGATGCAGTATCCGATCGGCGCCGAGTTCAACTTCGAGACCATGCGCATGGAGGTGACCGATTTCGGGATGGTGCTGCTCAATCCGGTCGCGCAGTCCAAGTTCGTGCATACGGTCAGCGCGGGCTACATGACCGGCTCGATGTTCGTGCTTTCAATCAGCGCCTGGTACCTGCTCAGAGGCCGCAACCTGCCCTTCGCGCGACGCTCGATGGCGGTGGCGGCGAGCTTTGGACTGGCCTCGGCGCTGTCGGTGGTGGTGCTGGGCGACGAGAGCGGTTACACCGCCTCGGAGAACCAGAAGATGAAGGTCGCCGCGATCGAGGCCGAATGGGAGACGCAACCGGCACCCGCCGCCTTCACCGCGGTCGGCCTGCCCAACATGGAGGACCGCACGACCGACATGGCGCTCAGGGTGCCATGGGCGCTGGGGCTGATCGCGACGCGCTCCTTCAGCGAGGAGGTGCCCGGCATCAACCCGCTTGTCGAACTGAACAAGGAACGAGTCCGCCTGGGCATCCAGGCCTACAAGGCGCTGCAGGACGTGCGCGCCGACAAGGACAACCCGGACAAGCGCGCCGCCTTCCTGGCCCTGCGCGAGCACCTCGGCTTCGGCTTGCTCACGCTGCGCTACGTCGACGACCCGGCCAAGGCGGATGAGGCGGTCATCGAGAAGGCAGCCTGGAGTACCGTGCCCAACGTACCGGTGCTGTTCTGGTCGTTCCGGTTGATGGTGGCGATCGGTTTCTACTTCATCGCCCTGTTCGCCTGGGCCTTCTACCTTGTGTCGAAGCGGCGCACCGACAACCGACGCTTCCTGAGGATCGCGATGTGGTCGCTGCCGCTGCCGTGGATCGCAGCGGAGCTGGGCTGGATCGTCGCCGAGTATGGGCGGCAGCCGTGGGCGATCGATGGTGTGCTGCCCACCTTCCTGGGCGTGTCCTCCACCAGCGTGGCACAGGTGACCGGCAGCCTTGCCGGTTTCGTGGTGCTGTACACCGCACTGGCGGTGGTGGACGTGATGCTGATGCGGCGGACGGTGATCGCCGGTCCCGACAACCTCAACTTCTGGCCGCTGAAGCGGTCAACCGGCGAAGCGGAGAACGTCGATGCTTGATTACGAAACGCTACGGCTGGTCTGGTGGCTGTTGCTGGGCGTGCTGCTGATCGGCTTCGCCGTCACCGACGGCTACGACCTGGGCGTGGGGGCGATCCTGCGCTTCATCGGCAAGGACGATGTGGAGCGGCGCATGGCACTGGAGTCGATCGAGCCGCACTGGGAGGGCCACCAGGTGTGGTTCATCCTGGGCGGCGGCGCGATCTTCGCGGCCTGGCCGGTGCTGTATGCCACCTCGTTCTCCGGCTTCTATTTCGCGATGCTGCTGGTGCTGCTGGCGCTGATCCTGCGCCCGGTCGGCTTCAACTTCCGTGGCAAGCTGACCTCGCCGCGCTGGCGCGATACATGGGATTGGGCGCTCACCATCGCCGGCGTGGTGCCGTCGCTGGTGTTCGGCGTGGCCTTCGGCAACCTGTTCCTGGGCGTGCCGTTCCATTTCACGCCGAACATGCTCCCAGTGTATGACGGCTCCTTCTTCGGCCTGTTCCATCCGTTCGCGCTGCTGGCCGGCGTGGTGAGCCTGGCCATGCTGGTCATGCACGGCGGCACCTGGGCGGCGCTGAAGATCGAGGACCCGGTGGGGCTGCGCGCGCAGCGGATCGCCCGCGTGTCCGCGCTGGTCACCCTGGTGGCGTTCGCGGCCTGCGGACTGTGGCTGATGGCCCTGCCGGGGCACGAAATCGTCAGCCCGGTGGTGGGCGACGCCGCCACCAACCCGCTGCTCAAGCAGGTGACCAGCGTGCCGGGAGGCTGGCTGTCGAACCTGCGCGAGTATCCGTTGACCTGGCTCGCACCTGGCGCGGCGGCGCTGTCGTTGCTGGCGGTGGCGCTGCTGCGCCGACGCATGCTCGCCTTCATCGCCAGCGGGGTTGCAGTCACGGCAATCATCTTCACCGGCGGAATCGGCCTTTTCCCGTTCCTGATGCCCTCCTCGTCAAACCCGTCGCACGGCTTGACGGTATGGGACGCTTCCTCCAGCCGCATCACCCTGGAGATCATGCTGCTGATGACCGTGGTGTTCCTGCCTATCGTGCTGGCCTACAGCACCTGGGCATTCCGCATCATGCGCGGCCAGGTGACCCGCGCCCACGTGGAAGAAACCAAGCCCGGGGAGGAGGTGTACTGATGTGGTATTTCGCCTGGATACTGGGCCTCGCGTTCGCCAGTGCGTTCGGCATCCTCAACGCGATCTGGTACGAGGTGCATTCCGACCAGGCCGTTGGTCGGAAAGAGCCTTTCCGGCAGCCTTGATGCGATACGCCTGAGTGGCCCGGATGGTGTCGCTGCTGCTGGCTGCCGGCCTGGCAGCGGCGCTGATGCTGCTTCCGGCGCTTCGCGCGCGCGAGCTGGCCCACGCCGGTCATGCGTTGCTGCCGCTGCTGCTGATCCTGGTATCGGCCCTGTTCGTGCATGGCCTGGGCTATCGCCCCGATCGCGCCTGGCTGCGCGCAGTGCTGCAGCCATGGCTGCTGTGGCCGCTGTCGCTTATCGTGGCGGTGCTGTGGTGGGTGGTCAGCTGACCGGGGGGCGCGGGCCGGCATGGGCCGAAGCGAAGACGCGCCGCCCGTCCGGGCGACACGTACGCCACGTTCCGCCCGGCCGCTCACGCAGGCCGCAATCGGCCGAATGATGGTCGCCGGTACCGTGCCCTTCTGCATCGCGACGACCGGGACCAACCGGACACGCCGGCCGGCCGATGATGATCCGGCGCGCCGCGCGAGCGGCGTCGATCCGTGTCGATGGTCAACGCGCGAACGGATGAGCGCTCCGGGACTGACCCGGGCCTGACGCATGGCGTTCAGCGCAAGGTCGAAAGCACGACTGCTACCGATTCACGCCACGCCAGGATCAAGAATTTCCTGTGCTGCTTGCGGCGGGAGTCCACACACGAAACTCAGCTTCTACTCACCCGTCCGATGCAGCACCACCGCGCCGGTTGCCTGGATCTCCCCGAACTGTGCGGAGAATTCCAGCGGGCCACCGAGCGCACCGGGAAACGACTTGCTGTAGACGGGGGCCACAGCCGCGGGGGAGGAAACCCTCCGGGTCAGCGAGACGTCGAGCGCGTACGCACCGTTCGACTGGATGGTCGGGATCATCTCCAGCTTGAACGGGCCAAGCTCCTCGACGAAACGATTGCTGGCGTCGGCGGCCTGGGAGGTTCGGATGCTGTACGTCTTGCCGCCGTCATCCAGCGTTACCTCGTAGTTCGCTCGGAGTGCGGCTGCGGAACCCGAGGAAGTGAACAGGGCAAGAACAGCGGCGCCCCATGCCGCTCGAACTGATGCATGGCTCACGATCGACCTCCAGGCAAAGGCTCACAAAGCTGCAGAAGGATCCCAGCCGATCCTGCTCGAACTGCCGATGGCAGGCAATTCACAGGCAGCAGTTACTGCTGCGCCGCCAGTTCGAGTCTCAGCAGCCGGCCGGCGGTCTCGTCGGTCAGTACGTAGAGTGCGCCGTCGGGGCCGACTTCGACATCGCGGATCCGCTGCCGCAGCGTTTCGAGCAGCCGTTCCTCCTCGCGGATCCGGTCGCCGTCGACCGACAGCCGGATCAGCGCGCGCTGGGCGAGCGCGCCGACGAACAGGCTGCGTTGCCAGGCCGGGGTGCGCTCGTGGTCGTAGAACGCCATGCCGCTGACCGCGGGCGAGACTTCCCAGACGAACAGCGGCGGCTGCATGCCCGGCAGCGCGGTGCCTTCGGCTTCGGGGATTGGCAGACCGGAATAGTCGATGCCGTGGGTGACCTTCGGCCAGCCGAAGTTCGCGCCGCGCTGCGGCCGGTTGATCTCGTCGCCGCCGCGCGGGCCGTGTTCGGCCGACCACAGCGCGCCGCTCCACGGATTCAGTGCCGCGGCCTGCACGTTGCGGTGGCCGTACGACCAGATCTCGTGCAGCGCCGTGGCATCGCCGCTGAACGGGTTGTCGGCCGGCACCGTGCCGTCCGGCCGGAGCCGGACGATCGTGCCGAAGTGGTTGCTCGTGTCCTGCGCGGCGGCGCGCTGGCCGCGGTCGCCAAGCGTGACGAACAGGTAGCCGTCGCGGTCGAACACCAGCCGCGAGCCGTAGTGATGGCCGGACTCGATCTTCGGCTGCTGACGGAAGATGACTTCGACATCCTGCAGGCCGGCGTCGTCGAGCCGGCCGCGTGCGACCGCGGTGCCGGAGCGGTTGCCGTCGCCCGGTTCGGCATAGCTGATGTAGACCCAGCGATCGCGGTCGAACTGCGGCGACAGTTGCACGTCGAGCAGGCCGCCCTGGCCGACCGCGCGCACCGCCGGCACGCCGGCGAGCGGTTCCGACAGCGTGCCGTCGGCGGCGAGCCGGCGCAGCCGGCCGGGTCGCTCGGTCACCAGCAGTCCGCCATCGGGCAGGAACGCCATGCCCCACGGGTGTTCGAGACCGGCCGCGACGGTGGTGACCTCGACCGGGCCGAGTCGGCTCTCGATGCGTTCGGTCGCCCCGGCGGCGGGTGCCGGTCCGGCCGTGCCGTTGCTGCAGCCGGCCAGCCAGGCGGCCAGTACCAGCGTGCCAGTGCGGAAGGTCGTCATGCGGAGTCTCCTCGTTCGTTCAAGTTCGGCCGCGAACGGCCGATAGGAAGGGCATGAATGCCATGTTCTCGACCGCGTTGTCCGGCCTGCAGGCGGCCCAGCTCCGGATGACGGCCAGTGCGCACAACATCGCGAACGTTGCGACCGCCGAATTCCGGCCGCAGCAGGTCACGACCGAAGCGCTGCCCGACGGCGGTGTCGCCGCGGTGGTCAGCAGCGGCGAAGCGACCGGCACCGACCTCGTCACCGAGATCGTCGAGCAGCTCGCCGCCGGCCAGGCGTTCCGCGCCAATGCGGCGAGCCTGCAGCGCGCCGCCGACACGGTCGGCACGTTGATCGACACGCTGGCCTGAGACGAAGCCGCCGGCGATAGCCGGCACCGGACTCTGCCGGCTGCGTGGCGCGACGCGCGAGCGGCAGTCACCCGGCCCGGCAAACTCACGGCTCGTGCCGTGCTCGTTGCCGCCGCCGCTCGAACTCCATCTCGCGACGGCGTTCGAGTCTTTCATCCGTTCGCGGCCGGCCACTCGCCCGACCGGTCAGTCGTTGTCGGCCGGTTCGCCGGTTTCGGCGCCGACCAGCGTGATCACGCCGCAGGCAATCCGCACGCCGGAGTCGCCGGCCGGTTGCGTCGTGTAGTCGTCCCGCTTCGCGTGCAGCACGATCGCGCGGTTGGCGACGTCATGGCTGCCGCCGGTGCCGAGTTCGAGCTGCGGCAGCGACAGATCGACTTCGATCACGCCATCGGCATCGGCGTGCTGGTTCGGCATGTCGCCGGCATGATGCGGCGGTGCCTGCGGATCGCCGTGCGGCTCGCCCTGCGGCGCGAAATGGCCACCGGCGCTCGATGCGTCCGGGGCGCTGCAGTCACCGGTCTGGTGGATGTGGAAGCCATGCTCACCGTTCGGCGCGAGGCCGCGGATCGTGCCGCGCAGCCGCAGGCCGGACGGCTCGGCGCTCAACTGCAGTTCGCCGATGGCATTGTAGCCGTCGGTCGGTTGCATCGAGATCCGTGCGCTTGCGCCGCTCGGCGCCACGCTGGCCGGCAGCGTGACCTCGCTGGCCGGCGACAGCGTCTCGGCCGGGCGAGCGGTCGAGGTCTCGCCGGTGGGGTCCGACGGCGTCGGCGCCGTCATCGCGGCATCGGGCGGATTGCTGTCCTGCTGGCAGCCGACCGCGAGCAGCAGCGGCAACAGCACGGCGAGTACGGTCTTGCGGGGCATGGCGGAACTCTCCATCGAGGCGAATCAGCATGCTGGACGAGCACCGGTTAGCGTCGGCTGACCGGCTCGGGAATGCGGACACGGCCGTGTCGCCGGCCGATTGTGGCGGCCGGCGGCGCGCGGCTCAATCGGTCTGGCGCAGATGCCGCGCCTGCCGTTTCGGCGTGGCGCCCGCGCTTCGCCGTTGCGGCAATGGCAGCGGCTGCGCGTCGGTTTCGAAGCGCAGCCGACTGCGACCGCCGGCCGCGCGGTAATCGCCGAGCAATGCCTGGGCGACTGCGTCGGCCGGTTCGCCGCGCGCGCACAGATGCGCGTGCAGCAGATGCACCAGCCGCTCGTGCGCGATCGCGTGGGTTTGTCCGGTCGTCGCGTACAGCCAGTCGGCGAACGCGAGGAAGTTCGCGAAGGGCGCGGCGCCGAGCAGCAGGGCGAGGCCGCGTGGATGGCGGCCCGAGTTGGCGACGACGTCCCAGTAGCGGGCGAACCGGGTCAGCCGCTGCATGGTCGCGAAGTCGATCGCATCGGTGGCGAGGATCGAATACGGTGCGTCGGGGCTGAAGCGCAGCCCGAAGTCGGCGGTGTGGCGCGCGATCGGTGCGCCGCGCAGCCGTTTCAGGATGCCGAACTGGATTTCGTGCGGCGCCAGCGCGACCAGCCGGTCGAACCCGCGTGCGAAGCTGTCGAGCGTCTCGCCGGGCAGGCCGGCGATCAGGTCGACGTGGAGATGCGCACGGCTGTGGCTGCGAAGCCAGCGCAGATTGTCGGCGGCGACGTCGTTCTTCTGCCGCCGCGAGATGCGTGCCTGGACCTCGGGGTCGAAGGTCTGGATGCCGATCTCGAACTGCAGCGTGCCGGCCGGAAAACGCGCGATCGCTTCCTTCAGCCGATCCGGAAGATGGTCCGGAATCAGCTCGAAATGCACGAACACCGGATCGTCGGCGGCCTCGGCGAGGCGGTCGAGGAAGAACTCGAGGATGCGCAGCGACGTGTCGACCTTCAGGTTGAAGGTGCGGTCGACGAACTTGAACTGGCGCACGCCGCGCCGATACAGCGTTTCGAGCTCGGCCATGAAGGCGTCGAGCGGAAACGGCCAGGCGGTCCTGTCGAGCGAGGACAGGCAGAACTCGCAGCGGAACGGACAGCCGCGCGAGGCCTCGACGTAGATGTGCCGCTGGCGAACGTCCTCGTCGGTGTACTCGGCGTAGGGCAGCGCGATCCCGGTCAGCGGCGGCTGCCGACCCGGGATCAGCTTGCCGGCCGGCCGTTCGCCGGCGATGAGCAGCGCCGCCAGTTCGGCGAACGCGACGTCGCCCCAGCCGCTGATCACGTAGTCGGCGAGCGCGCAGATCCGCTGCTCGCTGGCCTCGTGGCTGACTTCCGGCCCGCCGAGCACGATGATCAGCTCCGGCGCCAGCACCTTCAGTTGCGCGACCAGCCGGGTCGCCTCGTCGACGTTCCAGATGTAGACGCCGAGGCCGAGGATCCGCGGCCGCTCGGCCAGCAGCCTCTCGGCGATCTCCTCGGTCTTCTGGCCGATCACGAATTCGTGGATCGACGACCGCTCGCGCAGCGCGCCGAGATTGGCGCGCAGGTAGCGCAGGCCGAGCGAGGCATGCGCGTAGCGCGCGTTCAGCGTGGACAGCACGATATCGGTCATCGGGCGATTATCGCCCGGCTGCCGCCCCGGATCCGCTGCACGCATGCGCCCGGTCGCGGCTCACCACGGCAGGGTCTGGCCGTTCGCGTGCCAGAAGCTGCCGGACTCGGCCAGCGACAACTGCCGCAGCCGGTCGACCAGCCGCGCCGCGGACTGGTCCGGATCGACGTCGCCGTTGTGGTCGGTCATGTCGGTGCGGACATAGCCCGGATGCAGCAGGAACACCGCGATGCCGCGCGGGCGCAGGTCGTGCGCCAGCGACCGGCCGGCCGCGTTCAGCGCCGCCTTCGACATCCGGTAACCGTAGTAGCCGCCCGAACTGTTGTCTTCGAGCGAGCCCATCCGGCTGGTGATCAGGCCGATCCGGGCGCCGTCGGCGAGCCGGTCGGCTAGCGCCTCGACGCAGCGCAACGGTCCGAGCGCGTTGACTTCGAACTGCAGCCGCATGCGCTCGAACGCATCGTGGTCGAGTTCGCCGAGCGATTCCTGCGACAGCACGCCGGCATTGAGCACCAGCAGATCGATCCGCTGTTCGCCGAGCCGTTCGGCCAGCCGGTTCAGCGAGTCGCGGTCGCGGACGTCGACGCCGCGTTCGATCCGCAGCTCGAGTGCCTCGAGTTCGGCCGAGCACGAGCGGCAGACGGCGATGACGTCGTAGCCGTGGGTGCGCAGCGCCTTGCACAGCGCGAGTCCGATGCCGCGATTGGCACCGGTGACGAGGGCGGTCGGCATCGGCTTCTCCGGTACGTGGTCGATGCATGGTGCCGTCGGCACGGTGACGCCGCTAGACTGGCCGCGACCATCGTTCAAGCCATGTTGCCAGAGGATCTCCGATGTCCGAGCCATCGCCCGCCGAACGCCGGCACCGGATGCTGCTGATCGTGCTGGCGCTGCTGGTGCTGGTGCAGCCGATCTGGGCGCGGATCGTCGACGACCTGTGGGACGCGCTGATCGCGCCGCGGCCGGTCCGGCTTGCCGGGTCGCCGCCGGCAGCGGCGATCGAGCCGGCGCCGCCGATCGAAGCGCTGGCGAGCCCGGTCGCGACGGTGGCGCCAGCGGTCGCAGTGCCGAGCGTGGCCGAGCCGAAAGACGAGCCGAAGGACGAGCCGAAGGACGAGCCCGCCGCCGCCGCAGTTGTCGAGCCGGCGCCGTCGGCAGTCGCAGTCCCAGCCGTGCCCGAAGTGCTCGGCGTCAGCCCGCGCGGCGACGAGATCCGCGTGCTGGTCGATCTGCGCGGCAACGATCCGGCCCGCGTCATCGATGAGATCTGCCTGCAGGCGCAGGCGTTCACGATCGAATCCCTGTCGGGCCGCCCGGTGCGCCTGCTCGGTCAGCTCGACGACGAGCCGATGGCCGATCTCGGTCTGCGCCGCTGTCCGTGATCGGTTCGAGAATTCGCACGCCGTAGCGACGCACGCCTTCGGGCGTGCGCGGCCCGACTCGCCGTTAACGGCGTCCGGCGCGCCGGATCGGTGCCGGTTCCGCGCAGTTGCCGCAACAGTTGGCGACGGTTTCAGTCGCCGTCGCCGGCGGAATCGATCGGTTCAGTCGGCCGGCGTCGTCGTGGCGGCGTCGGCATCGCTGGTAGCGCCGATCCGGCGCGGCACCTGTGCGTCGTCGAGCAGCCGTTCGATCCGTGCGAACACTTCGGCACGCGGGAACGGCTTCTTCATGAAATCGTCGGCACCGATCCGGAACGAGTAGAACTGCTCGGTGGCCTGCTGGTTGCCCGAAATCATGATGACCGGCACCGCGCGGGTGGCCGCTTCGCGGCGCAGCACGCGCAGCGCCTCGAATCCGCTCATGCCCGGCAACACGATGTCGAGGAAGATCAGCTCCGGGTGTGGTGCCTGCAGCGCCAGCGCAATGCCCTGTTCGGCATCGCCGGCCGCGCTGACCTCGTAGCCGGCCGAGCGCAGCATCTTGGACAGCACCGCGACGATCGTGCTGGAGTCGTCGATGACCAGTACCCGGGTGCCGGGGCGCGCGTTGGTGCGCGGCTTGATGCGGCGCTCCTTGAATTCGTTGCCGGAAGCCGGCGGCGTGCTGGCGCCGAGAAAGCGCTTGATCAGTGCGAATCTGCTCACCGTGGACCCCCAATCCCCAGTGCGGATGACCGTCGGCTTCGCGTGCTGCTGCGTCGGTGCCGGAAATCGATCGCATCCGCTCAGCACCGAGTCTGGCCCGCGCGCGACGTCACTGCAACGGCGACCGCGTTGCTGCGGATGCTTACCATTTGCCGGCGCGCCAGAGTATCGTCGCGTCTCGCATCCAGCGAAGGGGAGAGCAAGCGATGGGACGTGAACAGGTACCGAGCCTGCAGGAATTCATCGAGGGCGTCGAAAAACGCAATCCGGGGCAGCCGGAATTCATCCAGGCAGTCAAGGAGGTCGCCGAGACCGTACTCGAATACATCCGCGATCATCCGAAGTACCACGAGCACCAGATTCTCGAACGCATGGCCGAACCCGACCGGGTGATGTCGTTCCGCGTGACCTGGCAGGACGACGCCGGCCATGTACGGGTCAACCGCGGCTACCGGATCCAGAACAACAGCGCGATCGGTCCGTACAAGGGCGGCATCCGCTTCCATCCGACAGTGAACCAGGGCGTGCTGAAGTTCCTCGCCTTCGAGCAGACCTTCAAGAACGCCTTGACCGGCCTGCCGATGGGCGGCGGCAAGGGCGGCGCCAACTTCAATCCGAAGGGCAAGTCCGATTCCGAGATCATGCGCTTCTGCCAGTCGTTCATGACCGAGCTGTATCGCCACATCGGCGAGGACGTCGACGTGCCGGCCGGTGACATCGGCGTCGGCGGTCGCGAGATCGGCTACATGTTCGGCCAGTACAAGCGCATCACCAACCGCTACGTCGGCGTGCTGACCGGCAAGGGTCTAGAGTACGGCGGCAGCCCGATCCGCACCGAGGCCACCGGCTACGGCGCGGTCTATTTCATGGAAGACATGCTCAAGCGCCAGGGGCAGGTCGTCGAAGGCCGGGTTTGCCTGGTGTCGGGCTCGGGCAACGTCGCCCAGCATGCGGTCGAGAAGATCCTGCAGCTCGGCGGCAAGCCGGTCACGATGAGCGACTCCGACGGTTTCATCTTCGATCCGGAAGGCTTCGACACCGAGAAGCTGGCCTTCATCAAGGACCTGAAGAACAAACGACGCGGCCGCATCGAGGAATACGTCAAGCAGTTCGGAGGCGAATACCATCCGGGCAAGCGGCCGTGGGTGGTGCCGGGCCAGCTCGCGTTCCCGTGCGCGACGCAGAACGAGATCAGCGGATCGGATGCGAAGACGATGCTCGACAACGGCATCATCGGCGTCGCCGAAGGCGCCAACATGCCGTCCGAGCTGGAAGCGGTGCATCTGTTCCAGGCCGCGCGGATCTTCTTCGCGCCGGGCAAGGCGGCAAACGCCGGTGGCGTGGCGGTCTCGGGGCTGGAAATGAGCCAGAACTCGGCCCGCATCACCTGGAAGGAAGAGGAGCTGCAGCGGCTGCTGCGCGACATCATGCAGGGCATCCACGACCGCTGCGAGAAGTACGGCGGGGTCGCCGGCGAGCCAAAGTACATCGACTACGTCAAGGGCGCCAATGTCGCCGGTTTCGTCAAGGTGGCCGATGCGATGATCGCGCAGGGCGTGGTGTAACACCCGGCGCGGGTGCGCGCGGGCGATCGCGACGATCGCCCGCGTCGCCGGCTGCCCATGGCGGCCGCTGTGTCAAATTGCGTCGCAGGGATCGCCGGGCGTCGACCTGCGGGCAATCCATCCGGCGCCGCCGGGATTCGTCCCTGGCGGCATTGCTCCGCCGGCCACGATCGCGTGGCAGAATCGCCGCGCTTTCATTCAATGCCCCGACACCGATGGCCTCCAGCCTGCTTGCCCTGCTCGACGACATCGCCACGGTGCTCGACGACATTGCGGTGATGACCAAGGTCGCGACCAGGAAGACCGCCGGCGTGCTCGGCGACGATCTTGCGTTGAACGCCAACCAGGTCCGCGGCGTGCTCGCCGAACGCGAGCTGCCGGTGGTATGGGCCGTAGCCAAGGGCTCGTTGATCAACAAGGCGATCCTCGTGCCGGCCGCGCTGCTGATCAGCAGCATCATCCCGTGGGCGATCCTGCCGCTGATGATGATCGGCGGGGCCTACCTTTGCTTCGAAGGCTTCGAGAAACTGGCTCACCGCCTGCTGCACAGCAAGATCGAGGACGCCGCGCACAAGGCCGAGATCGCCGAGGCGCTGCTCGATCCGAACGTCGACCTGCGCGAGGTCGAACGCGAGAAGATCCGCGGCGCGATCCGCACCGACTTCATCCTGTCGGCCGAGATCATCGTGCTGACGCTCGGCACCGCTGCCGGCAAGCCGTTCGCGGTGCAGCTCGGCGTGCTGGTCGGCATCGCGATCCTGATGACGGCCGGCGTCTATGGCCTGGTCGCCGGTATCGTCAAGCTCGACGACGCCGGCCTGTACCTGAGCCAGCGCGAAGGCGACACCGCGTGGTCACGCGGCCGGCGCCAGCTCGGCGCGTTGTTGCTGCGCGCCGCGCCATGGCTGATGAAGTTCCTGACCGTCGCCGGCACTGCGGCGATGTTCCTGGTCGGCGGCGGCATCCTCGCCCACGCGATCGGCCCGCTGCACCACACCATCGTCGAGATGCTGCCGCCCGACGGTCTGCTCGCCACGCTGGGCAGCATGCTGGCCGACGGGCTGGTCGGCATCGTTGCGGGCGGGCTGGTGCTGGCGGTAGTCAAGCTGGCGGGGATGTTCCGGCGTCCGGCGGTGCAGCCGGGCTGACGACTGCGCTCACGCGCCCGATGACGGCTGCATGCAACTCGCAGGCGGCGTCATGCGCGGCCCGAAGCGTTGGCGACCGGTGATCCGCATCGCTGCAATGTGCGGTGCCGGCCGTTTCAGCGGGCGCTGTGCATGGTTGCGGCGCACGCCGCCGGCCGTCGCCTGATCAGTCGCCTGATCACTGGAAGATCAGCCACGCGGCGAGCACCAGCAGTGCGAAACCGGCCAGATGGTTCCAGCGGATCGTCTCGCCGAGATACAGCACCGAGAAGCCGACGAACACGACCAGCGTGACGACTTCCTGGATCGTCTTCAGTTGCACCGCGCTGTAGACCGAATGGCCGAGCCGGTTCGCCGGCACCTGCAGCGCATACTCCGGCAACGCGATCAGCCAACTGATCGCGATCACGGCGAGCAGCGGCGCGGTCTTGTACTTCAGGTGTCCGTACCAGGCGAACGTCATGAACACGTTGGAGCAGAACAGCAGGGCGATCGGCGTGATGTGGGGAGACATCGTTGACGCTGCTTGAACGGGCGGAAGCGCCATCGTACGGGGTTGCCTCGCGGCGGCGGCAGGGCCGGCGATCGGTGCCGGTCGGACGTCACCGAGCGTTCCATGGCTCCGCGGACCGACGCCTGCACGGATGCCGCCGTCGAGTTCGCCCGGCGGCGTTCCGGCGCCGGGGCTGACGGCCGCGGCAGGCATCTTCCGACATGCGGACGCGACCACTCTTGTGCCGTGCGCGCCGCCTGCCGACGGAACGGCGCGCACCGCACACCGCGGTGCGCTGCGGCCGCGCGCGCACGGCCGTTCGCGACTGGTTCGAGCGCAACGGCAGGCAACCGGTTACGCTTGTCGGATTCGAACCCCGTTTCCGGAGCCCCCATGTCCACGCCGTTGCCGGAATCGCCGGTCACACGCTTTTCCGATCTCGCCCTCGGCGATCCGCTGCTGCAGGCGCTGGCCGAGGTCGGCTACGAGGCGCCATCGCCGATCCAGGCGGCAACCATTCCGCCGCTGCTCGCCGGCCGCGACGTGCTGGGCCAGGCCCAGACCGGTACCGGCAAGACTGCCGCGTTCGCGCTGCCGGTGCTGGCGCAACTGGATTTCTCGCGCAGCAAGCCGCAGGCGCTGGTGCTGACGCCGACCCGCGAGCTGGCGATCCAGGTCGCCGAGGCGTTCCAGAAATACGCCGCCCGGCTGCCCGATTTCCACGTGCTGCCGATCTACGGCGGCCAGAGCTACGGCCCGCAGCTCGGTGCGTTGCGGCGCGGCGTGCACGTCGTGGTCGGCACGCCTGGGCGGATCATCGATCACCTCGACCGCGGTTCGCTGGACCTGACCGAGTTGCGCTGCCTGGTGCTCGACGAAGCCGATGAAATGCTCCGCATGGGCTTCATCGACGATGTCGAAGCGGTGCTGAAGAAGACTCCGGAAAGCCGCCAGGTCGCGCTGTTCTCGGCCACCATGCCGACGCCGATCCGGCGCATCGCGCAGACCTATCTGCGCGATCCGGTCGAGATCGCGATCGAGGCCAAGACCCGCACCGCCGAGAACATCCGCCAGCGCTACTGGCTGGTCGGCGGGTTGCACAAACTCGATGCGTTGACCCGTATCCTCGAAGTCGAGAGCTTCGATGCGATGATCGTCTTCGCCCGCACCAAGCAGGCGACCGAGGAGCTGGCCGAGAAACTGGCCGCGCGCGGCTTCGCCGCCGCTGCGATCAACGGCGACATTCCGCAGCCGCAACGCGAGCGGACGATCCAGCGACTCAGGGATGGGCAGCTCGACATCCTGGTCGCGACCGATGTCGCTGCCCGCGGCCTCGACGTCGACCGGATCAGCCACGTGCTGAACTACGACATCCCGTACGACACCGAAAGCTACGTGCACCGGATCGGTCGCACCGGCCGCGCCGGCCGCAGCGGTGAGGCGATCCTGTTCGTGTCGCCGCGCGAGCGCGGCATGCTGCGCACGATCGAGCGGGCGACGCGGCAGCCGATCGAACCGATGGGCCTGCCGAGCGTCGAGACGGTCAACGAGCAGCGCGTCGCGAAGTTCTTCTCGCGGATCGAGGAAGTGCTCGAAAGCGGCCCGCCGGAGCTGTACCGCGCGCTGATCGAGCGTTACGAAAACGAGCGCGACGTACCGGCAGCGGCGATCGCGGCCGCCCTCGCGCAACTGATGCAGGGCGACGTGCCGTTGCTGCTCGAGCCGGAGCCGCCGCGGACCGAATCCAGGCCCGAGCGCGGCCAGCGGCCGGGCCGCAATGAACGCGCCGATCAGCGCGAGCGCGGCGCGCGCTTCGAACGCCCGGAGCGTGGCGGCGAACGACCGGAACGCGGCGAGCGGCCGCCGCGTGGCGAGCGTGCCGAACGCGCGCGTCCGCCGTTCGATGGCGAGCGCAGCGACCGCGGTCGGCCAGCGCGCGGCAACGAGCCGGGCATGCAGCGCTACCGGATCGAAGTCGGACACCGGCACGGCGTCAAGCCGGGCAACATCGTCGGCGCGATCGCCAACGAAGCCGGTCTCGAGAGCCGCCACATCGGCCGGATCGACATCCACGACGACTACAGCGTGCTCGATCTGCCGGAAGGCATGCCGAAGGAACTCGAGACCCATCTGGCCAAGGTCCGCGTCGCCGGCCAGCCGTTGCGGATCCGCGCCGTCGATGCCGACGAGGGCGCCGGCGACGAGCGCCCCCGCCCGGCCCGGCGGCCCGGGCCGCCGGGCCGGCGCCCGGATGCCGCGCGCGGTGGTCCGCCGAGTGGTCCGCGCGGCCGTCAGCCACGGCCTCCGCGCGGGCGCGGCGAGCGCTGATCCGCCGGTCGGGGCCGTGATCCGGATCGGCCTGATCGCCGACACCCACGGCCTGCTGCGGCCGCAGGCGCTGGCGGCACTGGCCGGTTGCCGGCAGATCATCCACGCCGGCGACGTCGGCGGGCCGGAGATCCTCGTCGCGCTCGAACGGCTGGCACCGGTCGCCGCGGTGCGCGGCAACAACGACCAGGCCGACTGGGCCGCCGCGCTGCCCGAGTCGCTCGATCTGGAAATCGGCGGCTGTCGCGTGCATGTCTTGCACGACCGCAAGATGCTGGCATGCGATCCGGCAGCGTCCGGCATTGATGTCGTGGTCGCCGGCCACTCGCACCGGCCGCTGGTCGAGCGCCGTACCGGCGTGCTGCACGTCAATCCCGGCAGCGCCGGGCCGCGCCGCTTCCGGCTGCCGGTCAGCGTCGGCGAGCTGTGCATCGAGCGCGGCATTGCCGAGGCGCGGATCCTCCCGCTGGAGCCCTGAGCGGCCGAGACGGAGTGCGCGGCTGCTCCGAATCTCCGGATGCCCGCGATGGCTTCCGCGAAATGACGTACCCGACCGCCGCCGAGGGCATGGCACGCCGCTTGCGTCGCCTGCGTGGTGTTCCGTTCCCCCGGGAGGCGCGCAATGAAATCCGAACCCGGCAGTCGCGACGAGCGGCGTGAGCTTGGCGAGCTGCTGCAGGGCATCAAGGTCGCGATGCTGTGCACGCTGGCCCGCAACGGCTGGCTGGTCAGTCGTCCGCTGTACACCCGCGAGCGGCGCTTCGATGGCGACCTGTATTTCTTCACTGCGATCGACAGCGACAAGGTCGACGAGCTGGCCGCGCATCCGCACGTCAACCTGGCCTACGCCGATCCGGAACAGGATCGCTACATTTCGATCGCCGGCGAGGCCGACGTGCTGCGCGATCGGCTGATGATCGACGAGCTCTGGAACGAGCGCTTCGACCGGCTGTACTTCAGCCAGGGCCGGGACGATCCGGCGCTGGCGCTGCTGAAGGTGCGGGTGCTGACCGCGGATGTCTGGAGCGCCGGCGAAAACGCACTGCTGCGGGCGTTCAACTTCGTCGGTGCAATGATCACCGGCGATGGCAGCGAGCTCGGCGAGCATCGCCACGTCGACCTGCGGCGGCAGTGATCAGGGCTCGAACGCGGCCGGCAGGATGACCGCGAACAGGCCGGCGCGCTGCAGCCGCCGCGACAGCGCGAGCAATGCACGGTCGCGACTGATCAGTGCGATCGCGGCACCGTCGCGCGCGAGTTCGAGGAATTTCTGGTCGTCCGGATCGGCGCAACGCGGCAACGCGACGGCGCGCGGCGCCGCGTCGCATCCGGTCGCGAGCGCGGCATGTTCGGCCAGCAGCGCGGCGCGACGCGATGGGGCGATCGCGAGCGCTTCGTAGCCGAGCACGCGCTGCCACTCGAGGCGGCAGTCGTCGCGGGTCAACGCGACCAGCCGGCGCTGCCGCAATGCGTCGGCCAGTGCGGCGCAGGCCGGGTCGCGGAACCACAGCAGGTCGAGCCAGACGTTGGTGTCGAGCACGACCCGCCGCGGCTCGGCGGGTTCGCTCATTCGCTGGCCGGCTCGGCGAACTGGGCAAAGGTCACGTAGTGGCCGCCGGGCTCGCGCACGCCGACTTCGGTCGCGCCGTAGAACGTCTGCCGGCGCGGGAACGTACGCTCGGCGTCGCCCAGCGCGCGCTCGATCGAATCGATGTCGTCGACCTGCACGAACAGGAAGGTCGGCCCCTGCCGGGCCACGTCGGCCAACGCCGGCACGTCGGCCGCGATCGAGTCGTAACTCTGGTACATCAGCTCGAGCGTGCCGTTCGACAGGATCGCGAAGCCGAGCCGGTCGCCATGCGGCACCTGCATCGTCATCTCGAAGCCAAGCGCCTGCCAGAACGGCAGCACCGGTTCGATCTCGGCGACCGGCAATACCGGGGTGAGGCTGGTGCAGTGGTTCGACATCTGGACTCCCTGATGGCTGGAATGTGGGTCGCTGGCGACGGCCGGAGCCGCGGACGCGGGCAACGCTACCGCAGCGCGGCGCGGCTGTCGAAATCGTCGCCGCGCGCGGCCAGCCGGTCGAGCAGCACGTCGACGATGACGCGTTCGATCCGTTGGCCGCTGACCGCGTTGATCTGCCGCAGTGCCGACGGGCTGGTGATGTTCAACTCGGTCAGCCGGCCGCCGATGAAGTCGGCGCCGACCAGCAGCAGGCCGTGCCGGCGCAGCCACGGCTGCAATGTCGCAATGCAGGCGCGTTCGTCGTCGTTCAACGCGGCAGCCTCGACGTGGGCACCCTGATGGATGTTGCCGAGTCGGCTGCCCGGCGCCGGCACCCGGTTGACGATACCGACCGGTTCGCCATCGAGCAGGTAGATCCGCTTGTCGCCGGCCGCGATCGCCGGCAGGTAGGCCTGCGCCTGCACGTAGCGGCGTTCGCCGCGGGCATCGAGCAGCAGCGCGGCGAGCGTCGCGTCGCGATCGGCATCGTCGTCGCGGACGAAGGCGATGCCGCGCCCTGAACAGTCATCGAGCGGCTTGATCACCGCCTCGCCATGCGTGGCGACGAACGCACGCAGCCGGTCGATCGCCATCGTCACGATCGCCGGCGGGGTGTGCTCGGGGAAGCGCATCGCTGCCAGTTTCTCGTTCAGCGCCCGCAGCGCGCTCGCCGGGTTGACCTGCAGCACCCGTGCCGGGAGCCGGTCGAGCAGTTGGGTCAGGTGCAGGTAGCCGAGGTCGAACGGCGGGTCCTTGCGGATCAGTACCGCATCGAAGTCGCCGCCGTCGCAATCGAGCGCCGGCGCCAGCTCGAACGGCGCGACCGTGCGTACCGCGCGAGCGTCGATGCGCAGCCGGTCGCCGTCGAGCGCGATGTCGGCCGCTTCGGCCCAGTACACCTGCTGGCCGCGGGACAGCAACTCGTCGATCAGCAGCAGCGAAGTCTCGGTCGCCAGGTTCAGCGAGCGGTACGGGTCCATCACGAAAAGAAACCGGAGCGTGGTCATCGGGATACCGGGGCGGAAACGGACGATCGCGGCTCGTCAGCCGAGCCAGGCAGCGTAGCCGTGGCCGGCCGCCATCGACAGCAGCAGCGCGAGCAGCAGGTACCAGCCGAACACGCGGCGCCGGACCAGGCTGTACACGGCCAGCGCGGCCGGCACGCTGGTCATTGCGCCGGCGGTCATGAAGGTCAGTGCCGCGCCGGGCGCCATGCCGCTGTCGATCAGTCCGGCCACCAGCGGCACCGCCGCGTAGCCGTTCAGGTAGGTCGGCACGCCGATCAGCGCCGCCAGCGGGATCGCCCAGCCATGATCGCCAACCACGCCGGCCAGCGCATCGGCCGGCAGCCAGGCCAGCATCAGGCTTTCCAGCACGAACGCGACCAGCAGCCACTTGCCGAGCTGCGCCGCATTGCGCTGTATGTCGGCCGCGAACTGCCGGCGGCGGTCGGCGTCGGTCCAGAAGCGCCACTGCAGCGGACCGTCCGGCAGCGCCCTGGCACTGCAGCTCGAACAGGTCCGCTGGCGCAGCGGATCGGCGAATGCCGCGCTGCGGCCGAGCAGGGCAGTGCTGCCGCCCGCGACCAGCCCGATCGCGACCGCGGCGAGCGCCTTCGCGGTGGCGAATTCGAAGCCGAGCGTGCCGGCCGTGATCAGGTACATGTCCGGCGCCATGATCGGCGACGCGACCCAGAACGCCATCACCGGCGCCAGCGGTACGCCGGCCAGCAACAGCGCCGAGATGACCGGGATCACGCCGCAGGAACAGAACGGCGACAGCGCGCCGAGCAGCGCGGCCAGCACGATCGCACGGCCGGGTCGGGCGCGCAGCGCCGAGCCGATCAGACGGTCGGCGCCGGCCGCGCGCAGCCAGCCGGCGGCGAGCACCGAGCCGAGCAGGAATGGCGCGATCGACAGCGCACTGCCGGACACGAAGCCGACGGTGTCGAGAAACTGCCGTGGCGCCAGCAGGCCGAGGCCGGCCAACAGCAGGCCGGTGGCGAGCAGCGGGCGATCGAGGCCGGCGAGACGGGTGCGCAGCGGGCTCGGCGCTGCGACGGACGAGGTCAGGATTGCGTTCATCGGAAGCTCCTGAGCAATCAGCCGCAGCACGCGGCGAAGGCGACCGGGTCGCAGGCGCCGGTCGCGAGCAACGGCCGGCACGGAGCGTGTTCGGCGGCTGCAGCCACGGTGTCGGCAGCGGTCAGTTCGCGCAGCAGCGCCGGGCTGACATAGCCGCCCTGGAACAGCAGGCTGAGGGCCAGGGTATCGAGCGATTTCATGGTCGGGCTCTCCAGTGGGGATGGGCATAGGTTAGGAGAGTGACTTGTCGGCGATAATCAGGCTTCAGAGCGACGCACTGTTTCCAATAAGTGTTAAATTCGGCGGGCGGGCGGGCTCGCGGTCGGCCAATGGCACAGCGCCCGGCCTGTCCTGCCGGCCGACCGCGGTCGCCTCGAACCCGCGGTGCCTGCACCCGATGGTCTTCCCGCACGGCGGTGCGCCCGCCTGGAGCCTGCAATGTCATTGACCGAACGCCTGAGCGACATGGCCGTGTTCGCCCGCGTGGTGGAATCGGCCGGCTTTTCGGCTGCTGCGCGTGAGCTCGGGCTGTCGAAGGCCGCGGTCAGCAAGGCGATCGGCCGGCTCGAGGCGCACCTCGGCACCCGCTTGCTGCACAGGAGCACCCGCAAGCTGACCCCGACCGAAGCCGGCACTGCATTCCATGCCTATTGCCGCGAAGTGGTCGCGCAGGCCGAGGAAGCCGAGCAGCATCTCGGGCAGTTGCAGTCGGAGCCGCGTGGCACCTTGCGGCTGGCGGTGCCGCTGGCGTTCGGCCTGACCCAGGTGGCGCGGCTGCTGCCGCTGCTGCAGCGACGCCATCCGGAGCTGCAGATCGAACTGCAACTGCACGACGCTGCGGTCGACATGATCGGCGGCGGCTTCGACCTGCAACTGGCGATCGGCACGCCGCAGGATTCGTCACTGGTCGCACGCCGGCTGGCCACCAGTCGGACGATCGTGGTCGCGAGCCCCGGCTACCTCGCCGAACACGGTGTGCCACGGCAGCCGGCCGAACTGCAGCGCCATCGCTGCCTGTTCGTCAGCGGCGGCGAGCGCTGGCTGTTCGATCGCCAGACTGAAGATTGCAGCGTGCTGGTGCACGGCTCGTTGCGGGCCAACTCGGAGATGGCGCTGTGCGACGCGGCACTGGCCGGGCTGGGCGTTGCGCGAATGCCGAGCTTTCTGGTCGCCGACGACCTCGCCGCCGGCCGCCTGAAGTGCCTGTTCGGCGAGTGGACGCCGCGTGCGGAGGCGATCCACGCGCTGTACCCGAGCCGCCGGCACGTGCCGGTCAAGGTCCGTGCCGCGCTCGACTTCTTCATCGAGCAGTTCGCCGAGCCGTACTGGGACCGGGTACTGAGCTCGGGGCAATGCCACTGCTGAGCGGGACGCACCGCTGCACCCCAGGATTTGCGGCGCCGCACCGGGGAACCGGGAACGCAATCTGGTGCCGGCTTCGATGCGCTGGGTATCGCCGTGGCCTGCTCCCGCGACGCCCTTGCGCATCATCCCGGCGAAAGCCCACTGCTGTTCGCGCGACATCTCGATCGGAATCGGTGGCCGAGTTCGTCGGAATCACCGGCCGGCTTGCGTCGGAATCGGTGGCCGACCTCGTCGGAATGCACACCGGGGCGACGCCGGCCGCGCACCTCGTGGCGGCCGGCTTCTCATCAGCGTTGCTTGTGGTAGGTGCCGATCAGTTCGGCGCTGGCGATCACATGGCCGTCCAGGGCCCGCTCCAGTGTCGCCTTGTCCGGCCGGTCCAGGCCCTCGAGCACGCAGTCGAGCGCGTAGAGCTTGTGGAAATAGCGATGGCGGCCAATCGGCGGGCACGGGCCGCCGTAGCCGATCCGGCCCCAGTCGTTGATGCCGTGTTCGGTGCCGGGCGGCAACTGGTCCTCGGCAATTGCCTCGGCCAGCCCCGGGCAGCCGGGAGGCAGGTTGTAGAGCAGCCAGTGCACCCAGGTCTGGCGTGGATGGGCCGGGTCGGGAGCGTCCGGATCGTCGACGATCAACACCAGGCTGCGTGCTTCGGCCGGCACGTCGTCGAACTGCAGTGGCGGTGACAGGTCCTCGCCTTCGCAGGTGTAGCGGGTCGGGATCTCGGCCGCGGTGGCGAATCCATCGGAACTCAGGCGCATCGCGGTGGCTCCGTTCGCGGAGAGGTGGACGGTCGCATGGTCAGTCACGACGCCCGCAGCGTGCCGCGTTCGCGGCCGTGCAGGTGCTGCAGGAACCAGTCGCGTGCGAGTGCGGCGGCCTGGTCGAGTGTTCCGGGCTCGTCGAACAGATGGGTTGCGCCGGGCACCAGCCGCAGCTCGCGCGGGCAGGTCAGTTGCGCCAGCGCCTGTTCGTTCAACTGGATCACGACGTGGTCCTCGCTGCCGACGATCAGCAGCGTCGGAGCCGCGATCCGTGCCATCAGCCGCTCGCCGGTGAGGTCCGGACGACCGCCGCGCGACACCACCGCCGCGATCCGCTTCGGCCGATCAGCCGCGGCCCGCAGCGCGGCCGCCGCGCCGGTGCTGGCGCCGAACAGGCCGATCGGCAGCCGCTCGCAGCCGGGCAGTTGCGGGGTCAGGTCGACCAGTTGCGTCATCCGCCGCGCCAGCAGCGCAATGTCGAAACGGTTGCTGCGGACGCGGTCTTCGTCCGGGCTCAGCAGATCGGTCAGCAGGGTCGCGAGGCCGGCGGCGTTGAGCACGTCGGCGACATGCCGGTTGCGCGGACTGAGCCGGCTGCTACCGCTGCCGTGCGCGAACAGCACCAGCCCGAGCGGCGCATCGGGCAGGGCCAGATCACCGTCCAGCACGGCGTCGGCCAGCGGGATCTTCAGCAAGCTGCGGTGCGGCGCGGCAGTCATGCGGCAAGCCTAGACCGGAAGCCGGCGGCGCCGATTAATCGCGCCGCAACCGCGGCGCCGCTGCGCTCAACCGTTGCCGAACCGCAGCAGCTCGTCGGCGATCGCCGCCAGCGGCACGCTGCGCTCGACGCCGCCGAGCCGCACCGCCTCACGCGGCATGCCGTAGACGATGCAACTCGCTTCGTCCTGGGCCAGCGTGCTGCCGCCGACGTCGTGCAGTTCACGCATGCCGGCCGCGCCGTCGTTGCCCATGCCGGTCATGATCACGGCCAGCGCGTTGCGTCCGGCCGCCGTCGCGACCGAACGGAACAGCACGTCGACCGATGGCCGATGGCGGTTGACCGGTGCGCCGTCGTCGATCTCGACCAGGTATTGCGCGCCGCTGCGCCGCAGTTGCATGTGGCGGCCGCCCGGTGCGATCAGTGCCAGGCCCGGCAGCACGCGGTCGCCGTGCCGGGCCTCACGGACTTCGATCCGGCTCAGCCGGTCGAGCCGTTCCGCGAACGCGGCGGTGAAATGTTCCGGCATGTGCTGCACGACGACGATGCCGGGGCAGACCCGCGGCAACGCGGTCAGCACCGCTTCCAGCGCCTGCGTGCCGCCGGTCGATGCGCCGAGTGCGACGATCCGCTCGGTCGTGCGCGCCATCGCCGTCTCGGCGCCCGGCATCCGCCGCGGCGCGGTCGCAGCCGGCGGCGCCGCGGCAACATGCCGGCGGACATTGGCGCGCGCGGCCAGCCGGATCGCCTGCACGATCTCGGCACCGGCATCGAGCAGTGCCTGGCGGATTCCGATCTTCGGCTTCTCGACCACCATGACGGCCCCGGCGGCCAGCGCCTGCACGGTTGTCTCGGCACCGTGCTCGGCCAGCGACGAACAGATCACGACCGGCGTCGGCCGTTCATTCATCAGCTTGCGCAGGAACGTGATGCCATCCATGCGCGGCATCTCGACGTCGAGCACCAGCACATCCGGCCACTGCCGGGCCATCTTGTCCTGCGCGAACAACGGGTCGGCCGCGGTCGCGACCACTTCGATGTCGGGCGTTTCGGCGATGATCGCTGCGAGGGTTTGCCTTACCGTTGCCGAGTCGTCCACCAGCATGACCCGGATCGGCTTCATGCGCGTTCCTTCATCGCGGCGACGCGTCGACGCTGCATTCGACGCGCGTCGTTCGCGGCGTGTGGCGGATCCAGACCGCACCGGTCGCGACGTCGAACAGCACTTCGCGATGGCCGTCGCCGCCGAGATGCTCGCCACGCAGGCGCAGCCGGTGCTCGGCCACCAGCGCGCGGGCGATGTCGACGTTGGCATCCTGCACGCCGCGCTGGCATTGGCTGCTGCGACTGCACGGAATGTTCGGGAACATCCGGCCGCCACCGAACAGCTTGGCTTCGTAGTCGCTGGCGCGCGTGCCATGGCGTTGCATGTGGCCGAGCAGCAGTTCCATCGCCTCGTTGGCGTAGCGGCCGTCGGGCGGACTGTCGCTGCAGCTCGGCCGGCTCGGCAGCATGAAATGACACATGCCGCCGAGCCGGCGGGCCGGATGCCACAACGTGATCGCGACACACGATCCGAGCACGGTCCGCACCACGACCGGACCTTCGCCGAACCACAGTTCGCCCGGCTTCAGGAACACCTCGGCGGTCGCCGGCAGCACCGTCGTCGGCATCGTCGCGGCGACGGCCGGTGCGGCCACATGGTCGTCATCGATCATCACGGCTGCTCCGAAGGTTTCGTCGCGCGGCGTTGCGCGAATCACGGCTGGGTGCGAACGCGTGCAGTGCCGACGCGCAGCGGCCGGCAGGGCGTCGGGGCGAGGGAGCGGGCATCGCTCAGGCTCCGGCAAGACCGGCTGCCAGCCGGTCGCGCCGGGCCGGGAGCGGCGCGTCGGGACCGGCCGAGCGAACGCTGCCGAACCCGCTGTCGGCCTGCTCGAGCCGGAAGAAGCCCACCAGACGCTGCAGCGTCTCGGCCTGGCTGCTCATCTCTTCGGCGGTTGCCGCCAGTTCCTCCGATGCCGACGCATTCTGCTGCGTCGCAAGGCTCAGTTGGCCGGTGGCATTGCTGATCTGCGTCGCGCTGCTGCTCTGCTCGCTGCAGGCGATCGCGATCTGCTGCACCAGCGCCGACGTCCGGGCGATCTTCGGCAGCAGTTGCTCGAGCATCCGGCCGGTCCGTTCGGCCAGGTCGACCGAGCCGTCGGCGACCGTCGCGATGTCCTGGGCGGCGGCCTGACTGCGTTCGGCCAGCTTGCGCACTTCGGCTGCGACCACCGCGAAACCCTTGCCGTGCTCGCCGGCGCGGGCGGCCTCGATCGCGGCATTCAGTGCCAGCAGATTGGTCTGGTAGGCGATGTCGTCGATGATGCCGATCTTGCCGGCGATGCTCTTCATCGCGACCACCGTCTCGCGGACCGCCGCGCCGGCCGAGGACGCTTCACGGGCGGCCTCCGACGCCAGTGTGTCGGTGTCGCGCGCATGGCCCGCGTTGTCGCCGATCGATGCCGACATCTGCTCGACCGCAGTCGAGGTTTCCTCGACGCTGGCCGACTGCTCGCTGCTGCCGTGCGACAGGCTCTGTGCGGTCGCGCTGACTTCCTCCGATGCCGACGCCAGGTGGCCGGCCGCCGCACGCACGTCGCCGATCACCTGCAACAGCCGGTCGACCATGCCGCGCATCGCATCGAGCAGCCGGCCGGTCTCGTCGCGACCGCCCTGTTCGATCCGCACCGTCAGGTCGCCGTCGGCGAGCCGGTCGGCGACCGCCACCGCCTGGCCCAGCGAGCGCGCGATCCGGCTGCCTAGCGCGAATGACAGCAGCAGGCTCGCCACGATCCCCAGCACCGCCATCGCGATGTAGCGGCGCATGGCGCTGGCGGCGTCGTTGCGGGCGGCGGTCGCCACCGCATCGAGGTCGTCGGCGAGGCGCTGCTCGACCTCGCGCAACTGGTCGATCCAGGCGCTGGCGCGGGCGAACCACTGGTCGGGATCGACATGCCCGAGGCTGTCCTGCTGCGCGCGCTGCTCGGCCTGCCGGCGCAGGTCGGCCGCCGCCCGGGCGACGGCGCCTTCCGCGCGGCTGTCGTAGAACTGCCGCTGCGGGTCGGTTGCGAACGAGCGGAACACATCGAGATAGGCGCCCTGCGCCGCCGCGTTGGCGATGAAGCGGCCCAGTGTGTCGGCTGAAAAGCGATCGGCGGTGAACACGCCGGTCAGCAACGCGCGCTCGATGCCGGCGCGCTCCTTGGCCAGTAACAGGTTCGCGTATGCCGCCGCGGCGCGACTGCTGCCGGCGTGGGTGGTCAGTGCCGGCACCTCGGCAATCACCCCGAGCAGGTTGGCGATCGCCTGCGTATAGGCCGCTACCGCCTCCGCTGCCGGGCGCTGCAGCCGGACGATCTCGCCGCGCAGCTCCGGCAGTGCCCGCAACTGCGCTTCGATCGTGCCGAGCCGGCCGGAATACTCCGGCCCGAGCGCCTCGCGGCCACGCTGCAGCCGATCGGTGAACTCGGCGATCCGCCGGTCGCTCTGCGGCCGCTGCTGTTCCAGTTCGCGCGCGAAGCGGGTGCCGCCGCTGCCGATGAAGCCGGCGGTCATGCCGCGCTCGCGTTGCAGCTCGTGCGCCAGTGCGCCCATCCGGACCGCCAGTTGCATGACCGACTCGAGCCGGGCCAGCTCGTTATCGACCCGCGCCTTGTCGCGGATGCCATCGATCGCGAACAGCGACAGTGTCAGCAATGGCAGGCCGAGCAGTACGGCGAGCTTGGTGCGGATTCTCAGGTGATCGAGGAAGCGCATGGGCAATGAGGATCTGGCGACGTGAGGGAAACGGGCTGTGTCTGGATCGGTGGGTTAACGGCGTCGATACACCGAAGGTGCGATCGGCTGCAGGCCGTCGGCCAGCAGACCCAGGCTTTCCGAATGGCCGACCATCAGCCAGCCGCCCGGTCGCAACCGTTCGACGATCCGCTCGATGACCCGGCGTTTGGTGTCCGGCTGGAAATAGATCAGCACGTTGCGCAGCAGCACCAGGTCGAACATGTCGCCGGCGGGCAGGCTGGCATTGAGGTTGATCTCGGCGAAGCGGACCCGCCGCTGCAGTTCCGGCGCGACCGTGAAGCTGCCTTCCTGCGCACCGACCCCGCGCAGGCAATAGGCCTGCAGATAGCGACGCGGGATCTCGTCGGCGAGCTTGATCGGGTACAGCGCGCGACGGGCCTGCTCGAGCACGCGCGAGCTGATGTCGGAACCGAACACGTCCCATGGCGACTCGCCGAGCACGTCGGCCAGCACCATCGCGACACTCCAGGCTTCCTGGCCACTGGATGCCGCGGCGCTCCAGACCCGGAACGTCCGCGTGCCGCTGCCGGCCAGGTGGGCCGGCAGGATCCGCTCGCGCAGCAGGTCGAAATGCGGCATTTCGCGGAAGAAATGCGTTTCGTTGGTGGTCAGCAGGTCGATCGCGATGCGCATTTCGTCCTGCCGCTGCGCGATCAGCCGCTGGTACTCGTCGAAGCAGTCGATGCCGTGGTGGCGCAGCCGCTTGACCAGCCGGCCGGCGACCAGCGCCTTCTTGGCCGGCGTCAGGTGGATGCCGGCAATGTCGAACAGCAGCCGCTGGAAGCCGGCGAAGGCGTGGTCGGACAACCGCGGCTCGACGCCGAGGTTCATTGGCGGGTCTCGTCGTGCGGGATGTCGGCGGCCAGTTGCGCCAGCTCGTCGACCGCGAGCACCCGGGCCGGATCGAGCACGATCACGAAGCGCTGCCCGAGCCGCGCCATGCCGGCGATGAACTCGCTGCGGACCCGGGCGCCGAAGCTCGGCGGTGGTTCGATGTCGGTCGACGGGATCTCCAGCACCTCGTTGACCGCATCGACCACCAGGCCGATCACCTGGGTGCCGTGCTGGCCGTCGACTTCGAGGATCACGATGCAGCTCTTCCGCGTGATCTCGCTGCGTCGCGCGAAGAACCGGCTCGACAGGTCGACCACCGGCACCACCGCGCCGCGCAGGTTGATCACGCCGCGTACCGAGGCCGGCATCATCGGCACCGCAGTCGGCTGGCCGTATTCGATGATCTCCTTGATCCGCAGGATGCCGAGCGCGAACGTCTCGGTGCCGACCACGAAGGTCAGGTATTGCTGGACAGGGGGTGTCGCGTCATCGCGGTTGTCGCGGCGCGGTTCGGAAGCGATCAGTGCGCTGCTGCCGGTCATCGGTCAGAACCTGACGAATTCGGCCTGGCCGGCGGCAACCGCCAGCGGTGCGCGCTGGGCCGGTTTCGGGCTCCCGCCGGGCTTGCTCGGCTTGCTGGTCCGCAGCAACTGTTCGTTCTGCTCGATCCGGAAGAAGCCCATCAGGCCCTGCAGCGTCTCGGCCTGGCCGCTCATTTCCTCGGCGGTCGCGGCCAGTTCTTCCGATGCCGACGCGTTCTGCTGCGTCGCGAGGCTCAACTGGCTCATCGCGGTATTGATCTGCGCCGCGCCGCTGCTCTGCTCCTCGGAAGCGGCCGAGATCTCCTGCACCAGGTCGGAAGTCTTGCGGATCGAAGGTACCATCGCTTCGAGCAGGTTGCCGGCGCGCTCGGCCAGCTCGACCGAGCTGCCGGCCAGTTCGCCGATTTCCTGGGCGGCGACCTGGCTGCGTTCGGCCAGCTTGCGCACTTCGGCCGCGACCACCGCGAAACCCTTGCCGTGCTCGCCGGCGCGGGCGGCCTCGATCGCGGCGTTCAGTGCCAGCAGATTGGTCTGGTAGGCGATGTCGTCGATGATGCCGATCTTGCCGGCGATGCTCTTCATCGCCGTGACCGTCTGCCGGACCGCCTCGCCACCTTCGCCGGCTTCGCCGGCGGCCTTCGCAGCCATGCCGTCGGTGACTTTCGCGTTCTCGGTGTTCTGCGCGATCGACGCGCTCATCTGCTCGACCGAAGCCGAGGTTTCCTCGACGCTGGCGGCCTGCTCGCTGGCGCTCTGCGACAGCGATTGCGCGGTGGCCGAGACCTGCTCCGATGCGCTGGACAGATTCTGCGACGCGGCGCGGACTTCGCTGATCGTCTGCGACAGTCGCGTGATCATTTCCTGCATCGCCCGCAACAGCATGCCTGGCTCGTCGCGGCGATCGGTGGCGGCCGACACGGTCAGGTCGCCGGCGGCGAGCCGGTTGGCCACCTCGACCGCAGCGCGGATCGGCCGGGTGATCGACAGCGTCGAGCCGACGCCGATGCCGGCTGCCAGCAGGCCGGCGACGAGCGCCAGCGTGATCAGCGCACTGCGCGCGTTCTGGTAGATCTCGGTGGTCTCCTTGCCGGACGCCTCCATCAGCTCGCCCTGGAAACGCACCAGCGCGAACACCGATTCGATGTAGGCGTCCTTGAGCTGCGCGGCTTCGCTGAAGTAGAGCGCGCGCGCCTGCTCGTGCTGGTTGGCTTCCACCAGCCGCAGCACGCGGTTCTGCACGTCGATGTAGTT
Source organism: Lysobacteraceae bacterium (assembly GCA_041687455.1). Taxonomy (GTDB): domain Bacteria; phylum Pseudomonadota; class Gammaproteobacteria; order Xanthomonadales; family Xanthomonadaceae; genus JAWLBY01. The sequence continues at coordinate 266,530 of JAWLBY010000001.1, read as the reverse complement.
CGTGCGCGCATTCTTGATCGCCGCCAGCAGTTCGCGACCGCGCGGCAGCGTCAGCACTTCCTCGAGCTTGCCGACCCGGTCGGCGATGACCGCCCGGGCGTTCTCCAGCGCGTCGCGCTGGGCGGCGCGGACCGCCGGGTCGTCGGCCAGCAGCGTGATCGCCAGCGCCTGCGAGATCAGGTTGACGCTGTCGACCACATCGTTGGCGATCACGGTCTTGGGGTAGCGGTCGAACGCCATGTCGTCGGCCGCCGCATTCAGCGAGCCGAGACGGTCCACCGAAATGGCGACGATCGTCGCCATCAGCAGCAGGATGGCGGCAAAACCCAGGCCGAGCCGGAGCCCGATTCTCATGTTGGTCAGCATGCGCGCGTTACCTCGGGGGTCGATGGTGGAAGCGACGTCGGACTGGACAGGGCGGGACGCGACCTGGCGGCCTCGCCAAGCAGCGCCGGTACATCGAGCACCAGCGCGATTTCGCCCGAGCCGAGAATGCTCGAGCCGGAAATGCCGGTCAGCGCCGCGAACAGCGGGCCGAGCGGCTTGATGACGGTCTGCAGTTCGCCGTCGAGCCGGTCGACGACCAGCCCGGCCTTGCGGCCGGCGACGCTGACGACGACCACGCTCTGCCGGCGCGCCTCGCTCGGCGGCAGGTCGAAATGCTCGCGCAGGCGCAGCAGCGGCAGTACCTCGCCGCGCAGGTTCAGATAACCGCGCTCGGTCGCCTCGCGCTCGAATTCGACGCATTCGATCACCGTGTCGAGCGGCGCCACGTAGTAGCTGCCGCCGACTCCGACCAGGAACCCGTCGATGATCGCCAGCGTCAACGGCAACCGGATCCGGAACGTGGTGCCGTGGCCGGGTCGGCTGTCGATCTCGATCGTGCCGCGCAGCGCCTCGATGTTGCGCCGGACCACGTCCATGCCGACACCGCGGCCGGACAGGTTGCTGACCTGCTCGGCGGTCGAGAAGCCCGGCTCGAAGATCAGGTTCCAGACCTCGGCATCGGACAGCGCCTCGTCGTCGTCGACCATGCCGCGCTGTCGCGCCTTGGCCAGGATGCGATCGCGGCTGAGTCCGCGGCCGTCGTCACTGACTTCGACCACGACGCTGCTCGACTCGTGGCTGGCGGCCAGCCGCAGACGCCCGCGCGTCGGCTTGCCGGCCGCACGGCGCTCGGCGGCCGGCTCGATGCCGTGATCGATCGCGTTGCGGACCAGGTGGGTCAGTGGATCGGTGATCTGTTCGACCAATCCCTTGTCCAGTTCGGTTTCGCCGCCGGCCAGCGACAGCTCGATGTCCTTGCCGACCTGCCGCGACACGTCGAACACGACGCGCCGGAAGCGGCCGAAGGTTTCGCCGATCTCGACCATCCGCAGCCGCATCGCGCTGTCGCGGATGTCCTCGACCAGTCGCGCCATGCCGGATACCGCCTCGAGCAGGCCGGCTTCGCGCAGCCGGGTCGCGATCTGGCCGACCCCGGCGCTGGCGATCACCAGTTCACCAACCTTGTCGATCAGCCGGTCGAGCTTGGCCGACTGGACGCGAATCAGTTGCGCTTCCTGCTGGCTGCGCTGGCGCGCCTCGCGTTGCTTGTTCAACGCGGCATCGACCACTTCCGGGCGCACCGAATGTTCGTCGACGGCGATCTGGCCGATCGGCCGCGGCGGCTCGTCGAGCGCCCGCTCGGCCTCCTGGATCGACAGCAGCGCATCGAGTTCGCGGCGGGTCACGGCGCCGCAGGCGAGCAGCATCTCGCCGAGTCGTGCGTTGTCTTCCGGCAGCGTGTCGATCAGCGCAACGTAGTCCTGCACCCGGCTGCCGGGCGGCAGGATGCGCAGGTCGCAGTCGTCCATCGCGAACTCGAACGCGTCGTCGATCGCGGCCTTGTCGATGTCGCCGCGCAGCCGCAGTTCGAAGCCGAGGTAGCACGATTCCGGGTCCATCGCCGCTGCCGCCGGCAGGCCGTCGGCGATCGTCACGACGTGGGTCAGCTCGCCGAGCGTCGCCAACTGGCGCAGGATCGGGGTCGGGCTCAGGCCCTTGCGGAACAGGTCGGCGGAGAACCGCACCGAGATGTGCCAGGCATCGTCGACGGCGCTGGCGGCATCGGCAGCCTCTGCACGGGTTTCGATCACCGCCGGGACCGTCGGCGGCGGTGCATCGGTGCCGCCGCCGAGCAGTGCCTCGAGTTCGCGGCTCAGCGCCGCATGCTGCCGTTGCGCATCGGCATCCGGTTCGGACTGGTCGGCCGCCGCCTCCAGCAGCAGTTGCAGGTGATCGCCGCAGCGCAGCAGCAGCGCCACCGAGTCGCCATCCAGCAGCAGCCGGCCATCGCGGGCCCGGACCAGCACGTTCTCCGCGACATGGGTGAACTCGACCACACGGTCGAGCGAGAACAGCCCGGCGGAGCCCTTGATCGTGTGCACCGCGCGGAACACCGCGTCGAGCGCCTCGCGGTCGTCCGGCTCGCCCTCGAGCTGCAGCAGGCCCTGTTCCAGATCGGCGAGCAGCGCGCGGCTCTCGGCGAAGAAGGTCTGCATGATGTCGGCGATGCTCATGCGCGGGCTCCGGCCGACGGTGCCGGCAGCACGATCGGGTCGCCGAAGTGCCCGGCGAGCTGGTACAGCTCGAACAGTTCGACCACGTTCGGGCTGTGTGCGACCAGCCGCAACTGGTGGCCGAGCCGGGTCGCTTCGCGCTTGGCGAGCAGCAGCAACTGCACGCCGGCGGCATCGAGCCCGTCGACCGCGGACAGCTCGAATTCGAGATCGTCATGGGCCGCAACCGCGTCCAGCAGGCCGGGCTTGGCCTGCAGCACCGATTCGATCCGCAACTGACCGCTGAGACGCAACTTCGTGCCGTGATCGCCCGATTCGATCGAGATCGTCAGCATTCCGGCTCCCCCTCCGGTGCGAGCGACCGATGCTGCGCCGCTTCCATACCGCTTGGGATCGGGTATGGATGAGGGTGGCTATAAGCTGTGGCTGAATTTGGCCTGCGCCGACGCCTACATGCGGGTCGGTCCGGGTGTGATTCGGTGTCGGCTGCGAAGCCATGGAAACGCGGCGGATTCGCGGACCGATGTGTAGGCGGCGAACGCGCTCCGGACCGGCGTCGGTGGCATCTCGACGCCCAGCGGCACGAACGACCTCCGGTCGGCCAATGCCGCCGAACGGTCGATCAATGCACGATGCCGTGGCGGATCGCGTAGCGGACCAGGTCGGTTTCGTTGCGCAGGCCGAGCTTCTGCAGCAGCCGCTGCTTGTGGGTGCTGACGGTCTTGGCCGAAATGCGCAGCTTCTCGGCGATCTCGCCGATGGTGGCGCCGCGGGCGAGCTGGTTGAACACCTGGTATTCGCGGTCCGACAGCCGCTGGTGTGGCGCGTGCTGGTCGGCGACCGGCTCGAACAGCAGTTTGGCGGCAATCGCCTGGGCAACGACGTGGCCGCCGCGCGCGACGGTCCGGATCGCTTCGAGCAGCACGTCCGGCTCGCCGTCCTTGGTCAGGTAGCCATCGGCGCCGGCGCGGATGGCGCGACTGGCCAGCTCGCTTTCGTCGTGCACGGTCAACACCAGGATCGCCAGCTTCGGCCGTTCCTCGCGGATTCGCTTGATCAGCTCGATACCGCTCGGGCTCGGCATGGCAAGATCGAGCAGCAGCACGTCGTACTGGCTGTCGCCGGCGATCCGTTCCAGCACCTCGCGGCCGTTCTTCGCCTCGTCGGCGACGACGATGTCGGCGGCATGATCGATGACCCGGCGCAGGCCCTGGCGAAAGATGGCGTGGTCGTCTGCGACCAGAACTCGGATCGTGATCATCGGGACAGCGGAAGCGAAACGGACAAGGTTGTGCCGGCGCCGGGACGCGCGTCAATCGACAGTTCACCGCCGAGCGCGGCGACCCGCTCGCGAATGCCGAGCAGGCCGAAGGTGCGGCGGCCGGCGACCTGCTGCGGATCGAAGCCGATGCCGTCATCGGCGACCCTGAGCCGGAGCTGTGTGCTGTCGACGGCGATCCGGATCTCGACGCAGGCAGCTTGCGCGTGGCGGGCAACGTTGGTCAGCGATTCCTGCAGGATCCGGAATGCCGCGGTCGCCACGGTGTCGTCCAGTGCGAGCTCGCAGGACGGCAGGATCAGCCGCGCGGCGAGGTCGTGGCGTTCGGAGAACCGGCTCAGCAGCCATTCGGCGGCCGCACCGAGGCCCTCGTCGAGGATGCCTGGTCGCAGCGCGGCGGTGATCTCGCGGACCACGCTCATGGTCTGGTCGATGGTCTGCTTCATCGTCTCGACCTGCGACTTCAGTTCCGGAGCGAGGCTGCCGAACCGCAGGCCGAGCATCGCGGTGTCGAGCCGCAGCGCGGTCAGGTATTGGCCGAGTTCGTCGTGCACTTCACGCGCGATCCGGCGGCGCTCCTCCTCGCGGACCTGCTCGCGGTGGTCGGCCAGTTCGCGCAATTGTTCGCGGTGCTGCAGCAGGGCCTGCTCCTTTTCCTTGATCTGCGTGATGTCCTGCGCGGTGCCGGTGGCGAGCAGCGGCCGGCCGTCGCCGTCGCGGTCGATCTCGGCACGCTCGCGGATCCACTTGGTCCGCCCGCCGACGTCGCTGCGGTGCTCGGCATCGTAGGCGGGACCGTCGGCCATCGCCGCGATCCAGTGCTCCAGCAGTCGATCGCGGTCATCCGGGTGGACCAGCGTCAGGAACATCGGCAGGGTCGGCTGCACTGCGGCGTCGACGCCGAAGATCCGATAGGTTTCCTCCGACCAGCGCAGTTCCTCGGTGCCGAAGTCGTACCACCAGCTACCGATCCGCGCCTGTGCCTGCGAGCGCGCCAGCACCGCCTGGCTTTCGCGGATGCGCTGTTCGGCAAGTCGCCGAGCGGTGACGTCGCGCATGACCGTTACCAGTCCGGCGCCGTCATCGATGCCTTCCCGGACATGCCGGCCGACCGTCTCGATCCAGAGCAGTCGGCCATCCCTGTGGCGGGCACGGAAGGTCAGCGCGTGCGGTTCGCCGAAGCGCGCCTGCAACAGGCGGGCGACCGCAGCGGAGAATGCCGGTCGGTCGGCGTCGTGGCAGAGCATGATCGGGTCGGCGCCGATCAGTTCCTGCTGGGTCCAGCCGAGCACCGCCTCGCAGGATGGTGAAACGTAGCGGTAGCGGAAATCGCCGTCGTGGCTGCAGATGATGTCGGTCGCGTTCTCGGCCAGCAGCCGATAGCGCCGCTCGCTGTCGCGCAGTGCCGCTTCGGCGGCGGTGCGTCGTGCGCTGTTGCGGCTGAGCCGGCCTTCCAACTGCTCCATTGCATCGAGCAGTTGGGCGGTCTCGTCGCTGCCACGCGGGCGGCCGGACGGCGGCTCACCGCCGGCGACCCGCTGCGCGGTCGCCACGGCGCGCCGGATCGGTCGCGCGATGCTGCGTGTCAGCGCGGTGCCGAGCACGGCCGCGAGTCCGGCGGCGAGCGCTGCCAATGCGATCAGCACGCTGCGCTCGCGCTCGTGCAGCGCGCGGGTGTCGAGCGCGCTGTCGGTCAGTCGCCGACCCTCCAGGCGGACCAGTTCGTCGGCGGCGTCGATGGCGGACTGCTGCAGCACGAGCCAGTCGCTCAGGTACAGCGCGCGTGCCGGATCGCGTGCGCCCTGGTCGAGCATCGCGCGGAACCGCTCGTGTGCGGCCAGCAGCCGGTCGATCTGCCGATTGCAGTGCGCGGCTGCGTCGTCACCGGCAGCCTCGGCGGTGCCGATGAGTTGCCGGACTGCCAGCAGGCCCTGCCGGGATCGCTCGCCGATACGCCGCTGCCGGTCGGCCTGCGGCGGTGCCGGAGCCTGCAGTTCGAGCGCCATTGCGGTGGACAGCTCATTGGCCTGCTCGGTGGTCGGAAAGCGCCGTTCGACGGTTTCGATGATGCTGTCGCGCATGTTGCCCAACGCACCGAGCGCAACCGCGACCAGCAGCGCCAGCAGCACCAGCACCGCGCCGTAGCCGATCGCCAGGCGGGCACCGATCTTCATTCGGTCGGGCGGCACGGCTGTGCTGTAACCGGGGCCATCAGGCAGCTTCTTGATCCGGATCAATCCCGGGATTGTCACATGGGTTGAAAGACATATAAGACGCAACTAATATAAACCGCAGCTCCCGTCCGCCATCGGCTTTGCGTGCAATCAAGCGGTGGCGTGGCGGGCCGACGTATCACAATCGTGACTTGCCGACGCCAGGTGGCGCCGGCGGCCGCCGACAGGAGACTTGCCGTGAACATCGACCGTGCCGTGATGGCGTTTGCCGGACTGATGATCCTGACCAGCGTTGCGCTGGCCCATTTCGTTTCGCCGTGGTGGCTGCTGCTGACGCTGTTCGTCGGCGCCAACATGCTGCAGGCCAGCTTCACCGGGTTCTGCCCGGCGGCCAAGCTGTTTGCCAAGCTGGGGCTGAAGCCGGGCTGTGCGTTTTGAGCCATCGACGGACCGGTCGGTGTACGGTGCAGCCAAAGCCCGCTCCGACCGATCGCAGGAGACAGCGATGAATACTGCCTACCGTGCCGCGCTGCTGGCTGCGGCGGTGGCGCTGACGAGCGCGTGCGGCAACGGTCCGGCCCCGGTCGAGCGGGTGCCGCCGGCGCCGGATCTGCAGACCCTGGTTGTCGATCCGACGCCACTGGTGCGCGAGCGAAGCTGGGACGGCGTGGTCGAGGCGGTCGACCAGGCGACCCTGTCGGCGCAGACCGGCGGCCGCGTCGTCGAGCTGCCGTTCGACGTCAACGACTACGTCGACGCCGGTGCCGTCGTGGTCCGCTTCACCGACGTCGAGCAGGCCGCCGGCCAGCGCCGCGCGCAGGCCGCATTGGCGGCCGCCCAGGCGGCTGCCGCCGAGGCCGAAGCCGAGTTCAAGCGAATCGCCGAGGTCTACGAGCGCAGGCTGGTGCCGCGCACGCAGTACGACCAGGCGGTCGCCCGCCGCGACACTGCCCGGGCCAACCTCGAGGCGGCCCGCGCGGCGGTCCGCGAGGCCGGCGAGCAGCTCGACTACACGGTCATCCGGGCGCCGTACTCGGGCATCGTGACCGAACGCCATGTGCAGATCGGCGAGACCGTTCAGCCCGGCCAGCCGCTGGTGTCCGGCCTGTCGCTGGCCCGGCTGCGGGTCAATGTCGACGTGCCGCAGAGCGACATCGCGGCGATCCGCCAGCAGCAGCGTGCCGCGGTCCGGCTCGCCGACGGCCGCCGGATCGAAGCCGACGCGCTGACGATCTTTCCGTTCGCCGATCCGCAGACGCACACGTTCAAGGTCCGCGTCGACCTGCCCGAGGCTGACACCGGCCTGCACCCGGGCATGACGGTCAAGACCGCGTTCGTGCTCGGCGAGACCGAGCGGCTGACGGTGCCGGTGTCGGCCCTGCTGCAGCGCAGCGAGATCACCGGCGTCTATGTGGTCGCCGACGACGGTCGGGTCAGCCTGCGGCAGATCCGCACCGGTCGCCGCGACGGCGAACGGATCGAAGTGCTGGCCGGCCTGCTGCCCGGTGAGCGGATCGCTGCCGATCCGGTCGCCGCGCTGACCTGGCTGGCCGATAGCCGCGACGCGACGCAGCCATGAGCCGGCTCGGCATTTCCGGCCGGCTCGCGGCGGCCTTCCAGGCCAATCCGCTGACGCCGGTGCTGGCGCTGGCCGGCCTGCTGCTCGGCCTGCTCGCGGTGATGATCACGCCGCGCGAGGAAGAGCCGCAGATCGACGTCACGATGGCCAACGTGTTCGTGCCGTTCGCCGGCGCGCCGGCCGAGGATGTCGAGAACCTGGTCGCGTTCCCGCTCGAGCAGGTGCTGTCCGAGCTCGACGGCGTCGAGCACGTCTATTCGGTCAGCCGGCCCGGCATTGCAGCGCTGACCGTGCAGTTCGAGGTCGGGGTGCCGCGCCAGGACGCGATCGTCCGGCTCTACAACCAGGTCTACTCGAACGCCGACTGGGTACCGCAGGGGCTCGGCGTCGGCCAGCCGCTGGTGCGGCCGATGGGCATCGACGACGTGCCGGTCATGAGCCTGACCTTGTGGACCGACACGCCGGAGACCGGCGCCGTCGAGCTGGCCGAAGTCGCGCACACGCTGGAAACCGAAATCAAGCGGGTTCGCGGCACCCGCGACGTCTACACGATCGGCGCGCCGACCCGTTCGGTCGTGGTCGAACTCGATGCGACCCGGCTGGCCGCCTACGGCATGACGACCGACGACCTGGCCGGCGCGCTGGCGGCCGCCAACGTCGTCAGCGAGATCGACCAGCGGGTCACCGCCGACGGCGTCCGGCCGTTGACCGCCGGCACCTATCTGGCCGATGCGCAGCAGGTCGCCGAACTGGTGATCGGCCTCGACGGCGGCCGGCCGCTGTTCCTGGCCGATGTCGCGACGATCCACCGTGGCGCCGACCTGCCGACCACCTATGCCTGGCACGGCGCACCGGCCGGCCGCACCGGCCCGACCAGTGGCCACGCGCCGGCCGTCACGATCGCGGTCGCCAAGCAGCCGGGCACCAATGCGGCCGACATCACTGCGGCGATCGGCAAACGGGTCGACGCGCTGCGCGGCACGCTGATCCCGGATGGGGTCGAGCTGACGATCACCCGCGACTACGGCTTCACCGCCGACGACAAGGCGCAGACGCTGATCAAGAAGCTGATCTTCGCGACCATGTTGGTGGTGCTGCTGGTGCTGTTCGCACTCGGCTGGCGCGAAGCGGTCGTGGTCGGCACCGCGGTCGTGCTGACGCTGGCGCTGACGCTGTTCGCATCGATGGTGCTCGGCTTCACGATCAACCGGGTGTCGCTGTTCGCGTTGATCTTCTCGATCGGCATCCTGGTCGACGACGCGATCGTCGTGGTCGAGAACATCCATCGGCACATGCGGATGGGCGGCAAGACGCTGCTGGAGGCGATTCCGCCGGCAGTCGACGAGGTCGGCAGTCCGACCATCCTGGCGACCTTCACCGTGATCGCCGCGCTGCTGCCGATGGCGTTCGTGTCCGGCCTGATGGGCCCGTACATGCGGCCGATCCCGATCAACGCATCGGTCGGCATGCTGCTGTCACTGCTGGTCGCGCTGACCGTGACGCCGTGGCTGGCGTATCGGTTGTTGTCGCGGCATGCCGGCCATCACCCCGAACCAGTTGGCGACGCCGAGGCTGCCGGGCCCGCCGACGGGCATGACAACACGGCATCGTCGCGCCTGCATCGGCTGTTCGACCGGCTGCTGCGTCCGTTCCTCGATCCCCGTCGCGGCGGTCGTCGGCGCGGGCTGCTGTTCGGCGCGATCGTCGTGCTGCTGTTCGCCTCCGCCGGGCTCGCCGTCATCCAGCTCGTCGTGCTGAAGATGCTGCCGTTCGACAACAAGTCGGAGTTCCAGGTGGTCGTCGACCTGCCCGAAGGCACGCCGCTCGAACGTACCAACGCATTGCTGACCGAGCTCGCCGCCGAAGTCGCGAAGCTGCCGGAAGTGCTGCACTGGCAGGGCTACGCCGGCACGTCGGCGCCGGTCAATTTCAACGGCCTGGTCCGGCAGTACTACCTGCGCGAGGGAGCCAATGTCGGCGACCTGCAGGTCAACCTGGTCGACCGCCACGAACGCGACCGCCAGAGCCACGAGATCGCCCGCGCGATCCGTCCGGCGCTGGCCGCGATCGGCGAACGCTACGGTGCCTCGGTCAAGGTTGTGGAAGTGCCGCCGGGGCCGCCGGTCATGGCGCCGCTGGTCGCCGAGATCTACGGACCCGACGTGCATCGCAGCCGCGCCATTGCGCTTGCGCTGGCCGAGCGCTTCCGCGCCACCGACGGGATTGTCGACGTCGACACCAGCGTCGAGGCCGATGCCGAACGCGACCTGGTGATCGTCGATCGCGAACGCGCCGCGCGGCATGGCGTGACCCAGGCGGCGATCGCCGGGACGCTGCAGCGTGCGCTGCAGGGCGCCGATGCGACCTACCTGCGCGACGGCGCGTCGAAGTATCCGGTGCCGGTGCGGTTGCGGCTGCCGGCCGGCGAACAGGCCAGCGTCGACGAGCTGCTGACGCTACGCGTACGTGCCGCCAATGGCCGGCTGGTGCCGCTCTCGGAGCTGGTGCAGGTGGTGCCGGCACGCTGGCAGCCGGCGATCTGGCACAAGGACCTGCTGCCGGTGGTCTACGTGACCGGCGACGAAGCCGGTGCGCTCGACAGCCCGCTGTACGGCATGTTCGCGCTGGTCGGCGAGCTGGGCGACGAGGCGGTCGATGGCGTGATGCTCGAGCAGCATTTCTTCGCCCAGCCCGACAGCACCGAGCGCTTCGCGATCAAGTGGGACGGCGAATGGCAGATCACGTTCGAGACCTTCCGCGACATGGGCATCGCCTACGCGGCCGGCATCGTGCTGATCTACCTGCTGGTGATCGCGCAGTTCCGCAGCTATCTGGTGCCGCTGGTGATCATGGCGCCGATCCCGCTGACCGTGATCGGCGTGATGCCCGGCCATGCGCTGCTCGGCGCGCAGTTCACTGCGACCTCGATGATCGGCATGATCGCGCTGGCCGGCATCATCGTCCGCAACTCGATCCTGCTGGTCGACTTCATCAACCAGGCACTGGCCGAGGGTCGCCGGCTCGATGACGCGGTGATCGAAGCCTGCGCAGTGCGTGCGCAGCCGATCGCGCTGACCGCGCTGGCGGCGATGGGTGGCGCACTGTTCATCCTCGATGATCCGATCTTCAACGGACTGGCGATCTCGCTGGTGTTCGGCATTCTGGTCTCGACCGTGCTGACGCTGGTGGTGATTCCCCTGCTGTACTACATGCTGCTGCGGCGCAAGCTGGAGAAACCGGTATAGGTGGTCGAAGCCCGCCGAAGCCCGCTGTCAGGAGGGCTTCGGCCCCGACACGGTCGTCCGCCTTGACCGGCAGCAAGGTGCAGCGGCCGTGGCGTAGCTACGATTCGGTATCCATCCACCCCACAGCCCGGTCGCGGCGGACGCCGCTCCTGCAGGAACAGCCATGAGCACCGACAGCGAGATCCGCCTGACCGTTACCCAGGAAGCCGACTTCAGCTTCCGGATCCATTTCGATCACACCGATGCCGCCGACCTGCTGACCGACGAGCCGGCGCCGCTGGGCGTGGGGCAGGGTCCGAACCCGGCCCGGGTACTGCTCGCGTCGATCGGCAACTGCCTGGCGGCGAGCCTGCTGTTCGCACTGCGCAAGTACCGGAACGCGCCCGGACAGATCCGCGCGACCGTCACGTCGCGGGTCGAACGCAACAGCGAGGGCCGCTGGCGGCTGCCGAAGGCGTGGGTCGAACTGCAGCTCGCCGAAGGCGGCGAGGCGCACCAGCAACTGGAACGCATCCTCGAGCAGTTCGAGCAGTTCTGCATCGTCACCCAGAGCGTCCGCGACGGCATCGATGTCGACGTGACCGTCCGCGATGCCCACGGCCGGGTGCTGCACGGCGACAAGAGCTTCGAGGCCGGAGCGTAGCTCGCCGCGCGATCAGCCGCGTTCCGTGCGAGCGGGCCATGCCCCGACGATCTGCGGACCATTGCGCGGTTCCAGCAGCGATCCTGCCGATTCGGTCGGGCCGGGAACCATTCGGTGCGATTAGCGCGGCGCGACGTATCCGCCCGGCACGCCGTTCGGCGACAGCACGATCTGCCACAACTGGCCCTGTCGAACGCGGAACAGCGCGATCGACGCGGCGAGGTAGAACCGCCACATGCGCCGGAAACGTTCGTCGTAGTGCGGCGGCAGTCTGATCCAGGCGCGCTCGATGTTGTCGCGCCAGGCGAGCAGTGTGCGTTCGTAGTCGGCGCCGAAGTTGTGCCAGTCCTCGATCACGAAGCGGCCTTCGAGCGCAGCGGTAACTTGCGCCGCCGAAGGCAGCATCGAGTTCGGGAAGATGTATCGATCGATCCACGGATCGGTGCAGGTCCGCGATTCGTTGCAGCCGATCGTGTGCAGCAGCAACAGTCCGTCGTCATTCGTGCAGCGCCGCGCGACGTCGAAGAACGTGCGGTAGTTGCGGTGCCCGACATGCTCGAACATGCCGACCGAAAGCACCCGATCGAAGCGCTCTGCGACGTCGCGGTAGTCCTGCAGCCGGATCTCGATCGGCAGACCGGCGCAGCGTTCGCGGGCCAGCTCGACCTGTTCGCGCGAGATCGTCACGCCGACGCCGTGGATGCCGTAGTGTTCCGCCGCGTAGGCCAGCGTTTCGCCCCAGCCGCAGCCGATGTCCAGTACGCGCATGCCGTGCGTCAGGCCGAGCTTGCGGCAGATCAGGTCGAGCTTGTCGTGCTGTGCGGTGTCGAGGTCGTCGGCACGTCGCCAGTAGGCGCAACTGTAGACCATGTAGCGGCGGCCGAGCATCGCGCGGTACAGGTCGTTGCCGAGATCGTAGTGGCGTTCGCCGACCGCCCGTGACCGGCGGCGGTTCTGCAGGTTGCCGAAGCGCGCGCGCAGCAGCGTCCACCAGTGCCGTGGATCGCGCGCCTCGCGCTGCAGGTCGGCGCGCATCAGTCGCGCGAGCAATTCGTCGAGCGCCGTGCAGTCCCAGTCGCCGTCCATGTATGACTCGCCGAGCCCGAGCGAACCCTGCCCGAGCACACGGCCGACGAAGCGCTCGTGCCGCACGCGGATATCCCAGCGCCGGGCACCGTCGAGTTGCACGTCGGCACGCAACAGCAGCCGCTCGAGCTGCTGCCGCAGCCGCCCGCTGGTCCTGGGGGATGGCGCGAACTGGCTGCCGATCATGTCCGGATCCATTGCAGCGACCGATTCGCGAAGCCTAGGCTGCGTCAGTTGAGCGGAGTTTGAACGAATGCCGGCAGCGGCCCGCGCAGTGTTTGTGCCGTGGTGGCCGGCTTCGCGGCCGGTGTTGAGCCCGGCCGTGCGGCCGTTGCCGCTGCTGCCGGCACGGCCGCCAACCCACGGCCGCCAGCGCCACTGCTGCGGCTGCGCTAGCCCGGATATTGTTTGGACCGGACACACAGATATTTCAATGAGGGGGTGCGAATGATCGCGCCGGGCTTTGCGGCGAGCGCAAGGCGCGCCGGCCCCGAGTGGCAGGCCCCACTTGGGGGAGGACGCAGCGATCGCCGCAAAGAACAAGCGAGGGCCGCGCCAGCGGAGAATCGCGGCGGACCAGCTTGTACCTCGCGCGTTCTTCCGGCGCAGTGACCGATCCCCGCGAAATCCATGGCGATTCTCCGCGACCTCATGAAATATCCGGGTTAGCATCGACCGGGCGCAGGCACTGCGTGCTCGGCGACGGGGGGGGGCTTTGGCAGCAGCGATCACTGCGTGCGGCGCGTCGGCCGGGCGTTCGCCGCGGCCGCTCGTCGGTCGTGTGCGTCGTTGCGCAGCGGCCGTGCTGGTGCTGTTGCCGTGGCTGGTGGCGGCTGCCGACTGGCAGCCGCGCCCGGAGTCGGCCCGGTTCCAGCGGCTCGGCACCGCTCAGGGCCTGTCGCAGAGCAGCGTGACGGCGATCGCGCAGGATCGCCGCGGCCGGATCTGGCTCGGCACCCAGGCCGGGCTCAATCGCTACGACGGCTACGACGTCACCGTGCTGCGGCCTGCGGCCGGCGTGCCGACGGCATTGTCCGACGGCTACATCACCGCGCTCGCGGTCGATGCGACCGGCGCAGTCTGGGCCGCGACGCTCGACGGCCTGAACCGGATCGATCCCGATCGCGGCCACGCCACCGCGTTCCATCACGATGCCGACGACCCGCACAGCGTCGCGTCGAGCCGATTGTCGGCGTTGCACATCGATCGCGCGGGCACACTGTGGATCGGAACCGAGCGCGGGATCTCGCGCTGGCGCGACGCCGACGGTCGCTTCGACAACTGGTCGCTGGCGCTCGGCAATGCCGACGGACTGCCGGACGACCGGATCACCACGCTCGCCAGTGACCGCGACGGCGGCCTGCTGGTCGGCACCGTGCGTGGCCTCGCGCGCTTCGATGTCACGACGCAGCGCTTCACCGCGATCGCGCCGGCAGCGCGGGCCGGTGCCGAGATCACCGCCCTGCTGGCCGATCGCGACGACCGGCTCTGGATCGCGACCGAGGGAGCCGGCGTGCAGGTCCGCGACGGCGGTCGCTGGCAGACGCTGCGCGGCGGCGCCGACGGGCTGTCCAGCGACGCGGCGCGTTGCCTGCTGCAGGATCGGGACGGCCGGATCTGGATCGGCACCGATGTCGGCCTCGACCTGATCGCCGATCCGGCCACGGCGCCGCTGCGGGTCGTGCATTTCCGCCATCACCGCCACCACGCGGACAGCCTCGGCGGTGGCCGCGTCAGCGCGCTGTACGAAGGTGCCGGAGCGCTGTGGGTCGGAAGCTGGAATGGTGGTGTCAGTTGGCTCAGCCGCGAGCGCAACCGGTTCGACAGCTTCACCCCGGACCAGCCGGCGACCGCCGGCTTTCGCAATCCGGCCAGCATCGCGCTGCTCGCCGACGGCGAGCAGCTCTGGATCGGCAGCGGCGAGGGCCTGTACCGCTTCGACACCCGCGGCTATCGACTGACGGCGATCGACGGTGCGTTCGATCCGCTGACCGTGTTCGGCGCCGTCGCCAGCGACGACCGGTACTGGTTCGGCACCTCACGCGGGGTGCGCCAGATCGAGCGCGACAGCGGACAGGTGCTGGCGCCGTCGCTGCCCGATCCGATCGCCGGTGTGCGGATCCGCCGGCTCTGGGTCGATGCCGGGCGCGCCTGGCTGGCGGCCGATCCGCTCGGCCTCGCGCTGCTCGACCCGACGCTGCAACGACTGCAGGAACTGCATCCGATCAGTCGTTCGGTGACCTTCATCCAGCCGCTCGGCGATTCACTGCGGCTGGTCGGCGCGTACGACGGCCTGTACTGGTTCGATGCCGCCAGTGGCGCGCTGCGCCACGTGCATCGACTGGCGAGCGAGTCGGCGTCGGACGACGGCCTCGGCGCCGCGCCGATGGCGTTCGTGCAGGCCGCCGACGGCCGGCTGTGGCTGGCCACCAACGGCGCCGGCCTGCGCGAGATCGTGCTGCCCGACCCGCGGCAGCCGGCGTCGGCCGAATTCGTGCCGTTCGGCGCCGCGCACGGCCTCGGCGATCCGGCGCTGAAGTCGCTGCTGCAGGACGACCGCGGCCTGTTGTGGCTCAGCACTGCCAGCGGCATCGTCGCGTTCGATCCGGCGCGCGAGCGCTTCGTCGAGTTCGACCGCCGCGACGGCACGCTCGGCCATGACTACATCAACGGTGCCGCCGTGCGGCTGCCCGACGGCCGCATGGTGTTCGGCGCGATGGACGGCTTCACGCTGTTCGATCCGGCGACGCTTCCGCTCGAAGACGACGCACCGCCGCCGGCTCCGCTGCTGACCGCGCTGGAACTCGGCACCGCCGGCAACGGCGCGTCCGCCGGTGCGCTCGATGCGCTCGCGCTCGATGCGGTCGCGCACAGCGACGACCAGCCACCGCTGCGGCTGCCGGCCGGCAGCGCGCGCAGTTTCTCGATCCGTTTCGGCTCGGCCGACTTCATCCGCGCCGAGGCCCTGCGCTACCAGTTCCGCCTGCACGGCTTCCTGTCGGACTGGACCGAGGTCGACCACACACGGCGGCTCGCAAGTTACACCAACCTCGAGCCCGGCCCGTATCGCTTCGAGGTCCGCGCTGCCGCCCGCCGTTCCGGCTGGAGCGAGCCGACCGGGTTCGACTTCGTGATCGAGCCGTTCTGGTGGCAGACCGGGTGGGCGCGCGGAGCGGCGCTGCTGCTCGCCGCGCTGCTGCTCGCCTCCGTCTATCGCCAGCGCAGCCGCCGCGCCGCGCAGCAGCGCGAGCGCCTGACCCGGCTGGTCGCCGAGCGCACCACCGAACTCGAGCATGCGAAGGAACATGCCGAGCAGGCGCTGCAGCAACTCGAATCGACCCAGCAGGAGCTGGTCCGCTCGGAAAAGATGGCCGCACTCGGCCAGCTCGTCGCCGGCGTCGCGCACGAGGTCAACACACCGATCGGTGTCGCGCTGACCGCCAGCAGCTACGTCGGTGATGCCGCCACGCGGCTGGTCGGGTCGCTCGAGGCCGGCCACCTGAGGCGTTCCGAGCTCGATGCATTCGTCGACGACGTGCGGCAGTCGAACACGATGATCCAGCGGAACCTCGATCGCGCCGCGCAACTGATCGCCAACTTCAAGCAGGTATCGGTCGATCGCAGCTCGGACGGTCGGCGCCGGTTCGAGCTGCAGCCGTTCCTCGACGAATTGCTGCAGAGCCTGCAACTGATGTGGAAGCGGCGCGAGTTGACGATCCGGATCGACTGCGAGCAAGGCATCGCGCTCGACAGCTTTCCCGGCGCACTCGGTCAGGTCATCACCAACCTGATGCAGAACTCGGTACGCCATGCGTTTCCCGACGAGCGTGCCGGCACGATGATGTTGTCGGTGCGCAGGATCGATGCCGGACACATCGAACTGGTCGAGGCCGATGACGGCGTCGGCATTCCGGCCGGCCACCTCGAACGGATCTGGGAACCGTTCTTCACCACCCGCCGCAACCAGGGCGGCACCGGACTCGGCCTGCACATCGTCTACAACCTGGTCACGCAGAAGCTCGGCGGCACGATCCGCGTCGAAAGCACCGAAGGGCAGGGCAGCCGCTTCATCGTCGTGCTGCCG
Source organism: Lysobacteraceae bacterium (assembly GCA_041687455.1). Lineage (GTDB taxonomy): Bacteria > Pseudomonadota > Gammaproteobacteria > Xanthomonadales > Xanthomonadaceae > JAWLBY01. The sequence continues at coordinate 249,879 of JAWLBY010000001.1, read as the reverse complement.
ACCACGGCGCCGAGCTGAGCGGTCCGGAACAGTGCGCGCACCGCCCGGCCGTGCCGCCGTCGTCGGGTGAATGCCGCGCAACGGTGCGGGCCTGATCTGGCGGGGACAGCGCGCGGTCCGCGTAGAGTCGTCGACCATCGACAACGAGGGCCGAAGCCATGTCCAGCGCCGCCATGTCCACCGCGAACGAAGTCGACCAAGACAAGCTGCAGGCCTTCGTCGGCCAGATCCTCAACGACCTCGGCGGCGCCTACAGCGTGTCGCTGGTCAAGATCGGCGACCGGCTCGGCTTGTACCGCAGCCTGCGCGACGACGGCCCGGCCACGCCGCAGGAACTGGCCTGGCGCACCGGTTGTGCGGTCCGCTACCTGCAGGAATGGCTGGCACATCAGGCGGCGTCGAACTACGTCAGCTACGACCCGGACAGCGGCCGGTTCGCGCTGCCGCCGGAGCAGGCAATGGTGTTCGTCGACGAGCACAGCCCGGTCTACATGATGGGCGGCTTCGAGAATGCGATCACCACGGTCCAGACCGAAGGAAAGATTGCCGACGCCTTCCGCAGTGGCGACGGTGTCGCCTGGGGCGATCAACCCGGCTGCATGTTCTGCGCGGTGGCGAAGTTCTTCCGGCCGGGCTACGAGCACTATCTGGTGCAGCAGTGGCTGCCGGCGCTCGACGGCGTGGTCGACAAGCTCGAACGCGGCGCACGGGTCGCCGACATCGGTTGTGGCCACGGCCATTCGACGCTGATCATGGCGAAGGCCTTCCCGCGCTCGACGTTCGTCGGCTTCGACTTCCATCCGGAATCGATCGAGGTTGCCCGGCAACATCGCGACGAACACCGGCTCGACGGCGATCGGGTCCGCTTCGAGGTCGCGTCCGCGACCGATTTCGCCGGCGGCCCGTTCGACCTGATCACCTGCTTCGACGCACTGCACGACATGGGCGATCCGACCGCGACCGCGGCGCAGGTCCGGCGCCAGCTTGCCGACGACGGCACCTGGATGGTGGTCGAACCGATGGCCGGCGACCGGCTGAGCGACAACCTGAACCCGGTCGGACGGCTGTTCTATGCCGCCTCGACGATGATCTGCGTACCGACCTCGCTGGCCCAGAACACAGGTGCCGCACTGGGCGCGCAGGCCGGCCAGCAACGGCTCACCGAGGTGATCGCCGCCGGTGGCTTCGGCCGGGTCCGGCGCGCCGCCGAAACGCCGTTCAACATGGTGCTGGAGGCGACTGCCGGCTGACCGCGCGCCGTGCGCCGCGGCGGTACCGGTGCACGGCGCGGTTCATCGGCAACCGGGGTAATTCGCGGTATCGTCGCTGCATCCCGTCGACGAGCCGCCGCATGATCCGCCTGCTGGCCTTCGCGCTGTTCGCAATGAGCCTCGCGCTGGTCGCCCGGGCCGTCTGGCTGCACAGCGACGCCGAACGCAGGAAGGCGATCGGAGTCGGCCTGCTGGCGCTGCTGCTGGTGCTGGCCGGGTTGCTGATGATCGCGTTCGGCGGCTGACCGGCGCGGTCGCAGCGCATCGCGTCGATCCAGCCAATGACGCACGCCGGCGCTGCTGCTCGCATACTGTCCGTGCGGTCCGCTCCGGCCGCTCACGGAGTCCGCGCATGGTCGATCTGTTCTGGGCCCTGCTGCTCGTCGCGTTGCTGATCCCGGTGCTGCGGCGGATGCTGCTGCGAGCATCGCGCCGGCGCCTGCGGGTGGCATTCGAGGCGCGCCGCGGAAGCCGCACGATCCTGCTCGTGCATCGCGAGGAGTCGCTGACGCTGTTCGGCATGTCGCTGATGCGCTACATCGATATCCAGGATTCCGAGGAAGTGATCCGGGCGATCCAGCAGACCGATCCCGACACGCCGATCGACCTGATCCTGCACACGCCGGGCGGGCTGGCGCTGGCGTCACTGCAGATCGCCCGCGCGATCGCGCGGCATCCGGCCACCGTCACCGCGTTCGTGCCGCATTACGCGATGTCCGGCGGCACGCTGATCGCGCTCGCCGCCGACCGTATCGTCATGTGCGAACACGCCGTGCTCGGCCCGATCGATCCGCAAATCGACGACTATCCGGCGGCATCGATCCTGCGCGCGGTCAGTCGCAAGGAGCCGCAGGCAATCGACGATGCCACGCTGATCCTCGCCGACCAGGCGGCGATGGCACTGGCGCAGATGCGTCGTGCGCTGACCGACCTGCTGCGCAGCCGCTTCCCCGAAAAGGAGGCCGAGCGGATCGCCGAAACGCTGTCCGAAGGCCGCTGGACCCACGACTATCCGATCACGCCGGAGGAGGCGGCCGGCATCGGCCTGACGATCGAGACCGGCATGCCCGACGACGTGATGCGGATGATGGCGCTGTACCCTCCGCCGCCCGGTGCCGGACGCAGCGTCGAGTACGGCCGACGAAGCGATTGATCTGCCGGCCTCGGCGGCTGGTCGGATGCGATGCGAGGCGATCGTCGATCGACCGGAATGCCCGGGCCGCGATCGCGGACGCCGTTCGACGACTACCCGCCGGCTCATGGCGGCGCGGCCGCAGCGGACCGGACGGTTCCGGCAGGTAAGCGTCGGCGCCGACGCGATGTCGGTCGCAGCTCGTCGCGCTCTCGGCCACCACAGTGGACTGAACCGTCGTTCAGGAACCGGTGCCCCGGCGGCGAAGCGGTGGCCGTTGACCGTTGAACGGCGGGTCGAAACAACTTGATACAGATTGTTTCCGGAACGACAAGGACCGCTGACCGGCGAGTGGCACAGTCGTTTTGACGCCGGCACCCGCCGGCCAGGCCACCTACGGAGAATCAACATGCGTAAGCCTTCTGCACGTCAACTGCTGCTCACTGCCGCGCTCGCCGTGTCGATCGCGCAAGCCCCCGCGTTCGCCAAGGGCGGCCCCAACCGCGCGGGCGGCGGCGACAGCACCGTGGCGCTCAGCGCCGTCGAAGCGGCCGACCTCGTGTTCATGCGCGAAGAGGAAAAGCTGGCCCGTGACGTCTACCTCACCTTCGACCAGGCGTGGGGCACCGCCGCGTTTGCCAACATCGCCGCGTCGGAACAGCGCCACATGGACGCCATGCTGAAGCTGCTGCGCCGCTACAAGCTGCCCGATCCGACCGCCGGCAACGCGCTCGGCGAGTTCACCGATCCCGAACTGCAGGCGCTGCACGACGCACTGATCGAGCGCGGCGGCAAGTCCGAACTGGATGCCGTGCAGGTCGGCGGCTTCATCGAGGAAGCCGACATGCAGGACATTGCCGCAGCGATCGAGCGCTCCGAACACGACGACATCGACGCCACCTACGCCAACCTGTTGTGCGGATCGCGCAACCACTTGCGGGCATTCGCGGCGACCACGGAGAAGCTGTCCGGCGAACCGTACCAGGCGCAGATCCTGAGCCAGACCGAGGTCGACGCGATCGTCGGTACGCCGAACGAACGCTGCGGGAAGTGACTCACTGACGCGAGCCGAGCAGGTCCTGCGCGCCGCCATCGATCGGGCGACGTCTGCCAGCTCGACCGGTGCCGTCTGCGCGCATGATCAGCGGACACGGCGGCTGCGCTGCAACCGCGCGCCACTGGGCGCGGTTGCAGCGGACCGGGGAATGCGAACGCGCCGCGGCCCGCGGCGGCCGGCTCAGTCTGCGCCGGCCGCCGCCTGATACTTCGCCGGTGCCGGGTTCAGGTGCCCGCATGCCTTGCAGGTGCGCAGGTCGCGGTCGCGGTAGAAGCGGTCGAACACCGGCGGGAAATCGTTTTCGATGTCCTGCAGCGTGAAGTACTGCTCGTGCAGCTTGTGGTTGCAGCGTTCGCAGAACCACAGCAGGCCGTCCTGTTCACCGGGCAGGCGGCGGCGCTCGATCACCAGGCCGACCGAGTTTTCCATCCGCTGCGGCGAGTGCGGCACCCGCGGCGGCAGGTAGAACACTTCGCCGGCGCGGATCGGGATGTCACGGGCGCGACCGTCTTCCTGCACGCGCAGCACCATCTCGCCTTCGAGCTGGTAGAAGAATTCGGCGCCTTCGTCGTAGTGGTAATCGGTGCGCTGGTTCGGTCCGCCGACGACCATGACGATGAACTCGTCGTCGACGATGCACTTGTTGCCGACCGGGGGCTTCAGCAGGTGCCGGTGTTCGTCGATCCAGCGCTGGAAGTTGATCGGCGGCATCAGGCTCATCGGACGCTCTCCTCGGCGGTAGGATTGGCATTGTATGCGGCGCCGGCAGCGCCGCCGAAGGAGCTGTGGTGGAAGCATCGAATGCTGCCGGGGCGGCCGGCCGCCGGCTGCCGTGGCGGGTCGGATTGCTGCTGTTGCTCGCGGTGGTCGCGGTCGTTGTGCTGGCACTGCACGGACCGATCGCGCAGCCAGCCGGTTACCACGCGTTCGCCGACCGGGTGCCGCGGCTCGGCGTGCCGAACGGCTGGAACGTGCTGTCGAATCTCGCCTTCGTCGTGGTCGGCGTCGTCGGGTTGCGGCAGTTGCGCCGCGGTACGGCGGTGACCGCTGCACTTCCGGCGTTGCTCCCGGCCTACCGGGCGTTCTTCGTCGGTGCGCTGCTGATCGGCGCCGGTTCCGGCTGGTACCACCTGGCGCCGGACAATGCGCGGCTGGTCTGGGATCGATTGCCGATGACGATCGCCTTCATGGCGCTGGTCGCGATCGTGCTCGGCGAGCACATCGACGAGCGGATCGGTCGGCGCACGTTGTGGCCGTTGATCGCGCTCGGTGTCGGCTCGGTGCTGTTCTGGTGGCTCGGCGAGCGCGGCGGGGTCGGCGATCTGCGGCCGTACGTGCTGGTGCAGTTCCTGCCGATGCTGCTGTTGCCGCTGGTACTGCTGCTGTACCGCTCGTGCGTCGGCAGCGCCGGCGCGCTGTGGGCGCTGATCGGCCTGTACGCGCTCGCCAAGGCGTTCGAGTTCGGAGATGCGGTGGTGCTGGCGCTGGCCGGCATCAGCGGGCACAGCCTCAAGCATCTGGCGGCCGCGGCGGCGATGGCGATGCTGCTGGTCGCGCTGCGCCGGCGGCCGTCGCCAGCGGCCGGCCCGCGCACGCGCACGGTTGCTTGATCTGGGTCAGTCAGGCCGCGGGTTGTGCGCCGGGTCAGCGGATTGCCGGCGCCGGCCGATGGGTGGCGCCGGCTATGCTCGATGCATGCCGTCGGATCCAGTCATCAGCGCACTCGCCATCGAGCCGATCGAAGGCTGGCAGTGCATCGGTTGCGGCCGGATCGATGCGCCGCGGCCGTGCGTCGGTGTCTGCCAGGACCGCCGGGTGAGGCTGGTGCCGATGGCCGAAGTCGAGCGGCTGGCCGGAAGGATTGCCGAACTCGAACGGCAGGCAGACCGGATGCGCGCCTACCTGCAGTGGGTCACGCACATCCGGCCGAGCGACACCGGCTGGCAGCGCTCGTTCCTGGCGATGCAGGAACAGGCGCGGGCCGTGCTCGACGGCCTGCCGCGCGGCTGAGCGCTGAGGCCGGCGACGACGCTTACGGTTGGCCGCGCGCGGCCGCGACGCACTTCAGTTCGATCGCGATCGGCGTCGGCAACGCGGTGATGCCGAGCGTGGTCCGGCACGGTGCGCTGGCCGGATCTGGGAAGAACTCGGCCCAGATCGTGTTGTAGCGACCGAAGTCGCGTGCCATGTCGGTCAGGTAGACGGTCACGTCGACCAGGTCCTCCCAGCGGCAGCCGCTCGCTTCGAGCACGGCGCGCACGTTGGCGAACACCGAGCGGGTCTGCGCTTCGATGTCGTAGCCGGTGAGGCGGCCGTCGGCGTCGTATTCGTTGCCGGGAATCGCATTGCTGCCCGGCGTGCGCGGGCCGATGCCGGACAGGAACACGAGGTCGCCGACGCGGCGTGCATGCGGGTAGGCGCCGACCGGGGCGGGCGCGGTATCGGTGTGGATGCTGCTCATCGGCGTGGGGCCAGTTTCTGCGAGTGTTCGAGTCGTTCGCCGCCGCGGATCGCCTCGAGCGCGGCGGCGTAGGCCGGGGCGAGGTCGTCCGGGCGGTCGATGCCCATGCCGAGTTCGCGGATCAGGCCGTCGTGCAGGCCGTAGATCCACGCATGCACCGACAGTTCCTGGCCGCGCGCCCAGGCGTCCTGCACGACGGTGCTCTGGCAGACATTGACGACCTGTTCGATCGCGTTCAGCTCGCACAGCCGCGCGTGGCGCAGCGCATCGAGTTCGACGTCCTCGAGCAGCGCGGCGTGCTTGAGCGCGACGTCGCCGACGTGCCGCAGCCAGTTGTCGGCCAGCCCGACCCGGGTGCCCGACATCGCCGCATGCACGCCGCTGCAGCCGTAGTGGCCGCAGACGATGATGTGCCGCACGCGCAGCAGGTCGACCGCGAACTGCATCACCGACAACGCATTGAGGTCGGCATGCACGACGACATTGGCGATGTTGCGGTGGACGAACACCTCGCCCGGCTGCAGGCCGGTGACCTGATTGGCCGGCACCCGCGAGTCGGAGCAGCCGATCCAGAGGAATTTCGGTGCCTGCTGCTGCGACAGGCTGCGGAAGAACTTCGGGTTTTCCGCCCGCATGCGCGCCGCCCAGTCGCGGTTGCGCGACAGCAGGTTCTCGATCGCGGTGGGTTCGCTCATGACAGGTCGATACAGACGTTTTTCGGTTCGGTGAAGAATCGCATCGCTTCCCAGCCGCCCTCGCGACCGCTGCCGGACTGCTTGACGCCGCCGAACGGCGTGCGCAGGTCGCGCATCAGCCAGCAGTTGATCCAGACGATGCCGGCCTCGATCGCAGCGGCCATCCGGTGCGCCCGGCGCAGGTCGCCGGTCCAGACGCTGGCGGCGAGGCCGTACGGCACCGCGTTGGCGAGCGCCAGCGCCTCGGCCTCGTCGTCGAACGGCTGCAGCGTGACCAGCGGGCCGAACACTTCCTCGGTATTGGTCCGGCAGCGCGGGCCGAGATTCTCGATCACGGTCGGCGCGACGAACCAGCCCTGCTCGCAGCGGCCGTGCGGACGCAGCGCATCGCCACCGGCCAGCACCCGGCCGCCTTCGGATTTCGCCAGTGCGAGGTAATCGAGCACCTTGTCGTAATGCGCCCGCGACACCAGCGGGCCGAGATCGGTGGCGGCATCGAGCGGATCGCCGACCCGCAGCGCGCGAACCCGTTCGACGAAGGCGTCGCGGATCTCGTCGTACACGCCGCGCTCGATCAGCAGCCGCGAACCGCACAGGCAGATCTGGCCGCTGTTCTGGAAGCTCGCCCGGACCAGCGTATCGATCAGCTTGTCGCGCGGCGCGTCGGCGAACACGATGGTCGGATTCTTGCCGCCGAGTTCGAGCGAGACCTTCTTCAGCGCCGGCCCGCAATGCGCGGCAATCCGCCGGCCGACCGCGGTGCTGCCGGTGAAGCCGATCGCCGCGACCCGCGGGTGCTCGACCAGCGCCTGGCCGACCTTCGGGCCGAGCCCATGCACGATGTTCAGCACGCCGGGCGGAAATCCGATCTCGCGGCTCAGCTCGCCGAGCATCGCGGCGGTCAACGGCGTGACCTCGCTCGGCTTGGCGACCACCGCGTTGCCGGCCGCGAGTGCCGGCGCGATCTTCCAGGTGAACAGGTACAGCGGCAGGTTCCACGGACTGATGCAAGCGACCACGCCGAGCGGCATCCGCAACGTGTAGTTCAGCCCGGCGTGGCCGTGATGGCATTCGCTGGCGAACTGGATCGCTGCCGAGGCGAAGAAACGCAGGTTCGCCACCGCCCGCGGGATCTCGATTTCGCGCGCGAGAGCCAGCGGCTTGCCGGCGTCCTGCGACTCGGCACGCGCGAAGACGTCGATCCGTGCCTCCAGCGCATCGGCCAGCCGCTCGAGCCAGCGCGCCCGTTCCGGTGCCGGCAGTGCGGCCCAACCGGGCGCCGCTGCCTGAGCCGCCGCGACCGCCGCGTCGACGTCGCGTGCGTCGCCGTCCGGGCAATCGAGCAGGTGCTCGCCAGTCGCCGGGTCGGCGACGGCGAGCCAGGCGTTCGAAGCGGGCGGGCGGGCTTCGCCGCCGATCAGGTGGGTCAGTTTGCGCATGGGCGCAAAGGGTAGCCGATCGGGGGAGGGGGTGGGCTGCGATGTCGACTTTCGGTGCAACCGGCTTCAGCCGGGTGGCTGCGTGCGCAGTGCAGCGCGCCCTGCTGTCGCGCATCTCCTGTGGGAGCGGCTTCAGCCGCGATGTTCTGACTTCGCTTCGTTTCTGGCTCACGGCAACAGCGACAGCCAGAGCGTTTCGTACAGGCCTGCGGCCCGCCCGAGGCACCTTTCTTTGCGTGCCCAAAGAAGGTGCCCCCAAAGAAGGGGCTCCCGGGGTCCGCGGGATTGCCGCGTTGTCGTCCCATCGCGGCGGCCAGTTCACGGTTCCGCGCATGCACTTTGTGTCGGAGCCGCTTCAGCGGCGACCGCAGGTTTCTACATGGCCATTCGGTCGCCGCTGAAGCGCTCTACAGGGACGATGCTCCGAATACCGGTACGCGGGGCGTGGACGTGATGCTTGCAGCGGCGGTTCCCCGCGGAACATTCCGTGTCACGCGCCGAGCAACGCAGGAAGCGGACGGGGAAAGGCGCGCATGTTCGAGGCCATGGATGGCCGAGTTCGCGCCGGCCGGCCGCTTCCGATTAGCGCAGGGTGAGGCGGGAATCGTTGTTCCGCAGGAACAACCCGCCGAACGCCCGCACATGGAAGTGCGGGCAGGTTGTCGCTCCATGGATGGCTGCTTGTCTTGAAGCCGGCAGCGCAACCGGCGCGGACGCCGGGTGCCCTTCTCTTTGGCTACTTTCTCTTGGGCAAGCAAGAGAAAGTAGCTCGGCCGGGCCGCAGGCCTGTACGAAACGCTCTGGCTGTAGCTGTAGCTGTAGCTGTAGCTGTAGCTGTAGCTGTAGCTGTAGCTGTAGCTGTAGCTGTAGCTGTAGCTGTAGCTGTAGCTGTCGCTGTCGCCGTCGCTGTTGCTGTGAGCCGAGCGAAGCGAAATCAACAGATTGCGGCTGAAACAGCTCCCACAGGTGGGGCTGCGGCCGCGCATGCACGGATCGTGCGTCGGCTCGTCGCTACAGCGACTTCGTCCGCCCGCCATCCACCGGCAGGTTGATCCCGTTGACGTACCCCGCCGCCGGCGAGGCGAGGAACGCGATCGCCGCCGCGGTCTCGTCGGGCGATGCGAAGCGGCCGGCGGGCACGCTGGCCAGCATGCCGCGGGCGATCGTCTCGTCGTCGGTGTGGCCGGTCTTCGCCTTTGCGGCGATCAGGCTCGACAGCCGGCCGGTTTCGGTGAAGCCGGGCAGGACGTTGTTGACGGTGATGCCGTGCGGGCCGAGTTCGGTCGCGAGCGTCTTCGCCCAGCTCGCGACGGCACCGCGGATCGTGTTCGAGACGCCGAGGCCCGGGATCGGTTCCTTGACCGACGTCGAGATGACGTTGATGACGCGGCCGTAGCCGGCGTCGCGCATGCCCGGCAGCAGCGCCTGCAGTGCCGTGTGCGCGGCCAGCAGGTGCTGGCGGAACACTGCCAGCAGCGCGTCGACGCCGGCATCGGCCAGCGGTCCGCCCGGCGGGCCACCGCTGTTGTTGACCAGAATATGTGCCGGTGCGCCGTAGACCAGCGACTGCAGCTTGTCGCGCAGGCCGTCGGTGTCGGACGCGTCGACCGCGATCCAGCCGTGCCGCTGCCCCGGCGCGTCGTCGCGAAGGTTGGCGACGGTCTCACGCAACGCCTGCTCGCGCCGCGCGAGCACGGTCACCGAGGCACCGAGCCGGGCCAGTTCGTTGGCGGTCGCGCGGCCGATGCCCTCGGACGCGCCGCAGACCACCGCATGCCTGCCGGTCAGGTCGAGATTCATGCCGGAGTCTCCATGGTTTGCCGGCGCGCGAGCCGGTCGCGCATCAGCGCGGCGACTTCAGCGGCCTGCGGGTTGCCGAGCCGTTCGAGGCCGGCGGCGGCGCCGAGCACATTGCCGGCATCGTGGTTCTGGTTCAGCTTGAACTTGATGTCGACCTTTGCAGCGATCAGCTCGAAGCCGATGATCGCGGAAAGATCGCTCTCGAATTCGGGCTGGCCGTGCGACGGCTGCCAGTCGCTGCCGAGCGGGCGTTCGTATTTGTCCGACAGCGTCGTCACCAGCTCGCGCAGCGCCTCGCGGTCGTCGAACCGCTGCAGCGTGCCGCGCACATGCGCGACGCCGTAGTTCCAGGTCGGCACGTGATCGCGCGGAGAGGTATACCAGCTCGGCGAGATGTAGGCATGCGGGCCGTGCACGATCAGCAGCGCCTGTCCGTCGTGGCGGGCCTGCGGATTGGGCCGGGCCCAGTGGCCGCGAAAGCGCACTCGCTCGCCGTCGCGCTCGTACAGCACCGGCAGGTGGCTGGCGAACGGCAGGCCGTCGGCGTCGGTGCTGATCAGCGTGACGAAGGCGTCGCGGGCGAGCAGCGCATCGAGCGCGGCGAGATCGCTTTCGGCGAAGCGACGGGGGAGGTACATGGGCGTGGTCCTGCAAGGTGGGCCGCCCCTGCAGGAGACCGCTTCAGCGGCGGCCGCAGTTTCTCCGGCCGTGTCGCGATGTCCGACCGGGGTCACCGCTGAAGCGGTCTCCTGCAGGAGATCGTTACTGCCTTCGGGGCAGCTTCAGGAACATATGTTCGCGCAGCGCCTCGTCGTCCGCCGCATTCGGCGGCACGATCGATGCGAGGTCGAAACCCATGTCGGCGGCGTCATCTTCGTCGAGGCCGTCGAAGTTGCGGTACTCCGCATCGAGCAGCGAGGCGCGGGCGCTGTCCTCGGAGTCGTAGGAGACGGTTTCGCCGTTGCAGTCGAAGACCAGCGCGATGCCGGAATCGAGCAGCCGCAGCCGGGCCCAGACCAGCGTGTCGCCGAGCGCGGCGAGCCACCACTGTTCGGCTTCGACCCGTGCGTTGTCGTTCATTCGTATCTCCATTGCCGTGTCGCCGGGTGCCGGGACCGTCACCAGGCGTACGGCAGCAGTACCAGGCCGCTGCCGATTGCACCGATCACGGTGCTCCAGCACAGGATCTGCGCCGGCGTCGCCAGCCCGGTGATCGCGCTGTCGCGGGTGGCCCGGAATGCGCCGGACATGATCCAGCGCAGGAAGCTCGGCGCAAATGCATGACCACCGATCCGCATGCCGCGATCGCCGATCTGCCTGTAGGTCAGCGGACCGAAGATCAGGTAGCCGGCGATGCCGGACAGAGCGAGTCCGGTGAACAGCAGCAGCAGGAACATCGGGATCATCGGCATGGCGTTGCAGCTCGGGATTGGGGATTCGGGATTCGTGAAGCCGCTCGCGGCGAGGTTCGGACGCAGACGCATGGTCGGGACTGGATTCGAGCATCGCTGATCAGCGAATCCCGGATCCCCAATCCCGGCTCGTCAGAACTCCGCCTGGCCCGGTGCGCGCGGATACGGGATTGCGTCGCGGATGTTGGCCAGGCCGCAGACGTAGACCACCAGCCGCTCGAAGCCGAGTCCGAAGCCGCCGTGCGGCACGGTGCCGTAGCGGCGCAGGTCGCGGTACCAGCCGTAGTGGGCCGGATCGAGGCCGAATTGCGCCATTCGCTTGTCCAGCACGTCGAGCCGCTCCTCGCGCTGCGAGCCGCCGATGATCTCGCCGATGCCGGGCGCCAGCACGTCCATCGCGGCGACCGTCTTGCCGTCGTCGTTCAGGCGCATGTAGAACGCCTTGATGTGCTCGGGGTAGTTCATCACCACGACCGGACGGCCGACGTGTTCCTCGGTCAGCCAGCGCTCGTGCTCGGTCTGCAGGTCGAGGCCCCATTCGACCGGGAAGTCGAAGGTTCGGCCGGACTTCTGCAGCAGCGTGATCGCGTCGGAATAGTCGATCCGCTCGAACGGCTGCGCGACGAAATTCTCCAGCCGCGACACCGCGGTCTTCTCGACCCGCTCGGCGATGAACGCCATGTCGTCGGCGCGCTCGGCGAGCACGGCGCGGAACAGGTACTTCAGGAACTGTTCGGATAGCCCGGCGATGTCGTTCAGGTCGGCGAACGCAAGCTCCGGCTCGATCATCCAGAACTCGGCCAGGTGCCGCGTCGTGTGCGAGTTCTCGGCGCGGAAGGTCGGGCCGAACGTATAGACCTTGGACAGCGCGAGGCAGTACGCCTCGACGTTGAGCTGGCCCGACACGGTCAGGAACGCCTCACGGCCGAAGAAGTCGCGCGAGAAATCGATGGCGCCCTTGCCGTCGCGCGGCAGGTTGGCGAGGTCGAGCGTCGACACGCGGAACATCTGCCCGGCGCCTTCGGCATCCGAGCTGGTGATGATCGGCGTGTTGATCCAGTAGTAGCCGTTCTCGTGGAAGAACCGGTGGATCGCCTGCGCGAGGCAGTGGCGGATCCGCGTCACCGCGCCGAACAGGTTGGTGCGTGGCCGCAGGTGCGCGACTTCGCGCAGGAACTCCAGCGAGTGCGCCTTCGGCTGGATCGGATAGGTTTCCGGATCGTCGACGAAGCCGAGCACCTCGATCGCGCTCGCCTGCAGTTCGAATGCCTGACCCTGGCCCTGCGACGGCACCAGCGTGCCGGTCGCGACGATCGCGCAGCCGCTGGTCAGGTGGCGGACCTCGTTCTCGTAATTGGCCAGCGAATTCGGCGCGACGACCTGGATCGGTGCGAAGCACGAGCCGTCGCTCAGATTGATGAACGAGAGGCCGGCCTTGGAATCGCGGCGGGTGCGGACCCAGCCGCGAACGCTGACCTCGCTGTCGGCGGCGATGCCGCCCGACAACGCCTCGCGGACGCTGACCACTGCCATACGGGGAATCTCCGATCGTGAGCCGCCCCGGGGCCGGGGCGAACGGCGAATGATAGCGAAAGCGGCGCCGCCGATCCGAATGGCACCGGGACGGCGGTTGAATCGCACCGGCCGCGGCCCTACCTTGGTCGATGAAGCCGCCATATCGGCGACCGCGCCCTGCAGGAGCGGCTTCAGCCGCGATCTTCCTGCGCCGTCGGGATACCCGAGATCGCGGCTGAAGCCGTTCCCGCAGAGACACCAATCCCTGCAGACCATTGCCATGCCGATCACGCTGACCCCCGCCGCCGTCGAACGCGTCCGCCATTTCATCGCCGGCCGGCCGGAGTTGGTCGGCATGCGGTTGGGCGTCAAGCGCACCGGCTGTTCCGGCTGGGGCTACGACGTCGAGGTCGCCGAGCAGATCGGTCGCGACGACACCGTGTTCGAGCAGGACGGCGTCCGGGTCGTCGTCGACGCGCAAAGCCTGCCGCTGGTGCAGGGCACCGAGATCGACTTCGTCCGTCGCGGCCTGAACTCGGAATTCGTGTTCCACAATCCGAACGCGACCGGCGAGTGCGGCTGCGGCGAGAGTTTCACGACCGGGGAGCGCTGAGGCGGGCGCGGCCGCCTCGCCCGCATCGTCAGGCAGTCGCCGCTGAAGCGGCTCCTGCAGGGAAGGTGCCCCGCCACCGCAGGCCAGGCTCGCCCGGCCGCAATGCCGCCGCCCGCACGGTCCGCTCACTGCCCGCCCGGTTAGACTCGGCCGCTCCCCCCGCCGGAGCGCCCGCATGATCCGACGTCTCGCCCCCGCCCCGATCGCATTGCTGCTCGCCGCGGCGCTGCCGTTCGCCGCACTGGCCAAGCCGGCCGATCCGTCCGCCGAGCTGAACACGCTGTTCGAAGCCGAATGGCAGCGCGGGCTGCGCGAAGACCCGCTGTCGGCCAGTTACCACGGCGATCGCCGCTACGCAGACCAGTTGCCGGACCTGTCGGCCGAAGCGATCGCGCGCAGCCAGGCCGCCGACCGCGCCGCGCTCGAGCGGCTGCACGCGATCGACCGCAGCGCGCTGGCACCGAACGACCGGATCAACTACGACGTGTTCGAGTGGCAACTCGCGCAGGCGCTGGCCGCGCAGCCGTTCCGGGCGCACCTGATCCCGCTGAACCAGCGCGGCGGCATCCAGACCTTCGACGAGATTCTCGAGGTGCTGCCGCTGCAGACGGTTGCCGATTACGACGCCTGGCTCGCCCGGCTGTCGAAGTTCGGCACGCTGATGGACCAGACCATCGCACTGATGCAGGCCGGCATCGAGGCCGGCATGGTGCCGCCGAAAGTGGTGATGCAGCGGGTTCCGGCGCAGATTGCCGCGCAGGTCGCCGACGATCCGGAACGGAGCCGCTTCTGGCGCGCGTTCGAGCGCTTCCCGGATTCGATCCCGGCCGCCGATCGCGAGCGGATCCGCGCCCGTGGCCGCGAACTGATCGCCGACGTCGTGCTGCCGGCCTATCGCCGCTTCCAGACCTTCTTCAACGATACCTACCTGCCAGCCAACCGCGACGACATCGCCGCCAGCAGCCTGCCGAACGGCGAGGCGTTCTACGCCCAGCGTGCCGCGTACTACACGACCACCGACCTGACGCCGGAGCAGATCCACCAGATCGGCCTGAAGGAAGTCGCGCGGATCCGCGCCGAGATGGAGAAGATCCGGCAGGAAGTCGGTTTCGACGGCGACCTCGCGGCGTTCTTCGAGCACCTGCGCAGCGACCCGCAGTTCTTCTACCGGACCCCGGAGGAACTGCTGACCGCCTACCAGGCGCTGGCCAAGCGGATCGATCCGGAGCTGGTCAAGGTATTCCGCACCATTCCGCGGCTGCCCTACGGGGTCCGTGCGATTCCCGATGCGATCGCGCCGGACACTACCACTGCCTACTACCAGCCCGGTGCCGCCGACGGCACCCGCGCCGGCTACTACTACGTGAACCTGTACAAGCCGGAAGTGCGTCCGAAGTGGGAAATGACGGCGCTGTCGCTGCACGAGGCGGTGCCGGGCCACCACTTCCAGTTCGCCTACGGGCTCGAACTGCCGGAGCAGCCGATGTTCCGCCGCACCGGCTACGTGGTCGCGTACGGCGAAGGCTGGGGCCTGTATGCGGAGCGGCTCGGCTACGAGATGGGCCTGTACGACGATCCGTACGACCGCTTCGGCCAGTTGACCTACGACATGTGGCGCGCGGTGCGGCTGGTCGTCGACACCGGCATGCATGCCAAGGGCTGGAGCCGGCAGCAGGCGATCGACTACTTCATGGCCAACGCGCCGAAGACCGAGCAGGACATCGTCAACGAGATCGACCGTTACATCGCCTGGCCGGGCCAGGCGCTCGGCTACAAGATCGGCCAGTTGAAGATCTCCGAGCTGCGCGAGCGCGCCACCCGCGAGCTCGGCGAGCGCTTCGACCTGCGCGCGTTCCACGACGTCGTGCTCGGCACCGGCTCGGTGCCGCTGTCGGTGCTCGAGAAGCGCGTGCTGGAGTGGATCGCCGGGCTGCGCGCGCCGAACTGACGGGCGGGCACCCGGGCCGGCGGCACCGTGCGGTGCGCCGCGCTGCTCCGATCGGGTCCATACTTTCCGCAGAGTACGGCCGAGCTGCGGCCGGAACGGCTGGCGGGCTGTCGACAGGCAGTCTGCCGGCCACCGCCACGGAGGGTGGCGCGGCGACGCAATTGCGCAAGCGAGCGATTCGCCGTGAGCGAGCCCGGCCATGTCGGGCTGGCGACTCGGAGTACGCCCGTGGCGGGCGTTTCCGCCACCGCTGACACAGGGGGGAACCATGAACACGCACCACACCGCTGCCGTCCTGCTGGCGGCCTGTCTGACCGGCGCTCCGGCCGCCGCCGTCGAGCTTCGTGTCCACGAGTGGGAGGGCTACATCAGCCTGTTCGAACGTGACTTCGAAGCCTGGGCGAAATCGCGCGGCAAGGACATCGACCTGGTATTCCTGAAGAAACCCGACGGCTCCGTGTCCTATATCGGCAGCGCCGACGACATTTTCTAGGAGCTGCGCAGCAGATCGGTCGACGTGACCACGCCGACGCACAACTACTTCAAGCAGGAGCGCGGCAAGCTGATGCAACTGCTGCTGCCGCTCGACACCTCGCGGTTGGCGAACTATGCCGATGTCTATCCGGGCCTGCGCAACGCCGGTTACGCACGCGACGAAGCCGGTGCGCTGTATGCGGTGCCGCAACTGGGTGGTTCCTACGCGTTGGCCTACAACGCCGCCAGGACCGCGGCCCCGGCCAGTTGGGCGGTGCTGCTGCAGCCGGACGCGAAGGGCACGTTCACGGTGACCAGCGATCAGGTCGAGGCGAACGTGTACCAGATGGCGTTGCTGGCCGGCGTGGCGCCGACCGACGTCTACGATTACGACCGCTTCACACCGGAGCAGCGTGCCGCGACCCAGGCGAACCTGAACGCGCTGGTCGCCAATGCGGCGGATTTCTGGGGCGGCATGCCGACCCCGGAGCAGATGCAGCCGCTGACCTACGCCACCGATTACTGGTTCGGTGTCGCGGCCGCGAACAAGGCCGGGCAGGACTGGCGCTTCGCCCGGCCGAAGGAAGGCGTCACTGTCTGGCTCGACAACGTCTCGATTGCCCGCCACGTCGAAAGCGACCCAGCCAGGCTCGAGGCCGCCTACCTGCTGCTCGACTACATCATCGGCGTCGACGCGCAGGCGATGATCGCGCGCGAGTTCGGCAGCGTGATCGTCAATCCGAAGGCGAAGGCAAAGCTCGACAAAGCGCAGGCAGCAGCGCAACCGGGCGAGGAGTTCTTCGTCGAGGAGCGCTTCTGGCAACCGCTGTCGGACCGCACCCGCAACGGGTTCAAGAGGATGTGGAACGAGGCGATGGCCGCTGCGGGTCGGAAATAGCGCCGCCGCGGCGGCTGCGGAGACCGCCCGCCGCGGATCAGCCTGCACTCAGCCGCTGCTGCCCATGCTGCAGCGGCGTGTGCGCGGGAGCGTGTGATGGCCTACACCAGCGACTATGCCGCGGTCGAACCGGGCCGCGATCAGGTGGCGGCCCAGCCGGGTGCGCTGGTGCTCGAGTTCGGCGCGCCGTGGTGCGGCCATTGCCTGCGCGCGCAGCCGGCGATCGCGGCCGCGCTCGGCCGTTATCCGCGGGTGCCGCACATCAAGATCGAGGACGGCCCGGGACGGCCGCTGGGCCGTGCGTTCCGGGTCAAGTTGTGGCCGACGCTGGTGTTCGTCCGCAACGGTCAGGAAGTCGCCCGGCGGGTGCGGCCGAGCACGAGCGCCGAAGTCGACGAGGCGCTGCGGCAGATCGCTGACTGAGCCGTCCGGCCGCGGGCAGGTGCCGCGGCGTGTCCACCTCGGGAACGGACGCGCTCGCGGGCTTCGCCGGCCGGATCTGGCTCGACGCCACAAACAGCAAGGGCGCCCGAAGGCGCCCCTGCCTTGTTGCATCGGTCGAAACCGATCAGTTGTTGCAGCCGAGCGCGGCGAGGCGGTCGTAGGCCGCGCGGGCGCGGACCAGGCCGTAGCCGTACTTGGTGTCGCGGCCGGCGGTGCCGAGGTCTTCGGCGCTCTTGTTCAGCGTGTTGCGGATCTGCGTGCCGGTGCAGGACGGGAAGTAGCTCCAGACCAGCGCCGCGACCGCCGACACGTGCGGCGTCGCCATCGAGGTGCCGTCGAAGAACGCGTAGTGGGCCGGCTGCACGGCGACCGTGGCGGTCTGGCCGAGCTGGGTCTGCAGTTGCGCGCCCTCGGTATCGGACGCGGTGACCGACGGAATGTTGGTCACGGTCGTGCCGAGCGTGCCGGCAAAGCCGCCGGCGACGTTGTTGTAGACGACCGCGCCGACGCCGCCGCTCTGCTCGCAGTTGCTGACCTTGGTCGCGAAATCGATCGTGCCGCGGGCGATCAGGCAGATCTTGCCGGCAACCGCGCCGTTGATCGTGTCGCCGATGCCGAAATCGGCCAGCGCGGCGGTCGCCGACTTCGATGGCGAGCCGTCCATGTCACCCGGCGCGTAAGCCACGCCACCGACCGAGAGGGTCGATTCCGAACCGCTGTTCATCGGCACCGTCGACAGCACCGACACGCCCGGTGCGGCGATCTCGACCTGGCTGTTGTACTGCGAGAACGTCGCCCACTCCTTGTTCTCGTCCAGCGCCGCGACCGACATCACGCTCGAATACGAGGCCGGGTACGAGTTCCTGTTGTTGCCGTCGTTGCCGGCGGCAGCGATCGACAGGATGCCCTGGCTGGCCAGCGAGTCGAAGGCCTTCTGCTCGGTCTTGTTCGCGCGCGAACCGCCGAGCGACATGCTGATCACATGGGAGCCGGCGCTGGCGCACTTGTTGGCGGCAGCGGCGAGGCTCGACGAATAGGCCCAGCCGGAGGCCGAGAACACCTTGACGATGTGCAGGTTGAGCTGGTTGTTGGCATTGACGCCGACCACGCCGGTGCCGGCGTTGTTCAGCGCCGCGATCGTGCCGGCGACATGGGTGCCGTGGCTGTTCTCGTCGGTGTACCACCAGCCGGTGCCGGAATCGTACTCGCCGGTGATGTTGGCGGTGCCGGCCAGATCCTCGTGCGAGCGGTCGTAGCCGGAGTCGATGATGCAGACCTTGCGGTTGCCGGCCAGCGAATCGCCGAGCGGCATCTGGTCGGCCTGCACCATCTGGATGCCGTACGGCACCCGCTGGCCGGCGGCGTAGGTGGTGCCGTCGGACGGCGTGACCAGCGCGAACGGATAGCGCGGGGTGTCTTCCTCGACGTATTCGATGTTCGGGTTGCGCGACAGCCCGGCGAGCGCCCTGGCCGGCACTTCGAACGCGGCCGCGTTGGTGCCGTAGATGTCGAGCTGGTGCTTGCCGCCGACTGCGGCGACGGCGGCACGGCCGGCCGCCGAGGCGCCGGGCTTGAAGGCGACGATGACGCGCTGCTGGTCCGGCGGGGTCGCATCGGCGACCGACACCAGGGACATCGACAGGGCACCGGCAAGGGCAACAGCGAGCGTATGCTGCTTCATGAATTAGGTTCTCGATAGGTCGAGTGGAAGACGTTCGGGCGACCACCCTTCGCCCTGGCGGTGCAGTTTGTAAGAACTGCATCACGAGTTCAGCTTATGTTCACGTCCATAACGAATCCGTGATGTACGGCGCAGTTTCGATGAATATAAACACAAGCTGAACAGGGCGGTCGCATCGGGGCGGGCATCGCCCGCCGCTGCGAGCGACCTGCTCGGCGCTGGCGCGGCACTGCGCCGGAGGCATTCCAGGGCCGTCTGGCCAACCGGAGTGCGGTATTTCGGATCGGGCGCAAGAACGCCGGATGCGGTCGGATTGCCGCGGCGAGCGCTTGGCGGCCTTTCAGTCGGCCAGCAGCCACTGCACCGGCAACGGCGTCAGCACGCGCTCCAGCGGCAACACGCTGGTGGCCTCGATCGGCGTCATCGGGTCGACGAACACGCTGCGCCAGCGGCGTTGCTGCAGGAAGCGCGGCAGCCGCAGCGTGGTACCGCGCCATGCGGACGGATCGATGCGCGGGCCGCCGGCGACCAGCGCGCTGGCGTGGCGCGCGGAGACCACCAGCAGGGCCTGCTGCTCGGTATGTCGGATGAAGCCGAACAACCGCTCGGCGTGCGCGCCGGCGGCGCGCAGCGGACGGTACTGGCCGCCGACGAACAGCGACGGACAGCGGCGCCGCAGTCCCAGGCCGCGCTCGATCAGCCGCTGCTTGATCCGGCCGTCGCGCCAGCCGTCGAGCAGCGCGCCGACGGCGGTTTCGGCGTCGGCATCGAGGGCGTGCGCACGGGCGTCGTAGTCGACCGGCCGCCGGTTGTCGGGATCGACCAGGCTGAAGTCCCACCATTCGCCGCCCTGGTACAGGTCGCAGACGCCCGGTGCGGCGAGCCGGATCGTGACCTGCGCCAGGCTGTTGACGATGCCGGCCGGCGCGATCCGTTCGACCAGCACGTGCAGCTCGGCGACGAAGTCCGCCGCGCGGCGCGGATCCAGCAGCGCCGCCAGAAAGCCGGCGCAGGCCGATTCATAGCGCTCGTTCGGCTCGGCCCAACTGCTGTGGCGCTTGGCCTCGCGCAGCGCCTTGATCTGCCAGCCGGCGACGCGCTCCGCGAACGCCTGCAGCCCGGCCGCATCGTCGACCGCCAGCAGCGGCGGCCAGGCGCCGAGCAGGATCTGGTACAGCATGTACTGGTCGATCGGGTCGGGCGCCGCGACGCCGTCGACCAGTGTCTTCAACGGTTCGTGCGCGGCGCGCCAGCGCTGCACGGCGTCGGTCCACGGCGCCGGCTGTTCGCTCAGCACGGCGAGCCGGGCGCGGACGTCCTCGCCGCGCTTGTGGTCGTGGGTGGCGGTGGTCAGCATCGAGCGCGGGAATTGCGCCGCGCGGCGTCGCATCTCGTTGTGGAACGCGTCGGCGCCGAGCGCGAACTGGGCCGGATTGGCGCCAACCTCGTTGCGAGACAGCAGCCGGCCGTGGCGATAGAACACGGTGTCCTCGACCGCCTTGGCGGCCACCGGCGCACTGAGTTGCTGGAAACGGCCGATCGCACGCAGCCGTGCCCGCCGTGCACGGATCGAGCGCAGCCGCCGCGGCGGCTCGCCGCCGAGCCAGCGGTCGATCAGATCGAGCAGCGGCCGCTCGGCGGCGCGGCAGTGCGATCGCGCGGCCTGCACCGTGCGCGCCATCGTCGCCGCATCGTGCGCGCTGCGGCCGCGCGCGTCGGCATAGGTGCGATACACCGGCAGATGCACCAGCAACTCGGTCAGCACGCGGCGGATCGCGAACAGCGTCCAGTCGCGGGTCGCCGGCTCGCTGCGGGCGATCGCGTGCAGCGCCAGCGCGCAGGCATTGAAGTCGCTGGCCAGCAGGTCCTTCGGGATGCGTCGCCGCGCATCGCGTTCCTGCTGTTCGAAATCGCCGCGCGGGCCGGCGATGCCGCTCCACAGTTCGGTCAGGGCCGGTTCGCCGCTGCTGTCATGCAGCAGTGCGCCGACCTCGTTCATGAACGAATAGCCGGTGGTGCCGTCGGTCTGCCAGTCGCGCGGCAGATGTTCCCAGGCGGCGAGGATCTTCTCGACCACCAGATAGGGCGGTTGTCGCAGTTCCGGCGGCCGCTCGTGCTGCAGTCGCGACAGCCGCATGCGCAGTCTCCGGCAGTAGCTGCGCGGATCGGCCAGGCCGTCGACGTGGTCGACCCGGACGCCATCGATCAGTCCTTCGGCGTAGAGACGGAAGATCGTGCCGTGCTGCAGTTCGAACGCGGCCGGCTCCTGCACCCGGACGCCGGCCAGGTCGATGATGTCGAAGAAGCGTCGCCAGTTGATCTCGTCCGGCGCGGTGCGCCACCAGGCGAGCCGGTAATGCTGCCGTTCGAGCAACCGGTGCAATGCCTGCCGGCCGTCGTTGCTGGTGGCGTCGAAGCGTTCGAGCAGCGCGTCGATGTCGGCCGCCAGCGTCGGGTCGCCGGCCACCTCGTCACGCAGCGCCTCGCAGGTCTGTTCGAACGCGTCGCCACGGTTGCCGCGACTGACCCGGGCCGTCTGCTGGAAGCGCGTCGCGTGCTCGCGCAGGCGATCGCTGCCGAGGCGCAGCAGCCGGCGGTAGCTGTCCGGGGCGATCGGGAACCGGTGCTCGAAATAAAGAACGTGGAAACGTCCGTGACCCGGGTCGAATTGCAGCCGCAGTTCGCCGTCGGCCAGCGCTTCGCCGTAGGGCTTGCCGAGGAACGGCGCCAGCAGGCGGCCGTTCAGCGCCGGGTCCGGCACGTCCCAGTCGATGTCGAAGAACCCGGCATGCCGGCTCAGCGGGCCCCATTCGAGCACGTCGAGCCAGGCGCGGTTGTCGTCGTGGCCGACCGCCATGTGGTTCGGCACGATGTCGACGATCAGCCCCATGTCGTGCATGCGCAGTGCCGCCACCAGCTCGCGCAGGCCGTCCTCGCCGCCGAGTTCCGGATTGACGTTGTGCGGATCGACGACGTCGTAGCCATGCATCGAGCCGGCGCGCGCGGTCAGGATCGGCGACAGGTACAGGTGGCTGATACCGAGCCGGGCGAAATACGGCACCCGCGCCATCGCCGCGGCGAACGGGAACCCGCGATGCAGTTGCAGGCGCAGCGTGCTCTGGACAGCGGGCGGGCTCATCGACGTCGGCTCAGCGGCCGCCGCGCCGAGCCTGCAGTCGATCGATCCGCGCCGCGACCTGCGGCTGCCCGAGCAGCGCGTCGAACGGCGCGTCCAGCCGGCGGCGCCAGTTCGGATGCTGGTCGGTGGTGCCGGGCAGGTTCGGCTGTTCGATCCGGCCGAGCAGATCCTCGATCGGCACGATCGCCAGCGGCGCCGGCGTCTGCGCGACGAAATCGATCGCCGCATCGACGACCGGATCGCTGTCATGCATTCCCGGACGTCCGCAGTGCGTGATGTTCGCATGCGTGAACGCATTCCACAGCGCCTCGCGATCGCTCTCGCGCTGGTGCTGTTCCTGCTGCACGGTATGGCCCGGCGGCAGGTGTCCGGCCTGCTGCTGCCATTCGATGTCGCGGCCCCGCCACCAGCCGGCGATGGTCGGCAGGTCGTGCGTGGAGGTCATCGCGATTGCCGCTTCGGACCAGCGCGACGGGTCGGCGAAGCAGCCGTGTTCGCGCTCGAAATACAGCACCCGCATGCCGAGCAGGCCGCTGCGGGCGAGTTCGTCGCGAAAGCCCTCGGGCACCGTGCCGAGATCCTCGCCGACCACCGTCGCCCGATGGCGCCAGGCTTCCAGCGCGATCAGGTTCATCATCTCGTGCAGCGGGTAGTCGATGTAGGCGCCGTCGACCGGGCCGACGCCGTCCGGCACCAGCCACAACCGGTTCAGGCCGAGGATGTGGTCGATCCGGACCCCGCCGGCGTGCCGCAGCGATGCGCGCAGCATCTCGATGAACGGCGCGAAGCCGTGCTGGCGCAGCGCGCGCGGCGAGAAGGTCGTCAGTCCCCAGTCCTGGCCGAGCCGGTTCAGCTCGTCCGGCGGCGCGCCGATCGTCACGCCGCGCAGCATGTCGTGCCGCCGGCTCCATGCATGCGAGCCGCCGCTGTCGGTGCCGACCGCCAGATCGCTGACCAGGCCGACGTCCATGCCGCCGTCGCGGGCGGCGCGCTGCGCCTGCGCCAGCGCGCGCTCGGCCAGCCACTGCAGGAAGGCATGGAAAGCGACCTGCTCGACATGCTCGCGCGCGAACGCCGCGACCTCGTGGCTGTCCGGGTCGCGCAGGCCGTCCGGCCAGTCGCGCCAGTGCCAGCGGCGCGGATCGCGGCCGTACTGCGCGGCGTGGATCGCTTCGAAGCAGGCGTGGCGGTGCAACGCATCGCCCTGTTCGGCGCGGTAGGACGACAACTCGCGGCGCAGCCTGCCGTCGCGGTCGATCCGCTCGAAATCGCGCCACAGTTCGCGCAGCAAGCGCAGTTTCAGCGTCGCTGCGGCCGGCCAGTCGACCAGTTCCGATCGACGCAGCCGCTCGGTCTCGGCCTGCAGCCCGAGCGCATCGATCCGGGCGCGCAGCCAATCCGCGCCGGCCACCGATGCCGGGTCGACGTGCAGCGCGTTGAAGAACAGCCGGCTCGACGGCGAGTACGGGCTGTAGTGGTTCACGTCGGCCGAGAACAGCGCATGTACCGGGCTGATCGCCAGCGCCTGCGCGCCGAGTCCGCCGACCCGCCGTGCGCAGTGCGCCAGCGCACTGTAGTCGCCGAGCCCGAGGTCGCCGACGTCGTCGTCGTGGCGCAGGCTGTACACCTGCGCCGCGAGGCCCCAGCGGCGCGGGCGCTGCCACAGTTCTTCGGGCCGGTGCGCCGGTGCGATCGCGACCGGGATCGCTTGCTCACCGATCTGCAGTGCGTGGTAGCCGGGCCGGTAGATGCCGGACAGATGCAGCAGGTCGTATTCGTCGCAGCCGCAGTGCAGACGAGTCGACCCGCCATCCTCGTAGCGCAGTTCGATGTCGCAGCCGGCGGCGCGGTGCAGTGACGGCGGCAGCGCCAGCGGTGCGCCGACCCGGCCGACCAGCAGGGCCGGGATCCGCGCCGCGCGCTCGGCATGCAGCCGCTCGAGGCTGTCGCGCGCCTTGCGCTCGTCGCTGGCCGGCAGGTCGAGCCGGGCGAGCAGCATCCGCAGCGTATCGAGCGGCACCGAATGCGGCCGGCCGCGGTAGTCGGCCCATTCCGGATTCAGCCCCGCGGCTCGCGCCAGTTCGAGAGTCAGTTCGTCGCTCATCCGTCAGCCCGTTCGGTTCGGCCCGCTGGACGCTGGCGTGGCGCGCCCACTCAGCCGCGCAGGAACGCCACGCTCGAAAATGCCGGCAGCCGACACTCCTGCGCCTGCGACCAGCCGCCTTCGGCACTCTCATACAGCAGCTCGCCGCTACAGGACGTGACTGCGCAGGATTCGCCAGCGAGGTTGACCGCGATCGCCAGTTCGCGCGGGCCGAGCTGCCAGCGGGCCAGCAGCGCACGCTCGCCGACGCGCTCGACGCCACCGCTGCGGCACTCGCCGAGCGCCGCCGCGATGCGCTCGCGGCGGATCGCCAGCAGGTCGCGGTACAGCGTGACCCAGCGCGCATTGGCCGGGTCCGCCGCAGCGGCGAAGTCCGGACAACTGCGACGAAACGTCGCCTCGTCGTTCGGGTCCGGGATCGATTCGCGCACGCGCGGATCCTCGAACTCGGCGAACGCGGCGAACTCGCGTCGGCGGCCGTCACGCACCGCATCGGCCAGCGCATCGTGGAAGTCGGTGAAATACAGGAACGGCTGCCGGCAGCCGAATTCCTCGCCCATGAACAGCAGCGGGATCTGCGGCGACAGCAACTGCAGCACGATCGCCGCGCGCAGTGCCCGCTCGTCGGCCAGCTCGATCAGACGTTCGCCGAACGCGCGGTTGCCGATCTGGTCGTGGTTCTGCAGGAACAGCACGAAGCAGTGCGGCGGCAGGCCGGCGCTCGGTTCGCCTCGCGGTCGGCGATGGCCGCGGGTCGTGCGCTGGCCCTGATAGACGAAGCCCTCGCCGAGGCAGCGTGCGAGCTGGTCGAGCGGGTCGTGCCGATAGTCGGCGTAATAGCCCTCGTGTTCGCCGGTCAGCAGCACGTGCAGCGTGTTGTGGCAATCGTCGTTCCATTGTGCGTCGAAGCCGCGGTCGAGGTGACCGACCGCATTGCGTTCGTTTTCCAGCACCAGATGGACGTGGCGGCCGGGTTCGATCGAGGCGCGCACGATCGCCGCCATCTCGTCCAGCCAGGCGGCCGGCTCGATCGCATGCACGGCATCGAAGCGCAGGCCGTCGAAGCGGAATTCGTGCAGCCAGTACAGTGCATTGGCGGTGAAGAAGTCGCGCACCGGCCGGGCGCGGAAATCGATCGCGGCGCCCCATGGCGAATGGCTGTCGGGCACGAAGAACTGCGGCGCGTAATGCGGCAGGTAGTTGCCTTCCGGACCGAAGTGGTTGTAGACGACATCGAGGTGGATACACATCCCGAGCTCGTGCGCGCGGTCGACCAGCGACTTCAGTTGTTCCGGGCTGCCGTAGGCGCCGGCCGGTGCGAACGGCAGCACGCCGTCGTAGCCCCAGTTCCGGCGGCCGGAGAAATCGGCGACCGGCATCAGCTCGATCGCGGTGATGCCGAGCGCGGCAAGCCGCGGCAGTTGCGCCGCGACGCCGTCGAAGCCGCCGCAGCAGCCGACATGCAGTTCCATCACGACCATCCCGGTCCACGGTCGGCCGGTCCAGTCCGGCACCCGCCAGCGATAGGCCGACCGATCGACGACCAGGCTGTCGCCGTGCACGTCGTCGGCCTGTGCGCGCGAGGCCGGGTCCGGTACCTGCTGGTCGCGATCGATCCGGAAGCGGTAGCGGCTGCCGACCGGACAGTCGAGTTCCAGCGCGTGGTAGCCACCGGCTTCGGCCTGCATCGGCAGCGTCCGGCCATCGAGCACCAGTTCGACCGTCCGTGCCGCCGGCGCCCAGAGCCGGAAGCGGGTGCGGCCGTCCGGCTGGCGGACCGCGCCGATCGGCCGCGGCGGCGCCGTCACTGTCTGCCTTCCGTGTCGGCGATCCGCGCGACCAGCAGCAACAGGCTGTGGGCGGCGACGTCGAGCTCGTCGCCGACCGCTTCTTCGTGCCGCTCCGGACGGCGGGTATCGACCAGCACCCGGTAGTCGAACGCCGGCTCCGGCAGCCGGAAGCGGTGGCCACGGGCATCGGCGTTGAACAGCAGCAGCAACACTTCGACGTCGCCGCTGTCGCGGCGGCCGGCACGCCGCAGCACCAGCAGGTGGGCGGCCGGGTTCTGCCAGGCCTGCTCGGTCATCGGATGGCCGCGCTCGTCGAACCAGCCGATGTCGGCGAGGCCGGGCCGCAATTCGATCCGGCCGTGCTGGAAGTAGTGACCCTGCAGCAGCCGGTGGCGGCGGCGCAGCCGGATCATCCGGCCGACGAACTCGGCGAAGTCGCGCCCGGCGTCGTCGGCCAGCCGTGACCAGTCGAGCCAACTGATCTCGTTGTCCTGGCAGTAGGCATTGTTGTTGCCGTGCTGGGTCTGGCCGAACTCGTCACCGGCCAGCAGCATCGGCGTGCCGTGCGAGAACAGCAGCGTCGCGATCAGGTTGCGCTTGATCTGCTCGCGCAGCGCGACGATCTTCGGGTCGTCGGTCGGTCCCTCTACGCCCCAATTGTGGCTTTCGTTGGCGTCGGATCCGTCACGGTTGTCCTCGCCGTTGGCCTCGTTGTGCTTGGCTGCGTAACTGACCACGTCGTGCAACGTGAAACCGTCGTGGGCAGTGATGAAGTTGATGCTGACCCATGGCCGCTGGCGGCGCCGATCGAACAGCTCGGCCGAGCCCTGCAGCCGGGCGGCGAAGGCACCGCGCAGGCTGGGTCGGCCGGTCCAGAAGCCGCGGACGTCGTCGCGGAAGCGGTCGTTCCATTCGCAGAAACCGGGCGCATGGTTGCCGAGCTGGTAGCCGCCGGGACCGATGTCCCACGGCTCGGCGATCAGCTTGACCTGCGACAGCAGCGGATCCTGCAGCACGGTGGTGAAGAACGCGCCGTGCGGATCGAAACCTTCCGGGCGGCGGCCGAGCGCGGCGGCCAGATCGAAGCGGAATCCGTCGACCCGGTACTCGGCGACCCAGTGCCGCAGCGAATCGAGCACCATCTGCACGGTCCGCGGGTGGGCCATGTTCAGCGTGTTGCCGCAGCCGGTGTCGTCGATGCAGTGGCGCGGGTTGTCCGGCAGCAGCCGGTAGTAGCTGGCGTTGGCCAGCCCGCGCCACGACAGCGTCGGACCGAGTTCGTTGCCTTCGCAGGTGTGGTTGTAGACGACGTCGAGGATCACCTCGATGTCGGCTTCGTGCAGTTGCCGGATCGCCCACTTCATCTGCGCCCGGGAGCCGTCCGACAGATAGGCCGGATCCGGCGCGAAGAATGCCAGTGTGTTGTAGCCCCAGTAGTTGGTCAGGTGGCGTTCGAGCAGTGCGCGGTCACGGACGAATGCATGCACCGGCAGCAGTTCGATCGCAGTGATGCCGAGCCGGTGCAGGTACTCGATCGTCTTCGGATGGCCGAGGGCGCCGAACGTGCCGCGGATCTCCGGCGGCAGATCGTCGCGCCGCTTGCTGAAGCCGCGCACGTGCAGCTCGTAGATGACGGTGTCGCTCCAGTGTCGGCGCGGCGGACGATCGTGGCCCCAGTCGAAGTCGTCGGCGCCGACCACGACCGCCTTCGGCATGTATTGCGCGCTGTCGCGGCGGTCGAACGACAGGTCGGCGCTGCGTGCACCGATCCGGTAGCCGTACAGCGCGTCATGCCAGCGCACCTGGCCGGCGATGCCGCGTGCATAGGGATCGAGCAGCAGCTTGTGGATGTTGAAGCGGTGGCCGCGCTCCGGCTCGTACGGCCCGTCGGCGCGCAGGCCGTACAACTGGCCGGGCTGGCAGCCCTCCAGGTAGCCGTGCCAGATGCCGTCGATGCAGTCGGGCATCTTCAGCCGCGTCTCGTGGCGGCCCTGCGGATCGAACAAACACAGGTAGAGTTGTGCCGCATGCTCGGCGTAGACCGCGAAATGGGTGCCGCGGCCATCGAAATGCGCGCCGAGCGGATACGGCGAACCGGCCTGCAGACGATCGTCGTGGCGGCGCTCGCTCATCGCCGCCGGTCCGCGCAGTTGGATGTTCGCGGGATCGCATGCCGGCGCTGCGCAGCGGCCGACGGCGACGCCGGGGCGACCGCCACCAAGTGACCACTCCCGGCAGCGATCAGCCTTCCCACAGCAGCACCAGCGTCGCCAGTGGCGGCAGCGTCAGGCTCAGCGAACACGGTTGGCCATGCGACGGCGTGCCGGAGGTCGTGATGCTGCCGCCGTTGCCGACGCCGGAACCGCCGTAGACCGTCGCGTCGGTGTTGATCCGTTCCCGCCAGTGGCCCGAGCACGGCACGCCGATCCGGTACTCGTGCCGCACCACCGGCGTGAAGTTGCTGATCACGATCACCGCTGCGGCCGGTCCGTGGCAGCGACAGAACACGAACACACTGTTGTCGCGATCGTCCTCGACGATCCAGCGGAACTCGTGGCCGTTGGCGTCGCTCGCGTGCAGCGACGGCTGCTCGCGGTAGAGCTGGTTCAGATCGCGCACGAGATCGTGCACGCCGCGATGGAACGGGCGCTGCAGCAGCGCCCAGTCGAGCTCGCGGTCGTGATCCCATTCGCGTTCCTGCGCGAACTCGCCGCCCATGAACAGCAGCTTCTTGCCCGGATGGCCCCACATGAAGCCGTAGTAGGCGCGCAGGTTCGCGAACCGCTGCCATTCGTCGCCCGGCATCCTGCCGATCAGCGAGCTCTTTCCGTGCACGACCTCGTCGTGCGACAGCGGCAACACGAATCGCTCGGAAAACGCATAGACCAGTCCGAACGTGATGTTGTGGTGTTCCCAGCGCCGGTGGATCGGTTCCTTCGACACGTACTTCAGCGTGTCATGCATCCAGCCCATGTTCCACTTGAAGTCGAAGCCGAGGCCGTCGTGCTCGACCGGTTGCGTGACGCCGGGCCAGGCGGTCGATTCCTCGGCGATCATCAGCGCGCCGGGGCAGCGCTCATGCACGGTCTGGTTCAACTGGCGCAGGAACTGCAGCGCCTCGAGGTTCTCGCGGCCGCCGTAGTAGTTCGGGATCCACTCGCCGTCGGCGCGCGAGTAGTCGCGGTACAGCATCGATGCGACCGCATCGACGCGCAGACCGTCGACGTGGAAGCGTTCGAGCCAGTGCAGCGCACTGGCGACCAGGAAGCCGCGCACCTCGTGGCGACCGAGGTTGTAGATCAGCGTGTCCCAGTCCTGGTGGTAGCCCTCGCGCGGGTCGGCATGTTCGAACAGCGGCGTGCCGTCGAAATGCGCCAGGCCGTGCGCATCGGTCGGGAAGTGCGCCGGCACCCAGTCGAGGATCACGCCGATGCCGGCGCCGTGGCAGCGATCGACGAAACGCGCGAACGCGGCCGGATCGCCGTAATCGGCATGCGGTGCGAACAGCCCGGTCGGCTGGTAGCCCCACGAGCCGCCGAACGGATGGGCGGTGATCGGCAGCAACTCGATGTGGCTGAAGCCGAGTTGCTGCACGTACGGGAGCAGTGCATCGGCCAGTTCGTCCCAGCACAGCGCCGGACGCTGGTCCCGCGGCCGACGCCACGACCCGGCATGCACTTCGTAGATCGAAAGCGGCGCCAGCGCCGCCGCGATGTGCGCCCGGCGCGTGATCCAGTCGGCGTCGTGCCATTCGAACGCGACTGGGTCGGCAACGATCGATGCAGTCGCCGGCGGCCGCTCGACCTGCAATGCGAACGGATCGGATTTCAGCGGCAGCAGGCCGTGCGGTCCGAGCAGTTCGTACTTGTAGTGCGTGCCGGATCCGATCCGCGGCACGAACAATTCCCAGACGCCGGCTTCGACGCGTTTGCGCATCGGATGGCGGCGGCCGTCCCAGCCGTTGAAATCGCCGACCACCGACACCCGCAGCGCATTCGGCGCCCATACCGCGAAGCGCACGCCAGCGACGCCGTCGATCGTCACGCACTGCGCGCCGAACACGCGACCGAGCTGCTGGTGGCGGCCTTCGGCGAACAGGTACAGATCGAGGTCGCCGAGCAGCAGGCCGTACGAGTACGGGTCCTCGCTGTCCTGCACCGCGTCCGGCCAATGGATTCGCAGCCGGTACGGCCGCGCATCCGGCATCCGCGCCGCGAACAGTCCGTCGATCTGGATCGGCTGCAGTGTCGCCAGCACGCTGTCACTGTCGCCGTCGATCGCCTCGATCGCGGTCGCACCCGGCGCATAGGCGCGCAGCACGCGTGCGCCGTCGACTGCGTGCGGCCCGAGCACCGCGAACGGATCGGACAGCCGGGCGCCTGCCAGCGCCTCGGCCAGCTCCGGCTCGACCTGCAGCGGCGTGCGTCTGCGCTCAGCCGGCATCGTGCCGCTCCGGCGTAGCCGACCGGCCCGCCTGCTCGGCGAGTCGCGCGAGTCCGTGCATCGGCACTGCGATCCAGTCGGGCCGGTTGGCCGCCTCGTAGGCGATCTCGTAGGCGGCCTTCTCGATCAGGAACAGCAGGGTCAGTGCGTCGGCGTCGCCATCGGTCTGCCAGTGGTGGCCGATCGCAACGCTCGCCTCGCGGTAGGCATCCAGAAATGCCGTCGCGACCGTCTGTCGATAGCGATCGAGCAGCGCGTTCAGCCGGACCGGATCGGCACTGCCCGGTCCGTGGGTGTGCTCGGCCATCGCGGCGACATAGTCGAACGAACGCAGCATGCCGGCGACGTCGCGCAGCGGGCTGGTCTTCGCCCGGCGCTCGGCCAGCGGCCGCGACGGCTCGCCTTCGAAATCGATGAAGTAGGCATCGTCCTGCGCCACCAGCACCTGGCCGAGATGCAGGTCGTTGTGGGTGCGGGTCAGCAGCGACCCGCTGCCGTGCCGCGCCAGCGCCTCGATCGTGTGTTCCAGTTCGGCACGTCGCGACAGCAGGTCCTGCACGATGACCTGGTCGTCGGCATTCCAGTCATCGCGTGACGCCAGCGCGGCAAGGCCGAGTCCGAGCTGTTCACGCGCAGCGCCGGCCCAGCGCCGGCATTGCTCGGCGCCGGCGACCGCCGGCGCGAAGGCGGCGTCGTTGGTGGCTCGCGCCAGCACCGTGTGCAGCTCGCCGAGCCTGCGGCCGAGCACGGCGGCGAAGCGGGTCAGGTCGTCGAACACACTCTCGTCGAGTGGCGGGGCGTGCTCTGCCTGCAGCGAGGCGCTGTCGTTGACCAGCCGGTCGAGCTGCGCCAGCGTCCAGTACCAGGCATCGCCCTGCGAGTGCCAGTAGCGCTGCACGACCGCCAGCACGCAACGGCTGCCGTCGGCGTCGACGCGGACGATCTCGCCGAGCAGCGGCGCGATGTTGGCGAAGCCGGCCTCGGTCAGCGCGCGGCCCATCTCCGCTTCCGGATGCACGCCGGCGGTCAGCCGCCGGAACAGCTTGATGATCGCCGCGTTGCCGACCACCAGCGAGCTGTTCGACTGCTCGGCGCCGAGCCAGCGGGTGTCGGCGGCTGGCTCGAGTTCCAGCGATGCGAGCTCGGCGGTCGGCTCGAAGCGCAGTTCGGATGCCTCGCTCGGATAGCGCCGCTGTTCGCGCAGTGCGTCGAGCAGCAGCGGTCCGAGCGCCGGCAGCGTGAATGCGTCGGTCAGGTAGCTGAGTCGGGCGCCCCGGCGGGTCCGCGCGATCGCCAGTTGCGCCGGCAGCGCGCCGACCAGGTCGTCCTCGCGGATCAGTCCGAGCGGCAACTGGTAGCTGGCCGTCGCGCCGCCGGATTCGACCTGCAGCTCGGTGAACAGCACGGTCTGCGCGCCATCGATCGGCATCGGATCGGCGTGCACGAGGCGGATTCGACCGAGCGTCGCGCCCTTGCCGGCGAACCAGCGGCGGTGCGACAGATAGGTCGGCAGGATCTCGCGTTCGAGCTGCTCGCGCAGCGGCGGCTGCAGCAGGTCGTCGATGCCGCGGCGCAGGATCAGCGTGGTCAGCTCCGGCAATGGCACCGGCGGCGGGCTGTGCCAGGGCGGCATCCGCGACTCCGATGCGATCAGGAACCAGTAGAAACCGTACGGCGGCAGCGTCAGCAGATACGGCAGCATGCCGATCGGCGGAAAACTGGCGCCGCCGAGCATCTCGACCGGCACGCAACCGGCGTAGGCGGACAGGTCCAGCTCGACCGCCTGTGCCGAGCGGCCGACGTTGGCCACGCAGATGATCGTCTCGCCGTGGCCTTCGTCATCGGTGTATTCGCGCAGGTAGGCGAAGATCCGCCGGTTGCTCGGATACAGCAGCTTCAGCGAGCCGCGGCCGAACGCCCGGTGGCGGCTGCGGATCGCCAGCATCCGCCGGGTCCAGTGCAGCAGCGAGTGCTCGTCGCGCATCTGCGTCTCGACGTTGATCGCGGAGAAGCCGTACAGCGGATCCATGATCGGCGGCAGCACCAGCCGCGACGGGTCGGCGCGCGAGAAGCCGCCGTTGCGGTCGAGCGACCACTGCATCGGCGTGCGCACGCCGTCGCGGTCGCCGAGATAGATGTTGTCGCCCATGCCGATCTCGTCGCCGTAATAGATCACCGGCGTGCCCGGCATCGACAGCAGCAGCGAGTTCATCAGTTCGATGCGCCGGCGGTCGTTGTCGAGCAGCGGCGCCAGCCGGCGCCGGATGCCGAGGTTGATCCGCGCCCGGCGATCGGCGGCATAGCGCTCCCACAGGTAATCGCGCTCGCGATCGGTGACCATCTCAAGCGTCAGCTCGTCGTGGTTGCGCAGGAAGATCGCCCACTGGCAGTTGGCCGGGATGTCCGGCGTCTGTCGCAGGATGTCCATCAGCGGAAAGCGGTCTTCCTGCGCCAGCGCCATGTACATGCGCGGCATCAGCGGGAAATGGAATGCCATGTGGCATTCGTCACCGTCGCCGAAGTACTCGCGGGTGTCCTCCGGCCACTGGTTGGCCTCGGCCAGCAGCATGCGGTCGTCGAACTCGCGGTCGAGCTCGGCGCGGATCCGCTTCAGTACGTCATGCGTCTCGGCCAGGTTTTCGTTGCTGGTGCCGTCGCGTTCCTTCAGGTACGGCACCGCATCGAGTCGCAGGCCATCGACGCCGAGGGCGAGCCAGAAGCGCATGACCGCGAACACTTCGCGCAGTACCTGCGGGTTGTCGAAATTGAGGTCCGGCTGATGGGCATAGAAGCGATGCCAGAAGAACGCATTGGCGAGCGGATCCCAGGTCCAGTTCGACTTCTCGGTGTCGCAGAAGATGATCCGGGTGTCGGCGTACTTCTGGTCGCTGTCGGACCATACGTAATAGTTGCGGTGCGACGTTCCGGGGCGCGCAGTGCGTGCGCGCTGGAACCACGGATGCTGGTCCGACGTGTGGTTGATGACCAGCTCGGTGACGACCCGCAGGCCGCGGCGGTGCGCCTCGTTGATGAAACGCTTCGCATCGGCGAGCCGGCCGTAGTCCGGATGCACGCCCCGGTACTCGGCGATGTCGTAGCCGTCGTCGCGCCGCGGGCTCGGGTAGAACGGCAGCAGCCAGATCGTGTTGACACCGAGCCAGGCGATGTAGTCGAGCTTGTCGATCAGGCCGGCGAAGTCGCCGATGCCGTCACCGTTGGCGTCGAAGAACGACTTGAGCTGGACCTGGTAGATCACTGCGTCCTTGAACCACAGCGGATCGGTCGGCCCGGTGCCGGCGCCGTTCTGCAGCGAGCTCGCCGGCTGCGTCGTCGTCATGCCGCAAGCTCCTGCGGAGACGGCGGTTGCAGCCGGAACACCGCGAACGGCAGTTCCTGCGGATCGAAGAACCAGTGCTGGCGCTGGCCGGCCCAGACGAAGTGCAGTCCGCGCATCAGTTCGTCGACTTCCAGCGGCTCGTCCGTTGCGAAGCCGAACTCGCTGCGTGGCAGTTCGAGTTGCGCGTGCTGGCCGTGGAACGGGTCGAGGCTGATCGCCACCAGCACGATGTTGCGGCGGTCATCGGTGGCCTTCGAGAACAGCAGCACCTGGTCGTTGCCGGCGTCATGGAAGCGGATGCCGAGGTGCGTCTGCAGCGCCGGGTTGTCGGTGCGCAGGTGGTTGAGCCGGGTGATGACGCCGATGATGTTGCCCGGCGCAGTCCAGTCGCGCGGCCTGATCTGGTACTTGTCCGAGTCGAGGTATTCCTCCTTGCCGGCGATCGGCTCGGCCTCGCACAGCTCGAATCCGCTGCAGATGCCCCACAGCCCCGACAGGGTCGCCGCCAGCGCGGCGCGGATCATGAAGCCGGGGCGGCCCGAGGTCTGCAGGAAGCGCGGATTGATGTCCGGCGTGTTGACGAAGAAATGCGGCCGGAAGAAATCCTTCGCTGGGCCATGGGCCAGTTCGGCCAGGTAGTCGGTCAGTTCCTGTCGGTGGTTGCGCCAGATGAAGTACGTGTAGCTCTGCGCGAAACCGATCTTGGCCAGCCGGTACATCATCGCCGGCCGGGTAAACGCCTCGGACAGGAAGATCGTGTCCGGGTGGCGGCTGCGGATGTCGGCGATCAGCCACTGCCAGAACGGCAGTGGCTTGGTGTGCGGATTGTCGACCCGGAAGGTGCGGACGCCCTGCTCGACCCAGAACGCGACCACGTCGCGCAGCGCCAGCCACAGGCCGGGAATCGCCGTCGGCGCGTAGAAATCGACGTTGACGATGTCCTCGTACTTCTTCGGCGGGTTCTCGGCGTAGCGGATCGATCCGTCGGGCCGCCACGCGAACCAGTCCGGATGCTCGCGCAGCCACGGATGATCCGGCGAACACTGGATCGCGAAATCGAGCGCCAGCTCGATGCCATAGGTCGCGGCGGCTGCACGCAGCCGCTGGAATGCATCGAAATCGCCGAGTTCGGGATGGATCGCGTCATGCCCGCCGTGCTCGCCGCCGATCGCATACGGGCTGCCGGGATCGCCCGGCTCGGCACGCAGGCTGTTGTTGCGGCCCTTGCGATGAGTCCGGCCGATCGGATGGATCGGCGGGAAGTACAGCACGTCGAAACCCATCGCATGGATCGCCGGCAACCGGGCGATCACGTCGTCGAAGGTGCCGTGCACCTGCGGCGAGTGGCTCTGCGAGCGCGGAAACAGTTCGTACCAGGCGGCGAAACCGGCCGCGGTCCGTTCGACGTCGATCGGCAGCGGTTCGATCGCGACCTGGAACGGCCGGTGGTCCAGGTGGTGCATCAGTTCGGCAGTGCGCGCGTCGAGCAGTACCGGCACTGCCTGCTGTTCGCTGGCGCCGTCGAGCCCGCAGATCAGGCCGGCCAGCTCGGCGGCGACTTCGTGGTCGCGCTCGGCAGCCGCCTGCATCAGCAACTGCCCCTCGTGCAGTTCGACCGCGATCGGCACACCGGCGTGATACTTCTTGCTCAGCTCGTTGCAGTAGCTGGCCCAGCGGTCCTGCCAGGCACGGATCGCGAACAGGTGCAGGCCGGTGTTCCGCGGCACGAAGCTCGCCGCCCAGCGATCGTTGCCGAGCGGCTGCATCGGCTCGACGTTCCAGTCATGCTGCGACGCATGCCGCCACAGCAGTTCGGCGCGCATCCGGTCGTGACCGTCCATGAAGATATCGGCCGACACGGTCTGCGTCTGCCGCACGATCGCCTTGGCCGGAAAGCGGCCGCCATCGACGCACGGCGACACGGCGTCGATGACGATGCGCGGGCGATCGGCGGCGGCGCAGGCCGAACGAACATCCGGGTCGGTCGAATGGCGCGTCATGCGTGGTCGGAATCTCCGGGCTTGCGCATCGCTTCGCCCCGCACCGGCGCAGCCGGCCGGGGCGGCATCCAGTTCCGCGGTCCAAGGGTGCCGCGGCGCGGCTGAACTGCAGCGGGGTCGCGGCCGGGGCCGGATGTCCGGCGCTGGGCCCGGATGCGGTAGCACCGGACCGTGTGCGGCCGGCAGTCAGCGGCGGATCGCGCCGAAGTCATCGGCGCTGCCGCCAATCCGCGTTCGCAGCGACGTGCCGGGGCCGGCGTCAGCCGGCCAGCGGTGCGATCAGCGACGGCCCCTGGTTGCGCACGTTGCCGACCGCCTTGCCGACCGGATGGAATGCCAGCGGCGGCGGTTCGACCGCCTGCGCCAGCGCAACCGCCTGTTGCGCGTCGCAGTACAGCCAGTCGTGCAGCCGTTCGCGCGGCAGCACCAGCGGCATCCGGTCATGCAGGTCGATGGTGGCGCCGCGGGCCGGCTGGGTGACGATGCTGTAGCTGTCGACGACGTGGCCGTCCGGTGCCCGCCAGCGGTCCCACAGTCCGGCGAACATCAGCACCGGCGCATCGGCGGCATGGACGAAATACGGTTGCTTCGACTTGCCGTCGGCCAGCGTCTGCCATTCGTAGTAACCCGATGCCGGCACCAGGCAGCGATGATGTCTCCACGCATGGCGGAAGGTCGGCTTGCTGCAGGCGGTTTCGACCCGCGCATTGATCGTCGACAGACCGAGCCGGCTGTCGCGCGCCCACGATGGAATCAGTCCCCAGCGCATCTCGCGCGCCTCGGCGCCACCGCCGGCGACCAGCTCAGGCGCCGCGACCAGCACCCAGCCGGGATCGGTCGGTGCGCGGTTGTAGCGCGGCTCCGGATCGACCTCCGGCGTCGCCAGCACCAGCGGTTGCGAGAACGCATGGACGTCACGCCAGGTGTAGAACGCGGTGTCGCGACCGCACATGCGCGCTCCGAAGGGCAGGGCACCGCGGGCAAGCGTAGCGCACCGGGGGTGAGCGGAAGCGGCGGGTGTCGCGAGCAGGCTGTCCTCCCTACACCATTTGTAGGGATCTCCCGAGATGTGACCGTGTTTGGCTAGCCGAATTGCTCGTCGCTGGCAGCCGAACTCACCGGCTTCGCCAACGGACCTGCCCGGCTTTGCCAGTCAACCGCCCAGAACCGGCAGGAGCGTGACCGGCGACATCCGGCCATAAACAGTCATTCGGCGAGAGCTGTGGAAGGCGAAAAGCAGAAAGTCAACGCGCGCATTTGCGGCTGTTCATGCCGTGCGTGCTTCGTGTGCTTCGTCAAACCAATCAGCTTGGTCGGCGTCCCTAGCCCCGAGGTCGACACTGGACCGCTCACTCCTTCAACTCCGCAGCCTGCGCGACCAGGTCGACAAGCTTCCAACCTTGATCCGTGGCGGGGCCTACCAGCGTCGTTGCTTCGGATTTGCGTAGCGCAAGACCGAGCAATTCCCTTGGCCGGGTCACGCCCACGAAGACGTTTGTCGCGGCGGTGAGCCCTACGCCCGTGAATGGCTGGTCGGTAACGCCGAAGGCACGGGGAAGCACCGTGCTCAGGTCGATGCACTGTTCGTCTGCTCTGCTGCCTTTCCATACCTCACTCTCGACAACGAGAATTCCGTCGACGCTCTTGCCCTTAACCGAGTGGATCGATCCCAGCCGCAATGTGAGATCGTCGAACTGCACCTGTTTCGTGGAGCGACGCTCAGGGTCGGCAGGATCCGCCTTTTGTTCGGCGACGAAACAGCAAAACTCGGCGACATCAGCCTCTGCTCCTTCAGCAGGCGGTGCGAACAGGGGCAACAACTGTTCCAAGAAGGCCTGCCATGCAGCGTGATCCCAAGCGGCATTGCCGGCAAGCACGTGGTCTCGCAGCAGGCGGCGAACAGCGCGCGGCAACGCAGTATCGCGATGCGATAGTGCCGCCCACACGTTGTGCGAGGTAATCGGACGATCATTGGCCGATCTCCACCCGTGCGCCCGCGCCAAACCGGAAATGCCGACCGCGAGCATCTCACCGACCTCGGCGGGAGGGCGTGCTGCGGCATGGTGTACCGCAGCCCTCTGAAACTGCCGGCAAAGGAGGTTAGCCTTCCCGCGAGAGCCACCTTCGCTGCGATATGCGGGATGATAGTCGACGAGACTTTTGGGCCGCCATGCCCCTTTCTTGCCGGCCAGATTGTGGCGCGACGCGACCGCCCAAACGTCGCGCGTTCTGCAATCGCCACCCCAAAGCGCGCGTGCTTCTTCGGCGAAGGTACCGAGAACCCTACCGATCGAAGCTTCATCGAACAGGATCATCACCCGCAACGCCGGCCGTGAGCCTAGCCCGACGATGGTCTGAGCCTGGCGCGCAGTCAGCCGGCTTGCAAAACAGGCGATCTCCCCGCCGAACCTGCGGCTCGTATCAAGAGGGATGCAGCCGGGGCCCGGTGTCCAATATGCCGGGGCTGCTCCATCGTCTTCATAAAGCGTTTGATTGCTGTCCCCGAGGCGTTGGAACGCTGTCCCGTCCTGCTTGAAGACGTGCTCCAGCAGTCGGAGCTGTTCGCCATGGGTGTCCTGCGCCTCATCAAGAATGACGAGCGGGAAGCGATCTCGAAGCCGCTCGGCGATAGCCGGGTTTTCACGGAGCGCACGCCACGCTAGCGCGGTCATGTCGGCGTAGCGATAGAGTCCGCTCCTGACCATCGAGGCCTTGAGGGATTCGAGCGCCTTTCCGCAATCCGTGTGGGCGCCCCATTGTCCTTTGCGGCAGCGCACTGTGAGTGCCCGGGGCTCTGCACCTGTGTCCGCGAAACCCGGATCCAAATCGAGGAGCGCGATCCACTCTTCGAGCCTACGCTTCAGCTTGAGCTTCTTGTTCTTGGCGAGACTGTCGAGGACGCCCCAACCGGGATACCGCCGCAGCACCTCTGCAGCGAAGGCGTCGTCGTCAATCTGGCGCAAGCTCCAGCCCAAGCCGTGGAGGTAAGGCAAGGCAAGGTACTGGTTGATGAAAGCCGTGACCGTGCCGGTGAAATGGGGATAGGCCACCAGCCGCGCCGCGGTCGGATGGCGAGCGATCAAGTCTTCGACCTCCGTCCGAGCGGCATTGGTATGCGAGATCACGCAGACGCCTCGCCTGCGGGTCAACCAGTTACGCGAAAGCAGCGCGAGCTTCGCCGCAAGCAGCGTCGTCTTACCATTGCCGGGCGCCGCCTGGACGTCACATGCGGTGGCCTTCGCCAGAAAGTCGGTCTGGCTCGGGTCGGTGAAATCGCAGCCACCCAGCTCGTCGCCAAGTTCGGCAAGCAGCTCGGGCGTGAGCGGCAGGATCTCGAACATGACGTTACCCCTCCGCCGCCGCCACGCCTTCCATCAAGGCGGCCCCTATCTCTTCGTCTTCGGCATCCGGCTCAGGAACAGTCGCCGGCGCGCCGGGGACATAGCCACCCGTCACGTAGTCGATCGCGCGCACCAGATAAGGCGGGAGCCGATCGCGCATCTGCTCCGGCGTATCCGTGCGCTTGCGCAGTATGGCAGCGAGTTGCTCGGCGACCTCGGCCTTGGAGGCCTCCTTGTCATGGACCGGCTGGTAGATCTTGACAGCAATCTCTGTCGCAGAGTGTCCAGCCTCTTTCCAGTCCGCGTAGGTTTCACTGGCCTTCTTCACGATCTTCGCTAGCCACTCGGGCTTACGACTGCTGGTCTTGGCGAGTTGGACGGCCTGGTGAACGCTCTCGGCGAGCTCGGGCCGGAGCGCGAGATCGAACTCAAGCGTCCAGCTATCCGCGATGAACGCGTCGACGGGATCTCCGACGTCGCGCCGCAGCGTCTTCAGCCGCGCCGAGATCTCGTCCTGGGTCAACTCGTTCTCGGTCTTGCGGTCGCCGACGAGGTCTTTCGCTTCGGTCGGCGGGATGTCCCTGTCGGGGATCAGCGCCACGGGCACCGGGATCGCGTTCCCGGCCTCACGCTGCAGAATCCGGCTGTAGCGAAACAGACCACGGTGGCCGACATTGACGATCGACACGCCGTGTCGACTGAGCGGACGGTCGAGTTTCTCGGCGATTGCCGGCAATAACAGGTGCTCACCGTCGCCCTCGACGACAATCAGCGCGCGGGCGAAGAACAGGTTGGCCTTGGTCGCGTCGAGGAAGCGGCGAAGGAACTCATAATCGTCCACTTTGAGCCGCGTATGTGCCGAGCCCAGCGGGAAGGCGCGGTGACCGACGATCATCGTCATGGTCTCAAGCTCGGCGCCGGCCGCGAGCTGAGGGCTATGGGTGGTAAGTAGCACCTGGACCTGCTGATGGGTCTTGCCTTTGTCGGGGGCCGGCTTGGCAGCACGGGCCGCGAGCACTTCCATGAAGAGCGTCTGGTGTTGCGGATGTAGATGCGCCTCGGGCTCCTCGATCAGCAGAAATGGCACCTGATCGGGATGAGACTGGAGCAATAACAGCTCGGCCGCCATAAATAGCAGGTTGTTGTAGCCCAAGCCGCGCTGGACGCGCTCGGTGCCTGCCTTGGCATTCAGGTAGAGTTCGAACCGCTCAAGAATCTGATCGAACGAACCGCCAGCGCCGAGGTCCAGCGTCGCGACGAGGCGGTCGTCCACGAATGACAGCTTGTCGAGGAAATCCGTGTTGACGCTGCTGACGACGCCGCCAACCGCGGCGTTGTTTTGGACGGCCACATCAGCTGCCGTGAGCGTGTCATGGAGCGTTGCATCGCCGCCCTGCACGGCCGGTTTGCTTTGCGGCCCCATCGAGGGCATCGCGCCGAGGATTCTAGACAGGCGCGACCGGCGCCCTGCTCGCATCTCGCGCTCGGCGTCTCGCAGAGGCTTGAGATAGGTGGCCTTCAGATATTCGCGCAGCTCCCCGTCGAGCGGCAGGCCTTCGCCTTCGGCGCCAGCGCGGTGCTGGCTGGAGATGATGCTGCCACCGCCAGGAGAAACGCGCCGAGCGCCCCGCATACAGACGTGGAGACGGAGCTTCCCCTTTTCGTTGGCGCACCATTCGAGGAACCGAGCCTCTTCATCCGCGCTGAGATCGTCGAAGGTGCAGCGAACGATGAAGTCGCAACCCCGTGCGCCATCGGCATCAACGTGGAAATCGTGCTCGTCCGGCCGGATATAGTCGTCACCACGCGTCCACAGTACGTAGCGAGCAGCGTCGATAATCGCACTCTTTCCGGCGTCGTTCGGTCCCACGAGAATATTGAGACCAGGCGAGAGCTTAAGCTGCAGCGGAGCGGTCGGATCGAAGCACCGGAAGCCACTCGCATAGATTTCGGAAATGTACACCGTCGCCTCCCAGCCCGCTTTTTTTTATCCTGCCGCGCTGTTGGCTCGCGCGGTGATGTCTGCGCAGCGCTCCATGAGCGTCTCGAAAGGCTCGGCTTCGTCGAGAAGGAGCCCATCGCCGACCATCCGCGCGTAATCTTCTGCGAGAGCCTTTGCGCCGTAGCCTGCTGGCACGAGCTGCAAACCGCCGTTCACGGCTGAGGCGTAGTCGATCTGAGAACGGTCGGCGGCCTTCTCGGCGAAGAACATCGCCTTGTGACGCGCCACGGCGTTGGCCAACTCGCGATCGGCGAAGGCAGCCGCCGCGAAGCCGGCTTCATCGAGACGCACCACGTCATGCCAGTGACGCGCGTAACGATCGCCGCGCATCCGCTCCTGAAGGCAAAAGACATGGATCGCGGTCGCCTTCTCCCAGAAGGTCCGCTCGGCATGCATGACGCGCGGCCGAGCCGCTGGAAAGACCACGCCATCCACCAGGCCAGCCGCATCGCAGGTTACATCGCGCAGGCTCGCCGGCTCACCCGTCGAGCGCGCGCCGAATTCGAGCATGACGCTCGGCGAGACATACCCCGAGCCCGCCGTCGTCGCCTCATAGTCAATGAAGAGCTTCTCTCCATTGCCCCGGATAGCGGCCGACAGGCTTTGGCCCTCTAACGCTTCGGCGATGACCGGCTGAACAGCCTCCGCTACCCATTGCGGCAGTCGCTCGCGCACCGCGCTGGTCCAGCGCTTTTCCTCGCTCCGCGTCTTCGGCAGCGCCTCGCCATTGTCCCCGACAAGGTCGGGGGCGAGCGCGCGAATGTCGTAGGTCAGATCGACGTCCTCGGAGAACCGCCGGATGACGCCATAGGCCTTCGACAGCGAAGTGCCACCCTTGAAGACCAGATATTCGCCGAGCGGCGAGCCGTAGAGCGTCGCCAGCGCCCACACCACCCACGCATCCTTCTCCAGCAGGTGCGCCGGTCGGCCCGAGCGGTCGGCGGCGACACTCAAGGCTTCAAGGCGATCCTCGGCCGGCAGGAGGAGGAAGGCGTCAGCCATACGCGACCCTACCCACGCTGCGCGCAAGCCAGGTCGGAAGCTGAGGCGCCGCCGCGACCAACTCGCTGAACGCGGCGGGCGGAAGCTTGCGTTTCAGGGTCTGGAGGGCCGACTCGACCCTCTCCGGTCCGAGCCAGGCAAGCGCCCGCACTGCCTGCCCCGCCGGCCGATGCGCCATGGCGAGTTGCCAGCGCGGAGCGTGGCGAAGCTCGACGATCTGCTTGCCAAGGCTCATCTTCCGGGTGCGCCCCGACGTCAGATAAACCGACCGGACCGGCACCTGCGTCGTAAGGCCGAGGCTGTTGGCGGCAGCCGCACCACTAGAGACGATGACCTCGCCGCGCTGGGCGGCAAGCGCCTCGACTGCCTGTTCCACCGACGGCGCCCGGGTGCCAAACCGGCTCGTGACCGGCAGCAGGTAGACGCCGCGCCCGGCTCTCAGCAGGCGACCACGCTCGGCCAGACGCGACAAGGCCTGATCCACCGCGGCACGATTACCAAGGTGGAGCAAGCTCTTAGCCGCGACCGGCGTGCCTTCCGGCAGCTGCTTCGCGTGCTCAAGAATCTGTTCGGTCAAGCGCTGCATGGCCATCCTCCTGTCAGAAGCGTACGCAGTTTTCTGACAGTTTTCAACCTTGGCGTAGCTTGCCGGCTAGATGAGCGGCGCGCCTTTGTCGAGAAGGCCGTCGACAAGGTCCTCGCGCGATGAAATGGGGCAGGTCAATGGCGATGTGCCCCGATTGATGGTCGCGAGAGCATCGACGTCTGCTTTGGGGTTGGCGGCAAGTGAGTAGGTTGGAAGGCAGCTTCACGCCCTGAGCTCGGTGGACACACCTTAGCGAGTGACGGCTTTGGGAATGTTGTCGCGAGTCGTGCCGAAAGTCTGCAAAGGGTCGCTTCCCGCCGGTCAGTTCGCTGCCTGGCGTGGTCAGTTTGCCCGGCCAAGCCGGGCAGGTCTGTTGGCGACCGTGGTCAACTGGCTGGCGGTTTGCAACACCCGGCCACGGGCCGAAGGAGCCGAAATGAACACGTCGTCCCCACGACGCGTGGGGGTGAACCGCTCCTTGGCGCGGCGAACGAACGAAAGCGTTTCGCCGCGATGTCGCGCGCGTCGCCGGCGCGAAGGGCCTCGATGTTCGGTTTGCTGATGCTGATGCTCCTCATGCCGGTGACGCCGGCAGGCGGCGAAAGCGGCCGGCTGGCGCGTCGGCGCCGTTGTTTCAACCGACGCTCGTGGCCGCTTCGTGGGTGGCGACCTCGGCCACAGGGGGCGAGCCGACAGGGCGTCTGGCCGCCCGGTATTGTCGCGTTATCCCGCAACAGTGGCACCTATGCCTTTTGCGGGATAACTCGGGATGGATAGCGGCATACGACGATACCGCGCTGCGTGTCGCGATCGGTCTTCGCGATGGCCGCGATGGCGCCGAAGCTGAAGCGCAGGGGGCGGTGAGGTCAGGGCGGTCGCGCCCCGGGTTGGCGTATGTCTGCCGGTCTACGGCCCTGGCCGCCGGTCCTGACAGCGTGTCGGACGTGGCCCGGATAGTTCACGAGCAGGATGCGGCGACGGCGCGTCGAGTCACGCCGCCGTGGTGAGTTCTCCAATCCGGGTCGCTGCCGCCGCGCGCCTACGCTGCGCCGAGTGCCTGGCGGATCTCGTCGGCTTCACTGCTGTCCGGCCGGCGTTGCGTGCGCAGCCATTCGACCAGGTGCGGGCCGAGCACGCGGGTGCGGGCGGTGTCGACCTGGCGTCGCTTGTAGGCGCCGTGGCTGGCCGGGCCGCTCAACGTCTGCTCGCGGCTGGCGCGATCCATCATCTGGATCTCGTAGTTGAAGAAGAAGCTGCCGGGATCGTCGAGTGCGTGGTCGTCGATCGCGTCGCCGGGTTGGGCAAGTGCGGCGGAGGCGGCGGCGAGTTCGGCGTCGGCACCGCCGGCCGGCAGCCGGACCATCTTGCGGACGGTGATCTGCAGGCTCTGGTAAGTCGCTGCACTGTGCGGGTTGGCGGCGTGGCCGCCGGTGTGCGCGAGCGCGGCCATCTCGGCATCGATCTGGCGCAGCAGCTCGGTCGGGTAGCCGTGGCTGCGATCGAGCAGGGCGCGGTACTTGACGAACACTTCCTTCGCGGCGGCGAGGTCGAGCAGCGTGTTGCGGGTGCGCTGGCTTTCGAGGCTGATCGCCGAGATCACGTGGGCGCGTTGCAGGATCTGCAGCGCGAGCAGGCACTCGAAGCGGGTGTCGAAGGTCATCCGCACGCCGAGGTGATCGTAGATGTCGGCGGCGACGTATTCGGCTTTCTGCAGCAGCTTGAGCAGGATGCTGCGGCGCCCCTTGTTGCTCTTCTTCTCGTAGTGCAGCAGTGGCAGGCAGGCCTCGCCGTCGGTCAGGAAGTACTGCCCGCGGTCGCATCTGACGACTGCATCGAGGCTTTCGAACACCTGCTTGCGCACGATCGGGAAGTAGCGCAGCTTCAGGTTGTTGTCGATGTAGAACACGCAGTGCATGACCTTCAGCACCGCGCACGACCAGGCGCGCCGCAGCTCGTGCTGGGCGGCGTGCCGCGAGGCGTGCACCAGCAGCTCCAGCACGTTGTCCGGGCGGGCCACTTCGGCGGGTATCAGCGCGCGTTG
The DNA here is from genome assembly GCA_041687455.1 of Lysobacteraceae bacterium. Lineage (GTDB taxonomy): Bacteria > Pseudomonadota > Gammaproteobacteria > Xanthomonadales > Xanthomonadaceae > JAWLBY01. The sequence continues at coordinate 205,254 of JAWLBY010000001.1, read as the reverse complement.
TTCCGGGCTCAGGAACGTTGCAGCGATGAATTCGATCGCTTCGGCATGGGCGCGGCGGATGCGCGCCAGCGCGCGCGGATCGTCGATGTCGAAACCGTACTCGCGGACGAATTCGCGGGCGTCGTTGATGTTGCGCAGCGCCAGCGTCTGCAGGTCGATCGCCGATTCACCGCCGGCGATCGCACCGAGGTACGGCCAGTTCAACGAGAACCGGTGCCGGCGCTTCAGCGTGGCCTCGAGGCCGGTCATGGCGCGCTGTGTTTCCCCCCGGCGGTCGAGCGCCGCCTGCAGCGAGCATAGGCAATCGGCGCCGGCGGTGCCAGTTGCAGTGCAGCGAAACGGGAGGAAAGGATCGCGGCTGAAGTTCGGTTGCTCCGGCGGTGACCGCAGCGGTTGCACGGTGGTGCTCCGGCCGAGGTCGGTTGCGGCCACGGCAGGACGACCCATCGCCGTTCCGTCTGCGTTGCCTTCCCGGATTCCGGCGCCGCGATCGAGCGGGCCCGGCATTTTCATCGGGATTAAGCATTCGGTCGCTCTAATGCCGGACTCACCACGACCGGGAGCCGGCATGATCGAACTGTCCACAGACGAACTCGACGGTATCGAAAGCGTCACGTCCGGACATCGCGCGCGGGCGCGCTGGCGGACCGAGCAGGGTTGGGTGCGACTCGAACGGCTGACCGACCGCACCGTCGTCGTCAGTGGACCGCCGGTCGCGGTACGGCGGATCTGGCATGCCTGTCGCGGCGAATGGCATTGCGCCGGCAGCCGTGCCGGCGGCCCGGTGCATTACATCGGCCATCGTGGCAACGCCGAACTGATGCTGGTGCAGTCGACGCCGTCGCCGTAGCACGGCGGCTGCCGCGGCGTGCCGGCCCGCTGTGCGCGCCCGGCGGTTCGCTCGTCGAGCGCGTTGCGGGCCTGCCGGTGACTCGAATCATTGCCCGCGCAGGGCCGCCGGCGCTTCGCCGCATCGCGGGCACGAATTGCATTTGCATGCAAATGCAATCAGGCTGGCGACCGTGAAGCCGTCGTCGTCCGCCACGCACCCGCGACGCGCCCGCGGCCGCCCGGCCGGCGACGACGATGCGCTGCGCGAGCGGATCGTCGACTGCGCGCTGCGCGGGTTCGTCCGCGACGGCATCGCCGGCACCACGCTGGCCGCGGTCGCGCGCGACAGCGGCGTCGCGCCGGCGCTGGTCAACTACTACTTCGGCAACAAGGACGGGCTGATCGATGCGCTGGTCGCGACGCGGCTGCAGCCGGCGATGCAGCGCGTGGTCGGACTGCTGCAGGCGCCGGCGCCGGTCGACCCGCTGCCGCGGCTGCGCGCATTCGCGTTCGAATACGTGCGCAGCATCGCCGCCGAACCGTGGATCGCCCGGCTGATCGTGCGCGAAGTGCTCAGTGAAGGCGGTGCATTGCGAGCGCGCTTCGCCGAACAGTTCGCCGCCGGCGTGATCGGCAGCCTGCAGCAGGCGATGGCCGACGCGCAGCGCGCGGGACGCCTGCGCGGCGACCTGCCGGCGGCCCAGCTCGTGCTGAACCTGCTGGCCTTGCTGGTCTATCCATTCCTCGCCGCGCCGGTCCTCGGTCCGGCACTCGGGCTCGGGATCGGCAGTGAGCCCGATGCCTGGGCCGAGCGGCAGTGGCAGCAGTTCCTCGGCGGAGCGGAGGCGAGAAAATGAACGGAACAGGGCGCCGGTGGCTGCTGGTGCTGGTCGCGGCGTCGGTCGGCTGCGGGCGCGAGCCGCCGCGCATGCTCGGCAGCCTCGAATGGGAGCGCGTCACGCTGCGCGCACCGGCTGCCGAACGGATCGACCGGATCGCGGTTGCCGAAGGCGAGGCGGTCGAGGTCGGGCAGTGGATCGCGACGCTCGACGATCGGGTGCCGGCGGCGCAGCTCGCCGCCGCCGAAGCCGAGGTTCGGCGGCTCGATGCGCGCTTCGACGAATTGCTGGCCGGCCCGCGCGGCGAACGGATCCGTTCGGCGCAGGCGCGCGAGGCACGGGCCGCGAGTCTGGCGGACAACGCCCGGCAGGAGCGGCGGCGGGTCGACGCACTGGTTGCGCGCGGCCTGCTGTCAGCCGCCGAGCAGGACCGCGCACGGACCGCCGACGAAGCTGCCGGCGCCGAACTGGCGGCGCTGCGGGCCGAGCTGGCCGAGCTGGTTGCCGGCAGCCGCAGCGAGGAAATCGCCCAGGCGGTCGCGGCGGTCGCGGCCGCGCGCGCGAACGCGACTGTCGCCGCGGTACGCCACCAGCGGCTGCGGATCGTCGCGCCGCGTGCCGGGGTGATCGACAGCCTGCCGTTCGAACCCGGCGACGAACCGCCGGCTGGTGCGGCAATCGCGACGCTGCGGGTCGGCGACGCGCCGTACGCGCGCATCTACGTGCCGGAGTCGCGCCGGCTGCAGGTATCGCCGGGCACGCCACTCGAGCTGCGACTGCACGGCAGCGAGCGCGTGCTGGCCGGCCGTGTGCGCACGATCGCCACCGAGCCGTCGTTCACGCCGTATTTCGCGCTGGCCGGCGACGACGTCGATCGGCTGGTGTTCGTCGCCGAGGTCGCCCTCGATCCGGCCGAAGCCGCCATGTTGCCGGCCGGGCTGGCGGTCAGCGCGGCCGTTCCGGAAGGCGTCGATGACTGACGGCGCGGCGATCGTTGCGCGCGGCCTGACCCGCCGCTTCGGCGCGCTGCTCGCGGTCGACCATGTCGATCTCGATGTGCCGCGCCGCGCCGTGTACGGCTTTCTCGGCCCGAACGGATCCGGCAAGTCGACCACGATCCGGATGTTGTGCGGCCTGCTGACGCCGAGCGAAGGCAGCGCGCAGGTGCTCGGGCTCGAGATACCCCGTCAGGCCGAGGCGCTGAAGCGGCGGATCGGCTACATGACCCAGCGCTTTTCGCTGTACGAGGACCTGTCGGTGCGCGAGAACCTGCAGTTCCTCGCCGCCGTGCAGGGCCTGTCGCCGCGCGCGGCAAGGCAGCGGATCGACGTACTGCTCGCCCAGTACGACTTCGCCGATCGCCCGCGGCAGCTCGCCGGCACGCTGAGCGGCGGACAGAGGCAGCGTCTCGCGCTGGCCGGTGCCGTGCTGCACGAACCGGAGCTGCTGTTCCTCGACGAGCCGACCAGCGCGGTCGACCCGGAATCGCGGCGCGATTTCTGGGACAAATTGTTCGTGCTGGCGGACGCCGGCACGACCATCCTGGTCTCGACCCACTACATGGACGAGGCCGAACGCTGCCACCGGCTGGCGATCCTCGACCGCGGCCGGCTGGTCGCCGACGGCGCCACTGCCGATCTGCGCGATCGCCTCGCCGGCCGGGTCGTGCTGGTCGACGCCGTCGCGACCCGCCAGGCCCGCGATCGATTGCTCGGCGAAGCCGGCATCGACAGCGTTGCGCAGATCGGTGGCCAGTTGCGTGTGCTCGCGGCAAGCGCCGATGGTGCGGCGGAGCGGGTCGCACAAAGCCTGCGTGCGTCCGGCATCGATGCCGACGTGCGGGCGGTGCGACCGAACCTCGAGGACGTGTTCGTCGCCGCGACGCAGTCGGGCAGCGAGCGTGCCGCATGAGGTGGCGCCGCTTCCTCGCGATCGTGGTCAAGGAATTGCGGCAGGTCGCCCGCGACCGGATGACGATCGCACTGATGGCCGGCATTCCGGCCCTGCAGCTCGCGCTGTTCGGTTACGCGATCAACCTCGACGTGCGCGGCCTGCCTGCCGCGACCGCCGACCTCGCCGACACGATCGGCTCGCGGACGCTGCTGCAGGACCTGCACGCGACCGGTGTCATCGACGCGCGTCGACCCGCGAGTACGCCGGCCGAGCTTGCCGAACGGATGCGCAACGGCGAGATCGCGGTCGGCCTGGTCGTGCCGGCCGATTTCGAACGCCGCCGCAGCGAGGGTCGACCGCTGCTGCAGGTGCTGGTCGACGGCAGCGACGCCAGCGTGCAGCAGGCGGCGCAACTGCTGGCGCGCTATCCGTTCGAAACCGCGCCGCCGTCGCGCATCGACGTGCTGCCGCTGTACAACCCGGAGCGGCGTTCGGCGGTCAACATCGTTCCGGCGCTGATCGGCGTGATCCTGACCCTGACCATGGTGCTGTTCACGGCAGTCGCGCTGGTCCGCGAACGCGAGCGCGGCAACCTCGAACTGCTGATCACGACGCCGGTGACGCGACTCGAACTGATGGCCGGCAAGGTGCTGCCGTACATCGGCATCGGCCTGCTGCAGACGACCATCGTGCTGCTGCTCGGGATCGCGCTGTTCGCGGTGCCGGTGCGCGGCAGCCTGCTCGACGTCTACCTCGCCGCGCTGCTGCTGATCGGCGCCAACCTGTCGCTCGGGCTGATGATCTCGACCCGTGCGCAGACCCAGTTCCAGGCGATGCAGATGACGTTCTTCGTGTTCCTGCCGTCGATCCTGCTGTCCGGGTTCATGTTTCCGTTCGCCGGCATGCCGGTGCTCGCGCAGTGGCTCGCCGAAGTACTGCCGATGACGCATTTCGTCCGGCTGATCCGCGGCGTGATGCTGCGCGGTGCCGGGCTCGGCGAGATGGGCGCCGATGTGGCCGCACTGCTCGGATTCACGCTGGTGATGATGACGCTTGCTACGCTGCGGTTCAAAAAGCGGCTGGACTGAACGCTTGCAACAAGGTCCGGCTGCCGCGATGTTCGTGCGCCTGCGGCGGCGCTGCGCGTTTCGGCGCTGATCCGGGTTGCAGTGCCGGATTTCGCGCAGCGCGACCTGCTGCAGGCACAGCGCGCCGCTCTCGCGACGGCGCTCGATCCTGCCGGAGCCTCCGACGTGGACACCCCCGAATCACGATTCTTCGAGCGGTTCGCGATGCGCCGGGTCGGCGACGACGGACTCGACGCGGTGCTGGCCGAGGGCGAGCCGCCGCTGTCGATCCTGTTCCTGTGGGGCCGCGACTGTCCGAACTGCGAGCTTGCCAAGCGGCAGATGCTGGCCGCGGCCGACCGCTTCGTCTGGCCCGGCGTGCGCTGGCTGCATGCGAACGTCGACGATGATCCGGCGATCGGCACGCGCTTCGGCCTGCACGGCACTCCGGCCTTCATCCTGTTCCGCGGCAACCTGCGGCTCGGCCGGATCTCGCCGTGGCCGGGCGCCGACCCGTTCTGTGACGCGATCGCGCAGCAGATCGCCGCGCTCGACAGTGCGCCCGGTTGAGCGCGACCGGGCGCGTCGTGCAGCGCGCGTCGATGGCGCGCGCGCTCCGGTAGCATTCGCTGCTTCGCCCCGTTGAACGAACCGATGGCCGAGCTGACGCCGTTCCACCTTGCCTTCCCGGTCCACGACCTGGCCGCCGCGCGCGCGTTCTACGGCGGCGTACTCGGCTGTCGCGAAGGACGTTCGTCCGAACAGTGGATCGACTTCGACCTGTTCGGCCACCAGATCGTCGCCCATCTTGCCGCTTCGACCAGCCCGGCGGCGCACAATCCGGTCGACGGTCACGATGTGCCGGTGCCGCATTTCGGCGTCGTGCTGCCCTGGGAGGCATTCGATGCGCTGGCCGAACGGATCGATGCGGCCGGCGTGCGCTTCGTGATCGCGCCGTACCTGCGCTTCGCCGGCCTGCCCGGCGAGCAGAAGACGATGTTCTTCCGTGATCCGTCCGGCAATGCGCTGGAGTTCAAGGCGTTCCGCAATCTGGCGCAGTTGTTCGCACGATGAGTGCACCGACCGTGCTGCTGCATGCCGGCGAGGCCGCGCCGCACTGGCAGGCGCTGTTCGCCGCCCGGCGGCCGTCGTGGCGGGTCGTCACCGAAGGGCAGCGCGCCCCGGACCAGCCGATCGACTATCTGGTCGGCTCGCGACCGCCGGCCGGGCAGCTCGCCCGGCTGCCGCGGTTACGCGCGGTGTTCGCGCTCGGGGCCGGCGTCGATGCGCTGCTCGCACGCGAGGACCTGCCGCCGTCGCTGCCGGTCGTGCGGCTGCTCGACGCCGGCATGGCCGATCAGATGGTCGAATACGCGTTGTTCGGCGTGCTGCTGTGGCAACGCCGGTTGCTTGACTACGCGCTGCAACAGGGCCGTCGCGAATGGCGGCAGCAGCCGCCGAGGCTGCGCGCCGAGGTCCGGGTCGGCGTGCTCGGGCTCGGCGCCATCGGTGCCGCGGTCGCGATCGCACTGGCCCGGCTCGGCTACCGCGTATCCGGCTGGAGCCGCAGCGCGCGGCACCTGCCCGGGATCCGCTGCGTCGACGGCATCGCCGCGCTCGATCCGCTGCTGGCCGACAGCGATGTGCTGATCAACCTGCTGCCGTCGACGCCGCAGACCCGCGGCCTGCTCGATCGCGCGCGGCTCGCCCGGTTGCCGCGCGGCGCACTGCTGGTCAACGCCGCGCGCGGCGATCAGCTTGATGCCGAGGCGTTGTGCGCGCTGCTCGACGACGGCGTGCTCGGCGGCGCGCTGCTGGACGTGTTCGCGACCGAACCGCTGCCGGCCGACAGCCCGCTGTGGTCGCATTCGCGCGTGGTCGTCACACCGCATGTCGCGGCGCTGACGTTGCCGGGGCCGGCAGTCGAGCAGATCGTCGCCAACATCGAACGCGACCGCAGCGGGCAGCCGATGCTTGGTGTGGTCGATCGGGCGCGCGCGTACTGAAACGAGCCTCGACGATTCACCTATCACGGCGGGAGTCGCCAGCGCACCACGCGAGCCCGGCGTACCGCCGCTACCGTGGCGGGCCAACAGGCTGGGCAGGTCGGCTGCGTCGCGCTGCATGGTCGCGATACTGCGCCGCGTGAATGACGGTTCACACCGGCAGCATCGACGGAGCTGGCATGTGCGTTGCTGTACCAAGCCGGTTCCGTGACGGAGGAATGGACGATGGCATCCGGTCAGCAATCGCGTAAGACCACCGATCACGCGCAGATTCGTCGCTGGGCGGAGTCGCGCGGAGGTCGTCCGGCCACCGTGCGCGGCACCCAGGCGCGTGGCGAATCGGCCGGCCTGCTGCGGATCAAGTTTTCCGACGACGAGGATCTGCAGGCGATCGGCTGGGACGATTTCTTCGACACATTCGACGAGGAGCGGCTCGCCTTCCTGTACCAGGACGAGACCGAGGACGGCAGCCGCAGCCGATTCTTCAAGCTGGTACAGCGCTAGCAGCGCAGGCTGCTACGCCGCCGTCGATGGCGGCGCAGCAAACAGACGCGAGCGTCCGAGCGCGACACGCGCCGATCGAGCCGCAGGACGGACGTGTCTCGACAAGGTGTCGGTCGCGCGCAACGAAAACGGCTTCCCCGGTGCAGACCGGGGAAGCCGTGCAACGCCGCGACTGGACGCGCGCCGCGGGGTTTGATCAGGACCGGCCGCCGCCGTGGCTGCTCTCGCCGCCCTTCTTGCCGATTTCGGCCATGTGCTGGCGGTCGCGACTGACCGACTGGCCACCCTTGCTACCGATTTCGGCCATGTGATCGCGGTTGCGGCTGACCGATTCGCCACCCTTGCGGCCGGCCTCGCGCGCTTCGGCCGAACTGAATTCGTGCGCGGTGCCGCGTTCGTGAGCGGCCCGACCGCCCTGGCTCGCGATCTCGCGCTGGCGCTGCTCGTCCATGCCGGCGAAGCCGCGACCTTCACCGCCACCTCCACCGCCGCCACCGCTGCTGCCGTGAGATGACTGGCCGCCCTTGCCGGCGATCTCGCGTTGCTTCTTGTCGTCCATCGATGCAAAGCCGCGATTGCTGTCCTTGTTGGCCATCGTGAAGTCTCCGATTGCCGGGCGAATGTTCGAACCACCCGGGGGTTCGGCTGCCCGCTTCACGCGGCAGCACCTTGCGATCGCAAGCCGTGTGCCACGGCCGCCGGTGCAGCGGACCGATCGGCTGCGGCCTGCATGAGTGGGCTCGTTGCGGCACTGTCGCGCGCCACACCGTACACAGCGGGCCGGCGTGCGGCCTCGAGCAATCACTGCAGGCCGCTGTAAAGCATGCGTGTGCCGATGCGGCCTGCCGATCGATCGGCGCAACCTGCGAGTTGTCGACGCTTTCCGCTGCTGCGACGGGCGTCGATCGCGACGCAATCACGCTCGACCGGTCGGGCCCGGTCGCCGCGCGCGGCGGCCGACGTGCCGCGGCAACGAGCGCCGGGCATGCTTCGTGCTGAGGTCGGGCAGGTCGAACGACAAGGACATCCGCATGAACCCGTCTCGTATTCATACCGTGCTGGCCGTCGGCCTCGCGATCGGTTCGTTCCATGCAGCGGTTCCCGCGAAGGCCGCCAGCCCGCCACCGTCCGCGGTCGAAGCGCGCGAGGCGTCGCCATATCGCGACATCACCGTGGCGGACCACCGGTTCCTGCAGCAGGCGATCAACGACAGCCTCGCCGGCATCGCGCTCGGCAAGCTCGGCCAGCAGCACGGCAGTGCATCGCTGCAGCCCTACGCGCGCACGCTCGAACAGCAGCACAAGCAGACGCTGACGGCGCTGGTCGCGCTGAGTCCGGAGCACCGGCAGCGCGACGAGGTCGCCCGGCTCGACGAGGCGAGCGACGCCGCGCTCGACGAACTCGACGCGCTCGGGCGTGCGAACGACGCCGGCTTCGACCGGCGCCTGCTGGACGAGGCGACCGAACGGCAGCAGCGGCTGCTGGCATCGTTCCGTCGCGTCGTCGACGACCGCGCGTATTCGCCGCCGGTGCGCACGCTGGTGCAGCAGATGCTGCCTTCGGCGCAGCAACAGCTTGCCGCTACTGGTGAACTGCGCCAGCAGGTGCAGGTCGCCGCCGCCAGCGACGAGGACTGACCGAGCGAACGTGAATGATTCGCGCGCCTGCTGCGTCGGGCTGCCGAACACCTGCGGTGGCGTCGCATGACCTGACCGGCTCGTCGGGCTGGCCGGGTCTTGCGGTGCGGCGTGCCGCAGTCGCCGGCAGTCTGGCTGCGACGGTGCTCGAATCCTTCACGCGCTCCGACCGCGGCTGCCGACGCGCAGCGCGAAGCCGATCAGCGTGGAGGTGGCGATGACCAGCGTATGGACGGTGGGAGGCAACCGGTCGGCACAGTTTCCGGTGCTGACCGGCACGATGCGAGCAGACGTGGCGGTGATCGGCGCCGGCATCACCGGCCTGATGACGGCGCTGGCACTCAGCGAAAGCGGCCGGCGGGTGATCGTGCTGGAGGCCGACCGGATCGGGCGTGGCAACACCGGCGGCGCGACCGGCAACCTGTACGCGACCCTGTCGCAGGGACTGGCCGCCTTGCGTCGCAAGTGGAAATCCGACGTGGTCGGCGAACTGGTGCGCTGCCGGCAGCAGGCGGTCGATCGGATCGAGCATACGATCGAGCGCTTCGGCATCGACTGCGGCTTCGTGCGCTGCCCGCTGCACGTCGTGGTGGTGTCCGACCAACAGCAGCTCGACGCGCTCGACGAGGAGTACGCGGCCTGCATCGAAGCCGGCATCGAGGTCGGTCTGGTCGATCGGGTCGATGCACTGCCATTCACGATCCGCCGCGCGCTGCGGATCGACCGGCAGGCGCAGTTCAACCCGGTGCTGTTCTGCGAGGGCCTGGCGCGCGGCCTGCAGACGACCATCGGCGTGACGCTGCACGAAGGCAGTGTCGTGCGCGACGTCGACGCCAGTCGCGGACGTGTGCTGACCGACGACGGCGAGGTCTACGCCGGGCAGATCGTGTTCGCGACCCATGTGCCGAAGGGCCTGAACCTGGTGCAGGCCGAGATGGAAGCCTGCCGCGAATACGCGATCGCGGCGCGGCTCGCCCGCGGTCGCTATCCGCAGGGCATCTTCTGGCTGCGCGACCGCCAGCGCTCGATCCGCAGCTACCGCTTCCAGGATCGCGACTACCTGATTGCGGTCGGCGAACGGCACAAGGTCGGACATGGCGATGCCGGCCGTGGCTACTACGACACGCTGGCCGCCGATCTGAAGCGGCGCTTCGACGTCGAATCGGTTGCCTACGAATGGTCGGCCCAGCAGTACCGGCCGGCCGATGGCCTGCCGTACATCGGTCCGAGTGCCCACGGCAACGTCTACATGGCGACCGGCTTCGGTGCCGACGGGCTGGTCTGGGGCACGGTCGCGTCGCGGCTGATCGCGCAACTGGTCGACGACAAGAGTTCGACCGTGTCCGACCTGCTGACTCCGCGACGCTTTACGCCGCTGAAGTCGGCGCGGCTGTGGGCGAGCGAGAACAGCGCCGTCGTCAGCCATCTGGTCGGCGACCGGCTGGGCTCGGCCGGGCACGCCCGGTTGTCCGAGATCCCGGCCGGCGAAGGCCGGATCGTCGAACTCGACGGACGCAAGCACGCGGTCTACCGTTCGCTCGAGAACCGCTTCACGCTGCTGTCGCCGGTCTGTCCGCACATGCGCTGCCACGTGCGCTGGAACAGCGCCGAGTCGACCTGGGACTGCCCGTGCCACGGCAGCCGGTTTCGCTGCGACGGCCGCGTCATCGAAGGGCCGGCGCTGGCGCCGCTCGAACCGCGCGGATCGATTTCCGGCAGTGAGGGCCGCCGGCCGGTGGTGCCGCTGGTGCCGCCGGTGCGGCTGCCGATCGGCGAGGCGCCCGGACGCGGTACTGTCGGCTAGCTAAGCGGCTGCTGGCTCCGGGCCGTTTCGAGCGGCTCGTCGACCACCGGCTAGGCCGGGGGAGGGTACTTCCCTTCGGCAACGGAGGGCCGGCCGCCGCTCCGGATGGCGGCACGGCGGCGAGCCCTTGGTCGGAGTGGCGAGCCGATGAATCGTCATCTCTCTTCTGACCGACAGGCTCGGCGTGAAGCAGAAGCCGGTGCTGGCGTGCTGTTCGACAGCGCCCACGCAGCGATTCGTGAATGCCGTTCGAGCGATCGCAGCAGGCGACCGTTCAGCGACGCCGGGCAGTCGGTAGCGTACGACGTTGTACGATCGATCGAAGCTCCGGAGGACCGATGCCAGCATCGATCGAATCGCCGTTCATCGCGTCGTCGCGGCGCGTGCCGCTGTTCGTGCTGTTGTTCAGCGCGATCGTGACCGGCGGTCTCGCGATCTACCTGGTCCGCACGACGCTGCAGAACGATCGGGCCACGTTCGAGAATGAGGTCGACACGGTCACAGCGTCGGTTCGCGAACGGATCGGCACCACCCGCACGCTGCTGCGCGGCATGGTCGGGCTGTTCATGGCCAGCGAAAGCGTCGAAGCGCACGAGTTCGACGAGTACGTGAAGGGTCTGCGGCTGCGCGAGGATTTTCCCTGCATCCTCGGGCTCGGCTTCTCGCGCTGGCTGGACGCCGAATCGCCACAGCAGGCGAACGCGCTGCTGCAGCGCGAGTATGGCAGCGGGTTGTCGCTGTGGCCGCTCGAAGTTCGCGACCAGTACCACGCGATCGTGTTCATTGCGCCGCTCGATGCCCGCAATCGCGAGGCGCTCGGTTTCGACATGTCCACCGACCCGACCCGCCGCAGCGCGATGGCGCAGGCGCGCGACTCCGGCCGCATGGTGGCATCGGGCAAGGTGTCGCTGGTGCAGGAAATCACCGAACAGAAGCAGGCAGGTTTCCTGATCTACCTGCCGATATATCGCGGCACCACCGAACCGGCATCGACCGAGGAGCGCCGCGAACGGCTGTTCGGCTTCGTCTACAGCCCGCTGCGCGCCGGCGACCTGCTGCGCGGCGTGCTGGGCAGTGGCCGTCGGATGATCGACATGGAGGTGTTCGATGGCTTCGCCAGCGACGAGAACCTGATGTACAGCACAATCCGCAACCATGTCGGCGAGCCCTACCTGACTGCCGAGCGGCGGATCGATGTCGGCGGCCGGCCGTGGCTGTTGCGGTTTCAGAACCGGCCGGCGTTCGCGACGCTGTCGCAGGCGTGGCTGATTCCGTGGATCGTGCTGCTGGCGGCCGGCAGCACCGCGCTGCTGACCGCGATCAGCCTGGCGCAGGCGCGGGCGCGCGGCCGCGCCGAAATGGCCGAAGCCGCACAGCGGCAGGCCAAGGAGGATCTGCATCGGGAGCGCGAATGGCTGCGCGCGACGCTGTCGAGCATCGCCGACGGCGTCGTCGTGGTCGATCGCGACGAACGCGTGGTGTCGATGAATCCGGTCGCCGAACGCCTGACCGGCTGGCGCGGCGCCGACGCGATCGGCCGCCCGCTGGAGGCGATCGTTGTGTTCGACCTGCACCGCGGCGAGCAGCCCGGCATCGAAGCCGGGACGCAACCGCACGTGGGCGAGATCACGCTGATCAGCCGCGACGGTGCCCGCACGCCGGTCGAACACAGCACCGCGCCGATCCGCAGCGATTCCGGCGTCGGTAGCGGTGCCGTGATCGTGTTGCGCGACGTCACCGAGCGCCGCCAGCACGATCTGGCGATGCGCGCCCGCGAGAAACGCGAGCGCGAGCGTTCGAACCGGTTGCAGCAACTGGCCGATGCGACGCCGCGGCTGACCTCGGCACTGACGATCGATGCGCTGGTCGACGCGATCGAGATCGAGGCCCGCCGCCTGTTGCAGGCGCCGGCCGCCGAGCTGCGGCTGAACGGCGATGCCGGCAGTTGCGAACAGGAAGGCGGGCTGGCGGTCGAGCTCAGTGCGCGCGACGGCACCCGGATCGGATGCCTGGCCATCGCGGCCCGGCCGGACACCGCCTACGACGGCAATGATCGTGCGCTGATGCAGCAGTTGGCCGGGATCGGCGCGATCGCGATCCGCAATGTCTGGCTGTACGAAGAACTGCGCAGCAACGACCGGCGCAAGGACGAGTTCCTCGCCACGCTGGCACACGAACTGCGCAATCCGCTGGCGCCGATCTGCAGTTCGCTGGAACTGCTGCGGCTGGCGCCGCAGGGCGAGCACGCGGAGCGTGCCAGGGCGGTGGCCGAACGGCAGGCGCGGCACATGGTCCGGCTGATCGACGACCTGCTCGATCTGTCGCGGATCTCGCGCGGCACGATCTCGCTGCAGCGCCGGCCGATGGTCCTCGCCAGCGCGCTCGAGGCGGCGCTCGAGACGGCCGAGCCGCTGATCCGTGCGCGGCGTCATCGCCTGCACGTCGAACCGCTGGATCATTCGCTGTGGGTCGACGGCGATGCGGCCCGCCTCGCGCAGATATTCGCCAATCTGCTGAACAACGCCGCCAACTACACCGAGCCCGGCGGCGACATCCGGGTCTGGATGCGGCGCGTCGATGGTGCGGTCGAGGTCGGCGTGCGCGACAACGGCATCGGCATCGATCCGGCGCAGTTGCCGAAGGTGTTCGACATGTTCATGCAGGCCGACTCCACGCTCGGCCGCAGCGGCGGGCTCGGCATCGGGCTGACACTGGTCAAGCGGCTGGTCCGGAAGCACGGCGGCAGTGTCGAAGCGCGCAGCGGGGGGCGCGGCCAGGGCTCGGAGTTCGTCGTCCGGTTGCCGCTGATCGCGGCCCCGGCGGTGCCGGCCGATGAGGGCCCGGGCGCTGCCGAAGCGTTTGCGGAAGCCCGCCGGCACCGGCTGCTGGTGGTTGACGACAATCGCGACGCCGCCGAAAGTCTCGCCGCGATGCTGCGGCTCGACGGCTATCAGGTGGAGACCGCCTACGACGGTCCGGCGGCGGTCGACATGGTCGGTCGGCATGTACCGGAAGCGGTGCTGCTCGATATCGGTCTGCCCGGCATGAACGGCTACGAGGTCGCGCAGCGCCTGCGCGCCGAACACGGCCCGGCGCTGCGGCTGATCGCGATCACCGGCTGGGGCCAGCAGGCCGACCGCAACCGCGCTGCCGCGGCCGGCTTCGACCGGCATCTGGTCAAGCCGGTCGAATACGCAGCATTGAAGCGGCAGTTGCAGACGCTGCTGGCGGCCTGATCGCGGTCGATCAAACTCCGCTGCGGCTACTTCGCCAGCCAGCGCATCGCGTCGGTCAGGCCTTCCGGGGTCAGCGGATACATGTGCTGCTCGACCAGCTCGCGGATCACCTGGGTCGAAATCGTGTAGTTCCAGCTCGGGCGCGGATTCGGGTTGATCCAGGCGACCTTGCGGAAACGCTGCGTCAGGCGCTCGAACCAGACCGCGCCGGCTTCCTCGTTCCAGCCTTCGACGCTGCCGCCCGGCTGGGTGATCTCCGATGGCGCCATCGCCGCGTCACCGACGAACACCAGCTTGTGATCCGGGTTGTAGCGGCGGATCAGCTCCAGCGTCGAGCTGCGTTCGGACCAGCGTCGCGCATTGTCCTTCCAGACCGCGTCGTAGATGAAATTGTGGAAGTAGAAATGCTCGAGCCGGCGGAACTCGTTGCGGCAGGCGTTGAACAGCGCTTCGGCGGCGTGTACGTGGTCGTCCATCGAGCCGCCGACGTCGAGGAACAGCAGCACCTTGACCGCGTTGTGGCGTTCCGGCCGGAGCCGGATGTCGAGCAGGCCGGCTTCGCGTGCGGTGGCGTCGATGGTGGCGTCGAGGTCGAGTTCCTCCGGCGCGCCGCTGCGGGCGAAACGACGCAATCGTCGCAGCGCGACCTGCAGGTTGCGCGGCGACAGCTCGGCGTTCTCGTCGTAGTTTCGGTAGTTGCGCTGCTCCCAGACCTTGACCGCGCGGCGGCCGCCGCCGACCGGGCCGACCCGCATGCCCTGCGGATTAAAGCCGCCGGCACCGAACGGGCTGCTGCCGCCGGTGCCGATCCAGCGGTTGCCGCCTTCGTGCCGGCCGCGCTGTTCCTGCAGCCGGCGACGGAACTCGTCGAGCAGTGCCTCGAGCCCGCCGAGCGCACGCAGCTCGGCCTTTTCCTGTTCGCTGAGCAGCCGTTGCAGGCCGCGTCGCAGCCAGTCGTCGGGAATCTGCCGGACGTCGCCGAGATCGATCCGCTGCAGGCCGCGGAAGAAGGCCGCGAACGCCTGGTCGAAGCGGTCGAAATGGCGCTCGTCCTTGACCAGCACGGTGCGCGCGAGCAGGTAGAATGCCTCCGGGTCGGCGTACACGACTTCATGGTCGAGCGCGCCGAGCAGGTCGAGCCATTCGCGTACCGTGACCGGCACACGCGCCGAGCGCAGCGATTCGAACAGGCCGAGCAACATGCCGGGCATGGTAGCGCGTCGCGGCGACGATCGGAGCGATCAGCGCTCGCAGGTTGCAAGCAATTGGCGTGCCGAAAACAATTCTTCGCTGCAAATCGTGCGGCGGTGCGCAATCCGTGCACGAGCGCGAAGCAGATTGAAAAATTAACTACACAGTCATGGTATTCGTTGCAGGCTTCTCGGACTCTTCGCCTACGGCCGAGCACATCTGCGCTATGCAACTTGCTTCCCGCCCCTCGCTGCTGATCGTCGACGACGACATCTGCTTCGTCCGCGCCGCGGTCGAAATCGCCCGCAGCATGACTTTCGACGTCACCGTCGCCGGCTCGCTCGAGCAGGCGAAGAACCGGGTGCGACAGGCGACCTTCGATCTTGCACTGGTCGATCTGTGCCTGCCGGATGGTTCCGGGCTCGACCTGCTCGACCAGTGCGACATCGCGCTGACCCAGATCGTGCTGATCACCGGCAAGCCGACCGTCGAGTCGGCGATCCGGGCGTTCAAGACACCGGTGCTCGATTACGTGATCAAGCCGATCGAGCCGCAGCGCTACCGCGAGCTGCTGGCCTCGGTGGCGAGCCGCAAGACGCTGGCGCCGCCGTCGGCGGAAAAGGCCTGGCACGGGCTGGCCGGCAATTCGCAGGCGCTGCGCAACATCATCGAGCAGATCCAGCGGGTCAGCCCGACCGATGCGTCGGTGTTGCTGTCGGGCGAGTCCGGTGTCGGCAAGGAGCTGGTCGCGCGCGCGATCCACGGCGTGTCCGGGCGCAGCGGCGAGATGGTCAGCCTGAACTGCGGCGCGGTGCCGAGCGAGCTGCTGGCCAGCCAGTTGTTCGGTCACGAGAAGGGCAGTTTCACCGGCGCCCAGGCGCGCCACATCGGCTATTTCGAGCAGGCCGCCGGTGGCACGCTGTTCCTCGACGAGATCACCGAGATGCCGATCCACCTGCAGGTGCATCTTCTGCGGGCGCTCGAGAACCAGACGATCCGCCGGGTCGGCGGCACCGAGGACATCGAGGTCGACGTCCGGATCGTCGCGGCGACCAACGTGCCACCGTTGCGCGCGATCCAGGACGGCAAGCTGCGCGAGGACCTGTATTACCGGCTCGGTGAATTCCCGATCGTCGTGCCGCCGCTGCGCGAGCGGGCCGAGGACATCGAGGTGCTGGCCAACCTGTTCCTGGCCCGGCTGAACCAGCGCTACGGCACCCGCAAGGCGTTCACGCCGGCGGCGATGGAGCAGTTGCGTTGCTTCGCCTGGCCCGGCAACGTCCGGCAACTGCGCAATGTCGTCAATCGCGCCTTCATCCTGGCCCGTGACGAAGCGATCGCGAATCCGATCGATGATCCGCGCAGCTACGAGCCGCTGAACGAGACGCCCGGCTCGCTGACGATCTCGGTCGGCATGACCTTCGAGGACATCGAACGGCGCATGCTGTTCAAGACCCTGCGTTTCTTCGACAACGACAAGGTCCGCACCGCGCAGGCGCTCGGCGTCAGCGTCAAGACGATCTACAACCGGCTGGCGCGCTACCAGCAGCAGCCATCACGCGATCTCGGCGAGGGCGCCACCAGTGCAGGTTGAGACCATGCCGGCAATCGAGACTGCGGGTCTGCAGCCTTGGCTGGCAGCCTTGCAGGTGTTGCTCGAACCGTTGCGCCCGCAGCGGCTGGCGCTGGTCCACGGGCTGGTGCTGCCGCCGCGGCTGCAGTGGGTCGACCAACTGACCGACGACGCCCTCGCGATCGAGCCCGATGACGACGCGCTCCGCCATTGCAGCGGTTGGGTGTTTCCGCTCGACCCGCGCAGCAGTGAGCCGACCCATCTGTTCGTGGCGACCGATTCCGACCAATCCCGGCCGGACCCGCTGATGCAGGCCGCGACCGGCCTGTGCCGCGCCGCCTGGCGGCTGCGGCAGGGCGAACACGCGCTGGGCGACGACGACGCCCGTGCACTCGGCGAATCGATCCACGGACTGCGCAACGGGCTCAATTCGGTGCTGATGAGTGCGGCAGTCATCACCACCTGCGCCGATCTGCTGCCGGAACGGCTGCAGCCGATCGCGCGCGAGATCGAGTCGGCGGCCCAGCGCAGCGTCGAACGGCTGCATCGGTTGACCGCATTGATCGAACCCGGGCGCTGATTCCGCAGCGTCGGGCCGTTCCGGTCGCGCCGGTGCTGCGGATCGCTGCGCAGGCATCCCGGCGAGGCGGCGCGGTCGTGCTGCGGATCGGCCACGGCGATGGGGGAGAACGGCAATGAGCAGGCGAGTGGTCGTCGGCGATGCGCGGTCGGGCGCGGTGGCGTCCGGGCCGGCTGCGGCTTGAGCTCCGGAACGGCATGAGCGAGCGATACGTCAAGCGCCCGGGCGCGACGCCGTTGTCGTGGCGCTCGATCCGGCGCGGGTTCCTGACCGGAGTCGCGGCGGTGGCGACGCCGCTCGTGCTGTTGCAGCTCTGGCCGATGTCGGTCGGCAGCGGCCTGCCGGGCCCGTTGTATCTGCTGGCGACGATTGCCGCGGCCTGGTTCGGCGGCATTGCCGGCGGGCTGGTCGCTGCGATCGGCGGGCTGGCGCTGGTATTGCCGGACGGCGCGACGCTGTTCGCGGTCGACCGCAGCGAGCTGCCGCTGCTCGGGCTGCGCCTCGCGACTGCGCTGACCGTCGCCGGGCTCGCCGCGCGACTGCGTGCATCGATGCAACAGATGCGCAACGAGCGTGCCCGCTACCAGAGCATCCTGCACAGCGTCGGCGACATCCTGCTGGTGGTCGACGGCGACGGCCGGCTGGAGTTCTTCAACCGCCAGGCCAAGGACAAGCTCGGGCTGCAGATGGACGCACTCGGCCAGCCGCTCGACACGCTGCTGCCGCTGCGGCGGGCCGGGCAGCGCTTCGACCCGCTGGCCGTATCGTCCGGTCATCGAACGCTGTTGCGGTTGCCGGACGGGCTCGAGGCCGAGCTGCCGGGACGGTCACTGCCGTTGTCGGGCAGTGTGGCGCCGGTCGCGGCGAGCCGCGGCGTGCGCGGCCACGTGCTGAGCCTGCAGGACAACAGCGAACTGCACGAGTCGCACGAGCGGCTGATCCGCAGCGAGGCCAAGCTGCGGGCGTTGTTCGATTCCGAGCTGCTGGCGATCTTCACGATCGACCTGCAGGGCCATATCCGGTCGGCCAACGCCGCGTTCTGGAGCATGCTCGGCTATTCCGAGCACGAAGTCGCCGAGGCGCCGGGCGCGTTGCGCGAGTTGACCCCGGCCGAGTACTGGCCGGCCGACGAATACGCGATCGCCGAACTGGCCGCCCGCGGCAGCAGCCGGCCGTACGGCAAGGTGCTGTTGCGGCGCGACGGCAGTCCGCTGCACGTGACGGTCGGCGGCGCGATCGTGCAGCGCAACGAAGCGGCGTTCTTCGCGATCGATTCGGCCGCCCGCAGCGAAGCCGATGCCCGCGTACAGCAGGCGCGCCGTCTGCTGCAGTCGATCATCGACTCGGTGCCGGCGTTCGTCGCCTACATCGATCGCGATGCGCGCTACCTGATCGGCAATCGCCAGCGGTTCGGCGACGGCGAGCCGCTCAGCGCGCTGGTCGACCGTCCGCTGGTCGACGTGCTGGAGCACGATCACTACATCAGGCTGGCGCCGCACCTGCGGCGGGCGCTGGCCGGCGTCGCCGCGCAGACGCAACTGTCGCTCAGCGACGAGCACGGCGTCACCCGGCAGTACGCGGTGCAGTTGCAGCCGCACTGCAACGAGGAGGCACACGAGGTCGAAGGCGTCGTCATGCACGCGTTCGACATCACCGAGCAGCTCGACCGGCAGCGCGCGCTGCACGACAGCGAGGTACGCTTCCGCCGGTTGGCGGAGGCGACCGCGGCGATCGTGTTCCACCTCGCCGCCGGTGGCGCGATCCTGTACCTGTCCGGCTGGCGGCGGTTCACCGGCAACGAGGAGATCGCCCGGCACTTCGTCGAACTGTATGCGCGCGCGCACGGCGACGACCGTGCCCGGCTGCGTCGCTTCGTCGCCCGCTGCCGGCGCCGGCTCGGCACCGAGGAAATCGAATTCCGTCTGCGTCACGCCAGCGGCGAGTACCGCCAGGTCGCGGTGCGCGCGGTGCCGATTCCGGGCACCGGCATCGCGGCCGGGCAGTGGGTCTGCAGCGCCCGCGACGTGCACGACAAGCGCAGTGCGCTCGACCGGCTGCGGCGCGCCGAACAGGAGCTGCGACTGATCCTCGACACGATGCCGGCGCGGATCGCCTACATCGAAGTCGATGGCCGTTTCCGCTGGGCCAACCGTTCGTTCCTGGAATGGTTCGGTCGTGAGCAGGAGATCCGCGGCGCGGCACTGTCGGACGTGCTGTCCGGTGCCGACCTGGTCGCGCTGGGCGATGCGATCGAGCGCGGCTTCCGCGGGCTGCCGAGCCAGGTCGAATGGATGCAGGAGCATCCGCTGCGCGGCACCCGCTGGTCGCTGACCTCGGTGACGCCGGACGTGACTGCCGACGGCAAGGTTGCCGGCTGCATCACGCTCGACACCGACCACACCGAGCGCAAGCGCACCGAACAGGCGTTGCGACGCAGCAATCGCGAGCACCGGGCGCTGGCCGAGAGCGTGCCGCACATGGTCTGGATCGCCTACGGCGACGGCCGGATGTTCTATTTCAACCAGCGCTGGCGCAACTACACCGGCCTGTCGACGGTCGATCCGTGGCACCGCGCCGTGCACGCCGACGACCGTGCCGATGCAGTCGCGGCGTTCCGTCAGGCGATCGCCTCCGGTCAGCCGCTGGCGATCGAGCTGCGCCTGCTGCGCACCGACCGCGCGCCGCGCTGGCACATGATGCGGGCGGTGCCGGTGGCCGATGAAGGCATGCGGATCACGCGCTGGTATGGCACCTGCACCGACATCGAGGATCAGAAGCAGGCGCAGAACATCCTGCAGCGGGCGCAGGAGCGCACCCAGCAGTTCATTGCGACACTGAGTCACGAACTGCGCAATCCGCTGGCGGCGCTGATGACCAGCGCTCACCTGTTGAACCGCGCCGACCTGCCGGAGCTGCAGCGGCCGTTGCTGGCACAGACGATCCGCCGCCAGACCGTGCAGTTGCAGCGGCTGGTCGAGGATCTGCTCGACATCTCGCGGATCACCCAGGGCAAGGTCGAACTGCAGGTGTCCGATGTCGAGCTCGGACAGATCGTCGACGATGTCTGCGACGATTTCGGCGAACGCGCGCGCAAGCAGGAGGTGCGTCTGCGCGCACTGCACGATCGCGGCGACAGCTACTGGGTGCGCGGCGATCCGGCGCGGCTGCGGCAAATCGCCGACAACCTGGTCTCCAACGCGCTGAAGGCGACGCCGCCCGGCGGTGACATCCGGATCGAACTCCGGCATGGCGCCGAGCGGCACGTGCTGAGCGTCTGCGACAGTGGTTCGGGCATCCCGGCCGCACTGATGCCGCGGATGTTCGAGCCGTTCGTGCAGGGCGAGAGCTGGCGCGAGCGGGGTCTCGGGCTCGGCCTGTCGATCGTCACGCGAATGGCGCAACTGCACGATGGCGAGGTCTGCGCACGCAACCTCGATGACGGCGCCGGTGCCTGCTTCGAGGTCGCGCTGCCGGCGATCGCCGCCCCGAACGCGGTGGCCGAGCCGCGGCCGGACTACCGACCGAGCGACCACGGCGCGGACCTGCTGATCATCGACGATGAGGTCGATCACGCCGAGGCGCTGAAAATGCTGCTCGAGCTGCAGGGCTACCGGGTGGTCAGCGTGCATGAAGGTGAGTCGGCGCTGCGTCGCCTGGCCGAGCAACGCTTCGATGCGGTGATCTGCGATCTCGGCCTGCCCGGCGACTGGAACGGCTACCGGCTGGCCGAGCGGATGCGCGCCGATCACGGTGATCCGCTGCTGCTGATCGCGTTCAGCGGTTACGGATCGAGTGCCGACGTGCAGCGTGCGCTTGCTGCCGGCTTCGACAGTCATCTGCTGAAGCCGAGCACGCCGGCCGAGGTGATGGCCGCGCTGACCGCCGGGCTCGAGCGCAAGCGGCTCGCTGCGGCGGCGCCGTAGCGCGGCCCGGAGCGTCGCAGCGCCCCGGGCTGCACTCGCGCGATCAGCCGCGGTCGCTGCCCGGCCGGTTGCCGGCCGCACCGGGGGGCTGCCGTTCGTTGCCGCGCGTGCTGCTGGCCTCGCGCCGGCTGGTCGACGTGTCACGGGCCTGCCGGGAACGCACGCCAAGTTCGTTGCGGATGTCCCTGACGCCGGGACAGCGGTCGATCAGATCCTCGACGTGGTACTTCATCCAGCGGTCGCTGACTTCGCCGGACAGCGTCACGACGCCGCCCTCGGCCTGCACGTCGATGTCGCTGGCATCGACGTACGGATCGTCGGTCAGCCGTTCGCAGACGTCCTCGCGCAGGCGCTCGTCGGAGCGTGCATAGCCTTTCGGACCGCGGCCGCGAAAATCCTGCGTCATGCCGGTGCGCCAGCGCTCCGCATGCTCGCTGCCGCCGTACTCGCCCGGGTAGCCGCCGCCGAACGCATCGCCGCCGGCTCCCTGCAGATAACTGCGCTCGAAGTCGCGCCGGCCGATCGTGCCGGCCGGTCCGGCGCCGCGCCTCGCACCGGCCTGGCCGCCGCCGGCATGCGGCTCGCGCGGACCGCCGTAGCGCGGGTCATCTTCGCCGTAGCCGGAGGCCTCGCCGTAGCTGGCGCCGAACTCGCGCGCC
Organism: Lysobacteraceae bacterium; assembly: GCA_041687455.1. Taxonomy (GTDB): domain Bacteria; phylum Pseudomonadota; class Gammaproteobacteria; order Xanthomonadales; family Xanthomonadaceae; genus JAWLBY01. The sequence goes on along the minus strand of JAWLBY010000001.1, from coordinate 183,511 downwards.
GGCTCGTCGGAGAAACCGCTGCTGTAGCCGGAGCGGGTGTAGCGACCGCCGCCGTGGAAGCGCGGATAGGCATTGCCGGCGCCGCCCATCTGCGGCAGTCGCCCCTGCGGCTCGTACTCGTTGAAGCTCTCGTCGCGGTACGGGCGACCGCCGCCGTAGTCGGCACCGTAGCGGCCGCCGGACGAGCCGCCGATACCGCCGTGATGGCCGCGGTCGGGGTCGTGCCTGCCCTCGCCGCCACCGAAGCCGCGTCCGCCGCCGGGACCCGGCGGCCGGTCGCGCGGGTCGTGCTCGGCATCGCGTGCCGCCTGTCCCCAGCGACTGCGGCCACCCCGATCCTCGCGACGCGGCGCCGTCGAATAGCGATGGCTGTAGTCCGGATCGACCGCCGGCAGGTCACCGCGGTCGTAGCCCCAGGCGCCGCCTTCGGGCCGGCTGCCGAACTCGCGCTCGCGTCCGCCTTCGTCGTCCGGACCGATATGGCGTTCAGCCGGACTGCCGCCGTGCGTGCCGTCGCCATGATGCCGCCCGCCGTGCGGGGCGTGGTACCGGTAACGTCGATGCATGGTCTGCTCCTCGTTCAGCGAACTGGCGGGGCCGTCGCGCGGCCATGACGTGACGTGCAGTGAGCAATCGCCATGCCACCGATCAGTGCGCGATGTTCTCGCCGCCGTTGACGTGCAAAACCTGCCCGGTGATGAAAGAAGCATCCTGCGAGGCCAGGAACACGTAGCACGGCGCGACCTCGGCCGGCTGTCCGGGGCGCTTGAACAGGGTCTTGCTGCCGAATCGGGCCACATGCTCGGCGTCGAAGCTGGCCGGGATCAGTGGCGTCCAGATCGGACCCGGTGCCACCGCATTGACGCGGATGCCGCGTTCGGCGAGTGCCGCGGCCAGCGAATAGGTCATCGCCAGGATCGCGCCCTTGGTTGCCGAGTAATCGATCAGCGAGGCGTGGCCGCGCACGCCGGTGATCGAACTGGTGTTGATGATCGCCGCGCCCTCCGGCATCGACGGCAGCGCGGCACGGGTGACGTTGAAGTACGAGAACACGTTGCTCTCGAAGGTGCGGCGCAACTGTTCCGGATCGAGCGCCTGCGGTTCCGCTTCGTGCTGCTCGGCGACATTGTTGACCAGCACGTCGATGCGGCCGAACACGTCGACGGTGCGCCGTACCACCTCTTCGCACTGTTCGTTCGCTGCCAGGTCGCCGGCGAGCAGCAGGCAACTGCGGCCTTCCCGTTCGACCTGCCGCTTGGTTTCGCGCGCATCGTCGGATTCCTCCAGGTAGGCGATCGCCACGTCGGCGCCTTCCCGTGCGAAGTGCACCGCGATCGCACGGCCGATGCCGCTGTCGCCGCCGGTGATCAAGGCGATCCTGCCGGCCAGCCGTTCGCAGCCGCGGTAGTCGCTGCGAATCACCAGCGGCTTCGGATTCATCTTCGATTCGACGCCCGGCTGTCGATCCTGCGATTGCGCCGGCAGTGGCGTGTCCGGTTGCTGATCCATGCGTGCGCTCCACAGACATCATCTGTACGCGGTGTTTTCAGCAATCGCCGTGCCTGAACCTCCGCTTGAAACAATTGCAGGGAGCGTGCCGAACGCGCGAACGCATGTGCGACGATGGAGCATGGCTTGCCCTCAACGTCGCGTTCGCTGCGTGTTGCCGCAGCGTGCATCGGTTGGCGGCGATGCAGCGTTCCGGTCGATCAGTGGATGGAACAGCGTTGACTACGAGCAGTATCGAAACGGCCCCGAAGTTCGCGCCGTCGCGTGACGGTCGCGGCCGATTGCTGGTGGTATCCAACCGTGTCGCATTGCCCGGTGTCGTGCATGCCGGCGGCCTGGCGGCCGCGCTCGGTGATGCGCTGCGTGAATCGGGCGGAGTCTGGATCGGCTGGAGCGGCAAGCGTTCCGAGCAGCGCGAGCCGACCCGCCGTTCGGCCGGCAACGTCGAGTACGTGACGCTCGATCTCAGCAATGCCGAGCACCGCGGCTTCTACCTGCACTACGCCAATCGCACGTTGTGGCCGCTGCTGCATTCGCGCGCCGACCTGCTCGAGCACGACCCGTGGGCCGCCGAAGTCTATCGGCAGGTCAATCGGCGGTTCGCCGAGCTGGTCCGGCGCGTCGCCCAGCCAGGCGACCTGATCTGGGTCCACGACTACCACTTCCTGCCGCTGGCGAGCGAGCTGCGCCGACTCGGCGTCGACAACCCGGTCGGCATGTTCCTGCACACCCCGTTTCCGAGCCCGGATATCGCCCAGGCGCTGCCGGGCGACGAGCGCACGTTCGGTGCGCTGGCCGATTACGACCTGGTCGGCGTGCAGACCGAGCGCGACCTGTATCACCTGCGTCGCTACCTGCGTCTCGAACGGGCGATCGATCCATCCGGGCCGCAGTTGCGCGCGTTCCCGATCGGCATCGATCCGAAGGCGATGAGCGACCATGCCGAGGCGGCAGTCGACACGCTGTCGTATCGGCACCTGCTCGAAAGCCTGGCCGGTCGCCGGCTGGTGATCGGCGTCGACCGGCTCGACTATTCGAAGGGACTGCCGCGGCGGTTCATTGCCTATGGCGAGATGTTCGAACGCCATCCGGAGCTGCTGCGGCAGGTCAGCTACCTGCAGATCGCGCCGATCAGCCGCGGCGAGGTGCCCGAGTACCGCGAGCTGAAGGAACGCCTGGACTCGCTGGCCGGCAGCATCAACGCCCGCTACGGCGATGCCGACTGGGTGCCGCTGCGCTACGTCACGCGCAGCTACAAGCACAACGTGATCGCCGGCTATTACCGGGCGTCGCGGGTCGGTCTCGTCACGCCGCTGCGCGACGGCATGAACCTGGTCGCGAAGGAGTTCGTCGCGGCGCAGGACCCGCAGGATCCCGGCGTGCTGGTGCTGTCGGAGTTCGCCGGCGCCGCCGAGCAGATGAAGGCGGCGTTGCAGGTCAATCCGTACGACACGACCAGTCTCGCCGACCGCCTCGCAGAGGCGCTGCAGATGCCGCTGGCCGAACGCCGGCGGCGCTGGGAGCGACTGATGAGCGGCGTGCTCGAACACGACGTGTCGAGCTGGCGGCGGCAGTTCGTCGACTGTCTGGTCGGGCTCGCCGAGCAGCCGCCGAAACTCGAGCGTCGCGCGGCACCCAGGCTCGGCCGCCGGCCGCTGGCCGAGAGCATCGCCGGCGCGATCGGCGGCACGGCCGACAGCCTCCGCGGACGCGCATGACGCGGCCGGAATGGCTGCCGCCGGTCATGCTCGGGCCGGCAGGCTGGAGCCTGTTCCTCGATCTCGATGGCACGCTGTGTCCGCTGGTCGCGCGGCCGGAGCAGGTCGACCTGAGCCACGCCCAGCGCCGGATGCTGCGGCGGCTCAACGAGCGGCTCGACGGCGCGCTGTGCGTGGTCAGCGGTCGCGGCCTGGTCGACCTGCAGCGGATCCTGCGCGACGTCCCGATCCGGTTGATCGCCGCGCACGGCGCCGAGACGCCCGACTTCGCCAGTGCCGAGGTCGGGCCGGCGAGCGCGCTGCTGCGGCGGCTGCATGCGCCGCTGCTGCGGCTGGCGGCCGCCCATGACGGCGTCTGGATCGAGGACAAGGGTCACGCGCTCGCGCTGCACTACCGGCAACGGCCGGAACTCGGCGAGCCGCTCGACCACGAAGTGCGCGCACTGGCTGCCGATGCCGCCGAACTGCGCGTGATGCACGGCAATCATGTGATCGAGCTGCTGCCGCGGGCGATCTCCAAGGGCCAGGCGCTGACCCGGGCGATGCAGCATCCCGCGTTCAGCGGCCGGACACCGGTCGCGGTCGGCGACGACGTCACCGACGAGGATGCGTTCGCTGCCGCACAGGCGCTGCACGGCTTTGGCGTCCATGTCGGCCGGCGGCCGGACACGATCGCGCGGTTCCGGCTGCCCTGTGTGGTGGTCGCCAACACCTGGCTCGACGTTCTGGCGGACGCGCCGCCGCCGTCGACGACGGTGTTCGACGACGACGGCCGGGCATTGAGCGGCACGCCGGGTTAGTGCGCTTCAGCGTCGGCCGCTGTACTTCGAGGCGCGGCGGTCACTGCGCAGCGCGGCCAGCACGACCGCAACGCCGAGCGCGAACGCGGCGATGAACATCACCAGCGCCAGCGCCGGATAACCGAGCAGGCTGGGCCCGACCGGAATCCGCATCATCAGCGCCGCACCGATGATCAGTGCAGCGGTGATCACGCCGGTGGTGATCCGGTTGGCGATCTTCTGCAGGTTTTCCAGCAGCCGCGACTCCTCGAGACCACAGATCCGCACGCTGAACTGGTTCTCGGCCAGCGTGTTCAGCACCGTGCGCAGCTTGCGCGGCAGGTCGCGGGCGAGCTCGGCGGTTTCGAAGGCCTGCTCGACGGCCTGGAGCGGCGTGGCCTTGCCGAGCAGCCGGGTCGGCAGCAGCGAGATCATCCGCTCGCGGACGATGTCGCGCACCGGCAATGCCGGGTCCAGCATCCGTGCGACTGCATCGAGGTGCAGCAATGTCTTGCCGAGCAACGCGATTTCCGGCGGCGGACGCAGGCCGCAGTCGATGCTGAGCCGGGTCAGCTCGAGCATCAGCCGGCCTTCCGGTTCGATCTGCGCGCCGCTGCCGTAGCGGCCGACCAGCCGCGCGCAGCGCCGCCGCCAGCGCGTTTCGTTGAACATCTCGAGCCGCTCGCCGAGTTCCATGCACTGCTCGGCGACCTGGTCGCCATCGCCCTGGACCAGCGCGAACAGCAGTTTCAGCAGGCCGTCGCGCATGCGCGGTCCGATCCGCACGACCATGCCGAGGTCGATCAGGCCGAGCCGGTTGTCGTCGGTCAGCATCACGTTGCCCGGGTGCGGATCGGCATGCACCAGCCCGTTGACGAAGATCTGGTCGAGGTAGGCGTGCAGCAGCTCGACCGCCAGAGCGCCGAGCGGCTGGTCGATCCGCCGCAGCGCGACGGCCTGGTTGACCTTGCTGCCGCGGATCCGCTCCATCGTCAGCACCCGGGCCGAACTGAGGTCGGCGACCGGTTCCGGCACGATGATGCCGGCGTAGTCGGCGACATGCCCGGCGAAGGTGCGCAGGTTTTCCAGTTCGAGTCGGTAGTCGAGTTCCTCGGCCAGCGTCTCGGCCAGTTCCTCGAGCCAGTGCCCGAAGCGGGCCCGACGGCCCTGCTCGGTCCAGCGATCGGCGGCGCCGGCCAGGTTCGACAGCACCTTCAGGTCGTCGGCGATCGCATCGGCGATGCCCGGACGCTGCACCTTGACGACGACCTCGCGGCCGTCGCGCAACACCGCGGCATGCACCTGCGCCAGCGACGCGGTGGCCAGCGGCTCCGGATCGAACTCGGCGAATGCCTTGGACAGCCGGACACCGAGTTCGCGCTCGATCGACGCGCGGATCGTCTCGAACGGCACCGGGCCGACGTCGTCCTGCAGCCGTTCCAGCGCGTCGAGGTAGCTCGGCGGCAGCAGGTCGGCGCGGGTCGACAGGCTCTGGCCGATCTTGACGAAGGCCGGGCCGAGGTGCTGCAGGTCATGGACGAAAGCGTCGGCATCGATGTCGTGCCCGGGATCCGCGCTGACCGGAACCGCGTCGCTGCGTGGCGGGGTCGTGCCGACGTGTCGGTACCTCAATGCAAAACGCAATAGTCGCGAAGTCCGCGACAGCGCGCCGCCCTCGCGACTGGCTGCCGGCGGCGGTGCACCGTTGCGACGTGCGCCGCGTCCGGACACCGCCCCCGGCGGCGGCCGCCGGCTCGCGCCGGCCTCGGCCGACGTTGGCGTGGCACGGTTTCCATTGGCACGCGGGACGCGCTCGGCCATCACTGGCTCTCCGGAACAGTCGGCCGGAAGGAATCAGATTCCGTGCCAGCCGCGACGGTTGATCGAGGTGGCCCGTGATTGGCACAGGTGATGCACCGCACTCCGCGACGTTCCGCCGACGAGGGCGACGATGTTCGGAGCCTCCTACCTGACCGATGCGATCGGTCTGCTGAAGGACGACCACCGGCAGGTCGAGGATCTGCTCGAGCGTTTCGAGGCCAGTGTGGATGTGGCCCAGAAGCTCGAACTGGCGCAGGAAATCTGCCAGACGCTGGTGCTGCACATGCACGCCGAGGAACAGTTGTTCTATCCGGCGCTGCGCGAGGCCGGCATGGACGCCGAACTGCTCGACGAGGCGCTGGTCGAGCACGATGCGGTGCGTGCGCTGATCGCCGAGATCGATGGTGCGGATGCCGGGGCCGAACGCTTCCAGGCCCGCGTGCACGTGCTCGGCGAATACCTGCACCACCACATCGAGGAAGAGGAGCGCGAGATCATGCCGGAGGCGCGCTCGCTCGGAATCGATCTCGACGTGCTCGGCGAACAGATCCTGGCGCTGCGGACCCGGCTCGAGGCGAGGGTCAACGAACTGTCCCATGTGCCCGGTCGCGGCGGCCGGATCGAAGTGCTGCAGGTCGATGCCGGCGGCGTGCGGCAGCCGTGACCGGCGTGGCAACGAGGAGACGCGACATGAACGAACGCGACGCCAAGGATCTCGATCCGACCGGCGGCCGGCCGCGCGAAGAATCACCGCGCGAACGCGCCGCCCGAAAACGCGAGACCGACCGTAATCTCGACGAGTCGGTCGAGGAAACGTTTCCGGCCAGCGACCCGATCGCGCCATTCGTGCCGGCCAGGCCGCGCGAACACTGATCCGAACCGAACAGGAGCCGACCATGCCACGCGGATCGAAGGACAAGTACACCGACAAGCAGAAGCGCAAGGCCGAACACATCGAGGAAAGCTACGAGGAGCGCGGCGTGTCGGACAAGGAAGCCGAGCGCCGCGCATGGGCGACCGTCAACAAGCAGGACGGTGGCGGCAGGAAGGGCGGCAGCAGCAGCAAGTGAACGGCGGCGCGTTGCAGTTCAGCCGCCGGCGCGCAGCCTGCACGTCGATGCCGGCAGAGCCTGGCCGGTGCCGGCCGACGCGATCGCATCGCCGACACCGGAGCGCAATCATCGCGCGTTGCAGCAGATCCGCGCCGTGCTGCACGGCGACACCACGCCAGTGCAGGAATCGCGGGCCGGGCTGTTCGACCGAGCCGGCCGCGTCGCCGCCTGAACCCGTCCGCTGCACAGGAGGCTGCGATGGCTAGCCGTCCGATCTGGTCCGGGGTGTTGTCGTTCGGGTTGCTGAACGTGCCGGTGTCGCTGATGTCGGGCGAGCGCAGGAACGAGATCAGTTTCCGGATGCTCGATTGCCGCAACAACGCACCGGTCCGATACCAGCGGGTCAATGCCGAAACCGGCGAAGAAGTGCCGTGGAACGACATCTGCAAGGCGTACGAGTACGAGAAGGGCAGCTTCGTCGTGCTGGAGAAGGGCGACATCGAAGCGGCGTCGATCGAAGGCAAGGAGGCGGTCGCGATCGAGGCCTTCGTCGACCTCGCCGACATCGATCCGATGTACTTCGAGAAGCCCTACGTGCTGGTGCCCGGCAAGAAGGCCGAGAAGGGCTACGTGCTGCTGCGCGACACACTCGCCGCGACCGGCAGGGTCGGCATCGCCCGGGTCGTGATCCGGACCCGCGAATACCTGTGCGCGGTGATGCCGCAGGGCGCCGCGCTGGTGGTGATGCTGATGCGCTACCACGATGAGCTGGTCGACCTCGACGAGCTCAGGCTGCCCGAGGGCCAGGCCAGCGACTACAAGTTGAGTGCAGCCGAACTGACGATGGCGCGGCAACTGATCGAGTCGATGGCGACGTCGTGGAATCCGACCAGCTACCGCGACGAATTCCGCGAGCGGCTGCAGGCGACGATCGAGCAACGGATGCGGACCAGGGGGCTGGTCAGCAAGCCATCGGTCAGCGAAGCGGCGCTGCCGGAGAATGCCGCAACCAACGTGGTCGACTTCATGGCCTTGCTGCAGAAGAGCCTGGCCGGCAAGTCGGCGAAGGCATCTGCCGGCGACGCGGCCGGCAACGGCAGTCGGAAGACCAGAGCCGCCGCCAGCGCAGGCGGCCCGGACGCGCCACCCAAACCGGCTGCCAAGGCAGCCCGCAAGCGGGCCACGCGCACGCCGCCGCCGAACAAGGGCGGCGAGCGCAGCGGCCGTCGCCGCGCGAGCTGAGCAGCGGCGGCCGTGGCCCACGGATGAGCCTGCACGAATACCGCCGCAAGCGCCGCTTCGATCGCACCGGCGAACCGGCGCCGGCCGGCGAGCTGGCGGCGCATCGCGCAATCTTCGTCGTGCAGTTGCACCATGCGCGACGGCGGCATTACGACTTCCGGCTGCAGGTCGGCGACTCACTGAAGAGCTGGGCGGTGCCGAAGGGGCCGTCGTTCGATCCGAAGGTGCGCCGAATGGCGGTGCAGGTCGAGGATCATCCGGTCGAGTACGCCGCTTTCGAAGGCGCGATACCGGTCGGCGAGTACGGCGCCGGCGACGTGCGGATCTTCGACCGCGGCGTCTGGTCGACCGCCGAGGACGTCTGCGCCCAGCTCGAAGCCGGCCATCTGCGCTTCGAGCTGTTCGGCGAGCGGCTGCGCGGCCACTGGAACCTGATCCGCACCGATCCGAAGTCGCGCCAGCCGACCTGGATGCTGGTCAAGGGCAAGGACGAATTCGCCTCCGATCTCGAAGCCGACGACCTGCTCGACGACGAACTGGCGCTGCCGGCCACGCCGAGCGTCGCCGCGGCGGGGCCCGGACGCGACTGGCTGGAGCAGCTTGCGGCAGCGCGCAACGCACGCCGGGCGACGATCGGTTCGGAAGCGTTCGCGCCACAGCTCGCCCGGCTCGCCGAGCACCCGCCCGACGGCGAGGGCTGGTTGCACGAGGTCAAGTGGGACGGCTACCGGCTGCTGGCGTCGATCTGCAAGGGGCAGCCGCGGCTGTGGTCACGCAACGCGATCGAGTGGACCGCGCGACTGCCCGACATCGTCGGTGCGCTGACCGCACTCGGTCTCGACGACGCCCGACTCGACGGCGAACTGATCGTCGTGCAGGACGGTCGGAGCGATTTCGGCGCGCTGCAGGCGACGCTGTCGGGCGAGCTGCATCTGCCGCTGGTCTACGTGCTGTTCGATGCGATCCATCTGCAGGGTTACGACCTGACCCGCACCCCGCTGGCCGAACGCAAGGCGCTGCTGGAACCGCTGCTCGCCGCGCACCCGTCGCGACACCTGCAGTACAGCAGCCACCTGCGCGGCAATGGCGACGCCGCGTTCGACGCCGCCACCGAGCAGCAGCTCGAGGGCATCGTCAGCAAGCGGGCCGAGGCCGGCTACCGGCCCGGGCGCGGCGACGACTGGCTCAAGATCAAGCGGCTCGACAGCGACGAATTCGCGGTCGTCGGCTACACGCCGCCGAAGGGCGCGCGGACCGGCTTCGGCTCGCTGTTGCTGGCGCGGCCCGACGACGGCCACTGGCGCTACGTCGGCCGCGTCGGCAGCGGCTTCTCGGACCGCCTGCTGCAGCAGCTCGCCGACGAGTTGTTGCAGATCGGCCAGTCGGAGCCGACCGTGCGGATCGCCGGCATCGACCCGGCGTTGCGCGGCGCACGCTGGGTCGCGCCGCAGCGGGTCGCCGAAGTGTATTTCCGCGGCATGGGCCGGCTCGGCCTGTTGCGTCAACCGAGCCTGAAGGGCCTGCGTACCGACAAGCACGCCGACGATCTGCGCGATTCCGATCGCGCTGCGAGCCGGCGGCCGCGCGACAAGACACTGGACGTCATTCCGCCGGTCACGATCAGCAATCCGGACCGCGTGATCTACCCCGATCGCGGCACCAGCAAGCAGCAGGTCGCGGACTTCTACCGCGAGGTGATCGACTGGTTGCTGCCCGGCGTGCTCGGCCGCCCGCTGTCGGTGATCCGCTGTCCGTCCGGGATCGGTTCGGCGTGCTTCTTCCAGAAACACATGATCACCGGATTGCAGCGGGTGTCGACGGTCAGGCTCAAGGAGGAATCCGGGGCTGCCGGCGACTATCTGTACGTCGAGAGCGGCGAGGCGCTGCTCGAGCTGGTGCAGTTCGGCGCGATCGAGTTCCATCCGTGGGGCTCGACGGTGGCCGATCCCGATCGCGCCAACCGGCTGGTGTTCGATCTCGATCCCGGACCCGGTGTCGAATGGCGCCGGCTGGTCGCGGCCGCCCGGCAGGTGCGCGACCTGCTCGGCAAGGCCGGCTTCGCATCCTACCTGCGTGCGACCGGCGGCAAGGGCCTGCACGTCGTGATGCCGCTGAAACCGGCGGCCGACTGGTCGGTTGCCAGGCCATTCGCGCGTGCGATTGCTGAAACGCTGGCCAATGCCGAACCGCACAACTACATCGCCAGCGCGAACAAGTCGCTGCGCGATGGCCGGATCTACGTCGATTACCTGCGCAACGGCCGCGGCGCGACCGCGATCGCTTCGTACTCGCTGCGCGCGCGGCCCGGCGCGCCGGTTGCCGTGCCGCTACGCTGGGACGAACTGTCGCGGCTGGGACGCCCCGACAAGTTCACGATCGACAACGTACCGCGCCGGCTGGCCCGGCTCGATGCCGATCCGTGGGAAGGGATCGACGACGTGGAGCAGGACCTCGATTCACTGTCGGACCGGTTCGACTCCGCCGGCGACTGACCGTCCCGGCCGTACCGCGCTCAGCCTGCCGCGCTGTCGACCGCGAGCGGAAACGCCCGCCGCAGGCGCATCGAGGCCGATGCCGACAGGCGACCCTGCAGCCGTTCGAGCAGTGCATCGAAGGCCGCCGCCGGCATCGACTCGCGCATCGCCGACAGCAGTTCGACGCGCTCGGCGTGGTTCAGCGCCTGCAGCATCCAGTCCGACATGACGGCGCGCGTGCCGGGTTCGATGGCCGCGACCAGGCGCGCCTCGATCTGCCGGATCTCGCTGTCGGAGAAATGCGCCCAGAACGCCAGCGTCAGCGATGTCTCCTCCTCGGCCATGTGCCGCCACTGCTCGGCGAAGTTGGCCGACAGTTCGAGGTAGAGCCGATACAGCAGTCGGTCGGCGGCGTCACCGGACGCGCTGCGCAATGCGTCCAGCGTGCCTCGAAGCGCCCGCTCGGCAGCGACCTGGCAGGCGTGATCGTGGTCGAAAGCCTGCACGCTCTCGGGCGCACGCTCCCGCAGTGCCGCATGCATGAACGCGTTCTCGTGACCCAGGTGGTGGGCGCACAGGTCGAGCACGTCCGCGACCTGCGAGATCGCGAACAGCACGCTGGTCAGGTCGTCGGCATCGGCACTGGCCACGCAGCGCAGGCAGTCCGACATCGCCAGCCGCAGGCCCTTGTGGACCTTCCGGTACGGCTGGTAACGATCTGCATCGGCGACGTCGGTGGTGAGGGGGCGGGCGGGCGTGTCCACGATGCTGTTCCTGCGGGCGGCAGCACAGTATTCGAATGCGCCGGCCGGATGTCGCGGGAAAACATTGCTAAGCGGTCGCGCTTAGCATTCTTTGAGCATCGGCCGGCGTCAGCCCTCCGCCGTGTCGAACGCCAGCGGCTGCTGTACCCGCAGTTGCAGTCGCCCGCGGCCGAGCTTGTGAAGCGTCACGCCGCACGGGCGCTGCTGCAGTCGTCGCTGCAGCAGGATCAGGCGGGCCGCCAGGTTGTCGACCAGCTCCGGCAGGTTGAGCCGCGGATCGGCGCGCAGTTCGCGACTGGAAAACTCCTGCCGGCCACGTTGCGCGTGCTCGAGCAGCATCTTCCACAGGATCGCGCCGGCCACGCCGCGGATCACGTATTCGTCATTGATGAACACCGCGTCGGTGCGCGGGTCGTGGCGAACCCGCAGGCGGCCGGCGGCGGGCACCGTTGGCTGCGCTGCCGTGCATGGCGTGACGCCACTGTCGTCGGCTTCGCCGGCATCGAACCGGCGCAACAGCGGGCCGAGCAGTTCGGCCAGCACGGCCAGCGCATCTTCGAGGTCGTAACCGAAGCGCATCGGCTGCGGATGTTCGACGTACAGCACGCCGAGAACCTGTGCGCGATCACAGATCGGCACCGCCATCTGGCTGCCGGGCGAGGCGAGGCCGGGCAGCGGAATCAGTGCGCCGATCGGTTCGCCATCGCGTTCGAGCTGTTCGCGGACGGTGCGTGCATAGGCATTGCCGGCCAGCGCATGGTTGATCCGGATCGCGGTGCCGACCTGCGCCGCCACGCCGATCACGCCTTCGCCTTCCTCCACTTCGGCGCCGGCCCCCGGGTTCGGATAACCGAGGCTGGCGACTGCATGCAGTCGCCGCAGTGCCGCGTCGCGCAGCAACAGCATCGCATGCGGAATCTCGAACTCGCGGCTGACCACGTCGAGCAGATCATCGACCAGGTCGTCGAGATCGGCCGATCGCGCCAGTCGGGCGCAGGCCCGCCGCAGCGGCGCCAGCCAGCTCGGCTTCGGCGCCAGCGGCAGCCGGGCACAGTCGATCGGGTCGATCGACAGCACGCGGTAGACATCGGCGCCGCGCAGGCGGAACACGTCGGTCATGCCCTGCTGCGACGCGATGCCGGCGAGCCGCGCGCGCATCTTCTCGAACAGCGGCCCGGACGTTTCGGTGCGCTGGTAGTGGACCAGCAGCCTCCAGCGCGCTGCACTCCCGCCGTGGATGACCAGCAGGCGCGCGAACGGGTTGGCCAGCACGTTGGCGCGTGTCTTGTTGAAGAACTGGAACGACAGCGCCAGATGCCGTTCGTCGATGTATTGCACGTCGGACAGGTAGGACACGTTCGGGATGCCGTCGGACGAGCAGGTCGCGACCACCGCCGGTGCTCCGCCTTCCAGCGCGTCGCGGATGCTCGACAGCGACAGGCTCACCGCAAGCTCCCGCGCAGTTGCCCGGCCTGTGGACCGGGGGTCTGCTCGAACACGTCGGTCGGCCGGAATTCGACCGTCACCAGCCGATCCGGCAGGTGCTGCAACAGTGTCGACGCATAGCGGTCGCCGAACTCGATGCCGACAAGCACCTTCCGCAGCACGGCGTTCGATTCCTGCGTGTGCCTGAGCTCCGAGGCCGTCAGCGGCTGCGGCTGCAGTCGCGCTTCGCAGCCTTTGATCTGCACGGTGCGCAGGTCGCTCGGCCGACTGGCGACCAGCGCCAGCCGGTCGCCGCCGTCGCGCAGCACCGCCAGCAGCGGTTCGGCCTCGCGCGCGTCGAGCACGATCCGCCAATGCGACCGTTCGGCATCGACCAGGCAGGCGAGCGCCATGCACAGTTCCGGCACGCCGGACGGGCCTGCAGTGGCCACCATCAGGCTCGCTCCGCTGCGCAGGAAGGACGGCAGGTCTTCGTTCATCGGTTGCGACGGATTACCCGGTCGATCGTTCTCGTGCGATCGGATCAATCGTACTGTGAAGCGCCGGTTGCCGTTGCATCGATGCGGCGCAGCGCAGCGCAGCGCAGCGCACCGCACCGCACCGCAGTGCAGCGCACCGCCTCGAGGGCCGGGCGCCGGTGCCGCAGTCCGCGCGGCGGGGCAGGCCATGGGTCACGGTGACCGATGGCCGTTAAACCCGACGCCGCGCCTGCGCATCGTAGTGCTGCCCCCCCCCCGATCTGACGAGGTTCCCGATGAAGACCCTGATGCTGTCCGCCGCGCTTGCGTTGTCGGCACTGTCGATGCCGGCCGCGGCCGGTGTCTCGATGTGCGATTTCGACAGCGACTACTCGGTCCAGCTTCGCGGCGGCGACCTGCGCTTCCATCGTGGCCACGGTGCGCCGGCCGAACTGCTGATTGCCGGCGGCCGGCTGTACGCCGACGGTGTCGAGCAACCGCTGGCGGCCGACGATCGACAGCGGTTGCTGCAGTTCGAGCAGGCCTTGCGCGCACTGGTGCCGCAGGTAACCGAACTCGCGCTCGACAGCGTCGCATTGGCGACGACCGCGATCGGCGAGGTCGCGAAGGTGTTCGACGATCGCCCCGACAGCGGCCTGCAGGCGCGGATCGACCGGATCCAGCAGGATCTTGCGGCCAACATCGAGCAGGCAGTGCGCAACGGCGAACTGGTGCCGCACGACTTCGAGGACGACATCGAGCAACTGGTCGGCGAATTCGTGCCGGTGCTGGTCGGCAACGTGACGTCGGCGGCGGTTGCGGCCGCGCTGTCCGGCGACCAGAGCAAGGTTCGCGCGATCGAAGAACGTGCCCGCCTGATCGAGCAGACGATCGAGCGCGAGGTCGAGGCACAGGCTGCCGAGATCGAGCGCCGCGCCGAAGCGTTGTGTCCGCTGATGGCCGAGCTGCACGATCTGCAGGCACCGCTGCGGCTGGCCAACGGCGAGCCGCTCGACCTGCTGCGGATGTAGCGATCGGGCACCACCGGCACGACGGCATCGGCGCGGGCACGGCTCGCGACCGATCGCTGCGCGGCACAGTGCGCCGCGGTCAGCGTCCGCCGATTGTCGGAACCGCGGCGGTCCGGGCGCGAGACCTCGGCGCGGCGTTGGCCGGACAGCCGCGGTGGCGGATCTGGCGCGTCGCGCGCTCCGCTCGATTCACTGCCGCATCCTTCGCGCCCGCCACCCCGGGGGCGCCCTTCATCGCCATGCGAGCGGTGCGCTGGGCACGCGAGGCGCCCTTGCCAAGGCTGTTGGTGCGCTATATCTTGTGTTCGTCCTGGTCACTCACCACAACAGGTGGTGTTAAAAGGGAATCCGGTGTGAATCCGGAGCTGCCCCGCAGCGGTATGAGGAAACGACCCGTCGAACTGGCACTGGGCTGAGAGCCCGGGAAGCCGACGCAGTAGGCGCGTGCCATGGCATGCACGTCCTCGAGCCCGAAGACCTGCCAGCGACCACCGTGCGGTCCGCCGCCGCCCGGTGCACGCTGTCGCGCCTCGTGGGAGGGCGTTCGACGAGCCGGCGGCAATGCCTGCCGCCTGCGACCTACGCAGTCCGTCCGTCATTGTCCGCCGTACGTGCCGGCGCGATGCCGTGCACGCTCGTCCTGTCGCTCTGCCCGTGTGCGCGCTGGCGCTCGCGGGAGCGCAGGGTTGCGGCGGGGTGTATCCGATGGTCGTCCCCGTGCATGCGCGCGGCGCTGTCTTCGTCGCCTGGCGTCGAGGACACCAGTTGTCTGCGTCCGCGGACATGACCACTCGAAGCATCCCGCAACGACACCTGCTCCATCGACTTCGACACGAGGAGCAGTCCATGCATATCGACACCATCACCGACGATGCCGCCACGTTTGCGGCCGCCGTCTCCTCCACCCAGACCCCGGCCGGGGACGGCTTCACGCTGATACCGCCGCACCACGGCGCGGCGATGTCGGTCACCAAGCGCAACGGCAGTCGCGAACCGGTCGACCTCGGCAAGATCGTGCGTGCGATCCAGCGCTGTGCCGACGGACTCGCGGATGTCGACCCGATGCAGGTCGCGATCCGCACGATCGCCGGCCTGTACGACGGCGCGACGACGCGCGAACTCGACGAACTCGCTATCCGTACCTCCGCGTCGCTGGTTGCCGACGAGCCCGAGTATGGCCAGCTCGCCGGCCGCCTGCTCACCGGCGTCATCGACAAGGAAGTGCAGGCGCATGGCGTGTTCTCGTTCTCGCAGTCGGTCGCGCTCGGTCACCACCTCGGCCTGATCAACGACCGCCTCGCCGCTGCAGTGCAGTCGCATGCGCGCAAGTTCAACGACGCAATCGAGCCCGAGCGCTCGTGGCGCTTCGACTATTTCGGTCTGCGCACGCTGCACGACCGCTATCTCCTGCGGCATCCGAAGCTGCGCAGCGCGATCGAGACGCCGCAGCAGTTCTTCATGCGCGTCGCGGTCGCGCTGACCGAGTCGCCGATCGACGCGATCGAGCTGTACCGGCTGATGAGCGCGCTCGACTACCTGCCGAGCTCGCCGACGCTGTTCAACGCCGGCACCCGCCACGAACAGTTGTCATCCTGTTTCCTGCTCGACTCGCCGCAGGACACGCTGGCCGACATCTACGAGAAGTACGCCGACGTCGCCCAGTTGTCGAAGTTCTCCGGCGGCATCGGGCAGTCGTACAGCCGCGTCCGCGCCCGCGGTGGGTTGATCCGCTCGACCAACGGTCGCAGCAACGGCATCGTGCCGTGGCTGAAGACCCTTGATGCGTCGGTCGCGGCGGTCAATCAGGGCGGCAAGCGCAAGGGCGCGGCCTGCATCTACCTCGAGACGTGGCACGCCGACATCGAGGAGTTCCTCGAACTGCGTGACAACACCGGTGACGAGGGCCGCCGCACACACCATCTCAACCTCGCCAACTGGGTGCCGGACCTGTTCATGCGCCGGGTCGAGACGGATGGGCCGTGGTCGCTGTTCGACCCTGCCGACGTGCCGCAACTCGTCGATCTGTGGGGCGAGCGCTTCGAGCATGCGTATGAAGCTGCCGAGCGCGACGGACTGGCGAAGAAATCGTTGCCTGCGCGTACGCTGTACGCCCGCATGATGAAGACGCTTGGCGAGACCGGCAACGGCTGGATGACGTTCAAGGACGCCGCCAACCGCACCTGCAACCAGGCCGCCGACCCGCGCCACGTCGTCCACCTGTCGAACCTGTGCACCGAGATTCTCGAGGTAACCAACGCCGAGGAAACTGCGGTCTGCAATCTCGGCTCGATCAATCTCGGACAGCACGTGGCGGACGGCGCGTTCGATTTCGACAAGCTCGCCGAAACGGTACGCATTGCGGTGCGCCAGCTCGATCGCGTGATCGATCTGAACTACTACCCGATCGGATCTGCACGCCGCTCGAACCAGCGCTGGCGTCCGGTCGGCCTCGGCGTCATGGGATTGCAGGATGCGTTCTTTTACCTGCGCCTGCCGTTCGACGGCGAGGCTGCGCGCGAACTGTCGACGCAGGTTGCCGAGGCCGTGTACTTCCACGCACTCGATACCTCGTGCCAACTGGCTGCCGAACGCGGTCCGCATCCGGCGTTTGCCGATACCCACGCCGCCGCCGGTCGCCTGCAATTCGACCTTTGGGGCACGGATTTCGCGGTACCACAGCGCTGGCACGCGTTGCGCGACCGCATTGCCCGTCACGGACTTCGCAACAGCCTGCTGATCGCGATCGCGCCGACCGCGACGATCGCTTCGATCGCTGGCTGCTGTGAGTGCATCGAGCCGTTGGTGTCCAACCTGTTTCGGCGCGAGACTCTTTCCGGCGATTTCCTGCAGGTGAACCGCCACCTCGTCGCTGAGTTGAAGCGACTCGGCCTGTGGACCGCCGAGATCCGCGATGCCATCCGGCGTCACGACGGCTCGATCCAGTCGATCGACACAATCCCGGCCGTACTGCGGCACATCTACCGCACCGCCTGGGAGCTGCCGCAGCGCGCGCTGATCGATCTGGCCGCCGCGCGCGGTCCGTACGTAGACCAGAGCCAGTCGCTGAACCTGTTCATCGAGAGCCCGAACGTCGGCGCGCTGTCGTCCATGTACATGCATGCCTGGAAGCGAGGCCTCAAGACCACCTATTACCTGCGCTCGCGCCCGGCGACCCGAGTCGCCAAGGCCACCGTCTCCGCCAGCTCCGCCAAGGCGATTGCCTGTTCGCTCGAGAACCCGGAAACCTGCGAGGCCTGCCAGTGAACGCTCCCGTCAGCCAGTTCGAGAACAATCATTCTTCAGGTCGCGAGGCCGACTCTCCGAACCCGCTCGCGGCGAATCACTCGATCCGCCGCTCCGCCATCGATGGCGGCGGTCGCCTGCTCGACCCCGGCTTTGCATTGACCCTGCGGCCAATGCGCTATCCGCAGTTCTTCGA
Organism: Lysobacteraceae bacterium; assembly: GCA_041687455.1. Classification (GTDB taxonomy): domain Bacteria; phylum Pseudomonadota; class Gammaproteobacteria; order Xanthomonadales; family Xanthomonadaceae; genus JAWLBY01. The sequence goes on along the minus strand of JAWLBY010000001.1, from coordinate 165,778 downwards.
TATGTACCGCGCCGCGATCCGCAACACATGGACCGTCGACGAGGTCGACTTCGGTATTGACGTAAACGATCTGCGCCAGCGCCTCGGCCCGGCCGAACGCCATCTCGTCGAGCGCCTGATCGCCTTCTTCGCCACCGGCGATTCGATTGTCGCCAACAACCTGGTGCTGAACCTGTACCGGCATATCAACGCGCCGGAAGCACGCATGTACCTGTCGCGACAGTTGTATGAAGAAGCGCTGCACGTGCAGTTCTACCTGACCCTGCTGGACACCTACATCCCCGAACCCGAGCGTCGTGCCCAGGCATTTGCCGCGGTCGATACCATCCCGTCGATCGCGCGCAAGGCGGCCTTCTGCGCGCGCTGGATCGATTCGATCGCGACACTGACCGAATTGCGAGACATTCGCGACCGCCGCCGCTTCCTGCTGAACCTGATCGGATTCGCCGCCTGCATCGAAGGCCTGTTCTTCTTCGCCGCCTTCGCCTACGTGTATTTCATGCGCTCGCGCGGCCTGCTGCCGGGCCTGGCCGCAGGGACCAGTTGGGTGTTCCGCGACGAATCCTTGCACATGACGTTCGCGTTCGAGGTGATCCGCAGCGCGCGGGAGGAGGAGCCGGAGCTGTTCGACGAAGATCTTGCCGGCGAAGTGCGCGTGATGATCCGTGAGGCAGTCGCCTGCGAAACGCAGTTCGCCGAGGACGTGCTTTCGGGCGGCGTGGCTGGCTTGTCGCTGGCCGATATGCGCCGTTACCTCGAGTACGTCGCCGACCAGCGGCTCGTGGCGCTCGGCCTCACGCCGGAATTCGGCGCCTCGAACCCATTTCCATTCATGGCGCTGCAGGACGTGCAGGAACTGACCAATTTCTTCGAGCGCCGGGTCAGCGCCTACCAGGTCGGTGTCAGCGGCGAAGTAGCATTCGACCATGCGTTCTGAGCCGGCCCCGCTGGCGGACGACGACGGCGTGCGCATCGCCGAGATCGTGTTTCCGAATCACGCCAATCACCTCGGCACGCTGTTCGGTGGCCAGGCGCTGGCCTGGATGGACAAGGCGGCATTCCTCGCTGCGTCGCGCCGTGCCGGTGGTACCGTCGTCACTGCCCGCTCCGAACGGATCGACTTCCTCGCTCCGGTGCGCCAGGGCGACCTCGTCGAACTGCTCGCCTGCGTGATCGGCGCCGGCCGCAGTTCGTTGCGCGTGCGCGTCGAGCTGTGGGTCGAGCAGCTCGGCGATCGCGGGCGGACGCTGTGCACAGCGGGCGAGCTCGTGATGATCGCGGTGGATTCGGACGGCCGGGCGCGGGCGCATGGCGTCGTGCTCGCCGGAACGGGCGGCTGAACCCGACGGTGATCGCCCTGCCACCCGCCAGCGGAAGGCGCTGGTCGCTCAGCCGGCCTGCGCACACCGGCACGTGTGATGGTGATGCCGCCGCCAGTGGCCGGGTAATCGCTGCGCCCGGCCCCAGGTCTCACGCCCCCTGGCGTGTCGCCCGCCGATGCATGAAAGCGAGCCGTTCGAGCAACTGCACGTCCTGCTCGTTCTTGACCAGCGCGCCGTACAGCGGCGGGATCGCCTTGGCCGGATCGCGTTCGAGCAGCGCCGAGGCCGGGATCCGGTCCGACAGCAGCAGTTTCAGCCAGTCGATCAGCTCCGACGTGCTCGGCTTCTTCTTCAGGCCGGGCACCTCGCGCAGGTCGAAGAACACTTCCAGAGCACGGTCCACCAGCGAACGCTCGATCTCGGGGTAATGCACGTCGACGACCCGCTGCAGCGTGTCGCGATCGGGAAACGCGATGTAGTGGAAGAAGCAGCGGCGCAGGAACGCGTCCGGCAGCTCCTTTTCGTTGTTCGACGTGATGACGATGATCGGCCGGTGCTTCGCCCGGACCGTCTCGTCGGTCTCGTAGACGTAGAACTCCATCCGGTCGAGTTCCTGCAGCAGGTCGTTCGGGAACTCGATGTCGGCCTTGTCGATCTCGTCGATCAGCAGCACCGCGCGCTGTTCGGCGACGAACGCCTCCCACAGCTTGCCGCGGCGGATGTAATGACGGATGTCCTGCACCCGCGGGTCGCCGAGCTGCGAGTCGCGCAGGCGGCTGACCGCGTCGTACTCGTACAGGCCCTGGTGCGCCTTGGTGGTCGACTTCACGTGCCAGGTGATCAGCGGCGCGTCGATCGCGCGCGCGAGCTCCTCGGCCAGCAGTGTCTTGCCGGTGCCCGGCTCGCCCTTGATCAGCAGCGGGCGCTGCAGCGTGATCGCCGCATTGACCGCCAGCCGCAAGGCGTCGCTGGCAACGTAACGGTCGGTACCTTCGAATCTCATCCGTTCGCATTCCGGGCTGTCGAACCGACTCTCATGGTCGCATGACCGGCGCCCGGCGGTCGCGCCGGCTAGACTGAGGTCCGACCGCCGGGGCGCAGGGGACCCAGCCATGCCGTTCACGCCGTTGCACATGGGGCCGGGCATGGCGATCAAGGCGATCACCGGCCGCCACTTCAGTCTGGTCGGATTCGGCGTCGCGCAGATCCTGATCGACATCGAGCCGCTGCTGCGGATCCTGCGCGATGACCCGATCCTGCACGGGCCCAGCCACAGCTTCGCCGGGGCGCTGCTGGTCGCAGCGCTCGCGCTGCCGGTCGCGAGGGTGATCCATCCTCCGCTGGCGCGCTGGTTCAACGGCCAGGCGCGGGCGCACCGGCTCGATGTGCTCGCGATGCCGTTGTCGGCGCCCTGGCCGGCCCTGCTGGCCGGCGTACTGGTCGGCAGCCTGAGCCATGTCGCAATCGACAGCATCATGCATGCCGACCTGCGGCCGCTGTGGCCGTTTGCCGACGGCAGTCCGTTGTACGGCTGGATCGCCATCGATGCGTTGCACCTGGCCTGCGTCATCGGCGGCGTCATCGGCGCCGCGCTCTGGCTGCTGTCCGCGCTCGCACGACGCCGGCCGGCCTGAACGTCATTCCGGTGGCCGGATGCCTTACGATCCGTCGCTGTCGACTGTCGGAGCGCCGAAATGGCCTACACATGGACGTTGAGCCTGCACCTGCTGTTCGTGATCGCATGGGTCGCGGCGCTGTTCTACCTGCCGCGGATCCTGATCAACCTGGCCGAGGCGCGCGGCGAGGCTGCGGTCGAGCAGCGCCTGCTGCTGATGGGTCGGCGCCTGTACCGCTTCGGGCACGTGATGTTCGGTCTGCTGCTGGTGTTCGGGCTGCTGCTGTGGTTCGGCTTCGGCATCGCCGGCGGCTGGCTGCATGCCAAGCTGAGCCTGATCGTGCTGCTGCTCGGCTACTACATCGTCAGCGGCCGGATCCTGAAGCGCTGCGCGACCGGCCACGCGCTGCCGAGTGCACGGGCGCTGCGCTGGTTCAATGAACTGCCGTTGCTGCTGGTACTGGCGGTGATCTGGCTGGTGATCGGCAAGCCGTTCTGAGCGCGCGGGCCGGGCCGGCCGATAGCGACATGATCGGAAGCCAGCCTGTCCGGTCAGGTATGGCTGGTCAGATCCGGTCGCGCTCGCGGGCGATGCGTTCGCGTTCGAGCCGCATCATGTAGCGCTGGATTGCGGTCTGGGCGGCGGCCGACAGGTTCACGAATTCGCAACCGGCGCAGCTTCTGGCGAGGCCGGAGCGATGGCCGATCCGGAACAGGCGGCGCACGCGCAGGCCGAGCAGCACCGGCGCGGTGTCCGGCAGCATCAGCCGGCAGGCGGCGAAGCGGGTGCCGGCGACCAGCGTCGCTTCCTCGCCGGGCGGCACGATCAGCGACAGGCCGCCGGCACTGATGTCGTTGACCCGCGCGCGCAGGTCGTGGGCCGGGTGGTTCTCGGTGGCTGGCGCGACGATCTGGCACAGCACCTGGTGACCGAGCGGGGTATTGATCCGGAAGAATTCGCGTCGCTGCAGGTAGCGGACCGTCCCCGGCATCGGCGCCGCGTAGGCCGGCAGGTTGTCCCACGATATCCGGCTCAGCGGGCCGGCCAGGAAGCGGACGTCGACCCGATCGATCCGGGTGGCGAACTGCAGCGACGGCTGGGCCAGCGCCAACCGCTCGATCGCCGGGTCGGGGCTGGCGTCGAGGATCAGGCGCTCGTTCGACTCGTCGATCGCGAGCACCGTGGTCAGCAGCGCCGGACCGGAGCCGGGCAGGGCGGCATCCATCAGGCTGCGCTGTTCGATCATGCGCCGGAACAGGGAGCGGATCTGCACTTCGTCGCTGAGCGCGAAGCGATCCTCCTGATCGTCGTGGACGGACTCGTGCATCGGTCGGGCGACGGACTCGGGGGCGAACGGGGTATCCATACCGATGGTATCGGAACATGGCCGGCAGAATTGAGCTCCGCGCGTGGCATCCGCTGCAGCGGGGCGGCCGGGCGGGCAGCCGGCGGGCCGCGATCGGGCTACGGCAGCAACCGGCGGCCGCCAGCGAAGCGCGGTCGCCAGTACGGGGCATCGAGCGGGTCGAGCCGGACCGTGCCGCCGGTGCTCGGTGCATGCACGAAGCGCTGGTCGCCGACGTAGATGCCGATATGGTCGACCCGGCCGTCATGGCCGAACAGCACCAGGTCACCGGCGCGCAGGTCGTCGCGATCGAGCCGTCGGGTCGCCATCCGCGCGATCTCGGCGGTGGTGCGCGGCAGCGCCAGCCCGGCCGCATCGCGGAACACGAAGCCGACCAGGCCGCTGCAGTCGAAGCCGCCGTGCGGCGTGTTGCCGCCGTAGCGGTACGGCGTGCCGACCAGTCCGATCGCGCGCATCAGCACGTCGTTGGCCTGCTGCGCGGCAGTCGTCGGCACCGGCCGCTGCGGCGTCCGGCCCGGTGCGGCGCGCTCGGTGGTGCCGGCACAGCCGACCAGCAACAGCAGCGCGGCCGCCGCGCAAGCGCTGCGGATCGCGGTCGCCGGGCGCGTTGCGGCCGGGCCGGCGCCAGCACCGTGCCTTGCGCTCGTCATGCGTCGGCCGGCGCCTGGCGCCAGGTGTTGCGGCCGGCCTGCTTGGCCGCGTACATCGCGCGATCGGCCGCCTCCAGCAGCTCGGCGGCGTCGAGTCCGTCACGCGGCGCGCAGGCGACACCGATGCTGCAGCCGATCTGCAGCGTGATGCCGTCGTGGTCGAACGGCACCGACAGCGCCTCGACCAGCTTGGCGGCGACGTGGGCGGCCATCGCGTGGTCGGCGATCGAATCCAGTACCACGGTGAACTCGTCGCCGCCGAGCCGGGCGACCATGTCCTTGTTGCGCAGCGTGGCTCGGATGCGGTCGGCGACCCGGCACAGCAGCCAGTCGCCGACCGCGTGCCCGTACTGGTCGTTGACCGGCTTGAAGCGGTCGAGGTCGATGAACAGCACGCAGATCCGCTCGCCGCTGTCACGGGCGTTGCGCAGGGCCCGGCGCAGGTGGCGCTCGAAGGTCGCGCGGTTGGCCAGCCCGGTCAGTGGATCGTAGTCGGCCTGCTGCCGCAGCGACTGCTCGCGCAGGTGCAGGAAATGCGCGGCCAGCGAACGCTCGACCAGCGTCGTTGCCGAGACCAGGAAGCTGATCTCGTCCTCGCTCCAGTCGGTCAGTCCGTGCAGCGACTCGACCACCAGCGCGCCGCGCCACTGCTCAACGCCAAACGGCAGGAACAGCGCATTGCGACCGGGTCCGAGCGCGGCGGCGCCGAGTCGCAGCACGCTGCCTTCGCGGCCGTCCCAGGCTTCCAGTTCATCGGCGATCACCTGCGCCGACGGCGGCGACGGCGGCGTGGCGTCGCTGCTGATTCGCAGGCAGCGCGGCTCCATCTCGTCGGGCGGCTGCAGCCACAGGCTCCAGCGGTCGACCCGCACACCCTGCACCAGCGAGCCGGTCAGCACCCGGAACAGCGCTTCCTCGTCGCCGCTCGCGAGACCATCGTCGGTGGCGATGCGGACCAGCAGTGCGTTGAGTTCGCGCTGCCGCTCGGCGCTCTGCCGGCGCGCCGCGTAGGCGTGATCCAAGCCGTCGAGCATCGCGTTGATCGAACGCGCGAGTCGGTCGATTTCGTCGCTGCCGCGCACCGGCAACCGCTCGTGGGTCGCGCCGCCGGTGCCGATCGCGAGCAGTGTGCGACCGATCCGCGACAGCCGTTTCAGCGCGACGTGGCGGATCGCCACGAACATGCTGGCGCCGAGCAGCAGGATCGCGGCGAAGGCGAACGCCAGCAGCGTCGCGACCGCGCGTTCGCCCTGCTGCATGATTACGCGCGGCATGTCGACCCGCATCAGCAGTGCCGGAACATCATTCAGGTCGCGCAGCAGCGAAAATGCCGAGATCGTGTCGTCGTCGGCAATCGCGACATGCAGCGGCTCCTGCTGCAGCGCCTCGCGCGCGGTGTGCGGCAGGCCGTCGAGCGGCTCGGTCAACGGATGGAACTGCAGCGTCAGGCGGATCCGCTCGGCGAGCTTGTCGACCCGGTTGGCGTCGATGTAGCGCATCATCATCAGCGTGCCGCGCGGATCGCCTTCGCCGTTGCTGTCGAGGATCGGCGAGAAGCCGAGTTGCAGCACGCGGCCGTTGAATTCGAGAATGCCGTGGCCTTCCACGTTGGCGGCGCGCTCGGCCAGGGTGCGCTCGATCCGTTCGACCAGATGCGGCGCAAGTTGCACGAAGCGCTGCTCGGCGACGTTGTAGGTGTAGTCGTCGTGCAGCCGGTTGCCGCCGTCGAAGATCAGCAGGCCGTCGAGCTGCAGGTTGTCGAACGTGGCCGGGGTGAAGTTGACGAGCAGGAAGTCCGGGTTGTCGCCCTGCATGAACTGGTAGGTTTCGTCCCAGACCGCCCAGTCGACCGCCAGTCGTTGCAGTTCGTCGAACTCGGTGTCGAGCGCCTGCCGCAGGCGCTCGTGGTTCTGCACCAGCTCGCGTTGTTCGAGTCTTGCGAAGCGATCGATCACGATCGCCTGCACCGCCCAGCCGAGCAGTGCAAACAGCACCAGCATCGGTGCACCGAGGCTCAGTGCAATCTTGCTGTTCAAGCGCATCGGCGCGTTCCCCCCGGAAACCGTCGAGCACAGCATAGGCGGATCGAGGGGGCCGTGCACTGCCGCCGCCGGCGCGTGGCGTCGTTGGCCCGACCGGGGCGCGGCCGCACTTGATCAACCGCGCCCCGGCACCGCTGTCGCGGTCAGAATCGCCCGGCGCGGTAATCGTCGATCGCCTGCTGGATCTCGTCCGGCCGATTCATCACGAACGGCCCGTAGTGGGCGACCGGTTCACGCAGCGGCCGACCCGCGATCAGTAACGCGCGACCTTCCTGATCCGGTGCCGCGCGCAGCAACACGTCGCCGTCGCTGGCGAGCAGCGCGAGCTGGCGTGCAGCCAGCGCCTGCGCCTGGCGGCCGACCAGCGTGCGGCCGGCCACGCCGTGGATCAGCACCGTGTGACCGGCCGGCGGCGTGAATCGCCAGCCGGCGCCGGCCGGCAGGCGGATATCGAGGTAGATCGGCGCCGTCGGACGGGCGCCGACCGGCCCGGCGGTGTCGCCGTAGCGCCCCGCCAGCACGCGGACCTCGATGCCGTCAGCCTCGCGGACGGTCGGGATCCGTTCGGCCGGGATGTCCTGGTAGGCCGGATCGTCCATCTTGTTCGCGGCCGGCAGGTTGACCCACAACTGATAGCCCCACATCAGCCCGGCCTCCTGCTGCGGCATCTCCTCGTGGACCAGACCGCGGGCGGCGGTCATCCACTGGATCGAGCCGGGACCGAGGTCGCCGCGATTGCCGTGGTTGTCGCCGTGCCGCATCCGGCCGGCCATCATGTAGGTCACGGTTTCGAAGCCGCGATGCGGATGCGGCGGGAAACCGGCGATGTAGTCGGCGGCCTGATCCGAGCGGAACTCGTCGAACAGCAGGAACGGATCGGTCAGCGTGGCCGTGCGCGGATCGAACATCCGGGTCAGGCGGACGCCGCCGCCGTCCTCGGCGGCGCGGCCATCGAGCCGGTGCGTGACTTCGCGGATCGGGCCGCTGTCGTGGATGGCTTGCGCTTTCATGTCGATCTCCTTGTCAGTGCGTCCGCTGGCGGAGCCGGTCGAGCGACCAGCCGCCGCCACCGTGCACGGCCAGCGCCAGCAGGCCGCCGGCGATCGCCAGATTCTTCATGAAATGGATCATCTGGTTCTGGTCGCCGAGCGCGGCGTGGAACAGCCCGGCGGCAGCCAGTGTGAACGACGCGAGTGCGAGTGCCGACCAGCGGGTCAGCCAGCCGCCCAGCAGCGCCAGCCCGCCACCGATCTCGGCGACGATGACCAGTGGCAGCAGTGCGCCGGAGACGCCCATCGCGTCCATCCAGGCCTGGGTCGGCGCGTAGCCGGCGCCGAGCTTGGCGAAGCCGCTGAGGATGAAAATGGCCGACAGCAGCGCCCGGGCCAGGGCGAGCAGGGCGGACGACGACATGGCGCGACTCCGGTTGGGTTGGGGTGCGGCCATTGTCGTATCGATGCGTAAGGACAAATAGCGGATAATTCCGCTTGAAAGCATCGATGGAATCGATCAATGCCGCATGTCTCGCTCGACCAGTGGCGGATGCTCGTCGCCGTTGTCGACCACGGCGGTTTCGCCCAGGCGGCCGAGGCGCTGCACCGCAGCCAGTCGGCGGTCAGCGCGGCGGTGGCCAAGCTGCAGCGCCAGCTCGGGGTCGAGGCGTTCCGGATCGAGGGCCGCCGGGCCCGCTTGACCGCAGCGGGCGAGTCGCTGCTGAAGGACGCCCGCCGGCTGGTCGCCGACGCCGCCGAACTGGAGGGCAGGGCGCGCTTCCTCGCCGAAGGCTGGGAGCCGGAGGTGCGGCTGGTGGTCGATGCAGCGTTCCCGACCGCATGCCTGGTCGACGCGCTGCGCGCGTTCGGTAGCCACTGCCGAGGCACCCGGCTGCAACTGGCCGAGGTCGTGCTATCCGGTGCCGACGACGCACTGATCGAAGGCCGGGCCGATCTGGCGATCGCGGCGTTCGTGCCGCCGGGTTTCCTCGGCGAGGTGCTGATCGAGGTCGAGTTCGTCGCGGTCGCCGCGGCCGGCCACCCGCTGGCCGTCCAGCCGCGGGTCAGCCAGGACGCGCTGCGCCGCGAGCGGCAGATCGTCACGCGCGACTCCGGCACGCGGATCCGGCGCGACGTCGGCTGGCTCGGTTCGGATCAGCGCTGGACGGTGAGCCAGTTGCAGACCGCGGTCGAACTGGTCCGCAATGGCATGGGCTTCGCTTGGCTGCCGGTCCACATGGTGGCCGCCGACCTCGAGGCCGGCCGGTTGCGGGCGATCGCGCTGACGGCCGGCGGCCGTCGCCGCCATCCGCTGCATCTGGTGCTCGCGAAGGCGGACCAGACCGCGCCGGCGGCACACGAGTTCGGAGCGCTGCTGCGCCGGGCGGTCGCTCGCTGCGCGCCGGACGGATTGCCTGCAGTCGGACGCTGACCGCACGCTGTCGACGATGGCATCGCTGCGGCAAACCCCGTAGCATCGCCGCCCATTTCCTTCGGAGAGCGGGCATGCAGATCGCCAGGGACACCGTGGTTCGTTTCCACTATTCGGTTGCCGAGCCGGGCCAGCCGCCGATCGAGTCGTCGTTCGACCGCGAGCCGCTGGCGATCCTGGTTGGCCACGGCAACATCATCGCCGGGCTCGAAGAGGCGCTGCTCGGCAAGGCGGCCGGCGACCGCTTCGAGGTCACCGTCGCGCCCGAACAGGCCTACGGCGAATACCGCGACGGTGCCGTGCAGCGGGTGCCGAAGAAGCATTTCCGCGACGGCGTCCGGCTGAAACCGGGCATGCAGACGCTGGTGCAGACCGCGCACGGCCCACGCATGGTCACGGTCCGCAAGGTCGGCATGAGCGTGGTCGACATCGACCTGAACCACCCGATGGCCGGCAAGACGCTGAGCTTCGACGTCGAAGTGCTCGACGTGCGCGCTGCGACCGAGGAAGAAATCGCGCACAAGCACGTGCATGGCGAGGGCGGGCATCAGCACTGACGGTCGGGAATCGGGAATCGGGAATCGGAGACGCGGAGCGTCGGGAAGCCGTTCCCCCCGCAGATCCCCAACAACGAAAAAGCCCGACCATGGTCGGGCTTTTTCATTCGCGGGAATATTGAGCGGGCTGCTTCTACGATGCCCTGGTCCCTATTCCCGATTCCCCATTCCCGGCTGTCCTCAGAACAACTCGATGCTGCCGGTGCCCATGTCGACCTGCGACACTGGCTTGTGCGGCGGCTTTTCCCACTCGTTGTGGTAGTCGCGGACACGCTTGGCGATCGCGTGCAGCGCGGCGATCAGCTCGGCGTCATGCGGGCCGCCCGAACGATGCAGCAGTTCCTGCAGCGCGGTGGCTTCCTTGTTGATTGCCTGCAGGCGGGTCATGTGCAACAGCGCCGAGCCGAGCGCCTGCGAGGCGATGTCCTCGAACTGCAGCGAGCGCACCGCGCCGGCGACCGAGCTGTCGATCGCGCGGCCGCACTGGCTGATTTCCTGGATGCCCTGCGACAGTGCCGAGTTCATCGACGACACCTGCTGCATCAGCCGGGCCGATTCATGCTTGGCTTCCTGTGAGCGGCTGAGATCGCGCGAGGCCATCCGCTGCACCGAATCGCGCACCTTGGTGACGACGTCGCGCGACGAGTGCGCCAGCTTGCGGATCTGTTCGTTGAATGCGGTCGAACGCTCGGACAGGTTGCGCACTTCGTCGGCAACCACCGCGAAGCCGCGTCCCGCCTCACCGGCGCGTGCGGCTTCGATTGCGGCGTTCAGCGCCAGCAGGTTGGTCTGGTCGGCGATCGACTTGACGTCCTCCAGCAACGCAAAGATGCCGTCGAGATGCTCGACCATCGTGTCGATGTGCTCGACTGTCGCGGAACTCTGGCCGCTGACTTCCTCCAGCGCGGTGACCAGTTGCTCCATCTGCCGGCTGGCATCGAAGGCAAAGCGCTGGATGCTGATCTCGCCCTCGCGGTCGCCGGTGCGATCGACGATCCGCGACACTGCCTGGCCCTGTTCGCGGGACTGCTTCGCCATCGCGTCGAACGACGATGACAGCGTCGCGACCGCTTCGCCGATCAGTGACTTGGTCCGCTCGATCTCCGACTTGCCGCCGTCGAGTTCGCGGCTGACGAACCTGCGCAGTTCGGCCAGCATCTCGTCCTGTTCGCGCAGCAGTCGCGCCTCGTCCGGCGTACGGCTGCGGGATTTCAGCACCACCCACAGCGTGCCGCCGACCCAGGCCGCGACCATCGCGGCCAGCGAGCCCCAGAACAGCAGCGGACCACCGCCGGCGACGGTGACGACCACGAACGCGATCGTCAGCACGAAGCCACCCGTGAGTCCCTTCAGGATTTGGTTGTACATGGCCGGTTCCAGTGTTCCCCAATCGAGTTATCGGCGACGCGACGAGACTCTTTAGCCGAGCGAGCGTTCCAGCAGCCGGCCGGCAACCTGTTCCAGCGGCAGCACGTCGGTCGCCGCGCCGAGCCTGACCGCGCTGCCCGGCATCCCCCAGACGACTGAACTCGATTCGTCCTGCGCCAAGGTATACGCGCCTGCTTCGCGCAGCGCCAGCATGCCGCGCGCGCCATCGTCGCCCATGCCGGTCAGGATAGCCGCGACCGCATTCTTTCCGGCCGCCGAGGCGACGGAGTCGAACAACACGTCGACACTCGGTCGATGCCGATTGACCGGTTCGTCCTGGCCGACCCGGCAGAACCAGCGCGCACCGCTGCGTTCGACCCGCAGATGGAAACCGCCCGGTGCCACGTAGGCATGGCCCGGCGTGATCGGCTGGCCATCGGATGCCTCGTAGACGGTCAGTGCCGATTCCCGGTCGAGCCGTTGGGCGAATGCGCGCGAGAAGCCGCCCGGGATGTGCTGGGCGATCACGACCGCCGGTGCGTTCGGCGGAAACTGCTGCAGCACCGCGCGAATCGCCTCGGTACCGCCGGTCGACGCTCCGATCGCGATCAGCCGGTCGGTGGTGCGGTAGGTGCCGACGATCGGGCCGGTCCTGGCCGGAAGTTCGTGACGTCTGGCGCAGGCGACGCGGGCCCTGGCCGCTGCCTTGACCTTGTCGATCAGCTCGCCGCCGTACTCGCGCAGGCCGCGCTCGACATCGAGCCGGGGCTTGGTGACGAAGTCGATCGCCCCGAGTTCGAGCGCGGCCATCGTCACATCGGCACCTTTTTCGGTCAGCGACGACACCATCACGACCGGCATCGGGCGTAGCCGCATCAGGTTCTCGAGGAACGACAGGCCGTCCATCCGCGGCATTTCGACGTCGAGCGTCAGCACGTCGGGGTTCAACTGCTTGATCTTGTCGCGGGCGATATACGGATCGGCGGCGGCGCCGACCACTTCGATGTCGGGATCGGCATCGAGAATCTCGGTCAGCAGTTGGCGGACCAGCGCCGAGTCGTCGACGATCAGCACGCGTATGGCCATCAGAACAGCTCCACCGAACCGGCAACCGGGGTCTGCTGCAACCGCTCCTTGTATGCCTTCTCCTCGGCAGCGACGGCGTCTTCGTGAGCATGCGGCAGTCGCTTGACCAGCGCCCGGCCGGTCAGCGGAAAGAAGCAGACCTTGCGCGGGTGGATGCCGCCGAGATCCTTGGCGATCACGTTGATCCGCTCGTTGGTCAGGTATTCCGACACGAACTGCGCGTTGCGGGTGCCGACCGGCTGCGACGTGAAGCTCTTCAGCACGTTGCCGCCGCCGAATACCTTGGCTTCGATCCGATCCCGGCGTGCGCCCTGTTTGAGCAGTTCGTTGATCAGCAGTTCCATCGCATGGCTGCCGTAGCGCGCCGGCGAACCGTCGGTCGGGTCGCCGTCGGGCAGCATGAAATGATTCATGCCGCCGATCCGGGCGATCGGATCGCGCAGGCAGGCAGCGACGCAGGAGCCGAGCACGGTCATCAAGGCCAGGTCACGGCCGGTGGCGAAATACTCGGCCGGCAGCACCTTGACGACATCGGCATTCAGGACGGTATCGCGGTACAGCAGCGGCGATGCGCGGGAGCGGGCCGAGGCCTGCGGATCGAGCGCACGGGCTTCGCGGAGTTTCATCGTTGCGCCTCGGCCCGGCAGTAGACCGTCCGTCCGCAGGGGGTCAACAGGTCGTTGGCGTGCAGGAAGCTTTCGGAGTGGCCGGCGAACAGCAGGCCGTCATCCGCCAGCAGCGGCGTCAGTCGCTCGAGCACCGCGCGCTGGGTCGGCTTGTCGAAATAGATCATCACGTTGCGGCAGAAGATCGCCGTGTACGGGCCGCGCAGGCCGTAGTCGGTCGACAGCAGGTTCAGTTGCGCGAAACTGACCAGCGGACGCAGCGCCGGATGCACCCGGCACATGCCTTCGTGCGGCCCGGAGCCGCGCTGGAAGAATCGTCGCTTGCGCTCCTCCGACAGCGTCTTGATCCGTTCCAGCGGATAGACGCCGCGTTCACCGGTCGCCAGCACCTGGGTGTCGATGTCGGTCGCAAGGATCTCGACCGGCGGACTCATGCTGCCGAATGCCTCGCAGCAGGTGATCGCGAGCGTCCACGGTTCCTCGCCGGTCGAGGCCGCGGCGCACCAGATCCGCAGCGGCGCCTGCTGGCGACGCTCCTGCAGATGGCGATGCAGGATCTCGAAGTGGTGCGGTTCGCGGAAGAACGACGTGAGGTTGGTGGTCAGCGCATTGGTGAACGCCTCCCATTCGTCGCCGCCCTCGCGCTCGAGCTGGTCGAGGTACTGCTGGAACGTGGCGAGGCCGAGCGTGCGCAGCCGGCGCGACAGCCGGCTGTAGACCATGTCGCGCTTGCTGTCGGCCAGAGCGATGCCGGCGCGCGCGTAGATCAATGCGCAGACGCGGCGGAAGTCGCGGTCCGAAAAGGCGAATTCGCGGGTGGACGTGGCTGACATCGATGTCCTAGGGCTGGTGGGCCGAGGCCGGCATGCGGGCTGCCGGATCTGTTCGCACGTTCGCGTGTGGCGCGGTCGGCAGCGACGCGCGCTGCACGGGCGTGCCCGAATTGGTGGGAAATTGCGCGTGGGGCCGGCGACTCGACGGCTCGCGCAACGCGGGGCGCGGCTCCGGCCGGCGCCACGACGGATGGGCGACAGGGCCGTGCCACTGGCACTGCGCTGCGCGAATGCTGCAGCCATCCGGCTCGCGAGACTCGCTGGAGTTCGCGCCATGCGTCGCGCCGCGTACGCACGGAGTCGGTCGAACGGCGACGTCCGAATCTTCCGCACGCATTGAACGGAAACCGTGCCGGCCCCGGACCGGGCCGGTGAATCGGGCACGGGCCGGCCGGATAGCGACCGATAATTGGCTGCTGCTGATCGCGTCCATCCCCCCCGCCTGGATCGATCGTTGCACGATCCAAGTGTAGACCTTGCCGGTCAAAGTGGAAGCTCCGTCAGTCCGCTCGCGGCGGCCGCGGTTGAGCGGAATCAACTGCGCATCGCCAATGCGACGCCGCCGGGCAATCGGAAACTCGGGCCGCTGGCGCTGCGCCGCAGGGCGAGGGCGCTGCCGGAGCGGTCGGGTGCCGTGGCGGCCGGCGCACCGCTCGCTCGAGCGGTGACGTCTACGGCGACAACGCTCGCGTGACGGATGCGCGACAGCGGCCGGGGTCTGCGCGGCATGCTGCAGCGTGGAAGCTCCCGGCCGTGCAGTGGTGTTTCCGGACGGCCGGGGCGCAGTCGTCAGGCGACCACGCTGTCGAGCAGGGCCAGCTCGTCACTGCCGAGCAGGCGCTCGATGTCGATCAGCAGCACCATGTGCTTTTCGACCACGCCGACCCCGACCAGATAGCGCGCATCGACGCCTGAGCCGAGGCGCGGCGGCGAGCGGACCTGGTCGGCGGTCAGGTGGATCACGTCCGACACGCTGTCGACGACGGCGCCGACCACCCGATCCGCCAGGTTCAGGATGATCATGACGGTGAAACTGTCGTAGCTCGCATCGCCGAGCCTGAACTTGATCCGCAGGTCGAGCACCGGAACGATCGTGCCGCGCAGGTTGATCACGCCCTTGATGTGGTCGGGCGTGTTCGGTATCCGCGTCACTCCGTCGTAGCCGCGGATTTCCTGCACCTTCAGGATGTCGACGCCGTAGAGCTGCTCGCCGAGCGCGAAGGTCAGGTATTCGCCGGACGCCGAAGCCGGCGGCGGCACGGTTTCATCGGCGACCTGTATGGCGGTATTGCGGCTCATCGGCGTGTTCCTGCGTGTGTTGACGGGCGGCGCTGATGCGATCAGAACTCTTCCCAGTGATGCTCTTCCGCTGCCGCGGCGACCGACGTGCGCGCCGGCGCGGCGGGGCGTGCCGATCTGGCCGAGGCCGCAACTGGCCGGGCGGTCGGCGCCGCGACAACGGGCCTCGCTGCCGGGCGCGGGGGCGTCGCGCGGACGCTGCCGTTGCCGCCGGCCGGGAAATCCCTGCGTAGCTGGCCGATCGCGCCGACCACCCGAGTCGTCAGTTGCGAGAGCTCGCCGGCAATCAACTTCTTCGCGCCGGCCTGGTCGCCGCGCTCGGCGCAACCGACCACTTCAGCGGCACAACGGTGGAACGCGGCATGGTCCTTCTTCAGCGCCTGGTAGCCAGCGTCGCCGCTCAGCTTGGCACCCTTGCCGTGGATCCACTTGCCGAGCGCACAGCGGTCGTCGGCGGCCACCTCGGCGGCGACCAGGTGTTCGCCATCGCCGTCCGTGAACGCCAGCAGCCGTTCCTTCCAGCGCTTGTGCGCGAGGATCATGTCGTCGAAGTTCGTGATCGTATCCTCGGCCCTGCCGTTGCCGCGCGCGCCAGACGCTTCATGCGAAGCACCGGCGAGCCTGAACACTGCGACAGCGTCGGCCAGCCCGCCGGCCTGCTCCTCCATCGCCCGCGCCGCGGCAGTCGCTTCCTCGACCAGCGCGGCATTCTGCTGGGTGACCTCGTCCATCTGCACGATGGTGTGGTTGACCTGCTCGATGCCCTGGCTCTGCTCGTCGCTGGCCGCGGCGATCTCGCTCATGATGTCGGTGACCCGCTTCACCGAGTTGACGATGTCGTCCATCGTCTTGCCGGCCTGGTGCACCAGCGATGCGCCGGTCTCGACCGTGCCGACCGATTCGGCGATCAGGTGCTTGATCTCCTTGGCGGCATCGGCCGAACGCTGGGCCAGCGAACGCACTTCGGCGGCGACCACCGCGAAGCCGCGACCCTGTTCGCCGGCGCGGGCGGCTTCGACTGCGGCGTTCAGCGCCAGGATGTTGGTCTGGAACGCGATGCCGTCGATGACGCCGATGATGTCCTCGATCTTCCGCGACGAGGCGGTGATCGCGTCCATCGTGGTGACGACTTCGCCGACCACTTCGCCACCCTTGGCCGCGACTTCGGCGGCACCGACGGCGAGCTGGCGCGCCTGCCGCGAGTTCTCGGCGTTCTGCTTGACCGTCGAGGTCAGCTCCTCCATCGACGAGGCAGTTTCCTCGAGGTTGGCGGCCTGCTGTTCGGTGCGGCTCGACAGGTCGGCATTGCCCGAAGCGATCTCGCCGGCGGCGGTGTTGATCGCCTCGGTCGCTTCCTTGATCCGCTCGATGATGTCGGTGAGCTGCGCGACGGTCTGGTTGGTGTCGTTCTTCATCCGGCCGAGCACGCCCTGGAAGTCACGATCGATCGTCTGCGTCAGGTCGCCCTGGGCCAGCGCCGACAGAACGCGCACGACCTCGTCGATGCCTTCGGCGGTGGCGGCGAGCAGCGAGTTGAGGTTGTTCGCCAGCACCAGCGCGAAGCCCTTCTTGCTGTCGGTCGTGGCGCGGACCGAGAAGTCGCCGGCCGCGGCGGCACTGACGATCCGGGTGATTTCCTGCTCCACGCGGACGTCCTGCGTGCGGTCGACCCACTCGATCACGTAGCCGGCCTTGTTGCCGTCGGCATCGAGTACCGGGCTGGCTGCGATCGCAAAATGCACGTCGCCGATCTGCACCTGCGACATGTCGGTATCGGTGAGCTGCTCCATCCGCCCGGCGCTCAGCGCCGGCACCATGTCGAAGCAGTCCAGCGTCGCACCGGCCAGGCGGTCGGCGGCGAAGTCGGGGCGCGCCTTGCGGAACTCGTCGGCAAGCGTGTCGAACAACTCGCTCAAGGTCTGGTTGGTGAACACGATGCGCCGTTCGACGTCGGTGATCATGACCGCGACGCTGGCATCGTCGAGCGCGTTGCGGATGCGCAGGTTTTCTTCCGCGACACGACGTTCGGACTCGATCCGTTCGCGCAGGTCGCGCTGCATCCGCGCCATCGCCGAGTTGAGCTCGCCGAGTTCGTCGGTGCGACCGAGCGCGATCCGTCCGTCCAGCTTGCCGTTGGCGACTTCGGTGGCGATCCGTACCGCCTGCTGCATGCCGCGACTGATGCCGCGGGCGACGACCCACGCCAGCACCAGCCCGATCACGATGCTGATCGCCAGAACGGTCCACATCGCATTGGTCGAGCTGGAGTAGGCGCCGGCGGCAGCCTGCTTGGCGGCGGTGACTTCCTCGGCCTTGATCCGGATCAGGTTGTCGAGCGCGGCGGTTGCGGTGTGGTAGGCGCTGTTGCCGTCGCCGAGGTGCATGTCGATCGCATCTTCGGGAAACTCCAGATCGACCAGCTCGCTGACTTCGGTGTGGTTCTGCTTGATCTGGTCCCAGGCCTCGCCGAAGCTCGCCCGGACCGCCTGCTCGCCGTCGGTGGTCGCGGCCACTGCCGAGTAGCGGCCCCAGGTTGTGTCGATCTCGCCGCGCAGATCCTCGATCCGGCTGCGCGCCTCGGCCTTGACCGCCTCGCTGGCCTTCATCAGCACGCGGTCCTGCTGCACGCGGAATTCGCCGATGTCGGCACGCAGCGCGCTGGCCAGTTCCACGCCCGAGAACTTGTTTTCGGCCAGGTCGACCGTCACGGCGTTGACGGTCGACAGGCCGCGGTAGGCCGACCATCCCAGAATCGCCGCCAGCGACAGCACCAATGCGAACGCCAGCATCAGTTTCGGCGCGATCTTGAGATTGTTGATCCAGTTCATGAGGCGATCCTGGTGGGGCGCGGGCGGCGGAGCGGAACGAGGGGAGGGGCAGGAATCGGGCTTACAGGACCTTCAGCGAGTCCGGGTCTTCGATCTTGGTTTCCGGGCGGTTGCCGGCCGCACGGCCGATACGGCCGCCGACGCAGACCATCTGGCCGATCATCTCCTCCGGCGGCGGCGAGAACTTGTCGCGGTTGGCGCCATCGATGCGGACCGAGAACTTGTGTCGCGGAAATGCGCCGCCGAAATGCATGAAGGTCGGCTGGCCGTCGGAGTTTTCGTTGTAGCGCGCGCTTTCGACCTTGCCGCAGACGATCGCATCCTTGCCGATGAAACTCTGTGCGTTGTCGGGGCCGATGGTTGGGCCATTGGCAGTGGCGCTGCCCGCGAACGCGAGCCCGGCCGTGAACAGCAGGGGTGCCAGATGTTTCATTTCTTTACCTGTGTGTTGATGCGAATGGAGACTGCGCGAACGCCGGAGCGGCTCGCGCGGCCGCGGCCGCGAAGCAGAGCATTCTGAAACGAGCGCGCGTGTTGCGTCGAACCGGGACGGCGACGACCGAGGATCGGCCGAAGCAGGCGACGGACGGCAGGCCATATGTGACGCAGTTCATGTCAATGGACGTCGACGTCGACCAGCGCCATTTCGCGGCTCAGCATCATCCGCTCGATGTCGAGCAGGATCAGCATGCGGCCGTCGAGCGTGCCGATGCCGTTGATGAAGCGCGTGTCGATCGCCATGCCCAGTTCCGGCGCCGGACGGATCTGCTCGGCGGCCAGATGGGTCACGTCGGAGACGCTGTCGACGACGATGCCGACCACCCGCCCGTTGAGGTTCAGGATGATCATCACCGTGAACGCGTCGTAGCTTGCCTCGCCGAGCTTGAACCGGATCCGCAGGTCGACCACCGGCACGATGGTTCCGCGCAGGTTGATCACGCCCTTGATCCAGGCCGGGGAATCCGGCAGTCGTGTCACCGAGTCGTAGCCGCGGATCTCCTGCACTTTCAGGATGTCGACGCCATACTCTTCGGCGCCGAGCGTGAAGGTGAGGATCTCGTCGGCATCCGAAATCTGCATGTCGGACGTGGCGATAGCGCCGGTCGACTGCACCAGTGAACTGCTCATCGTTGTTGCGCGCTCCATGGCGGGGTCATGAATCGACCTCGGAGGATTCGTCCTCGAATCGGGCATCGTCGCCGAAATCGAAATCGCCGTTGTCAGCCCGGTGGTCGCCGTCGTCCTGCGGCGACGCCCAGTCATCGTCATCGCCGTCATCGCCGTCGTCGCCGGCGACCAGCCGGAACGCCGACACCGCCGAGGCCAGCCCGTCGGCCTGCTCGGCAAGCGCCGCGGCGGCCGCCGAGGCCTGCTCGACCAACGCAGCATTCTGCTGGGTGACTTCGTCCATCTGCACGACGGTGTGGTTGACCTGCTCGATGCCCTGGCTCTGCTCGTCGCTGGCAGCGGCGATCTCGCCCATGATGTCGGTCACCCGGCGCACCGACTTGACGATCTCGTCCATCGTCCGGCCGGCATCCTGCACCAGCACTGCGCCGGCTTCCACGGTGCCGACCGATTCGGCAATCAGGTGCTTGATCTCCTTGGCCGCCTCGGCCGAGCGCTGCGCGAGCGAGCGGACTTCGGCCGCGACCACCGCGAAGCCCCGACCCTGCTCGCCGGCGCGTGCCGCTTCGACCGCGGCGTTCAGGGCCAGGATGTTGGTCTGGAACGCGATGCCGTCGATCACACCGATGATGTCGCCGATCTTGCGCGACGACGCGGTGATGCCTTCCATCGTCGTGACGACCTGGCCGACCACTTCGCCGCCGCGCGCCGCGACTTCGGCCGCGCCGACTGCGAGCTGGCGTGCCTGGCGGGAATTCTCGGCGTTCTGCCTGACGGTCGAGGTCAGCTCTTCCATCGAGGATGCGGTTTCCTCGAGATTGGCTGCCTGTTGCTCGGTGCGGGTCGACAGGTCGGCGTTGCCGGCGGCGATCTCGGAGGCGGCGCTCTGGATCGCCTCGGTGGTGATCTTGATCCGCTCGATGATCGCGGTCAGTTGCCGGACGGTCGCGTTGGCATCGGCAGCGAGCGTGCCGAACGCGCCGTCGTAATGGTCGGTGATGCTCTGGCTCAGGTCGCCGCGCGCCAGGCTGTCGAGCAGCCGGCCGACGTCGGACAGCCCGGCGTCGGCCTGCTCCATCAGCCGGTTCAGGCCGCTGATCATTTCGCGGAAATCGAATTCGAAGCGTGACGCATCACCGCGTGCCGAGAAGTCCCCACGTCCGGCACCGTCGGACAGTCGCAGGATGTCGTCCTTGATGGCGGTCAACTTGGCCTTGACCTCGTCCATCGCCGCGGTGATGCCGGCCTGGCGACCGGGCAGCCGATCCATGTCGGCGCGGAAATCGCCACGGGCGTAGGTCCCGATCACGTCGACGATCCGCTGCTGCACCGAGATCAGCCGGTCGGCGATCGCATTGACCGCCGCTGCCATCTCGCCATAGGCCCCGGGGAAACGCGCTGCGTCGAGACGCTGGTCGGTGTCGCCGGCGGCGAAGCGCTGGCCGAGCGCGATCTGCGCGGCGATGAATTCCTTCAGTTCGGTCTGCAGCCGGCGCATGTCGCCGAGCAGCGACGCGCGGTTCGATCCCACCTCTACCTCGCGGTCGAGCTGGCCGGCGGCGATCCGCCGGACCACTTCGGCGGCGTAGGCCGGGTCGCCGCCGAGCTGGCCCATGACCTGGCCGACGATCCGCAGCGCCAGCAACAGCAGCCCGATGCCGATCAGTACGAGGCCGGCAAGCTGCGCGATCGTGACAAACCGCCGTGCGGCGCCGATGTCCGCTTCCTGCGCCTGCTGGAACGCCTCGATCTTCGCGCTGAGCGCGGTCAGCCGCTGGTCGACGTCGTCGTAGGCTAGCTGGAACACCGGCATCACGCTGGTCGCCGAATACGGATCCTCTTCGGTGGCGATCTGGAAGATCGTCCGTGCCTGCTCGGAGAAATGATCGACCGGGCCGGCGTCGGCCAGCAGCGTGTCGATCTCGCCGTGGATCTGTTCACCGAGCGGCAGCGAGCGATTGGCGGCCAGCGCGGCGCGCAATCCGTCCGAATGGGTCTTTATCGACTCCTCGATGCGGATGCCGGCGGCCGGGTCGGCGAGGAATGAGGCGACCATCGAGTCGAGCGTGTCGGCGCGCAGGCCGGCGTGCATGACCACCGCGTTCTGCTGGTTCTGCGAGGCCTCGGCAGCGACCGACAGGTTGTTCGCAGCCCCTGACAGGCGCGCCTGACTGTAGAAGCCGAGCAGACCCATCGCGACGCTGCCGAGAATGCCGGCGGCGCCGAGGGTCAGGAGCAGTTGTCTGAACTTCATGCCATCGAACCCCCTGTGGTTCGAGTGCCGCGTCGACCGGACCGATCCTGTCTGCCGGCCGTCCCCGCTGCCACCCTACAAAACCCCGCCGTCCCGGTCGAGTGCCGGACGCTTGCCGGGGCGGTCGGTCACGATCAGAACTCGTCCCAATGATGCGCTTCGGTGTCGCTGATCGCAGCGCTGGGCAGACTCCGCGTGGCCTGATCGGTCGAAGCGACCGGCCGGGCGGGGCGGGCCCGCACGACTGGCATCGGCTCGGCCACGGCATGCCGCCGCGTGCGTCCGCCGCCAGTTCCGCCGCGGTGTGCCGCAGGTGGTGCGGCGTCGCTGGCATCGAACCGGAAACGGGCGATCGATGCAGTCAGTTCGCCGGCCTGTTCCTCGAGCGAAATGGCCGCGGCCGACGCTTCCTCGACCAGTGCGGCGTTCTGCTGGGTGGCTTCGTCGAGCTGCATGATGGTCTGGCTGACCAGATCGACGCCGGAGGCCTGCTCGTCGCTGGCGGCAGCGATCTCGCCCATCAGCTCGTTGACCCGTTCGACCGAGCCGACGATCTCGTGCATCGTCGTGCCGGCCTGCCTGACCAGCGTCGAGCCGCTCGCGACCGTCTCGACCGAGCGCGTGATCAGTGCCTTGATCTCCTTCGCGGCATCGGCCGAACGACCGGCCAGCGAGCGGACTTCGGCGGCAACTACCGCGAAGCCGCGCCCCTGCTCGCCGGCGCGGGCGGCTTCGACCGCGGCGTTCAGCGCCAGGATGTTGGTCTGGAACGCGATGCCGTCGATGACGCCGATGATGTCCTCGATCTTGCGCGACGCCGCGCTGATCGCGTCCATCGTCGAAACGACGTCGCCGACCACTTCGCCGCCGCGGGTCGCGACCGTGGTTGCACTGCGGGCCAGTTCGCGCGCCTGCCGGGCATTGTCGGCGTTCTGCCGGACCGTCGAGGTCAGTTCCTCCATCGACGAGGCGGTTTCCTCGAGATTGGCGGCCTGCTGCTCGCTGCGCTGCGACAGATCGGCGTTGCCGCTGGCTATCTCGGCGGTCGCGCGGTCGATGGTAAGGGCGGACTGCTGGATCTGCGAGATGATCTCGGCCAGAGACTCGATGCTGCGGTTGGTGTCGTGCTTCATCTGCGCCAGCACGCCGGAGTATTCGCGGGTGATCCGGCGGGTCAGGTCGCCTTCGGCCAGTGCCGCGAGCACGCCCTGCAGGTCGCTCAGGCTGTCGGCGGTGCTGGCCAGCAGTGCATCGATGCCCTGTGCCAGCGTCAGCACGAAGCCGTGCTTGCCGGCGTTGCCGATCCGGCGCGAGAAATCGCCCGCTGCGGCGGCGCGGACCACGTCGTTGATCTCGTTCTCGATCAGCAGCTCGGCGGTCCGGTCGTGCCATTCGACGACATGGCCGAGCAGTGTGCGGTCGCTGTGCACGATCGGGTTGATCGTCAGGTCGAAGGTCAGTGCGCCGTAGCGGATCGTTTCCTTGTGGGTGGTCCGCAGTTCGGCGAACTGCTTGCGGCGTTCGGCCGGCCGCTCGAAGAACGCGTCGAAACCGCAGCCGACCAGCGACGTGCAGGAGAACTGCGGCAGCGCCCGGCGCAATTCGGCCTCCGATTGCTGCAGCAGCGTCAGCAGTGCGCGGTTGCCGTAGATGATCCTGAGGTCCGGGCCGAGCATCATCAGGCTGGCATCGGTGAAATCGAGCCCGCTCTGCACGCGGGCCATCTCCTCGGCCCGCAGTTGCGCCTCCTCGACCGAGTAGCCGATACGGATCTGCATCGACTTCAGACCGAGCATGACGCGACCGACCTCGTCGTCGCGGGAAACATCGATCGTCGTATCGAAACGGTTGTCGGCGATGTGGTCGAACAGCCGGGTTGCCTCGTGCAGCCGGCCGACCACGTCGCGCGACAGCCAGAACGCCGAGTAGGCGACGAACCCAAGTCCGGCCAACAGCATCGGCCACAGCAGGCCACGCCCGCTGCCGGCGAGTGCCAGCTCCATCAGCAGGCCGGCCAGGCCGATGCCGAAACCGCCGAACATCAGCAGCCGGACATTCAGCGGCAGCCGCCACAGCGGATTCAGCCGGTGCGACCAGCGCGGCGGCACGACCTGGCCGTTGACGACCTCGAACGCACCGACCCGACCTTCACGGATGCGGGCGTAGCAGGCTTCGGCCGCCGCGATCGCCTGCCGCGAGGCCTTGCGCCGGACCGACATGAAGCCGACGACCTTGCCGTCCTCGCGGATCGGCGTCGCGTTGGCATGCACCCAGTAGTGGTCGCCGTTCTTGCAGCGATTCTTGACCATGCCGACCCACGGCCGACCGGCCTTCAGCGTCGCCCACAGGTCGGCGAACAGCGCCGGCGGCATGTCCGGGTGGCGGATGATGTTGTGCGGTTGCCCGATCAGCTCGGCTTCGGTGAAGCCGCTGATCTCGACGAAGCTGCGGTTGACCTCTTCGATCACGCCCGACAGGTTGGTTCGCGACACGATGGTCTGGCCATCGCGGAGTTCGATTTCTCGTCCGGTTACCGGAGTGTTGTTGCGCATTGCAGAGTCACGCTCGAGCAGGAAACTTCGATTGCGCCGGACCGGCGCGGCTGCATGGGGCAGTCGTTGCAACATTGAGCCAAGCGGGGCCGCATGTTCCCCATTAACGCATGCGGCACCGCCATCCGGAGCATCGCAATCAGCCGTTCGCCGCCTGCGCCATGCCGCCGCTCAGACCACGTGACAGGCCGCCGACATCGACGATCAACGCGACCCGGCCGTCGCCGAGGATCGTCGCACCGGAGATGCCGGGAATCCTGCGATAGTTGGCTTCGAGATTCTTGACCACGACCTGCTGCTGGCCGAGCAGCGCATCGACTTCGAGCGCGAGCCGGCGGCCATCGCTTTCCACCACCACGACCATCGGCTCGTTGGCCGCTTCCTCGTTGCGGATCTTGTACAGCCGCGCCACCGAGAACAACGGCAGGTAGTCGCCACGTACCTTCAGCACGCGGCCGTCGGCCTGTACGGTGCGGACGTTGTCCGGATTCGGCTGCAGCGCCTCGATCACGAAGCCGAGCGGCAGCACGAAGGTCTCGCCGCCGACCGACACCAGCATGCCGTCGAGGATCGCCAGCGTCAGCGGCAGGCGCACGGTGATCCGGGTGCCATGACCGGCGTGGCTCTCGATGCCGACTTCGCCGCCGAGTGCGAGGATGTTCTTGCGCACCACGTCCATGCCGACGCCGCGCCCGGACAGGTCGGTGACCTGATCGGCAGTCGAGAAACCAGGCTGGAAGATCAGGTCCCAGACCTGCGCATCGGTCGGATTGTCCGGAATCGCGATGCCGCGTTCGTGTGCCTTGGCGAGGATTCGGTCGCGATTGAGGCCGCGACCGTCGTCGATCACCTCGATGACGATGTGTCCGCCCTGGTGCGAGGCCTGCAGCGTGATCGTGCCGGTGTCCGGCTTGCCGTTGGCGATGCGTTCCTCCGGCGTTTCGAGGCCGTGGTCGATCGAGTTGCGGACCAGATGCACCAGCGGATCGGCGATCTTCTCGATCACGCCCTTGTCGAGTTCGGTCGCTTCGCCGACCGTCTTCAACGCGACCTTCTTGTTCAGTCGGCCGGACAGGTCGCGGACCAGCCGCGGGAACCGGCTGAACACCGAGCCGACCGGCAGCATGCGAATGCCGATCACCGCTTCCTGCAGGTCGCGGGTGTTGCGTTCGAGCGTGGCGAGGCCGGTCAGCATCGTCTCGTGGCGGGTCGGGTCGAGGCCGACCGCAGCCTGCTTCAACATCGCCTGGGTGATGACCAGCTCACCGACCAGGTTGATCAGCGCGTCGACCTTCGACACCTGCACGCGCAGCGACGCATCGACCGCACCGGCGCCGACGCCGGCCTGCACCTGGGTGTCCTGTGCCGGCTTCGGGTCGACCTTCTGTGCCTGCGGAGGCGGCACTGCAGCCGGCGGCGGCGCTTCGCGGACCGGCTCCGGCCGGGCCACCGCGAGCGCCTGCTGCGGCGAGATCTCGAGTTCGCACTCGTCCTCGACCCACGAGAACACGTCCTCGATCGCCGGCTTCCTGACTTCGCCGGTCAGCGTGACGTCCCACCACAGATGGCACTGGAACGGATCCAGCTCGGTGAATCCGGGCAGCCGATCGTAGTGGCAGACCGAGTGCATCTTCGCCAGCCGGCCGAGTTCCTTGATGATCCGCAGCGGATCGTTGCCGGACAGATACATGCTCGGATGCGGGCGGAACACGACGCGCCAGCCGGTGATCGGCGCCTCGGCCGGCCTGACGGCGGCCGGTTTCGCGGCGCTGCCTGCGCCGCCGGCCTTGTTCGACAGCAGCGCGTCGAGACGGCCCTTGATCGAATCGACCTCGGCCCGGTCCGGTTCGCTGCCGCGCTCGGCATCGTCGATCAGGTTGCGCAGCACGTCGACCGATGCGAGCAACGCCGACAGCGATTCGCCGTCCGCTTCGCGCTTGCCGCCGCGCATCTCGTCGAGCAGCGTCTCGAGCACGTGGGTGACGGCGGCGACATCGGTGAAACCGAAGGTCGACGCGCCGCCCTTGATCGAGTGCGCGGCGCGGAACACGGTATGGATCGTCTCGTTGTCGGCGCGTCCGGCTTCGATGTCGAGCAGGCCGGCCTCCATCGCATCGAGGCCTTCCCGGCTTTCGGCCATGAAGGTGGCATGGAAGCGGGACAGATCCACGGGCGAACTCCTTGCAGACGTCTACGAGACTAGAAAGCGCGATCCCGACCGCCGTCGTCGTCGCGCCGGCGCGATGGCGGCGATGCGAGCGGCGTACGGCAGCGCGGCGGCAACATCGCTCGGCCTGTCGGCCAGCGAGCGGGACGTGCGACGATTCGAAGCATCGGGATCAGGTCGGCGCGGGCGCGCGGCTCTCAGCCGAGCACCTTGCGCAGCGTGGCGACCAGTTGCTCCGGATTGAACGGCTTGACCAGCCAGCCGGTCGCGCCGGCCGCCTTGCCTTCCTGCTTCTTCTCGAGGCCGGCCTCGGTGGTCAGCATCAGCAGCGGGGTGAAGCGGTAGTCGGCCAGTTGCCGCAGCTCGCGAATCAACGTGATGCCATCCATGTTCGGCATGTTGACGTCGGCGACGACCGCATTGAATTTCTCCTGCTTCGCCTTCGCCAGCGCGACCACGCCGTCCTCGGCCTCGACCACGTCGAAGCCGGCAGAAGTCAGCGCGAAAGCAACCATCTGTCGCATCGATGCGGAATCGTCGACGGCGAGGATGCGGGGATTACTCATCATTCGTCTCCGGACTCGGGCAGGCCGAGGGCTGAGGTCAGGGCTAGCGCGCTGGCGGCGTCTTGGAAAGCGGGCGAGGGGTCGGCGAGGCGCGTCTTGCGGCCGGCGGCCTGGCGCTCGCGAACGAAAGCGGCAATCAGTTGCAGGCTGGCGCTGTGGATGCGCTCGGTGCTCGACACGTCGATGACCACGCTGCGGCCGGAGTCGAGCTGTGACGCAAGCGTCTCCTTCAGCTCGGCAGCCTGCTCGATGCCGAGGTCCGGTCCGAGTTCCAGTGGCATTACGTGTTCCCCCCCAACCCACTCACGGTGCTCAGTGTAGGCGCAAAACATGCTGCTATTGAAGCCGGTGCCGTTGCCGGCAGATGCCTTCCGTCTGCTGCTGCAGCCGACCTGCCGGACTGCCGCCGTGCGCTCTGCGCCGATTGCCCGTTCGGCCGTCGTCGGTCGGTTGTCCGAAGCAGGTGTCGCGTGCTGACGGACGATCGGCACGACCCCTTGGCGAGCTTAGGCCAGCAATCGCGACGCGTCCAACAAAATGATGATCGCGCCTTCGCGGCGAGCGATTCCGCGCACGATGTCGGCGGCGACCAGCGACGGGGTGCCGCTGATCCGCTCGATCCGCGCGTCCGACACGTTGGTGACGTCGGCGACCGAAGCGACCAGCATGCCGAGCGTTTCGCCGTGTTCCTCGAGCACGATCACGCGGGTCGCTTCGGTGCGTTCGACTTCCGGGAAGCCGAGCTTCACCGCCAGGTCCATCACCGGCACGATCTGCCCGCGCAGGTTCATCGCACCGAGCATCGCCCGCTCGGTGCCGCGCACCGGCATGATCGACGGCAGCTTCAGTACTTCCTGCACCTTCAGCACTTCGACCGCGAAGCTCTGCCGGGCAATCGTGAAACGCAGCCACGAGGTGACGCGTTCCTCGGCGCGCCGCTGGCGCCGCTCCGGCGGTGGTTCCGGGCTCATCGACGGCGCGGCCGGTGTGGCCGGATCACCGACGAGATCACCGAGCGAGGCATGAAAGCCGGCCGGCGCGCTGGCCACCGGCGGGCTCGGTGACGGCGGCGCCGGGCTCGCCGCTGGCGGCGCGACGGCGGTTGCCGGCACGGGATCGCGCGTCGCTGTCGGCGGCGTCGGCGGCTGTCCAGCCAGCGCATCCAGCATCGCCTCGAATTCGTCCTCGCTGATCTCGGCGCCGCCGTCGCGGAACGCCGCCAGCGGGTCGCCGGGCGGTGTTCCGGCGTCGCTCGGGGCAGGCTCGGCTGTGACGGCGGCGACCGCCGGCGGCGCTGCGCGACCCTGCAGTACGTCGAGCATCGCTTCGAACTCATCGTCACTGATGTTGGAGCCACCGTGACGGAATCCGGCCAGCAGGTCGGCATCACCGCCGTCGGCGGTGCCGCTGCCGGTGGCTTCGGGCGGCGTCGGTGCCGGCGATGAGTCGGCCGCTACGGCGGCCAATCCATCGTCGACCGTCGTCGCGAGCGAGAAATCCGCTTCCGTGGCGGGAGCGGCTGCCGAGTCGGGCTCCTGCGCCGCCATGACGTCTGCCTGGTCGGCGCCATCGATGATCGACGGCTCGTCGGGCAGATGCTGCGGTTCGCCGTCGGCGACGGCCGGGGCGTGCGCGACCGCCTCGCCGTGCCCGGCCGGATCGCTGCCGGTCGGCTCGATCGCGGCCTGCGCCGGCCCGGCGTCCATGTCTTCGATGGTCTCGGCGCTACCGGTTGCGGCGTCGATGGCGGAGGGTGCATTCGCCGCGCCGTGCGGCATGCCGTCTGCCGATGAGGCCGGCAGTGGCGCGTCCGGCGAACGATCGGCAGCGGACGCCGGCGCATCCGGCAGGTCTTCCATCAGATCGGACAGGTAATCGTCGATCAGCTTGTTGCCGCTCATGCGAGACCCTCCCCGAGGTGATCGCTGGCCAGCAGCCAGTCCAGCGCCCGAGCATAACTGGCCAGTCCGCGCGGGCTGGATTCGTTCGGCTCCGGGCCGAGCAGGTGCTGCAGATCGCGCAGCCGCGTATCGACCGGCACCGCCTCGGTCCAGACCTCGCTTTCGAAGCGCACGCGCATCGCCGCCAGCGTGTCGAGCGCAACGCGGGTACGGCGGTCGAACAGGGTCGGCAGGATCGACATCGCCATCGTCCGGCCGCGCGAGCGTCCGACCATCGCTGCGGTGCGCGCCATGCCCTCGAGGCCGAACTGCGCCAGCGGCTCGGTCTGGGTCGGCACGATCAGCCGATCGGCCGCCGCCAGCGCGTTGACCATCAGCAGGCCGAGGGTCGGTGGGCAGTCGAGCAGGGCGTAGTCGTACCAGCCACGGACCGACTCCAGCGCGCGGCCGAGCGCACGGCCGAGGCCCGGGCGGCTACCGGCACGGCGTTCCAGCGTCGCCAGCGCGGCCTGCCCCGGCACCAGGCTCAGGCCGTCGAGCGGTGTCGGATGCACGAGATCGGACAGCGCCGGCGGCTGTTCGTCGAACAGCTCGACGATGCCGCGCGGCGGCGGATCGGCCGGCAGGCCGAGTGCCTGGGTCAGCGACGCGTGCGGGTCGAGATCGAGCAACAGCACGCGGAATCCGCGCCGCGCCAGGCGGCTGCCGAGCGCGAGCGTCGTGGTGGTCTTGCCGACCCCGCCCTTCTGATTGGCTACCGTCCAGGTGCGCATGGCTAGCGGGTTCCGTCGGGTTCGGTCGTGGTTTCGGCCGGAAGTTCAGTCGTGGCTTCGGACGCGGCCGCGGTGTCGACCGGCAAATCGTTCGGCGTCGATGCTGCATCGACCGGCGGCGCCAGCGGATCGGCCGGGCCGCCGGGTTGTTCGTCGAGGTGGGCGAGAATCACGATCAGCACGCGGCGGTTGGCGTTGCGGCCGTCGGCGGTGGCGTTGTCGGCAACCGGGCGGTACTCACCGTTGCCGATCAGCGTCATCCGCACCGGCACCACGCCGCGGCGGTGGAACAGGTGCAGCACGCTCGCCGCGCGCGCGGTCGACAGCTCCCAGTTGCTCGGATACAGCGCCGTATTGATCGGCACGTTGTCGGTGTGCCCTTCGATCCGGATCAGGTTCGGGAACGGCATCAGCGCATCGGCCAGCGCATCGAGCGTCGGCAATGCGTCCGGCATCGGCTGCGCCGAACCGCTGGCGAACAGGATGTCGGACTTGATTTCGACCTCGACCCAGAATTCGGTACGGCGAACGGTGACCAGATCCTGCGCGATCAGGCCGGCCAGGGCCTGCTCGATCTCCTGCGTGATCGTGCGCAATCCTGCCTGCGCGCGCGCCATCGCGACCCGGTCCAGGCGCTCCCATTCGCGCGCGTCCATGTCGCGGTGGACCTGCGGCCGCTTCGGCCAGTTCTGCAGCGGCAGCGGCGCGATCGGACCGCGTGCACCGGCCGACTGCATCGGCGGCCCGCGGTCGCGATCGGATCCCTGAACCTGCTGGCTGCCGATGTTGATCGGGCGGATCGTCCGCGGCGGGCCGCCGAACGCTTCGTTCAACGAGTCCGACAGCACCCGGTACTTGCCTTCGTTGATCGACGATATTGCGTACATGACGACGAAGAACGCGAGCAGCAACGTGACCAGGTCGCCATAGGGGATCGCCCAGGCTTCGTGATTGGTGTGATCTTCGTGGGCGTGCTTGCGGGCCATCTACGTGCCGGGATTCGGGATTCGGGACTCGGGATTGGCAACAGCAGGGGCGCGGCAAGGCTGGGCGTGTCTCGCACGGAATGCGGCTGTGTCAAAGCGTACTTTCATGCGTTGGCGACGAACTGCTCTTTCCAATCCCCAATCCCCAATCCCCAATCGCTGTTCTAGTGATGCACGAACCCGCTGAGCTTGGCCTCGATGTTGCGCGGGTTTTCGCCCTGCGCGATCGAGATCATGCCTTCGATCAGCATTTCGCGTTCGTTGACGCGGTCCTTGATCAGGCCTTTCAGCTTGGCGGCGATCGGCAGGAAGAACAGGTTGGCTGCACCGATGCCGTAGACCGTCGCGGTGAAGGCGGCGGCGATGCCTCCGCCGAGTTTGCTCGGATCGGCGAGGTTCTTCATCACCGCCATCAGGCCGAGCACCGCGCCGATGATGCCGAGCGTCGGCGAGTAGATGCCCATGCCCTCGAAGACTTTCGCCGCGGCGGTCTCGGTGTGCTCCTGCGCGCCGAGTTCGATCTCCAGCATGCTGCGGATCGCTTCCGGCTCGAGGCCGTCGACCAGCATCTGCAGGCCCTTCTTGATGAACGGATCGGACTCGGCCTGGACCTGCGATTCGAGACCGAGCAGGCCCTGCTTGCGGGCGATGTTGCTCCATTCGACGATCTTCGCGATCAGAGCGGTCGTTTCGCTGGCCGGCGGCTTGAATACCCACGGCAGGATCGCCATCGCCTTCTTGAAGGTCGCCATCGGCGTGTGCACGAAGATTGCCGCGAGCGTGCCGACGATGACGATCACGAACGCCGCGCCGTTGATCAGCGCGCCGATGCCGGCACCCTTGAGGACGCTGCCGCCGACCACCGCGATCAGCGCCAGCACCATTCCGATGATGCTCAGCAGGTCCATGGCCGATCGCCGTGCAGTGTGGTTCGTGCAGCGTGATCCGCCGCGGCAGCGCGTCGCCGGAACGGCTCAGTGGCGGCGGGTGAACGATCGATTTGCAGATGCCTTGCCGTCATGTCCTGGCCAGTTCTTCCATCCCGAGTCCAGCATCGATCCGAACATCGAATCACTATTTCCCCCGCGCGATCGCGTCGACGTCGAGGATCAGTGCCATCCGTCCGTCGCCGGTCAGCGTCGCGCCGACGTGGCCGGGCACGCCGCGCAGCGCGCGCGGCAGCGGCTTGATCACGACCTCCTCGCGACCGCGGACCTGGTCGACGACCAGGCCGAGCGGACCTTCGCCGGTGATCAGCAGCACCACGTGCGAGTGCGATTCCTGTGGCTCCTCGCCGAGCCAGCGACGCAGGAACACCAGCGGCATCGGATTCTGGCGGATGTCGAGCACTTCGCGGCCGTCGACCCAGCGCAGCGCGTCCGGCTGGAACGGCAGCACTTCCTGCACGCTCGCCAGTGGCAGCGCGAACACCCGCTCCGAGCCGAGCACCAGCAACGCCGGCAGGATCGCCAGCGTCAGCGGCACGCGAATCAGGAACCGGGTGCCTTCGCCGAGCCGGGAATGGATCGTCACCCGGCCGTTGAGTTCACGGATCCTCGACTGCACGACGTCCATGCCGACGCCGCGGCCGGAAATGTCGGTAACTTCGGCCTTGGTCGAGAAGCCGGGCAGGAAGACCAGTTGCAGCGCTTCCTCGGCGCCGAGTCGTGCCGCACTTTCGGCGTCGATCAGACCTTTCTCGCGGGCCTTTGCCTTGATCACCTCCGGATCGATGCCGCCGCCGTCGTCGCGGACCTCGATCGCGATGTGGTCGCCCTCCTGGCGGGCCGCCAGCGTGACCTTGCCGGCGCGCGGCTTGCCGGCGCGTTCACGCTGGTCCGGTGCCTCGACGCCGTGGTCGATCGCGTTGCGGACCAGATGCACCAGTGGATCGGCCAGCGACTCGACCAGCGTGCGGTCGAGTTCGGTTTCGGCACCGAGCAGTTCGAGGTCGACCTCCTTCCTGACCGCCCGGGCGACGTCGCGGGCGACCTTCGGAAAGCGCGAGAACACCCGGCCGACCGGCTGCATGCGGGTCTTCATGACCGCGCTCTGCAGGCGGGTCGTGGTGACGTCGAGCGCGGCGATCGCGCGATCCACCTCGTCGTCGCGGCGGCTGCCGCGCAAGGTCTTCAGCCGGTTGCGTGCAAGCACCAGTTCGCCGACCAGGTTGACGATCGCATCGAGCCGCTTGGTGTCGATCCGGATCGTCGTCTCGACGCCGACCGCCTCGCCCTTCGGCGGCTCCGCCAGCTTGCGCGGGACCGATCGTGGCGTTGCGGCCGGCGCCGCCGCTGCGGCCGGAACCGGTACCGCCGCTGGCTTGGCCGGCGCGGCGGGCGGCTTGCCCTCGAGCTGATCGAGCAGCGCCTCGAATTCATCGTCGGTGATCAGGCCCTCGCCGGACGCCGCCGGCGCCGCGGCCGGCGCCGGCGCCGGCTTGGCCGGCGCGCCACCGTGCTCGGCGCTGTTCAGTCGCACCATCAAGCCTTCCGGAGCCGGGCCGAGCGGCTGCCCGTGGCCGAGTTCGTCGAGCATCCGGACCACGTGGTCGAGCGCTTCCTGGGCACCGTCGCAGAGCTCCGGGTCGAGGATCCGCCGGCCGGCCCGCACTTCGCCGAACTGCTCCTCGAGCGCATGGCACAGCTCGACCAGCGGCGTCAGGTTCAGGAACCCGGCACCGCCCTTGATCGTGTGGAAACCGCGGAACACCGCATTGAGCAGGTCGGCATCGGTCGGGCTGCGCTCGAGCGCGACCAGCTCCTCGCCGAGGCGTGCGGCGATTTCGCCGGCCTCGACGAGGAAGTCCTGGGCAATGTCGTCGTCGAGGGCGGTCATGAACGAAGAACCGGAATTCGGGAGTCGGGATTCGGGATTCGCAAAGCAGTCCCCCGCTGCTTGACGGATATAGCTAGTAGCGGCTTGCCGCAGGCGAAACTTGAGCCGGAATCAACGCATTCGAACGGCAACCTCACGGAACCGGTGAAGTCCGGGTTCGGCGACAGCACGCTTTCGCGAATCCCCAATCCCGAATCCCCGATCCCGCGCGCTTCGCGCGCTAGATATCCAACTGCTTCAGCAGGTCGTCCGCGTCGACCTGGCTGACCGCGTGGGAGTCGATGCCTTCCAGCGCCGGTCCGGCCAGTCCGTCGCGCTCGGCCGGGTCGCCGAACTCGACGCCGAACACCGCGACCGCTTCGTAGACCCGGCGGACAACGCCGACCACCCGCTTGATGATCTGGCCGGTCAGGTCCTGATAGGCCTGTGCCAGCGCGACGTTCGACAGGTTGAGGCGCAGTTCGCCGATTTCGTCGGGGCAGGTGCCGGCCGGGATCTGCTCGACCAGGTGGCGCGAGCGCTCGACCAGGTCGAGTGTCTTGTGGGTGGCCTCCTCGGTCATCTTGACGACGTGCTCGAGCCGCGCGCAGGCGTCCGGCAGTTCGGCGAACATCGGGTCGGACACATGCAGCGAGCCGAGCGTCTCGCCGAGTTCGCGGGTCAGCCGGGCGAGGGCGGCGATGACCGGACTCGAGCGGAACTCGGCGATCGCGCCGATCTGGTGCCGGAACGCCTCTTCGTCGTCGGCCTCCAGCGCCGCCAGCGCGGTCTGCAGGCACTGGATGACGTGGTCGCGTTCCGGCCCGGTACTCATGCCGCGGCCTCCAGCCGCTCGAAGATCTTGGCCAGCTTCTCCTGCAGCGTCTGCGCCGTGAACGGCTTGATGATGTAGCCGTTCACGCCGGCCTGGGCGGCCTCGATGATCTGCTCGCGCTTGGCTTCGGCGGTGACCATCAGCACCGGCAACTTGGCCAGCGCCGGATCGCTGCGGATCGCCCTCAGCAGCTCGATGCCGGTCATGCCGGGCATGTTCCAGTCGGTCACGACGAAATCGAACTTGCTGCCGTGCAGCGCCGTCAGTGCCGAATTGCCGTCCTCGGCCTCGGCCGTGTTGGTGAATCCGAGATCGTTCAACAGGTTCTTGACGATGCGCCGCATGGTCGAGAAGTCGTCCACGATCAGGATGCGCATGTTCTTGTTCACGTTCACGAATTCAGGCTCCGGCAATGGCTTTCTAGAGAGATGCGAGTTCGGACCGCCAGTCGGCCAGGCGGGCGCGCAGCCGGACCATCGCCTGGCCATGCACCTGGCATACGCGTGATTCGGTGACTCCGAGCACCGCGCCGATCTCGCGCAGGTTCAGTTCCTGCTCATAGTAGAGAGAAAGTACCAGACGTTCGCGTTCCGGCAAGCCTGCGATCGCCTGAACGAGCGCCTGCTGGAACTCGGCGGCTTCGAGGTCGCGCTGCGGTGCCGGAGTGTCTCCGGCAATCTGGATTTCGGCGCGGTCATCGGCATCGTCGTCGAGCGACAGCACGTGGCCGCGGGCGGCGCCTTCCATCAACTTCGAGTAGTCGTCGAGCGTGATGCCGAGCGCGGCAGCGACTTCGTTGGCGGCCGCGGCGCGCCCGTGCTTCTGCTCGATCTGGCGGGTCGCCTCGGCCGCCTCGCGGACCTTCCGGTGCACCGATCGCGGTACCCAGTCGCCACGCCGGATCTCGTCGATCATCGCGCCGCGGATCCGGATCGAGGCGTAGGTCTCGAACGACGCACCGGCGCCGGCATCGAACTGCTTGACCGCCTCGAGCAGCCCAAGCATGCCGGCCTGGATCAGATCGTCGATCTCGACCGAGGGCGGCAGTCGCGCGGCCAGGTGGTGGGCGATCCGCCGGACCAGATCGGCATGCCGGCCGACGACATCGCTGTCGTTGTCGCGCTGCACCTGGCGGTAGAGGTTCGGGGCGTTCACTGTGGAGCCGGGAATCGGGAATCGGAAATGGAGAATGGGCGGATGCGCAGCGCCCGAAACGGCTCGGCGCTGACCGAAGAACCTGGAAGCCGCGCGCGGATCGCGTCGGTTGGCGGGATGGATTGGCGATGCGGCTGGCATTGCCCAGCGCATCTTGCTCGGATTGTTCGGTTATCACCGGTCATTGCAGGCCCCCCTCAGCCCCGCTTCTGACTATTTCCCATTCCCGAATCCCGATTCGCCGCTTCAGGCCGCCCCCACCATCCGCTCGACGAAGAATTCGACGTTGCCGCGCGGAGCGACCGGCGGCTGCCATTTGTCGACCTTCTGCGCGATCGCGCGGAACGCCATCGACGCGGCGGCGGCCGGGAATGCTTCGAGGACGGCCTGCTGGCGCTGGATCGCGCGGCGCTGCCATTCGTCGAACGGGACCGCGCCGACGTAATTCAACGTCACGTCGAGGAATTTGTCGGTGACCCGCGACAGCTTGTCGAACAGTTCGCGGCCTTCGCCGGCGCTGCGGGTCATGTTGGCGAGCACGTGCACGCGACCGACACCGCGTTCGCGCGACAGCACCTTGATCAGCGCGTAGGCGTCGGTGATCGAGGCCGGCTCGTTGCAGACCACGACCAGCACGTCGTGGGCGGCCTGGCAGAAGGTCAGCACCGAGTCGCCGAGGCCGGCGGCGGTGTCGATGATCATCGTGTCGAGCGGGCGGTCGAGATCGGAGAACGCGCGGATCAGGCCGACATGCTCTGCCGGCGTCAGCTCGGTCATGTGCCGCTTGCCGGACGCCGCCGGCACCACCAGCAGCCCCTTCGGGCCTTCCAGCAGCGTTTCCTCGACCGTACAGCGGCCGGCGACGACGTCCGCCAGCGTGAAGCGCGGCGACAGGCCGAGCAGCACGTCACAGTTGGCGAGACCGAGGTCGGTATCGAGCAGCAAGGTGCGGCGGCCGGCTTCGGCCAGCGCCAGCGCGAGGTTGACCGACACGCTGGTCTTGCCGACGCCACCCTTGCCACCGGTCACCGCAACCACCCGCACCGGCTTGGTGGCCGATTCGGCCAGGCGCAGGCCGTGGGCCTGGTCGCTCA
Source organism: Lysobacteraceae bacterium (assembly GCA_041687455.1). GTDB lineage: Bacteria > Pseudomonadota > Gammaproteobacteria > Xanthomonadales > Xanthomonadaceae > JAWLBY01. The sequence continues at coordinate 129,533 of JAWLBY010000001.1, read as the reverse complement.
TGCTCACCTCATGCGACGGCATGGGCAGTCTCCTTGTTGTCGCTCACATCCGCGGCGCGCCGGAGTTCGCCGAGTCGCAGCACCAGCCGGTGGGCTTCGGCGCGGTGCAGGTCCTCCGGAACACGTTGGCCATCGGTGACATAGGCTACCGGGAGCCGGTGCCGGATCAATACCGACAGCGCAGCGCCCAGACAGCCGGTTTCATCCAGCTTGGTAAGGATAGTCCCCTCCGGCTCCGCATTGCGGAATCGGCGCACGACTTCGTCGAGATCGCTGGCCTGGGCGTTGGCCGGCAGGGTAAGGAAGGTGCGGACCTTGCGCGCCGCGCGCAGCCACGCGAACTGCGCCGCGAGCGCCTTGTCGCGCTGGCCCATTCCCGGCGTGTCGACCAGCACCAGCTTGTAGTCGGACAGGCGGTCGAGCACCTCGGCCAGGCTGATCTCGTTGCGGGTCTCGATCACCGGCATGCCGAGCAGCCGGCCATAGGTGTAGAGCTGTTCGCGGCCGCCGACCCGGTAGGTGTCGGTGGTCACCAGCGCGACGTCGCGCGGGCTGTGCGAGCGGGCGTAGCGGGCGGCGAGCTTGGCCAGCGTGGTGGTCTTGCCGACCCCGGTCGGGCCGATCAGCGCGATCACGCCGCCTTCCTCGATCGGCTCGCGGCGCGGCACGACCAGCGATTTCGCCAGCAGGCCGAGCGTCATGCCGCGGGCGCGGCCACGGTCGGCGTCGGCCGGAATCGCCGCCGCGATCGAGCGGGCCAGGTTGATCTCGACGCCGTACTCGGCCAGCTCGTCGAGCGCCTGTGCGCGGGCCGGCACGCCACGGAGCCGTTCCTCGGCGAAGCGGCCGATCTGGCGCTCGATCATCTCGCGCATGCCGGCCAGTTCGCGCTTGATCTCGCCGAGCGCCGGATCCTCGTTCCAGGCCTGTGAGGCCGGATCGCGACCCGGCACCGGGCGCGGCTTGAGCAGCGGCTTCTGCGCGACCGGCTCGACACCGGGCGCGGTCGGCACGTCGATCGGTGCCGGCGGCGGCGGCGCCTCAGGCGTTGCGCGGCCGGCAGGATCCTCGGCGCGCAGCGCCTGCTGCATCAGCGCCTCGTCGTAGTCGGTGGCCGCGACCACTTCGATCTGGCCGGACTCGAGCTTCCGGCTGGACAGGATCACCGCGTGCGGGCCCTGATCATCGCGGATCATGTGCAGCGCACTGCGCATGTCGTTCGCCACGAATCGCTTGATTCTCATCGCTTCAGTCCTTGTCCGCCTAGCCGACCGTGCCGATCAGCTTGAGTCGCTTGTCGTCCGGAACCTCGTGGTACGCCAGCACCGACAACTGCGGAACGCTGTGCCGCACCAGCCGCGATAGCAGGGACCGGACTTCCCCTGGCACCAACAGCACCGACGGCTCACCCATGGCTTCCTGCCGTTTGACGACGTCGCCGAGGTTCTTGCTCATTCGCTCCGCAAGACTCGGTTCGAGCGCCGCACCGCCGCCGGCAACGGAGTCTTGCAAGACCCGTTCCAACTGCGGCGCCAACGTATAGACGGGCAGTTCGGCCGCCATGCCGCCGATTTCCTGCACGATGAAGCGGCCCAGTGCGGCGCGTGCGGCGGCGGTCAGTTGCACCGGATCCTGCGTCTGCGGTGCCTGTTCGATCAGCGCCTCGGCGATCCGCTTGAACTGCCTGATCGATACCCGCTCGGCCAGCAGGTTCTGCAGCACGCGCACGATCACCGCCAGCGGCAGCGCCCGCGGGGTCAGTTCCTCGGCGAGTTTCGGCGAGCTCTTGGCCAGCGTCGACACGAGCTGCTGCGCTTCCTCGTGGCCGAGCAGTTCATGCGAGTGTTCGCGGACCAGGTGCGACAGATGGGTCGCGATCACGGTGGCCGGATCGACGACCGTGTAGCCGAGGCCCTCGGCCTGGCTGCGCTGGCTGGACTGGATCCAGATCGCGTCGAGGCCGAAAGCAGGGTCTTTCGTCGGAATTCCGTCGATGCTGCCAAATACCCGTCCCGGGTTCAGCGCCATCTCGCGGTCGGCGTGGACCTCGCCGGCCGCCATCGGCACGCCCTGCACCAGGATCCGGTACTGGTTCGGCGCCAGTTCGAGGTTGTCGCGGACGTGTACCGGCGGCACCAGGAAGCCGAGATCCTGGGTCAGCTTCTTGCGCACGCCCTTGATCCGCGGCAACAGCTCGCCGCCGGTCTTCTTCTCGACCAGCGGCACCAGCCGGTAGCCGACTTCGATCGTCAACGGATCGACCGTCGCGATGTCGTCCCAGGACAACTCCGGCGCCGGCTTGTTGTCCGGTTGATCTTCCGGCTTCGGCTGCTTCGCGGTCTCGGCGGCCGCCTGGTTGCGCCGGTGCCGGTGCCACGCCGCCGCGCCGATGCCGACGCCGAACAGCAGGAACGGCACGTTCGGCATGCCCGGGACGAGGCCGAGCACGATCAGCACGACCGCGGTCAGCGCCAGTGCCTTGTCGTGGCCGAACAACTGCGACACCACCGCGGCGCTCATGTCGTGCGCACGCGAGATGCGGGTCACCAGCATCGCGACCGCGACCGAGATCAGCAGGCCCGGAATCTGCGCGACCAGACCATCGCCGATCGTCAGCAGCACATACGAGCGCGACGCATCGGAAAACGCCATGTCGTGCTGCAGCATGCCGATCGCGAGGCCGCCGATCAGGTTGATGAAGAGAATCAGGATGCCGGCCACGGCGTCGCCGCGGACGAACTTGCTGGCACCGTCCATCGAGCCGTAGAAGTCCGCCTCGACGCGCACTTCCTCGCGCCGCGCCTTGGCTTCCTCGCGCGACAGCAGCCCGGCGTTGAGGTCGGCGTCGATCGCCATCTGCTTGCCGGGCAGGGCATCGAGGGTGAAGCGCGCCGACACCTCGGAAATGCGCCCGGCGCCCTTGGTGATGACGACGAAGTTGATGATGGTCAGGATCGCGAACACGACGAAACCGACCGCGTAGTTGCCACCGACGACGAACTCGCCGAATGCCTCGATGACCTTGCCGGCAGCGCCGGTGCCTTCGTGGCCGTTCAACAAGACGACGCGGGTCGAGGCGACATTCAGCGCCAGCCGCAGCAGCGTAGCGCCGAGCAGCACGGTCGGGAATACCGTGAAATCGAGCGGGCGCGTCACGTAGACGACCGCCAGCACGATCACCAGCGACAGCGCGATGTTGAACGAGAACAGGCCGTCCAGCATCGGTGTCGGCAACGGCAGCACCACCATCGCCAGCAACGCGAGCAGGATCAGCGGCGCGGCGGCGCCGTCCCGGATCGCTACCCCGGCGCGCGACAGTGCGCTGGCGTCAGCAGCCATCGGTCGCGGCTCCGCGAACGGCGGCGATCCGGGTCGTTGCGAGACGGTGGGCCGTCGCGGCGGCCGTCAGCGTTCCGGCGGCCGGCGCCTCAGTGTCGCTTCGGCGGATCCGGCAGGGTGATCTCCGGCAGCACCGGATAGGCGCCGCCGTGCCGTCGCCAATGGCGAAGCTGGTAGACGTAACTGAGTGCCTGGGCGATCGCCGCATACAGGTTCACCGGGATCTCTCTGCCGATCTGAACCTGTCCATACAAGGCGCGTGCCAACGGCGGAGCCGATACGATCGGCACCTGGTGCTGCTCGGCGACCTGGCGGATCGTCGCGGCGATCGCGTCGACGCCCTTGGCGACCACCTTCGGCGCGCGCATCTTCTCGGCGTCGTAGGCGATTGCGACCGCGTAATGGGTCGGGTTGACCAGCACGACGTCGGCGGTCGGCACCGCGGCCATCATCTGCTGCTGCGCGACCTGCTGCTGCAACTGGCGGATCTTGCCCTTGACCTCCGGGCTGCCCTCGGACTCCTTCATCTCGTCGCGCAGTTCCTGCCGGGTCATCAGCAGCCGCTTGCGGTGGCTCCAGAGCTGGAACGGAATGTCGCCGGCAGCGATCAGCGCAAGACCGGCGGCCATGCCGATCAGCGTCTTCATCGCCAGCGCGAAGCCGGCGCCGGCCGCCGGGCCGAGCGGCTGGTGGACGAGCGCGATCAGGCCCGGCGCGATCTGGCTGACCATCGTGAAGCCGATCACGCCGACCACCGTCACGCGCAGGATCGAGCGCGCCAGTTCGGCCGCGCCATCGCGGCCGTAGATGCGCTTGATCCCGCGCAGCGGATCGAGCTTGCTGAAGTCGGGCTTGAGCGCCTTGCCGCTGAAATTGAAGCCGCCGAGGATCGCCGGCGCCAGCACGCCGATCGTCACGCAGAACACCGCCACCGGCGACATCACCAGCAGGAAGTCGATCAGCAGGTCGAAAAAGCGGGCCGGCAGCCGACGCACGTCGCCGATGCGGCCCGGATCGATCGTCAGCGCCTGACTGAACACCGTCGCGGCACCCTGCGCCATCCAGCCGCCGAGCGCGAACAGCGTCAACACGCCGGCGCCGAACACCGCGGCGGTCGACAGCTCGCGCGAACGCGGGATCTGGCCCTGCTCGCGGGCCTCGCGCAGGCGCTTTTCGGTAGGTTCCTCGGTGCGGTCCTGGCCGCTGTCCTGCTGCTCGGCCATCGCTCACCCGAAGATCGCGTGGGCGGCGTCGAAGCCGGCCTGGAAGATCCTGCGGGCCGGCTCGGCCAGCTCGCCGACCAGCACGCCGAGCAGGATGAAGCCGGTCAGCAACGCCGCCGGCAGGCCGACCGCAATCGGATTCAATGCCGGCGCGGCGCGACCGAGCACGCCGAACGACAGGTTCACGACCAGCATCGCGACCATGATCGGCAGTGCGATTTGCGCGCCGGCCACCAGCACCACGGCGAAGAAGCGCGGCACCGCCGAGATCAACGATTCGGAATTCGGCAATGGCATGCCGATCGGCAGCATCGAATAGCTCTCGTGTACCAGCCGGATCAGGCCGAGGTGGCCGTCGTAGGCGAGGAACAGCAGCGCGAACGCGACATAGAACCACATGCCGACCACGCCGCCGGTCGCCGCGCCGCGCAGCGGATCGGCCATCTGCGCGAACGACAGCGCCATGCCCTGCGCGACCAGCTCGCCGGCCAGCGCGGCAGCTTCGAAACAGAGCCGCACGGTGAATCCGAGCGCGACGCCGATCACCAGTTCCCGAATCACGTTCAACAGCGTGACCGCATCGACCGCCGCGGTCGGTGGCGTCGGGATCAACGGCGCGATCACCGTCGCCAGCGCGATCGCGAACGCGGCGCGGACCCGCCGCGGCACCGTGCGGGTACCGATCAGCGGCGCCGCCATGACCAGCCCGGCGATCCGCAGCAGCGTCCACAGCACCTGCAGCACGAAGCCGAACAGGAGCTGGCCGCTGATCAGCGGAGCGAGGATGGGGTCCATGGCGGGATGCCGGGATTCGGGAATCGGGATTCGGGATTCCTGGGGGCGGATCGTCGCCAGCTCGCGCAGCGTCGCACTGCGGCCATCATTGAGGAAGTGCGGGGCCGGAGGGCTTGCCTCGCGCACGCTTCCACGAATCCCAAATCCCGAATCCCGAATCCCGACCTCACGACACCAGCCCCGGAATCCGCTGTATCAGTGCAATCGTGAAGTCGGTCAGGCGGCCGAGCAGCCAGCCGCCAGCGGCGGCGAGCACGGTCGCCAGCGCAACGGCCTTGGCGACGAACGCGATGGTCGGCTCGTTGATCTGTGTGGCGGCCTGGATCACGCCGACCACGACGCCGACCGACAGCACTGCGATCAACAGTGGGCCGCCGACCATCATGGCCAGTTCGAGCGCGGCGCGCAGCTCGGTCAGGGCGGTTTCGGGGCTCATCGCGTCGCGCTCATATCGGCTGGAAACTCGATGCCAGCGAGCCGACCACGAGAATCCAGCCGTCGACGAGGATGAACAGCAGGATCTTGAACGGCGCCGACACCAGCATCGGCGACAGCATCATCATGCCCATCGACATCAGCACGCTGGACACGACCAGATCGATCACGATGAACGGAATGAACAACAGGAATCCGATCTCGAACGCGGTGCGCAGCTCCGAGGTCAGGAAGGCCGCGGCCAGCACGTGCAGCGGCACCTCTTCCGGCCCGGCGTAACCGCTGCTGCCGGACAAGCCGGCGAACGTCATCAGGTCGTTCTCGCGCACCTGCGCGAACATGAAGGCCCGGAACGGTGCCAGCGTCGCTTCGATTGCGGCCCGGCCACCGAGCGTGCCATCCAGATACGGCGCGATGCCATCGGCCCAGGCGCGGTCGATCACCGGCGTCATCACCAGCGCGGTCAGGAACAGCGCCAGCCCGAGCAGGATCTGGTTGGTCGGCGTCTGGCCGGTGCCGAGCGCCTGCCGCAGCAACGCCAGCACGATGATGATCCGGGTGAACGCGGTCAGCCCCAGCACAAGTGCCGGCAGCAGCGTGATCGCCGTCATCACCAGCAGGACCTGCAGCGGCAGGCTCAGCGTGTCGTCGCCGAGCCTGGCGACGGTGATGTCGGGAAGGTTGGTGGCGTCCTGGGCGAGGGCGGCGCCAGGGCCGAGCAGCAGCACCAGCAGCAGTGCGAGCAGTGCGTACAGGCGCGGCGATGCGAACAGGGGCGACGCCGCGCACGGAGCGGCAGCGCTGTCACGCACGAAGAGGGAATTCGCTGTCGTGGTCATGCCTTCATCTGCCGAAGGCAACAGGCTGCAAGGCAAGACCGGACCCTCACCCCCGGCCCCTCTCCCGGGGGGAGAGGGGAGCAGACAAGCTGCGGCCCCGGGCTGCTCATCGCTGGCGACGTGAGCACGCATCACTTCTTCGCCTTGATCCGTTCCAGCACGCCGGCGAAATCCGGCTTCTGCATCGGCCCCTCCGGCAGCGGTTGCTCGAGCCGCTCGAGCAACGTGATCTGTTCGCCGGTCACGCCGATCAGCAGTTGCCGGTCGCCGACCTCGATCACCATCACCCGCTCCTTCATGCCGACCGGCAGCGTCGCCACGATCTTCAGCGCGCTGTGGCCGCGCGGACCGAGGCCCGGCATGCGGCGCACGATCCAGGCCAGCGCGAGGATCAGTCCGATGACGATGAGCAGCGCGAGCAGCGAGCTGCCGAGCGCGCCAGCGGTGGAGCCGGCCGGTGCCGAGCTGGCGAGCGCCGGACTCATTTCAGTCGCTTTACCCGCTCGGACGGGCTGATCACGTCGGTCAGGCGGATGCCGAAGCGCTCGTTGACGACGACCACTTCGCCGTGCGCGATCAGCGTGCCATTGACGTAGACGTCGAACGGATCACCGGCATCGCGCTCGAGTTCGACCACCGAGCCCTGGTTCAATTGCAGCAGGTTGCGGATCGGCATCCGCGTGCGGCCGACTTCCAGCGAGACCGTGACCGGGACGTCGAGAATGACATCGAGGTTCAGTTCGGCGCCGCTGCCGTCGCCTTCGTCGGTCAGGTCGCCGAAGGTGGCGGTCTGGGTATCCCTGGTGCTCATATCGCTTTGGCCTTGGTCAGTTCGAGCTGGGTCATGGTGCGAACCGGCGGCACGATCTCGTTGATCTTGACCGCCGACTTGCCGTGCGAGACGCCGAGTTCGCCGTAGAACACCGGCTGTCGCTCGATCATCAGCGGCACCTTCTTCGGCATGTCGATCGGCAGGATGTCGCCCGGTTTCCAGTGGATGACGTCGCGCAGGCTGGTGCGGAACTGGGTCAACTGCGAGGCGAACTCGATCTCCGCTTCGCGCAACTGCTCGTGCAGCGCGATGACCCAGCCCTCGTCGCGGTCGACGCGGTCACTCTGCACGCCGGCTTCGAGCAGGTCGCGGATCGGCTCGATCATCGAGTACGGCATCGTCACATGCAGTTCGCCGCCGCCGCCTTCGAGCTCGACGTGGAAGCGGCTGACGACGATGTACTCGCGCGGCGACACGATCGTCGCGAAGTGCGGATTGACCTCCGAATTCACGTACTCGAACTCGACCTTCAGCGCCGGTGCCCAGGCTTCCTGCAGATCCTCGAAGGTCTGCTTCAGCAGCAACTGGATCACGCGCATCTCGGTCGGCGTGAACTCGCGGCCCTCGATCTTGGTCGGATAGCGGCCGTCGCCACCGAAGAAGTTGTCGACCACGGTGAACACGAGCTTGGGTTCGAACAGCACCAGCGCGGTGCCGCGCAGCGGCTTGATCCTGATCAGGTTCAGATTGGTCGGCACGAACAGCGTGTGCACGTAGTCGGTGAACTTGTGCAGTTCGATGCCGCGCACCGACAGCTCGGCCGAGCGCCGCAACAGGTTGAACAGGCCGACCCGCCACAGCCGCACGAAGCGCTCGTTGATCATTTCGAGCGTCGGCAGTCGGCCGCGGACGATCCGGTCCTGGCTGGCGAGGTCATAGGCGACGATCTCGCCCGGCGCCGGTCCGGTCGGCGCGGTGTCCACCGCGCCGGAATCGACGCCGTGCAGCAGGGCGTCGATTTCGTCCTGGGAAAGAAGGTCGTTGCCGCCCATGGGCTGTTTTCCTCGGGTCGCCGGTTACTGGGTCACGAAGCTGGTGAACAGCAACGCGTCGATGCCCGGGCCGCCGCTCTGCTCCTGCAGCACGTTCTGCACTTCCTGCAGTGCCAGCTCCTGCAGGCGCTCCTTGTCCTCGCGCGTGCGCAGCTCGCTCGCGCGCTGCTGCGAGAACAGCAGCAGCAGGCGGTTGCGGATCATCGGCAGGTGCGTCGCGACTTCCTTCACGACCTTCTCGTCGCGGGTCATGACCTCGATCTCGACCTGCAGATAGCGGGTTTCGTTTTCGTCGGCCAGGTTGACCACGAATGCCGGCGTTATCGACACGTACTGCGCCGGTGCTTTCGGCTTCTGCTCCCCAGCTTCGGCCTCGGTGGTGGCAGCCGCAGGCGGCGCAGCGCGGCTGACCAGGAACCAGGCCGCGCCGCCGCCGGCCAATGTCGCGCCAACCACCGAAACCAGCAGCGGAATCAGCCAACTCTTGCCATGGGCCACTTTCGGAGCCCCTTCCTTCTTTGCCGCCACGCGGATCTCCCCCTGAAACGTTCCGGAACGATTGTGCAAGCTTCATGCCGACAATCGCGCATGGACGCCGTCGCTGCAAGCGGTCGGCGGATCGCCTGCGACCGGCGTTCGTCGCCGCTGCTGGTACTGCGTGCCGCGGCCCGTGATCCGGACTGCGTCGCAGCGGCTGTGATGCTGACGAATTTTCCCGACGGGCGGACTGCGGCGGCCACCATCGAACGCGGTACGCGCGAACGGATCGCAAGGCAGGCGCTGGCCGCAGGCGGAGGCGGTGACGACAATCCGTCGCCTGGTCGAATTGTTGGCGACTCGGCGCCGCCGGCGCCGCGAGTCGCGACCTGCCGGACGGCGTCGGCGCGCCTCAGGCGTACTCGTCGAGCAGGCCGGAATGCGGGCGCAGCGCGCGGGCGGCCAGCATGCCGGTATCGCTGTCGCCGATCGCGACCTCGCCGTCACTGGCGATGCCGTCGCCGCGGCTGCCCGCCGGACCGTCCCGGGTGTCCTGCCGATGGCCGACGTCGGCCTGGGTCAGCGTCATGCCCTGGCTCTGGAACATCTCCCGCAAGCGCGGCAGGTGCGATTCGAGCGCCTGCCTCACTTCGGCGTTCGCGCTGCTGAATTCGGCCCGCACCTGCTTGCCGTCCAGGTGCAACTGGATGTCGATCGTTCCGAGTTCGGCCGGCGACAGCCGGATCCGGGCGCGGCCGACGCCCTGTTCGGCCATCCAGTGCAGACGGCTCTCGACGCCGTCGGCCAGCGCCTCCGAGAAGCGTTGCGCCGGGCGGGTCGGCAGCGACAGTTCGAAGCCGTGCCGGGCGCTCGTTGCGCGCGACGGTGCCAGTTCGGTCGGCAGTGGCTCGGCTCCACCATCGGCGGTTGGCTCGCCGGTCGCATTCAGCAGCGTTTCGACGCCGGCCAGCTCGGTCGCTGTCAGCCCCTGCGCCGCGGCGACGGTCTGGACGCCAGCGGCGGCACCGGCCAGCACCGACGCCGTGGTGGTCGCCGCCATTCCGGTGGCCAGTGCGGTGTCCGCCGATGCGAACAGGGGCGGTTCCAGCGTCGGGTCGACGGCCGTGCCGGCGGCGGTCGGAATGCCGATCCGCAGCACGCCGGACAATCCTGCACCGATCCCGGGCGGCAGGTCGGTCGCGGCGCCTGACGCTTGCGGCGCGTCCGGGCCGGTGCCGCCGAGCGGCGGCATCCACGGCAGCCAGGCGAGCAGCGCCAGTGCGCCGGCATCGTCGCTGTCTTCGGCCTCCGGCTCGAGCGCATCCGGATCGATGTCGGCGGCGGACGCGGCCGGTGTCGGCGTGCCGGCGCCGCCGCCGAGCAGGCCGGCGAATGCCGAGCTGGCGCCAGTGTCGGCACCGGCATCGCTGCCGTTGGCAGGGCCGGCGCCGCCGGCCGGCAACAGTGGCGACAATGCGCTCGATGCGTTCATGCGCAGGGTTCTCCTTCCTCGCGACGGCCGAAGCTGCGTGCCGCGCATTCGTCCATCGCCCGCTGTTCGATCCGTTCGGCGACCCGGCGCTCTTCTGCCCGATAGGTCGCGGCGAGCTTGTCCAGCACCTTGACGTCGCGGGCGGCGAGCACCAGCCGGCTGCGTTCGAACTCGGCGCTCTGCCGGCTCTGTTCGACCGCGCGCTGCTGCACCACGACGGCCTGTTTCAGCGTGCCGCGAAATGCCTCGCGGTTCGCCAGCAGGGCAGGGCTGGTCGTACCGTTACCGGTGACGGCCGCGTACTCGTCCGAGTAGCGCAGCAGGTCCGCGAGCCGCTGCTCGCTCTGCGCCAGCGCCCGGGTCTTGGCTGCAAACTCCTTCGCCACCGCCGACTTGCGCTCCTCGGCGCGCAGGATCAGCGGATCGAGACGACGCGACTTGCTCATGGCCTGGTCCCTTCCTTGCGCGGCTCGAGCAGCTCGGCCAGCGCGGCACGACTGTCCTTCAGCGGCGAGGCGACTGACACGTCCTGGGTCAGCAGCGCGGTGATCCGCGGCCAGCGCTCGATCGCCTCGTCGACGGCCGGATTGCTGCCGCGCTGGTAGGCGCCGATCGCGATCAGGTCGCGATGGCTGGTGTAGGCCGACACGAGCTGCTTGACCCGGCGCATCTGCTCGCGCCACGGCAGGTCGCTGATTTCGGTCACGACGCGGCTGACCGATGCCTCGATGTCGATCGCCGGGTAGATGCCGCTGTCGGCGACCGCGCGCGACAGCACGATGTGGCCGTCGAGAATTGCCCGGGCGGCGTCGGCAATCGGCTCCTGCTGGTCGTCGCCTTCGGTCAGCACGGTGTAGAACGCGGTGATCGAGCCGCTGCCGGCGGCGCCATTGCCGGCCCGCTCGACCAGCGCCGGCAGCTTCGCGAACACCGACGGCGGGTAGCCGCGGGTGGTCGGCGGTTCGCCGATCGACAGGCCGATTTCGCGCAGCGCCTGCGCGTAGCGGGTCAGCGAGTCCATCAGCAGCAACACGTTCTTGCCCTGATCGCGGAACCACTCGGCGATGGCGGTCGCACGCTGCGCGGCATGCACGCGCGCCAGCGGCGGCCGGTCGGCAGGGCAGGCGACCACCACCGCGCGGCGCAGGCCCTGCTTGCCGAGCGTGGACTCGATGAAATCGCGCACTTCGCGGCCGCGCTCGCCGATCAGGCCGACCACGACGACATCGGCGGCGGTGTAGCGGGTCATCATGCCGAGCAGCGTCGACTTGCCGACGCCGGAACCGGCCATCAGGCCGACACGCTGGCCGCGGCCGATCGGAAACAGCGCATTGATCGCGCGGACGCCGACGTCGAGCGGCGTCGTGATCGGCTCACGCAGCAGCGGATTGATCACCTCGCCGGTCAGTCGGACCCGCGCTTCCGAGCGCAGCGGCCCGCGGCCGTCGAGTGGCTCGCCGTTGGCATCGACGACCCGGCCGAGCATGTGCTCGCCGACCTCGACCTGGCCACGGCCGTGGCTCGGCACCACCCGCGCGTTCGGCAGCAGGCCGTGCAGCGCGCTGCTCGGCATCAGGAACGTGCGGTCACCGGAAAAGCCGACCACTTCGGCGTCGACCCAACTGCCTTCGGCAGTCTGCATCCGGGCCGGTGCGCCGAGCGGCATCTGGCAGCCGGTCGCTTCCAGCGTCAGCCCGATCACCCGCTTGAGCACGCCTTCGCGGACGATGCCGCCCTGCGCCGGCTCGCTGCGGTAGCGGCGCAGCCGGGCGGCCAGCCGATGGTTGCGTTGCCGGGTCCAGGCGGAGGTATCGTTCACGCGGCATCACCCTCCGCGATGTCCGGCTCGCGCTGCAGGGCCGCCAGCGCGCTGTCGAGACGCGCTGCCAACGTGCCGTCGAGCCGCAGCAGGTCGCTGTGCACGCGCAGTTCGCCGCGCTTGAGCGTCGGATCGGCCACCAGCCGCGCCGGTTCGATTGCTTCGAGCTGCTGCCTGAGCAGGTTCAGGTCGGCCGGATTCAGATGCACTTCGGCATCGCGCGCGGTGCTGCCGACCTGGGCGAGCGCGGTCCGGACCAGTTCGGCCAGCAATTCGGGCTCGGCGCAGTAGGCGCGGCCGAGCAGCTCGCCGGCGATCCGCACCGCGAGTTCGCCGAGCACCGATTCGATTTCGTCGTCGAGCTGTTCGAGCGGTCGGCTGAAGGCGTTCAGTACTGCCTGCAACTGCAGGGTCAGTCGCCGGACTTCGGCCTGGCCCTGCGCCAGTCCCTCGGCGCGGCCGGCTGCAAGGCCCTCTTCCCGGGCCGCCTTTTCGATCGCCGCCAGTTCCTCGACGCTCGGTCCTGGCGCCCTGGCCGGCGCGGCCGCTGCCGCCGCCGCGCCACCGAGATTCGGCGCCTGCCAGCGGATCGCCTCAGCCGACATGGTGGCCCCCGCGGGTGTCTGGATGGATCACAGGTAGGACTCCCCGCCACCGCCGAGCTGCAGCGAGCCTTCGTCGGCCAGCCGGCGGGCGATCCCGAGGATCTCGCGCTGCGCGGCCTCGACGTCGGCCAGTCGTACCGGCCCGCGGGCTTCCATGTCTTCCTGCAGGATCTGGGCGGCACGCTGCGACATGTTCTTCAGGATCTTCTCGCGCACCTTCGGGTCGCCGCCACGCAACGCGACGCCCAGCTTGTCGTTCGGTACTTCGCGCAGCAGCGACTGGATCGAGCGGTCATCGAGCGCGCCGAGATCGTCGAACACGAACATCAGTTCGCGGATCTGGTTGCCGAGGTCGGCGTCGGCCGAGTTGATCGCGCCCATCACGATCTGCTCGTTGTTGGTGTCCATCTCGTTCAGGATGTTGGCCGCGCACTTGACGCCGCCGATCGCCGACGTCCGCGAGGTCTGGCCGCCGGCGAACTGCTTCTCCATCACGTCGTTCAGCTCGTTCAGCGCATTCGGCGGAATGCCGTCGAGCCGCGCGATCCGCAGCAGCACGTCGCCGCGGGTGCGCTCGGGCAGCAGCTTCAGCACGTCGGCGGCCTGGTCGCTGTCCAGGTGGGCGAGCACGATCGCGATGATCTGTGGATGCTCGTTGCGGACCAGTTCGCTGATCGCGCGTGGCTCCATCCACTTCAGGTTGTCGAGGCCGCGGGTGTTGCGACCGAGCAGGATGCGGTCGATCAGGCCGCTGGCCTTGTCTTCGCCGAGTGCCTGCACCAGCACGTTGCGGACGTAATCGTCGGCGCCGACGCCGAGCGAGGTCTGCTCCTGCAGCTCGGTCACGAATGACTCCATCACCGTCTCCACCGAAGTGCGGGTGATGTTGCTGATCGTCGCCATCGCCATGCCGAGTTTCTGCACCTCCTTGGCGCTCATGTGCTTGAGCACCTCGGCCGCATCCTGCTCGCCGAGCGACATCAGCAGCACGGCGCCGCGTTGCACGCCGGTCAGGGGAGGTTGGTCAGCCATCGGAATTCACCCATCCACGGACGACCTGCGCAACCCGCCGCGGATCCTGCGTCACCGCGGCCCGGGCGACCTGCAGGCGCTGCTCGTAGTTGGCCGGCCCGGCCAGCAGTCCATGCGCTTCGTCGGCCGGCGATTGCGGCGGCAATGCCGGTTGATCGTCGCGCCGACGCGGCAAGCGGCGCGGCTCGCCGTCTTCATCGAGCACGATCTCGTTGTCTTCGTCCTCGACCGTCGTCACCCGCGGCGGCGGGCCGGCCAGGATCTTGTTGACGGTCGGCCGCAGTACGCCGAACAGCAGGGCCAGCACGATGATCGCGCCGATGCCGATCCGCAGCGCATCGCGCAGTTGCGGGTTCTGCCACAGCGGCGGCGGCTCGAGTTCCTCGATCGCAGCCGGCGGCGCGAACGGCGCATTCATGACGCTGACCGAGTCGCCGCGTTCGGCGTTGAACCCGACCGCCTCGCGGACCAGTGCCTGCACCCGCTCCAGTTCGTCGGCGCTGAGCGGCCGCAGCACCGGATTGCCGTCCGCATCGACGCCCGGAATGTGGTCGACCAGCACCGCGGCATTGACGCGGGTCACGCGGCCGGCCGCGTTGCGGGTGTGGGTCAGCGTGCGATCGAGTTCGAAGTTCCGGTTCGCGCTGCGCGAGGCACTGCTCGGTCCCTCGCCGCTCATCGCGCCGCTGGCGTCGATGCCGAGCGGCGTGTTCGGCGTCGCGCCGGGCACCGCGCCGGGCTGCATCGCCACCGTGCTCTGTTCGCTGGTCTGCTCGCTGCGCAGCTTGTTCGGATCCGGCGCGAAGGTTTCACGTGCTTCCTCGGTCACGGCGAAATCCATCTCGACATTGACCTGTGCGCTTACCCTGCCGATGCCGGTCAGCGGAACAAGCAACTGCGTCAGGCGCTCGACATAGGACTGTTCGACCCGCCGGACCTGTTCGAACTGACGCGCCGACAGTGCGGCTTCCGAGTTCGGGTCCGGATGGGTCAGCATGCGGCCGGCCTGGTCGACCACGGTGACGCGTTCGGGTGTCAGGTTCGGCACGCTCGACGACACCAGATGCACGATCGCCGCGACCTGGTTGCTGTCCAGCATCCGGCCCGAGTACAGATCGACCATCACCGATGCGCCGGCCGGCTCGCGGCCGCGGGTGAACGCACTCGGTTTCGGGATCGCGAGATGCACGCGCGCGTCCTTGACCGGCCGCAGGTTGGCGATGGTCCGCGCCAGCTCGGTTTCCATCGCGAGCTGGTAGCGGGCGCCCTCGACGAACTGGCTGACGCCAAAGCCCTGTTCGCCCTGGATCATCTCGAAACCGGCCCGGCTGCCGTTCGGCAGTCCCTGCGCGGCGAGCTTCAGGCGTGCCTCGTGGACGTGCGTCTCCGGCACCAGGATCGCGCCGGTCACCTGATCCAGCTCGTACGGCACCTGCGCGCTGCGCAGTGCCTCGATCACCTCGGCGGCGTCGCGGTCCGCCAGCCCGGTGTACAGCGCCGACATCGACGGTTTCTGGGTCAGCAGGAACAGCCAGATGCCGGCCGCGATCGCAGCGGCGAGCACGACCAGTTGCATGAGCTGGATCAGTCCCGGCATTTCCTGCAGCCGCCGATTGAACGGCGGCTTCGGCGCGGCGGGGGCGGGGAGTGACGGGGTGGTGGCGACTACGGCCATGAGCAGTCCGTTCCTGGATCAGTCGGGTGGCTTACAGCGGCATGTTCATGATGTCCTGGTACGCCTGCACCAGCCGGTTTCGCACTTCGACGGTGGCACGGAACGCAACCTGCGATTCCTGCGTCGCGATCATCACCTTGACGAGATCGGCCCGCGGATCGCCCATCTGGAAGGCCTCGGTGACGCGCTGCGATTCCATCTGCGTCTCGTTGACCTTGCGCACCGCGTTCTGCAGCGTGCTGGCGAAGCTCGGGCCGTGGCCGGCGCCGATGCTTTCGCTGCTGCGCGCCGGCGCCACCTGCGACTGCAGGCTGCGGATCTGCGACAGGATCGAGGTGATCGCTTCGGAACTCATGGCTGTCCCCGTGTGTGCCATGCCGGGTCGGTTCCTGACCGCGGCATGAACCCGTTAGCAAGAGTCGTGCCTGCTTGGGGTGACGGGATTCCGGCAGGGGGCGGATCCAGGGTTGGACGCCCAGTTGGAGCCATTGGAGCCATTGGAGCCATTGGAGCCATTGGAGCGTTCGGCCAGGCCTGCGGCCCGCCCGAGCTACTTTCTCTTGCTTGCCCAAGAGAAAGTAGCCAAAGAGAAGGGCCCCCGGGGTCCGCGCCGGTCGCGCTGCGCGCAACCGGTGCCCTGCGCTAGGAAGCGACCGGCCGGCGCCAACTCGGCCATCCATGGCCTCGGACGACGGCGCCTTTCCCCGGCCGCTTCCTGCGTTGCTCGGCGCGGGACACGGGATGGGCGCGGGATGTTTCGTCGCGTGCCGGCAACCGACCTCGCGCAGCGGCATGCAGTTGTGCCGGCAAACGAAACGGTGATGTGTGCTGACTCGATGCTCTTTCCGACATTCCGCATTCGCCACGCCCGGCCACGTCGACAGCGAGCCGCACGCATTGTCGGCCAGGATGGCCGATGCCCGTCAAACGGGGCCCCTCGTGCAGCGGTGGTGGGCCGGAGGATCAGCCCGACAGGGTTGCGCGCAGGGACGCGCGCAAGTCCGCCGTCAGCACAGGATGTGCTGTCGGCGGACCCCGCAGGCCCGACGCGGACCCTCCGGGCAGGATGCCCGGAGGGCGCGGAACGCGGGGTGCCCTTTCTCTTGGTGACTTCTCTTTGGGCAAGCAAAGAGAAGTCACTCGGGCAGCCCGAAGGGATGTCCGAAACGCTCTGGCCGAGCAGCCCGAAGCGATGTCCGAAACGCTCTGGCCGAGCAGCCCGAAGCGATGTCCGACACGCTGTTGCTACTGCATGCCCTGCCCATGACGGAACAAGGAACCGGCGAACCGGGCGACACGAGCCAACCCGGCCTCCCCGGCAACGAGACTCAGGACACTTGCGCCTCGCTGCCGATTTCCCCCTCACGCACCACGCCGTCGCGATCGAGTCCGTACTTGCGCAGTTTTTCGGCCAGCGTGGTCCTGCGCAGGCCGAGGAACATCGCGGCATGGGCGACCACGCCATCGGCCCGCGCCAGCGCGGCGCGGATCAGCGCGACCTCGATCCGGGCGATGTGTTCCTTGAGGTCGATGCCTTCTTCCGGCAGTTCGTCCTCGCGCGCCATCAGCAGCATCGCGCTCTCGCTGCGCTCCTCGGGCGGCAGGTCGTCGGGCAGGTTCGGATGGCCCGGCAGCGGCGACTCCCGCTCCGGCAGCGGCTCGGCCGCATCGCCGCGGTACTTTGCCGGCAGGTCCTGGACCCGCACCACGGCCTCCGGGTGCAGCACTGCCAGCCGCTCGATCAGGTTCGACACTTCACGGACGTTACCGGGCCACGGATGGTGCTTCAGCACCTCGATCGCTTCGGAGCTGAGTCGCACCCTGCCGCGACCGGACTCCTCGAGCTGGCGGGTCAGGGCAGCGATCAGCAACGGCAGGTCGGCAGATCGCTCGCGCAGCGGCGGCATCTCGATCGGAAACACGTTGAGGCGGTAGAACAGGTCCTCGCGGAAGCGATTGTCGGAGATCGCCTCGTCGAGATTCCGGTGGGTCGCCGCGATCACCCGCACGTTGCAGCGAATGGTCTGGTTGCCGCCGACCCGCTCGAAGCAGCGCTCCTGCAGCACGCGCAGCAGCTTGACCTGCATCGGCATGCTCATGTCACCGATCTCGTCCAGCAGCAGGGTGCCGCCCTCGGCGAATTCGAAGCGGCCCTTGCGGGCATTCAGCGCGCCGGTGAAGGCGCCTTTTTCGTGACCGAACAGCTCGCTCTCGAGCAGTTCCGGCGGGATCGCGCCGCAGTTGATCGCAACGAACGGGCCCTTGCGGCGGGTCGAGCGCTCGTGGATCGCGCGGGCGACCACTTCCTTGCCGGTGCCGGACTCGCCGGTGATCAGCACCGTGGTGTCGTGTGGCGCAACCTGGTCGATCAGCTTGCGCAGCCGCTGCACGGCCGGCGAGCTGCCGGTCGGGCCGATCCCGTCACCGAGCTGCGCGGCGCGGGCGGCTTCGGCGGCGCGGGTTTCGGCGCGTCGCGACAGCTCGCCGAGCTGTTCACGTTGCAGCGGGAAATCGAGCGGCCAAATCAGGGTTTCCGGGTATCCCGCCTCGCGGGCATCGCGACCGGCGTCGGTCGGCAGCAGCCACAGCGGCGGTGGCAACGGCAGGCCGCGCAAACGGGTGAGCAGGCGGGCCAGACCGGCCGATTCGGCCTGGCCGACGACCACCGCGCGCGCCGACTCCAGTATCGCCGGCTGCCGCAGCGGATCGCCGGCATTCGCGAACGCGTGCGCCGCATGACCCATGAATTCGAGCGCCCCCGCCACCCGCTCGCCGCGGGCGATGTCGCTGTCGATGATCAGTACCGCCGGCGACATGTCTTGCTCTCACGGGTGTCGAACCGATGTCAACCTTAACGAACGCATAATCCGTCGACAAGCCGTCGCAACGACGAATTGCCGTCGCTGCTTAGCGATTTGCTAACACCATCACGCTCGTGCCGGCGATTTCCGACAATCGGTCGCGCCGGCAGATGGCAGCGTCGAAACCACACCTTTTCGGCACGCACTTGAACGCCGTCGGCACCGGTGCGGGACGACTTCCACGACACGGCGCCCGGAGCGCGGAATGACCGGCTGCCGGCGCGGCCGTCGAGCGCTTTCGCCGCGCCTGCTCAGCGCCGCGCGGCGGCGATCTGCCGGCGATGCAGGCGGAACAGGTGGCGTTCGATCGCCGCTTCGAGGTCGAGCGGCAGCGGATCGAAGCGCAGGTACAGCAGATCGCCGTCGGCGGCCAGACGCTGCACCGGCAGTTCGATCTGCTGCGGCAGCCAGTCGACCGGCTGCAGCAGCAGGAAGCCGCGCTCGGTCGCGACGGTGCCGAACGGGGGCTGCAGCGCGACGCCGTGGCGCGACCAGCGCATCCGGATGAGCGGCAACGGATCGCTGCCGCGGCGGGCAAGCCGGCCCAGCATTTCGAGGATCAGGTTCAGCTTGGCATCGATCCGCTGCAGAGCCTGGTCGCGGCCACCGGCTTCATCGGCTTCTTCGGCGTGGCCGTCCTCGATCAGCGCGATCGAGTGCAATGTCGCCTCGGCGCGGGCGATCGCCCGCTCGACCGTGGCGGCCTCGGCGGCCCGTTCGCAGAACGCTGCCGGCAGCTCGACCGTGCAGGCCAGCGCCTCGGCGAACAGCGTGGCTTCGGGATCGGGGCGCTCGATCGTGCTCATCGGGGCTCCCCGGCGGCGTCAGTGCGATTCATGACCATTGTGCACCGGGCACATGAATGCGACGGCCTCAGCGGCCGCCGTCGGTCCGGTAGCGGCCGATGCCGTGCTGGCCACGCTGCAGGTCGCCGAGCTGATCGGCGCAGGCAGCCAGCCGTTCGGCCAGTTGTTCGGTCAGCCGTCGATGTTCATCGAGCGCGGCCTGCAGCGCGTCGCGCCCGGCCAGCCGGCCCGCGTCCACCTCGTCGCGGATCCAGGCGTCGTAGGCGGCGAGCCGCTCGCTGGCCTCCGGCCAGTCCTCGCGGTCGCAGGCGTCGAGGATCGCTTGCGCCTGCTCGCCGGCGATCACCGTTTCAGCCACCGGCAGCGGCCTCGGCCGGAATCGCCTCCGGTCCCTCGCGCCAGGCCGATGCGATCGTGTCGAGCAGCCGCAGCACTTCGTCGAGCCGCGCCTGGTCGTTGCTCGCATTGGCCTCGGCCATCCGCACCATCAGATAGTCGTACAGCGCACCGAGTCGCTCGGCCAGCTCGCCGCCAGCCTCGGCATCGAGCGACAGCCGCAGCACCTCGACGATGCTGATCGCCGAACTGAGTGCCTGCGCCTTGCCGCCGAGATCGCCCTCGTCGAGCTGGCGACGGGCCTGATGGATGCGCTCGATCGTGCCGGCCAGCAGCATCGCGACCTTGCGCTGCGGCGAAATCTCGTGGCCGGAGTCGATGCCGGTATTGCGGTAGGCGTTGCTGCCGTACATGGGAGATCCTTGCTCGGTGACGGAGGCGCCGCTCGGCGCCGAATCGAGGGCGTGCTGGCGGCGGTCAGCCGCTGGAGCCGGCCGTCGGCAGGCTGGCCAGTTGCTGCGACAGGTACTGGCCGGTGCTGTTGAGCTTGCCGATCAGACCGTCGAGGGCGATGAACTGCCGGCGCACGCGGTCTTCGAACGACTGCATCCGACGGTCCAGCGCCTCGCGGTCGGTCGACACCGACTCGATCGTGCCTTCGAGCGTCGCAGTGCGAAGGGCGAAGCCGCCGTTGTCGGTTTCGAGCAGTCCGTCGACGTAGCCGGACAGGTTTGCGTACAGCACGCCGGACTCGCCGGCCAGCAGCGAGCGCAATCCGACCGGCGAATTGGCCGACGCTTCGGCGAACTTCGTCGCGTCGAAGCTGAGCTTGCCGTCGAGGTCGGTCTTCAGGCCGAAATCGATGCCGGAGGTCGCGATCGCGGTCAGCGCATCGCCAAGCTCGCTGCGTAGCCGCGATCCGGCGCCGCGGATCAGCGCGTCGCCGTTCAGCGGGGCGGCGACGCCGGTGTCGGGATTGTAGGCGCTGACGTTGCGGATAGCGGAAACCGCGCCGTTGTAGGCCGAAACGAAGCTCTCGATCGCCTTGCGCGCTCCACTGGTGTCGGCGGTAATGCCGACCTTGATCGTGTCGCCGGCCTCGGTCGGCTTCACCAGGATCAGCTCGACACCGGCGATCGCGTCGGTCACGGTGTTGCTGCCGCTGGTGCGCTTGACGCCGTCGACGTAGATCACCGCGTCGGTGGCTGCGGTCACGACGTCGAGGCCGTCGGCCGGCGCGTCCGGATCGTAGGTGAAGTCGGCCAGCGTGCTGCCGCCGGCGGTCTGCGCGATCGAGAACGCACCGGCGCTGCCGGCATTCGTCGCGGTCAGGGTCAGGCTGTAGCCGTCGTCGCCACGGACCACCGCCGCGCTGACGTCGCTGCTCGCGGTATTGATCGCCTCGGCCAGACCGGTCAGCGTGTTGTTGCTGCTGTCGACGACGATGTCGAAGCTGTCGTCGCCGATCGTGAAGGTCAATGTGCCGGTGCCGAGCTCGGTGTCGGCCGTCGGCACCAGCGTCGCGTCCGAGCGCAGCTTCTGCACCGTCGCGATCGACTCGATCTCGATATCGAAACTGCCGGTGGCGGCGGCGGTGTCGCCGTGGGCCTTGGCGGTCAACTTGCCGTTGTCGCTGCTGGTGATGCTGCGGCCGTCGAACAGGCCGTCGGCTTTCAGCGCGTTCAGCGCGGTCTGCAATTGCGAGAACG
Organism: Lysobacteraceae bacterium; assembly: GCA_041687455.1. Lineage (GTDB taxonomy): Bacteria > Pseudomonadota > Gammaproteobacteria > Xanthomonadales > Xanthomonadaceae > JAWLBY01. The sequence continues at coordinate 108,266 of JAWLBY010000001.1, read as the reverse complement.
CGCCCTTGACGGTGCCGAGCGAGGTCAGTTGCGCCTGCGCCCGCGCTTCACGCTTGGTCAGCGCGGTATCGGCCGGCAGCCGTTCGGCCGAGACCAGTTGAGTGACCAGGCTCTGGATGTTGAGGCCGGAGCCGAGACCGACGGTGGAGACGAGACCCATGGTGATTACCCGATGCCGATGGTGCGCCTGCCGGATTATTGTCGGCGACAGCGCGGAATACTTGAGTCAGGCAAGAATCGGGCCGCCGATCGGCGGGCGATCCGGGGCGATCGGCGCAGCGCGCCGAGCGCGCAGCATGGACGTGCGCGCAAACGCCAACAGCCGGCACGGGCGTCCGGCCCGTCCGGCGATCGGATGTTGCCGCCGGCGCCAGGCGCCGGGCGGGTTCAGCCGCCCTTGTCGCGGCTGTCGAGCGCTTCGCGCGCCAGTTGCACGGCCTGTTCCGGCGGAATCTGCCGGATCACCTCGCCGCTCTGGCTGTCGAGCACCTGGACGACCACGCGGTCGACATCGGTCTCGACCCGGAAGCGCAACTGGGTGCCTGCAACGGCATTGTCCAGGAAGCGCTGAAGCGATCGGGCGTCCGGCTGCGTGCCTGAACCCGGGGTGCCGTAAGCCGCCGGCGAGGGCGGACCGCTGACGGTGGAAACAGTGGCCATGGCGACCTCCACTTGTGGAAAACCGGCCGGAGCGTCGAGCGCTCCGGCCGGTGACTACCGCCTACTTGTTACCGCCTGTGCGATTACCGCAGCAGGCTCAACACGTTCTGCGGCAACTGGTTGGCCTGGGCCAGGATCGCAACACCGGCCTGCTGCAGGATCTGCGAGCGGGTCAGTGCGGCAGTCTCTTCGGCGAAGTCCGCATCCAGGATGCGGCTGCGCGAAGCGGCCAGGTTCTCTGCGGTGGTCTGCAGATTGGTGATGGTCGACTCGAAGCGGTTCTGCACCGCACCGAAGCTCGACCGCAGGCTGCTGACCGAGGTCAGGGCCGAGTCGACCCGGACGATCGCATCATTCGCCGCCTCGACATCGGACACGTTGACCGCGCTCAGCGAACCGTCGACCGCGATGGTACCGGCAGCGACCACCGAGCCGTCACCGCCGATCGCGATGTCGGAGGTCGAGCGGACCGTCAGCCGGGTCACGCTGTTTTCGGTCACGACCGAGGCCGACACTTCGTTCGAGCTGCGGTTGATCGCGTCGGCCAGTTCCTGCGCGTTGGCATAGGTGCCTTCGAAGTCGACGCCGTTGACCGAGAACTGGCCGGCAGCGACCACGATCTCGCCGGAGCTGACACCGGCCGTACCGGTCGCATCAGCGAAGCCCGCTGCCGTCGCATTGGCGTCGGCGCCGGAGATCGCCACCGCATCGGAACCCAGCGTGTCGTTGGTGATCGTCAGCGTGCCGGCGTTGTCGGTGACCGTGTAGCCGGACAACTGGCCTGCCAGGTCGGCCACCAGCGCGGCCTGGTCGGCGTAATCCTGCGCCAGCGTCACGGTGTTGCCGTCGACCTGGAAGGTCGCGTTGGTCGTCGCCACCGCGTCGAGACCGGCGGTGCCAGCCTGGTCAGCGAAGCCGGTCGCCGCGGCGTTGGTGTCGGCGTTGGTGATCGTCGGAGCGGCCGAGCCGGAGCCCACGATGTTGTTGACGATCGAGATGTTGCCGTTGTCGTTGGTGACGGTGTAGGCATCGCTACCGGCCAATGCGTCGAGCTGCGACTCGATGTCGGCGGCCATCGCATCGTAGCTCGCGTAGTCCTGGTTCAGCGTGACGGTGCCGAGGCCATCGACGTCGAAGCTGGCATTGGTGGTCGCGACGACCGGGTTGCCGGCGGTGCCGGTCTGGTCACCAAGGCCGGACAGGATCGCACCGGCATCGGCGTTGGAGATCGTCACCGCGCCCGAGCCGAGCGTGTTGTTGACGATTTCCAGCGTGCCGGCGTTGTTGGTCACCGAGTAGGCACCGGCACCGGCCGACGCATTCAGTTGCGACTCCAGATCGGCTGCCGTGTCGGTCAGCCCGGCGCCGCCCGAGTCATCGCTGTTGAGCGTGACGGCGATGCCGTCGACCTGGAAGCTGGCGCCGGTGCCGCCCGCTGCGCCGGCCGAGTCGGCGAAGCCCGCCGCCTGTGCGTTGGTGTCGGAGTTGGCGACCGCGACCGCGGTGGCCTGGCCGGCCAGACTGATCACGAAGCCGCCGCTGCCGTCCAGCTCGACGCTGTAGTTGGCGTCGACCGCCTGCAACTGGGTCTGGATTTCAGCCGCAACACCGGCCAGATTGCCGTAGTTGCCGGTCAGCGTGATACCGGTGGTGCCGTTGGTCGCGTCGACGACGTCGAACTGCGCCATGCCGCTTGAGAAGTCGAACGTCGACGCGGTCTGAACGTTGATGCCGTCGAAGGTGCCGGCGAAGTCGCCGGTCAGCGACGCGGCACCGGTGCTGGCCGCGTAGCCGCTGTTGTCGGCGACCGCGGCGTTCAGCGTGCCGGAAGTGCCGGCGTCGGCGGCGGTGCCGTACAGCCGGGTGCCGGCGGCGATCGTCAGCGTGCCCTGGGTCGCATCCGAACCGCCGGTGCCGAAGTTCAGCGTGGTGTTGGTGACGTCGATGCTGCCACCGGTCGCGTTCGCGCCGAGCGCCTCCGACTGCGTGCTGGCGATGCCGCCGATCGCGCTGAGGCGGGTGCTGGTGTTCAGGTCGAGGCTGATCGTCTGGCCGACGTTGGCGCCGACCTGGAAGGTCGCGTTGCCGAACGAGCCGTCGAGGATCTTGCGGCCGTTGAACGAGGTCTGCGACGAGATGCGGTCGATTTCCTGCAGGCGCTGGTTGACTTCCTGGTTCAGCGCGGCGCGGTCGGACTCACTGTTGGTGGCGTTGGCCGACTGCACCGCCAGTTCGCGGATGCGCTGCAGGTTGGTGGTGATCTCGGCCAGCGCGCCTTCGGCGGTCTGCGACAGCGAGATACCGTCATTGGCGTTGCGGACCGCCTGATTCAGACCGCGGATCTGGGTCGTGAAACGGTCGGAAATGGCGAGACCGGCGGCATCGTCCTTGGCGCTGTTGATGCGCAGGCCGGAGGACAGTCGGGTCAGTGCGGTGGCGAGCGACACAGCGGAATTATTCAGGTTGCGCTGCGCGTTCAGCGACGGAACGTTGGTGTTGATTACCTGTGGCATGACAATTCTCCTCGGATTTGGACTGCCCGGCGTCCTGTTTGCCGGTTTCCGCAGGCCTCGGCCTGGGAGTGGCCTCGCGCTGCTGGTGAAGTTATCGGCGTCCGTTCCGGGGACTTTAGGCCCGGTTCATCGAAAAGCGGAATCTGTGAGCGAGGTCACGTTTGCGCGCACCCGTGGCGGCAGGGTCGCCTCGGGGGCCGCGATCCGCCGGCGCCCGTGACCGCTGTCCGAGCGCGACACGGCGGCGCCGGGCCTGCAACGGCCGACTTCACCCGTGGGAGCCGCTTCAGCCGCGATCTTCTGCAGTCGGATCGACGAAAAGATCGAGGCGTAAGCCGCGCCCACAGGCTGGCCGCGAACAGCGGTCAGGCGTGGCCGCCGACGGTCGGCGTATCGCGTTCGAGCTGTTCGAGTTTCGCCGCCAGTGCCCCCGGCGCCCGCGTGTACGGTGCCAGCAGCGCGTAGAACGACGGCACCACGTACAGCGACAGCAGGGTCGAGAACGCGACGCCGGCGATGATCACGATGCCGATCGTCGCCCGTGAGGCCGATCCCGGGCCGCCGGCGACGACCAGCGGCACTGCGCCCATGATCGTCGCGATCGAGGTCATCAGGATCGGCCGCAGGCGGGTCGCGGACGCATCGACGATCGCGTCGTGGACGCTCTGGCCGGCGTCGCGCAACTGGTTGGCGAACTCGACGATCAGGATGCCGTTCTTGGCCGCCAGGCCGACCAGCATCACGATGCCGATCTGGCTGAACAGGTTCAGCGAATTGCCGGCCAGCCACAGGCCGAGCAGCGCGCCGGCCACCGCCAGCGGCACGGTCAGCATGATCACGAACGGGTGGATGAAGCTCTCGAACTGCGCGGCCAGCACCAGGTAGACGACCAGCAGCGCCAGCGCGAAGGTCAGCAGCACGGCGCCGCCGGCCGACTGGTATTCGCGCGACTCGCCCTTGTAGTCGAGCTGGGCGTGATCCGGCAGCTCCTGGTCGGCGACCTGCCGGATCCAGGCCAGCGCCTCGCCGAGCGGGTAGTCCGGCGCGAGGCCGGCCGAGATCGTGATCGCGCGCAGCCGGTTGAAGCGATTGAAGCTGCCCGGTTCGGCCAGTTCGGTCAGCGTGACGAGGTTCGACAGCGGGATCAGCGCGTTGCTGCGGCTCGACCGCACGTACAGGTTCTCGAGGTCGCTCGGCGCGCCGCGGTCCTGCGCCTGCGCCTGCAGGATCACGTCGTATTCCTGGCCGTCGTCGACGAAGGTCGTGACCCGGCGCCCGCCCATCATCGTCTCCAGCGTGCGGCCGATCTCGCCGACCGATACGCCGAGGTCGGCGGCGCGCGCGCGGTCGATCTCGATCCGCAACTGCGGCCGGGTTTCCTTGAAATCGGAGTCGGCGGCGAACAGCCGCGGGTTGTCCTGCATCCGTGCCAGCAGCTTGTCGCGCCACTGCGCCAGCTCGGCGTAGTCGGGGCCGCCGAGCACGATCTGCACCGGCTGGCCGCGTGAGCGAACCAGGCCGCTGCGCACCATCGGCAGCGCCCGTACTGCCGGCAGCCCGGCCAATTCGCTGCGGACCTGCTCGACCAGCGCGCCGGTGTCGACCTCGCGCTGGTGCCACGGCTTCATCAGCACGATCGCGATGCCGGTGTGCATCTCCTCGCTGGCGCCGAAGCTGCCCGGCACCCGCGTGTTGACGCGGTCGATCGGTTGCCCGTCGCCGGTCCGGCTGCTCAGGATCCGCTCGACCTGCTGCATCTGGCCGACCGTGTAGTCGAAACCGGCGCCTTCCGGTCCCTGGATCGAGACGAAGAACGCACCGCGGTCTTCCGGTGGTGCCAGCTCCTGCGGAATCAGTTGCAGCAGGCCGTAGCTGCCGGCCAGCGTGGCCAGCAGCAGCAGGCCGAACAGCAGCGGATGGTGGATCGTCGCCGCGACGCTGCGCCGGTAGCGCTCCGACAGCGCGCCGAGAAAGCGATGCACCAGCGCATTGAAGCCGCGCGGCTCGCTGTGCGGCCGGACCAGCTTGGACGCCATCATCGGCGTCAGGCTCAGCGCGACGAACGCCGAGATCGCCACCGCGCCGGCCAGCGCGATCGACAGCTCGCGGAACAGCCGGCCGGTGTTGCCTTCGAGGAACGCGACCGGCACGAACACCGATACCAGCACCGCGGTCGTCGCGATCACCGCGAACGCGACCTGCCGCGTGCCGCGCGCCGCCGCCACCAGCGGCGGCTCGCCGAGATCGGCCCGTCGCTGGCAGTTCTCGAGCACGACGATCGCGTCGTCGACCACCAGGCCGATGCTCATGACCAGCGCCAGCAGCGTCAGCAGGTTCAGCGATGCGCCGAACACCCACAGCACCAGGAACGCCGAGACCAGGCACACCGGTACCACCACCGCCGGTACCAGCGCGGCGCGTGCGCTGCCGAGGAACAGATAGATCACGATCAGCACCAGGATCATCGCCTCGATCAGCGTCATGTAGACGCGATCGACTGCCGACTCGATGAAGATCGTGCTGTCGAAGGCGACGAAGATCTCGGTGTCGGCGGGCAGCGAGGCCTGGATCGTCGGCAGCTCGGCGCGCACCTGGCGGACCACGTCGAGTGCGTTGGCGGTCGAGGTCTTGACCACGCCGAGGCCGATGTTGGGCTGGCCGTTGCCGCGGAAATAGGCGCGCCGCTCGGCCGAGCCGAGTTCGACCTGCGCCACTTCGCCGAGCCGGACCAGATGGCCGTCGTCACCGCGGGCGACGACGAGCTGGGCGAAGTCGTCGGCATCGAGATAGCTGCGTTCGACCCGCAGCACGAAATCGCGCTTTTCCGATTCCAGCCGGCCGGCCGGCAGTTCGACGTTCTCGCGCCGCAGCGCCTGTTCGATCGCGTCGGCGGTCAGCCCGCGTGCGGCCAGCGCCTGGCGGTCGAGCCAGATCCGCATGGCATAGCGCTGCTGGCCGCCGACCCGGACCTGGGCGACGCCGTCGATCGCCGACAGACGATCGACCACATAGCGCTCGGCATAGTCCGACAGCGCCAGCGTGTCGAGCCGGGTCGAATTGAGATTCAGCCAGATGATGACGTCGGCATCGCTCTCGACCTTCTCGATCTCGGGCAGGTCGACTTCCGGCGGCAGCCGGTCGAGCACGCGACTGATCGCGTCGCGCACGTCGTTCGCGGCGGCCTCGATCTCGCGGTTCAGGCTGAACTCGATGTTGACCGACGACCGGCCGTTGACGCTGCGTGACTCCAGCGTCTCGATGCCCTCGATGCCGCTGACGGCATCTTCCAGCACCTGCGTCACGCGGGTTTCGACCACCGCCGCGGCGGCGCCCGGATAACTGACGTCGATCGACACGATCGGCGGGTCGATGTTCGGCAGCTCGCGCAGCGTCAGCCGGGTGAACGCCATGATACCCAGCGTGATCAGCAGCAGGCTGCCGACGGTGGCCAGCACCGGGCGGCGGATCGAGATGTCGGACAGCAGCATCGTCAGCGCCTCCCAGCGGTGCGCGCTGCGCAGTAGTGGAGCGGGGCGCGGTTCATTCGCTGCCCGCGGCGGCGGTGGTCGCGACGTCGGCGATGGCGACGCCGGCGCGCAGCTTGCCGACCCCGTCGACGACGATCCGGTCGCCCGGCTGCAGGCCATCGACGATCTCGACTTCGCCCCGCCGGCGCACGCCGGTACGCACCGGAAGCTGCTCGACGGTGTTGTCTTTGCGGACCCGGAACACCGATTGCGCGGTGCCGACCTGGACCAGCGCGATTTCCGGAATCGCCAGCACGTCGCGGGCGGCCTGCTCGAGCACGACGGTCAGCAGCATGCCGGGCCGCAGCCGGCGTTCCCGATTCGGCAGCTCGGCGCGGACCACGATCGCACGGGTGGTCGGGTCGACCCGTGAATCGATCGTCCGGACCACGCCTTCGAACACCTGTTCCGGCCACGCGGCGCTGCGCGCCTCGATCCGCTGGCCCGGCGCCAGCACCGACAGGAAGCGCTCCGGCACCGAGAAATCGAGCTTGATCGTCGAGATGTCGTCGAGCGTTGCGATCGGCGTGCCGGGCGTCACCAGCGTGCCGGGACTGACCTGGCGGAAACCGAGCAGGCCGGAGAACGGCGCCGTGATCACGCGGTCGGCCAGTCGCGCGCGGATCGCGTTCATCCGCGCGCGGGCGGCGTCCCGGGTCGCCAGCGCGGTATCGACCGCGCTCTTCGCGACCGTGCCCTGGCCGACCAGGTCGGACTGTCGCTGGTACTGCTTCTGCGCTTCGGCGAAAGCCGCCTGCGCTTCCTCGAGGCTGGCCACTTCGGCCCGCCCGGACAGGTCGACCAGCACCTTGCCTTCCTCGACGAGGTCGCCGTCGTCGAAATTGACCCGTTCGACCGTTTCGGTGACCTTCGCGGTCAGCGTGACCGACTCGTTGGCGCGGCTGGTGCCGAGCGCCTCGATCCGATCGCTCCATGCCCGCATGCCGACCGCCGCCGTCGTGACCGGCACCGGCGGCGGCGCGTTGCCGCGTCCGCCGGCCGGGCCGGGGTCGGAACAGCCGGTCGCCATCAGTAGCGCGCCGGTCAGACAGGCTGTCGCCAGGAATCGAATCATGCCGCTCCTCGATCGTCTCGCCGGGCAGGCCGGCAGGAGACAGGAAAACGCACGATTCTAGCGGTGCCGACGGTGGTCGCAGTGTGAACCGCACGCCGTGGCGATCGATTAGCGGGCCGGAGCGAGTCGCCTGCGCCGGTCGGTGGTCGTGGTCGCCGAAGCCGACTATGCTGCCGCGCTGGTCGACCCGAACGCCTTGCCGAAACGATGTCCAGAACGCTTGCTTTGCTGCTGTGCGTGTTGCTGCTGGCCAGTGCGCCGCCGGCCGCCGGCTGGAGCGAGGCGGGCCACCGGCTGGTCGCCGAGCTGGCCGAGCAGCGGCTCGATCCGGCGACCCGCAGCGCCGCGCTGGCCTTGCTCGCCGCCAGCACCAGCGTGCCGCAGCCGGTCGCTTCGCTGGCCGAGGTCGCCGGCTGGGCAGACCAGGTTCGCGATCGCAGCGAATACGAATGGAGCCGGCCGCTGCATTTCGTCAACCTGTCCGACGACTGCCGCTACGAGCCGGCCCGGCACTGCGAGCGCAACGGCTGCATCGTCGCCGCGATCGACCGCTTTGCCGCGCGGCTGGCCGACCGTTCGCTGTCGCGGCCGGAACGGGCCGAGGCGCTGCAGTGGCTGGTCCATCTGATCGGCGACATCCACCAGCCGCTGCACAGCGGCAGCGCCGCCGATCTCGGCGGTAACCGTTACCAGGTCCAGCTCGCCGGCGAGGGCACCAATCTGCACTCGGTCTGGGACCGGCACCTGCTGGCCGTCCGCGGCCTTGCCGTCGATGAACATCGCCGCCTGCTCGGTTCGGAACCGCTGCCGCGGCCGGGGCCGCTGGCGCCGGCACGCTGGGCCGAGGCTTCCTGCGAGCTGATCGCGTCGGCAGCGCTGTATCCGTCCGGCCACAAGCTCGACCAGCGCTACCTGCAGCAGCATCTGCCGTTGGCGGAGCGGCAGGTCCGGCTGGCGGCGGCGCGGCTGGCGGCCGTGATCGAGCAGGCGCTCGGCGCGCACGGCGAGTGACCGTTGCCACCCGGTCGCGGCGCGTCGGTGCCGTCCGGCCGTCGGACGCCTGGCGATCCAGCGTGTGGCTGGGTAAGGTGACCGCCGGTTCCTGACGCCGCGTTCGATGCCCGCCGCCTGTTCCCGCTTCCTGCTGCTGTCACTGTCGCTGCTCGCGTTCGCCGCGCTGGCGGCGCCGCCCACCTACCGGGTCGACTATCTGGTTGGCTTCGAGCCGGACACCGGCGAGGCGACGGTGGCGCTGACGGTCGAGCCCGGCAGCGGCTATCCGCAGCGACTGCGCTTCTCGATCGATCCGGAGCGCCATCACGGCTTCGACGGCGACGGCCGACTCGCGATCGAACCAGCGGAGGTGACCTGGCGGCCACCGCGCGACGGCGGCGCGCTGCGCTTTCGCTATCGGGTCGACCGGCTGCGCGATCCCGGCGAATACGCCGCGCGTATGACCGAGGCCTGGGCACTGCTGCGGATCGACCGGTTGATCCCGCCGGTCGCGGTGCTGGCGCCGAACCAGGCGGTCTCGGAGGCGACGCTTCGCTTTGCGCTGCCGCCTGGCTGGAGCAACGTCGACGTCGGCTACCGTTTCGATCCGGCCCTGGGCGGTTTTCCGATCCGCAATGCCGGCCGCCGTTTCCAGCGACCGCTCGGCTGGATGATCGCCGGCCAGGTCGGTACCCGCCGTGAGTTCATCGACGACATGGAAGTCAGCGTCGCGGCGCCGAAGGGCGACGGCCTGCGCCGCAACGACGTGCTGGCGGTCGTCAATAGCAGCGCGCCGGCACTGCGCGATGCGCTCGGGCGCCTGCCGGACAAGCTGCTGATCGTCGGCGCCGGCGACCCGATGTGGCGCGGCGGCCTGTCCGGCCCGAATTCCCTGTTCCTGCATGCCGACCGGCCGCTCGTCAGCGAGAACGGCACCAGCACGCTGGTACACGAGATGTTCCACGTCAGCAGCCGGATCCGCGGCGCGCGCGCCGACGACTGGATCGCCGAGGGGCTGGCCGAGTTCTATTCGATCGAGTTGTTGCGTCGCAGCGGCCTGATCAGCGAATCGCGTGCCGACAAGGCGTTCGGATGGATGGCCAATCACGGCCGCAGCATCCGCGCGCTGCAGGCGCGCAACTCGGCCGGTCCGCGCACCGCCCGGGCGGTGACGCTGTTCAAGGCGCTCGACGACGAAATCCGCCGCCGCACCGACGAGCGCCGCGATCTCGACGACGTCGTGCAGCGGCTGCTCGATCGCGGTCGCGTCTCGACCGCGATGCTGCGCGCGGCGGCGGCCGACGTGATCGGCGCGCCGGCCGCAGCGCTGCAGACGCCGCTGCTGGCGGACTGACATGCTGCACTGTCGGGGCTGCTGGCCGAACGGGCGCGGGCGGCGTACTGCCGCGGTGCGGCGGACGCTCGACTGATGTCGCGGCCGGTGCTGCTGCTGCATGGGCTGTGGTTCAACGGTGTCAGCCTGTGGTGGCTCGGCCGCCGGTTGCGCGCGCTCGGTTTCCGTTGCGGGCGTTTCGACTACGCGACCGTCGGCGACACCCCGCAGCGTTCGGTCGAGCGGCTTTGCGACGTGCTGCGGGCGGCGCCGGACGGCTGCGACGTGGTTGCGCACAGCCTCGGCGGGCTGCTCGCGCTGCAGGCGCTGCGGCATGCGCCGCAGTTCGACGTCGGCCGGGTGGTCTGTCTCGGCTCGCCGCTGGCCGGCAGCGCGACCGCCGCGGCGCTGGCCCGCTGGGGCATCGGCCCGCGCATGCTCGGGCACAGCGCGCGGCTGCTGCAGGACGGTATCGGCGACTGGTACGGCCGGGCCGAAGTCGGCGTGATCGCCGGCGATCGGCCGCTCGGGCTCGGTCGCCTGGTCGGCACGCTGCCGCCACCGCACGACGGCACGGTGACGGTCGCCGAGACCCGGGTCGGCGGCCTGCGCGATCACATCGTGCTGCCGACCAGCCACACCGGCATGCTGTTCTCGGACGAGGTCGCCCGACAGGCCGCTGCGTTCCTTCGGCACGGCCGTTTCGAGCACCGCTGAGCGGCCGGCGCACGGCCTCCGGAACGCGGCAGTTCGGCGCCGAATGCTAGAATCCGGCGGTTTTCGCAGTCGGTTACGAGCCATGGCAGGACACAGCAAGTGGGCCAACATCCAGCACCGCAAGGGCAAGCAGGACGCCATCCGCGGTCGCATCTTCACCAAGCTGATCCGTGAGATCACGATCGCCGCGCGCAACGGCGGCGGCGATCCGGCCGGCAATCCGCGCCTGCGTCTGGCGGTCGACAAGGCCTACGCCAACAACATGCCGAAGGACAACGTCGAGCGCGCGATCAAGAAGGCGACCGGCGAACTCGAAGGTGTCGTCTACGAGGAACTGCGCTACGAAGGCTATGCGCCGGGTGGCGTTGCGGTGATCGTCGACTGCGTCACCGACAACCGCCAGCGCACCGTGTCCGAAGTGCGTCATGCGTTCACCAAGCACGGCGGAAATCTCGGCACCGACGGCTCGGTGTCGTTCATGTTCCGGATGCTCGGCGTGCTGAGCTACGCACCGGGCGCCGACGAGGACCGGATCACCGAGGCCGCGATCGAGGCCGGTGCCGACGACATCCGCGTGCACGACGACGACGGCTCGATCGAGGTCATCACGTCGCCCGACAGCTACCAGGACGTCAAGGACGCGATGGAGGCCGCCGGCGTGAAGCCCGACGAGGCCGAAATCACCTTCCGCGCCGACACCGGCGTCGCAGTCGAGGGCGACACCGCCAAGTCGGTCGCCAGGTTGCTCGAGCGGCTCGAGGATCTCGACGACGTGCAGAACGTCTACACCAATGCGGATCTGCCGGCGGATGCCTACGAGCCGTGATTCGGGATTCGGGAATCGGGATTCGCGAGCGCGTGCCGGGCACGACTGCCTGGCGGTGCAGCGGCCCGTCCGGTAGCCGGTTCCGGCATTCGTGCGCCGCCGGTTGCGCACGCCGATGACCGAATTCCGATCCGTCAGGATCCTCGGCATCGATCCCGGCAGCCAGCGCACCGGTGTCGGCATCGTCGATGCCGATGCGACTGGACGTTGCAGCTATGTGCACCACGCGACGCTGGCGGTCGTCGATGCCGGTGATTTTCCGAATCGGTTGAAGGCGATCCTCGACGGGCTCGGCGCACTGATCGACGAATTCCGGCCGCAGGAGGTATCGATCGAGCGCGTGTTCGTCGCCAGGAACGCCGATTCGGCACTGAAGCTCGGCCAGGCGCGCGGGGCGGCGATCTGCGCGGCCGTGCAGCGCGACCTGCCGGTGCACGAGTACACGCCGATGCAGATCAAGAATGCCGTGGTCGGTCGCGGCGCGGCCGAAAAGGGGCAGGTGCAGCACATGGTCGGCGTGCTGCTGAACCTGTCCGGCAAGCTGCAGGCCGACGCCGCCGACGCGCTGGCGGTTGCGCTGACCCACGGCCATTCGCGTACGCTGGCCGCCCGCACCGGCGTGCTGGCCTCGGCGCTGCTGCGTCGCCGCGGGCGGCGGTGAGCTCTCCTACAGGGAAGGGCGTGCCGCTTCGACGAATCCCGAATCCCGAATCCCGAATCCCGAATCCCGAATCCCGAATCCCGAATCCCGAATCCCGAATCACGGCCCCTGAATGATCGGACGACTCAAAGGCACCCTGGTCCACAAGCAGCCGCCGTGGCTGATGATCGACGTCGGCGGCGTCGGCTATGAGCTCGAAGCGCCGATGAGCACGATCTACGATCTGCCCGAACTCGGACGCGAGGTCACGCTGTTCACCCACTACGCGGTCAAGGAGGACAGCGCCGCGCTGTACGGCTTCCTGCGCGAGACCGAGCGGCGTCTGTTTCGCGACCTGCAGAAAGTCAGCGGCGTCGGCGCGAAGATTTCGCTGGCGGTGTTGTCCGGGGTGTCGGTCGACGAGTTCGCCCGGTTGATCCAGGCCGGCGACATCACGGCGCTGACCAAGGTGCCCGGCATCGGCAAGAAGACCGCGGAACGAATGGTGGTGGAGTTGCGTGACCGGGCGGCCGATCTCGGCGCTGGCGCGGCGGTGATCGCCGGCGGCCGCGGCGGGGTGCCGAACGATCCGGTGTCGGAGGCCAGCGTCGCGTTGCAGCAGCTCGGCTACAAGCCGGCCGAGATCAGCCGGATGCTGAAGGATGCACCGGCAGGCGAGAGTGCCGAGGAGCTGATCCGGCGGGCGTTGAAGTCGGCGTTGCGCGGATAGCGCCCGCCCCGTGGGAGCGGCCGAAGCAGCTTCAGCCGCGATCCGTTGCATTTCCCTCGGGATCACGCGGTCACGGCCGAGGCCGCTCCCGCAGGCGGCGGCTCCGCACAGCCACCCACGGCAAACCCGTACAATCGCGCCCCATGTCCGATCGCCTGGTGTCCGCCGCAGCCGAACTCGACGAAGCCCAGCTCGAGGCCTCGATCCGTCCCGCCCGGATCGACGAGTATCTCGGCCAGCAGCCGGTCCGCGAGCAACTGAAGATCTACATCGAAGCGGCCAAACGGCGCGGCGAGGCGCTCGACCACGTGCTGATCTTCGGCCCGCCCGGACTCGGCAAGACCACGCTGTCGCACGTGATCGCCAACGAGATGGGCGTGCAGCTCCGGCAGACCTCCGGTCCGGTCATCGAGCGGGCCGGAGACCTCGCGGCGCTGTTGACCAACCTGCAGCCGCACGATGTGCTGTTCGTCGACGAAATCCACCGGCTGTCGCCGGTCGTCGAGGAAGTGCTGTACCCGGCGATGGAAGACTTCCAGATCGACATCATGATCGGCGAGGGCCCGGCCGCGCGCTCGATCAAGCTCGACCTGCCGCCGTTCACGCTGATCGGCGCGACCACCCGCGCCGGCCTGCTGACCGGTCCGCTGCGTGACCGCTTCGGCATCGTCCAGCGCCTCGAGTTCTACACGCCGTCGGAGCTGACCGCGATCGTGCGCCGTTCGGCGCGGATCTTCGGCATCGAATGCGAACCCGAAGGCGCCGGCGAAATCGCCAAGCGTTCGCGCGGCACGCCGCGCATCGCCAACCGGCTGCTGCGCCGGGTGCGCGATTTCGCCCAGGTCCGCGGCGACGGTCAGATCACCAGTGCCATCGCCGATGACGCGATGCGGATGCTGAAAGTCGATCCGGAAGGCTTCGACGAAATCGACCGCCGGTTCCTGCGCACGATCATCGAGAACTTCGATGGCGGGCCGGTCGGCATCGAATCGCTGGCCGCCGGGTTGTCGGAGGAGCGCGGCACGCTCGAGGACGTGATCGAGCCGTACCTGATCCAGCAGGGATTCGTGACCCGCACCGCGCGCGGCCGGATGGCGACCGCCAAGGCCTACCGGCATCTCGGCTTCAAGCTGCCGACCGGCCGTGCGTCGGATATGTTCGACGCCACGCCGTGAGTCAGCTCCCGTTTATCCATCCGGTCCGGGTCTACTGGGAAGATACCGACGCCGGCGGGGTCGTCTATCACGCAAGCTACGTGCGCTTCCTCGAGCGCGCGCGCAGCGAGTGGTTGCGGGACGCCGGGCTGACCCAGGATGCATTGCTCGCCGAACAGGACCTCGTGTTCGCGGTGCGCGTGATGCGACTCGATTTCCGCAAGCCGGCCCGCCTCGATGATCTTTTGCACTGTACGGTGGACCGGCTGGAACTTCGGCCGGCAAGCATGGTCTTCGGCCAGCGCCTGCTGCGCGTGGCGGATTCGACCGTGATGGTCGAGGCCGAGGTGCGCTGTGCGTGCCTGCGGGCCAGCGACTTCCGCCCGCGGCCGATGCCGGCGGCATTGGCCGGTCGGCTGGCAGCGGCGGCGATGGCGCAGCAATGAGACACCGGCAATGCGGCCGGCAGGGGCAAAGTCCCGTTCGTGCGGGAGCAACAGTTCGCGGCCCGGTGGCCGCGATGATTCCCGGAATGACCGGCACGGTGCCGGCGTCATCCAATCATCACGCTGTGGAGTGATCGCGATGCTGCATTCGAAGACCATCCCGTCCGTGCTGGGCGGCCTGGGTCTGCTGTTGCCGGCGCTGGTGCTGGCGACGCCCGCGGTGCCGTCAGGCTCGCCGGCCGAAGTCGACCTGCCGGTCGCCGAGGCGGCCAATCCGCTGGCAGCCGTCGACCTGAACCTGCTCGACCTGATCATCCACGCCAGCCTGCCGGTCAAGCTGGTCATGGCGCTGTTGCTGATCGGCTCGATCGCATCGTGGATGATCATCTTCCGCCGCAAGTTCGTGCTCGATTCGGCCGCCGGTTCGGCCGATGCATTCGAGGAACGCTTCTGGTCCGGTGCCGATTTGACCGCGCTGTTCAAGGATGCCAGCAGCAAGGACCGCCAGGTGATCGGCCTCGAGGCGATCTTCGAGGCCGGCTTCCGTGAGTTCGCCCGTTTGCGGCAGAAGCGAAGCATGGACGCCCGGACCCAGCTCGAAGGTGCGCAGCGAGCGATGCGCGCACAGCTCGCCCGCGAAGTCGATGGCCTCGAGCACAATCTCGAGTTCCTCGCCAACGTGGGTTCGAACGCGCCGTATGTCGGCCTGTTCGGAACCGTCTGGGGCATCATGATTTCGTTCCAGGGGCTGGCGAACGTCAAGGAAGCGACCATCGCGACCGTCGCGCCGGGCATTTCCGAGGCGCTGATCGCGACCGCGATGGGTCTGTTCGCGGCGATCCCGGCGGTCTGGGCCTACAACCGCTACTCGAACAAGGTCGAACGGCTGTCGGTGCGCTACGAGACGTTCGCCGAGGAGTTCAGTTCGATCCTGCAGCGGCATTCGCATGCTGAAGAGCCGTGATTCGCGATTCGGGATTCGGGATTCGCATGCATCCCGGCACCCGACCGACGTCGTCGCGGCTCGACACCAGCGCTGAAGCCTGAGGCTGCCTGCGCGCTGCTCTTCACGAATCCCGAATCCCCAATCCCGGCCCCTCCCATGTCCGTCTCCTTCTCCGGCCGGCGCAAGCGCCGCAAGCTCAAGGCCGATATCAATGTCGTGCCGTACATCGACGTGATGCTGGTGCTGCTGATCATCTTCATGGTCACCGCGCCGCTGCTGAACCTCGGCGTCGACATCGAGCTGCCGCAATCGAACGCGAAGCCGATCGAGCAGCAGAAGGATCCGGTCATCGTCGAGGTCACCGACGACGGTCGCTATTTCCTGACCCTGCAGGGCGCGCCGGCCGAGGAGATCGACGAGCAGACGTTGCTCGCCAAGGTGGCGGCATTCGTGCGCCAGAATCCGGACGTGCCGGTGCTGATCGCCGGCGATCGGCGGGTCGACTACGGCACGATCTATCAGGGCATGGTGCTGCTGCAGCAGGCCGGCGTCGCCCGGGTCGGACTGATGAGTGCGCCGGCTGGCGCCGACGCGCCGCGCTGATGCTCCGGACGTCGAACCGGTTGCCGCGATGACCGAATCCCCGCGCGACAAGCTGCTGGCGCTGGCCCTGGCGGTCGGCGTGCATCTGGCCTGCGTGCTGGTGGTGGCGCTCGGGCTGCTCTGGACCCGCAAGGAGGCGCCGCTGTCGATCGCCGGCAGCGTGATCGAGGCGACCCTGGTCGCACAGCCACCGCCGTCGGCGTCGAAGCCCGCCCGCGCGCCCGCACCGACGCCGGAGCCGGCTGCGCCGAAGCCGCAGCCGCAGCCCGAGCCGAAGCCGCAGCGGGCCGAAGCGCCGCCGCAACCGCAGCCGCAGGCGCCGCTGCCGCGGCCGGACTTGCGTGAAACCGAGCGCGCCGCGCGGCTCGCCGAGCAGCAGGCCGAGAAAGCCCGCCGCGAAGAACAGGAGCGACGTCGACAGGAACAGGTACTGCTCGACGAGAAGCAGCGGCAGGAAGCCGAGCGCCGCGAGCGGCTGCGCCGGCAGGAACTGGAGCGCGAACAGCAACTGGCCGAATTGCGCCGGCAGCGCGAGGAAGCCGAGCGTCGCCGCAGGATCGAACAGGAGAAGCTGCAGCAGCTCGCAGACCGCCGTTCGCAGTCGACGCCGGCGCCGGCGCCAACCCGCGATGCGCCGCCGGCCGACCGGCTCGGCAACGAAGGCCGCGACGACAGCCTGAAGGGACGCTACGCTCTGGCGATCCAGCAGGCCGTCACCCAGGCCTGGCTGCGGCCGGAAACGACGACGTCCGTTCAGTGTCGGGTACGCATCATCCAGATTCCGGGTGGTGAAGTGATTTCGGTGACCGTGCTGCCGCCGTGTCCCACTGACGATCTGACCAGGCGCTCGTTCGAGGCGGCCGTGCTGAAGGCACAGCCATTGCCGTATCGTGGCTACGAATCGGTGTTCAGCCGCGAAGTCACCGCTACCTTCTGCTACCCGAGAGACCGTTGCCAATGAAGCCTCTGTGGATCCTCGTGACCGCCGTCCTGCTCGCCGTCGCGGCCCGTGCGCCGCAGGCGCAGG
The DNA here is from genome assembly GCA_041687455.1 of Lysobacteraceae bacterium. GTDB lineage: Bacteria > Pseudomonadota > Gammaproteobacteria > Xanthomonadales > Xanthomonadaceae > JAWLBY01. Next base: position 91,076 of record JAWLBY010000001.1, on the reverse strand, counting down.
GGCTCGAGATCAGCATCATCGAGGGCCAGGCGGCCGCGTTGCCGATCGCGATCGTCGATTTCGACTACGTTGGCGCGCAGGTCGCGCCGGATACCGATGTCGCCGCCGTCGTGCGCGCCGACCTGAACCGTTCGGGGCAGTTCCGCACGCTGCCGACGCAGGATCTGGTCGAACGGCCGCAACGTTTCTCCGAGGTCAAGTTCCCGACCTGGCGCCTGCTGAAGCAGGATTTCCTGGTGGTCGGCCGCGTGCTCGATGCGCCGGAGGGCGGCTACCGGGTCGAATTCGAGCTGGTCGACATCGCCAAGCAGGAGCGCGTGCTCGGGCTCGCATACGCCGGCCGCACCGGCAGCATGCGCGACATCGCGCATCAGGTCGCCGACCAGATCTACGAAAAGATCCTCGGCGTGCGCGGCGCTTTCTGGACCCGGATCGCCTACGTCACCGCGGTCGGCACCGGGCGCGACATCCAGTACGCGCTGATGATCGCCGATTCCGACGGCTACAACCCGCAGACCGTGGTCCGTTCGCGCGAGCCGCTGCTGTCGCCGGCCTGGAGTCCCGACGGCCGCCGGTTGGCCTACAACAGCTTCGAACGCGGCAATTCGTCGATCTACATCCAGGAGATCGCCACCGGCGCGCGCGAGCTGGTCGCGAGCTACCGCGGCATCAACGGCGCGCCGTCGTTCTCGCCGGATGGCGGCCGGCTGGCGCTGACGCTGTCGAAGAGCGGCAATCCGGAAATCTACGTGATGGATCTCGCCAGCAAGGCGCTGACCCAGATCACCCGCCATTGGGGCATCGACACCGAACCGACCTGGGGGCCGGGCGGTCGCGAGATCTACTTCACGTCGGACCGCGCAGGCAAGCCGCAGATCTACCGCGTGCCGGCCGCTGGCGGCGAGGCGCAGCGGGTGACGTTCCAGGGCGAATACAACGCGCGACCGACGATCTGCTGCGACGGCAAGAAGATCGCGGTGGCGCAAGGCAGTGGAAATGTTTATCGTATCGCGGTTTTTGACAAAACCTACGGCGACCCGGGACAACTGAGCCTGCTGTCTCCGGGCAATCTGGATGAGTCGCCGAGTTTCGCACCCAATGGAAGCATGGTGCTCTACGCCACGCGTGAAGGTCGGCGCGGCGTGTTGTACGCCGTGTCCGCCGATGGGCGGGCCCGGCAGCGTCTGGTTCTAGCCGAGGGCGACGTCCGGGAGCCCGCCTGGTCGCCGTATCGGGAGCGTTGAAGTTTCCAGGACGGGCCAAGTCCAAAATCAAAGCGTCACCACCCGATCAATCCGCAATCTCAGTCAGGTACTCCATGAACACCACCACCCGCATCCTGCTCGCGGCTGCCCTCTGCGCTTCGATGGCAGCATGCACCAAGAAGACCATCGAACAGCCGCCCGCGCCGCAGCCGGAGCCGGAGCCGGTTGCCCAGCCGCAGCCGGTCGACGACGGCAAGTTCAAGCCGGAAGACCTGGACACCGACTCCTGCCTGCGCCAGCGGGTGGTCTACTTCGACTTCGACAAGTCGGAGATCCGTCCGGAATTCGCCGCGATCATGGGTTGCCATGCCAAGTACCTGGGTGACCGTGCGTCGGCCCGGATGACGCTGGAAGGCCACGCCGACGAGCGCGGTACGCGCGAGTACAACCTCGGCCTCGGCGAGCGTCGTGGCAATGCCGTCAGCGAGGCGCTGCAGGCCAACGGCGGCTCGGCCAGCCAGATCAACGTCGTGTCGTACGGCGAAGAGCGTCCGACCTGCTCCGACAGCGACGAAGGCTGCTGGTCGAAGAACCGTCGCGTCGAGATCGTCTACACGGCGAAGTGATGCGCACCGGTCTGCATGCACTGCTGACCCTCGGCACGGCGGCCGTTCTGGCCGCCGCTGCCTGGCCGGTGTCGGCGCAGGGGCGCCTGAGCCTGGCCGAGCGGGTCGAACGGCTCGAGCGGGCGCAGTCGGATGGGCAGAGCGCCCAGCAGAACGTCCAGTTGCTGAACCGGATCAGCGAACTGCAGACCGAGATCCAGTCGCTGCGCGGGCTGGTCGAGCAACAGGCCTACGAGATCGACGGGCTCAAGAAACGCGCTCGCGACCAGTACGTCGACCTCGATTCGCGCCTGGCACGGCTCGAAGGTGGCGCACCGGCCGGGACTCCGGACGCGACGGCGGCCGTCGATCCTGCGGCAGCGCCGGCGGACGGGCAGGGCTTCGAAACCGTGCCGGCACCGTCGGTGACCGATCCGAACCGGATCGTGCTGGAGGAGCCGGAGGTGCGACCGCAGGTCGATGGCGGCACGGTCACGTCGGGCGTCGACCTCGGTACGCCGGGCGCCAGCGCAGCGCTGGCCGATCCGGCTGAAGAGCGCCGGATGTACGACTCCGCGTTCGACGCACTGAAGGAAGGTCGCTACGCCGAATCGGCACGCCGCTTCCAGGGCTTCCTGAACGCCTATCCGAACGGCGAGTACGCGCCGAATGCGCTGTACTGGCTTGGCGAAAGCTACTACGTGACGCAGAACTACCAGATCGCGCTCGATACGTTCCAGCGCCTGCTGCGGGAATTCCCGAGCAGCGCCAAGGCGCCCGATGCATTGCTGAAGGTCGGCTACTCGCAATACGAACTGCGCCGTTGGCCGGACGCCGAGGCGACCTTGAACGAGGTCGTGCAGAAATACCCCGACAGCACCGTTGCGCGGCTGGCGCAGGGTCGACTGCGCGCGCTGCGACTCGAGAGCAATCGGTAGTTTGAGCCGGGATTCGGGATTCGGGATTCGTGACGGCGACTCCCGATCCCATTCGGCTCCGGTGACGCACCGCCGTGGCGCATAGGCGCGCAGCGTTTCGAGCCGATCTGCAGTCGCCCACTGTCCTGATGCTCGCCATTCCCCGAAGCGGCTGCCGCGTGATCGACGCGGACCTGCCGACGGACCTGCCGTGACGATTCCCGATTCCCCATTCCCGATTCCCGTCGATCGCGCGAGCGCAAGCGAGCACGATCGCCTGCGCATCACCGAGATCTTCTTCTCGCTGCAGGGCGAGGCACGCGACGTCGGCTGGCCGACCGTGTTCGTTCGTCTGACCGGCTGCCCGTTGCGTTGCGGCTATTGCGACACGGCCTATGCGTTCCACGGCGGCGAATGGTGGGACATCGAGGCGATCGTCGAGCGGGTGCGCAGCTTCGGTGCGCGGCACGTCTGCGTGACGGGCGGCGAGCCGCTGGCGCAACGGCGTTGCCCGAAGCTGCTGGCCGCGCTTTGCGACGCCGGTTTCGAGGTTTCGCTGGAAACCTCCGGCGCGCTCGATATCGCGGCGGTCGACGCACGCGTGTCGCGAGTCATGGACATCAAGACGCCCGGCTCCGGCGAGGTCGCGCGCAACCGCTGGGAAAACATCGAGCTGCTGACGCCGCGCGACCAGGTCAAGTTCGTGATCTGCAGCCGCGAGGACTTCGACTGGGCGGTGAACGTCGTCGCCGAGCTCGGACTCGCATCGCGCTGCGACGTGCTGTTCTCGCCAGGCCACGGTCAGGTCGAGCCGCGCGAGCTGGCCGAATGGATTCTCGCCGAACGCCTGCCGGTGCGCTTGCAGTTGCAGTTGCACAAGATCCTGTGGGGCGAGGAGCCGGGCCGATGAGCAACTGCCGCAAGGCCGTCGTGCTGGTATCGGGTGGCATGGACTCGGCCGTGACGCTGGCGATCGCGCGCAGCCGCGGTTACGCCTGTCACGCGCTGTCGGTCGCCTACGGCCAGCGTCACACGTCCGAACTGCGCGCGGCCGAGCAGGTCGCGGCGCAGCTCGGCGCAGGCATCCACAAGACCGTCTCGGTCGACCTGCGCAGCATCGGCGGCTCGGCGCTGACCGATGACATCGACGTGCCCGAGCAGGGCGGCGAGGGCATTCCGGTCACCTACGTGCCGGCACGCAACACGATCATGCTTTCGATCGCCCTCGGCTGGGCCGAGGTGCTCGGTGCCGACGACCTGTTCTGCGGTGTCAACGCGGTCGACTATTCCGGTTATCCGGACTGCCGCCCGGCCTTCATCGACGCATTCGAACGGCTCGCCAATGTTGCGACCAAGGCCGGTGTCGAAGGGCATCGCCTGCGCGTGCACGCTCCATTGATCGAGCTCAGCAAGGCGGAGATCGTCCGCGAAGGCCTGCGTCTCGGCGTCGATTTCGCCGCCACCGTGTCGTGTTATCGCGCAGACGCCGACGGTCGCGCCTGCCGGCACTGCGACGCCTGCCATCTGCGGGCCGAGGGCTTCGCCGCCGCTGGCGTCGCCGACCCGACCCGCTACGTCGACTGACGGGGCCGGCGAGCGCGGTGCTGCGCGGTCGTGCATTGCCGACCTGCGAACCACCTGAACGATGCCGCGCGCTGATGCGCCTGCTGCGCCTCCGGCGGCAGCCGGCCGCGGTCGCGAAACTTGTCCCCGCCTGCCATGGCGTCTACACTGCCGGCCCCGCGTGAAACACCCGCGGCGCGTCTGTCGGGCCGTTAGCTCAGCCGGTAGAGCAGCGGACTTTTAATCCGTTGGTCGTTGGTTCGAATCCAACACGGCCCACCACTCGACAGATCAAGTCCACCACTGCGACAGTAGCCAGCCGGTCTCGCAGGGCAGATTCAACCCGTTGGCCGTTGGTTCGAACGACACCGCCCACCGCGATGCCGGTGGCCGGCAGCGAGCTGCCGCGCCTGTGATGCCCGGCCGTAGTTAACATTTGCTGCGCTAGCCTCAGCTCGCCAGTCGGGTGATGAGGTGCCGAGTGCGGCCAGGAACAACCACGCTCCTTGTCGGGGTCCTGCTCGGCATCCTGGGCATGCTGCTCGCCCTGCTCGCCATCGCCTACAGCGGCAGCTACGACATCGCGGCCAGTCGCGGTCATACCGCGGGCGTCCGCTGGTTCCTCGGCACGGCCAAGCGCGCGTCGGTGCAGGCGCGTGCCGAGATTCCCGCCGGAGCGTCCGGCGAGCAGGCCGCCGATCTCGCAGACGCTGGCAGCGCATTCAAGTCGATGTGCGAGCACTGCCACGGCGGACCCGGTGCGGCGCCGGCCGCGTGGAGTCGGGGCATGCTGCCGCGCCCGCCGGACCTGGCGCGGGCCGCCCGCGAATGGAATGCCGGCGAAATCGAATGGATCATCCGACATGGACTGAAGTACACCGGCATGCCGTCGTTCGACGACGGCCACAACGACGCTGCGCTCCGCGATATCGCGATCTTCGTCACCCACCTGCCGGCAATGACGCCGGCCGAGTACGCCGCGCTCGGTAACGCCGACGATCATCATCACGATGACGACCATGCAAACGACGCTGGTGGTGTGCATCAGCGACAGGTTCCAGCGGATTCCCAGCAGCACGAACGCTCCGGGGACGGACACGAGCACTAGCGATGCAGCAGCACCCAGACATGCGGATGTCCTATTGGAGGTTCGCTGCGATGATCGCGACCTCGACCGTCGTGATGTTCGTCTTGATGTACGTGCATACCTACGCGCTCGACCATCTCTACTGGAGCGAGACGCGGACCTGGATGGCGCTGATGATGGGCGCGGCGATGGCAGTCATCATGCTCGGATTCATGCGTTCGATGTATCCGAGCCGGGCTGCGAACGCAGCGATTTTCGTCGGGAGCGTGCTGGTGTTTGCGCTCGCGCTGTGGCTGGTGCGCAGCCAGGCAACCGTCGGCCAGGTCGACTACATGCGAGCCATGGTCCCGCATCACTCGATTGCGATCCTGACCAGTGAACGCGCGCAGATTACCGACCCGAGGGTGCGTCGGCTCGCCGACGAGATCATCGAGGCGCAGCGGCGCGAGATCGCCGAGATGAAGTACCTGATCAAGGCACTGTCGGGCGATGTCGCCACTGCGTCGCCACCGCGGCAGCCGTCGACGGCGCCGGCCGTCGTTCCTGCGCGGGACGCCGTGCAGCAGGCCGCGATCGAACAGACCGATCTCGGCGAGCTCGACGAGGCGGAGATCGACAAGCTGTTCGGCGTCGACGCTCGCTGCGAGTTCAGCTATTCGCGTACGTCCGGGCCGGTCGTCGCGGCGACGACCGCGGACTCCGCCGGCCACGCACGCGGTGTCATCAAGCTGCACGGTCGTCTGGTCGAACTGCAGATGCACCGTGCAGGCCCGGTCCCGGCCACCGGCCTCAGCCTCGTCGCGGACGGCATCGAAGTGGTCGTAGCCGCGTACGGAGATGTCCATGGCGACGACGATGACTCAGGTTTGCGCGATGCCGTTGCCCGGCTGCGCCTCGATGCCGGCCTCGACGTGGCCTACGGCGGTTTCTACGGCTGCACGCCGCCGCTGCACTGATCCGCTGCCGACGTCGCCGAACCTGCCCCGCGCCCGTCGTGGCGTGCATCCGCGCTCGCCGGTGCGTCGACGTTCGATGCCACCCGTTGCGGGCCGGCTCGCTCGGTGTGACGGTCCGCGCGGTCAACGATGCTGTGACGGGCAGGTGCGCCGATGCGATGCGTCGGAGTGCGTACCATCACGGTCTCGTGCGAGCCTGCCAAACCGACGTGCTACGAACGCTGCTGCTCTGGCTGACGACAGGACTGCCGCTGTGCGCGGCGGCGGCCGCTCCCGGCTGCGCCGGCGAGGCCTTGCCGGTCGAGGTCGGCGATGGCGTGCTGCAGGTGCGGCTCGGCGCCGGCGAACGGGCGTCACTGTGGATCGAGGAGCTGGGCGTCGACATCGAGTTGCAGCTCGATGACGGGCATCCGGTCGACAGTGCGCCGGGGCGGCATGCGGCCGAGCCGGTCACGGTGCGGGCCGACGCCGCGGGCGTCGCGCGGATCCGCTACCGGTCGTTGTCCGGTTCGGGCGAGCCGGCAGTGCAGGCACGGCGGCGCTGCTCGGGAGCCACGCTGGACGGACTGATCGATCGCTTCGCCGAGCAGCAGCGGGCGGCGATCGGGCGTGGCGAACCACAGGCCGCGCTCGCCGCGCTGGCGATCGCCGCGACTGTTCGGGCTTTCGCGCCGTCCGACGATGTCCGGCTGCAGGGGTGGCTGGCGATGCAGCTCGCCTGGCTGGCACGCTCCGGTGGCTATCTGCAGGAAGCGCGTGCGTTGTACCGGTCAGCCGAACTGCGGTCGGCGACGGTCGGCGATCCGATCGGAGCGGCGTGGGCGCGGCTGGGCGCCGCGCAGGCAGCGATGAACCTCGGCGACCCGGACAGCGGTGCCGAGCTGCAGGCGGCGGCGAGTTCCGCGGCGGACGCCGGGCTGCCGTTTGCGGCCGCGATCGCCGCGCACGACGGCTGCATCTGGCAGCGCCTGCGCGGCGACACTGCGCAGGCCGCCGAGTGCCTCGCTGGCGTCGCCGCGCGTTTTTCGGCGCTCGGCGAAGCGAGGGAACAGGCGAGGGCCCTGGGCAATCGCGCGACCGCACTGCAGATGCTGGGTCGCTACCGCGACGCGCGCGCCGAGCTCGACCGGGCCGCAGCCGCCGCGCCGGAACTCGAGCCGCGGATGGCCGCGATGCTGGCCGGACAGCGTGCGCAGGCCGCGCGCCTGGCCGGCCGCTACAGCGACGCACTCGAATTGCTGCGCGACGGGCTCGCGCGACTCGACCACGACGCGCATCCGCTCGACCGCGCCCATCTGCTGCGACTGCTCGGCCAGACCTATGCGGTTGCCGGCGAGCCGGTCCGGGCGCTCGATTATTTCGATGCAGCGCTGGGGATCTACCGGGCACGCGGCGTCGATGCTCGCGCAGCGGCGGTGCAGGTGACGATGGCGCGCGTGCTGGAAGCGCAGGGTGAGTACCGCCGGGCGGTCGAACTGCTGCAGCCGGCGGCCGCCGCACTGTCCTCGCACGGCTCGCGCAACGAGGCGCTGCTGGCGGCGCTGCACCTGGCCCGTCTGCGATGGCTGGTCGGCGACGCTGCGGCATCGCGCGACCTGTTGCTCCGCCTGCACGGCAGCGAGACCGGCGCGTCGTGGCTGTACTTTGCCGAGCGCGAGCTGCTGCGCGTGCGGATCGAACCACCGGATCGGTCGGCGGCGATCGAACAGCGCCTGCGCCCGTTGCTGCAGCGGGCGCAGGCATCGGGATTGCTGCTGTTGCAGCTCGACATCGCCCATGCGCTGGTCGAGCAGCGGATCGCCCGCGGCGATCGCGAAGGCGCGATGGCGCTTGCGCTCGAGCAGATGCAGGGCGCGAACGACGTGCTGGCGCGACTGCACAGCCCCGGCTTGCGCCACGCCCTGTTGCGTCGGATCAAGCCGCTGGCGCTGGCATCGTTGCTGCAATCGCCATCGGCGCCGCTGTCGGTCGAGCAGGCATCGGCCGCGCTGGCACTCGTCGACTGGATGCGTCGCAGCGGTAGCGGGCGGACTGCTGCCGCGTTCGACGACGATCGGCTCGGCGCCGTCGAGCGACTGCTGACCGAGGAGCTGCTGAGCGGCGAGCCGGCCGAGCCGGCACGGCGCAACGAGCTGATGCTGGCGCTGCAGTCCGCGCCGCACGACAGCGACGACGGGTTGCGCGAGCGCCCCGAGCCACCGCTGCTGCCGGCCCTCGAGCCCGGCGAAGCGTTGCTGTACTTCGGCCTCGGCGACCGCAGCGCGGGGGTGATGATCGGGACCGACCGGCAGTGGCGCTGGCATGCCGGGCTCGATCCGCAGGCGCTGCGCAGCGCGATCGGCGAGCTGCACGCCGCACTGGCGGACGGTCACGGTGCGCTCGCCGGAATCGAAACCGCCAGCGCCGCGCTTGCCGATGCCCTGCAGTGGGATCGCCTGCTCGATACGACGCCGACCCGGCTGTATGTGGTTGCCGACGCCGAACTTGCCGCGCTGCCGTGGGCGGCACTGCCGCGTCGCGACGGCGCCGGTCCGCTGGGCGCGGCGACCGGGATCGTGCTGCTGCAGCAGTTGCAGCCGCAGCCGCAGCGGCCGCTGCGGCAGGTGCGGGTGATCAGCGCCGAACCGGCGCCGGGGCAGCCGCTGGCGGTGCTGCCGGAGGCGGCGGACGAGCCGGCCGCGATCGCCGCGAAGTGGCGTGACCGGCTGCCGGTCACGCGGCTGCCGGCCGATCTCGATGGCATCCAGACCGGATTGTCGGCGCCGGACGGCATCGTCCATATCGCCGCGCACGCACGTGCCGACCGGGGGCTGGTCGAGGAGTCCGGGCTGTGGCTGCACGATCCCGGCCGCGCGGCATTGCGGTTCGTGTCGGCGCTGCGGCTGCGCCAGATCGATCAGCGGGCCAGTCTGGTCGTGATCAGTGCCTGCGAAACCGGGTATTCGCTGTCGGCGACGTCGTTCGGCATGGGCGGCGTCGCCGGCGCCACCGTCGATGCCGGCAGCCAGGCCGTCGTGTCGGCGCTGTGGCCGGTGTCCGACCGCGCGGCGCGGGTATTTTCCGAGGCATTCCACGCGGCACTGGCCGATGCCGAGCCGGCGCCGGCCGCGCTGCAGCGCGCCATCGAGCGGCTGCGTGCAACTCCGGCCCTGCGTCACCCGACCCACTGGGCCGGGTGGACGCTGCTGCAGGCCGGGCCGCTGCTGGCGACCGATCGCTGACCGTCCGGCGACTACCGTTCGTCGCCAAGCGGTCTCGACGCTGCGAAGAACCGCCCGCTGGCGACACTTCTTACATCGACGCCGGGCAGTTGCCGGGGCGATCGAACGGAGAGATGCCATGAACAAGTCGAACGAGTTGTCGAATTCCGCTGTCGCCGAGGGTGGTAGTGCTGCGTCGGGCGGGTCGTGGTGGTCGTCGCCGCCGAATGCGGCACGTACGCGCAGCTCGGACGGCTTCCGGCGCCTGGCCGTCGTGGCCTTGTTGTTGCTGTCGGCCGGCTACGTCGACGCCGCCCGGGCCGACGAGACCAGCGACGCCACCGACACGACCGAGCCGAGTGAGGATCGCGGCAAGTGGTGGGACTGGATCATCGGCACGATGGGCGACGAGGGCGGCAGCATGGACCCGGAAAGCGGCACGCAGTAACTGGGTGCCGGAACTGGGCGCCGGCTGGCGATCGTCCGGCCGGCCCGAGGCGATCGGGGCACGATCGGCGACGCCGGTCGGGCTGTTGCATCACCTGGCCGGACCGATGCCGTCGCCGGTGGACGCCGCTTCGCCGGCAGCGCCCGATCCTGCCAGCCGTGCTGCGTTCGCGATCAGCCGGTCGATCTCGGGCGGTGATGCGGCGAACGCCGCCGACGGGGGCGCATCGCTCAGGCTCGCTCGATCCGCGCCGCGTAGCAGCCGCGCTTCGCGTAGTGGGCGTGGATGTAGGAAGTCCGCGGATCATCCAGCAGGCGTGCGACGACATCGTGCATCGCATCGCCGGCCACGACCTCGGCGTCGACCATCGCATGCGCGGCGTCGAACGCGCGCAGCGACAGCAGGCGGATACGCAGGACCTCGGGCACCTCGTCGACAGCGTCGTATCGTTCCGCCGCGCCCTCGCGGACGAAGATTGCGTGACTCGACCGGTATGCGGTATCGGCCGGCTGGTGCATGTAGTTGAGCAGCAGGGCGGTTTCGCCCGGCTGCATGTCGCGGACTTCGATCCGGTCCGGGTAGCCATTGGCGCTGTCGACGCGGCGGCGCGTGACGCCGAGCGATGCGAGTTCCGCATCGGCAAGGCCGAACAGATGCGTGAACGGTTTCGGATCGAGGCCGATGATGCGGAACGACATGCTGCACTCCACGGGTTGGGGGTGGGCGCATGATCGGATCCGGTCGAGGGCCGCGCACTCCGATGCTTGCTTTCGATTTCGCGCGCGCCGCCCTGGCAGGCGGTGCCGGCGTCAGCGGTCAATCGATGGGCGCGCGGGCGGTGTGGTCGGCGCTGTCGGACTGCGTCGCTTCGGCGCGTGCCGCTTCGCGCTGCAACAGCGCCTTCTTGCGCTCGACGCCCCAGCGATAGCCGGACACGTTTCCATCCGAGCGGACCACCCGGTGGCACGGCACCACGACCGCCAGTCGGTTCGACGCGCAGGCCTGCGCTACCGCGCGGACGGCGCTCGGCCGGCCGAGCGCGGCGGCAATCCCGGCATACGTCGCCGTGCTGCCGTGCGGGATCTTCGACAGCGCGTTCCAGACCTCGATCTGGAAGGCACTGCCGCGGACATCGAGCGGCAGGTCGAACCTGCGCGACGAATCCTCGATCTGGGCGATCACCCGCGCGACCGTGGCTTCGAATCCCGGGTCGGCCCCGATCAGCTCGGCGTTCGGAAACATGTCCTGGATATCGCGGACCAGACGATCGGCATCGTCGCCGAGCAGGATCGCGCAGACGCCGGCCTCGGTCGCGGCGACCAGCACGGCGCCGAGGGTGGTCGCGGCCACCGCGAACCGGATCCGGGTACCGCGGCCACCGTCGCGGTAGGCGCCCGGCGTCATCCCGAGCGAGCGGCGCGACTGTTCGTAGAACCGACTGTTCGCGTTGTAGCCGGCGTCGTACAGCGCATCGGTCACGCTCGGCGAAGTCGGCAGGGTCCGACGCATGCGTTCGGCGCGCCGGCCGCGGGCGTACTCGCCGGGTGTCACGCCGACCAGTGACTTGAACACGCGCTGGAAGTGGTAGCGGCTCATGCCGGCGGCCTGCGCCAGTGCATCGAGATCGGGCAATTCACTCGCCTGCTCGATCCGGCGGCAGGCCTGCGCGATCGCGGCCGCATGCCGGTCGCCGGGCGCCGGACCGGTCGGCGTGCAGCGCCGGCAGGCCCGATAGCCGGCCTTCTCGGCGGCGGCCGCATCGGTGAAGAAGCGGACGTTCTCACGCCGCGCATGACGGCTCGGGCACGACGGCCGGCAGAACACGCCGGTGGTTGCGACCGCGTAGACGAAACGGTCGTCGGCGTCGCGGCGGCGCGCCTGCACGGCGGCCCAGCGTTCTTCGTCACTGGCGAACGACGGGCAACCAGTGGTTGGCGGGCTGTGCATCCGGACTCGCAGATCCAGCAGGACTTCCGCCGATTCTAGTCCGCCCGCCGGACCGCGCTCTCCGTTGCTTGCTCGATAATTCCGGACGTCGCCCGCGAGCGGCCGGGCGCAGCCGTCACTGGCGGCGGTAGCGGATCGCCAATGGCGTGGTCGTCGCCCGGTCGTCGCGATCGCGGATCTCGATCTCGTGGACGCCATCGGCAAGGGCCAACCGCGGGAAAGCGAACGACACTGCGCCATCGCGGACGGTCAACGGATCGGTCTGCAGGGCGACGTGCCCGGTCTCGTCACGCAGCACGACGGTGACGACCGAGCCGTCGCCGGCGGCGGTCGACAGTTCCACTGCGACCATCGCGGCGTCCGTTCGCGGGGCGACCAGCATCGGTTCGGTGCCGGCGCTGCGTCGCGCGCCGATGCTGACCCAGTCGAGGCTGGTGCCGAGCGGCTGCGGACCCGGCGAATGCAGCGCGAGCGGCAGTACCGCCACTGCGCCGAGCGTGGCCGCAGCGGCCAGTTCGAGCGCGCGTCGGCGCGGCCGATGACGTCGCGATGCCGGGCTCGGCTGGTCGCGCAAGCCGGCTTCGAGCAGTTTGTCGAGGCGAGCCGCCTCGAACAGCCCGGGTTCGAAGAACAGCCGCGATTCGAATGCGATCGCGGCATCGTCGTCGAGCTCGCCGCGACGCCACGCACGCAACTGCCAGTTGTCGGTGGGGGTCAATTTGCTGATCACGATCGAATCTCCGTCACTCGTCTGTGGCCGGTCCATGACGCCGTCTGCGCCAGGCGTCGCCGAATCGTTGTCGTGCCCGGTGCAGCAGGCGGCCGAGTTGCATGCTGTCCATCGAGAACCGTGCCCGCAGCGAGTCCGATGGCTCTTCATCCAGGTAGTAGCGCTGCAGGATCTCGCGATCGCGGGCATTCGGCAGGTTGAGCAGCACGTCGCGCACCAGGCGTCGGGCATCGGCGCGTTCGAGCAGTTCGTCGCCGGCCGGCATCGAAGTCGCGAGCCGGCCGATCGCCTCGTCATCGATGTCGGTCCGCTGCCGTTGCTGCTTGCGTGATGCATTGGCGACCAGCCGGCGTGCCGTCTCGAGCGTGAAATACACCAGTGCCTGCGGTTCCTGGATGCGGCCTTCGCGTGCCGACGCGAGCACGATCAGCAGCGTTTCCTGCTGCAGGTCGTCGATGTCGTCGCCGAAGCGGCGATGCAGCACCAGACGCAACGGCGGCAACAGAGCTCGCAGCAGGGCCGCCTCGGCGCTGCGGTCGCCCGCGGCCACTGCCCGCAGCATCGATGCGTAGTCGGGCCCACCGGCAGTGCCGCCAGCGAGCTCTGGCGGAGCGTCGTGGTCGCCCCTTTCGGTGTTCGACACCATCATGCAGTTCGAAAGCCCCACTCCTGATGCCGGGGCGTGGTAGTCGGGAATGATCCCGCGTTTCCTGCCCCGATTCGTCCCTGAACGGCGCCTCGGCGCGAACGCATCGATGACGCGCGAAACCCGCATGCCGGCCATGCAGTCGTCCGCGAGCATGTACCGAACCGGCGTCACAAAGCGAGAGGGTGAGCGCCGGATCGACCGTCGGGTCCGGCAGGTTGCGGCAGCCGCTCGCGGATGCCGTCGCGTTTCGACCGGCAGAGCAGACCGGATTGCCGCTGCGGTGGTCTTCATGCGGCGCTCGTGATGCCGTGCTGCGCGGCAAGCTGCAGCAGGTCGGCATCGTCCTGCACATTCAGCTTGCGCATCACGCGACTGCGATAGGCACTGATCGCATGCGGCGACAGCGCCAGCCGATCGGCGACCAGCGCGTCGTTCGCGCCGGCCACCAGTTCGATCATGACCTGCCGCTCGCGCAGACTCAGATTCGCGAACACCGTGGCCGCCTGCGTCCATGGCGTGCCGCGCGGCAGTTCATCGAGCAGGGCCAGCGCAGCCGCGGCATTCAGGTAGCGGCCACCGTGCAGCAGGCAGCGGATCGCCTGGCGCACTTCGAGGCCGCCGCTGTCCTTGGTCACATAGCCGCGCGCGCCGGCCATCAGCGCCTGCGCGACGTGCGCGCCGTCGAGCCGACGCGACAGCACCAGCAGCTTCACCGACGGATAGCGGCGGGTGATCGCTTCGGTCAGGCGCAGGCCGTCCATGTCCGGCAGGTCGGGATCGAGCACGGCGACGTCCGGCACGACCTCGACCAGCGCGCGCAGCATCTCGTGCCCGGTTCCGAAGGCACCGGACACGGTCATCGCCGGATCGCACTCGATCAGCGAACGCAGGCCGTTGCGTACGACCCGATGCTCGCTGGCCAACATCACCGATGCGCAGTGGTCCAATCCGCCACTCCCTTCCAACCGCAACGCGGCCCCGATCACAGGGCGCCGGGGGCATGTGGTCGGAGTGTCGTCTGAAGGCGATCTATCGCAGGGGAAAGCACATTCCGGCGACAAGCGTGCGGACCCGCCGGACCGCCGGCATCGTCGGCATGGCCGTTCGCGCCCGGCCGGGGACGCTGCGGATCACGGCCATGAGCGGACGAACCGCCGGTGCCGCTGGCGGAGCCCACTGGTGAACCGCTACGATCCGCGGGCGAATGGATCGCAGGGGAGTTCCGAAATGCGTCGACTTGTTCTGACTGCTTTGCTGGCAGCAGCCGCCACACCGGCCCTGGCCGAATACAGCTTCACGCTGACCAACAATTCCGACCAGCGGATCGTCGAGGTCGAAGTGTCCGAGGACGGACGGTCCTGGGGCACGTTCGACATCGGTCGCGGCATCGCATCCGGCGACAGCGTCGAGATGGTCTGGGACGAGAGCACCGATGATTCGGACTGCGAGTGGTATTTCCGCGCGACCTTCTCGGGTGGCGAAACCTCCGAGCCGGTGCCGTTCGACTTCTGCGACGACGATCTCGAAGTCGAGTTCGATTTCGACTGAGCCGACGGCTGCACCGATCGACGGGAACGGCCGCTGTTGCGGCCGTTTTTCGTCAGCGGACCCGGAATGCTCACGACGGCCGCTGCAGCCTGCCGGCCGCCGTGCAGGTGATCGATTCTCCGACGATGACCTCCGTTCGATGAACTGGCCGCAGGACTTTCCGGCCAGCCACAGATCTGCCTACTGGAGGTCGCGACGGACGCCCGCGGCATAGACGGCACTCGGCGCCACGCCGCCGATCCAGTAGCTCAGCTCGGCCGGATGCTGCAGCGGCCAGCAGACGAAGTCGGCCCGCTGGCCACTGATCAGCCGGCCGCGGTCCGACAGGCCGAGCGCGCGCGCAGCATGCTGTGTCGCGCCGCGCAGTGCTTCTTCCGGGGTCAGCCGGAACAGCGTGCAGGCCATGTTCATCGCCAGCCGCAACGAGCCCAACGGCGAGGTGCCCGGATTCAGGTCGGTGGCGACCGCGATCGGTACCCGGTGATCGCGCAGTGCCGCGATCGGCGGCAGCCGGGTTTCGCGCAGCGCGTAGAACGCACCGGGCAGCAACACGGCGACGCTGCCTGCCGCCGCCATCCGGGCGATGCCATCGACGTTGCTGAATTCGATGTGGTCGGCCGACAGTCCGGCATAGTCGGCGACCAGCGCCGCGCCGCCGAGATCGCTCAACTGGTCGGCGTGCAGCTTGACCGGCAGGCCGAGCGCGCGGGCGCGATCGAACACCCGACGGGTCTGCGTCGGTGTGAAGCCGATGCCTTCGCAGAACGCATCGACCGCGTCGGCCAGCCCGTCGGCGGCGATCGCCGGCAGCCAGTCGCGGCACAGGGTATCGATGTAGCGGTCGCCGTCGCCGGCGAATTCGGGCGGCAAGGCGTGCGCGCCGAGAAAGGTCGTCCGCACCGTGACGCCAACTGCGGCGCCGATGCGGCGAGCGACACGCAGCATGCGCGCCTCCGACTCCAGCGTCAGGCCGTAGCCGGACTTGATCTCGATCGTCGTGACGCCGTCGGCGAGCAGGCGTGCCGCGCGCGGCAGCGAAGCAGCGAACAGTGCGTCGTCGTCGGCGTCGCGGGTGGCGCGCACGGTCGACAGGATGCCGCCACCGGCGCGCGCGATCGCCTCGTAGCTGGCGCCCTGCAGGCGCAGTTCGAACTCGCCGGAACGATTGCCGCCGAATACCAGGTGGGTATGGCAATCGATCAGGCCCGGCGTGACCAGCGCACCGCCGGCATCGATCCATTCGGCGCCGGCGCAGTCCGGGGGCAGCGCCGAGCGCGGTCCGGCGTGGAGCAGGGTGGCGCCACGCCAGGCCAGCGCGCCATCATCGACCAGCCCGTAGCCATCGTCGTCGGCCAGCGTGCAGAGGCGCGCGTTGTGCAGGATTCGCAGCGTGTCGTCAGTCATCGCGGAAGCGTCGCAGGGGAGGGGGTCAGGAACCGGTGTGGCCGATCGCGCGGTCGGCCGCGGCAGGGTCGGTCGACCGGCCGAGGCCCAGTTCATGCAGGATCGCCTCGGTGTCGGCGCCGAGCCGTGGCGGTGCTCGATGATGCTGCACTGGCGTCCGCGACAGCCGCAGCGGGCTGCCGAGCATCGGCACGCCGTCGATCACGATCTGCATGCCGTGTTCCGCAGTCAGCGGATGCGCGAGCGCGGCGGCGACGCCATTGACCGGTGCGGCGGGTACGCCGGCGGCGTCGAAGCGTTCGATCCACCAGGCCACCGGATGGCCGGCGATGCGCTCGGCGATCGCTGCTGCCAGCGCATCGCGATGGACGACCCGATCGGCGTTGCGCCGAAAACGCGGGTCATCAGCCCACTGTGGCTCGCCCAGCGCCGCGCAGAATGCATGCCAGAGTTTCTCGCTGGCCACCGCGACCACCAGTGTGCCATCGGCCGCGGCGAACGCCTGGTACGGAACGATGCTGGCGTGGGCGTTGCCGAAGCGCGCCGCCTCGGTGCCGGAAAACAGCACGTTGGCGCCGACGTTGGCGAGCATCTGCAGTTGCGTATCGAACAGCGACACTTCGATCTTCTGGCCGACGCCGCTGCGTTCGCGCGCATGCAGCGCAGCCAGGATCGCGGTGGTCGCATTCATGCCGGTGAACAGATCGGCGACCGCGACGCCGACCTTCTGTGGTTCGCCGTCGGTGGCGCCGGTGATCGACATCAGCCCGGCTTCGGCCTGCACGACGAAGTCGTAGCCGGGGCGGTGGGCGCCCGAGCCGTCGCGGCCGTAGCCGGAAACCGAACAGTAGATCAGCCGCGGGTTCAACGCCGACAGCGTCGCGTAATCGACGCCGAGCGTTTCGGCGACACCGCTGCGGTAGTTCTCGATCACGATGTCGGCCCAGCCGGCGAGCCGCGCGACGACCGGCCGGCTGGCGGGATCGCGCAGGTCCAGCACCAGCGAGCGCTTGTTGCGATTGCAGCAGGCGAAGTAGGCCGAGCGGCCGTCGAGGAACGGCGGACCGAGTCCGCGGGTGTCGTCGCCTTCCGGCGGCTCGAGCTTGATCACGTCGGCGCCGAGATCGGCCAGCGTCATGCCGGCCCACGGCCCGGCCAGCACGCGCGACAGTTCGAGCACGCGGATGCCGGACAGGGCGGGAAGGGATGGGGTCGGCACGGTAGGGCGCGGCGGCAAGGATGCGCCATTGTAGTGGGGAGGATCGCGGCGCTTCAGCCGCGATCTCTTCTTTGTTGTGGATAGGTCGACAAGGCAGGCAGCAAGAGCAAGAGCGTTTCGGACAGGCCTGCGGCCCACCCGAGCTAACTTTTCTTGCGTGCCAAGAAGAATGTAGCCAAAGAGAAAGGCACCCGGGGCCGCGCCGCTCGCGCTGTTGGTCACAAGGCGAGCAGACATCCATGGAGCAACAACCGGCCCGCACATTCATGTGCGGGCGTTCGGCGGGTTGTTCCTGAGGAACAACGATTCCCGCCTCACCCTGCGCTACTCGGAAGCCGTCGGCCGGCGCGAACTCGGCCCTCCATCGCCTCGAACAATCGCGCCTTTCCCCGACGGCTTCCCGAGTTGCCCGGCGCGGGACACGGGATTGGTCGCGGGGATCGCTCGTCGCAGCATCAAGTTGCACGTTCCGCGAACCGGCGTTCGGGTCGCCTGTAGGAGCCGCTTCAGTGGCGACCCGGTGCCGTCGAGCTGCGGCGTCGTGTGCTCACGCCGTGCGGTCGCCGCAGAAGCAAGCTCTACAGGGGGCGCGGGCGATGCGACAATTGGTGGCATGAACCTGCATGTCGCTCATCTCTGGCAGCCGTCGGGCTGGTCATCCGACGTGTCGCTGTCGATCGAAGCCGACGGGCGCATCGGGCCGCCTTCGGCGATGCCGTCGTCCGCGCCGCAATCGATCGGCCGCTACGTGCTGCCGGCGGTCGACAACATCCATTCGCATGCGTTCCAGCGCGCGATGGCCGGGCTGGTCGAGCGGCAGGGCGATCCGAACGACAGCTTCTGGACCTGGCGCGAGCTGATGTATGCGCTGGCCGGGCGGATCGATCCTGACAGCCTGCGTGCGATTGCGGCGATGCTGTACGCCGAGATGCTCGAAGCCGGCTACGCCAGCGTCTGCGAGTTCCACTACCTGCACAACGCGCCCGACGGCCGGCCGTATGCCGATCCGGCGGCGCTGTCGCTGGCGCTGGTCGAGGCAGCGCGCGCGACCGGCATCCGCCTCGTGCTGCTGCCGACGCTGTACCAGACCGGCGGCTTCGACGGCCGCGCGCTGTCCGAGCGGCAACGTCGTTTCGGGCTCGACACCGAGGCGTATCTCGCACTGCACGCACGGTTGCAGCGCGAATGCGGCGACGGCGTGACGCTCGGCGCGGCGTTCCACAGCCTGCGTGCGGTGCCGGAGGCGGCGATGCGCCGCGTGCTCGATACGCTGCCGAGTGACATGCCGCTGCACATCCACATCAGCGAGCAGACGGCCGAGGTCGACGAGTGCGTCGCGCTGCGCGGCGCGCGGCCGGTGCAGTGGCTGCTCGATCGTTTCGACGTCGACGGACGCTGGTGCCTGGTCCATGCGACGCATCTGGATGCGGCCGAGATCGGTGGCATCGCGCACAGCAGAGCCACCGTCGCGCTGTGTCCGACCACCGAGGCGAACCTCGGCGACGGCGTCTTTCCACTGCCCGCGTTCGAGGCCGCCGGCGGCCGCTGGGGCATCGGTTCGGACAGCCATGTGTCGGTATCGCTGGTCGAGGAGTTGCGCTGGCTCGAGTACGGTCAGCGGCTGGTCGCGCGGCGCCGCAACATCGCCGCCAGCGCCGCGCAGCCGAGCTGTGGGGAATCGCTGTTCCGGCACGCGCTGGCCGGCGGCGCGGCGGCGAGCGGAATCACCGGGCCGGTGTTACAGCCGGGCGCGCGCGCCGATCTGGTCGTGCTCGACGACCGTGCGGTCGAACTGGCCGAACGGCCGCTCGAGCGGGTGCTCGACAGCGTCGTGTTCGCCGGCAATCGTTCGCTGATCCGCGATGTGATGACCGGCGGAAAGTGGCGCGTCCGCGATGGCCGGCATGTCGACCGCGACCGGATCGAACACGACTACCGTCGCGCGCTGGCGACCGTGCTGCGCGAGGCGTGAGTCGAGCGTTGCGCGGTCAGCGCGTTGCGGTCGCAGCGACGTCGAGGCGCAGCGAAAAATCGATCGCGCGGACGTGCTTGGTCAGTCCGCCGACCGATATGCAGTCGACGCCGGTGTCGGCGATCTCGCGCAACTGCTCGTAGCCG
Source organism: Lysobacteraceae bacterium (assembly GCA_041687455.1). Classification (GTDB taxonomy): domain Bacteria; phylum Pseudomonadota; class Gammaproteobacteria; order Xanthomonadales; family Xanthomonadaceae; genus JAWLBY01. Next base: position 71,480 of record JAWLBY010000001.1, on the reverse strand, counting down.
ACCCCGCCGGACACTTCGAGCGGCACCCGGCCGGCGCTGCGGCGGACCGCCTCGCGCATCATCGCGAGGTCGAAGTCGTCGATCAGGATCCGCGTGACGCCGTCACAGGCCAACGCCTGGTCGAGTTCGTCGAGCGATTCGACCTCGACGATCAGCGGCAAGGCCGGCCAGCGCCGCCGCGCTTCGGCCACCGCCGCGGCGATCGAGCCGGCCGCGGCGATGTGGTTTTCCTTCAGCATCACCGCATCGAACAGGCCGATCCGGTGATTGTCGGCGCCGCCGCAGCGGACCGCGTACTTCTGCGCCAGCCGCAGGCCGGGAATGGTCTTGCGGGTGTCGAGGATGCGCGTTCCGGTGCCGGCCACCGCGTCGGCGTAGTGGCGGGCAACGGTGGCCGTGGCTGACAGCGTCTGCAGGAAATTCAGCGCGCATCGCTCGCCCGACAGCAGCGCGCGGCTGCGGCCACTGACCGTGCAGACCAGCGCGTCGTCGCCGGGCAGCCGGTCGCCATCGACGAACTGCCAGTCGATCGTGACGGCCGGATCGAGCAGCCGGAAACAGGTCTCGAACCAGGCGCGGCCACACAGCACGGCCGGTTCGCGGCAGACCAGTCGCGCCCGGGCCGGGCGGTCGTCGACCAGGCTGGCCGACACGTCACCGTCGCCGATGTCCTCGGCCAGCGCCTGTCGGACCTGCTGTTCGATGGCGGCCGCGGTAGGCGCCGTGATCGGGCTCATCCGCGACCGGCGACGTCGTCGAGCCCGGACACGTCGATCGCCTGATCGGCCAGCATCACCGGGATGCCGTCGTCGACCCGGTAGACGGTCCTGCCGTCGCGGGTGATCAGCGCTTCTGCCAGCGGGCCCGGGACCTCGCTGCCGTCGGTAAGCCGGGCACGACCGGCCGCGACCGCGGCATTGAGCGCGGCGAGCTGTGCGGTGCCGAGCGGCAGCACCGGCTGCCGGCTCACCGGGCAGCACAGGATCTCGAGCAGTCGCTTGTCGATCGCCATCGGTAGCTCCGCGGTTCTGCAAGGGCCCCGAATTCTGTCAGTGGCGGCCTGTGACTACAATACGAGGTTTTCCGGGCTGGAGCCGAACGATGGCCGGTACTGCGGACAAGCCTCTGGTAGGCGTCGTGATGGGCTCCCGTTCCGACTGGGAGACGATGCAGCATGCGGTGAGCAGGCTCGAGCAGCTCGGCGTGCCGCATGAAGTGCGGGTGGTGTCGGCGCACCGCACGCCGGACCTGCTGTTCGACTATGCCGAGCGGGCCGAGCAGCGCGGGCTGCGCGCGATCATCGCCGGTGCCGGCGGCGCGGCCCATCTGCCGGGCATGCTGGCGGCCAAGACGCGGGTGCCGGTGCTCGGCGTGCCGGTGCAGTCGAAGGCGCTGTCCGGCCTCGATTCGCTGCTGTCGATCGTGCAGATGCCGGCTGGAGTGCCGGTCGCGACGTTCGCGATCGGCCAGGCCGGCGCCGCCAATGCGGCATTGTTCGCTGCCGCGATGCTCGCCTACGATCACGCCGCCGTTCGCGTCGCGCTCGACGGCTTCCGCGAGCAGCAGACCGCGGCCGTGCTCGAGTCGCCGGACCCTCGGGTGTGAGCCCCGATCGCCTTCGCGCCGCGAACGCCCGGCAAGGATGCAACGCATGACAACGACGGTCGGAATCCTCGGTGGCGGCCAGCTCGCCCGGATGCTGGCGCTGGCCGGTGCACCGCTCGGCCTGCGCTTCCTGGTCATGGACCAGGTGGCCGACGCCTGCGCGGCGCAGTTCGTGCCGCTGCTGCAGGCCGACTATCGCGACGAGGCCGCGCTGGCCGAGTTCGCCGGTCGGGCCGACGTCGTCACGTTCGATTTCGAGAACGTGCCGGCCGAGAGTGCGCAATGGCTCGCCAATCACGTTCCGGTGTTTCCGGCGCCGCGTGCGCTGGCCTGCGCACAGGACCGGCTGGCCGAGAAGTCGCTGTTCAACGAGCTCGGCATCGCGACCCCGCGGTTCTCGGTGATCGAATCGCAGGCCGGCCTCGAGGCGGCACTGGCCGACATCGGCACCCCGGCCATCCTGAAGACCCGTCGGCTCGGCTACGACGGCAAGGGCCAGTTCCGGATTCGCAGCGAAGCCGACGCCGATGCCGCCTGGGCCGCGCTCGGCGCGCAGGCGCAGACGGTCGGGCTGATACTGGAGGCCTTCGTTCCGTTCCAGCGTGAGCTGTCGGTGATCGCGGTGCGCGGTCGCGACGGCGAGTTCCGGCACTGGCCGCTGACCCGCAACTGGCATGCCGACGGCATTCTCGCGGCCAGCCTCGCGCCGGCGGCGGTGACGCCCGCGCTCGAACGGCAGGCGGTCGAGTACGCGCGGCGGATCGCCGAAGCGCTGGGCTATGTCGGCGTGTTCGCACTGGAGCTGTTCGAACGCGATGGCGAGCTGCTCGCCAACGAGATGGCGCCACGGGTGCACAACTCCGGGCACTGGACGATCGAAGGCGCGGTCTGCAGCCAGTTCGAGAACCACCTGCGTGCCGTGCTCGGCCTGCCGCTCGGCAGCACCGATGCGCGCGGCTTCGCCTGCATGCTGAACTGGGTCGGCGAACTGCCGGACGCCCGGGTCATGCTGGCCGAAGCCGATGCGCACTGGCACGACTACGGCAAGTCGCCGCGCGCCGGCCGCAAGGTCGGCCACGCGACCTGTGTCGCCGGCGACCAGGCAACGCTGGCGGCGCAGCTCGAACGGATCGCCGACGCGCTCGGCCGGCAGGAGCAGGTCGCGCCGGTGCTGGAAGTGCTGCGCTAACGCCGGAACCTGCCGGTTTCCGCTGTCGATCCGAGCCGACGGTCCGGCGCAGTCAGTGCGTCGCGAACCTGCAGCGCAGGACAACAACGGCGTTGCGATCGCCGCCCGGAGCGTCCGCCCGCGCAGTCGACGCGCCCGGCGTCGCCCGCGTCAGCGGCGGCACCGGTGCCATGCCGCTGCTGTTTCGCTGTCATTGATCGCAATCAGCTTGCGCTGGCCCGGATCGCTGCTACGCTGGTCGGCGTGAGCGCGGGGGGCCGGTCCAGTCACCGGAGATCGCGGTCGACTGGCATCCGGAACGAGACCACCAATGAACGACAAGATCGCTCGGCTGATCGTCGCGCCGCTGTGCGCGCTGGCCGCGGTGTCGGCTTCGGCCGACCCGTTTCCGCCCCTCTGGAACGACGGCGCTGGTGCCGCGATCCATTTCGAACCGGCGGCCTGGCCGAGCGAGCCCGCCGATCCGTTGCAATGCGGTCACGACTGCGGTGACTGGCTGCCGTACGGCCGGTTCCAGAACGACCTGGCCGATCCTCGCACGCAGGATCCGTCGAATGGCGGAACTGCGCCACAGAACTACGTCAATGTCTCGTCGTCGTGCATCGACAAGAGCTACCCGAGCATCTACTACCATCTGTATCGCGGAGCGACCGAGGCGGACGACGTCATCATGTTCCGCTGGCGCGTCGAACAGAACGCGCACACCTACGCGACCGGCCCGAGCGCCGGCAACGTCGGCTCGACCGATCCGTGGTCGTCGGCGCTGTGGACCGTGCTGTTCGATGTCGATGGCGACGGCTTCCGCGACCTGGCGGCGCACCTGAACGGATCCTCGGGCAGTCCGTCGACACCGGTCGACATGATTGCCGGCATCTGGGGCGACATCCCGACCCAGTCGATCGACTACGTCAACGATCCGAACATCCGGCTGATCGCCCACAACCCGACCGGGTTCGTCGGTCCCGGCGGCAAGCTGCTGAACTTCCGCAGCGGCTATCCGGGCCAGGCACCGGTCGAGAGCTGGCCGAACGGCTCGGCCGAAACCAGTTGGGACTACGGCACCACCCGCGCCAGGCAGGTGTCGAAGAACTCCTGCAACGAATACTTCATCGATTACCAGATCCCGGTGCGGATGCTCGATGCCTCGTCGAGCGGGCCGAACCCTGCGCTGGACGGGCCGAAGATCACCCGGTCGACGCCGATCTCGATGATCTTCTGCACCGCCAACAGCCTCAACAATCCGTTCCAGAAGGACTGCGCGATCAACAAGGCGTGGTCGGCGGACGCCGCGCAGCCGGCGCCGTTCGGTGACTACCTGTCGTTCGACAAGGACGATCCGTACGCGCAGCCGATCATCTCCAGCGTCACCGCGACCGGGCCCGGCACCTGTCCCGGCAACTACACGCTGACCGCGAAAGTGCAGGACACGCTGGCGTTGTCCGATGGTGTGGTCGGCCATTCGCTGCAGGCGGTCGACTTCTTCTACTGGCACGATGCCGACGGCAACGGCGCGCCGGACGAGGCCGGCGGGCAGTGGGTCAGGATCACGCCGACCGCATCGCTGAAGTCCGGCACGCTGAACACCTGGACGACGAGCTGGAACGCGACCTCGCTGTTGAAAGGCGCCTATCTGATCGGCGTGCAGGCGGTCGATGACCGCACCCTTGTCGACGACGACATGCCGGTTGGCGCGCACGACAACCGCACCTTCAGCTACGTCACCGGCAACGCGCAGGGCGAGGTCTATCTCGACGGCGCCTGGGTCGACTTCACGCTGAGCGGCGGTGGCACGATCCAGTCGAATTTTCCGCTGCATTCGCCGGCGCAGGATCCGGCTGCGCCGACGCCGCAGGAGAACTGGTTCGGTAATCCGGACGTGGTCGGTGTGCAGGTTGCCGTCATCGACGTCGCGATCAATGCCTGTGGCATCGCGCCATCGCTGAGCAAATCGGTGCTGCCGGCCGACGGCGTACTGGTGGCCGGCCAGGACGTCGATTTCACGCTGACCGTCAGCAATCCGGCCGACAACAGCGGCGCGGTCGAGGTGTCGGAACTGAGCGATGTGCTGCCGGCAGGCTTCAGCGTCAAGCCCGGAACCAGCAGCGGTCTGTTCGGCAGCGCCGAGCCGGCCATCAGCGGCCAGACCGCAACCTGGAGCGGCGGCCCGGTCAGCGTCGCGCCGGGCGCCAGCGCCACGCTCGCGTTCACCGCGATCGCGTCCGGCGTGACCGGCGCCTATTCGAACATCGCAACCGGTGTCAGCAGCTTCGGCAGCCTGAGCAGCAATCCGGTCGAGCTCGCGGTCGGCGAAGCGCGGCTCGGCATCCGCAAGACGGTCGACGATCTGGCGCTGGAGCCCGGGCAGTCCGTCAGCTACACGATCAGCTACTGGAACGATTCGCCGGTTGCGGCCGACAACGTCGTGATCACCGACACACTGCCGGACGGGCTCCTGTTCGTCGCGGCCAGCGACGGTGGCGTCGAAGCCGCCGGCACGGTGACCTGGAACCTCGGCAGCATCGCCTCGGGCAGCGGGCCGTTCGCGGTGACGCTGACCGCGACAGTCGCCGATCCGTATCCCGACAGCGCTGCGGTACCGCTGGTCAACAGCGCGACGATCGACTCGGATCAGACCGCACCGGCGGTCGCCACGGCGTCGAGCTTCGTCGACGTGCCGCGCGCGCTGCTGGCGGTGCAGAAGTCCGCGGCCTCGGCGCTGGTCGCGCCGACCGACGCGCTGAGCTACACGATCCGCTACGCCAACTCCGGCACCGCCGACGCCAGCAATGTCGCCATCGTCGACACGCTGCCGGCCGGCATGAGCTTCGTGTCCGCCAGCGCGGCGGTGGACGGCGGCGGCAGCCATTCGATCGGTGCCGGGAACCACGTTGCTGGCGTCGTGACCTGGACGATCGCAACCCTGCCGGCCGGCGAATCCGGCGTGCTGACCGTCAACGTCACCGTCGACGATCCGTATACCGGCAGCAATCCGTCCAGCAACAGCGTCAGCATCGATTCCGACCAGACCGATCCGGTCAGCGCGACGGCCGAGGTAGGCATCCAGTCGGGTGGTCAGGTCTGTTCCGACTTCTATTTCCGCAGCGAGACCGGCGCGGTCGGCAATGACGGCACGCAGCGGCTGGCCACCGAGTCGCCGGTGCCGGTTGCCGGCGATGCCGGCACCAGCGTCACCGTCACCGCGCCGGGCAAGAGCGGCGGCACCTTCCTCGAGGCGGTGCGCTTCTACCAGGACCCGGCTTCGAACGGCGAGTTCGAGTTCAGCGGCGACATCACCAGCACGATCTACATCGACCGCGCGAACGGCCCGGGCCTGAACATACGGACCCAGGTCTACGACTACGACTCGGCCGACGGCACGCTGGTCCAGCTCGGCCAGAACGACACCTCGTTCGGCGGCAACACCAAGGGCCAACTGACTGTCGTGACGCCGGCCACCGGCTCGCTGCAGAACGGCCATCGGCTGCTGTGGGTCTATTCGGTGCAGTCCGACCACAACAGCAACACCTACGACGTTCAGTTGCAGTTCGACGGAACAGTGAGCAACGCGATCAGCGGCGGCAGCACGTTCGCGGCATCGGGCGCCAGCTACTGCGCCACCGCCGGCGCCAACCTGGTGCTCGCCAAGGCGGTCGATCGCGCCGCGGTCACCGCCGGCGGCAGCCTGACCTACACGCTGAACTACGCCAACGTCGGCGGCTCGGCGGCGAACAACGTGACGCTGGTCGACACGCTGCCGGCCGGCACGACCTTCGTCGCCGCCAGCGGCGGCGGCATGCACGCCGGCGGCACCGTGACCTGGAACCTCGGCAGCCTGGCGGCCGACGCCAGCGGCAGCGTCACGGTCAGCGTCGACGTCGCCGACGCCGGTACGCTCGGCAGTACCGGAACGCTGGTCAACAACGCGACGATCGACAGCGACGAGACTTCGCCGGTTGCCGCCAGCGCCAGCACCACGATCGACGGCGCGCAGCCGGAGGCCGGTTCGCCGCTGCTGCTGTTGACGAAGCAGGCGAGCAGCAGCGCGGCACTGCCCGGCGATACGGTCGGCTATGCGCTGACGCTGCTGAACGCAGGTACCGCGACGTCGACGTCGATCACGGTGAACGACGACCTGTCGGCATGGCCGGCGTGGATCGGCTATGCCGCCGGCAGCATCAGCGGCGGAGACGCGCGCGACGACAGCGACCCGACGTCGCTGCAGTGGAGCATTGCCGCGCTGGCGCCGGGCGAGTCGGTCACGCTCGGCTTCGATGCAACGGTCGCCGCGGCCGGTGTCGCGTCGGGACTGACGCTGGTCGACAACAGCGCCGTCGCCAGCGGTGACGGCGGCAGCAGCAACGCGATCAGCAACATCGAGACGATCACGGTCAGCACCAATCCGAAACTGGCGCTGACCAAGGCGGTGGTTGCGTCGTCGGCGCCCGACCTGCCGGCGCCGGGCGACACGCTGAGCTACACACTGGTGGTCAGCAACAACGGCAGCGGCGATGCCGACGACGTCGTCGTCAGCGATCCGGTGCCGGACTACACCGCGTACGTTGGCAGCCCGGCGGCCACGGCGAGCCAGGGCAGCGCCGAGTTCGACCCGATCGACAACCGGATGCGCTTCACGGTTGGCACGCTGGCCGCCGGCGCCTCTGCCACGCTGCAGTTCAGCGTGCGGCTGGTCGAGCCGATGCCGGCCGGCGCCACCGCGATCGACAACACCGCGACCGTCACCTCGAGCAATGCCGCCAGCCGCAGCGCCGCGGCCGACATCGTCGCCGAGGCGGCGCCGCTGCTGACGCTGGTCAAGAACGGCCCGTCGACGCTGCCGTATCCGGCAGCGACCGTGACCAGTGCCGCCGTTGCGTCGCAGACGCTGTTCGTCGACACGTCGGCGCGGCTGTCGATCGGGCAGACGATCCGGGTCGGTGGCAGCTTCGCGAGCATCACCGCGATCGCCGGCCGGGCGTTGACGCTGGCCACGCCGGTCACCGCGAGCGCCGGTGCCGCGGTCGAAGCGACCGCGACCTATTCGCTGACCTACCGCAACGATGGCAACGCCGATGCCGCCAATGTCGTGCTGACCGACACGCTGCCGGCCGGCATGGTCTATGTGGCGTCGTCGCCGGTGGCCGGCAGCGCGCCGGCCGTCGGCAGCACCGGCAGCGTGAGCTGGACGATCGGTGCGCTGCCGGTCGGCAGCAATGGCGTCGTGCAGGTCGTCGCGTTGCCGACCGCGGCCGGCAGCTACGGCAACGGCGCGGCCCTTGCCGATGACGATTTCTGCACCGGCGTCGTGCCGGCGTCGTGCAGTGCGACTGCGATCACCGACGTTGGCGGCCTGGTCGTCGCCAAGTCGACCTCGACCCCGCTGCTCGGGCCCGACGGTGGCGGCGAATATCCCGCCGCGCGCTATTCGATCACGGTGCGCAACACGTCGGCAGGCGCAGCGAACGATGTCGCGGTGACCGACCTGCTGCCGCCCGGCTTCAGCTACGGCGCTGCGGTGTCGATCGACAATCCCGGCGGCAGCGGACCGGCCCTGAGCCCGACTGCCGGCGACACCCAGCCGAGCTGGAGCGGGTTCACGATCGCCGGCAATACGACGCTGACGATCACGTTCGATGCCGCCGTCGCCAGCTCGGTCGGCGCCGCGACCTATGACAACGGCGTGGCGGTGACCTCGAGCAATGCCGCGGTCACGCCATTCGACGAACTGCTGTCGCCGGACGAAGACGTCACCGTGCTCGACGCCGGCAGCGGCATCGTCGACGGCTACCTGTACCGCGACCTCGACGCATCCGGCGATTTCGATCCGACCATCGACGTGCCGCTGGCCGGTGTCCGCATGTCGCTCGACAGCGACGGCGACGGCTTCGGGCCGTACCTGCTGGCGACCGACGCCAGCGGCTATTTCCGCCGCGTGCTGGATGCCGGCACCGTGCTGGTCACGGTCGATGCGGGCGATCTGCCGGCCGGTGTCAGCCTGACCAGCAACATCAATGGCGACGGCACCGATCCGGCCAGCGTGCTGGTGCCGCCCGGCGGCAGCGCGCGCAAGAACACTGGCTACGTGGCTGCCGGGACGCCGTTGCCGCCGATCGCGGTCGACGACAGCGACAGCACCGCGGCCGGCGTCGCGGTCACCACCGATGTGCTGGCCAACGACGACCTCGGAACCGAGCCGACCGCGATCAGCGCGTTCACCCAGCCCTCCAACGGCAGCGTCGTCTGCACCACCACGCAATGCACCTACACGCCGGCCAATGGCTTCGCCGGCAGCGATGCCTACACGTACACGATCACCGACGACAACGGCCTGTCGTCGACCGCGACCGTCACGATCACGGTCGACCCGCCCGGCGGCGTGCCGGTCGCCAACGACGACAGCTACACGATCGATCAGGACAGTGGTGCGAACACGCTCGACGTGCTGGCCAACGACAGCTTCGGCAGCGACGGCGCATCGAATTCGGCGATCGTGCTGCTCGTCGCGGCCAGCCACGGCACGGTGGTCGTCGACCTCGGCGGCACACCGACCGATCCGACCGACGACGCGTTCGTCTACACGCCGAGCGCCGGCTACAGCGGCAGCGACAGCTTCGTCTACCGGATCTGTGATGCAACCGGCGACTGCAGCGACGCGACGGTGACGATCACGATCACTGCCGTCGTGGTCCCGATGCCGGCGCTCACGTTCGACAAGAGTGCCGTGTTGGCCGATGCGGTCGTTGCCAACGCGACCGCCGATGCCGGCGAAACGATCGTCTACACGCTGACCGCATCGAACAGCGGCGAAACGATCCTGACCGACGTGACGATCAGCGACCCGCGGCTGCCGATCCTGAGCTGCTCGCCGGCGCAGCCGGCGACGCTGGCGGCGGGCAGCACGATGGTCTGCAGCGGAAGCTATCTGGTGCGGCAGGTCGACATCGACCTCGGCAGTGCAATCGTCAACACCGCCAGCGCCAGCGGCACACCGCCGAGCGGTCCGGCGCTGAGCGCCAGCGACAGCGCCTCGACCCCGGTCAGCGGCAGTGCTCCGGCCATTGCGCTGGTCAAGTCCGCGAACCTGATCGACAGCGTCATCAGCAACGGCACTGCCGATGCCGGCGAGACGATCGAGTACACGCTGACCGCGAGCAACATCGGCAGCGCCACGCTGGACGCGGTGACGATCGTCGACGGCCGGCTCGGTGCGCTGGCCTGCACGCCGGCACAGCCGGCGACGCTGACGCCGGGAGCTGTGCTGGTCTGCGCCGGCAGCGTGATCGTCAGCCAGGCGCAGGTCGATGCCGGGCAACCGATCGTCAACACCGCGACCGCCAGCGGCACGCCGAGTGGCGGCGACCCGGTCAGTGCGATCGACAGCACCAGCACGCCGGTCAGCGGCGGCGCCGCCGCGATCACGCTGACCAAGCGCGCGTCGCTCGACGACGCCGTCGACGCCAACGGCACCGCCGATACCGGCGAGACGATCGAATACACGCTGACCGCGCGCAACACCGGCGCCACCACGCTCGCCGACGTCACGATCCTCGACCCGCGGCTGCCGACGCTGAGCTGCTCGCCGGCCCAGCCAGCGACGCTGGCGCCTGGTGCCGCGCTGCAGTGCAGCGGCAGCTACGCGGTGGTCCAGGCCGATATCGACGCGCAGCTCGCAATCGCCAACACCGCGACTGCCAGCGGCACGCCGCCGAGCGGCCCGGTGGTCAGCGCCATCGACGAGGCCTTCGTGCCGGTCACCGAGGGTGTTCCGGCCGTGCATCTGCGCAAGGATGCGGTCCTGCAGGACGAACTCGCCGCCGACGGCGAAGCGGAGCCGGGCGAGTCGATCGTCTACACGCTGACCGCGACCAACATCGGCGGCTACAGCCTCGCCAACGTCACGATCGACGACCCGATGCTGCCGGAGTTGTCCTGCTCGCCGGCGGCGCCGGCCACGCTGGCGCCGGGCGCGAGCCTGCATTGCAGTGGCGTCCACACGGTCACGCAGGCCGACGTCGACGCCGGCGCCACGCTGACCAACACTGCCAGCGCGAGCGGCGAACCGCCGAGCGGCCCGCCGGTCACCGCCACCGATTCCACTGACACGCCGGTGGCCGACAGCGGCGAGGCGCCGAACCCGATGATCGGCGTGTCGAAGGCGCTGGCATCGCAGAGCGGCAGCGGCCCGGTCGATCTGCGCTTCGTGATGGTGGTCCGCAACTACGGCAATGTCGCGCTCGACGAAGTGCAGGTCACCGAGAACCTGCGGCAGACGTTCCCGTCGCCGGTCGGTTTCGAGGTGCTGTCGCTGACCGCCACCGGCAGCGTGCAGGTGAACCCGGCCTTCGACGGCGATGGCGATACCCGGCTGCTGCTGCCCGCGACCAGCCGGCTCGACGTCGATGCCGAAGCGATGCTGACGCTGCGGATCAGGATGACGCCGAACGGCGCAACCGGGCCATTCAGCAATGTCGTGCTCGCGAGCGGCACGTCGCCGCAGAGCATCGTCGTTTCCGACAGCTCGGTCGACGGCATGAACGCCGACCCGGACGGCGACGGCAACCCGGACGAGAATGGGCCGACGCCGATCGTGATCGCGTCCGGTGCCGCTGCGCCGGCGATGATCCCGGCAACCGGTCCGCTGGCGTGGCTGCTGCTGGCGCTGATGATGCTTGCCGGCAGCCTGCTGCAGGCAAGCAGGCTGCGAGTGGATCGGCGATGATCCCGGGACGGGGGGCTGGCATCGGCTGACCGATCGGCAGCGCGACCAGCGGCGTGCCCGTCGACGCCGCCGCTGCCTGCCCGGGAACAGCATCAGTGTGAAAACCGAACCCCGGCCACGTGCCGGGGTTCGGCTTTTCAGCGCCCGGAGCACTGATCTGGCGAAGGCGCATCCCGTCCGTCCGCCGCGCGGCCACGCGCTGCTGCCGTGCTCCGCTTTGTGCGACGATCGCCGGGGCGCGTCGACGCCGGCTTGACGGCTGTCGCGACCGTGGCGCACCGGCGGCCGGCCGGATCCGGCAACGACAGACCTTGCGAGGCATCCGTGGTGACCACGCCCGACGATCGGCACCTGACCCGGCTGCTGCACGAGTGGAGTGCCGGCGATGCCGGTTCACGCGACGCCGCAGTCGCACTGGTCTACGAACGGATCCGCGCACTGGCGGCCGGCCAGGTGCGTCGGCACGGTGCGGCGCTGCAGCCGACCGAGCTGGCGCACGAACTGTTCCTGCGGATGGCCGACAGCACGACGCAGTGGCAGGACCGCGTGCACTTCTTCCGCGCAACGGCGGTGGCGATGCGCAATATCCTGCTCGATCTCGCCCGGCAGCGACTGGCGGCCAAGCGCGGCGGAGAGAACATCCGGGTCACGCTACGGGCGCTCGACGACGTCGCCGACAGCCCCGGCGAGGACCCGCGCGACCTGTACGATTCGCTGGCCGAGCTGCGTCGTCGTGATGCGCGCAAGGCCGACGTCGTCGAGCTGATCTATCTGGTCGGGCTCGAGAACCAGGAGGCGGCCGACGTGCTCGGGCTGTCGCTGGCGACCGTCAACCGCGATCTGCGGTTTGCCCGCGCCTGGCTCAAGCAGCGGCTGCAGGGCTAGTCCGATGGCTTCGACCACCGACGAGCACTGGCATCTGCTCGACGCACTGTTTGCCGCCGGCGTGCGTCTGCCGGCGACCGAGCGCGCCGATTGGCTTGCTGCATTGACGATTGCGCCGGAATTGCGCGAGCAGCTCGAGCAGATGCTGTCGGCCGACGCCGGACCCGACACCCTCAGCGAACAGATCGAGGCTGCCTTCGCCAGCGAGCTGCCGGAGCCGGAGCTTGGCAGCCGGATCGGTGCCTGGCGGCTGGTCGAGCAGATCGGCAGCGGCGGCATGGGAAGCGTGTACCGGGTCGAGCGCGTCGAGGGCGGCTTCACCCAGCAGGCGGCGCTGAAACTGATTCGCGGATTCGTGACCGCCGGCGCAGTGCAGCAACTGCGGCACGAGCGTCAGATCCTCGCCGACCTGCGCCATCCCGGTATCGCGAGGCTGCTCGATGGCGGCGAGACCGGGCAGGGTCAGCCGTATCTCGTCATCGAGCACATTCGCGGCCAGCCGATCACGCAGGCGGCCGATGCGCGCCGGCTCGGTCGCCGCGAGCGGATCCGGCTGCTGGTCGAGGTGGCGCGGGCGGTGCAGCACGCGCACCAGAAACTGATCGTCCATTGCGACATCAAGCCGGCGAACGTGTTGCTGCAGGATGACGGCCGACCGGTGCTGCTCGATTTCGGCATCGCCGCACTGCTGCTTCCGGGCGCCGCGCAGGCGGCGGTCGGCGGCTGGTTCACGCCGGGCTATTCGAGTCCCGAGCAGCGCAGCGGCAAACCGCCGAGCACCGCGACCGACGTTTACGCGCTCGGCCTGCTGCTGGCCGAACTGCTGCATCGCCGCGACCCCACCGATGGCGCGGCTGCCCGGCGTGCCGACCGCGCGCCGGACGAGATCGACCGGATCGTCGATCGCGCCTGTGCGGTGATTCCGAGCGAGCGCTACGCCTCGGCCGCCGAGTTCGCCGACGACCTCGAGCGCTTCCTCGCCCGGCGCCCGGTGCGCGCGGTACCGCAGACGCGCCGCTACGTGTTCGGCAAGTGGCTGCTGCGACACCGGATCGCCGCCGTGCTGACCGCGGCGATGCTGGCCGCGCTGCTGGTGCTCGGCGCCAGGCTGGTGATCGAGCGTGACCGCGCGATCGAGGCGGAGCGGATCGTTGCCCGCGAAGCACAGACCGCACGCGCGTCCGCTGCGTTTCTGGTCGACCTGTTCCGGCAGGCCGAACCTGCGCGCAGCGGCAACCGAGCGCTGACCGCCGCCGAGCTGGTCGAACACGGTATCCGCCGGCTGGCCACCGACCAACAGATCGGCGACGAGCAGCGGGCGACGTTGCTGGTGGCACTCGGCACGATTCAATACCACCTCGGCCTGCCGAATGCGGCAGCCGCGGTAATGGCCGATGCGATTGCGGTCGCCCGGAAGAGTGGCGACCGGCGCACGCTCGCCGATGCCCTCGATGTGCTCGGTCGCGCGCAGATCGATCGTGGTCGCGCCGATGACGCCGAGCGGCTGCTGGCGGAGGCGCACGCACTGTATCTGCAGGCGGGGGAGCCGCGCCGCGCCTCCAGCGCGCAGATCTACCTCGGCATTGCACAGAATCGCCGCGGTGCGCATGCCGATGCCGAACGCACGCTGGCCGCGGCGCGCAACGCCTGGGTCGTACTGTCCGGACCGGCGTCGCCGGACGTGCTGATGCTCGACGTCTACCAGACCGAGGTGCTGCGCGAGACCGGTCGCGAAACCGAGGCGATCGAGCGGCTCGAACGGCTGCTGCCGCGGCTCGAGAGCAGCCTGTCGGCAGACCATCCGGATCTGTTCGTCGCCCGCGGCAAGCTGGTGCATCTGCTGCTTCGCGTAGGCCGCCGCGCGGAGGCCCAGCAGGTGCTCGAGACGCTGCTCGGTGACCGCGACCGACTCTATGCCCACGACAGCGCCGGCACCGCGCTGCTGCACAACAGTCTCGGTGCGCTGTACCACCAGCAGGGCCGCGTGCGCGAAGCGCTCGAGCAGACCGAAGCGGCGCTGGCGGTGCAGCGACGGATCCTCGGTGAGGAGGATCCGGCACTGGCGATCGGATTGAACAACATTGCCACGCTGTATCGAGAAATCGGCGACTACCAGCGTGCGTTGCCGCCGCTGCGGCGCGCCGTCGCGATCACCGAGGCGGCGTCGCAGGCACGTCCGGCGGTGCTGGCACTGTTCCGTCAGCACCTCGGACTCGCCCTGCTGTTGCACGGCGAAGCCGACGCCGCCCGCGCACTGCTGGAGCTGCCGATCGACGGTGACGGCGTACAACTCGATGCCGCACGCACGATGCGCGAGGTCTATCTCGCCGACTGGCATCGCCGGCACGGCACGCTGGCCGATGCGCGCACGCATCTGGATGCGGCATTGGCTGCCCGATCGTCGCTGCCGGGCAACGACGTCCGCGTCGCCGACATGGTCCGGCTCGCCGGCTTGCTCGCCGCCGCCGACGGCGATCGCGCGACCGCCGTCAGCGAACTGCAGTCGGCGCGCTCGCTCGCCGTCACGCTGCGCGGCGAGCGCACGCTGCGGATCGCCGAACTCGATCTCGATCTCGCCGAGTTGGCGCTGGCCGAGCGCGACTTCGCCGAGGCGCGCATCCGCATCGCCGCCGCCGAAGCAGTGATCGACGCGATCGCCGCCGACCAGGCGCCGCAGCGGTTCCGCCTCGCGCGACTGGTCAGTCGGCTGCCGCGCGATTGAGCCGGGGTTTCGTGGCAGTGCGGCTGGCCCGGATTCCCGGTGCGTGCCGCCGATCGGGCAAGTCCCGCACGACTCAGGCAGCTTCGCCGGACACGTCGATGACGACCTTGCCGATGTGCCGTCCGGCTGCGAGATAGTGGAAGGCCGCGCCAGCGTCGCGGTAGCCGAACACCCGGTCGACCACCGGCCGCAGCCCGCTCTGCTCGACGAAGCGGGCGAGTTCGAGCGCCATCGCGCGGCTGCCGATCGACAGGCCGACCAGTCGCTTGCCGCCGATGAACAGCTCGGCCGGGTCGAGCCGCGCCGGCTCGCTGCCGGTCAGGCGGCCGATCACGGCGACGGTGCCGCCGCTGCGCAGCGCACGAATGGACTGGGTGATGGTGTCCGGACCACCGATATCGAGCACGCGATCGACGCCGTGACCACCGCTGAGTGTTCGCAGTGCGGCGCCCCAGTCCGGCGTCTGCCGATAGTTGACGGTCGCATCGGCGCCCAGTGCCCGAACCCGGGCCAGCTTGTCGTCGTCCGACGACGTCACGAGCACGCGATGGCCGGCCGCTCTGGCCAGTTGCAGCGCCCAGATCGATACACCGCCAGTGCCGAGCAGCGCGATCGTCGCACCGGGAGGCAGCGGATCCAGGCCGAACAGGGCATGCCACGCGGTGACGCCGGCGCAGCTCAGCGTCGACGCTTCGATGTAGTCGAGGTGCGCCGGCATCGGTACCCACGCCGACTCCGGCAGCACCACCTGTTCGGCCAGTACGCCGTCGAGCGTGCCGCCCAGCGCCCGGGCCGTGACGCGGTCGGTCATCGGGCCGCTCAGCCAGTCCGGAAAGAAGCTGCTGACGACGCGGTCGCCGACGGCCAGCGTCTCGACTTCCGGGCCGATTGCGACCACTTCGCCAGCGGCGTCGGACGCCGGCACGATGGCTCGGTCGGCCGGTCCGGCGCGGCCGTCGGCCAGCATCAGGTCGCGATGGTTCAGCGCCACGGCGTGGATGCGCACGCGGACGTCGCGAGCGCCGAGCGAGCCGGCGACGCGTTCGACGCGCTGCAGGCGGTCGGCGCCGGCGCCGCGGATCAGCGTGCAGGCCGTGAATCTGGCCGGCGCCGGAATCGCGAGAGCGGACGAGGATGCAGACATGTCGTTTCCATCGGCGATGAGGATGCGATCAGTCTATTCGCGGCAAATCTGCGCAGGAATCCGCAATTGATGCATACACTGTATGCGTATTCGCACAGGTTGCCGGGGCCATGGGGGCACGCATGCAGTGGGGCGATCTGCAGTTCTTTCTGGCCGTCTGCGAGCGCGGCTCGATCTCCGCGGCCGCGCAGGCGCTGCAGGTCAACCATTCGACCGTGCTGCGGCGCATTGCCAGCCTCGAGCAGACGCTCGACGTGCGGCTGTTCGACCGGCTGCCGGGCGGCTATGCGCTGACCGCGCGTGGTCAGGAGCTGGCGGCCGGCATCGCTGGCGTCTCCGACACGCTCGATGCCGCCGAGCGGCGCGTGACCGGCGCCGACCTGCAACTGGGCGGCACGGTCCGGCTGACCGCGCCGGACACGCTGCTGCAGACGCTGCTGCTGCAGCCGCTCGGGGATTTCGGCGCACGACATCCCCGGCTGCGGCTGGAACTGGTGATCAACAACAGTTTCATGAACCTGACCCAGCGTGAAGCCGATGTCGCCGTGCGCGGCTCGAACCGGCCGCCGGACAACCTGATCGGGCGCCGGGTCGGCATTGTCCAGACCGCGTTGTATGGGTCACGGTCGTATCTGAAGTCGCTCGGTCGCCGGCCGCGCGAAGCCGACTACCGGTGGGTCGGACATGCCGAACCGTTGGCGCACCTGACGTCGGCACGATGGATCCGCGAGCACGTCGCCCCGGAGCGGATCGGCTTGCGGGTCGACAGCCTGATCACGCTGGCCGACGCGGTGGCCGCCGGCTTCGGGGTCGGCTGGCTGCTATGTCCGCTGGCAGCCAGTCGCCGCGGGCTGGTCCGGCTACAGCCGCCGGACAGCGCGTTCGATACCCAGGTCTGGGTGCTGACGCATCCGGACCTCAGGCGGGTCGCGCGGATCCGTGCGCTGACCGAATTCCTGTACGCGACGCTGTCGGTGGATCCGCGGCTGCAGCATTGAGGCCTGCCACCCGATCGGGCACGGTTGCGGTCGGGGCGCGACTCGGCCGCAGTGACGTCGGGCTGCGTCGCCGATGGCGAGGGGTACGGCTACGTGGCCGGTACACAGCCGAGTGCGCGCAACCAGTCGTGCATGGCCGGAATCTGCATCAGCCACGGCGCGGCGATGGTCAGCAGGCCGGCCGCGAGCACCAGGCCGGCGGCGGCGGTCCGCGCACCGCTGCGCTCGAAGCTCGCGAACAGCCGGCTGCCGGTCCACGCCAGCGGCAGCATCGTTGCCAGCGTGCCGAAACCGAACGCGGCCATCAGCAAGCCGCCGGTGGCGGCGCTGGCGCTGAACCAGGCGGCCAGCAGCAGCGTGCCGGACAGGCCGCACGGCAACCAGCCCCACAGCACGCCGACGCCGAGTTGCCGCAGCGGTGTGTCGGCCGGCATCAGCCGTTTCTGCAGCGGTGCCAGGAACTGCCACAGCCGGCCGGCCGGCGCGCGCAGGAAACCGAGCCGGCCGCGCCGGTCGAACAGCCGCAGCGCCACCACGATCAGCACCAGCCCGAGCGCGACCCGCAGTGCGATCTGCAGTTGCTCGAAGCGGGCGATCGCGACGATGCCGCCGCCGATGCCACCGGCGATCGCGCCGGCCAGCGTGTAGGACGCGATCCGCGCCAGGTTCACCCGCAATGCGCTCGCGAATGCGTTGCCGCGCCGGGCGCCGAGTCCGACGCTGGCCGCTATTCCGCCGCACATCGCCGCGCAGTGCAGGCTGCCGAGCAGCCCGCTGGTGAACGCGGCGCCGATGCTAAGCCAGTCGATCGGCATCGCTGTGCGGTGGCTGCGCGGCCGGCGCGGCGTCGTCGGAGCCGACCTCCGCCGGAGCCGCCGGGATACACGGGCCGCGGTCGTCGGCGAGGATTGCGATCGCCGGCGTCTGCAGATCGTCGAACTGGCCGCCGCGCACGGCCCAGGCAAAGGCGCCGATGGCGATGCCGAGCAGGATCAGGCTGATTGGGATCAGCACGAGCAGGATCGTCATCGGCAGGGCTCCGGCAGCGGCGCGGCGGTGTGGTCGCTGCGAGCGGCTGCGGCCGCGATCGTCGGCCGCGCAACGGGTGGATCGGATGGGATCGCGGCGGAAGTCGCCGCCACGGCAGGGTTCGCAGCGGCCGGCACGCGCGCCAGCCGCAACGCATTGAACGTGACCAGCAGGCTGGACGCGGCCATGCCGAGCGCGGCCAGCCACGGCGTCACCAGGCCGGTGGCCGCGAACGGCATCGCGATCGCGTTGTAGGCCAGCGCCCAGGCCAGGTTCTGGCGCAGCACGCGACGGGTCCGCGCGGCGACCGCGAGTGCCTGCGGCAGTCGTTCGAGTCGGGTGCCGGTCAGCACCATGTCGGCAGCGCGATGCGCGACCGCGGCGCCGCTGGCCATCGCCAGTGAAACGTCGGCCCCGGCCAGCACCGGCGCGTCGTTGATGCCGTCGCCGAGCATCGCGACGCAGCGGCCGTCGGCCTGCAGATCTCGCAGATGCTGCAGCTTGGCTTCCGGCGACATCCGGCCCTGGAAGTGCGAAACGCCGAGCGCGCGGGCGGCCGCGGCGACCGCCGGTTCGGCATCGCCACTGGCGATCTCGACCCGGATGCCGGCGCGCTGCAAGTCCTCGATCGCGGTGGCTGCATCGGGCCGCAGGCTGTCGCTCAGCTCGAAGCGTGCGTAAGGATGGCGGCCGTCGCCGAGCCAGATCGCGCCGTCGTCTGCGGCCGCAGCGGCGAAATCGGCCCGGCCGAGCCGGAACTCGCGGCCGCCGACGGTACCGCTGACGCCGAGTCCGGCATGCACCTCGACCGAAGCCGCGCAGCGTTCGTGTTCCGCGCCGTCGACGAACGCGGCCGCCAGTGGATGGCCGCTGGCGCGTTCGAGCGCGGCAGCGACACTTCGCGCCTCGATGATCGACAGCGCGCCGCAAGCCTGCTCGGCGACGATCCGCGGCCTGCCTTCGGTCAGCGTGCCGGTCTTGTCGAGCAGCACGGTGTCGACCCGGGCCAGGCTGTCGATCGCATCCGGTGACAGGCTCAGCACGCCGATCCGCGCCAACGTGCCGTGCGCGACCGCCAGCCCGGCCGGCACCGCCAGCGACAGCGCACATGGGCAACTGACCACCAGCACCGCCAGCGCGACCTCGAACGCTCGTTCGGGCGCCACCTGCAGCCAGATCGCGAAGGTCGCCGCCGCCGCCAGCAGCAGTCCGACCACGAAGCGACCGGACAGGGATTCGGCGGCTCGGGCCAGTTGCGGACGCGCGTTCTGCGCCGCATCGACCAGTCGCACCAGTTGTGCCAGCCGGGTCGACTGGCCGGTGCCGGTCACCTCGATCCGCACCGGCCGGCTCAGCGCGTGGCTGCCGGCCAGTGCGGTGTCGCCGGCCTCGCGGACCACTGCCCGCGACTCGCCGGTCAGCAGCGATTCGTCGAACTCACCGGTGTCGAGCAGCCGACCGTCGGCCGGCACCGCATCGCCGGCCGCGACCTGCACCACGTCGCCGACCTCGAGTGCGGCCAGCGGCACCGCCTCGAGCACGCCGTCGGCGCGCACTCGCCGGGCGAGCACCGGACGGGCGCGGCCGAGTTGTTCGACCACCGCATTGGCGCGCCGCCGCGCGAACTGCTCGATCGCTCGCGCGGCCAGCAGCAGGAACACGAACATCACTGCGGCGTCGTACCAGACGTGGGCGCCGCCGCGGATCGTTTCGACCACGCTCGCGGCCCATGCGAGCAGCACCGAGCCGGCGATCGGCGTATCCATGCCGAGCCGGCGCAACCGGAACTCGCGCAGCATGCCGGCAATGAACGGCCAGCCGGACCAGAATACGACCGGCGTCGACACCAGCATCGCGATCCAGCGGAAGAAATCGCGAGTCGGATCGGCCATCTGCCGATCGAAGTCGAGATACAGCGCCTCGGCGAACATCATCGCCTGCAGCATGCCGAGCCCGGCGACGCCGAGCCGCAGGATCATCTGCCGCCGCTCGCGCAGCCGAGCCGCCTCGAGATCGGCGCCGGGCGCCAGTTGCGGCGTGTAGCCGAGCGCGGTCAGTCGCGACAGCAGCGCGCTGAGATGTTGTCGCCCGGGCTGCCAGCGCAGCCGGATCCGGCCGGTGATCGCGTTGGCCTGCACGTCGTCGACGGCCGGCTCGCGGCGCAGCGCGCGGTCGATCAGCCAGGCGCAGGCGGCACAGTGCATGCCGTCGGTCAGCACGGTGATCTCGCGACTGCCGTCGGCCAGCGCGCGGCTGTGCTCGGCGAGCAGATCGGCCCGATCCCAGACCGAACAGTCGACGCCGGCCGCGACCCGCGAGCCTTCACGCTGGCGCAACTGGTAATAGTCGCCGAGCCCCTGGTCGCGGATGAACGCCGCCGCCTGCGCGCAGCCGGGGCAGCAGAACGGGCGCGGCGCGCCGTCGAACTCGACCATCGGCGGGGTCGGCGGCAGCGGCTCGCCGCAGTGGAAGCAGCCTGCCGCCGTACCGCCATCGGGCGGCGTCGCGGGCAGTGCCGACAGCGTGTCCATCAGCCGTTCGCGAGCGGCGCCCGCAGCTCCGCCGACGGCTGACCGCCGCGGATCCGGCCGCGCAGGCGCCACTCGCGGTCGGCCGGCATCAGCGACAGATCCCAGTCGTGCTGCAGGTCGCCGTCGAACCGGCCGAGCCAGCCGTCGCCGGAGCGGACCAGCGTGACCTGGCGGTCCTGCGCGGCATCGATCGGATGGTTGAGTTGCAGCTCGAGCGTCGCTGCCGGTGCGTCGGCCTGCTGGTTCAGCGCGACGTGCAGCGCGCCGGTGTCGTGGTCGATCCGCAGCTCGGCACCGATCCCGCGCTCCAGTGCGGCCTGCTCGGCGGCGAGATCGGCGATCTGGATCTGCGCGGTGCGGCGGACCTGGTCCGACACCGCGTCACTGCCGCCGGCCGACACCGCGATCGCGATCGTCGATACGCCGGCAACGATCACCGCCGCCGGCAGCGCGATGACCAGCCACAGCATCGGTTCGCGGTACCACGGGCGGTGCGGGGCGGAAGCGGTCACTGGGCAGGTCCGAAGAAGCGGGTGGTGCGGGTTTCCTGGATTTCCGGGTCGGTCAGGCTGTGGACGACGAACTGCAGATCCTGGCGGCCGTGGATCGCCGAGCCCGGTGCCCGCAGCGTGACGGCCAGCGTCAGCACCTGCTCGGGATCGGCCTTCACTTCGATCGGCGCATTCATCAGTTTCACGTCCGGATGACCGGCGATGTCGACACGGTAGTGATGGACTCGATCCTGCTTGTTGATCAGACGCAAGGTGTAGGCGTTTTCGACCGCGCCGTCCGCTGCGAGCCGATAGAGGGCATTGCGGTCGCGCATCACGTCGACGATCAGTGGCGTGCGGCTCGCGATGCCCCAGGTCCAGCCCGCCAGCAGCGCACCGAGCAGCAGGCCGTAGAGCAACACGCGCGTCCGCAGCACGCGGGTCGGCTTGCCGTCGACGTTGTTCTGCGTGGTGTAGGTGATCAGTCCGCGAGGATAGCCGACCTTGTCCATCACCTCGTCGCAGGCGTCGATGCAGGCGCCACAGGCGATGCACTCGTACTGCAGGCCGTTGCGGATGTCGATTCCGGTCGGGCAGACCTGCACGCACAGCGTGCAGTCGATGCAGTCGCCGAGCTGGTCCGGCGCCAGCGAACCGCGCGTGACCGACGCGTTGCGCACGTCGATCAGCCCGGTGGTGGCCCTGGCGTGCATCTGCTGGTCGGCGGCGCTCGGCGCCACCGCGGCGGCGATCACGTACTGCTGCGCCTGCTCGACCGGCAGCAGTCCGCGCGCGCGCTCGAGCACGCTGGTCAGCAGACCGCGCTTGCGCGGTCCGCGCGGTTCGCCGCGACGCGGGTCGTAGGCGATGATCAGCGTGTTGCGGTCGAACATCGCGCTCTGGAAGCGCGCGTACGGGCACATGTACTTGCAGACCTGTTCGCGCAGGAAACCGGCATTGCCCCAGGTCGCCAGTGCGTAGAACAGCACCCAGAACGTTTCCCAGCCGCCCCACTCGAACGGCACCAGTCGTGCGCCGAGATCACGGATCGGCGTGAAGAAGCCGACGAACGTGAACCCGGTCCACAGTGCGAACACCAGCCACAGCGTGTGCTTGGCGCCCTTGCGAGCGAGCTTTTCGCGCGTCCACGGTCCGGCATCGAGCTTGATCCGCTTGTGCCGCGGGCCCTCGGTCCAGCGTTCCATCCACAGGAACACTTCGGTCCACACCGTCTGCGGGCAGGCGTAGCCGCACCACAGCCGGCCGGCCAGCGCGGTGAAGAAGAACAGCGACAGCCCGGCCATGATCAGCAGCAGCGCGAGGAAGATGAAATCCTGCGGCCAGAACGCGAGCCCGAACACGTAGAACTTGCGCGCCGGCAGATCGAACAGCACCGCCTGCCGGCCGTCCCACGACAGCCACGGGAACAGGTAGTACATGCCGAGCAGCCAGACCACCGCCGCGGTGCGCAGGCGCTGGAAGCGGCCGCTGACCTCGCGTGGATAGATCTTGCGCTCGGAGCGGTACATGCCGCTGCTGTCGAGGGTGGTCGGGATCTGCTTGCTCATCGGTATCTTCTATCCGGCATTCGCCGGCTCGGGTGCGGTCCGCGGCACGACTGACGCCGGCACAGGCCGGATGCCGGCCGGCGTGAATCAGATCCGGCGCTGGTCTTCATCGCGCCCTGCCGCAGTCGCGCCGGATCAACGGCGCGAGCCGGTGATCGTCCGCAAACTACGCATGCGGGCCGGGCCCGATCCAGCGCGTCATCATGTCGCGACCGGTAGTCGGTCAGTGTTCCTGCGGCAGCGGCCGGTTGAAGCGGCTGGCCGGTCGCAGCAGGATCCAGGTGAACAGGCTCGACGCCGCTGTCGCGAGCCAGAACATGAAGAATCCGATCGTGTAGCCCATCTCGCGGGACAGCGCCCAGTCGACGAAGCTGATGTCGCGCAGGTCGAGCGGATCGATGAAGGCGAAGAACACCATCGTCGCGATGCCGGCTGCGAAGAAACTCGGCCAGACGATGGCGCCGACCCGCTGCGCCATCGGGCGCGGCGGGTGATCGAACAGCGGTTGCCCAGTCACCGATACGTCTCCTCAAGGAACGGCTCGAGCCGCGGCCTCATTGAACACGAGCGGCGCGGTTTGTGCGACTGCCGCTTCAACGGCTGCCGGCGTTGCCGCTGCCGCTGGTCTCGGCGACCGGCTCGGTCGGCTGGCTCAGCGAGTAGACCCAGGCAGCCGCCAGCCGGCTGCGACGCGGTCCGATCAGCGGCTCGTGCGCCGGCATCTGGCCGTTGCGACCGTTGACGATCGCCTGCCGGATGCTGTCGAAATCGCCGCCGTACAGCCAGTAGCTGTCGGTCAGGTCCGGCGCCCCGAGCAGCGCATTGCCGGTACCGTCGACGCCGTGACAGCCAACGCACAGCATCGCGAAGCGCTTGCGGCCGGCCGCGGCCAGCGACGGATCGACGCGCTGGCCGGACAGGCTCTGCACGTACACGGCGGTTTCGGTTACCGCCTGTTCGCTGCCGAGCGCCGGCGCCAGCGCCGGCATCGCGGCCTGGCGGCCATGCAGCACGCTCTCGAGCACGCGATCGGGGCTGCCGCCCCAGTGCCAGACCGTGTCGGTCAGGTTGGGGAAGCCGCGCGCACCGCGCGCATCGGAACCGTGGCAGGTCGCGCAATGGTTGGCGAAGATCGCCTTGCCGTGGCCGAGCGCCTCCGGATCACGCGCCAGCTCCTCGATCGGACGATCGTCGAAGCGCGACAGCGCCGCGCTCATCAGGGCATCGGCCTCGTCGCGGTCGGCATCGTGCTCGCCCGCCGAGGTCCAGCCGGAGGTTCCCTCGAAATTGCCGAAACCCGGATACCAGACCAGATAGCCGATCGAGAACACGATCGTGATGTAGAACAGGTTGATCCACCACCGCGGCATCGGCTTGTTGTATTCGGTGATGTCGCCGTCCCAGTAGTGGCTGGTGGCGTCCTCGGCCGGGTCGCCCGGACGGCGCTTGCCGGTCCACCAGAGCAGCCAGACGCAGCCGGCGATGTTTATGACGACGATGATGGCGACGAACCAGGACCAGGCGGTTGTCATGACACTTCCCTAGAATTCGAAATCCGAGCGGTACGCGCAGCGCACCCGTGGGAGCGGCTTCAGCCGCGATCGCGTGATGCCGGGCGGGTTACGCGCTCCGGCGCATCGTCCAGCGCGAGCAATGCCGCTGCGGCAAACTCCTGCGTGCGCTTCGGGCTGTAGGCCCAGACGGTACCGACGAGGAAGGTGAGAAGCAGCATGGCAGTCACGATGCCGGCGATCATGGCTGGCCTCCAGCGTTGAGTTGGGTGTCGGCGCCGTTCGTCGCGACCGCCGGCGCGGCGGCGCCCGGACGCGGAGCGTGTCGGCCGAGCCCCTGCAGATAGGCGACCACGGCGTCGAGTTCGGTCCGGTTGGCGACCTCGTCGGCTGCGGCGGCAATTTCCTCGTCGCTGTACGGGTCGCCGAGCGTCTGCAGCGCGCGCATCTTCGCGACCACCGTGCCCGGGTCGACCATCGTCTGCTCGAGCCACGGATACGCCGGCATGTTCGATTCCGGCACCACGTCACGCGGATTGTTCAGATGCACGCGGTGCCAGTCGTCCGAGTAGCGGCCACCGACCCGGGCCAGGTCCGGCCCGGTGCGCTTGCTGCCCCACTGGAACGGCCGGTCGTAGACCGACTCGCCGGCCAGCGAGTAGTGCCCGTAGCGCTCGGTCTCGAAACGCAACGTGCGGACCATCTGCGAATGGCAGTTGTAGCAGCCTTCGCGGACGTAGACGTCGCGACCGGCAAGCTGCAGCGGCGGGTACGGCTTGACGCCAGGCAGCGGCTCGATCGCCTCGGCCTGGTACATCAGCGGCACGATCTCGGCCAGGCCGCCGAAGCTGATCGCCACTGCGATCAGCACCGCCATCAGGCCAACGGATTTTTCGACATTTTCGTGATTCATTGCTGGACCCTGGGTGTCCAGCCGTTCGTGGTGAGGTATCGAACCACGAGCGGCGGGTTGCTTGTCGGGCCGTTCGTCCTTCGATACCTCAGGACGAACGGCTGCTCCGTAGAAACGTTCCGATTGCCGATCCGACGTCGCCGGCGTGCGTCACGCCGCCGCCGGCGCGAGCACCGGGGCGTCCTCGGTATCGCGTGCCATCTGGAAGGTCTTCCAGACATTCCAGGCCATCACCAGCATGCCGCCGACCACCATCAGGCCGCCGAGCAGACGGATCAGGTAGTACGGATAGGTCGCGGCCAGCGATTCGACGAAGGTGTAGGTGAGCGTGCCGTCCGGATTGGCGGCGCGCCACATCAGGCCCTGCATCACGCCGGCGATCCACATCGAGGCGATGTAGAACACGACGCCGATCGTGTGCACCCAGAAATGGGTGTCGATCAGCTTGGTGCTGTACATCTCCTTCAGACCGAGCACGCGCGGGTACAGCATGTACATCGCGCCGATCGAGATCATCGCGACCCAGCCGAGTGCGCCGGAGTGGACATGGCCCACGGTCCAGTCGGTGTAGTGCGACAGCGAGTTGACCGTCTTGATCGACATCATCGGTCCCTCGAACGTCGACATCATGTAGAACGAGATCGAGACGATCAGGAACTTGATGATCGGATCGGTGCGCAGCTTGTGCCAGGCGCCCGACAGCGTCATGACGCCGTTGATCGCACCGCCCCACGACGGCGCCAGCAGGATCAGCGAAAACACCATGCCGAGGCTCTGCGCCCAGTCCGGCAGCGCGGTGTACTGCAGATGGTGCGGGCCGGCCCACATGTAGATCGCGATCAGCGCCCAGAAGTGCACGATCGACAGCCGGTACGAGTAGATCGGCCGACCGACCTGCTTCGGCACGAAGTAGTACATCATTCCGAGGAAGCCGGCGGTCAGGAAGAATCCGACCGCGTTGTGCCCGTACCACCACTGCACCATCGCGTCGACGGCGCCGGTGTAGACCTGGTACGACTTGGTCAGCGACACCGGCAATGCGAGGTTGTTGACGATGTGCAGCAGCGCGACGGCGAGGATATAGGCGCCGTAGAACCAGTTGGCGACGTAGATGTGCGACACCCGGCGTTTGGCGATGGTGCCGAAGAACAGCACCGCGTAGGCCACCCAGACCGCGGTGATCAGCAGGTCGATCGGCCACTCGAGCTCGGCGTATTCCTTGCTCTGCGTGATGCCGAGCGGCAGCGTGATGGCGGCCAGCACGATGACCAGTTGCCAGCCCCAGAACACGAAGGCGGCGAGCTTGTCGGAGATCAGCCGGGCATGGCAGGTGCGCTGCACGACCCACAGCGACGTCGCAAACAGCGCCGAGCCGCCGAACGCGAAGATCACCGCATTCGTGTGCAGCGGCCGCAGTCGGCCGTAGCTGAGCCACGGAAGGTCGAAACTCAGCGCCGGCCAGTAGAGCTGGGCGGCAATCAGTACGCCGACGGTCATGCCGACGATGCCCCAGACCAGGGTCATCACGGCGAACTGACGGACGACGCGATCGTTGTAGCGTTCGTTGATGGGAGTGGTTGCAGTGGGCATGCCGGTTTCCGGGCGGTTCGGTTCGGCCGGAATTGTCCCGGTCGCGACCGGCGCGCATCTTGATCGTGGTCAATTGGACCCCGGTAGCCAACGGCGCCGCGTTGTGTCAGGGGTCGGCTGGCGCTGCGACGAGCGGCGGACCGGTCGCGACCCGCGGCGGGCCGATATCCGGCTACAGCCAGCGGGCGCGACGCAGCACCGCGAACAGGATGGCGCAGGCCGCGACCGTTGCAGCGATCACGGTGTAGTAGCCGGCCGGATGGCCGAGCTCGGGCATATGTGCGAAGTTCATTCCGTACCAGCTCGCAACCAGCGTCGGTACTGCGACCAGTGCCGCCCAGCCGGCCAGCCGCTTGACCACTTCGCCCTGGTGCACGGTCACCAGCGACAGGTTGACCGACATCGCCGCGGTCAGCATCTCGCGCACCGTGTCGGTGGCCTCGTTGACGCGCACCGCGTGGTCGAACACGTCGCGGAAATAGAGCCGGGCATCCTCGTGGATCAGGCCGGCGTGGAAGCGGACGAGCTGGTTCAGGATGTCCTGCAGCGGCGCCACCGCCAGCCGCAGCCGGACCAGCTCGCGCTTGAGCTGGTACAGCTTCTCGATCGTCTCGCGGCGGAAGGTCTCGGCGAAGATGTCCTTCTCGAGGTCTTCGAGTTCGTCCTCGAACTCGCCGACGATCGGCATCACGTTGTCGACGATGAAGTCCAGCACCGCATACAGCGCGAAGCTCGGCCCCAATGCCAGCAGCTCCGGCTCGCGCTCGCAGCGCGCGCGGGCCGGTGCGTACGACAGCGAAGCGCCGTGACGGATCGTCAGCAGGTAGTTGCGGCCGAAGAACGCATGGGTCTCGCCGAATTCGATCCGGCCATTGACCAGTTGAGCGGTGTGCAACGCGATGAACAGCGAGTCGCCGTAGACCTCGAGCTTGGGGCGCTGGTGCGCATGCATCGCGTCCTCGATCGCCAGCGGATGCAGTCCGAATTCGTCCTGCATCTGCGCCAGCAGGGCCGGATCGGGCGAGCGCAGGCCGACCCAGACGAAGCCCTCCCGCTGCAGTTCGTCGCTGATCCGCTCGAGCGGAAACGGCGGTCGACGACGGCCATCAGGCTCGTAGGCAGTGCAGTTGACGACCGTGACCGGATCGCTCATCGGTGCCGGTGTCCCATGCGGAGGATCAGCCGTCACGGTGCCGCCCAGCCTGCCACAGCCGCTCCGCCAGCACCGCCTGCAACGGCAGCAGCAGCGCCAGCCACTCGCCATTCTGCTGGCCGTTGCGGGCCAGTGTCGAATGCGTCAGGCCGACCAGCGCGCTCGCCAGCGCCAGCAGACCGAGCACGCCCAGCCAGCGCGGTACCGGCACGTCGCGGCGCAGCGGGTCGAGCGCCGGCAGCAACAGCAGCAGCAGCGGCGGCAGCAGCCA
This sequence comes from Lysobacteraceae bacterium, assembly GCA_041687455.1. Classification (GTDB taxonomy): domain Bacteria; phylum Pseudomonadota; class Gammaproteobacteria; order Xanthomonadales; family Xanthomonadaceae; genus JAWLBY01. Next base: position 43,164 of record JAWLBY010000001.1, on the reverse strand, counting down.
CGCATTCTGGTTGCCCCATGCCGCGGTGTGCGCGGTCAGCAGCCACAGCGCCAGCAGGCCACAGCCGAGCAGCCCGCCGAGCAGCCAGAACGCGGCGGCAGCGGCGCTGGCGATCGTCCGCGAGCGGCCGGGTGCGCGCCGCAGGCCGACCGCGAGCAGCACGGCCGCCAGCAGGCCGGTCAGCGCGAACCAGGGCAGGTGGCGCGGCGGTTCGTCGTCCGGCGCCGCCAGCCGGTGCTCCGACAATCGCTGCTCCTCGAGCACCAGTGGACTGCCGTCGGCGAGCCGGATCTGGCCGATCGCTTCGTACAGCCGGGCTGGCACGAAGCCCTCCTGCCAGCGCGACAACGGGCGATCGGTGGCCGGACCGAGGCCGAAATGGATGCCGAGGTACATCCACGGCAGCGTCGCGGCCAGCCGCAGCGACTCGCTGCGCGCGGTCAGGCCGCGCGAGCGGGCGCGGGTCTGCGCCAGCAGAGCGCCGCCGAGCGCGCGGTCGAGCGCATCGCGGACCTTGGTCGAGCAGTTCGCGACGAAATAGTCGTAGTGGTAGTCGGCATTTTCCGGCTGTGCATTCCAGGCCAGGAAGTCGGCCAGCTCGCGGGCCGGTTGCGGCTCGATCGCGAGCCATTGCAGGACCACCCCGCGCCCGTCGCGGACGTACTGGTCGATGTCGATCCCGGCAGGCAGGGCGACCAACTGGTACAGCATCCGGCCCTGCAGGAAGCGCAGGAAGAAATTCTCCTGCTCGAAGTCGAAATAGCCGTAGTTGTAGCTGGTCGCCGAGCCATCCGGCTCGACGACCAGGATCGCGTTGTGGCCGAACCGCGCCCAGTACTCGTCGCCCGGCGCCATCGTCAGCAGGCCGATCCGTGGAGCGGTAGCCGCCGCCAGCGCGGGCAGCAGCGACACGGCGAGCAGCAATGCGACGATGCTCGGGCCCAAGCCCCGGGCGCGTAGCGCCGGGGCCGGACGGTCACGCACTGTCGAGCACCTGCAGGTGAAACGCGTGGACGCGGCGTTCGTCGGCGCTGGCGACCTGGAACTGGAACCGGTCCAGCTCGATCTGCTCGCCGGAGTTCGGCAGATGGCCGACTTCGGCCGCGATCAGTCCGCCGATCGTGTCGTATTCGTCCTCCGGCAGTTCGGCGCCGAAGTGCTCGTTGAAATCCTCGACCGGAGTCAGTGCATCGATCAGGAAGCGGCCGTCGGGCTCGGTCGAGATCTGCGGTGCCTCGGCTTCCGGCGCCTCGTCGTGCTCGTCGTCGATCTCGCCGACGATCTGCTCGAGCACGTCCTCGATCGTGACCAGTCCGTCGACGCCGCCGTACTCGTCGACGACGATCGCCATGTGGTTGCGGCTGGCGCGGAACTCGCGCAGCAGCACGTTGAGCCGCTTGGATGCCGGGATCAGCACCGCCGGTCGCAACAGTTCGCGCAGTTCGGGTGGATGGCCCTGCGCCCAGACCCGAAGCAGGTCCTTGGCCAGCAGGATGCCGAGGATCTCGTCGCGGTCTTCGCCGTGCACCGGGAAGCGCGAGTGGCCGCTGTCGACCACCTGGGCCAACACTTCGGCAAACGGTGCATCGACCGCCAGCGAGACCATCTGTGCGCGCGGCACCATGACGTCGCTGACCTGCATCTCGGACACCGACATGGCGCCCTCGATCATCGACAGTGTCTCGGCCGACAGCAGGCCGTTGGACTCGGCGGCGCGGAGTTCTTCGAGCAGCTCCTCGACGTTGCGCGGCTCGCCTGACAGGGCCTGGCTCAGCCGGCCGAACCAGGATCGGGCGGGCGCGGACGTCGGTGTGTTGCGTTCGGTGTAGCGTTCGGAATGACGTTCGGTACTACTTTCAGGGTCGTCTGGCATGGATCTGCATGGGGCGCCGCACCGGGCGGCAACGGTCCGAGTTTAGCCGATGACGATTAAGGAACGGCAACACGCGGCCGCCTGCGCCGATCGCACGAGCCGCGTCCGGGGGCGATCGTCGGCCGGTCGCGTCGCGCCGCCGGCAGCAAGGCGAAGCGCCGCCGCCGAGTGGCCTCCGTCGCCGGCTCAGGCAAGCTCTTCGGCATACGGATCGGGAAAGCCGAGGCCGTCGAGGATGGTCCGCTCGAGTGCTTCCATCGCCTCGGCCTCCTTCGGGTCCTCGTGCTCGAAACCGAGCAGGTGCAGGATGCCGTGTACGGTCAGATGGGCGAAGTGGGCGCGCGGGTCCTTGCCCTGCAGGCGTGCTTCGCTCTGCACCACCGGCGCGCAGATGACGATATCGCCGAGGATCGGCATCGTGCCGGCCGGCAGGCCGGGCGGCAGCTCGGCCGGGAAGCTCAGCACGTTGGTGGCGTAGTCCTTGCCCCGGTAGTGCCGGTTCAGCGATCGTCCCTCGACTTCGCCGACGATCCGCAGCGCGAGGTCTGCCCGCCTGATCCGTCCGTGCAGCGCAGCGGCGACCCAGCGCCGGAACGAGGTCGACGCCGGCACGCCGGCACGCTCGGTGGCGAAAGTCACCGAGACGTTGATTTCCTGCGCTGCGCGCGCCATCGCTACTCCTTCGGTCGGGCATCCCGCGCATCGTAGGCGCGGACGACCCGTGCGACCAGCGGATGGCGGACGACGTCGCGCGCGGCGAAGAAAGTGAAGCTGACGCCCTCGACGTCGCGCAGCACTTCGACCGCGTCGCGCAGACCGGATTTCTGCGCCTTCGGCAGGTCGACCTGGGTCAGGTCGCCGGTGACGACCGCGGTGGTGCCGAAGCCGATCCGGGTCAGGAACATCTTCATCTGCTCGATCGTCGTATTCTGCGCCTCGTCGAGGATCACGAACGCGTCGTTCAGGGTTCGCCCGCGCATGTAGGCGAGCGGCGCGACCTCGATCACGTTGCGCTCGATCAGCCTGGCGACCTTCTCGTTGCCGAGCATCTCGTACAGCGCGTCGTACAGCGGGCGCAGGTACGGGTCGACCTTCTGGCTCAGGTCGCCGGGCAGGAAACCGAGTTTTTCGCCGGCTTCGACTGCCGGCCGGACCAGGATCAGCCGTTGCACGCGGGCCTCGTTCAATGCGTCGACCGCCATCGCGACCGCCAGATAGGTCTTGCCGGTGCCGGCCGGGCCGACGCCGAAGCACAGGTCGTGCGTGGCGATCGCATGCAGATAGCGCTGCTGGTTCGGGTTGCGGCCGCGGATCGTGCCGCGCTTGACCTTGATCGAGACGTCCTGGACCTCGTCCGCCGGGGCCTCGACCTCGGCGTCGCGCTCGGACAGCGCGAGGTTCAGACGGTCATGCATCGACGTGTCGTCGGCGTCGTCGGCATACAGCTCGCGCAGCAGCGACTCGGTCGCGCGCACGCCGCGCTCCGGGCCGATCACGCGGAACACGTTGCCACGGTTGGCGATCTCGACGCCGAGCCGCAGTTCGATCCGCCGCAGGTGCTCATCGAACGGCCCGCACAGTGCGGCGAGACGTTCGATGTCGCCGGGTTCGAGGGTGAAATCGCGTTGGGAGAGTTCGGTCATGCGCTGAAGATGCCTCGGCGTGGCTGGCTGGCGGCTGATGTCCCGTGGATGGCGACGCCCCCCTGTAGGAGGGGCTTCAGCCCCGACCGCCAGGTCATGGTGTTCGGCAAGCGGTTGGCATCGCGGTCGGGGCTGAAGCCCCTCCTACGAAAAAGCGAGCGCGACGCTAGGCCGCAACCTCGTCGGCGGCCGCGACGCGGCCGCGCAGCGAATTGCTGAGTGCTTCGGTGATCATGACGTCGACGAACTGGCCGATCAGCCGCGGATGGCCGGCGAAGTTGACGTAGCGCATGTTCTCGGTGCGCCCGGTCAGCTCGTTCGGATCCTTCCTGCTCGGCCCCTCGACCAGCACCGACTGGACGCTGCCGACCATCGCCTGCGAGATCTTCCGCGCGTTCGCGTCGATCGCCGCCTGCAGTCGGGCCAGGCGTTCCTTCTTCTCCTCCATCGGCGTGTCGTCGGCGAGGTTGGCCGCCGGCGTTCCCGGTCGCGCCGAATAGATGAACGAGAAACTCTGGTCGAAGCCGACGTCCTCGATCAGCTTCATGGTCTTGTCGAAATCGGCCGCGGTCTCGCCCGGAAAGCCGACGATGAAGTCGGAGCTGATCGAGATGTCGGGGCGGGCCTCGCGCAGGCGGCGCAGCCTGGCCTTGTACTCGAGCGCAGTGTGGCCGCGCTTCATCGCGGCGAGGATCCGGTCCGAGCCGGCCTGCACCGGCAGGTGCAGGAAGCTCGCGAGCTTCGGCACGTCGCGGAACGCGTCGATCTGGGCGTCGCTGAACTCGACCGGATGCGAGGTCGTGAAGCGGATCCGGCCGATGCCGTCGATTTCGGCGATCGCGCGGATCAGCAGCGCCAGGTCGGCTTCGTCGCCGTCATCCATCGCACCGCGGTAGGCGTTGACGTTCTGGCCGAGCAGGTTGACCTCCCGGACACCCTGCGCGGCGAGCCGGGCGACTTCGAGCAGCACGTCGGCGAACGGCCGACTGACTTCTTCGCCGCGCGTGTACGGCACGACGCAGAAAGTGCAGTACTTGCTGCAGCCTTCCATGATCGACACGAATGCGGTCGGGCCTTCGGCGCGCGGTTCCGGCAGACGATCGAATTTTTCGATCTCGGGAAAGCTGATGTCGACCTGCGGGCGACCGCTTTCGCGCTTGGCCTCGATCATTTCCGGGAGCCGGTGCAGCGTCTGCGGGCCGAACACGAGATCGACGAACGGCGCACGCTTCAGGATCGCCTCGCCCTCCTGCGATGCGACACAGCCGCCGACGCCGATCACGACGCGATCGTTCTTCTTCTTCAGCTCCTTCCAGCGCCCGAGTTGCGAGAACACCTTCTCCTGCGCCTTCTCGCGGATCGAGCAGGTGTTGATCAGGATGACGTCGGCCTCGTCCTCGTTGTCGGTCAGCTCGAGGCCCTGCGCGGCGGCGAGCAGGTCGGCCATCTTGTCCGAGTCGTACTCGTTCATCTGGCAACCGTGGGTCTTGATGTACAGCTTTCCGGCCATGCGGGGATTCTCGATGGAGGCTCGATGCGGACGCGGCCGCAATCAGTCGCGAACTCAGTAGTTTACCGCCAGTCAGCCGAGCCGGCGGGCGCGCTTGTCGGGGGCGGTGAACAGGAGGAAACTCGCAGGCCGAGTCTGCTGTCCGAGCGACCGTGCCGCGAATCCTTCCCATCCTGATGCTGCTTGGTGCCACGGCGCTGCCGACGGCTGCTGCCGACACGCTGTACCGCTGTGTCGGCAAGCAGGGCGAGGTCGCCTACACCAGCAGTCGCGAAGGCTATTCGAAGTGCGCGGCGATCCGCAGCCAGCCCGCTGCGGCCCCGTCCAGGGCGACCGCGCCGGCGGTGCCGGCCGGCGGTGAGGTCGAGTTCCGCACTGCCACCGGCGATGCCGTGCCGACCGCGGCGGCGGGCAGCGAGCGGGCCAAGGTCAGCACCGGCGCGGTCTACAAATACACGAAGAACGGCGTGACCCATTACACGAATCGGCCACCGGCCGGTCAGCGGGCGCAGGTGCTGTTCAGCTACATCGAATCCTGTTTCGCCTGCGGGCGGCAGTCGGCAGTCGATTTCCATACGGTCAGGTTGAACACCGGCGCGTTCGCCGCCGAGATCGCCGCTGCTGCGGCCGAGCATGGCGTCGACCCGGCGCTGGTCAGGGCGGTGATCCACGCCGAGTCGGCATTCGACGTCAACGCGCTGTCGAAAAAGGGGGCGCAAGGGCTGATGCAACTGATCCCGGCGACTGCCGAGCGGTTCGGCGTGGCCGACCCGTTCACGCCGCGCGACAACATCCTCGGCGGCACCCGCTACCTGGCCTGGCTGCTGAAACGCTTCGACGGTGACGCGCGCCTCGCTGCGGCCGGCTACAACGCCGGTGAAGGCGCCGTCGATCGACATGGCGGTGTGCCGCCGTACGCCGAGACCCAGCACTACGTTGAGCGGGTCGGCATCCTGCACGATCGCTATCGCGCCGCGTTGACCGGTGGTGGCGCAAGCCCGGTGACGACGGCCGCCGGCGCGCTCTGACCGGAACCGTCGGTGCAGGCGCGGCCGGGACGCGCGTCGGCCGTCGGTCCGGTGTCAGGCGCTGCGCGGCCGCGGTCGCTGGGCCAGCCGCAGCTCGATGCTGAACGGCACGCCGGCGCGCAGTCCGCCGACGACCACGTCGGCCCCCGGGGCCAGCGACGCCTCGAGATCGCGCAGATCGGTCTGGTGCTCGATCGGCGCATCGTTCAGCGTCAGCAGCACGTCGCCGGGGCGCAGCCCGACCCGGTCGGCCGGCCCGCCGGGCCAGACGCCGGTGATCGCAACGCCGCGCGGCGTGCCCGGTGCGAGGCCGCCGGGCAGGATCGGGGCGTCGCCGTACTCGAGTCCGAGCCAGCCGCGCACGACGACGCCGTGCGCGATGATCTGTTCCAGCACCGCCTTCGCGGTCGCCAGCGGAATCGCGAATCCGATGCCTTCGGCGCCGGTCATCCGCGACAGCACGAAGGTATTGATGCCGACCAGCTCGCCGTAGGCGTTGACCAGCGCGCCGCCGGAGTTGCCCTCGTTGATCGCCGCATCGGTCTGGATGAAATTCTCGTAGGTGCTGAGATTCAGCCGATCGCGACTCAGGCCCGAGACGATGCCCTGGGTGACGGTCTGGCCGAGCCCGAACGGATTGCCGATCGCGAGCACGACGTCGCCAACCGCGAGCGACAGCTCGGCGTCGAGCCGCATCGCCGGCAGTCCGCTGCCTTCGACCTTGAGCACGGCAAGGTCGGTGTCCGGATCGCTGCCGACCAGCCGCGCGCGGGTCGTGCGGCCGTCCCACAGCACGAGCTGGATTTCATCGGCGTCGGCGATCACGTGATGGTTGGTCAGCACGTAGCCGTCGCCGCTGACGATCACGCCGGAGCCCAGTGCGCGCTGCAGCCGGCGCCGCGGCTGGCCGATCGGAATGCCGGAAAAGCGCTGGAACGTCGCATTCGGCACCAACTGGATCGGTCGTTCGGTGACCACGCGAGCGGTATAGATGCTGACCACCGACGGCGAGGCGCGCTGCACGGCGTCGCGATAGCTGACCGGCCCGGAGCCGGGTCCCGGCGCAGCGGCGATCGACTCACCCGGCGCGGAAGCGACCGCAACCGGCGCGGCGACGCCGATCCGTTCGCGCAATCGATCGCCGAGCTCCGGTCGCAACATCATCAGCACGAAGGCGACGGCGAGGCCGGCAATGGCGCTGCGGGCGGCGAAAGCCAGGGTGTCGAGAAGGCGCGGCATCGGAGCGGTGCAGGACAGGGGTCGCGATTGTCGCATGGCACCCATTAAGGCGTCGGCAAGGCCGGTCGGGCTCGGGCGGACCGCGGGCGACGGCCGCCGGACGGTGAAAACTGCGCTGCGGGCGACGATTTGCCGATCGCGGCGTTGTCCGGCTCGCAACCGTTCCATTAGACTACGGCGCTTTTCGAGCCCCTTGCGGCTCGCTGACGACGGCCCCGGGGGGCTGGCGTGACGGCGACTTGGTCGTCTGCGCCTGCAGGTCCTGCCGTCGACGGCACTGCAACCATGCCCGCCCGGAAGCGATTCCGGCGGCTTCGATTGTCGTTTGATAGGTGGAGAGCCGGATGGCTAACCAAGGTGTCAACACCGGCCGCCGCCGCTTCCTGACCGCGACCACCGCGGTTGTCGGAGGCGCCGGTGCGCTAGCAGCAGCGGTCCCGTTCATCGCTTCCTGGCAGCCGTCCGCGCGTGCCCAGGTTGCCGGTGCCCCGGTAACGGAAGACATCAGCAAGCTCGAGCCGGGCCAGCGGATCATCCTGCAATGGCGCGGTCAGCCGGTCTGGATCATCCGTCGCACCCCCGAGCAACTGGCGGCGCTGCCGAGCCAGAACGATCGGCTGCGCGATCCGGCGTCGGAGAACCCCGAGCAGCAGCCGGAATACGCGCGCAACGAGCACCGCTCGATCAAGCCGGAAGTCGCCGTGCTGGTCGGCACCTGCACCCACCTCGGCTGCTCGCCGCTGTTCCGGCCGGAATTGCAGCCGCAGCCGTTCGACGCCGAATGGCAGGGCGGCTTCTACTGCCCGTGCCACAACTCGCGCTTCGACATGGCGGGCCGCGTCTATCAGGGCGTTCCGGCTCCGACCAACCTGAAGGTGCCGCCGTACCATTTCATCGACGACAACCGCATCGTCGTCGGTGTCGACCCGCAAGGAGCCGCATGATGGCCAGCCCCGAGAAGAAGGTCGTCGGCAACATGCCGTTCGGGCTCGGCGTCATCGCCGCGGTGCAGGCCTGGTTCGACGATCGCGCGCCCGGCATGGGCGTGGCCTACAAGAAGCACATGTCGGAGTACTACGCTCCGAAGAACTTCAACCTCTGGTACTACTTCGGCTCGCTGGCAGTGCTGGTGCTGGTCAACCAGATCCTGACCGGCATCTGGCTGACGATGAACTACAAGCCGGCTGCCGACATGGCGTTCGAGTCGGTCGAGTACATCATGCGCGACGTGCCGTGGGGCTGGCTGCTGCGCTACATGCACTCGACCGGCGCGTCGGCGTTCTTCATCGTCGTCTACCTGCACATGTTCCGCGGCCTGATCTACGGTTCGTACCAGAAGCCGCGCGAGCTGGTCTGGGTGATCGGCATGCTGCTGTTCCTGACCCTGATGGCCGAAGCCTTCATGGGCTACGTGCTGCCGTGGGGCCAGATGAGCTACTGGGGCGCGCAGGTCATCATCAACCTGTTCGGCGCGGTGCCGTATGTCGGTGAAGGCCTGACCGAGTTCATCCGCGGTGACTATCTGGTCTCCGATGCGACGCTGAACCGCTTCTTCGCGCTGCACGTCGTCGCGCTGCCGCTGGTGATCCTGCTGCTGGTGGTGTTGCACCTCGGTGCGCTGCACGAAGTGGGTTCCAACAACCCGGATGGCGTCGACATCAAGAAGAAGAAGGACGAGCGCGGCATCCCGCTCGATGGCATCGCGTTCCACCCGTACTACACGGTCAAGGACCTGTTCGGTGCGGGCTTCTTCCTGACCATCATGGCCTTCATCCTGTTCTTCGAGCCGACCTTCGGCGGTCTGTTCCTCGAACATGACAACTTCGTCAAGGCCGATCCGCTGGTCACGCCGGAGCACATCAAGCCGGTGTGGTACTTCACGCCGTTCTACGCGATGTTGCGCGCGGTGCCGGACAAGTTCTTCGGCGTGGTCGTGATGGGCGGTGCGGTGATGATCCTGTTCCTGCTGCCGTGGCTCGACAAGAGCCCGGTCAAGTCGATCCGCTACCGCGGCTGGCTGACCAAGCTGCTGGTCGCGATCTTCGTGATCGCGTTCGTCGCGCTGGGCTGGCTTGGAATGCAGGCCGGCAGCGCCACCCAGACGCTGATGGCCCGCATCTTCACGATCTACTACTTTGCCTTCTTCGCCTTGATGCCGATCTGGACCCGTATCGACGCGGTCCGTCCGGTGCCTGACCGGGTGACCACCCATGACTAAGCGCCTTGCCGCTCTCCTGATCGCCGCCGTTCCGTCGCTGGCCTTCGCCGCCGGCGGTGGGCAACTGCAGTCGGCGAACGTCAACCTGAGCGACCGCGCGTCGCTGCAGCGCGGCGCCGCCCTGTTCATGAGCTACTGCTCGGGTTGCCACTCGCTCGACTTCCAGCGCTATTCGCGACTGGCCGACGATCTCGGCATTTCCCAGCAGCTCACCGAACAGAACCTGATCTTCACCGACTCAAAGTTCGGCGAAACGATCCAGACATCGATGGCACCGGCCGATGGCGAGGCCTGGTTTGGCAAGGCTCCGCCGGACCTGTCGCTGGTCGCCCGTTCCAAGATCGGCGGTCCCGACTGGACCTACACGTTCCTGAAGTCGTTCTATGTCGACGAGTCGCGTCCGAGCGGCTGGAACAACACCGTGCTCCCGGGTGCCAGCATGCCGAACGTACTCTGGCAACTGCAGGGCCCGCAGCGGGCGGTCTATGCCGCAAGCGGCGGTGCCGCCCACGTCGAGCGGCTCGAGAAGGCCGGCGACGGGGTGGTCAGCGAGGCCGAGTTCGAGCGGACCGTGCGCGACATCACGAACTTCCTCGCCTACGTCGGTGAGCCGGCGGCGATGAAGCGCAGCACGTTGGGCGTCTGGGTTATTCTGTTCCTGGCCGCCTTCACGTTCCTCGCCTGGCTGCTCAAGAAGGAGTACTGGCGCGACGTGCACTGACGTGCACACTGGTGGCTAGGGGACGCCGCTCGGGCTGCATCCGGGCGGCGTCGGCCACCGTTCGGCCGGCCGGGAGAGCGCCACATGGCAGCGAGTCCGCGGATGCGAAACACCCTGACATTGTTCTCGGCGCGTGACTGCGTCGTCTGCCACCGCGTTCGTCTGGTGCTGGCGGCCAAGGGCGTCACCTACGACATGGTTCCGGTCGATCCGGCCAACCCGCCGGAAGACCTGATCGACCTGAATCCGTACCATTCGGTGCCGACGCTGGTCGAACGTGATCTGGTGCTGTACGCCGCCTCGGTGGTGTCCGAGTACCTGGACGAACGCTATCCGCATCCGCCGCTGATGCCGGTCGATCCGCTGTCGCGCGCGCGGCTGCGGCTGGCGATGCTGCGCCTCGAGCACGAATGGGTGCCGAACGTGCAGGCAATCCAGAATGGCAGCAAGGCGCAGGTCGAGGCCGGACGCAAGCGGCTCAAGGAGCTGCTGCTCGGTTCATTGCCGCTGTTCCGGGCGACCAAATTCTTCCTGAATCCCGAGATGAGCCTGGCCGACTGCGCGTTGGCACCGATCATCTGGCGCCTGCCGGCGCTCGGGATCAGCCTGCCGAAAGAGGCCAAACCGATCGAGGACTACGGCATGCGCATCTTCCGCAATCCGGGCTTCGTGCGCAGCCTGACGCACGAGGAGAAGGGGCTCCGCGAGCTCCCGGCATGACCGCACCGCAGCCGATGACGTCCAACCGCCCGTATCTGATCCGGGCGATGTACGAGTGGATCAACGACAACGGCATGACGCCGTACCTGCTGGTCGATGCCGAACTCGACCATGTCCACGTGCCCCGGCATGCGGTCAAGGACGGTCGCGTCGTACTGAACGTCGCAGCTCGTGCGGTGGCGAACCTGCAGCTCGGCAACGACGTGATCAGCTTCATGGCGCGATTCTCCGGTGTCAGCCATTCGGTGCAGGTGCCGGTGCAGGCAGTACAGGCGATTTACGCGCAGGAGACCGGGCAGGGCATGATGCTGCCGCAGGAAGACCTGCCGACCGACGACGGCCCGGCGCCCGAGCCCGAACCGGATGGCGGCGGCGATGCGCCGAAACGGCCGCACCTGCGAGTGGTCAAGTAGCCCCGTCGAACCTCTACCTGTCGCCGATGCAGGCGGCGCTCGCTCGATCCCACGTCGCGTCGATCCGGCACCGCCTCGATCCGGCCGCCCACTGCCTGCCGCACGCGGCTTGTCGAGGCACGCCTCTCGTCGATCGATCGCTCACTGCGCCGGAAGAACGCGCGAGGTACAAGCTGGTCCGCCGCGATTCTCCGCTGGCGCGGCCCTCGCTTGTCCTTTGCGGCGATCGCTGCGTTGCTCCTCCCCCAAGTGCGGCCTGCCACTCAGGGTCGTCGCGCCTTGCGGTCGCCGCAAAGCCCGGCGCGATCATCCGCACCCCCCCATGAAATATCCTGGCTGCTAGCCCGGAGGCTGGCTCGGGTCGGTGATCCACTGCAGCTCGCTGCCGAGCAGGGCCATGGAGCCGCGGCAACGGCTGATGCCATCCGGCGAGTAGTCGAAACTGTACTGGCTCAGCAGCCGCACGCGGCCGCCACGGTCGCGGCGCAGGCTGAGCCGGGTCAACGCGACGTTCTGGTCGAGCCACTGGACGCCGGCTCGCGCGCAGGCTGCCTGGCCGTGGCGGCGCGCCGCATCGGCGATCGAGCGCGTCGCCGACCAGCCGAGTACGGCGGCGGCGACGATCAGCAGGGCGATCAGGGTGCCGGTCATCGCGTCAGTGTGGGGGCGTCGACTGGCGCCCACAAGGCACGCTCGCGCATGCGCGACAACGGCAGTGCCGGCCGGTAGGCTTGCGTGACCGCTGCGGCGCCGGCCACCGGGCGCCGGCCGTCGGTATGGACGGTGCTGTTCGGCCGCGCCGACTCGGTAGAATGGGGGTTCTGCCCCGTGGGGAGTGCTGGTGGTTCAAATTCCGGGCTACAGCGTGATCGGCCCGATCGGGCGCGGAGGCATGGCGACGGTATACCGTGCGCGGCAGACGCTGCTCGATCGCGACGTCGCGCTCAAGGTCATGTCGCGCCAGCTCGCGCAGGATCCGGTCTATTCGCAGCGCTTCCTGCAGGAAGCGCGAATGCTGGCGGCGCTGAATCATCCGCACGTGGTGCCGGTCTATGACGTCGGCGTCACTCCGGAAGGCCTGCATTATTTCTCGATGCAGTTGCTGACAGCCGGCGATTTCGCTGCGCGAATGAGCGACGGCCTGTCCGAGCTGGAACTGGTGCGGGTGCTGATCGCGGTCGCCCATGCGCTCGGTTTCGCCCACGCGCGCGGCTACGTGCACCGCGACGTGACGCCGGCGAACATCCTGTTCGACGCCCATGACACCCCGATCCTGACCGACTTCGGCATCGCCCGCGCGGTCACCTCGACGTCGCGTATCACCGCCAGCGGCTTGTCGATCGGCACCAGCCATTACATGAGCCCCGAGCAGGCGCGCGGGGCCGAGGTCGATCATCGCTCCGACATCTACAGCCTCGGCGTGCTGTGTTTCGAGGCGGTGGCCGGCAAGCCGCCGTTCGACGCTGCCGACGGCTTTGCGGTGGCGTTCTCGCACGTCCATGATCCGGTGCCGCGGTTGCCCGACGAGGCGGCACGCTGGCAGCCGCTGATCGACCGGGCGATGGCCAAGGATCCGGCCGACCGCTTCGCCGACTGCGCGGCGTTCATCGAAGGGTTGCGCGAGGTCGCACCGGCGGAGTTCCGCGCGCTCGGCCCGGCCGTGATCAGCGCGCAGACGCGCCGCGTGCTGACGCCGCCACCGCAGCCGCTGCGGCAGCGCCTGCAGTGGCCGCGCTGGCTGCGCTGGCGTGTTCCGGCCGCGCTGCGGCGGCTGCCCTCGGAACTGGCGTCGGCAGCCGCCCGGCTGCCGGCCTTGCTGCGTCGCGAACAGCTTCCGCCGTGGCCGTTCCTGACTGCCGGGGCAATCGGTGTCGGTCTGTTGCTGCTGGCCGGCTGGCTGGCGCTCGGAGCCAGCGAACCGCCGGCACCGCAACCGCTGGCCGGCAGCCCAACCAAGGCAGCGCCGGCGCTCGCGCCGCCGGTCGCGAACACGACGCTGGTCACGCTGATGGTCGCTGCACCCGGCACCGACGACAGTGCCGCGCCAGCGGCGGTGGGCGAGCCGCCCGTGGCCGGCCCCGAGAGCGAACCAGTGACGTTCGTCGCGCCCGACGGCGAGCCGCATACGGTGCTGGACCCGGTCGCCGAGCTGCTGCGGCGCGGTCGCGACAACCTCGGCAAGCTGCGGCTGTCCTTGCCGGCCGACGACAATGCACTGGCCGATTTCAAGCTTGCACTGGCCATCGAACCGGGCAATGCCGAAGCCACGCAGGGCATTGCCGACATCGCCCAGGCCTATCTCGCTCTGATCGCCCGCCGTGATCCGACGACCGAATTCGATGGCTGGCTCGATGCGCTGGCGGGTGCCGAACGGATCGCCGCCGAGCATCCGGTCGCGGCGCCGGCGCTCGCCACCGTGCGGGCCGAGCGGCGCCGCTTTGCCGACGCCGAGAGCGCGCGTGGCGAGGCGGCGCTGGCACGCTGGGACCGTGATGCCGCACGCGTCGCGTTCGAGCGCGCGCTGCGGGTGCTGCCCGGTCATCAGGGTGCCGAACAGGGTCTCGCGCACGCCGCGCGACTCGGCACGATCGGCTATCGCTTCAACGACCCGCTCGGCGAGCGGGCCGGGCCTGACATGGTCGTCGTTTCCGATTCACTCGCGCTCGGGCACACCGAAGTCACGGTCGGTCAGTTCCGCCAATGGTGGGAAGCGGCCGGCAAGGCGCGTTTCGGTGCCGAGCTGCCGCGTTGTCGCGATCGCGACGCGCTGTTCGCGATCAGTCGCAAGCGCTCATGGATGGCGCCCGACATCAACCAGACCGATGATCATCCGGTGGTCTGCGTCAACCAGCCGATGGCCGCTGCGTATGCCGCCTGGGTCGCCGAGCAGACCGGCCGGCGCTACCGCCTGCCGACCGCCGCCGAGCTCGTGCCGCTGGCCTCGGCGCCGGCCGCGGCCTGCCGCAGCAATCTCCGCGACTCCGCCTATCGCACGCGCTTCGGTGGTCGCGACGGTGCCGACTGCAACGACGGCCATGCCGGCACTGCGCCGGTCGGCAGCTTCCCGGCAGTCGCCCCGGGACTTGCCGATCCGGTCGGCAACGTCCGCGAATGGGTGTCCGACTGCGACACCGGCTGCCGCCAGGCGATCGTGGTCGGGCGAAGCTGGCATTCGACACCGGATGCGGCGATCCGCGATTCGCTGCCGGCCGACAACGGCTTCAACACGGTCGGGCTGCGGCTGGCGCGCGAACTCGATCACTGATCGCGACGGCCGCGGGTCGACCACTGTTCGCGGCGGGTGTGCCGCTGCTGCACATCGGCTTTTCGGATTCGGATCGCCGCACGGCCGCTGTCGACTCGCCATCGCGCTCGCGCTTCGGGCCGGATTCACCATGAAGCTGCGGGACAGGCCGGGTCCGCGGTAAGCTGGCGCGCGACAGACGGCCGGCCGAGGCCGGTCCATTTCTCCCGAGGATCCGATGAAGCTGATTTTCCCGAACGGCGAACACTCCCAGGCACTGCTCAGCGACGGTGTCAACCGGATCGGCAGCGCGCCGGACGCGCAGGTCTGTCTGGACCGGCCGTCGATCGCGCCGGTGCATGCCGAGCTGCAGGTGCAGGGCCAGTCGGTGACGCTGCGGGTGCCGGATCCGAGCAACGAGGTCAGCGTCAACGGCAAGCGCGTGCAAGGCGTGATGTCGGTGCGCGGCGGCGACACGCTCGGCATCGACGGCGTGCAGATGAAGCTGGTCGTGATGGAGCAGGCGGCGTCGCAGGCGGCGCAGCAGGAAACGCTGGACGCCGACGCCGGTGCGACCCGGCTGCGCATGGCAGTGCCGAAATTCGTGCTGCGCGGCGTGTCCGGCGCGGCATTCGGCAAGACCTTCCCGGTCGCATCGGCGATGACGATCGGTCGCGCGCAGGAATGCGACATCAGCATCCCGAGCGAGGAGATCTCGCGTCGCCATGCGCAGGTCAAACCGACCCAGGACGGTCTCGCGGTCGAGGATCTCGGCTCGGCGAACGGCACCTACATCAACGGCAACCGGGTCCAGCATGGTCTGCTCAAGGCCGGCGACGAGCTGCGCCTCGACACGATCCGCTTCCTGCTGGTCGCGCCGGGCATGGAAATCCCGTCGTCGCAGAAGCCGACCGTGCAGTTGCCGCAGCCGACGCAGGGCAGCGGCAAAGGCATGTGGATCGGTATCGGCATCGCCGTCGTGGCGGCAGGAGCAGCGGCGGCGGCCTATTTCCTCGGCATGTTCTGAGTTGTCGGCGCAGGGCATCGGCCCGCCATCAGGACATCGCTGGCTGCATCGTTGTTCTGCCGGGTGGCGGGCCAGGGCCGCCCTGGCGGCTCGTTGAAAGCGCTCGCTGAGGGCGCTTTCAAGTCGCGAACCGGCCGCTTGTGCGCTTGCTCCGCCGTGGCGCCATCCGTGGCGGCGGCCAGCAGACCGTCACGTGCTACACCGGCTGCGTCTGCTTCATGAACTGTCGGTACAGCACCGGTACCACGAACAGCGTCAGCAGGGTCGAGAACGCCAGTCCCCATACGATGCTGGCGGCGACCGGCCCCCACAGCAGCGACTGGCCGCCGAATCCGAACGCGAGCGAGGACAGGCCGGCGATGGTCGTCGCGGTGGTCATCAGGATCGCGATCACCCGGCGCCGTGCGGCATAGATCGTCGCATGCAGCGTGCGCATCCCGGCGGCGCGCCGCGCGTTCGCCGCATCGATCAGCACGATGGCGGCGTTGACCGCGATCCCGGTCAGCGCGATTACGCCGTACAGCGTGTACAGCGACAGCGGATTCTGCGACACGATCAGGCCGAGGGTGACGCCGGTGAATGCCAGCGGCACCGTGGCGAGGATCATCATCGGCTGGAAATAGCTGCGGAACTGGGCGGCGAGAATCAGGTAGATCAGGCCGACGCCGAGCAGGAACAGCGGCCCCATCGCGTCGAGCGATTCCTCGATGTCGTCGAGTTCGCCGGAGAAGTCCAGGTCGGCGCCCGGGAAGCGCACGCGGATCTGCTCCCACTGCTCGCGCAGCATCCGGTTGGCCTGCACGGTATCGGTTTGCTGCGTGTCGAGGTCGGCCTCGACGGTGATCGCGCGGCGCAGGTTCCAGTGCCGGATCAGACCGGGGCTGGTCTTCTGTTCGGCGCTCAGCAATGCACCGAGGTGGGTGGTGCCGCCGCCCGGCAACGCGATCGGGTCGGACAGCAGCGCATCGACGCGCTCCAGCGTGCGCGGCTCGGCCCTGACTCGCAGTTCGAGTTTCTCGCCGCGGTCACGCATGTCGGCGACCACTTCGCCGTCGACGTGCAGGCGAACCAGCCGTGCGACCGTGCCGATGTCGAGCCCGGCGCGGCGCACCGCGTCGATGTCGACCTGCAGCTCCAGTTCGGCGCGCCCGGCGACGTCGTTGTCGACGATGTCGCGACTGCCGGGAATCGTCGCGATGGCCTGCCGGACAGCCGCCGCGGCGGCACGCAGTTCGTCGAAATCGTCGGCTCGCACCTTGACGCTGATCGGTTTGGCTGTCGGTGGTCCGCCGGACAGTTTCAGGAACGAATTGCGTGAACGCCCCGGCGCCTGCTCGATCGCCGGCCGCATCGACTCGATGATCTCGTCCAGCGCGCGTGCCTCGTCGCTGGACGGATTCAGCGAAATCGCGATCTGCCCGTACATGTCGCCGTAGACCGGCTCCATCTCGGTGAACTTGATCCCGGCATACGACACCACCGATCGTGCCTCGCCCGGCTGCAGATGTGCGCGGACGATCTTCTCGACCTCGAACGTCCGCGCCAGCGTTTCGTCGATCGGCGCGTCCGTCGGCATGTCGACGCTGACGTAGAACAGCCGGATCGGATCGAAGGCGAAGAACTGGAACTTGATCGGCCCGCGGCCGGTTGCCGCGCCGAGCACGACGACTCCGAGCGACAGCACGAACAGCAACGCTGCAGCGCCAAGATAGCGTGCCGGTCGGCGCAGCACGTGAACCAGCGCGCGCGTGTAGCGAACCCGGATCCAGTGCGTGTAGCGCACCCGCAGCGCCTGCGTGCGTGAGCGCGTGATCGCGTGCCGGCCCATCGTCGCGACGTGCGCCGGCAGCATCCAGAACGCCTCGATCAGGCTGACCGCGAGCCCGATCGAGACCACGAACGGAATGATGAACATGAAACTGCCGAGGATGCCGGGCAGCAGCATCAGCGGCAGGAAGGCCGCGATCGTCGTCGACACCGCGGCCAGCACCGGCAGCCCGACCTCGCGCAGCGAGTCGAGCGCGGCGTCCATCGCCGGCATGCCGCGCTGGATCCGGAAATAGATCGCCTCGACCACGACCACTGCGTCGTCGACCAGCATGCCGAGCACGATGACGATGCCGAGCAGCACCGACACGTTCAGCGTCGAGCCGACCGTGGTCAGCATCACGAACACGCCGCAGACCGAGAACACGACGCCGAGCGCGACCATCGTCGATATCCGTGAGCCGAGGAACAGCCAGCAGACCGCCAGCACCAGCAGCAGGCCGATCGCGGCGTTCGACTGCATGACGCCGAGTGCCTCGCGGGTCGGCACGGTCTGGTCGTCGGACAGATCCAGGCGCAGGCCGCTGGCCGCCAGCACGGTGTTCTGCCGCGTGATGTAGTCGCGGATCCGCTCGACCAGTTCCAGCGTGTTGGTGTAGCCGATCTTGGTCACCGACAGCAGCACGGCCGGCTGGCCGTCCATGCCGGCCAGCATGCGCGGCGGCTCACGGCCGCGGCGCACCTGGGCGACGGCATCGAGCGGCACCGATGCGCCGCTCGACAGGTGCAGCTCGAAGCGACCGAGCCGCTCCGGGTCGGCCGCGGTACCGCTGACCCGCACCAGCCATTCGCCGTACTCGGTCTTCTGCTTGCCGGCGAACACATCGCGGAACCAGAAGCGCAGCGCGTCGGCCAGCTCGCTGGCGCGCACGCCGCGCGCGGCAAGCGCGGCCGGATCGAATTCGACCAGCAGCTCCGGCTCCTGGAAGCCGATCGCCAGTGCCTGGTCGACCCCGGCGAGCTGTTCGAGATCCTCGCGCACGGTGCGCGCGGCGTAGCGCAGCGTTTCGTCGTCGGCCTGGCCGGTCAGCACGACCATCGCGGTCGGAAAGCCATTCGATGTGGTGATTTCCAGCACCTTCGGGTCGAGCGCCTCGACCGGCAGTTCGTCGGCGGCCTTGTTCTGGATCTCGCGGCGCAGGTCGTTGACCCGCTTGTCGAACACGCGCTCGGAAACGTCGCGGAAACGGACCAGGATGTTCGATACGCCCTCGCGCGACGAGCTGGCGACGAACTTGACGTCCTGCACGTTGCGGATCGCGTCCTCGAGCGGGTTGGTGACGCGCTGTTCGACATCGGCCGCGCTGGCGCCAGGCAACGCCGTGCTGATGTTGACCCAGTTGAAGTTGATCTCCGGATCCTGCTCGCGCGGCATCCGCGAATAGGCGATCAGGCCCATCAGGATCACGACGACGAACGCGATGTTCGCCAACGGATGGTTGCCGATCAGTGAGCGCAGCAGCCGCATGGCGTCAGTCTCCGCGGAGCTGGATCGGATCGCCGTCGTTGAGGCCTTGCTGGCCCTCGACGACGATCAATGCGCCCGGCGCTTGGTCGACGTCGGCCGGCCGGCCCGGCAGCGCCGTCGGTATCGGCACGAAGCGGGCGCTGCCGCCATCGGCGACGAACACACCGAGCTGCCCGTCGCGCTGCACCAGCAATTCGGCCGGCAGGCGGCCGGCGCGGGTCTGCCACTGCACGCTGCCGCTGGCGCCGGCCGCGGCCGGAGCGCCAGCGAAACCGAACCGTGCCACCCGCGTGCGGGCCTGCGGATCGATCACCGGCGACAGTCGCAGCAACTGCAGTGGATGGCGGCGACCCTGCAGATCGAGGGTGATCGAGGTCGCGTTGCCGAGGCCGTCGGCCTCGCTGGCCGGCACGTTCGCTTCGACCTCCGGTGCCGCCCGGTCGACCAGCCGGAACAGCGGCGTGCCCGGCGTCGCCAGCATGCCGACCTGTGCCCGTCGCTCCAGCACGACCGCATCGAACGGCGCTTCGATCCTGCACTTCGCCACCTGCCGGTCGGCGATCGCCTGCTGCGCCTCGGTGACCCGCGCGGCGGCCTGCACGGCGCGCTGCTCGGTTGCCAGCGCCAGCAGTTCGTCTTCGGACACGAACGACTTCGCCGACAGCGCGCGGCCACGTTCGAGCCGCTGCACCGCCAGCGCCACGCGCGCCTCGGCGGCATCGCGTTGTGCTCGCGCCTGCGCCGCTGCCAGTGTCTGGTCGGTGCAATCGAGGTTGGCCAGCAGCGCGCCGCGCTCGACGCTGGCACCGACATCGGCCGCGATCTTCGCAACCGGCGCCGTGATCTCGGCCGCGATGACCGCATCGTTCGGACTCAACACCGCCGCGGCTGCGCTGCGGCTCGATGGCAGCAGCAGGGATTCGGCCGGTGCCACGCGGACCACAATCGGCGCGGCCGGTGCGGCGGCGGCGAGCGGGGCGAGCACGATGCAGGCGGCGAGCCCGGCACACAAGCGGGCGTGACGAGGAGTCGAAGGCATGGCGGGGGGCGCAAAAAGCGCAAGCGTGAATTAATGTAACGCTCGGTTCAAGAAAGCGATGGTGGCGCGCTCAGCGTCTGTACATGAATTCATCAGGCTTCCGGCCGATCGGGTCAGCGCGACCAGCAGCGCCGGCAGCAGTCGCGCCGGGTCGGCATGGCGCCACAACAGCAGACGTCGTCATCCGTGGCCGAACGGGCCGCCGCGTCATGGCCGCGTTCTGCGGCACTGTTCGATCGATCGTCGCCGCCCGGCGTGCTGGCGCTTCCCTATAATTCGCCCCTCTATTGCATTGGAGCGCGCCATGTCTGCCACCCGAGTCGACCGGTCCCGTGTTGTCCGCGCGCCGCACGGCAGCACGTTGACGTGCCGCAACTGGCTCACCGAGGCGGCGTGGCGGATGCTGCAGAACAACCTCGATCCGGACGTTGCCGAAAATCCGGCCGAGCTGGTCGTCTACGGCGGCATCGGCCGGGCCGCGCGCAACTGGGAATGTTTCGATGCGATCGATGCGGCGCTGCGCGAGCTCGACGACGACCAGACGCTGCTGATCCAGTCCGGCAAGCCGGTCGGCGTGTTCCGCACCCATGCCGATGCACCGCGCGTGCTGATCGCGAATTCGAACCTGGTGCCGCATTGGGCGACCTGGGAGCATTTCAACGAACTGGATCGGAAAGGCCTGATGATGTACGGCCAGATGACCGCCGGTTCGTGGATCTACATCGGCTCGCAGGGCATCGTCCAGGGCACCTACGAGACCTTCGTCGAAATGGGCCGCCAGCATTACGCCGGCGACCTGACCGGCAAGTGGATCCTGACTGCGGGCCTCGGCGGCATGGGCGGCGCGCAGCCGCTCGCGGCGACCATGGCCGGCGCGTCGATGCTGGCGATCGAATGCCAGCAGAGCCGGATCGACATGCGGCTGAAGACCCGCTACCTCGACGAGCAGGCGACCGATCTCGACGATGCGCTGGCGCGGATCGAGCGTTATTGCGCCGAAGGCAAGGCGCGCTCGGTCGGCCTGCTCGGCAATGCGGCCGAGATCCTGCCGGAGCTGGTCCGCCGTGGCGTGCGGCCGGATGCGGTCACCGACCAGACCTCGGCACACGATCCGGTGCACGGCTACCTGCCGATCGGCTGGACGCTCGAACACTGGTTCGACATGCAGCAGACCGATCCGGCCGCGGTCGCCGAGGCAGCCAGGCATTCGATGCGGACCCACGTCGAGGCGATGCTGCACTTCGAGGACATGGGCATCCCGACCTTCGACTACGGCAACAACATCCGGCAGATGGCGTTCGACGTCGGCTGCACGAACGCGTTCGACTTTCCCGGCTTCGTGCCGGCCTACGTGCGGCCGCTGTTCTGCCGCGGCGTCGGTCCGTTCCGCTGGGTCGCGCTGTCCGGCGATCCGGACGACATCGCGAAGACCGATGCCAAGGTCCGCGAACTGATCCCGAACGCCCCGCACCTGCACCGCTGGCTGGACATGGCCGCCGAGCGGATCGCGTTCCAGGGACTGCCGGCGCGAATCTGCTGGGTCGGTCTCGGTGACCGCCACCGGCTCGGCCTCGCATTCAACGAGATGGTCCGCAACGGCGAGCTGAAGGCGCCGATCGTGATCGGTCGCGATCATCTGGATTCCGGCTCGGTCGCGAGCCCGAACCGCGAAACCGAATCGATGCTGGACGGCTCGGACGCCGTGTCCGACTGGCCGTTGCTGAATGCGCTGCTGAACACCGCGTCCGGCGCGACCTGGGTGTCGCTGCATCACGGCGGCGGCGTCGGCATGGGCTATTCGCAGCATTCCGGCGTGGTGATCGTCTGCGACGGCAGCGAAGCGGCCGACCAGCGCATTGCCCGCGTGCTGTGGAACGACCCGGCGACCGGCGTGATGAGGCATGCCGATGCCGGCTACGACATCGCCAGGGCCTGTGCGCGCGAGCAGGGCCTGAATCTGCCGATGCTCGGCTGAGCGTATCCCAGCGCTGCTCGCGCCGTGTCGCACCGCGCATGGCGCTCGCGCTACGCGCCGAGCAGCAGCTCGGGCTGTGCGAACAACTCGTCCCGGTTGCAGAAGTTGTGCAGGCCGACGCCGACCAGCCGGTACCGCGTGGGCGCCGGCAAATCGACGCGGTGGCGCAGGCCGAGCGCGAGCTCGGTGAGCTGGGCGAGCGATGCGGGCGGCGCGGCCGGGGTGCAGCGGCGGGTCAGGATGCGGAAGTCGGTTGTCTTCAGTTTCAGCACGACGCTGCGTCCGACCCGCGGTTCGCGGGCCTGTGCCTGCCAGACGCGCTCGGCGAGCTGGCGGATCGGCGTATCGAGCTGATCGAGGCGCAGATCGCGTTCGAAGGTGTCCTCGGCGGACAGCGACTGGGTCGGCCGGTCTGGCGTCACCGGCTCGTCGTCGATTCCGCGCGCGAGTTCGTGCAGCCGCAGGCCCCAGCGGCCGTAGCGATGCTGCAGTTCGGCGATCGGCCGGTCGCGCAGTTCGCCGACCGTGGTGATGCCGTGCTCGGCCAGTCGTGCCTCCATCTTGCGGCCGACACCAGGCAGCCGGCCGACCTGCAGCGAAGTCAGGAAGGCCAGCGCGCGGGACGGCGGAATCACGAACAGTCCGTCCGGCTTGCGCCAGTCCGACGCGATCTTGGCCAGAAACTTGTTCCCGGCGACACCGGCCGACGCGGTCAGCTTCAGTTCTTCGCGGATCGCACTGCGGATCGCTTCGGCGATCGCGGTGGCGCTGGCCAGCGCCGAGGTCGGTGCGGTGACATCGAGGTAGGCCTCATCGAGCGATAGCGGTTCGATTCGCGCGGTATGTCGCGCGAAGATCTCGCGCACCTGCCGCGACACCGCCTTGTAACGGCCGAAGTCGGGCGGCACGAACACCGCGTCCGCGCACAGCGCCGCAGCGCGCAGCGCCGGCATTGCCGAGCGGATGCCGAACCGCCGTGCCTCGTAGGACGCCGCGCAGACCACCGAACGCGGCCCGCGCCATGCGACCACCACCGGACGGCCGCGCAGGCCCGGGTCGTCGCGCTGCTCGACCGAGGCATAGAACGCATCCATGTCGACGTGGACGATCTTGCGCATCGTGCCGGCGGACGTAAACGAGCGCCGATGCTAACGCGCCTCGCGCTGCTGGTGCGGCGCGCTGCGCCGCCCGGTCGACAAGATGCGGGCCGCGACCCCGGCGGGCAGCGGCCACGACGATGGCGGACGCCGCGGCGGCGCAGGCCGCGCGCTGAGCCCGTCACTGACTGCGCCGGAGTTGTTGTCTGGCAGCGCTCCGGCGGCAGGTCGGCGGTCAGTGGCTGGTGCGGGTATCCGGACCGCGGCCGCGGCTCTGGCCGCCCTTGCTGCCGATCTGGGCCATGTGCTGGCGGTCGCGGCTGACCGCCTGGCCGCCCTTGCGGCCGGCTTCGCGGGCTTCTTCCGACGTGAACTCGTGGGCATTGCCGCTGCGATGCGCGGCACGGCCGCCCATGCTGGCGATTTCGCGCTGCCGTTTCGGGTCCATCGACGCGAACCCGCGTCCGCCACGTCGGCGTTCGCTGTCGCTGCTCTGCTGGTTGTTCGGCATGATCGATCTCCTGCGCCTGCGGGCGGGCGCCCTGACGCGGCGCCCGACGACGGCTGCCGCATCTGCGCGGCAGCGCCGAAGCAGTCGCAAGCGCCGTGCCAGCCTGGCCGATGGCGGACTGATCAGCGCGAATCGAGCCGTGCCGCGCGAAAATGACGGGTCAGCGCCGCTGCTGCCGGTTCCGCGGCGGATCGAACGCTGCCCGACAATTCAAAAGCCTGTAAGGCTTGCTTTTGGTCGGCGGTATCGGACCGTTCGTCGGGCGCTCGGCATGTTCCACGACGGCAAGACGGCGTGTCGCCGCGCGGCGCCCGTTCAGCGCAGCGTGGTCGACTGCAGCAGCTCGATGCCGTCGGCCCCGAGTTCGAGCCGTGCCTCGGTGCGTTCGATGGTCTCGCCGTAGAGCTGCTGGATCTGTGCGGCTGCGCGCGCGATCTGCTGCTGCTCGAGCGGGTCGCCGCCCTGCTGCGCGGCCTGCCGTGCAGCCTGCTCGGCGATCAGCGTGTAGAACCGGCCGCTGATGCCGCTGACCAGCACCGGCTGCTGCGCCGGGTCGATCGTCAGGAACTCACCGAGCCGTGCTGCTTCGGCGGCGCCGAGCGACAGGCCGATCGCATGCCGGGTCATCGCGATGTGCAGCGGCCCATCGAGCGCGACACCGGCCGGCGGTGTCAGCAGGCGCGGTACGCCGTCCGGCTGCAGGTCGAGCGTCCGGAGTGACGGCAACGCGTTGCTGGCCAGCGCCAACAGGGCGGCCGGATTCGGCGACCCGATCGCCAGCCGGGCCGACACGTCGGGCAGTGCCTGCGCACCGGCATCGAAGCGGAATTCGCCCAGCGCGACATGCACCGACGAGGCCGCCGGTGCGGCGGCATAGACGGCCGGATTGACGACCAGCGACTGCGCCTGCGCGAAGGCCTCGTTCAGCGGCTGCAGCGATTCGCACTGCCACGGGGCCTGCGCAACCCGGTCGGCGAGCCGGCCGACCAGCGCCGGCAGTTCGCCGACCTGCAGCGCGAGTCCGACATGCGCCACGGGCGGTTCGTCGATCGCCGCCAGCCCCGGCATCGGCGCACGCAGGCGCTGCAGCTCGGCGGCGAGGTCGGCGCGCAGCGGCAGCAGCAGACGGGTGTCGACCCGGTTCGGCTCGAGTCGCGTGTAGCCGAACACCATCCCCGGCCAGGTGTCGGCCAAGGCCCGCCACTCGCCGTCGCAGGCGCCTTCGAGCCGCGGCTTGTCGATGCCGAGCGCGGTAAGGAACGCGATGTCGACGGTACTGGCCGGCCCGGTCAATGCCGCCAGCAGCCGGTCGCTGTGGACCACGCCGACGAACTGCGCGAGCAGGCCGTGCGTAGCGGCGATCTGCTGCAGCTCGCCGCTGTCGGCGAGCGAGCGGTCCGGGCGCTCGAGACCGAGGATCTGCCGCAGCGCGGCCGGATCGGCCCCGAGTGGCGCGATGCTGGCGACGAGCTGCCGGTCGACGATCGCGACGAGGCCGGCGAACTGGCCGTGGCCGTCCGCCAGTTGCCAGTACGGCTGGCCGTCGACCTGCGCCTGCGGCCAGCGTTGACCGGCCGCGGCCTCGACCCGCTGCAGGAAGCCGCGCAACCGCTCCGGTTCGGCCAACTGCACGCGCAGGACCGGCAGCGCGCCAAGGCCGTACAGCGCCATCTGCAGGTCGGGGCCGAGCCCGAGCGTAGCGAGCGCGTCGCGCGGTGACTTGCCGGCGAACTCGTCTTCGAACAGTGCGAGCAGTGCGAGCAGCGTCGGGTCGCCGTCGCTGTCGACCTGGCGGCGCAACTGCTCCATCGGCGCCTGCCACAGTGCCACGACCCGCGCCAGATCCTGCTCCCAGCGCGCGACCACCGCTTCCGGCATCGGTGCCAGGGTCGCGAAGACATACGGCGAATCGGCCGGCACGTAGCGCAATGGAGCGTCGGCAGCGATGGTGACGTCGAGCGGTCCGCGCTCGGCGGCCAGCCACCACCAGCCCGCGACGGCGGCTGCCAGCAGCAGCGCAACGACAACAGCAATACGTTTCATGGCAGCGCTCCGGTGTCTGCGCGCAATGGTAGCGTCCGCCGGCATCGCCGCGCTTCACCGGCGGCTCGGGTGGGCCGTCGCAGCATGGGTTCGGGTCCGTGTGGAGAGTGGCCGATGAAGACCGAAATGCTGCGGTTCGGCCCGGGATTCCGGGTGCTGTTCGATGTCGGCCCGGCGCAGACCGCCGAAATGACGATCGCGCCCGGCGCTGTCGAGGGTGGTGCCAGCAACCGACACCGCGGCGCCGAACAATGGCTGTACGTCGTCGATGGCCACGGCGAGGCCGAGGTCGAAGGAAGGACGGTACCGCTGGCGCCCGGCCGATTGCTGGTGATCGAACGCGGCGAGCGGCACACCGTGCGCAACACCGGCGAGCGCCTGTTGAAGACGCTCAACTTCTACTGCCCACCGGCATTCGATCGCGACGGCGGGCCGCTGCCGGCTGGCGACGACTTATCCGAACCAGCCGGCCCGCCTGTCGCTTCGCTGCGGTGACGCCCGGACGCGCTCGCGGCGTCCGCGTGCCTCATTTCCTCAGGCCCACCGGCCGCTCGGTGCGAAGCGGCCATGCCGGCACGGCTTGCGGACATGTGCCGCCGACGGCGATGATGCGGACGAACACTGCGGGCGATGCCGTGGTGATGGCATACGCCGCAGGGGGCGGGGGCGGGCGTGGCATGAACGTCAGCGAGCTGCAATTGATCGAGGTCGAGCGATTGCAGATCGGCATGTTGGTGCATCTCGACCTCGGCTGGACCGAGCACCCGTTCCCGTTCAACAGTTTCAGGATCCGCAGCGACGAGCAGATCGCGACGATCCGGTCGCTCGGGCTCGCGCGGGTTCGCTACTGCCCGCAGAAGAGCGATCCGCCAGTCGATCCGGCCATCGATCCGCCGGCGGCGCCGGTCGCGTTCGAGGCGCCTTCCGGGCAGGACACCGGCGTCGAGTCCGACCAGCAGCGCGAGCGACGCCACGCGCGTGCGTTGCTGCGAGAACAGCAGGCCAGCCTCGATCGTTGCGAGCGGCAGTTCAGCCAGGCCTCGCGCGGCTATCGCCAGTCGCTGCAGTACGTCCGCGCACAGCCGGAACTGGCCCGGGTCGAAGCCGAGCACGTCATCGACGGCATGCTGGCCGAGATCACCGGCGAGCAGGATGTCGCGATCCGGCTGCTGTCGGAAAAGGCCGGCGAGGAAAGTTCGCTGCATCCGTTGAACTGCACGGTGCTGTCGTTGCTGCTGGCGAAGGCCTGCGGCATCGTCGACGGCCTGCACGAGATCGGCCTCGGTGCACTGCTGCACGACATCGGCAAGATCGAACTGCCCGACCGCATGCGCTGGCGCGACCAGAACTTCTCGAGCGCGGAACGGCGGCTGTTCCAGGAACACGTCGGTCATGGCCTGGCGCTGGCCGAGCGGATGGGGCTGTCGCCGAGCGTGCGCGAGATCATCGGCCAGCACCACGAGTACGCCGACGGCAGCGGCTATCCGAATGCATTGATCGGCGAACGGATTGCGCAGGGCAGCCGGATAGTCGCGCTGGTCAACCAGTACGACAACCTGTGCAACCCGGGCAAGCCGGCTGCTGCGCTGACGCCGCACGACGCGCTGGCGGTGATGTTCGCGCGGATGCGGGCACAGTTCGATCCGGCGACGATGGCGATCTTCATCCGGATGATGGGGGTGTATCCGCCGGGGTCTGCCGTGCAACTGACCGATGGCCGCTACGCGCTGTCGGTCGCGGTCAACGCGGCCCGCCCGCTGAAGCCGCGCGTGCTGGTGCACGATCCGGCGGTCGCTCCCGAGGATGCTCTGGTGATCGACCTCGAACAGCAGGGGCAGCCTGGCGTTCAACGCAGCCTGAAACCGGCGCAGTTGCCGCGCGCGGTGTTCGAGTACCTGTCGCCGCGAAAACGGATGTGCTACTTCTTCGAGCGCAACCGTGCCGGAGGTGACGACATGGGACAGGCCGCATGAAGTCGCATCCGTTGCAGCCGCTGATCGAGAGCGTGCTGGAAGCGGTCTGGCTGGTGGATGCAATCGGGCTGACCATCGTCGCGGTCAATCACGCCTCCGAGCGGATGCTCGGCATCGCGCGCGAGCAGATGCTCGGCCGCCCGGTGGTCGACTTCGCGCATACCTCGGAGGATCTGTTCTTCTGGGAGGACGTCGCCTCCGGGCTGTCCGATACGATCAGTTCGGAAACGATCATGACCGGCGCCGACGGCGGGCTGGTGCACGTCGACCGGCGCGTGTCGCGCATGCAGGACGGCGGTGGTGCCGCGCTGTATGTCGTCGCGATGGTCGATCGCTCGGCCCAGCACCGGGTCGAGCAGGAGCTCGAGAACATCATCGCCGAGCTGCGGGCCACGCTCGAATCGACCGCCGACGGCATCCTCGTGGTCGACATGGACGGCGGCATTCGCGGTTACAACCGGCGCTTCGCCGAGCTGTGGGAATTGCCCGACGCGCTGATGACAGAACGCGACGACGGCGCGATCTTCTGCTGGCTCGCCGAGCATGTCGCCGACGAATCGCTTTACCTCGAGCGTATGGCGAAGATTGCGCGCTCGCCGCTGCTCGAGGCCGAGGACGTGCTGATGCTGCGTTCCGGTCGCGTGCTCGAACGGACCACGCTGCCGCAGTACGCCCGCGGCCGGCCGATCGGGCGGGTCTACTCATTCCGTGACATCACCCAGCGGCTGGCCGACGAGACCCGGCTGAAGCTCGCCTCGCATGTATTCGAATCGAGTCTCGACGCGATATTCGTCGTCGATACCGGCTTCCGGATGCTGGCCGCCAATCCGTCGTTCTTTCGTCTCACCGGACACGACGATGCCGGTTTCCAGGGCCGGGCGGTCACCGAGTTCGTCGCCGACGCCGGCGAACCGCAGCAGCTCGCGCAGATCGCCGCTGCGGCCGTCGAGCACGGCTTCTGGCAGGGCGAGCTGTGGGCGCGCCGCGCCAGCGGCGAGACCTATCCGTGCCTGCTGTCGATGCTGCGGGTGCAGGATGCCGATGGTGCCGCAACCCATTACATCGGCTTCTTCAAGGACCTGACCGAGTCTCTGGCGGCCAAGCAGCGGATCGAGGAGCTGGCGTTTTCCGATGCGCTGACCCGCTTGCCGAACCGGGTGCTGCTGCGCGAGCGGTTCGAGTTCGCGATCAGCCACGCACAGCGCAACCGGTTGCATTTCGCAGTGCTGTTCCTCGACCTGGACCGGTTCAAGCAGATCAACGACTCGCTCGGCCACGCGTTCGGCGACCGCGTGCTGGTCGAGGTCGCCGGGCGGCTGCAGTTGTGCCTGCGGCAGGTCGACACCGCGGCGCGGCTCGGCGGTGACGAGTTCGTGCTGCTGCTGAACCAGGTCGACGGCGTCGGTGCCGAAACGGTCGCCCGGCGCGTGCTCGACAGCGTGCTGAAACCGATCACGCTCGACGGCATGTCGTTCTCGCTGACCTGCAGCATCGGCATCGCGATGTATCCGGACGACGGCGCCGACATGGACGAGCTGATCAAGAACGCCGACAGCGCGATGTATGCGGTCAAGTCGCGCGGGCGCTCCGATTTCCGCTTCTACCAGCGGCAGATGAACATCGGGCTGCTGTCGCGGGTCAAGCTCGACCACGCACTGCGTCAGGCGCTCGAGTGCGGCGCATTCAAGTTGCACTACCAGCCCAAGGTCGATCTCGGCAGCGGCGAACTGGTCGGCGTCGAGGCGCTGGCGCGCTGGCGTGATCCGGAGCTCGGCGACGTGCCGCCGGCGAAGTTCATCCCGGTCGCCGAGGAGTCCGGTGCGATCGTGCCGCTCGGCAACTGGGTCATGGAGGAGGCGATCCGGCAGGCGGCGCAGTGGCGGGCCGAAGGCTTCGAGGTGCCGATCGCGATCAACGTGTCGGCCGCGCAGTTCCACCAGTCGTCGTTCGTCGACGGTGTCGCCGAGGCGCTGCAGCGGCACGGGTTGCCCGGACACCTGCTCGAGCTCGAATTGACCGAGTCGATCCTGATCAGCGACATCGACGAAGTCATGCGCCGCTTGAACGCGCTGTTCGCGCACGGCGTCAAGCTGGCCATCGACGACTTCGGTACCGGCTTCTCGAGCCTCAGTTACCTGAAGCGGTTCCCGATCGGCCGACTGAAGATCGACCGCTCGTTCATCGCCGACGTGCCGGGCGATCTCGAAGACGAAGCGATCGTCGGTGCGGTGATCCAGCTCGGCAAGGCGCTGCATCTGGCGGTCACCGCCGAAGGCGTCGAAACCGAGGCGCAGCGGCAGTTCCTGCTCGAGCAGGACTGTCGCGAAGCGCAGGGCTTCTTCTATGCGCCGGCGTTGCCGGCAGAGCAGTTGCGGGTACGCTTCGGCCCCGGCGCACCGGTCGCGGCACAGATCGCCGGCTGAGCGAATCGCGGCTGCAACGCTTGCAGTCGCGATGCAACTGTTTCAGCGGGCTCGACGAAGCCGGTTGGCGGCGAATTCGACGTCGATCCCCGGCGTTCGCAGCACGCCGAGCGACGATTGCCGTGGCACATCGGTTGCACTCGATCACTGACGACGGGTGATCCCCGTCGCAGTCGACAGGGCTGCACTCGTCCTGTCCTTCCATCGAACCCGCCGCGGCGGTCCGTCCGCCGGGGCGCAGAAGGAGACCGACGATGACACAGCAATATGGGAGTGCGTCCGGCACGCACGGTCCACCGGGGCGTGGCAGCGAACCGGGATCGGCGGCCGGCAGCGAGCGCCTGCAGCAAGGTGCGCAACGGGCCGGTGAGCAGGCGCTCGATCAGGGCAGGCAGGCGGTGGATCGCCAGACCCGATCGCTGGCCGAACAGGCCGATCACCTGGCAGAAGGCATGCGCACGGCCGCCGACACGCTCGAACGCGAGGACAGCCCGGAACTGTCGAGGTATGTCTCGCGCTTCGCCAGCGGCATCGCCGACGTCGCCGACGGGCTCAAGCACAAGAACGCCGACGACCTGCTGCGTGACGTCAACCAGTTGGCGCGCAGCAACCCGACCCTGTTCGTCGCCGGAGCGGTGGCGGTCGGTTTCGCGCTGACGCGGTTCGCGCGCGCCTCGACCCGGCGCCAGCACGGCGAGCACGGCGAATACACCGAGCAGCGCGGATCGCAGAACCGGGCGGACAGCGAGCTGTCGTCCGCCGGCGGGCTCGGCTATCCGACCAATGCCGCCAGCGCCGGCGTCGGCAGCCGTGCCGGCGGCGACCTGCGCGGCGGCAGCGGGCTCGGCAGCACCGGCGGTGCTGCGAGCGGTCGCAGCAGTGCTGGCGGCGGCAGCGGTGCTGCGGGCGGACGCTCCGGAGCTGTCGGCAGCGCTACCAGCCCGGGCACCGGCGGCCTGCACGGCGCGGCTGATCGCACCGGCGCGCCGGGTTCGTCGGCCGGTGCCAGCCGGGGCTTGCCCGATGACACCCGCGGCAGTTCCGCAACGCACGGTGACGAATCCGGCGTGCCGAGCAGCAGTCGCCGCAATGGACCGAACACGACGGGAGGAACGCCGCTATGAGCAGCTCGGCTCCGAATTTCCGCAGTGACACCCCGACGCCGCCGCCGCGCCCCGGCAACGGCGGCGCAGGACGTCCGCAGCACGCCGACGATCATTCGGTCGGTGGTCTGCTGCGCCAGTTGGGCCGCGACGTGCCGGAACTGGTGGTCAAGGAAATCGCGCTGGCGCGCGCCGAGATCGGCGAAAGCCTGCACCGGACCAAGACCGGCATCGCCAGCATGGTGACCGGCGGCGGCGTGCTGCTGGCCGGCCTGGTCGTGTTGCTGATGTCGGCGGTGTACGGACTCAGCAACGTGGTCGCGCCGTGGCTGGCGGCACTGATCGTCGGTGGCGTCGTGACGCTGATCGGTTTCGGCATGGTCGGTGCCGGCAAGAAGCGGCTCGAACCCGATGCGCTGCGGCCGGATCGGACGATGCATCAACTGCACAAGGACACGCAGGCGATGAAAGGGAGGCCGACATGAGTGCGCAGCAACGCATCGAGCGGGAGTCGCACAAGGACCCCGACACGCTGGAACGCGAGATCGAAGCCAAGCGGCGCGAGATCAGCGGCATCGTCGACGAGCTCGAGC
The DNA here is from genome assembly GCA_041687455.1 of Lysobacteraceae bacterium. Taxonomy (GTDB): domain Bacteria; phylum Pseudomonadota; class Gammaproteobacteria; order Xanthomonadales; family Xanthomonadaceae; genus JAWLBY01. The sequence continues at coordinate 11,476 of JAWLBY010000001.1, read as the reverse complement.
ACAAGCTGTCGCCCGGCGATTTGTTCGATCGTGCGCTCGGCTTCGTCCGCGGCAACGGCGGCGAGTTCATGCACAACCTCAACGCGACGATCAAGGCCAATCCGGTGCCGACCTTGCTGACCTCGGTCGGCCTGCTGTGGCTGATGAACAGTTCGCGCGAACCGTACCCCCACGATCGCGCACGCTACGCTTCGGCCGACATCTACGGCACCGACAGCGACAGTGCTTCACGCCTGCATGACGCCGCGTCATCGATCCGCGACCGGGCATCGTCGCTGCGCGACGACGTGTCGGAGCGCATGCACGATGCATCGCATCGGGTCAGCGAGGCCGGGCATCGGATCGGCGAGACCACGCACCGGGCCGCCGACTCGATGCGCCGCGGAGCGCAGCACGCGCGCGAGGGCTTCAACGACATGCTGGTCGAGCAGCCGCTCGCGGTGGGTGCGATCGGCATCGCGGTCGGCGCGTTGCTGGCGGCGCTGCTGCCGCCGACGCGGCAGGAGGATCAATGGCTCGGCGATGCCAGTGAGCGGGTCCGGCAGCGGGCCGGCGAGCTGGCCGGATCGGGGCTCGAGCGGGCCAGCGAAACGCTGGCCGACTCGCAGCGGCGTTCGGGCACTGGCGCGACCGGCAGCGATTCGCAGTACCGCACGCCGGGCCAGACGCACTGAGGAGCGCTCGCCACCTTCGCGCGGTGGCCGGCCGCCGCGCGGAGGCTCAGGCGGCCGGCGACAGCGTCGAGTCGTCGACGGCGACCACGTTCAGGTACCAGCCGATGCCGGCCAGGAAGTCGCGCTCGGCCTCCAGATCGGCTCGTGTCAGCGGATGTGCGGCCAGCCAGCCGGCCGGCAGCACCAGCTTCAGATGGTCGTCGAGCACGCTCAGCTCGACGGTCGGCGGTCGCTCCGGCGCATGGCTGCGATGCAGCAGCACGGCGAGTCGCAGCAGCAGCATCAGGTAGCGGACCGGACGTGCCAGTCGCTCCGGCAAGGTCTCGATCTTGTGTGTCGGCGGGGTCCGTCGATGGCAGCGCAGCAGCAGCGCGAGCGCCTGCTGTTCCTGGGTCGAGAAGCCGGCGACGTCGGAATGCTCGATCACGTAGGCCGAGTGCACGTGGTACTGGCTGTGCGCGATCGCCAGGCCGATCTCGTGGGTGCGGGCGGCCCAGGCCAACAACCGGCGATGCTCGTCGTCGAGGCTCCACGCGTCGGCAACCTGTCCGAACATCCGCGCCGCTGTCGCCTCGACGCGGGCCGATTGCTCGCGGTCGACGCCATAGCGTTCGGCCAGCGCCGCCACCGACCCCTCGCGCGGATCGCGCTGTTCTGCGCGTCCGATCATGTCGTACAGGATGCCTTCGCGCATCGCGGTCGAGGATATCTCCATCTGCTCGATGCCGAGCGCGTCGAACGCCGCCTCGAGGATCAGTACGCCGCCGGGCAGGGTCGGCAGCCGCTCCTCGCTGAGTCCCTTCAGTTTGACCAGGCTGAGCGAGCCGGCATCGATCAGCGCGTCGCGGATCGCATGCAGGCCGGTCCGGTCGATGACTCCGCGGCTCGGTTTCATCGCCTTGACCACGTGGCCGATCGACTTGATCGTGCCGGACGAGCCGAGGCTGCGTTGCCAGCCGCACGCGCGGTAGGCGGCCGCGAACTGCTGGAACTCGGCCGCGACCTCGGTGCGTGCCTCCTGCCAGCGCGCCGCGCTCAGCTTGCCGTCGTCGAAGAAGCGGCGGGTCGTGGCAATGCAGCCCATCTGCAGGCTTTCGCGTTCGAGCGGATCGAAGTCCCGGCCGATGATGAACTCGGTCGAGCCGCCGCCGATGTCGATCACCAGCCGGCGCTGGTCGTCGGGGGGCTGGCCGAAGGCGACGCCGAGATAGATCAGGCGCGCTTCCTCGCGCCCGGACACCACTTCGATCGCACGACCGAGCGCGGTCTCGGCCGGCAGCAGGAACACCTGCGGCATCCGCATCCGGCGCACCGTGTTGGTCGCGATCGCCCGGACCCGGTGCGGCGGAATCGATGCGACCCGCTGGCCGAAGCGCTGCAGGCAGTCCAGCGAGCGCTGCAGCGCCTGCGGACCGATGTTGCCGTTCTCGTTGAGGCCGGCGCCCATCCGGACCATCTCGCGGATCTTGTCGACGATCCGGAGCTGGCCGAGCACGTAGCGCGCGACCACCATGTGGAAACTGTTGGAGCCGAGATCGATCGCGGCCAGCAGCTCGCCGTCCTGCAGCGGTTCGCTCATCGAGCTGCGCTCCATCGCTCAGCCGCCGACCCGCGACAGCAGCGTCTGCTGCGCCGAGTGCGCCGCTGCGCCGCCGCGCTCGACCCGTCGGTAGCTGCCGTCCGACAGCAATTCCCAGGCCTGCACGTTGTCGGCCAGATAGTTCGCCAGCTCCTCGTCGTAGACCCGGCTCGCCAGTTCCGGATCGACGATCGGGAAGCAGATCTCGACTCGCCGCAGCAGGTTGCGTTCCATCCAGTCGGCGCTCGAGCAGTACAGTTCCGGCTGGCCGTCGTTGGCGAACCAGTACACGCGGCTGTGTTCGAGGAAACGACCGACCACCGAGCGCACGCGGATGTTGTCCGAGACGCCCGGCACGCCGGGACGCAGGCTGCAGGCACCGCGCACGACCAGGTCGACCTGCACGCCAGCCCGCGACGCCTCGTACAACGCGCGGATCACACGCGCTTCGTTCAACGCGTTCATCTTGGCCTGGATCCGCGCTGGACGGCCGGCGCGGGCATGCGCGGCCTCGCGCTCGATCTTGCGCAGCAGGCTGCGATGCAGCGTGAACGGCGACTGCAGCAGATGCTTGAGCCGCGTCGTGCTGGTCAGGCCCGACAACTGCTGGAACAAATGGTGCACGTCTTCGCCGAACTCCGGATGGGCGGTGATCAGCCCGATGTCGGTGTAGGTGCGCGCGGTGCCTGCGTGGTAGTTGCCGGTTGCAAGGTGCACGTAGCGCCGCAGCGTCTTGCCCTCGCGCCGGACGATCAGCAGCATCTTGGCGTGGGTCTTGAATCCGACCACGCCGTAGACGACCTGTACACCGGCTTCCTGCAGCCGGTCGGCGAGCCGGATGTTGGCCTCCTCGTCGAAGCGCGCGCGCAGCTCGACGACCACCGTGACATCCTTGCCGTTGCGTGCAGCGGTGATCAGGTGCTCGACCAGCGGCGAGTTGGCGCCGGCACGGTACAGCGTCTGCTTGATCGCCAGCACGTCCGGGTCGATGGCGGCCGTCTTCAGCAGGTCGACGATGGTCTGGAAACTGTCGAACGGATGATGCAGCAACTGGTCGCGTTGCCGGATGCTGTCGAACATCGAATCGGGCTCGAGCCGCGGCGGTCGCGGCGTGAACGGCGGAAACTTCAGCTCCGGCCGATCGACCAGATCGTAGACCGCGGTCACCCGGTTGAGGTTGACCGGTCCGTTGATCCGATACGCCGCGCCATTCGGCAATTCGAAGTTCTGCAGCAGGAACGCGACGATCTCGTCCGGGCAGTTCTCGGCGATCTCGAGCCGCACCGCGCGCCGGAAACCGCGCGCGGCCAGCTCGTCGGTCAGTGCATGGGCGAGGTTTTCGACTTCCTCCTCGTCGACGAACAGTTCCGAGTTGCGAGTGACGCGGAACTGGTAGGCGCCCTTGACCTTCATGCCCGGAAACAGCTCGTCGACGAAGGCACCGAGCACCGCCGACAGCAGCACGAAATCGTGCTCGCCGCCGGACACTTCGGGCGGGATCCGGGTAATCCGTGGCAGCGAACGCGGCGCGCGGACGATCGCCATGCCGCCTTCGCGGCCGAACGCGTTGCGGCCTTCCAGCACGACGACCACGTTCAGGCTCTTGTTGAGGATGCGCGGAAACGGATGCGCCGGATCGAGTCCGAGCGGTGACAACACCGGCAGGATCTCGTCGGTGAAATAGCGGTGCAGCCAGCGCCGCTGCTTCACGTTCCAGCCTTCGCGCGGCAGGATCCGCAGGCCGGCCGCAGCCAGTTGCGGCCGCAGCGTTTCGTTCCAGAACCGGTATTGCGCCTCGACCAGACGGCCGGCCGCCTGGTGGATCGCCTTCAATGCCGCGGCCGGGGTCAGCCCATCGGCCGGCAGCGGCGCGCCGAACTCGAGCGCCGTGCGAACGGTCGCGACGCGGATCTCGAAGAACTCGTCCAGGTTCGTGCACGAGATGCACAGGTAGCGCAGCCGTTCCAGCAGCGGGATCGAGGTGTCGGCCGCCTGTGACAGCACGCGGAAATTGAACTCGAGCTGGGACAGCTCGCGGTTGATGTACAGCGCGGGATCGCGGAGGTCGCGGAGTCTGGGCATGGCCCGGCGATTATCGGGGGCGGTGGGCAGGGAAGGAAACCGGCCCTGAAGCGGCTGGCGCCGGACCGAACGATTCGGCAGCGGGCCGCGTGATCACGAGCGGACCGGCTCGCCCGCTCGCGGCAGCACCTGGTCGCGGTCGAACACGCAGGCGAAGCGGCTGCCGACGCCGATTTCGCTGGCGATCTCCAGCCGGCCATGGTGCAACTGCATCACGTGCTTGACGATCGCGAGGCCGAGGCCGGTGCCGCCACGGTCGCGGGCGCGGCTGGCCGAGACGCGATAGAAGCGCTCGGTCAGTCGCGGCAGGTGCTGGGCCGGGATGCCCGGGCCGCTGTCGACGACCGCCAGCCGGGCGCCGCCGTCGTCGTTCGCGGCAAACTCGATCCGGATTTCGCCGTCGGCCGGCGTGTAGCGGACCGCGTTGGCGACCAGATTCGAGAACGCGCTGTGCAGCTCGCGCGCCGAACCGAGCAGGTCGACGGCGGCCGAATCGACCAGCGCGATCCGGTGGCGTCCGCCGCTCAGCGCGTTCGCCTCGGCCAGCAGGCTGGCCAGCAGCGGCGCCATCGGCACCGGCTCGAGTTCGAGGTGGTCGGCGGCATCGAGCCGCGACAAGGTCAGCAGATCCTCGACCAGTTGCGTCATCCGGCCGGACTGCCGCTGCATCTCGACGATCAGCGGCGCCAGTTCCTGATGCTCGGACGGATCGATCATGTCGAGGTAACCGTGGATCACGGTCAGCGGGGTACGCAGTTCGTGCGAGACGTTGGCGACGAAATCGCGGCGCACCTGCTCCAACTGCAGCAGCTTGCTGATGTCGCGGACGATCAGCAGTTGCTGCTGCGCGGTGTAGTCGATCAGCCGCAGTTGCAGCCGTCGCGCAGGATCGTTCGGCGCCGGCAGATCGAACAGCGGTTCGGCCGCGCCGGCGGCGAGCCAGTCGGCAACCCGCGGCGCGCGCAGCAGGTTGCGGAAGCGGGTGCCGATGTCGCGCTTCTGCAGGCCGAGCAGGCCGGCAGCCGCGCGGTTGAACCATTCGATCTGCAGCTCGCGGCGCGACAGCACCAGGATGCCGTCCGGCATTGCTTCGGCGGCGGTCCGGAACGCGGTCAGCAGGGCCTGCAACCGCTGGCGTCGGCGCCGCGCCTCGCGCTGGCGGCGGTACAACTGCATCCGGATCTCGGCCAGCAGATCCCAGCCATCCGGTGCCGGCAGCCGGCGCCGTCCACCGAGATCGGCCAGCAGCCGGTGCAGACGCAGGTACTGTCGGCCGAGCGCGGCGGCGAGCCCGAACGTCAGTCCGCCGGGCGCGCTGCCGAGCGCGGCACCGGCCAGCGTGCAGACCGCCAGCCAGGCCGCCAGCCGGCTCAGCGTGTGCCACCATGCGTGGCTCGGGGCGCGAATCATCGGCCGATCATGGGCCGATCGGGCCCGGTCTTCGTGACGTGCCGGCGCGCATCCGGTCAGTCGGCCTGCGAGAACCGGTAGCCGCTGCCGCGAACCGTCTGCACCATCGTGTCGAGCGCATGCGGCTCGAGTGTCTTGCGCAGCCGGCGGATATGCACGTCGACGGTTCGTTCCTCGACGTAGACGCTGCCGCCCCAGACATGGTCGAGCAACTGCGCACGGCTGTAGACCCGCTCCGGATGGGTCATGAAGAAATGCAGCAGCCGGTACTCGGTCGGTCCGACCGCCACCGGTTCGTCGCCGGCGAACACCCGGTGCGCGGCGCCGTCGATCCGCAGCCGGCCGACGCAGACGCTGCCGTCGGCCTCGTCGCCGCGACTACGGCGCATCACGGCGCGGATCCGTGCCAGCAGTTCGCGGGCCGAGAACGGCTTGACGACGTAGTCGTCGACGCCTGCTTCGAGGCCGCCGACGCGGTCGTTCTCCTCGCCGCGGGCGGTCAGCATGATGATCGGAATCTCGCGGGTGGCCGGGTCGCGGCGCCAGCGCCGCGCCAGTTCGAGGCCACTGGTGCCGGGCAGCATCCAGTCGAGCAGGATCAGGTCCGGCATCCGCTCGGCGATAGCCTGTTGTGCCTCGCGCGCGTCGCCGGCTCCGACCGGATCGAAATCGGCGCGTCGCAGCGCGTAGGCGACCATGTCGCGGATGGCGGGTTCGTCGTCGACGATCAGGATCGTTCGGTTCACGCGATCAGGCCGGGCAGCGGGCTCCCGCCAAGTAGATAACAGTTTCGTGACAGCGATGTGACGGCGGCGGCGAGGTCACGGCGCCGGCGCCAGCCCGGCCCGCCGCTGCGGCTTGCCCGGCCGGATGCCCTCGGCGCGCAGCTCGAGCACGATCGGCGTCATCGCGGCGATCCGGGCGTCGATCCGCGAACGCTGCACGTAGTCGAGTGCCTGCTCGGTCTTGAGGCGCTGCAACTGGTTCAGCGCATCCTCGGCGCGGCCGCTCAGGAAGGCGGCCTCGGCATAGGCTTCGCCGGCCCGGACCAGGTCGCCGGCCTGTTCCGACGCGCGGGCGAAGGCCTGTTGCAGGGCCGGGTCGGACAGCCCGCCGGCCAGCAGCGGGCGCAGCACGTCCTGGGCCCGCCGGCCGTGCTCGGGTCCGCCGCGCTCGGCCAGGCAGCGCGCGTAGGTCAGCGCGATCGCCCGATTGCCGGGCTGCACATCGATCAGCCGGGCGAACAGCCGATCGGCTTCGACGGCGTCGCCGGCGCGATGATGGGCCTCGGCCAGCGCCAGGTCGATCCAGAAGAAATCGGCATGATCGGCCCGCAGTGCCTGCAGGGTGTCGCGGGCGGCGCCGGGGTCGCCGTGCTGCATTCGTGCCAGCGCATGGCCGTAGTGCTCGGCATCGGTCAGGGTCGCGCCGGCCTCGAGTCGGCGGCGGTATTCGTTGACTGCCTGCGCCGGACTGTCGGCGCTCAGCACGCGCAGCCGTTCGCGGGCGAACGCGAAACTGCGCGGGCCGGTCGGCGCGTCCTGCTGCAGCCCGGCGTAGATCACTCCGGGCAGCGTCGGGTTCAACGGCTGCGTGGACGGTGCGACCGGCATCGACGATGTCGTCACCTGGGCGGCTCGGTCCTTGGCTTCGCTGATCCGGGTGGTCGTGACCGGGTGGGTGCGCAGCAGTTCCGGCACGTCGACCGCTCCGGATCCGGCGGCGCGGCCGGCGCGCAGCATGCGACCGAAGAAATCCGCCATCGCGCCCGGATCGTAGCCGCTGCGAGCCAGGATCTGGATGCCGATCCGGTCCGCCTCGTGCTCGTTGGCGCGGGTGTAGTTGATCTGCAACTGCTGCATCAGCGCGATGCCGCTGCTGATCGCCGCCTGCGCCGCATCGCCGTCGCCACCGGCCTGGTCGGCAGCGAGCACCGCGAGCAGCGTCATGAGCGCGATCGGTAGCGCTTCCTTCCGGGCACTCTCGACGCCGCGGGCGATATGCCGCTGGGTCACGTGGGTGATCTCATGCGCGACCACCGCGGCCAGTTCGTCCTCCCGCTCGGCGGTCAGCAGCAGGCCGGCGTTGACCGCGACATGTCCGCCGAGCGTCGCGAAGGCATTGATCTGCCGCGAACGCAGCAGGAAGAACGTGAACGGCTGGCCCGGCAGCGCACTGTTCGCGGCCAGCCGATGGCCGAGGTCGCGCAGGTAGGCATCGACCAGCGGATCGTCGATCAGCCAGCCGAGCCGCCGCATCTCGCCGAGCATCTGTCGCGCATAGCGCTGCTCGTCGGCCGGTGAGATCAGTTCGGCGGCCGACGAGCCGATTTCCGGCAGCCGGTTGTCGATCGACTGCGCGCCGGCTATCCCGGCGAGGCAACCGATCGCGATCGCGGCAGACAGCAGGGCGGGGCGGAGCATGGGCATGGCGATCTCGCACTGGGAATGTTCATCTTCGCCCGGCGAGTCGGCGGCCGGGTTAACTCGCCGTAAATTTTCCGTACGGCGCCGGCTTCAGACTGGAGCGGGCCGGCGCAGGTTCCCGTATCGTTGCGACCGGACGGTGCCGCGGCAGCGGCATGCGTTCCCGGCGACCCGTTTCCTGCAGGAGATCGATGTGTCCGATGTGCTGATCTATTCCACAGCCATGTGCCCGTATTGCGTGGCGGCCAAGAACTACCTGACCAACAAGGGCATCGGCTACACCGAAGTCAGGATCGACATGGATCCGGCCCGCCGGCAGGAAATGCTGAGCCGGGCGCGGCGCACCAGCGTGCCGCAGATCTTCGTCGGCGAGATCCACATCGGCGGTTACGACGACATGGTCGCGATGGACCGGGCCGGTGAGCTGCAGCCGTTGCTGTCCGGAGCCGGCCGATGAGCCAGGCAACCGACGAGGCGGCGGGCGAGGTATCCGCCGAGGACCGGGTGCGCGCCTTCACCGAGTTCCGGCAACGCATGAACGAGCGGATCCTCGCCGAGGACAACCAGGTCGTGCGGCGCTTCTTCGCGCTCGACACGCAGACCTACAAGGCCGGCGCGCTCGACGTCAAGACCAAGGAACTGCTCGGGCTGGTCGCCTCGCTGGTGCTGCGTTGCGACGACTGCATCAGCTACCACGTCGCGCAGTGCAAGGACGCCGGCGTGCAGCGCGACGAGTTCTTCGAGACCTTCAGCGTCGGCCTGGTGGTCGGCGGCAGCATCGTGATCCCGCATCTGCGCCGGGCGGTCGACTTCCTCGACCGGTTGGAGCAGTCGGCCGAGGCAGCCGCTGGCTGACATCGCGCAGCCTCGGGGAACGGCAGCGCGGCGGCTATTGCTCGATCCGGATCAGCACGGCCGGCTGTGACGCGGCATCGGCGGTGCGGCCTTGCAGGCGCTTCAGGCCGATGTCGTCGAACTCGATCGGTGGCAGGCCGAAGGCGTCGAGCCGGCACTGCGTCGGCGGGCTGGTGCCGCGTTGCGGATCGAGCCGGCAATCGATCCGCTCGCCGCTGTCGGTTGCCAGTGCGAAGCCGTCGCCGGTCGGCTCGAAGTGGGTGAAATCCAGCGGCCGCGCGCCGATTGCGTCGTCGCCGGCTGGATCGACCGCAGCGAGCAGCCAGCGCCCGCGCCACTGCGGCCCGGCCCCGGCGGCAAAACCGAACCGGACCATCGAGACCGGCTGCAATTCGATATGGCGGCCATCAAGCGTCGGCCGCTCGAACCAGAACACCGCGCGTGCCGAGCCGAGCCACTCGATCTGCACCCGGCCGGCCTCGGCCGCCGTGTCGGGCGCACGGAACGGCTCGTGCGGCCCGCGCCCGCCATGCAGGCGCATCAACGGCACGCTGCTGACCCGGCCGGTCAGCGGGCCGGCGCCGAACAGCCACTGCGGCTCGCCGGCCTCGTCATAACCGGACACGACCAGCGCGACGGTGTCGTCCTGCAGCTCGACCTGTACGCCGAATCCGGGCCCGACGTCGGCGAACTCGCCGCCCAGCTCGCCCCACCAGAAGCCGGCCTCGGGCACGATCTTCGACTGCGGCCGGCCGAATTCGACGAGCTGGAATGCCGCCAGGTGGGCGGCAGCCAACGGAGTCGCCTGCTGTTCCCAGCGCAGTCGGTAAATGCCCGGCGGCGCGATCAGCGGTGCGCTCTGCAGCGAGAACGGCTGAGGCTGGTCGAGGCATGGCGCGCCGCCATCGACGCTGCGCAGCACGATCTCGCTGCCGTTGCGCTCGGTCGCCGACAGCCGCGGCGGACAGCCGTCCAGTGCCGTGCCACGGACCCGGACCGCGGCTGCCGGCAGCGGCAGCGGCAGCCCGAGCGAGCGCAGTTCGATCTCCGGCGCCGGCGAGGTCGGTTCGGCGACCGCGGCGCCGGCCACGGCCAGTGCGGCGCAGCAGGCGAGGGCGGTCATCCGATGCAGTGTTCTTGACATGGCGCAACTGTACCCGACCTCGACCGTCGGCGATAATTGGCGGTTCACTCCCTTCCCCCCTCGGTCCGGCGCAGACAGCCGCCGCGACCGACAGTGACCCAGAGCGATGGATATGACCCAGACGATTGCGGTGATCCGCGGCGACGGTATCGGCCCGGAAATCATGGATGCAACCCTGCACGTGCTCGACGCGATGCAGCTCGGCCTGCAGTACCAGTTCGTCGATGCCGGCATGAGCGCGATGGACAAGCACGGCGAGCTGCTGCCGGCGGCGACCATCGATGCCATCCACAAGCACCGCATCGCGCTGAAGAGCCCGCTGACGACGCCGGTCGGCGAGGGCTTCACGTCGATCAATGTCGAGCTTCGCAAGCGTTTCGACCTGTACGCCAACGTGCGACCGGCGATCTCGTTCCCGAACACCCGGGCGCGCTATTCCGGCATCGACATCATCACGGTGCGCGAGAACACCGAAGGCGCCTACATCGGCGAGGGCATGCAGTTGTCGCCGGACGGCGAGGTCGCGACGCTGACCCAGAAGGTGACCCGCCGCGGTTCCGAGCGGATTGTCCGCTACGCGTTCGACATGGCGCGCAAGATGGGTCGCCGCAAGGTCACCGTCGTGCACAAGGCGAATATCCTGAAGACGACGTCGGGACTGTTCCTGAAGACCGCCCGGCTGGTCGCGTCCGAGTACCCGGAGATCGAAACCAACGAGATGATCGTCGACAACACCTGCATGCAGCTCGTGATGCGGCCGGAGCAGTTCGACGTGATCGTGACGACCAACCTGTTCGGCGACATCCTGTCCGACCTGTGTGCCGGACTGGTCGGCGGCCTGGGCCTTGCGCCGGGCGCGAACATCGGCACCGAGGCAGCGATCTTCGAAGCAGTGCACGGCTCGGCGCCGGACATCGCCGGCCGCGGCATCGCCAACCCGTGCGCATTGTTGCTGGCGGCCGCACAGATGCTGAGCCACATGGGCCGTGAGGACGAATCGCGCCGACTCAAGCGGGCGATCGTGCAGACGATGGAAGAGCGCGACTCGCTGACCCCGGACCTCGGTGGCGACGGAACGACGATGTCGTTCGCGCAGGCGATCGCGCGGCGCGCCGCAGGCTGAGTCCTGCCGCGCGAGCGACAGCGGCCGGGCCGCTCGCGCGGTCGCGCGAGAAAAGAAACGGGAGCCCAGGGCTCCCGTTTCTTTTTGTCGATCGCTGCGAACTTGTCGATCGCTGCGAACTTGTCGATCGCTGCGAACTTGTCGATCGCTGCGAACTTGTCGATCGCTGCGAACTTGTCGATC